>CAVTEA010000034.1:0-59674 GCA_963733615.1 uncultured Actinomycetes bacterium
GAACACGCAGAGCTTCCGCTCGCTCGTTCGTGAGCACGACCTGCGCTACTACCCGGTCGTCGCCCTGGGCCTGCTGTTCATCACTGCCACCAACCAGAGTTACGCGTTCACGGTCCTCACGCCGGAGATCAGCCGCACGCTGGGCAGTCCCAATCGCCGCCATCGCCGGAGCGCGCGCGCTGTATCAGCTGGCGATCGCGGTGGCACCACTGCCGATGGCACGGCTGTCCCAGTCCCGTACGCGGCGAGCGATGCTCTGCATCGTCACCGGCCTGGTGTGGAGCTTCATCACGTTGACCACCGGATTCGTCACGTCGCTGGTCGGCCTCGTCGTCATCCTCTGCCTCGACGGTCTTGCCACCGGATCGGTCGTCGCGCTGCATGCGCCGCTCGTCGTCGACAGCTACCCACCGGCCGCGCGCGTTCGCGCACTGTCGGCGTACACCGCGATCGGCATCTTCGGCCAGGCCCTCGCGCCCCTGTTGGTGGCTGTCCTCGCCTCCGTTGCCGACCTGACCTGGCGCGGGGTCTTCCTGGCCTTGGGGCTGACGTCAATCCTCATGACGCTCTGTGCCCTCGGGCTGCGCGATCCGGGCTTCGGGAAGTGGGACACCGAGCAGTTACGGGCCGGCGTGCATCATGAGCACGGCGAGGCGGACCCGGATGATCTCTCTGCCAGGGACGTGGCGCTCGGGTTCTGGGAAATCTGCCGCCGCGTCCTCCTCGTCCCGACGAACCGGAGGGTCTACGCCGGATACGCCGTGTTCGGCATCCTCACCGTGCCGCTCGGCACCTTCATCTCGGTCTTCCTCGACCAGCGCTGGAATCTCGGCGCCGGGCAACGCGGTCTTTTCTTCGCGCTGTTCTACGCCATCGGCGTCGTCGCCCTGGCCGTCTACGGCAGCCGCGGCGAGAAACAATTCCGCGCCTCGCCGGCGCGGGTGCTGCCGGGCGGCCGGTTTACTCCTGACGGGGACGGTCGTCTTCATCGCGATCGGCGGGCTCATGCCGGTATTCGTGCCGATGCTGATCTGCTTCGGGATCGCCGGTGGTCTCCTCGGGCTGCTGCAACCGATGCTCGGCATCTCGTTGCTCTCGATCATCCCGTCACACATGCGACCGCACGCCCAAGCGCTGGCCGGGATCTTCATCGCGATCGGCGGCCTGGTCGGCGCGCTGCTGCTGGGCGGCATCGAGAACCAGTACGGGATCGCCGGCACGATGGTCGCCATCGCCATCCCCGGAGTCCTCGGCGCACTCATCATCGCCAGCGCGGGCAAGTTCATCGAGAACGACCTCAACCGCATGATCGACGAGGTTCTCGAAGACGAGGAGATCCGCCGGATCAAGCTCGGCGGCGGGCACCTGCCGATGCTTGCTTGCCGCGGCGTCGACTTCTCCTACGGCCAACTGCAGGTCCTCTTCGACGTGAACTTCACCGTCGACGACGGCGAAATGGTCGCGCTGCTCGGCGTCAACGGCGCCGGCAAGTCGACATTGCTCAAAGTCATCTCCGGGATCGGCCTGCCTACCACGGGCAGCGTGCGCTACCGCGGCCAGGAGATCACCTATCTCGACGCCGAACGCCGACTGCGGCTGGGCATCACGCAGATCCCCGGTGGCCGCGCGGTCTTCGGGCCGATGACCGTCGTTGAGAACCTGCGCAGCTACGGCTACACGATGGCCAGGGAACGCGGATCCGTCGAGCGCGCGATCGACACGTGCTTCGAGGCGTTCCCGCGGCTGCACGAGCGCCGCAACTCCCTCGCCTCGACACTGTCCGGTGGCGAGCAGCAGATGCTCGGGCTGTCCAAGGCGTTGATGCTCCGTCCGCGGTTGCTGCTCATCGACGAGCTGTCGCTCGGCCTGGCACCGGTGATCGTCGGTCAGCTCCTCGACATGGTCCGGCGGATCAACGCCGATGGCACCGCCGTCGTACTCGTCGAGCAGTCGGTCAACATCGCACTCAACCTCGTTGACCACGCGTACTTCATGGAAAAGGGCGAGATGCGCTTCAACGGCCGCGCCGACGAGTTGTTGGCCCGCGACGACCTGCTGCGCGCGGTCTTCCTGCAGGGCGCGGGAGCGACGCAATGACGGCGTTGCTCGATCCGGACAAGGATGCGCTCGAGGCCGTCAAGGGATCGGCGGAGAGCCGCCGTCACCTTCTCCAGCGAGCCCGCAAGCCGTTGCTTCAGATCCTGGCCTTCGCGGTCGCCGTCGTACTCGCGAAGATCCTGTTCGCGATCCTCGACAAGCACGACGTCGTAAAGGCATCGACACCGTTGCCGGTCATCCTGCTCGGCACGATCATCGGCCTGACCTACGGCCTGCTGGCGGTCGGGATCGTGCTGATCTACCGGACCAACCGGATCATCAACTTCGCCCACGGGCAGATCGGCGCGTTCGGATCGGCGTTCTTCGGCGTCGCTGCGGTGAAGTGGCACATCCCGTACTGGGTCGCGTTCCCGATTGCGCTGATCGTGGCCGCGGCCACCGGCGCAGCCGCCGAGACCGGCGTCGTCCGACGACTGCGCAACGCGCCGCGGCTCATGTCCATGGTCGCGACGCTGGGCGTCGGCCAGTTCCTCGTCATCTTCGCGGCCATCATCAACTCCACCGCGTCCGCCGGAGCGTTGTATCCGCAGCCGTCGTGGCTGCCGGCCTTCAACGTCGGCGCGCTGCGCGTGACGCCGGCCTACTCGGGCATGCTGATCCTGTCGCCGTTGTTCGTCCTCGCGATCGCGTTGTTCCTCAAGCGGTCGCGGTTCGGTCTCGCCATCCGCGCGGCGGCCGCGAACCCGGAAGCGGCCCGCATGTCCGGCATCTTCGCCAGCCGGATGTCGACACTCGCCTGGGCCATCGCCGGTGCGTTGTCGGCGTTCACCGCGATCCTCACCGCACCGACGCAGGGCTTCATCAGCGGTGACAGCTTCGGTCCCGCGCTGCTGCTGCGGGCGATGACCGCCGCTGTCATCGGCCGGATGCAAAGCCTGCCGATAGCTCTCGCCGCCGGTGTCGGCCTCGGCATCCTCGAGCAGCTGCTGCTGTGGAACTACCCGCAGTCAGGTCTCGTCGAGGTGACGATGTTCGTCGTCATCCTCGTCACGCTGTTGCTGCAGCGCAAGCGCGGCGGCCGCGACGAGGAGAAGGGCAGTTGGGCTGCGGTGCAGGGTCTGCGCCCGATCCCGGACAAGCTGCAGGATCTGTGGGCGGTCCGCGCGCTGGGCCCGATCGTCACCATCGTGATCATCACGGTGCTCGCGATCCTGCCGCTCTTCATCACCAACAGCCTGTCGGTGACCTTCACCGGCATCATCGCCTTCGCGATCGTCGGCCTGTCGATCGGTGTCCTGACCGGCCTCGGTGGGCAGCTGACGCTCGGCCAGTTCGCCGTCGCCGCCATCGGCGCGGTCGTCTCCTACCAGGTGTCGAGCCGCATCGGCGACTTCCCGCTGGCGCTGTTCCTCGCCGGCCTCGGCGCAGGGTTGGTCTCGGTCGTCATCGGCCTGCCCGCCTTGCGCATACGTGGCCTCATGCTCACGGTCACGACGCTCGGCTTCGCGCTCGCCGCCCCCGCCTGGCTGCTCACGCAACCGTGGATGCTCGGCGACGGTCGCGATCCCGGCCGGCCGATCGGCCTGACCGGTCCGCTCGACACCGGCCGGTGGTACTACTACTTCGCGCTGGTGCTGTTCGTCCTGTCACTGGTCCTTGCGCGAAACATCAGACGCAGCGGCTTCCGACGCCTGCTCGTCGCCATCCGCGACAACGAGGACAACGCGCGCGCGTTCGCGGTGCGGGCGAGTCTCGTCAAGCTTCAGGGTTATCTGATCGGCGGGTTCATCGCGGGCATCGGCGGCGCGACGTACGGTCACTCGCTGTCCACTATCAGCGCCGGGACGTTCCCGGCCTCCGCGAGCATCGACGTCGTCGTCATGACCGTGCTCGGTGGCGTGTCCGCACTGATCGGACCGGTCCTGGGCGCGGTCTGGGTGCTCGGGCTGCCGCTGCTCAACATCGGCAATATCGGGCTGGCCGCGACGAAGTTCGGTGCGCTGCTGCTCATCCTGTGGAAGCCCGGCGGTCTGATCCAGATCGTCGCTCCCGTCCGTGACTGGATCGTGAAGTTCATCGCCCGCCGACATGGCATCGACCCCGAACCGCTGTTCGCCGGTGACGACACAGCTGATACCACCGCGACGGCGGAGGGTGTGAGCGTCGGCGCCCTGCGCGTCAGCGAGCCCGATGCGGTGGCTTCGGGACGATCGGCCCCCTCGCCGGGTACGACCTTGCTCGAGGCCCGCCAACTTCAGCAAGAGCTTCGGCGGCGTACACGCCGTGCGCGGCGTGTCCTTCGTCGTACGTGCCGGCGAGACGGTCGGCCTCATCGGTCCGAACGGTGCAGGCAAGACGACGACCTTCGAGATGCTCGGCGGCTTCACCCGGCCGGACACGGGCCAGGTGTTCTTCGACCGTCGCGACATCAGCAATGTCGGGCCGGCGGAGCGGGCGCGGCGCGGCCTGATCCGGTCGTTCCAGGATGCCGCGCTGTTCCCGACGATGACCGTGAAAGAGACGGTCATGCTCGCGCTCGAGCGGGTACGGCCGACCGGCTTCCTCACGTCAACGCTGGGCGTGACACTCGGCGAGCGGGCAAAGGAGCGGCAGGCGCGCGCCCTGGTTTCCGCGATGGGTCTGGATCGCTATCGGGACAAGCAGATCCAGGAGCTGTCGACCGGCACCCGCCGCATCACCGAGATCGCCTGCCTCGTGGCGCTGCAGCCTACGTGCTTGCTGCTCGACGAGCCGTCCAGCGGCGTCGCCCAGCGCGAGACCGAAGCGCTCGGGCACCTGCTCGTCGATCTCAAGCGCGAACTCGACCTGACGCTCGTCGTCATCGAGCACGACATCCCGCTCATCATGGGGATCTCGGATCGCATCATCGCGATGGCCGACGGAAATATCATCGCCGAAGGCCCGCCGGACGTCGTGCGCACCGACCCGCAAGTCGTCGACGCCTACCTAGGCGGCAGCATTACCGCGATCGAGCGCTCCGGCGCCGACCAGCCCGTTCAGCTGCGCTAGCGACTCCTCGGTGGTGAGCAGCATCGGTTACGCGTCGACGATCATCCAGCGTCGGTCGCCGCCAGTCCCCACGGTTCGAGGGTCACCAGCTCCGACCTGGCTATGGCCGCACCTTCTCCACCGCGGTCGTGCACTCCTCGAGCACGTCGGTGAGTACGTCGGCCCCGAGGCCGGGCCCGGTGGGGACGCGGATGTGTCCGTCCTCGAGGACGAACGGTGCGGTGATGTCGCGCGCATAGAACCTCCCCGACGCGGACACGTCACCCGGCAGCGTGAACTCGGGGCAAGCCGCGAGCGCCGCATTGGCGCCGCGGCCGATGCCGGTCTCGAGCATGCCGCCGCACCACACCGGCACGCCGTTGGCGGCCGCCACGGCCGCGATGCGCCGCGCCTCGAGATAGCCGCCGACCCGGCCCGGTTTGATGTTGATGATCTGGCACGCGCCGAGCGCGATGGCGTCGGCAGCCACGCGAGCCGACGTCACCGATTCGTCGAGACACACCGGGGTCTGGATCCGCCGGGCCAGCTCGGCATGGCCACGGATGTCGTCCTCGGGAAGCGGCTGCTCGATCAGCAGCAAGTCGAACGGGTCCAGCTTGGCCAACTGCGGCGCGTCGCCAAGCGTGTAGGCCGTGTTGGCGTCGACCTGCAGCAGCAGATCGTCACCGAACCGCTCGCGCACCGCGCGCACCGGCTCGACGTCCCAACCCGGCTCGATCTTGAGCTTGATGCGGACATACCCCTCGTCGAGATAGCCGCCGACCACGTCGAGCAGCTGAGGCACCGACTCCATGATCCCGACCGAGACCCCAGACGGCACCCGGTCGCGGGTGGCGCCGAAGAACGTCGCGAGCGGCTGGCCCAGCTGCCGCAGCTCGGCGTCCAGCACCGCCATCTCCAGGGCGGCCTTGGCCATCGGGTGGCCCTTGAAGGGAGCCAGGTACGACGCCACCCGGCCGGCGGTCACCTCGTCGTATGAGAAGAGCTTCGGGACCATGAACCGGCGCAGGACGTGCTGCGCGGTGTCGATGTACTCGGAGGAGTAGAGCGGAGCGTCCATGGCGACACACTCGCCCCAGCCCTCGCCCTCCGGCGTAGCGACGTGGACGAGCAGGGCCTCCTTGGTGACCTCCGTCCCGAACGACGTTCGGAACGGGGCGACCAGCGGCAGCGAGATCCGGCGCAGCTCGACGGCGGTGAGTTTCACGCGCTCGACCGTAACCCTGCGGCGGCACTGGTCGCGTCAGCCAGATGCACTACGCGTAGGGGCCAGGTTGGTGCAATGCCACGATGCAACCGTCGGCGGACCGAGCGAGGCTTTAGCTGACCGTCGGCGCCCAGACCTCGCAGGATGACGCAACGACCATGGCCAAGCAGGTACAGAGCAAGCCTCTGGCTACGCGCTGCGCCGTGGGTCGCCGTGTCGCGCTTGTCGCCGCCGGCCCCCAGGTGCAGCTTCCATGAGCCGCGTGGCAGTAGTCGGCGCCGGAGCCGTCGGCCTGTGTACGGCCTGGTCGCTGCGCCAACGAGGACATCATGTCGTCGTCATCGACGGTGCACCCGCGACTGAAGGCGCCTCCTGGGGCAATGCAGGATGGGTTGTTCCCGCGCTCTCGGCTCCAGTCGCCGCACCTGGAGTTCCCTGGTACGGCGTTCGGTCCCTGGTCACGCCCGGCGCTGCGTTCCGGATGAGGCCGTCGTTCGGGCTGTTGCCCTGGCTGGTCGCATTTGCTCGCAACTGCACCGCCACGGCACACAGTTACGGGACCGAGGCGACGCTCGCGCTCGCGCTCAACGCGCCGGACAGCTTCCGCGACCTCGTCGCGTCCGGAGTTGATTGCACGCTGCGAATGCAAGGCATCCACTTCGTCGGGACGACGAGGGCAGCCGTCGAGAAGGAGTTGACGCTCCTGAGCGGCCTCCGCGAGCATGGGTACGACGTCCCGGCCCGCATCGACGATGGCGACACGACACGGTCCGCCGACGCGGCCCTCTCCGATGACGTGGTCGCGGGCTTCCATCTCAGTGGCGACCAGCATCTTGATCCTGCGCAACTACTCGCCGGGCTCGAATCCTGGCTGGCCGCGCGCGAGGTAGCGGTGCACCGGGATCGATGGGTGATCGGCTTCACCCGTCGCGGTGCCGCTGTGACGTCCGTTCAGACCTCCCGCTCATCCGAGCCGGTAGACGCGGTCGTCATCGCGGCGGGCGCCTGGTCGGCTCCGCTGTGCCGAAAGCTCGGTTACCGGCTACCCCTTCAGGCTGGTAAGGGCTACAGCTTCAGCGTTGCGCTGCCCCAACAACCGCGACGTCCGCTCTACCTCCTGGAAGCCAAGGTCGCGGTCACAGAGATGGCCGGCCGCACACGGTTCGCCGGGATGATGGAGCTCACGGGTACAGACATCCGGCGCCAACCGCGCCGTCTCGCTGCACTCGAGCATCACGCCCGCCGGTACCTCCGCGTCTGGGCCGCGCCGCAGAACGCCTGGGCCGGCTTGCGGCCGATGGTGCCCGACGGCCTGCCCGTGATCGGTGCGATCCCGGGCATCGACAACGCGTTCCTCGCCACGGGCCACGCGATGCTCGGGATCACGCTCGCCCCCGTCAGCGCGAAGGCGATCGCCGAAATGATCGACGGCGGGGTCGACCCCCTGCTCGCGCCGTTCACCCCAGCACGCTTCGGTCGGCGCGGGCGGGCGGGCGGCTCGACCACGCGGTAATTGGGGTGCGTCTGGACACTCCTTCGCTCAACATTCGACGACACCGATGGCAAGGCGGTGGGTCGTAGAACGAGAATGCTGGCACGCGTTTCAGCATCACCGCCCGGCGGAACCGGGCCGTCACGGCGACGATCGCGACTGCACGGTGGATCGGGCTCAGGAGGTTCGCCGCAGAGCTCGCATCACGATCGCATCGACGGCTAGGCCCATTGCCGCGCCGCCGACGACATCGAGGGGCAAGTGGGCTCCGACGTAGATGCGGCACAGCCCGACCGTCGGGACCACAACGAGCGTGCCTAGCCGAGCTGCGGGGCCAAGCTCGCCGAACGCGGCGACGCCAAGCGCAACGGCCACGCCCGCGTGCCCGGAAACGTATCCCAGCCCGGCGGCCTCCTTCCCCCGGCACCGCGCGCCCTCGACGAGCGAGCTCGGCCTGGGCCGGCGATAGACGCGCTTGACCACCTTCGACAGGGCCCAGCTCCCGACGCCGCCGAGGGCCAGCCGGACGGCCAACCGCGGACGGCCGGCGGCCAGGGCAGCCACGCCCGCCACTGGTCCGGCGGCCAGTGTCCCTGCCTGCATCAGCAGCCAGGCGGGCGGGAACAATGCGTCCGGCAGGTTGTTCACAGCCCGGAACGCGGCGGCTTCGCGGCGCCCGATGCTGTGGTCGTGTACGGCCAGCCCGGACAACGCCACCCCCGCCAGCCCGACGACGAGACGCACGTCCGGGTCGGTCAAGCGACCCACGACGGAACGTTTCACCGGCCGGCGACGCCCGTTCACGGGTCGAGCCGAACGCCGAGGCGCCGTTGCACGTCGAGTCGCAACTGCTGGCGGGCCACGAACCCGACCATGGATGCCAGCTGCGCCATGAGCGCGATGTGCGGGCCGCGCTGGAAGTCGAACTGGTAGCTCACGCATCCTCCCGGGAAGACGTCGTACATCGATCCGGTGTAACGCGGATCGATCCCACCCAGGTGCAGGTAGGTCCGCCCGCCCGGCGTCCGTGGGGCAATCGGCGTAGCTGCGCTGACCGGGCAGGCGGCGGCCAGTTCGACTTTGACGGGGTGGTCGGGGCTGCGGTCGGAGCGCAGCGCAAAGCGAGTATGCCCGTTGTGGACCTTCAGGTCCGTGCTGCTCCAACCCGGCTGCGGAGCGCTGATACATGGGACGTACGCGCTCGAGGGCACCGACTGGGCGATGAGTGCTACCTGTTCGACCGACCCGCACCGCGGAAGTTCGGTTACAGTCGTGACACTGCAGGCGCTCAGTGCGGCGAGCATGGCTAGGCACGCCGCGGCGACTGAGCAGCATCTGGCCCATCGAGCCGCTCATAGGAATCCAGCCAAGCTGGCGTAGAGATAGAGAGCGAACACTGCGAGCGCCACCGCGAGCAGCACACCTGCTGTCACGCCGACCCGAGGCATCGTCCAGAACTGGATCGGCACCACAGGCCGCGGGGGCGCCAGGGCACGGAATTGAGCGACGAGGTCGCGCCCGTCAGCCCGCAGCCGTGCCCGTAGCTGGGTAGGGATCGTGACGCTTCGGCTCGCGGCGAACGCCTCAGCCAGGTCGTCAGGCGCGAAGACCCGGACCGCACGCTCGTAGACGACGTCGGCGGTGCTGACGAGCGCAAGGGTCAGCATCATGTTCGCCAGGTCGACGGCTTGCCGCCACGGCGTCGGGCGCACCGTCGCGAATGCGACGTCGATGAGCATGACCTTCCCGTCTCGCACGAGCAGGTTGGACGGCTTGATGTCGCGATGCGCAACTCCGACCTGCCACAGCCGGCGCACGATGGCGAGCCCCTCGTCGATCTCGCGCTCGGTGAGCGGCTCGGTGCCCGCCTCGCGCGCGTCGTCGTAGAACTCCATGACGATCAGGTACTCCCGCTCCGGTGTGATCTCGACCAGGCCGTACGGCTGCGGCGTCGGCAACCCTGCGTCGCGCAGCAGTCGGAGCATGTGGTCCTCGTACTCGACAAGCCGTCGCACGGTCGAGAACGGCTTCTCGTCCTCGAGCCGGCCGTAGAGCACCATCCGGGACAACTTGTACGACCGATCCGCGCGCAGGTGGTTGGTCGCGTACAGCTTGGCGAACAAGGTTGTCTCGCGACCGTCCGCCGCTTGCGTCCGCAGGCGCAGCGGTGTTGAACCTGCCGATCCGGCAAGGCCGAACGGCTCGGCGCTCAGTACGTGGATCCCGAGTTGCTGGTCGAGCGCTCGCACGATCGCTGCACCGCGTTCGCCGCCGACGTCGAGATGGGCGCGCTGGGTACGGCGGTAGCTGACGGGGAACACGTCGTCCGGGGTCAGCAGGCGGAACGCGACGACCGGTAGCGCCCAGCCGATACCGACCGCGGCGAGCAGGTCGGTCGGGTGGTCGACCCCGAGCAACAGCCGGGCGGCGCACAGCGAACCGACCGCGGCACCGACGACCCACTTACCGTAGTTGCGCCATCTCCCGCGCGGCAGCGTCGCATACAGCGCGCCGATGCCGACGGCGGCCAATGTGGCCACTGGAGCGGACGGGTGCGAGTATCCCGTCCAGTCGCCGACGATGCGGATGCCGGCCGGCCGCATCCGTTGCTGCCACAAAGCAAGCGAGCTGACTGCCAGCACGGCTGAGAGCACAACGGCCAGGTAGACGATCAGCCGGCGCAAATGTCGCGCGAGGAGCAAAACGGCGATGGTGGCCCACCCCAGCACGCTGACCACGATCGGCAGGCCGAGATGATCCACGCCGCGCATGAGCGAGACGAGCCAGTCACTACGCAGCCGCGCGAGAGCTTGTAGCGCTGCGTCGTCGACCCTGGTCAAGGCTTCGCGCGACGGGCGGACCGCCAGGGCGACCTCCAGGAAAGCCACGGCCAGTAGCGCTGCGACGTACCACGGCGTGCTCGGTGCGATGTGCCGCGGCAGGGGCGGTGGCTCGCCCGATGGCCGGCGCCGGCGCCCGGCCGCGGGAGAGGCGACGACCGGGGCGATCGGCTGCGGCACGACAGTGGATGCCCGCGCATCGCTTACCTTGCGCATGACCATGCCTCGGTCGCACGCTGGGCAGGGGGTACAAGGTGGACGCGAGGCGCTTGACGATACGGCGAGCGCGGCTCGTCGCGACGCTGGCCGTGCTGGGCGCCCTGCTGACGGCGTGCGCGCACGGCGGCCGCAGCGCGAGTCCAGCTAATAGCGCGCCGTCCGATGCGGTCGTGGTCGTCTCGTTCAACTTCCCCGAGAGCGAGCTGCTCGCCGAGATCTACGCGCAGGCGCTCGAGCACGATGGCGTGCCCGTACGCCGCGCCTTCGACCTTGGGCCGCGCGAGCTGGTGCAGCCCGCACTGAGGCAGGGTCTGGCAGACGTCGTGCCGGAGTACCTCGGCTCCGCACTTGCCAGCATCGAGCCGTCCGCGCCGGTCGAATGGACCGAGCCGCGCGACGTCCTCACTGCGCTGCGCCGCGCCCTCGCGCCGTGGCGGCTGGTGGCGCTGCAGCCCGCCGCGGCATCGGACCAGAACGGCTTCGCCGTCACCACCGCCACCGCCGCCCGCCTGCACCTGCGCACCCTTACCGACCTCGCCGCCGTAACCCCTCCGCTCATACTCGGCGGGCCTACGGAATGCCCGACGCGGCCGTACTGCCTGGCCGGGCTGCGAAACGTGTACGGCCTGCAGGTCAAGCAATTCCTCGCGTTCGACGACGAAAAGCAGCGCGCCGCTGCGCTCGATGAAGGAGTCATCGATGTCGCGGTCACGTTCACGACCGACGGCCAGCTGGCGACTGGGCGATTGGTGCTGCTGCGCGACGACCGGCAACTGCAGCCCACCGAGGAAGTCGTCCCGGTCGTGTCGTCGCGGGCGATACAGCGCTACGGTGCCACCCTCCAGAACGCCCTGGACTCGGTCTCCGCCTCGCTCGACTCGCGCAGCCTGCGCTTCCTCAACTGGCGAATCACCGTCGCCGGCAAGGACTACCGTGCCGAAGCCCAGGGCTGGCTGCAGCGGCATGGCCTTGTGCCGTCTCACTGAGCGAGCGCGCGACCCGGTCATTTCAGCTGCCCTGCGTAGGCCAGCGCCGCCATGCGTTCGAGGCGCTGCGTCGTACCCGCCACGTCGCGGCTGAGCAGGAAGTCCCGGAGTGCTCCCTGCATGCCGCCATTCGGCGTGGACCCGAATGCGGCAGGCTGCAGGTCCGACAGGTCGAAGCGGAAGCCATCACCGGCCTCGAGCAGGTTGCGCGCGATCGACCGCGTCAAGACGTCCGGGTACGTGGCCAGATCCAGCTCCTGATTCGGTGAGATGAAGCCCCCCGCGGCAGCCCAGATGGCGGCGGCCGCCGGGCTCGCGAGGTACCGCATGAGATCCGCTGCGGCCGGCGACGAGCGCAGCTGCACGGCGACGTCACCGCCGCCCACGACGAGGGGTACTGCGCGCCGTGCGACCGGGAACGGCGTCGCATCGACATCCACCCCGATCCGAGCCTGGGTCCGGGCAGCAACGACGCTCGCGACGAAGTCGCCCTCGATGACCATCGCAGCGCCCGGCGGCGCGGCGAACGCGTGAGCAACGGCGTCCTCGAATCCGGTGTGCAAGGCTCCGGTCACACCGTCGCGTAGGAACTGCGGCGTCAGCAGTTGCGCCATGAAGCGCAGTGCCCTCTGCACGGACGGGTCGGTCCACGCGAGCTCATGCTTCGCGAGCCGGTCATACTCCTGCGGCCCGGCCAGTTGCAGATAGATGTTCTCGAACCAGTCGGTGAGCGTCCACTGATCAGCACCGCCGACGGAGAACGGCGCTATACCGCTCGCGCGCAACACGCGCGCCACCACGAGCAGCCCGTCCAGGTCGCCCGCGGGAGCGACACCGGCCCGCTCGAACGCGCCGACGTCATACCAGACCAACGACTTGTTGGCCGCCTTGAACCAGACGCCGTACGGACGGCCGTCGACCGAGGCAAGGGATTGCCAGACGGGGGAGTAGTCGCGCTTGACCAGTTGGGCGGTTGCGGTGTCGAGCGGCACGAGCTCGCCTGATCTGGCGAGGCGGCGCAGTAGTCCAGGCTGCGGCAGCAAGGCTATGTCGGGCGGCTCGCCGGATGCGAGCCGCTCCGCGAGCAGGTGCGGCACGTTGCCGTGTGCGGAGGTGTAGCTGACCGACGCGCCGGTACGAGCGGTGAATCCGCGCAGGACGGAAGCGAATCGCGCCTGCTCGGTGCCGGACCAGGCCGCGACGACCTCCAGGTGCGCCCCGTGCAGGTCGGCATACCCCCCATCGGGACGTTCGGCAGCGCACGATGTCAGCGTGACGCCGAGCGCCACGCCCACCGCGGTGATGAGCACGCGCCAATGGCGCACCCGATGCGGCATCGGCACCCTCTCCGCTGTGAGACGGTCCACGGTCAGGCTGACACGCCGCCCACGGCACTAAGTAGGGCCGTTCGTCACGGGTCATTGGTGCCTTACGCCACTGGTCGGCGGCCTGCCGACGTACGGACTGTTGAGGCACCCGATCGCGTGCGGCAGCTTGCCGCGAAGTAAGTACGGGGGCCAGACATGTCGACCATGGCATACGAATCCAATACACAGGCCCGTGCGACAACAGCAGCCCGCACTGTCGCCGCAATGAAGGTGTACGGCGGCGGTCCGACCGAAGTCCGCGCGCTCGACGGCGTCACGGTGGAATTCGCCGCCCAGCGATTCACGGCGATCATGGGGCCGTCCGGGTCAGGGAAGTCCACGCTGCTGCACTGCGTCGCCGGGCTCGATGCGCTGACCTCGGGCCAGGCGTTCATCGGCTCGGATGACCTGAGCCGGCTCGACGACCGCCACTTGACCCTCCTGCGGCGCGATCGGATCGGCTTCGTCTTCCAGGCCTACAACCTGGTACCCACCCTCACAGCAGCGGAGAACATCACGCTGCCGCTGCGACTGGCCGGCCGCAAAGGCGACAGGGAGTGGATCCGCAGTGTCGTCGACACCATGGGCCTGACAGACCGCCTCGAGCACCGACCGTCGGAACTGTCCGGCGGCCAGCAGCAACGCGTTGCCGTGGCCCGTGCGCTCGCGACCCGTCCGCAGATCATCTTCGGCGACGAGCCGACTGGCAACCTCGACTCCCACGCCAGCACCGAGGTGTTGACCTTCATGCGACGTGCGGTCGACGAAATGAGCCAGACGATCGTCATCGTCACCCACGACCCGCGGGCGGCGAGCTACGCCGACCGGATCGTATTCCTCGCCGACGGCCGGGTGGTCGACGAGATGGAGCATCCAACCGCGGACCTCGTGCTCGAGCGCATGAAGCGGTTCGGGGAGTGAACCGTCATGTTCGCCACAGCATTACGGAATCTGTGGGCGCACAAACTGCGCCTGATGGCGACCGCCCTCTCGATCACCCTGGGGGTCGCCTTCATGGCCGGCACCCTGGTGCTCACCGCGACCATGCGCACGACGTACAACACCCTGTTCAGTGACGTCTACAAGGGCACCGACGCAGTGGTGCGCGCCAAGGCAGCCTTCGAAGGCCCCCAGGAAAGCACCGGCACCCAACGTGGCCGTATCGACGCGGCACTACTGCCGACAGTCCGGTCGGTCCACGGCGTCGCCGCGGCCGAGGGATCGATCTACGGCTACGCACGCCTGATCGGCAAGGACGGCAAGGCACTCGGCAACCCGGAGAACGGCGCCCCGGCCATCGGCTCCAACTGGTCGGAGAACAACGCGCTCAACCAGTTCCGCCTGGTATCCGGCACGCCGCCGCGCGGTGACAACGACGTCGTCATCGACCGCAAGAGCGCCCGTGACGGGCACCTCAATGTCGGCGACACCACGACCGTGCTCGTGCAGGGCGGCCCGCAGCATGTGCGCATCGCGGGCATCGCGCGCTTCGGCAACGCCGACTCACCCGGCGGCGCGACCATCGTGGCGTTCCGCACGGCCGTAGCTCAACGTCTCGTCGCCGAACCCGGCAAGTACGACGCCATCAACCTCGTCGCCGCCCATGGCGTCTCCCAGGCCGAACTCGTCAAGCGGGTGTCGAGCGCACTCCCGGCAGGCACCGAAGTGGTCACCGGGAAGGCGGTCACCGAAGAGGCGCAGAGCGCGCTGGGCAAGGCGCTGGGGTTCTTCTACACGTTCCTGCTGATCTTCGCCGTGATCGCGGTGCTGGTCGGCGGCTTCATGATATTCAATACGTTCTCGATCACGGTCGCTCAGCGCACGCGGGAGAACGGTCTGCTCCGGGCGCTGGGGGCGGGGCGGCGCCAGATACTCGGCTCGGTGCTGGTCGAGGCATTCGCTGTCGGCCTGATCGCCTCGGTGCTCGGCATCGTCGCGGGCATCGGCGTCGCGATCGGCCTGAAGAACCTGTTGATCGCCATCGGCATCGACGTGCCCGCGCAGGGACTGGTCGTCTCCAGCAGCACGATCGTGATCTCGCTCGTCGTCGGCGTCGGCATCACGGCCCTGTCGGCACTCTCGCCTGCCCGCAAAGCGGCCAAGGTGCCGCCCATCGCGGCCATGCAGCTCGGCGTCGTGGGCAGCACCGGGTACGGCTCCAAGCAGCGCATCTTCGTCGGCGCGGCTGTGCTCGGCCTAGGCGTCACAGCGCTGCTGGTCGGCCTGTTCGGCGGAGTCGCGAGACCGATACCCATCGTGGGCGCCGGCGCGCTGCTCGTCTTCTTCGGAGTGTCGATTCTCGGGCGCACCGTGGCCCTGCCGCTCAGCCGGGTGATCGGCGCGCCGCTACCGCGACTGCGCGGCATAACCGGCGAACTCGCCCGGGAGAACGCAATGCGCAACCCGAAGCGCACCGCGGCCAGTGCGTCCGCTCTCATGATCGGCGTCGGCGTGGTCGGCTTCATCACGATCTTCGTGTCGTCGATGAAGGCCTCGATCAACAGCGCGATAGATCGGGGATTCACCGGCGACATCGTTCTGAACTCCGGCGGCGGGGTCGTCGGAGGGGTCGACCCCGGACTTGCCCAGCGTGTCGGCACGCTGCCGGAGGTGGCGCAGCCAGCGGGCTGCGCGTCGGAGTCGCCCAGGTAGACGGCAAGGCGGTGCTCGTCCAGGCCGGTGACCCACAGAGCATCTTCAACATCATGACGATCGACGTGCGCCAGGGTTCGACCGGCAATCTCGACGCGAACAGCATCGGCGTGTACTACAAGGTCGCGCAGGACAAGAACTGGACGATAGGAAGCGCCGTGCCGGTGACGTTCGCCAGCACCGGACATCGCGTGCTGCGAGTCGCGGCCATCTACGGCGAGAACGCCCAGGCGGGCAACTACTTCCTGGGCACGGCCGCGTACAACGCGAACTTCAGCACCCATCTGGACAACAAGATTCTGATCAAGCTGCGCCCGGGTGTCACGACGGCACAGGGACTCGCGGCCGTCCAGAAGGCGGCACAGCAGTATCCGGGTGTCAAGGCACTCGACCGCTCGCACTACAAGGCGGACCAGACCAAGATGCTCAACCGGTTGCTGGCGCTGGTGTACGCGCTGCTCGGCCTGGCGATCATCATTGCCCTGCTGGGCATCGCCAACACGCTCGCATTGTCGATCGCCGAGCGCACCCGCGAAGTCGGCCTGCTGCGCGCAGTCGGCATGACCCGCTCCCAGCTGCGCTCGACGATCCGATGGGAAGCGGTCATCATCGCCCTGCAGGGCACTCTGCTCGGGCTGCTCATCGGCACCTTCTTCGGCTGGGCACTTGTGGCGGCTCTGCACGACCAAGGCGTCACCGTGTTCCGGGTGCCAGCAGTCAGTCTGATCGTCGTGGTGGCGCTCGCAGCTCTCGCCGGCGCTCTTGCAGCTGTGCAACCGAGCAGGCGCGCAGCGAAGCTCGACGTCCTGCGGGCAGTGGTGAGCGACTGACCCAATAGAGAGATTGGGACTGAGGCACAGGCTCCAGGACGCCTCCGCGAGACGATCAGGAATCGATCTGGGTCGTCGTACCGGAAGGTTGGCCCACCGCGTTAGCCTGTTCTTAGTCGGTGGGCGAAACCGGGGGGTTTCAATGGCAGATTCTGCCCGCATGCCGTGGGCCGGGCGCGCTGCCGAGACACTCGGCCATTACGCCGGCCAAGTTCTGATCGCGGCCATCGTCGCCCTGGTCGGCCTTCGGTTCTACTCGCTGCCCGCTCGACCGATGCTGGTCGCATCTTTCGTCGTTGTATGCGTCGTCCTGCTCGCGTGGCTGCTCCTACGCCAGCACGACAGGCGCTTATGCGAGCTCTGCGTGCGCTCTCTGCCGCTCAACCCCGCGGAGGACGCGGTGAGGCTTCGCCGGCGGTTGTGGGTGGTGCACACGGCCGCCGACCCGCGGTTTCTGATTCCCTACCTCATCGTGCTGATCGGCTCGAACGTCGCGACATCGGCGTCGGGGCGGCTCGGCTGGGCGATCATCCAGCTCTCGATGATCTACCTGATCCTCGCGCACACGACGCACCGCCGGCTGCAGCCGTGGTGCCCGTGGTGCAGCCCGGACGGCGGCGGAGACCGCGTCGTCGATCCAGATCCGGTCCCGCCACACGACGACCGGCAGCCGGTGTGACAGCGTGCCCTCCGCACGGTCACGCGATCCAGCGCGACGCAAGCACCGCCAGTCGGCCGGCGGACCCCCACGCAACCTCAGCAAACTGATCGGCGGACGTCCGTTGAGATACAAGGGGCGTCCGTGTCAGTCTGACGCGCCGGCAGCTCCGGCATCCGAAGCGATCGTCCGTCGCAGCCGCCACACAACGCCGATGACGGCGCCGAGGATGATCACGACCCCGATCGCGATCAGAAACGACATGAACGAGAGCACCACGCCGATCTCGCCGTACTTCTTGTAGTTCGACGTGATCGTGCTGGACATGGTCAGGTTGAACACGAGACACATCGCGAGCCAGAAGATGCCGGTCGCAACGGCGGATGGGATCAGCTCGCGCCATGAGACCCGCCCGCCCAGCAACAACCACATCGTCAACCACCAGAAACCGGTAACCGCAACCAGCGCGAGTATGGCGAGCAGCACCGGGCCTCCAGCCCCGTGCACCGAGGGGCCAACCCAGGAGGCCAGCGCGGCAATTGCGACGAGCATGGCCA
The DNA here is from genome assembly GCA_963733615.1 of uncultured Actinomycetes bacterium. Classification (GTDB taxonomy): domain Bacteria; phylum Actinomycetota; class Actinomycetes; order Mycobacteriales; family Jatrophihabitantaceae; genus DASXRA01. The sequence continues at coordinate 17,897 of CAVTEA010000034.1, forward strand.
GCCACACGATCCGGCGCGGCGTGTCCGTCAATCCTCGGGTCTCGAGATCGAAGGCCCGCTCGTAAAGCTCCTGGATCGCGGCAGCAACGGCGATCCCGCTGAGCACGAACAGCACATAACTCAACCCGGTGACCGAGGCAGACGTCTCGGAAGGCGACGTGAAGACCGCAGCCGTCGCCTTCGCGGCCTCGCCGCTCAGGCCGAATCGCTTGATCAGCCTGGTGGTCGCGCTTCGCCCGGCGAGCGCTTCCACGATGATCAGGAACGGAACGAAGCACAGCAGCAGGACGGCGCCGAACAGCATCGCCCGGTTGATGAAGTCCATTGCGTTCAGGCGGCGCCACAGGTGCTTCGTAGCTCCGCGTAAGACCACACTTGTGCGCGGACCAGACGCGCGTTCGCCGCCCAACTCATCCGGCCTCTCCCGCAGTTCGCTATCGCCGGCGCTTTGACTCGGATCGGGCGACAAGTCTGGCCGAGTCTGGTCGTTTCCGACGCTCGCTACCAATGGCTCCCCAGGCCGAGCCGTTTCGGGTTCTCCGTGCCTGATGTCGGACACGCCCCGCCTCCTCGCCGATCGAGTTGCTCGGCCCAGGCTCCATGATCTGCCGCTGCGGCGAATGCGCATCATCCATCGAAGGCGAGCGTCGCGCAGGGAACATCCGCGCCACCCCTCAGTTCGGAAAGGCCTCGGTCTTCCGCGGCCACAGAAGTGGGCTCTCAGACGACGTGAACGGTGACCTCGTGGGCGTGATCAGCAATCGCGATCAGGTCCTTCGGGTCGCCAGTCAGGACAGCCCCGCCAGGGTCGGCGGTCGCGACGACCAGCGCGTCGATCGCTGACCCGCGACGGGCCTTCGTTCGTAGCCACGCCGCGCGACGGGCAAGGTCGGCCGGCAGATTGTCGACGATCTCGCAGGTCTTGAGCATGTGGTTGGTCCGCGCGTCGCGGCGCGTGTCGCCGGTGAGGCACTCGATGAGCACAGCGGAGGGAATCAGCGCTGGCCACAGACCTTGTGCGCGCAATGCCGTGATCAGGGCGGCCGCTGTCCGGGAACGCTGGGCCAGATGCGTGATCGCGCCGGAATCGAGGATGAGCGCCACTCAGCTTGCCTGTACCGCGTGGCGAGCGGCGATCTCACGCGCGATCGCTTCGGCGCGAGCCAGGTCCTTCGCGGTGGGCTCGCCTACCTCGGCGATCAGATCGGCAAGGTATGCGTCGGTTTCGGCGAGCAGGTCCTGACGTCGCAACTCGGCCCGCACAGCCGCCTGCAACAACTCAGACGCCGGCAGGTGGCGCGACTTGACCTGCTCGTAGAGATCGTCGGGCAGGTAGACCTGAAGCCGTGGCATACGCCTGACTATACGCCTATCACAACCCGCCTCCATGACCCAGCCTTCCGCCGAAGAATTGAGGGCCGGGCCCTCGCCGGCTGGTGCGTGACATCCGGGGGCGCGCGCCATCGCGGCCAGTGCCATCGTGCTGTCAAGTGCCCCAGCGCGGCCGCGCCTTCTCGGCTCGATTCTCGTGATCGGTGCCGTCGAGGCTTGGACGCGATCCGGACGCCGCGCTCGTGCGGCTGGTCGGCGGCAGGCCTCTTCCAGAGATTGAACGACGACGGTTCGATCCAGGGTTCGCTGCGAGCCCGGCGATGCCCTCGTCTGGCGGCCCGCTTTGCTTCAGCCGAGAAGACGCACCAAGGCTAGGCTGGGCGTGAACATTTCACCGATGAACGATTGGGCGATCATGACCGAGAATCCCCACAAGAAGCAGGACTTTCTCGAGGTCGCGAAACACCAAATCGCGCAGATCTCAGCGGAGTTCGACAAAGCCCTCGACGCTCTCAAAGACCCGGAGCGGCGCAAGCAGCTGACTTCGTCCTACCTTGACATGCTGCAAAAGGGCCTGTCCAAGGCGCAAGACAGCGTCACCAAGTATCAAGAGAAGATCGCCCCGCAAACGAGGACCGCGCCGCCGGAAGATGCATCGGCACCCGACTCATCAGCTACCGCAGAGTCGGACGCCACCACACCGGAATCGGGCACCGCAAAGCCACAGGCACCCACAGCCTGAACAAACAGCTGCGCAGGCCACGGTGGCCTACGTGGCCTACCTCGTAAGCTTCCTGACGATCGGCGACACGTGGCTGCTCCACACCGTGCTCACCGAGCGGCTCGCCCGGGCAGACCCGATCCTCGTGCGACTGAATCTGCTCGTCGTGGCAGCCCGGTCACTTCGCGCGCCGGCACCTTGCGTCACCGAGTCCAGTCGGGGAGACCGGTCCGTCTCGATATGCATGGCGCCGGCCCGACTGATCAGCACGTCGAGACGCGCGCGGCGGAACTCATCCGGCGCGGATGACGACGAGACGGTGTTGGCCGCGCAGGTTGGAGTGTGGTTCAACCGGGCTACGTGAACCCCAGAGGAGGACATAATGACGAAGACCGACGACACATTCATCTATCTCGCGACGTATCCGAACGAGGCCGCTGCCCAAAGCGATTACCAGATCGTCAAGGAACTGCACGACGGGGGTCTGGTCGGTTCATATGACGCAGCTGTCGTCACCAAGGACGCCAGCGGCAAGGTGCACGAGAACAAGGACGAGACAGCCACTCGCCACGGCGCATGGGGCGGCGTCGCTGCTGGCGCTGTGCTCGGCGTGATTTTCCCGCCGTCGATTCTCGCATCGGCAGCTGTCGGTGGTGTGGTGGGCGGTGTGAGCGGTCACCTCGCCAAAGGCATGTCACGGTCACAGGTCAAGGAACTCGGTGACTTCATCGATCCCGGCCACGCAGGTCTCGTCGTCATTGGCGAGCTCAAGGTCAAGAATGCAATCCAGAACGCCGTGACCGGTGCGGAAAAGGAAACCTCAGAGGAACTCGGCGTCGACCCGAAGGACATGGATCGGGCCATGCAGGAGGCCATGAAGGAGATGTAGGACCGGCCGCGCGCGACCCGAAGGCGCATCGGCGTCGAAGACGCCATACGCCGGACGGCCGTGGCGCCCACCTGGTTTACCAGTTCTGGCACGGTCACAGCTGCGCGCTGATCTCTGCTGAGCGACCGGATGCTGACGCAGACTTGCTGGCGCACCTGATCCTCGGGGCGCTGTTCAGCGAGCCCAGTCTCAACTGGACCGACCGAAGAGCTCCTACTGCACTGGGTTCTCACCATGTCCGCGAGCGATGCCCGCATCTTGGCCGCGAACCAACTACTGCCCTTCTTGCCCAACAGCGCACCGTAAAAGCGGTGGTATTGCTCAATGTGCTCGAAGAAGGACACCCAGCGCTCGGCGGCGGGCCTGGTGTCCTCGTCAGCCACGGTGCCGAGCAGCTCGTCCATCGCGTCGTCGACCGCTAAAGCGCTGGTCTGAGATGCGTCGAGCTGTCCGACATGGATGGCTGCTGAGGATCCGGCGCAGCGGTCGCGAGGCGTGAAGTGGCTCAGGCGCCGAAGATCGAGGCCGGGTCGCCGGTGAACCAGGCGTTGTCGATGCGCAGGTGACGGATCAGCCACCGCTCACCATCACGCACGAGGTCAACGTCGTACGGGTTCTTCAACAGTGCGAACACACCATGATCAGAGCTCAATAGGTGCTGGGCCTCCACCAGCGCGGTCAGCTGTGCGGTGTCGCCATCGATCGCGATACGCGGGTTGGTGACCTGGTGGGTGGTGTCGACCCGCCCATCGAACATTCCCAGGATGGTGCTCACGATCGTGTCGCGGCCCGACATCAGCGGCGGCCGGGCGCCCCACTTGGCGGCGGCCGGACGGAAGTCCAGTTCGGCGTCGGCGGCGAACGCCGAGGCGAACAGGTCGCGATCCTTTAGGTCCTGGCCGAGGCCGAATCGGTAGAGCGCGTCGAGGACCTCCGCGCGGTCTCGCAGCTCACGCACGAGCGCGTCGCCGCGGTCGGCAGAGACGGAAAGCGCGTGGTCGTCAGTGATGTACATGCGTGCTCCTGTTCAGCGTGATTGATGTGTCCACGCCTCCACCCTGCGGCAGGCCGGGCCCGGGAACAACGCGGATGTATGCCACGATCGTGAAGCCACAATTAACGATTGCGGAGGTAGTCGCGTGCTTGAGCGGCACGAGATCGAGGCGTTCGTCACCCTCGCCGAAGAGCTTCACTTCGGGCACGCCGCCGAGCGCCTGCACGTGTCGACCGCCCGTATCAGCCAGACCATCCGCAAGCTCGAACGGCGGGTCGGTGTGCCGCTGTTCAACCGGAGCAGCCGTCGGGTCGAGCTATCCCCAGTGGGGCGGCAGCTCTACGACGAGCTGCGACCGGCATGGAACCAGATCGCCGCCGCGCTCGCCCAGGCGATCGAGACGGGCCGAGGCTTCACCGGGACGCTACGAGTCTGCTTCATTGGGGCTGCGGGGGTCAGTTACTGACCGGTGTCACCGAGCTGTTTCACCAACGCCATCCCGATTGCGATGTGCAGATCCGCGAAGCGCAGCTGGCGGAACTGATGCCATGGCTGCGCGGCGGCACGGTTGACGTGGCGTTGGCCAGCTTTCCCGTGGACGAGCCCGGCATAGTCACCGGCCCGGTCCTGGTCTCCGAGGCGCGGTTCCTCGCCGTGCCTGCGAATCACGCCTTCGCGCGTCGCGAGGCGTTATCGGTCGAGGACCTCGCCGAGGTCACGATGCTGCAGCTCCCCGACACGCTCCCGGCGTCCCTGCGCGCGGACCACACTCCCGAGTGCACCCCGGCCGGGCGGCCCATCCGGCCCGGCCGGCATGCCGCAACCTTCCACGAGACGCTCACCCTGGTCGGCGCTGGACACGGCGTCGTCCTCGTTGGCGCCCACGTCCGGCGCTACTACACGCGACCCGACGTTGCCTACGTCTACCTTCGCGACGCGCCGTCAATGCACTGGGGACTGCTCTGGCGCGCCGACGGAGCTACTGCACGGGTTCGTGCCTTCAGCCAAGCTGCCGATGATCACGTCCGCGCAGATCCCTGACTCGGGCCTGCTACGGAGCGTGGAGAAGAAGCGGCGTATGTCGCCGACGAGCAGGTCTGGCTGTTCTATGGCACTGAAGTGGCCGGCTTTGTCGATCGCCAGCCGCAATCAACTACCGGCCGCGAGGTGCGGGTGTTCATGGGCAATTCTGTAGACACACTGTCCACTGTGGACAGTTGGTGTTGTCAGCCGGGACGTTGGTTCAACGGCTTGGCGAGTGCTTCCACCAGCGCCGGCAGGCGCTGCATGGCGTGCGCTACGGCGAGCCCATCCATGTAGTCGCGGACGCTGGCGATCTGGCCGTCACGCACTCGCAGCACCAGCACGCCCGGGAACTCGAACGGCTCACCGCTCGAGGCGATGACCCCCGCGACGACCTGCTCGGCGACGATCACCTCCGGATCATCGGTGTGATGAACCCGCAGGTCCCGCACTTCGCGCGGCTGCGCGTCGCTGGCAGCCCATGCGGCCCGGTACGCAACACGCACCTGCTCACGCCCCTCATACCGGGCTGGCATACCAGGGAACAGAAACGGCAACTCATGCACCGCGTCCACGGCGTACAAGTTAGCGAGATCGTCGGCGTTCTTGTCGATCAGCGCCTGCTGGTAGCGCCGCAAGATCGCCTTCGGTGTGGTATCGGTTGCGCTCACCGGTGAGCACCCTTCCCTTCGTTGAAGCACGGGATCCGCAGTATCGACCGATGACATGTAAACTGTCAACATGTTAACTGATGCTCAATACCGTCGGTTGCTATCCGTCCTGCACCGCGCTGACCTGCTCAGCCGGCGCGTCGCCGATAAGCAGCTCACCGACCACATCGGTATCGGGCGGGCGATGTTTATGATCTTGGACATGCTGGGCGACGCCGCCGCAGAGGGTATTTCGCAGCAGGCGATCGCGGACCACCTCGGATTGACGAAAGCCGCGGTCTCCCGCCACGTCCTCGCCGCTCAGGCAGAGGGTTGGCTGGTCGCTACGCGGTCGACCGCGTCCCTGCGGGAGAACACCGTCACGCTCACCGCCGCGGGCCAGAAACTGGTCAAACGCGGCCGGCGGCATCGCGCCAACGCGGAACGCGAAGCCGCCGCGACTCTCGGAAGGCGCGAGATGGAGACCACGACACGGACTCTGGAGCGGCTGTGCGCCCTGCTCGAACAACGCCTCGACGGCTAGCCCCGCCCTCACCATCCAGCCTCGAGCATCTCGACGACGGGCATCGTCGTCACGGCCAAGATGCAAGAACAGGCGTTTACCAATGCCCTTCGTCAGGTCGCCGCCCACGACGCATAACGTTGGCAGTTCATGGACAATGGCCCGACGCTGTCCGTGAGGCCGGTCGCTGTGGCCTTCGCGCCGCTCGACCTGAGCCGGGCGAGGTGTCAGAGGTGGCTGGTGGTGGCGCCTAGCAGTTGGTCGAGAATCGGTTGTAGTGCTTGTGGTTTTTCGAGGTGAGCGTTGTGTCCGCAGCCGGGGAGCTGGATCGGCTGGCCGTACTCGGCGAGGTGTGCAGTGCAGCGGATCGGCCATGGCCAGGCAAGTCGGGAACCAGCACCGGCCCGGGCCACCCGTCACCCACAATGTCAATGAGGTTGTTCCAGACCTCGCCGGTGGCGCCCAGGCCGTGCAGCAGGAGCAGAACCGGTCCCGCCTCTCCTGAATGGTGGCTCATGAACAGAGTCTCAGTGGTGGCCACGCCTGCCCTTCCGTCTGAACCGACGCATCGAGTTTGACGTGTCGCTCGGTCAGCTGCCACCGGATGGGCAGGCGTTTGACGCACCGTCGGCGGCATGTGAGTGCGTTGCTCCTCAGCCAACCCGCATTGCCGACCTGCATTGCCGAGGCGGGGCGCAATCCATTCCCTCGCCGGCAGACCTGACTTGGCAGACTGATGGTGTTGCATCAAGGAGTTCGCACAGTTGATCTTGAACGGGCAAAGGTCGCTGCACGATTCCGAGCCGATAATTTGCTCCGGTTGGCAACGATTCGACCGGTGATCGCTGCGCGGTCGGCACCGTTTCGGTCGGCGGCCAGTACGTCGGCACGGGCCCGATGACCGCAGCAGTCAAGGTGAGCAACACGCAGAAGACGTTCACGATCTTCGTCGACGTCGATTGCGCCTGACGCGGTAACGCCGAGTCGGCGGGTCCGGAGCAATTCGGACCCGCCGACTCTGTTGGTCGAGCTAGCGGCTCACGCCGAGCTGCGCCAGTCGCTGAGTTCATCGAGCACGCGGCGTGTGGCTTAGCTGTTGAGCAGGTGGCGCAGCTTCTCGCCGACAGGGCGCACGGCTTAGGCAAGCGGAGCAGGACGACTTTCAGCGGCTCGCAGCTCGTAGTAGCACCAGATCAGTTCGTCGAGCGACCACCCCGCCAACCCGGCCGCCATGAGGTCAGCCCTGGTCATCCCCCAGGCGGGGTGACCGATTCATTGGCTGAAAACAGGCTCGCTGAGCAAGATCTGACGGTTGGGTGTCTATCTGTTGTGATCGCGCGCCGTGCGGATTCGCCCGGACAAACGTGCCCGAACGTCTGCGGTGGCAAGTTGGCGCCCCTTCCGGATACTCCTCGGCGGGTGATGACGCCGCGCGCTCCTGGGCCGATCGTTGTGACGGTCATGGATGTGTTCGTCATCGAGGGGGTCCGGGCTGCTCATCGTGGGTTGACCCGGCGCCGATGGGGTGCGGGACAACAAGGGGGAACCGATGAGCGAGCCTGACCGAACGAAGCTTCCGATTCGCAGGCCGACCTTTCAGGGGGTAAGCAACAAGACGTTGGCGGGGTCGGAGCCTGACTGGAACCTGATCGGGCACGTCGAGCCTCCGCAGGGCTCCCCGAATGTGTTGCTGGTGCTGATCGACGACGCCGGCTTTGGCAACGCGGGCGCGTTCGGTGGGCCGATTGACACCCCGAACTACTCGCGGATGGCTGCGGAGGGGTTGCGGTACAACCGGTTCCATGTCACCGCGCTGTGTTCGCCGACGCGGGCGGCGTTGCTGACCGGGCGGAACAATCACGCGGTCGGTTTCGGGTCGGTGGGTGAGTTCTCGAGCGGCTTCCCGGGCTACACGGCGATGGTTCCGCGCGATTGCACGCCGTGGCCGAGGATCCTGGCAGAGAACGGCTATAGCACCGCGGCGTTCGGCAAGTGGCATTTGACCCCCGACGGTCAGCAGGGCCCGGCCGGGCCGTTTGGACGGTGGCCGAACGGGTGGGGCTTTGACTACTTCTACGGCTTCCTGGGCGGTGACGCGGGTCAGTGGGACCCGTGCCTCGCCGAGAACCAGAAGATCATCGGTACCCCGGAAGGCTTCTACGACAAGGAGAATCCCTACTACCTGCCCGATGCCATGGCCGACAAGACGATCGAGTGGCTGCACGGGGTCCGGGCGCAAGACGCCAACAAGCCTTTCCTCGTCTACTTCTCCACCGGGTGCAGCCATGCCCCGCACCACGTCGCGCCCGAATGGGCGGACAAGTACAAGGGCAAGTTCGACCAGGGCTGGGACCGCCTTCGCGAGCAGATCTTCGCCCGGCAGAAGGAACTGGGCGTGATCCCCGCGGGCGCGGAGCTGACTGAGCGCGACGACGCGTTCCCCGCCTGGGATGACGTTCCGGACAAACTCAAGGTCTACTACGCGCGCCAGATGGAGGTCTACGCCGGCTACTCGGAAAACGCCGACTACAACGTCGGCCGGGTGATCGACGCGATCGCCGAGCTCGGCGAACTCGACAACACGTTGATCATCTGGATCTGGGGTGACAACGGCGCCAGCATGGAGGGCACCATCACCGGCTCGTTCAACGAGATGACGATGCAGAACGGCGTCCCACTCACCGACGAGATGCAGCTCCAGCTTGCCGAGCGATACGGCGGCATCGAGGCCTGGGGTGGCCAGATGATGGATCCGCACTACTCCGCCGCGTGGGCGTGGGCCGGCAACACACCGTTCAAGTGGGGCAAGCAGGTGGGTTCGCACCTGGGCGGCACCCGCAACCCGATGGTCGCCCACTGGCCGGCACGCATCAGCGACGCGGACGCGCTGCGCTCGCACTTCACCCACGCCATCGACGTCGGGCCGACGATCCTGGACATCCTCAACATCCCAGCACCGTCCCACGTCGACGGCATCGAGCAAGAACCCTTCCACGGCGTGAGTTTCGCGGACTCACTGTCCGACGCAGCCGCGCCAGAACGCCACACCCAGCAGTACTTCGAGACCATCGGCAACCGAGCCATGTACAAGGACGGCTGGTGGTTGGCCATGAAGACCGAGCGCATCCCGTGGGTGCTCACCCCTGATGCGATCCGGCCCTATGCGCCCGGAGTATGGGACCCCGACGCCGGCCCTGCCGAGCTGTACTACCTGCCCGACGACTTCACCCAGGCCAAAGACGTCGCTGCCGAGCACCCCGACAAGGTGCAAGAACTCAAGGACCTGTTCTGGGAGGAGGCAGAAAAGTACAAGGTGCTGCCCCTGCTCGCCACCCTGTCCGCGTTCTTCGGCATCCTCCCGCCGCTGCCCGACGCGGTCCCGATCGAGTACCGCGGCGACGTCCAGAACATCATGTCCGGGATGATCCCGCGCATCTACAACCACTCCTACACGATCAGCGCCGACCTGGTCGTGCCGGCCGACGGGGCCGAAGGCGTCATCGTGGCCGAGGCCGACCACCTGGGCGGGTTCTCGCTGTTCATCCAGGACGGCAAGCTCACCCACACGTATTCGATGATGGGCGTGTTCATCTACCGGCAGCAGGCCGACGAGCAACTGCCGCCCGGCGAGGTCAACGTGCGAATGGACTTCGCCGCTGATACGGCCAAGCCCGCCACCGGCGGCGAGGTGACCCTCTACATCAACGACAGGCCCGTCGGCAAAGGCCGCATGGACCACACCGTCCCGATCCGCTTCTCCGCCTACGCGGGCATGGACATCGGCCGCGACAACGGAGGGGTAGTCGACCTGAGCTACGAAGGCAAGAAGCCCTTCGCCTTCACCGGCACCGTCAAGAAAGTCGTGTTCGACATCAAGGCTCATCCGTCAACCGAAGACGAGGACACCCTGCACGCGGCCGCACACCACGGCCACGCCGGGCACGGACTCTCGCAATAAGACATGCCCGCAACCCGCAGGAGCGACCCATGAAAATCGATGACGAAACGACCGACGTGCTGATCGGCGGCTACCTTTCCACCGACGCCGCCAAAGACGACTACGAAGCGGTCCTCGCCAGCGGCGGCTACCTGCACGGCGCGGTAGTAGTCAGCAAAGACCTCAAAGGTGAACTGTCAGTCGAACAGACCGACCACATGGTCCGCGAAGGCGCAGCCGGCCTCGGCGCCGTCGGGTTCGCAGTCGGACTGTTCGCGCCACCACTGCTGGCCGCTACCGCCGTCGGCGCAGCAATCGGCGCCGGAGCCGGCAGACTGCTGCACCACAAAACCGCCGACAAACTCGAACAACAAGCCGGCGCGACCATCCCCGTCGGCGGCTCCGGCTTGATCCTCGCCTACCCACACTCGGCCGCCGACAAAGTCGAACCCGCCGTCACCCGCGCCATCAAGAAAGCCGTCGGCGGGGCAGAAGGCCATCACGTGCAAGCCCTCAAAGGCGCAATCGCCGACGCCCAACAGAAGATGGCCGACAGCGGCGCCTGACCCTACGTCGAGGGCTCAGGTAAATGCCGCCCGCCCGGTCCGTCCGCCCAGACAGGATGCCGGGACACACCAATCCCGAGCCCACATCACATGAATCAAGGCGCCGCCCGCCAGGCCGCCGTGAAATGTCGAATCTGCAGAAGGGACAAGAAAATGATCACTGCGATGCCTCTAGCGTCACAGGACTACCCCCTGCTGAACCTGTTCTGGACGATGCTCCTTCTCTTCTTCTGGGGGCTGTGGTTCTTCCTGCTCTTCCTCATCATCATGGACATCTTCCGCAGTCACGATCTCGGTGGCTGGGGTAAGGCTCTGTGGCTGATCTTCGTCATCGTCTTGCCGTACCTCGGCGTGTTCATCTACCTGATCGCGCGCGGCGCCTCGATGGGAGAACGGCGAGAAGCGCGCCAAGCCTAAGAAGCCGCTTTGGAAGTCTCGGCGTGGTGTCGTGACAGCCAGGTGTCGGATAACGATCATGGCTGGCCGTGTCGCAGCGAAGATCACCGAGAAGGTGCCGAATCGAGCACCTCGGTCGTCGGGGAGGCTGCGACGTGTCCGACGTCAGGCATGGGAAGGGCTCACGCGCCGCACGATAAGGAGGCAGGCGCGCCATATGCGACAGCCGTTCGAAACGGCCGGGCTCCGCGAGGGAACGCCATGGATTTCATCAACCGGGCGATGCTGTTCAGCGCGGTCCTGTTTTTGCGCTTCGTGCCGTTCATCATGATCATCGAAGTCCTCGCCGGGCGGAGCGCGGCCACCCGGCTCATCAAGCATTTCGGTCTCACCGGCGAAGCCGCAGGGCGCGACGAGCACAGTCTTCGCGTCGCCTTCCACGACCTCCGCCGGGATCACCGGGTTGAGCTACGTGGTCTTCGTGCTCGGCGGGATCGCCGCCGCTGCCGCGATCCAGGAACACTACGAGCGAGCCTTCGATCTCGAGACCCGAGGCATCAAGGACACTCCTCGCCGGCTCGTGTGGCTGGCCATCCTCCTCGGCTGCGCCGCACCGGTCTCCTGGGCCGTCGGCTAAGCCGGCGTCGCTCTTGCTACCGGATCTTCGTTGCCGGCCGTGCCGTACGGCCCGCAGGAGTTCTTGTGTGCCAGCGCCGAGAATTGCAAGGTCGCCAGGCATCGGACGATGAGCACTATGTGGGCGGTCTCGGATATGGCGGTGATGTCTTCGAAACCCACCGCGTGTGGTGCGGAGGAGACTGCAAGCGCGATTCATCCGTGGCCGCCTTGGGACTGCGCTGAGCCACCGGCGAAACCGGCCGCCTCACTCACCAAAGCCCGGATCCGGCGAGGTTTCTCAGGTGAAGGAACGGCTGGCCCTACTCACCCGGCCCGAGGGCGAGCAAGCCGGCTGGCGGCTGCTGCCGCACCTGCACTGGTCCCCCGTCATCGACGCGACCGAGCTGGCCGTCCGGGCCGAGGTGTCGACCTCGGAGGCGGCAGCCGGGCTGGCCTGGCTCGCGGCGCGCGGCGCCGACCGTGAGCACCATCTCGTCACCCCGGACCTCACCTGCGACTGCGCCTGGTACCGAGAACACCCCGGCGACCGCGGCCCCTGCAAGCACGTCCTCGCCGCTGTCATCATCGCCCGCGAGGCAGATCCGGCTGGATGCTGACGACCCGCTCGAGATCGACCTCAGGCAGCGTCCGAGTCAGCGACCCGGGATCCAACAGTGGGCCGTAGCTGAAGACGTACACGTCCCCGCACGGCTGTCGATTTAGGCGCCGGGGCGTTCATCGAGCAGCTGGCGAAGGTGCTCGGTGGTCACGCGCAGGTCACGCTCCCATCGATCGGCGCCTTGGTCCCGGACGCCGTGCTCGGCAGCGTCGAGCTGGCCGATGATCCACTGCCGGACCAGAGCGCTGGGCTCGATGCCGCGCGCCTCAGCAAGACGCTGCAGCTGCTCGATCCGGTCCGCAGGCAGGCGTAGCCCGTAGACGACGGACTGACCCTTGCCGGTCTTCTTCCGCCGGTAGCGCAGATCGGCACCCCGGCTGGCGTCCGCGTCTTTGGCCTCGACATCAAGCTTCTCGCGCAGCGTCCGATCATTCGGCGTCATTGATCCTCCCCCTCCCAGTAGGTGCGGCGGCGACTCCCGTCAGCTGGCCAGGCCGTGGCGACATGCCACAGCCCCGTGGGCGGGTGATCGTCGGGGAGCAGAACGACCACGAGCACCTCATCGGCGGCCGGCGAATACCGACGACGAGAATCGCCTCCCGAGTCCGCGAGCTGGAATCCCGAGCGAGGAGACCATCCGGGTCGAGAGCGGCCTCGACGGCTGCATCCGGGTCGACGTCGCGCGCGCCGGGATAGCGCGTCGACCGGCGCAAATGCGCAGGGTCCGGCACGTCGGCGGCGGTGATGGGTAGCTCATCGACCTGTATCCCGTCGTAGACGTCCTCATCCACAGGCAACTGTATAACAGCGTAGAACGGCAACCGGTGGACAGCCACGCCAGACAGCAGTCCGCTGCCCAACATCGGTTGCGTCGACGCTGCTCATAATTGGGGCCCGCGCGAGGTGGCGCGGGTGCCCCAGACCGCTACAACCACCGGAAATACTGGTGGAGCTGAGGGGACTCGAACCCCTGACCCCCACACTGCCAGTGAGGTGCTTGTCGTGGAGACAAGCGGAATCGGGCGCAATCAATGGGCATCGCTGGCGTTGAACTCGGCAGCAGTGGCATCAGTGGGCACTAGTTTGGGGCCCAGATTGGGGCCCGCCCGGCATCAATCATCCGCGCTCGGCGGATCGTGCGGCCCTCCCCTGGCCTACGCGGCGATCGATTCGTCTCCGAAGCTGATCAACAAGTACTCGTGGCAGTGCCGAGAACACCGGGCTAGCTACCCGATGTCGGGTCCGTCGCTGGCGTCTGGGGCTACTGGCTCGGTTGCCGTGCCCCGCGCGACAGATTCGGTTTCCGGGTCCGACTGGATGCCGCTGGTTATCCGCCGGTCTTCGCCGGTCGCTGCGGCGATTGGCGCCGCCCAGATGGATTTCGTATGGCCGCCTTCCGTTGGGCGAGCGACCGGATACGCCAGTAGGCGGCCGTCTGGTTTGGCAGTCGCTACCCGTCGTCTGTGGGCTCGCCGATCGCGGTGACAGGCAACCTCTTCGACTATGGCCTGAGCGGGTCAACCACTGAAGGCGGTTAGAACGCGCGCGTGACTATTTCTTGGTGGCTTCGGTGAGTGGTTGGGCGAGTAGCCAGAGGGAGAGGGAGGTGTAGGCGACCATTGCGAGGATCCAGGGGTATTCGGCGCGGCGGGCGAGTGCCGGGGTGGGTGAGGTGCGGGCCAGGTAGCGGTGGGCGAGGACGACGGCGGCGATGTGCGCGGCGACGATGACGACGAGGTCGAAGTACCAGTAGAAGCCGTTGGGCAGGAAGTGGGTGTGGACTTCGTAGTCGTCGTTGAAGGGGTAGGGCAGGTGCAGGTTGGTTCCGTCACCGCCGGGGGCGCCGAGCAGGGGCAGGATCAGTTGCCCGTTGATCAGTACGTATTGCAGGTAGTGCGCGAGCAGGTAGCCGAACGCGATCGGGACCATGGACGGCAGCAGTCCGGACAGGGTGCCGTTGACTTTCCATTCGCGGTCGCCGGCGGCGGTTACCGCGACGGCGAAGGTCGCGAAGATGACGTAGAGGACCACGATGAGCACGAGGAAGCTGACGCAGCGCAGCAGTTCCTGGCCGTGCACGTCGATAGGTCGCACGTGTCGGTTCTCGAAGCGGGTCCATTGCGGGGTGGACAGGATGCCGTCGAAGGAGATCGAGGCGAGCAGCAGCAGGACGAACACGGTTCGGCTCGGTGAGCGTTCGAACGGTGCCTCGAGTCCGCCGGCGAGCCCGCGTCGGCCTGGTGCGCCGAATCGGAACCAGCCCAGCCGTCCCCAGGTGTCGAGCAGGACGCTGAACAGTTCGCCGCGTGCGCGCCAGGCGTGCGCGCCGAACAACGCGCCCGCGAGTAGGCACAGTGCGCTGTAGGCGATGACCATCCCGGCGATGAACCGGGGCAGGGTGGTCGAGGCGTTGAACACCAGTTCGGCCAGCGTGCCGAGCCCGGCCAGCACGACCGCGGGCCAGTAGCCCAGCCATCGCGGCCAGGGCAGCGGTTTCGCCCGCCCGGCGCGCCGGCGTAGGCGTTCGCCGATCTGGGCGAGGAACCCGAACGGGTTGCAGCCGCTGGTGACGTCGCCCAGGATCCCGCACAGCAGCGGCACCACGACCCAGACGTAGACCCAGAACAGCGTGGGCAGGATGTTTTCCGGGATCTCCTGGCTGCCGGCCACGCCCGCCCAGCACAGCAACCCGACGATCACCACCCCGGGTATCCCGGCGGTCGCTGGGACGTGGCGCACGGCGGTGCGGTCCGGCGCCGGCGCAGGCGCCGCGGGGACTCGGGTCTGCACCACGATCGCGAAGGACGCGGCGACCGCCGCGGCCCCGGCGAGTATGAACACCACCAGCGGGATCGGCAGTTCGTAGCGCACCCCGAACGCGTGCGCCAGGTAGAGATGTCCGGGCGGTGGGGTCATGCACGCCTCCTGGTCCGTGCCCCCGCGTTGAGTCGCCGCTGTTTGAGGCGCCGACGCCGCCCGGCGAAAAACAACACGACGACCAGCGCGAGCACGCCAATCCCGACCGCGACACCGACGGCGGCCCCACCCTTCTTCCCGCCCCCCGTGGTCACCTGGGAGAGGTCGAGCGGCGCCTCGCCGACCACCGCGAAGCGGCCGAAGCTGGTCAACGGCGCGGCATAGATGTCGCGTCCGACGGCGCTGGTAGGACTGAGCGTCCACCGACCCGCGTTGAAGGTGGCGATGAACGGCAGCGGCTGCTGCGCTGTCACCGCCCGCAGCGTGATCGTCGCGACCTGATCACCGGCGACACGGGTCGCCGCCGGTGTCACAACCAGGTCGTAGACATTGCTCCACAGGTAGCGCCCCGGCGGCGCCGGCAACATCGCCTCCGGCCGGGCCACCAGCCGCACGAACGACGTCCCGGGCGGCACCCGCAACTGACCGGGTGGGATCTGCACGCTCACCTGCGGAGCGCTCTCCGCGCTGGCCGCGCCCAGCACCCCGCTGCGCCCACCGATGATCGCCGCGGTGCCGCTCGCCGCGGTCGGTGGCTTGGTCGGCTTCGCGTGCGGCGGCGGCGCCACGAACCGGTACGGCTCGTCGGGAAACCCGACCCCGTCATACAACGGCGGCGCCGAAGCGGGCGCGAACGACCAGGCAACCCCCAACAGCACCAACGCGACCAGCACCAGCACTCGCCGCCTGCTCACCGCACCCACCACCCGGCCAGATCAGCCAGCACGTGCGCGACCGCGGGCGCGGCCACCGACCCGCTCACCACCCGCAACGTGCCCAGCCACACCCCGACCGCGAAATCCAGCGGCACCACACCCCAGCCGTAGACGGGTGCGTGCAACAACGCGAACGCCACACTCGTGACGACCACCGCAACCGCCGTCCCGCGACGCCGCTCCACGGCGGTGAACAGGCTGCCCCGCAGCAACGCCTCCTCCGCCACCGCCACGACCGCCACGACCAACGCCCACGACAGGTACCCGTCCAACGGCAGCACCGTCCGGCCATCGACAACGTGCCGCAGCGCCGCCGGAACACACAACACCGCCGCGCCCACCAGCCCGTACCCGACCTGGCGCAGCCGCAGCACGCCGACCCGATCCGGGTCACGGGTGCCCAACGCCACCACCGACAGCAGAGCAGCGAACCACACCCCCGCCACCTGCGAGCGCGCACCAGCCACCCCGGCCACCCGCACCCGCACCACCACCGCCGCGCACAACCCCAGCAGCGCGACGAACGGCACCACGCGGCGATACGCGTAGATCACCAGCAGACTGTCCCACCCGGACCCAACCTGTGCGAGCCCAGAAGGAAGGGGCGCCGCCCCCGCGCGAGTCACTTAATCGGTATTGACAACGGATTTCATTTCGCGGTTAGCTTTCGTCGGGCCCGCCGCACGGTCATCGGCGCGTCGACCTCGTCCTGCCCGTCTGCCCGCTGGGAGAAACCATTCATGTCCTCTCGCCGCCGAGTCTCACCACTGCCCTCGCCGCGTCATCGCCGCTTGGCGTTGTCCGGGTGCGCCACCTCGGCCAAGCCGAGCAGTCCACCGGCCGGCCCCGGCGGCAGCGCGGTTATCACCGCGGCGGCGAGCATCAACGCGTGGGGCAGCATCCTGTCCCAGCTCGGCGGAAGCCACGTCAAGGCGACCTCGATCATCACGAGTCCGGACACCGACCCGCACGACTACGAGCCGACCCCGGCCGACGGGCGGGTGATCGCGAAAGCGGCGCTGTTCGTGGAGAACGGCATCGGTTATGACAGCTGGGCGGCCAAGGCGCTCGAGGCCAACCCCGACCCGTCACGAACCGTCATCGACGTCGGCGACCTGGTCGGCGTGCCCGCCGGCGGCAACCCGCACCGCTGGTACTCCCCCGCTGACGTGGACAAGGTCGCCGACGCGATCACGCTCGCCCTGAAGAAGGCCGACCCGCACGACGGTGCCTACTTCGATACCCAGCGCGCGGCCTTCGAGCACACCGGACTGGCCCGCTACCACCAACTGATCAGCCAAATCAAAACCAGATACGCCGGCACCCCGGTCGGGTGCCAGCGAAAGCATCTTCGCGCCACTGTCAGACGCCCTCGACCTGAATCTGATCACCCCACCCGGGTTCCTCAAAGCGATCAGCGAAGGCACCGACCCGTCGCCGGCCGACAAGGCCACCATCGACGATCAGATCAACCACAAAAAGATCAAGGTCTACGTGTTCAACAGCCAGAACGCCACCCCGGACGTCACCGCGCAGGTCACCGCCGCCAAGAAGCACGGCATCCCGGTCGTCGCGGTCACCGAGACCCTCTCACCAGCCGGCGCGAGCTTTCAGGATTGGCAGTCCGCCCAGCTCCAAGCCCTCGCCGAAGCCCTAGCCCAAGCCACCGGCAAATAGCGCCGTCGCTCGACCGGCCGAGCTCAGTCGTAAGGGTTGCGCGGCTGCCGGATGACGGTCACGGTGTCGGCGCGGAGTACCGGCACCGTGGCATCCGCCGGGCTCAACCCACCATAGCTGCCGACGGCCGTCACCCAGGTGTCCTGCGCTGGGGCGGGCTCGCGGGTCCGGACGAGGATGAACACCGGAGTGGCGTCGGCGGCGCAGCAGGTGATGACCAACCTGGCGATCTCGAACCCACCCGGTTCGGCGCGCACGACGAACCCGCTCAGCGCCACCCGATGCCCGCTCAACGTGCGGCCCGCACCGGCCACGCCGCGCAAGAAGTAGTCCAACAGCGTCAGCCGGACCGGGTCCGGACCGTGCAACGGCGGATCATCACGCGTGGACGAGGAGAGCGTGGTCGCCGGGACACGCTCAGCGGAAAAGGCACCCAGAGCTGGCGGCGCGATCACCAGGATCGCGACCACCGGAGCGAGCACCAACCACGTCACCCGCGACGCACCCCGATGACCATGCTCGTCGACAGCCTCCTCCCGCCGCGCCCCGGCTACCAGCGACCACAGCGCCAGGCCGGCCAACGCGCACCCGGCCAGCAGTACCCACGGACGGGCGACCGGACGCACATACCGCAGCAACGCGTCCGCGGTGGCCAGCCGGATCAGCGCGACACCGAACAGCAACAGCACAAAACCTTGCGTGCGTGAACTCACCGGCCAGCCACCCTCTCCGGCAAACCCGGCCACTCACAGCAGCACTGTCCCCACCACCACCGCGGCCCCGACCGCCACCAGGAAGGCCAGCGGCGCGAACCGCACCGCGAACCGGCGCCCGAACGTGCCCACCTGCATCGCGAGCAACTTCACATCCACCGCCGGGCCGACCGCCATGAACGCCAGCCGCGCGGTCAACGAGAACTGCGTCAGCGACGCGGCAATGAACGCATCCGCCTCCGAACACACCGCCAGCAGCACCGCCAGCACCGACAGTGTGAGCACCCCGCTGACCGCACCTCCCGCAAGATGACCCAACCAGGCCCGGGGAATCACGACGTTGAGGGTGGCCGCAGTCGCCGCGCCGACCACCAGCAAACCAACCGCCTGCGCCACATCGTGCGCCGCGGTCAACCGCGCCCGCTCCCACCGGCCCGCCTCCGACGGCGCCACGAACCGACGCTGCAACGGCGCGTCCCGGCCTAGCCGCTGCCACACCCAACCCACCACAACCGCGGTCACCAGCGACGCGAACAGCCGCGCCACCACCACCAGCGGACGACCCGGAAACGCCACCGACGTAGCAACCAGCACAACCGGATTGATCGCCGGCGCCGACAGCAGAAACGCCACCGCCGGACCGCGAGCAACCCCACGCCGCATCAACGACGCAGCCACCGGCACCGACGCGCACTCACACCCCGGCAGCACACACCCCGCCAAACCCGCCACCGGAACCGCCAACACCGCACGCCGCGGCAACGCCCGCCGGAACAACTCCTCCGGCACGAACACCGCCAAGATCGTCGACAACAACACCCCAAGAACCAGGAACGGCGACGCCTGAATACAAATCGCGGCAAACACCGTCACCCACGCCGACACCGCCGCAGTCGACAAGACACCGCTCAGAACGAACCGCGCGCCGACCGCAGCCAACAGGACCAGGCAAAACACATCCGTCGACGTCAACCGCCGCCGCTGTACCCGCGCCTCAGCCGCCTCAACCACCGGCCCATCCTTGCAGCGCCACCCCGAACCGGCCCCTAGCCACACCAACACCCACCTCGGAAAGCAAGCAGTCCGTCCACCAGGCGGCGCCGTCCGCAGGGTGGAGTGTTCCCGCTTTTGTGGACACTGAATTAGGCTGCCAATTCGCTGATGTGTCGATAGCCTAGCTCATATTCCTCTGGTGTCAAATATCCAATAGTCGAGTGCCGACGGCGACGATTGTAATAGGATTCGATCCAATCGAAGGTTTCCTTCTTCAGCTGTTTCAACGACGGCCACGGGCGAGTGTGAATGAGCTCTTTCTTGTAGCTGGCGAAGAATGATTCTGCGGCGGCGTTGTCATAGCAAATACCAGTCCGGCCAAGCGATCGGCGGATATTGTTATTACGGCAGAACCTGTCGAACTCGACAGACGTGTATTGCTTAGGTTCAAGGGGTCGATGCAACACCGGCTTGTGGGAACGAGGATAGGTGCTGGGCGAAGGCTTCGGCGGGAGTGCGCCACTGGAGTGTCTTGCGTGGCCGGCTGTTGAGGGTCGTGGCGACTGCGGCGAGGTCCTTGATGCTCCAGCGGGACAGGTCGGTTCCTTTCGGGAAGTACTGGCGCAGCAGGCCGTTGGTGTTCTCGTTGCTGCCGCGCTGCCAGGGCGAGTGCGGGTCGCAGAAGTAGACCTGCAGACCCGTGTCGATCTTCAACTGGACGTGGTAGGCCAGCTCGGCGCCCTGGTCCCAGGTCAGCGACCGGCGTAGCTGCTCCGGCAGCGTCGCGAACTGTGCTGCGATCGCGGCGTTGACGGCCTCGGCGCCGTGCCCGGCCAGCGGCGGACCGTTCTTGGCGTAGGGAGTAGCGCCGAAGCCGTCCATGCGTGGCAGGTGCAGCAGCATCGTGTACCGGGTGGTGCGCTCCACCAGCGTGCCGATGGCCGACTTGTCCAGCCCGATGATCAGATCGCCTTCCCAGTGCCCCGGCACGGCCCGGTCGGCGACCTCGGCAGGGCGCTGGCTGATCTTGACCTCGTCGGTAACGAACGTCTTGCCCTTGCCGTGGGTGCGGGCACGTGGAACACGTAGCGCCCGCCCGGTTCGCAGGCACGCGGTCAGCTCGCGTTTGAGCGCGCCGCGGCCTTGAACGTAGAGCGAGGCGTAGATCGTCTCGTGGCTGATCCTCATCGACTCATCCTCGGGGAAGTCGACCGTGAGGCGCTGGCTGATCTGCTCCGGGCTCCACGCGGTGCCCCAGCGCCGGTCCTGGCGGCGGCCGTGCCGCCGTCCGGCCCACGGCACGTTCGGCCCCGGGATCGGCCGCCCAGCGGCATCGACGACGGCGCCGGACAGGCGTTGTTCGATGTACTCGCGCAGTCGCGTGTTCGTGGTGAGCTTGGCCGGCTTGGGGCGCTTGGCAGCCTGCTGCGCCTTCCACTGCGCCACCCCGGCGCGGTAGCCCCGCTGCGAGGCGCGGGTGGCGGCGTTGCGGCGCAGTTCACGGGAGATCGTCGAAGGGGCTCGACCGATGCGCCGGGCGATCTCACGCACCCCGTGATTCTGCGCGTTCAGCAGCGCAATCTCCTCCCGCTCAGCGAACGACAGATAACGGCCGGTGGGCTCGGCCAGGCTGATCGGCGACATCCCGCCAGCGTGTCGAAACCACCTGCCCGCCACCGGCGTTGACACGCCGATCTCGGCAGCCGCGTCCTCGCTGCTGACCCCGGTGGCGATCAGCCGCCAGAACGCGCGCTCCACCGCACGCGACGGCACCGGCCGGCCAGGAGAACGCATCGGCGCACGCAACGCCCGATCCGCCGCCCACTGCCGCCGCGCCCCCACCGGCCTGCCCACCGTCGGGTCCTTGAGTTTCGACATCGCATTCCACCTCCGGATCGAGGTGTTGCGACGACCCCTGGAATCCGCCCTGGGTGCCCTGGTCCGAATGGAATAGGACTTTGCCTTCCGGTTGCCGGTGCGTGATTGCCATGGCCAGCGCGTCGGTGACTAGCGTGGTCCGCATGTGGCAGTCGATCGCCCAGCCCACCAGGCGCCGGGAGAACAGGTCGATCACGGTCGCGACGTAGACCCAGCCGTCCCATGTCTTGACGTAGGTAATATCTCCGACCCACCGCTGGTTCGGTGCCGTAGCGGTGAAGTCACGCCCGAGCAGGTCCGGCGCCGGCGTGGGTCGCTCACCCTGCACCGTGGTCCGCTTCCACGGCTTGGGGTGCCGGCCCTGTAGGCCGGCGGCACGCATCAGCCGATGCACCCGCTTATGTGCCAGCCGGTGTCCCAGGCCAGCCAGCTCGGCTCGAATGCGGCGCACCCCGGGGTTGCCGCGCAGCGCGTCGAACAGGAACCGGATCAGCGCGGTCAGCTCACCATCGGCCACGGCGCGGTCACTGGCCTCACGGCCGCGCCAGGCGTAGTAGCCCGATCGGGATACCTCGAGCTCTCGACACATGAAATCGATCGGGAATTCTTCGGATTCGACCCAGCCCGCGATGGCAGCGAATTTCACCGCTGGCCGTTCGCGAACCAGGTCGCAACTTTTTTTGCGAATGCCACCTGCATCTGCAGATCAGAGTTCTCCTCACACAACCGCTCCAACTCGACCCGCTCCGAAACGTCCAACGGTCGATCCGGCCCAGCGTCACCGGAGTCCTTCGCCTTCTTCACCCATTTCCCCAACGTCATCTCATGCACGCCAATATTGGCTCTTCGATCTTGGCCGGGCAAGGCCCGGATTCCGGCAGGTTGAGCGCGCCTGAGCTGAGGAGCCCGTGACCTCTTGAAGTCTGACTGTTGCGACGCAGCAGACCAGAGAGGCCACGGGCTTGAGTAACGGTACGACGGTGTTGTTCGGGCTGCCCGGAGTTCGGGTGGCGCGTGTCGAGCAGGACGGGTTCGGCGCCCGGGTGGTGCACATCGAGACGGTGCCGGGAACGTCGGCGTCGGGGTGCCCAGGGTGCGGGGTGGTGTCCACCTCGGCCAAGGAGTATCCGACGACGTCGCCGCAGGATGTGCCGTATGGCGAAAGGGGAATCTCGGTTGTCTGGCACAAGACCCGGTGGCGCTGCAAGGAGCGCAGCTGCGTGCGTGGCTCGTTCACCGAGGCGATCGATGAGGTCCCGTCCGGGCGGCGCACGACCGGGCGGTTGCGCCGCGCGATCGGCGCGGCAGTCGGGGACGCGTGTCGCAGCGTGGCCGAGGTCAGCACCTCGTTCGGGGTGTCGTGGCCGACGGCGCATGCCGCCTTCGTCGAACACGCCGACGCTTTGCTCACCACGCCGCAACCCACGACGATGCTGGGCATCGACGAGACCCGCCGTGGCAAGCCCCGCTGGGTCCGTGACAGCGTCGAGGAACCGTGGCGACGCATCGACCCCTACGACACCGGCTTCGTCGACCTGGCCGGCGATCAAGGGCTGCTGGGGCAACGCGAGGGGCGGACCAGCAAGACGGTGGTGGACTGGCTACGCGAGCAGACACCGGAGTTCCGGGACGCGATCGAGTTCGTCGCGATCGACCCGACCGCCGTCTACGCCGCCGCGGTCCGCACCGACGGGCTGCTACCCAACGCCCGCCTCGTCGTGGATCACTTCCATCTGGTCAAGCTCGCCAACGACTGCGTGACCAAGGTCCGGCGCCGCACGATCTGGGAGCAGAAAGGCCGCCGCGGCCGGGCTGTCGACCCGGCCTGGGCCAACCGGCGTCGGCTGCTGACCGCCAAACAGCGTCTGCGCCCGAACGCGTTCGCCGCGATGTGGAACTCGCTGATCGATGCCGACCCGTCCGGGCAGATCCTCACCGCCTGGATCGCGAAGGAGGAGCTACGCACGCTGCTCGCGCTCGCCCGCACCGCAGCACCGCGGGACGTGATCGCCGCGCAACTCTATGTCTTCTACAGCTGGTGCGCCTCGACGACGATCGACGAACTGCACACGCTGGCCACCACGATCGAGACGTGGTGGCCCGAGATCGAAGCATTCATCCAGACCGGCATCACCAACGCCAAGACCGAGGGCTTGAACCGGCTGGTGAAACAGGTCAAACGCTCCGGCTGCGGGTTGTCGACAGCAAGTGAAAGCTGACCCCCGCGTGGCAATCGAAGATTGACCCCTTTCCCCGAAACCCTCGAGTTTTCGAGCCGAGGGGAGGAAGCGGGTGCTGGGTGTGGAGGATTGGGCCGAGATCAGGCGGTTGCATCGCGCGGGGCGGGTTCCGATCAAGGAGATCGCGCGGGTGCTGGGCGTTTCGAAGAACACGGTTCGGGCGGCGTTGCGTAGTGATGGGCCGCCGAGGTATGAACGGGCGCAGGTGCCGGTGCTGGCTGATGGGTTCGAGCCGCGGATCCGGGAGTTGTTGCAGAGCTTCCCGACGATGCCGGCCACGGTGATCGGTGAGCGGATCGGTTGGCCGCACTCGGCACGGACGCTGTCCTCGCGGGTGGCGCAGTTGCGCCCGTTTTACTTGCCACCGGATCCGGCGGGTCGGAGCAGTTACGAGCCGGGCGAGATCGGGCAGTGCGATTTCTGGTTCCCCGACATCGAGGTGCCGGTCGGGTTCGGTCATCACCGCAGCGCGAAGCTGCTGCCGGTGTTGACGATGGTGGCTGGCTATTCACGCTGGGCCTGCGCGATGCTGATCTCGAGCCGTTCTGCGGAGGATCTGTTTGCTGGTTGGTGGCAGCTGATCGAACGCTTTGGTGCGGTGCCGCGGGTGTTGGTCTGGGACGGTGAGGGCGCGATCGGGCGGTGGCGGCAACGCCAACCGGAACTGACGCGTGAGTGTCATGCGTTCCGGGGAACGCTCGGCGCGAAGGTGATCATCTGCAAACCGGCGGATCCGGAAGCCAAGGGTTTGGTCGAACGGTTCCACGATTATCTGGAACGCTCGTTTCTGCCCGGTCGGGTGTTCGCCTCGCCGCAGGATTTCAACGCCCAGTTGCAGCAGTGGCTTGTCCTGGCCAACAACCGTCAGCATCGAGCGCTCGGTTGTCGACCCGTGGATAGGGTGGATGCGGATCGTTCGGCGATGCTTGCGTTGCCGCCGGTGGCGCCGGCAACGGGTTGGCGGTCATCGCAGCGGTTGCCGCGTGATCACTACATCCGTTTCGGTTCCAACGACTATTCGGTGCATCCGTCAGTGATCGGCAGGCGGATCGAGATCCACGGATCTCTCGACAAAGTAAGGGTGTTCTGCGACGGGCGACTGGTCGCCGACCACGAACGCCTCTGGGCCAAGCACCAAACCATCCACGACCCCGAGCATGTCGCCGCAGCGAAAACACTACGACGCGAACGGTTGGAGGTCGTACGCCCACCGGCCGAAGCCGACGTCGAGATCCGCAGCCTGGCCGACTACGACAGACGACTCGGTCTCGATGGCGGTGTCGCCTGATGGCCGCGACCCGTACCACCACCAAACCCGCGAAAGACGTCTCTGCTGAGCTGACGTTCCTGACCCGGGCGTTGAAAGCACCGACGCTGCGAGACTCGATCGAGCGGCTCGCCGAACGGGCTCGGGCCGAGTCCTGGACCCACGAGGAGTTCCTGGCTGCGTGTCTGCAACGCGAAGTCGCCGCACGGGAATCCCATGGTGGTGAAGGCCGGATCGTCGCCGCCCGATTTCCGGCCCGCAAGTCGATCGAGGACTTCGACTTCGAACACGCCCGCTCCCTCAAACGCGACGTGATCGCCCACCTGGGCACCCTGGACTTCGTCACGGGCAAGGAGAACGTCGTGTTCCTCGGGCCACCCGGCACCGGCAAAACCCACCTCGCGACCGGCCTGGCGATCCGCGCCTGCCAAGCCGGACACCGCGTCCTGTTCGCCACCGCCAGCCAATGGGTCGACCGGCTCGCGATCGCGCACCACACCGGCAAACTCCAAGACGAACTACTACGCCTCTCGCGCTACCCACTGCTCGTGATCGACGAAGTCGGCTACATCCCCTTCGAACCCGAAGCCGCGAACCTCTTCTTCCAACTCGTCAGCTCCCGCTACGAACGCGCCTCCCTGATCGTCACCTCCAACAAGCCCTTCGGCCGCTGGGGCGAAGTATTCGGCGACGACGTCGTCGCAGCCGCCATGATCGACCGCCTCGTCCACCACGCCGAAGTCATAGCCCTCAAAGGCGACAGCTACCGACTCAAAGACCGAGACCTCGGCCGCGTCCCCACCGCCGCGACCGACAACAAATAGAACCGGAACGGGGGTCAACTTTCGATTGCCACCAGAGGGTCAACATTCAGTTGCCGTTGACACGGGTTCCGCAACATCGCCAACCAACACCGCCGAGTACGGTTCCACTGCACCCGCACCGCGCGGGCAGCAACAGCAGCACCAAGATCATTGCCCGCCCAAAATTGAAGAGCCCCAATATTCCGTGCGACCTCGGCGACGCTCCGACCGCCATCGATGACGAAACTAACCGCTTCCAGCTTATATTCATCGGTGAAACGCCGACGAGTCGATCCCATGAAACTGCCTCCATGAACAGATGAAAGTCATTCCCCTGTCCACCGAAGCGGGAACGGTCCAACTCGTCG
Source organism: uncultured Actinomycetes bacterium (assembly GCA_963733615.1). Classification (GTDB taxonomy): domain Bacteria; phylum Actinomycetota; class Actinomycetes; order Mycobacteriales; family Jatrophihabitantaceae; genus DASXRA01. The sequence goes on from CAVTEA010000034.1 coordinate 43,796, forward strand.
AGTCGCATGATCTCGGCCGCCTCGCGGACCAATAGGAACTTGATCGTTGGCGGGCTGGCGCCGACTGCGTCAGGAGACGAGATTGTGCTTGTTTCTAAGGTGTTTTCTCTCATGAGGCGACATTGCTGGCAGCGAGAACGACCACACCACGACCAGAACGCGCCCAATCTGCGACCACTCGCCGACCGGTGCCACTGGTGCACAGAAATGCCTACAGATGTCAGATGCTTCCCGTAATCTGATCTTGTGCCAGCGACGCAGGTAGGCAGCTTCGTACTGACCGAGGAGCACCCTGCGGCGCGCACCCTGCTCGAGCAACTGATTCGTCAGCGTGAAGACACGTACGAAGAGCTCTGCGCGAAGTACGAGAAGCTCGCTCGGCGGATGGGCGAGGACACGACGCTCAGCGTCCGCCACCTTCAGCGACTGGCATATGGCGAACGCTCCGGCCAACGCGCGACACCGAGAACACGCCGGGTCATGCGCGAGCTGTTCGGCTACTCAATGGAGGAACTCCTCGCCCCACCGCGTTCTGCAGAATCTCAACTCGATAGCAGATCGTTCGCCGGCCGAAGCCTTATGGACGTTGACGAATCACCATCGACAGGCCTTGCCGACCGACTTCGATCAGGGGCCGGGATCGACCCTGCGGCAGTCAACGCGCTTGCCGTCCAGACCAATCACCTGCGGCGTTTGGACCGGCAGATCCCCGGTCCAGCGTTGGCATTGCAACTCACCGGACACGTAAACAGCATCCGTTGGCTGCTAGAGCATGCGGTGCTGTCGCGCAGTCGCACAGCCCTCGCCGCCGAGCTATCGGATGCCGAGTCGTTAGCGGCTTGGGTAGCGCTCGACGGTGGAGACGTCGATTCCGCCTGGCGCCATCACGAGGCCGCGCGACTGGCTGCGCGGGAGGCGGAATCGCCGGCGCTCCTTGCGCATGCCATGGTTCAGCAGGCATTTGTCCTCACCGGAATCCCCGAGGTGACTAGCGCGGTCGAGCTGGTTCGCGAGGCTCAGTCCATGGCCAAGGGTGAAGTCCCCCAGCTGCTGGTTTCCTGGCTATGGGCGAGCGAGGGTGAGGTGCTCGCGGCCGCGCGTGACAACCGCGGGAGTCGTTCGGCATTTGACGCGGCTGCGCGAACGCTGCCCACGGAGTCAGTGGATCAAGAGTTGCCATACATCCAGCTGGACGAAATGCACCTTGTCCGGTGGCACGGAAACGTGCTGGCACGTCTGGGAAACGCGGCAGTCGTTGATCGCCTGTACTCAGCCGTCAACGCTCCAGACCAGTCGCTTCGCGCGAAGGCAGCGCTACACACCGACCTTGCCTACGCTCTCACCGCCAGCCACGATCGCGATCAAGCACAGACCCACCTGATACAAGCTGACCGGTTCGCAACGCAGGCGGGATCTGCGCGCCAGCGTCGCCGGGTACGCCAGCTAGCGACCCAATGCAAGTACATGCAGCAGCGCGACTAGCGAGCCAGCGCCTGCGACCTTGCCCGTCCTGATCAGGTCGGGAACCTTGGCCATGGGCATCCACTCGACGACGCCGGCCTCTTCGTCGTCGGTCGGTTCGCCGAGGTGCTCGGCGCCGACCGCGGTGTAGATCTTGTGCGGCGTATCAACCATGCCGGGCATCGGTTGGAACGACAGCAGGTGATGCATCGGGCCGGTCGGTCGCCAGCCAGTCTCTTCCTCGGTCTCGCGCGCTGCGGTCACGTCGGCGGCTTCGCCCGGTTCCGCGATTCCACCCGGTAACTCCCACCCGAATGCATCCGGAACAAACCTGTGCCGCCAGATCATCAGCACGCGGTCATGCTCGTCGAAGACGGCCGCCAGCGCGACAGTCTGCAGACGCACCACGTGGTGCCAGAACCGTTGTCCACCGGGCGGCTCGATCTCCACCTGAACGAGCTGAACCCACGGGTTGTCGTAAATCATGCGCTCGCCGTGCGGCTTCGTCCGCGGAGCTCCGGGCGCCTCGTCCGTCATACAGCTGACAGTATCTGTCCGCGGCTGCTCTAGACGGATATGGGCTATGCCGTCGAGGTGCAGAACATGTTGCAAGGGCAGCGCAGGTTGGTCGCGGAACATGAAGGGGCGCTCGCCACGGCACGCCAGAACAGTTGATATCGCACATGTCGCCGATCACGGGGGACCGCGCCGATCGATCGTTCAGTGCGCGGCAGTCAAGGACGGAAATCCATCCGCAAGCTGCCGGGGAGCGCGTCTTCGGGTTCAGCGCGCGAGCGACTGTTCGAGCGAACATTTGCGCTGCCGAGTGCTGGCAATGTCGCTCGGTGCTGTCGGTCCTACTCGGTAGCCTTCCGGCTGTGACTGTGGACGCTTCGCCCGGCGAGCCCGACGACGGCGAGCGCCGCAAGCTCACCCCTGAGGAGCGGGAGAAGCTGCGACGCCTCGCAGAGAGCCTCCGGGGCATCTCCATGCCGAAGTTCGACTTCAAGATCCCAAACATCGTGGATACGAGTGCCTTCGTCAAGGTAGCCGCTGATGCGGCCAAGCTCTCCTCCTTTGCACTCCCCGGGTCTACGCTCAAGGGCTTCTCGGCTCTTGCGGCTCCACAGTCGCGAATCTTCGACTCATTGAAGCCCGTGCTCGACATGCAGAGCACGTGGAAGAAGCAGTTCGACCTCATTAACAGCGACTTCTTCAAGACGCACGCCGCCACGCAGGCACAGTTCGCCGGGCTGGGCGTGAACCTGACAAAGACCATCGACTTCGGCATCAGCGACTCCGTTGCCAAGATCGCGCACCAGTTCGCCGCGCAACAGTCCTCGTGGCTCAAGACGCTCGGGCCGACGCTTGAACGGTTGAGGGAGAGCTTCTATCCGCCCAACCTTCGCGGGATCGAAGACCTTGAGTTCGAGGACGTAGAGAAGGTCGTCATGGCGGACAGCATCGCGCTTTACGGCGTGCCTCGGACCGCCATTGCGCAGGCACTCATCCGCGCCGATAGCGCTGCTAAGCGTCGCGAGATTCTTGGCCGCCGATGGAAGTCCATCTCCGCGGACTGTCGGGCTGCGGTTGAGGGGTTCGAGTCGGAAGCTGTCGCGCCCTATGTGACCTTCGCTCTGGCAGCGTTGGATGCGCTCGACGGCGGCCATACCATCGCTGCTCAGGCCCTCGCGGGCTCGCTCATCGACAGCCTGCTCACCGCATACTTTGGCAAGAACCGCTACCAGTACACGCCTGACAAGAACGGCAAGCGGACGACCAAGGCTTACGATGAGTTCACGGTGAGGCAGTTCGTAGCGTTCGCCCCCATGTGGCAGACCTACCAACAGTTCTGGGCGCACGAGGGAGACCCCGTCCCGACCACGTTCAGCCGCAACGCCACCGCCCACACGGTGAGCCCGCGCCAGTTCAACCGCCGCAACACGGTGCAGGCTTTGCTCTTCGCCACGAGCCTTCTCTACTTCTTTGACGAGCGGGCTTCGCGGCGAAAGGCAGCCTGACACGAGCGCCAGGGAGGGCAGATGTGGCGGGTCGATAGATGAGGCGTCGAAGGGCTTCCGCGGCTGCTGCAGCAATCCGTCACGGTTATCACGCGGCAGCACCGATGCGCGAGCCGTCATTCTGTGCTCGCGAGGTTGCCCCGGGCAACCTCCAATCTGGCCACCGCCCGCGAAGTCAGCGCGGCATAGCAGAGCGGGTTTGGCGGACTCTCCGGCGCAAGTCGACGCCCTCCGGCCCGCCGCAAACGAGAAGTCAGTGGTGTGGAATCACCAGCACCAGTGAGGCTGGGTCTAGCCCATCGCGTGTCCGAATCTCCGGCAGTTCTGAGTCATCCAGTGCGGCCATTTGCATTGCCACCTTCGCTTGCTCGACCGCCATCGCAACCGACTGTGCCGAGGCAATGGCTGCATAGAACCTGGCGGCGAAGGTCACTGCCGCGAGGTCCGCGATCGAGTCCGACATGCCGATGACGGTAGGCACGGTCTGGAGCAGGTCATCGGCCCCCTCTAGACTCTCGCAGGCGTTCAAGACGACGAGTCGCGGCGGTTCATCGGTAGCGCCCAGGACCCTAGCCAGCAGACGGAATTCCAACTCCGCACCGTCCGGGGAGCCTTCCTCGTTCTCCATCAGCACGCCCCAGTCCGAGGCGTGGCCGGAGAAGTGGACAACATGCGGCCGGTGGTCGTTGAGTCCGTCGATCAGATCCTGGCCGGTTGCGGCCGGAAGATGCTCCACTGTGACCAGATCCCGGAATTTCGACGAACGGAGCGCTTGCTTGACCTGTCGGACCTCTTGGTCCACCCGGAGCCAGATGCCAGTCATCTCCACTGACCCGTCCGGTCGCTGCACGGTCGTCTCGACAGCTTCCGGATTTGCGGTCAGGTACAAGACACGCAGGGGTTCGGGCTTCGGCGGCTGAACATGGACGTACCGGACCTCGGTCGGCGGACGCGATAGCCGGGCGAGTTCGCGCGCATGTGCCTTCTCCTTGCGCCACCGCTTGTCGTCGTCCCGATCCTGCGCCTTCCGCTCTGAGTTCTCAGTCGTGCGCAGCGCCGTCCGCTTAGACCCGAGCGTCTTGTCGTCCATAGCCATCTTGGAGCGAATCTCACCGACCTTCTTGAGGGCTGCCGTCGCCTCTTTCTCCCTCCGCTCCGCAGTAGACAGCGCGGAGCGCCGCGTCGAATCGCTACTTGTCCGGGCAGCTCGATCGCGCTCGCTCCGAGCCTTGGCCGCCGCGTCGTCCGCCTTTTTCTGTGTGGTCGCCAGTGCTTTATGGTGGTCGGCCAAGCGGCTCTCCAGACGGCTGATCTCTGTCCGTAGTTGATCACTTCTTGCCACGGTTGCTCCCTCCAGGAGAAGCATGGCATGCACCGATATCCAAGGTCCGGTCTGCGCGTCTCGCGACAAGCGCATATCTGCGTGCTGCCCTGGTCTCCACAGCCTCGGGCAGGGCTCGCTATTTGGCCATCGGCTCGGCGAATCGCCCAAGGCGATAGGGCATCCTTTCGTGGCTCTCACGATCTCGACGCCGTGGCCGCAGGTGGAAGATGTCGGTTGCCACCGTGCCGCTAGGCCACAGCTCAGTCTTTGGCGGCCGGTGCCCCAGCCAGCCGGCGGCTTAGGATAGACGCGGCGCGTTGGTCGGCGTGGGTGACCCAGGCGGCGTAATGGCGCAGCGTGATGCTGCCGTCGCCATGGCCGAGGCGACCGGCGACGGTTCGCAGGTCGACGCCGGCGGTGAGCAGCTCGGTCGCGGCGTAGTGGCGCAAGGTGTGCAGGTGTGCGTCAATGCCGAGACCATCCGCGAGCCGCTTGAACCGATGGCTCAACGAGCTGGGATCGCGCGGCCGGGATCGGTCTGGCGCTGCCGAGAACAGGAAGCTTGACGGGTCGAGCTGCTCGCCGGCCAGCGCGAACATCTTCTCGCACTCGGCCTGGTGCTCACGGAGCAACTCGACTGTGGGTGCATCGATCGAGACGCGGCGCATCTGGTGGTTCTTCGGGTCCTTCTCGCGACGCCAGACGTAGTTCCGCCGGACTGTGACCACGCCAGCGTCGAGGTCAAGGTGGCTCCAGCGCAGCGCGCACATCTCACCACGCCGGGCGCCGGTCACAACCGCCAGCCACAGGTACAGGCCCCACTCAGGGTCATGCCTGGTGGCCTCCTCAATCAGCCGCGCCGTCGCGGCGGGCGTCGGCGGCTGCGGATTGGGCTTCGGCTTGCTGGGCTGGCGAACAGCGTCCATCGGGTTGAACGGAATCCACCCCCACCGCTGGCCGGTGCGGCAGGCCGCCGACAGCACCGCATGGACACGGCACACGGTCGCCGCGGCGAGGGGCCGGCAGACGTGCGGCCGACAGCCGGACTCTGCGCAGTCATGCTCGCCGGCCACCTTGTGGTCGATCAGCGTCCGGCCGTCGCAGCGCTCCCGGCAGCGGCGCAGCTCGCCGTAGAACTGCTCCACGGTCTCGGTGGACTTTCGGACCAAACTTGTGAGCGGCAGATCGCCGAGCGCAGGACGGATGTAGATCCGGATCAGGCTCTCGTAGCTCTTGCGAGTGTTCTCGTCGATGTCGTGCTGGGGCAGCCACCGGTCCAGCAGGAACCCGAGGGAGGCATTTGTCCGGGCTGACCGGTACGTATCGGCATCCGCGAGCAGCTTGGTTCGGAGCTTCTCCGCCGCTTTCATTGTTGTCGCCGTGCCCTGCAGCCTGAGCCGCTCACCCGTCACCGGATCGGTGCCAGCCGAGACCCTTACCTGGTAACCCGCGCGGTGTTTCCGGATCGTCCCGCGGCTCCGCTTCGTGGCCCTCTGCGCGCTTTCCACGGACGTACCGTAAACCGGAGTGGGGCCCAAACTGGGGCCCGCGCGAGGTGGCGCGGGTGCCCCAGACCGCTACAACCCCCAGAAATACTGGTGGAGCTGAGGGGACTCGAACCCCTGACCCCCACACTGCCAGTGTGGTGCGCTACCAGCTGCGCCACAGCCCCCAAACACGGCCCCTCAGGGCCGGAAGTCATCGTACACAGGGCCGGGAGGCGTCTCCGAATCGCTCTCGGCGCCGGTCGGTGGCGCAGTGTGCGGCTGGCCGGCTGACACCGCAAAACGGTCACGACGCACGGCCTCGCGCCACGCCGAGGCCCCCGGAATGCCGGTAATACTGGGCCTTCGCTCATACTGGAGGCCGGTACACACCAACGATCAAGGGAGATATTCGTGAACCGCAAGGAACTGGTGGCCGCCGTCGCCGACGAGGCGTCGCTCGAGCAGAAGACAGTCGACGCCGTCCTGCGCGCTCTGCAGTCAACTCTGGAGGGTGCTGCCGCCAAGGGCGAGAAGGTCAGCGTGCCGGGCTTCTTCGCGCTCTCCGTCGGTCACAGCGCCGCACGCGAGGGCCGCAACCCGGCAACGGGCGCGACCATCACCATCCCAGCCCGCAACACGGTGAAGTTCTCCGCGGGCAGCGCACTAAAGGACGCTGCCAACAAGTAATCCCCGGACCGTTAGACCCTGGGCCGGCCGAGCTGCTCCGTGCAGTGGGGTCGGCCCAGTCGTCTGTAGGCGCGACGCCGCCCTGAACACTGCACCGGCCAGGGCGTCGAGTACCGAGCAGAGACGTGCCCGGCGCGGGTGATCACGGGGTTGGCGAGCCGCTCGCGCTCGAGCTTGCCGACGTGGCAGCCGACGGTGCCGGTGACGTCGAGGCCGACGTCGAGACGCTCGGCGCAGTGCTGGGCGCCTTCGCTGCGGCGGTGGTGACTGCCGCGTCCAGCGTCGTCTTGTCGGGGTTGTCGACCTTCTTGCCGTTGACTAGCACGGTGGGCGTGCTGAACACGCTGCGCTTGGATGCATCGTCGGTGATGGCTTGGACGAGCGCCTTGTGTTGCTCGCTCTGCACGCACGTCTGGTACGTCGTGAGGTTGTCGCCGGTGATGCCCGCTTGCTTGCCGTAGTCGATGAGCTGAATATCGGTACGCCCGTTGCTGTTCTCAGCGGGCTGCACCTGCGCACCCTTGGTGTCCTTGCCGTACAGGACGGCGACCATCTTGGCGTACACGTCGACGCTGATGTCGGATGCGCAGAGTGCCGCGTTGGCAGCGCGCGTGGAGTACCTGTTGCCGTTCGACGCGCTGTCAAGGAACGCCATGATGTGGTATCGGACCTGGGCGGTGCCTGCCTTCACCTTCGCGTCGACGTCGGTGCCGGCGGACTGCTCGAACTTCTCACAGCTCGGGCACTGGAAATCCTCGAAGATGTCGATGGTCACCGGCGCGGCCTTACCGACGACGACGCCGTTCTTCACCGTGGCGTTGGTGGCGGTCAGATCGCCGGCGATCTTGGCGCGATTGGCCTGCACGCCGATTCCGATGACGCTGATCAGCGCAACCACCAGCGCAAGCGCCAGCGTGATGTAGCGATTGCGGATCTGCGCCTCTTTGCGACGCGCCTCGAGCACAGCGTTGTACTTGCGACGCCCCTCGTTGGTCCGCATGCGCTTCGCCGAGGGCGGTTCGACGTAGTCGTGGCGCGCGAGGTACTCGTCAACGGAGATCCGGGTCAGCGGCCACACGATCAGGTATGCCGCTAGCACGAGTAGCCCGGTGTCGCGCAGGATGTCGAACGTGTAGTGCGTGGCTCCGGTGGCGACGCCGCCGCCGCCGAAGCAGCCGCAGTCGAGCTTCAGCCCGCGGGCAGCCGCCTGGATGACGCCGACGAGAAACACGAGCAGCAGCAGCGCCGAGACGATGGCGGCAGCGCGAGTGACCACACCCAGCACGAGCAGCACGCCGATGCAGACCTCGAGCACCGGCATCCCGTAGGCAAGCGCCCTCGACATCCACTCCGGCGACGCGTCGTATACGCGCACCGCCTCTAGGAATGCGCGCGGGTCAGACAGCTTGGCCGTTCCGGCCCAGAGCCAGATGGCGCCGAGGGCGAGCCGGATGACGGTACCTAGCCAGGCTCGGATCGAGCTCCAGTTCACGGACGAGACTCCTTGGGCGGGCTACTCGGCGACCAGCGGCAGATCGTGGGCGATCTGGTCTGACTCGTTGTCGCTTTGCAGGTATTTGACGTGTGCGTAGTCGTCAGCACCGTAGAGCAATATGTCTGCGGCGTGTAATTGGCCGTCGTCCTCGGCGAGTTGCACGTGCGCGGCGGCCTGCGCGGCGTCGATCTGCGCCTGGTTGCCGGTCAGCCCGATGAACTGCCGTGGCAGGCCGGGGTCGAAGTGGCGAAGCCACGCCGCGATGACCGGGCCGGTATCGCGCTTCACGTCCGTGGTCACGAAGACGACGTAGATCTGCGCCCGCAGCTTCACGGGCACCTGCAAGATCGCCTGGCCGATATCGGCCATGGTCGTCGGGCACACGTCCGGGCAATGCGTGTAACCGAAGTACAGCAGGGTGGGGTGCCCAGCAGTCTTGCTGAGCGAGAACGGCTTGCCCGCGGTGTCGGTGAGCGTGAAGGACGGTCGCGGCTGTGGCGGGAGCAGCCCGAACCCGTCGTACGGCCCGGCCTTGACATTGTCGTTGAGCGCAGATCGCTTGGGCGAGGCGTGGCCCGAAGAGCATCCGGCGACGAGCAGCAACGCGGTCAACGCGATCGTGAGGCGACGCATCACCTGGTCACCGTCGCGCTGGGCACAGGGGCGGCTGTCGGCGCCGGCGCGTTGATCGCGATGACCGGCGCCTGCACGACGACTGGTCCGGCCTTGGCGAACTGCAGTTCCAGATCGACGATCTCTCCGGGCTTGAGAGTGCCGACGAGGTGCTCGATCATCACGTGACCTCTACCGGGCGAGAGTGTGACGCTGCTGTGCGCGGGTATGCGCAGGCCACCGGGTGTGACTGTCATGCCGCCGTTGACGTCGTCGTGCAGCACGGCGTCCTGACCTGCTCCGGTGATCACGCTGGTGAGCGTGTCGTCCGCGCCGGTGGTGTTGTAGACGGTGAAGTACGCGGCCGCGACGTCGGGCGAGGCCGGCTCGCGGACGTACGCGCCGCTAACCACGATCGGATCGCTGGCCGCTCCGCCGAGGCCGCCGGCGCCCGCTGCGGCCTGCGGCACTGCGCCACGGATGAGGCCGGCAAGGCCCACGACGGCCACCAGTCCCGCGGCGAGAACCGGCAGGGACGGTCGGGTCATCGCGTCACTCGCTGCTTACGGGTAATCACGAGCAGGTACGCCGCCAGCGCCGCGGCTGACGCGGCCAAGACGAGGGAGATGCTGGCCAGGACCACCGCACCAGTCTGACTGTTGGTCTTGGAGCCACTCGCAGGCGGGGCCACGGACGCAGTCACCGAGGGGCTGCCCGACGCTGCGGCAAGGTCGAGTGTGGGCGCCGGATGCTCGGGCTCGGCGGTGCTGCCGGGCGCCGGAACCTCGATCCAGGCCACCTGCGTCCCGTCGCTGTATGTCTGGATCGCCTTGAACGTCAGTTGCGGTGTGTCGGGCAACTGGCCGGCGATGATGACGAACGTGGCGAACTCGCCCGGCTTGATGCCGTTTCCCGCCGTGGCGGTCCAGCCGATCTCGGACACGGCCTCGGTGATGTCACCGTCGTCCGTACTGATCGGCTTGGCCAGCTTGACCGACTTCTGGGTATGGGTCCATCCCGGCTGCGCCTGTACGAGCACGTCCGCGATCGGGGTGTCGGTGGGCAACTGCACCTTGAGGCCGGTCGTCGAGGCCTTGTCACTTTCGGTCGGGACCCGGAACGTGATTACCGTGTCGGAGCCTCCCCGGGTCGCTCCCGGTGCGCTCACGGTGACGTGTGCGGACGCGGGCACGGCAAGCGCGATCAGCCCGACGAACGCAGCGGCAGTTCCCAGCGCGATGGCACGCAGATGCATTGAGTTCCTTTCAGTAAAGGCGAATCTTGGCGTTGGCCACCGCTGAGTCGAACTCCGACATACGAACGGTGAGCGTAATGACCCAGCGCCCGGCCGACGGCAGGACGACCCCCGAGGCGACGAATGTCGCGCCATCGTGTGTTGCGAGCTTGACCGGGATCGGGCCGAGTTGCTTGTCGGGCAAGGCAGCCGTGGCGCTGAGCTGCACCGGTTTGGGTCCAGCGCTCAGCGCGACGGTGACCGAGACCGGGCCGTGCCGGCCGGGCTCGATCGTCACGGTCGCGTGGCGCCCGCCGCCCAACGACGCGGAGGCGGCCTGTGGCGCGGAGCGGGTGGTCGCAAGCGCGGCACGTCCCGGCGGCTCGGCGACGAGGACGGCAGTCACCGCCAGGACAGTCAGCGCAACGACGAGCTCGGCGAACACCGAGCGCCGCATCGGCCCGAGGACGGACGGGTCGCCGTCGGCGGTCACGGGCGGGTCGGCCGTCATGGCGTAGGCGACCGGACGGACGTAACGGCGCTGGACGACTACGCGGGACAGGTTGCCCAGGGCCAGCAGGCCGGCGAACAGCGCCACCTTGACCAGGACGAGTTGCCCGTACCGGGTCGACGTGATCGCGTCGATGCTGCCGATGCCGAGCCAAGCCTGGTACGTACCGCTGACTGCCAGCACCGTCACCGAGTAGAGGGCGGTGCGCGAGAACACCGGCAACACCCGGGCAAGCTCGGCGGGTTCGCGCCGCGGCAACACCGCGATGACGACGTAGGCAAGGCCGCCCACCCACACCGACATCGCTGCGAGGTGCGCCGAGTAGCTCGTCATGGTCAGCCACCGCGGGTCCTCTGCCTGGGCGTGCCCGCTCGCGGCGAAGGTGAGCACGACGCCCACCGCGAGCGCGCCGCTCACCTCCGCCAGCCGGCTGGTTTGCACCGTGCGCAACTGGGCTGCGAGCACGACCCCCAAGGCGCCGAGCAGCAGCAGTCGGACGGAATGCGCCGTGCCGAAAGTGGTGTGCAGTGTGGCGTCGAGTAGCGACCAGTCAGCGACGTCGCCGAGGCCCGCACCCGCGGCGTAGGGCCCCTGCAACACCGTCTCGGCCAACGCTGCGATCACCGAAACCAGCCAGCCCGTCCAGACCAGACGCCGCGCGCGGCGGTAATCGCGGCCTTCGGGCCAGAACGAGAACATCAGCCACGAGCCGCCGAGCAGCGCCAGGCCGGCGAAGGCGAGCCACCGCACGACGTCGAACACGAAGCTCGTCGCACCGTCCACAGTGGACAGTGAGATCGGCCCGCCTGCGAACTCGCCGTTACCGACGACGAACCGCACCACTCCGGCAACCGGGTGGCCGTCGGCCGAGACGATTCGGAAGCTGCCCGTGTAGGTGCCATCGCCGAGGCCCGACTTCAGGCTGACCGAGATCTTCGCTCCGACGCCGTTCGGATGCTCTGCCTTGCTGCTGTCGACGCGCCGACCGGCCTGGTCGACGACGCGCAGGTAGCCGCCGCTGTTGAGTGTGACCGGCTCGTCGAATGTGATGGTTACTGCCGATGGGGCGCTCGCCAGGCGCGACCCGTCGATCGGGTCGGACGCAACGACGGTCGCGTGTGCCGACGCGCCCGGCGCCATCGCCATGGCCGCGCCGAACAACCCGGCCAGCAGCAGGCAGAGCGCGAGGACCCTGCGCAGAACGTGGTGTGATCCTGGCGTGCCCTGTCTCACGCAACGCCCCGCAGGCCAGGTCCGTGTTCGTCGCGCTGCTCGTCGCCTTCTACTGCCGCTGGGCGCTCCGGTGGCAGCGCTCGCTCGGCTCGGGCCAGCGTGTAGATGAGAACGAGGCCGGCGACTGTGCCCAGGTGGGTGGCCAGGCGCCCGACGGCAACCGCACCGCCCGCGACGTCGCGGATGCTCAACACGGCAAGCACGCCGACGAAAACCGCAAGCGCCGGCAGCAGGCCAGCCGCCCGCTTCGGCCGCAGCGCCGTGGCCAGGAATGCCGCACCGAGCGCGACATTCCAGGCGGCCGACTCATGGGCGGCATGCGTCGACATGGCCAAGTCGATGCTGGTGCCGAACAGCGACGGCAGTGCGATGCCCAGCTGGGCGATACCGACAAGGGCCAGAGCGATCCGGGTGAAGCGCCTGGCGCGCAGCATTCGCCGGGCGGGAAGCACCGTGCCGTGAAGAATCCGATCGGCAAGATCGGGCACGACGGCACTACTCAGGCGTGCGTGGCGAGTGAGCCGGGTGGCCTCTTCGAGCCATCGTGCACAATCGGTGCAGGTCGCGAGGTGATGGTCCAGCGCCGACGCCGGCATGCCGATCGGCTGGCCGTCCAGGCGTGCCGACGCGGCTTCACGGAAACGCTCGCACCTCACGAATGATTAGTCGGCTGGGGGAACCGGCTAGTTCCCGGCATTCGAAAGGCAGTTATGGACGCGGTCGACGCCGTTACCGAGGCGGCATTGCGAGCCCGCAGCGGCGACGCCGCGTCGGCCCGCGCGTTCGTCTGTGCCACCCAGGCAGATGTGTGGCGGCTGTGCGCGCACCTGTCATCTCCGTCCGCCGCCGACGACCTCGCGCAAGAGACCTACGCGCGGGCGTTCGCGTCACTGCATCGCTTTGCGGGGCGCTCGTCCGCGCGCACCTGGCTGCTGTCGATCGCCCGGCGGGTATGTGCCGATGCGGTGCGCGCCGCGGTCAGATCACGCGCCGTCGCGCTGGTTGACATCGACGATCGCAGTGTCGCGGACCCGGCCGATTCGGTGATGCTGCGCACCCTGCTCGATGCCCTGGACCGCGATCGCCGCGAGGCGTTCGTGCTGACCCAGGTGGTCGGCCTGTCCTACGCCGAGGCGGCCGACGTGTGCGGCTGCCCGGTCGGCACGATCCGCTCGCGGGTGGCCCGGGCGCGTGCCGATCTGGTCGAGGCCTTCGGTGGGCGCGCCCCGCGCGCGGCGTCAGGCTGACTGCGTGCGCCCTGGGCTCTCCCGGGTCACCCGGCGCTCGGCGACGAATGACGCGAACGGAATGGTGCCGGCGATCATGATCAGTCCGAGCTTGACCAACGGCCAGCGGCGTCGCACACCCAGATCGAGCGCGGTGACCAGGTAAACCATGAACAGGAATCCGTGCGCGGTGCCGATAACCGCTACCGGGCCGTGCATGTCGGCGAAATAGCGCAGCGGCATCGCCACGAATACGAGCAGCACAAGCATGGTGCCGGTAACGATCGCGAGAACGCGATAGCGCAGCAGGGCGCCGCCAGCACTCGTGCCGCGACGGGCGGTCGCCGCTCCGCCAGTCGTCATTCAGGCGTCCTCTCGATGCTGATCGCGACTGTTCCTGTTCAGGTCCGCGAGATAGTCGTTGTACGCGCCGAGTTCTGAATCATCGCCGTCAGGTCGGACGCGTGGCATGACGTATCGACGGTATGCGACTGCCTGCGGTTGGCTCGCAGCGGGTTCCCTCGGCGCGGCTTCGGGTGCGGCAGCTTCAGGCATCGCGGCTTCGGCTGCCGGGGTCTCGCCGGTTTCGGCCGGCGCGGCGATCGTGCGTGGAATCGCGTCGCGCAGCACCCGCAGCCACATGAGCAGCGCGAAAACCGTGAATGCCCACCACTGGAAGGCGTACGCGTAGTTCTGGACGTCGCCGTGCCGGACGTGCGCCACATGCCACTGCCACCGGCCGAGCAGCACCATCGTCACGGCCGCCGCGAGGACCACGGCGTGGAGCGCCAGCCATCGCGGAGCAAGCAGGAACAACAGGCGCCGCATGCAATGACGGTACGTCAGCGGGCGGCGAACACCAGCAGGCTGGCAATCCCCGCCACGATGCAGTAGACGCCGAACGGGCGAAGCGAGCGGTTGGCCAAGTAGCGCGTCAGGAACCGCACAGACAGGTACGCGCCGACGCCCGACAGTAGCGAACCGAGCAGCACCTGGCCCCGGATGCCGTCGCCGAGCGGGCCGGTGAGGTCGCCCAGTTTCAGCGCCCCGGCCGCCAGGATGACCGGCGTCGCGAGCAGGAACGAGAAGCGCGCGGCATCCTCGCGAGACAGGCCGCGCAACATGCCGGCGACCATCGTGATACCCGAACGTGAGATGCCTGGCGCGAGCGCGAGAATCTGCGCGGATCCGACCAGCACGGCCTGCCCGGTAGGTAGCTGTTTCGCAAGCCGCGCGTCCGACTCCGGGCCGCTCCGCCGCTCGTCGACGTACTCGGTGTCGATATCGGCGCCCTCACGCCTGCGCAGTTGCTCGGCGCCGATCAGGACGAACCCGTTGACGACCAAGAAGATGGCCGTTGGCACCGGTCTCGACAGTGTCGTGCGAAACCAGTGCTCGAGCAGTAGACCGGCCAGGCCGACCGGGATGCTCGCAAGGATCAGCAACCAGGCCAGCCGCTGGTCCGGGTCGCGCACCTCGCGACGGACGATGCTGGTGACGAACCCGCGGACGATGCGCACCCAGTCACGCCAGAAGTAGACGATCAGCGCGATGGCAGTGGCGACATGCAGTCCGACGATGAACGCCAGATACGGCGACTCGGATGTGCGCACGTTGAGGTCGCGGGCCCATGAACCGCCGATAACCGCAGGCAACAGCACGCTGTGCCCAAGGCTCGAAACGGGAAACAGTTCGGCCACACCCTGCATGGCTCCTACGACGCTGGCCTCGAGCCAGCTCAAATGCTGTTGCACGCGTGTCCTTCCGGTTCTCGGCAGGCACGCAAGGACAATGATGCGCATCATGTCCGACCTACCCGCCGCGCGAACTTTAGCCCTTGGCTCGGCCGCCAAACGTCCGGCCTGGCTGCGGGTGACCGAAGGCGAGCACCGGTGGTGGATCGTCGCGGCGCTGGTGGTGACGATCGGTGCGCAGTTCGCGTTGCCGAGCCGGTTCGTGCCACATCCGGCCTACATCGCACCGACCGTCGAAGCCGTACTGCTCGTCGTCCTCGCGGTCATGCATCCCGATCGCCTGTCGCGCCGAACTCAGCGCCTGCGCATCGCATCGCAGGTACTGCTGGCGATCATCGCGGTCACAAACGCGGTGTCGGTCGGGTTACTGATCCACACGATCACAACGGGCCATCACATCCCACCGATCACACTGCTCGTCGGCGGCGGCGAGATCTGGCTCACGAACACCATCGTCTTCGCGCTGTGGTATTGGGAGTACGACCGTGGCGGCCCGGCCGCACGGGCTCATGGCAGTCACGACGTGCCCGACCTGCTGTTCCCACAACTCACTGACGAGCATCTGGCGCGCAACTGGGAGCCGATCTTCCTCGACTACCTCTACGTGTCGTTCACCAACTCGACGGCGTTCTCGCCCACCGACACGATGCCGTTGTCACGCTGGTCGAAGATGCTCTTCGCTCTGCAGGCCACGATCTCGCTGGTGACGGTGGCGCTCATCGCCGCCCGTGCGGTGAACATCCTGCCTGGCTAGGCCACTGCGCGGAATCCCGCGCGCGATGTTCGAGCGACGGGCCGTTCGTCATGATCGCACCAGTCGGGCGATCGCTGCGG
>CAVTEA010000035.1:0-77221 GCA_963733615.1 uncultured Actinomycetes bacterium
GATTGCGCCTAGATGCCTGCGGTGAGTGTGAGGCCACCATCGAGGACCAACGTCTGACCGGTGACCCAACTTGCGTCGGCCGAGGCTAGGAAAGCCACGGCCGACGCGACGTCCTCCGGCGCGCCGAGGCGGCCGAGCGGGTACCTGCTCGCCGCCTCTTTCTCGTGCCCTTCATAGAGGGCGGCCGCAAAGCGGGTCTTGACCACCGCTGGTGCAACGGCGTTGACCCGTACCGACGGGGCGAGCTCAGCGGCTAGTTGAATGGTCAGCCCGATAAGAGCCGACTTGCTGACCCCGTAGTAGCCGATGCCAGGTGCCGGGCGTATGCCTGCGACGGACGCGATGTTGACGATCGCGCCGGTGGACGCATGCCCAAGGCCGTGTGCCCGGGCCTGGCGCACCCAGGACAGCGCCGAGAGCACGTTCACGTCCATGATCTTGCGTGCGGCGGATTCGTCCAATTCGGTGAGCGGCCCCAACGACGGATTGATGCCGGTGTTGTTGACGAGGACGTCGAGTCGGCCGAATGCGCTCACGGCAGCGGCCAGAGCGCTCGCCTGGTGGTCGGTGTCGTCGCCTCGTCCGGCGACCGCGTGGACGTGATCAGCCCCGCCGAGTGCCTCGACCGCTGCGGCGAGCCCGTCCGGCTTGCGAGCGGTGATCACCACCCGCGCGCCCTCGTTGACCAGACGTTGCGCAATGGCAAGGCCGATGCCGCGGCTGGCGCCCGTGATCACTGCGACCTTGCCGTCGAATCGGCGCCCCAGTGTTTGCACTGTTCCCGTCACCGGGGCAGGCTATCGGGCCCCATTGACGAGGGCGACGACGCGACCGGGATGGCGGCTGCTGATGACCCAGTACGGCGTGGGATCGTCCGGGTCGTCGAGCCAGAGTTGAACGCCGGGCCCGATCCACGGGCGGATCGAGACGAATGCGGCCGGGTCGCCTTCGCGGCCGACCACCCGCCGAAGGGTGGCTTCGTCGAGAGCCACCGCCCCGCTTATGTAGCGCAGCGGCACGTGCGCGCCGCGAATATGTACCTCGTCCGCGGTGATCTTCAGTTCGCCTCGCCCGAGCATCCAAACGATCAGCGCAGACAAGGGGAGCAGGGTGCCGTAGGGAATCCAATCGGTGAGGCGCAGCCCGGAAACGTGAAATTCGCCGGCCAGCAGGGCGGCGACCGTCAGGGCAATCGGGTACCACCACCAGGGGGTGCGCAGCCGCTCGCGGTAGCTCACCGCATCACGCTCTGACTGACCGGCCGAACGGGCTGCACGCTCGGTGCCTGCGCTCATGCCCACAAGGGTAACCTTGCCCGCCGTGACCACCGGCGAGACGGCATTGCAGCCCCTGCGCATCGAGGTCCGGCGTCTCGACCCCGCAGTGCCGTTGCCGGCATATGCAATGCCAGGCGACGCCGGTGCCGACATCGTGACCACGGTCGATGTCGTGCTCGACCCGGGGCAGCGCGCGGTCCTGCCGACCGGCCTGGCGATTGCCCTGCCAGAGGGCTACGCCGCATTTGTGCATCCGCGTTCAGGCCTCGCGGCGCGCACGGGTATGTCGCTGGTCAACACACCTGGCACGATCGACTCTGGGTACCGAGGCGAGATCAAAGTCAACGTGATCAACCACGACCGGACGACTCCGGTAGTGCTTCGCCGAGGTGATCGCATCGCCCAACTGGTGATCTTGCGGATCGAGGCGGGCAGCTTCATTGAAGTCGACGCATTGCCGGAATCGACCCGCGGCCACGGCGGGCACGGGTCGACGGGTGAGGCTTCGACCCTGGCCGACGGCGGGCAGCAAACAGAGGGAGGAACCTGATGGCGTTGCGGCGCCGGCAGAAGCGCACCGAACAGTCCAAGATCGACGCGACGCCACCCTGGGAGGTACGGCAGCGCGACGAACCGGCCCAGACGACCGGGCCCTACGACGAGCATGACGCGCCAGATGACGAACTACCGCGAATCGATCTCGGCGCCCTGCATGTTCCGGTTCGGCCGGGTATCGAGATGCGCCTGGACATGAACGAGGCGCAGCAGGTCATCGCAGTGACGTTGGCCAATCGGGAGTCCCAGATGCAGCTCGGCGTCTTCGCCGCGCCACGCAACGAGGGCATCTGGGACGAAGTGCGGGCAGAGATCCGCGAGTCGATCACCAGCCAGCGAGGGGCGGCCAAAGAGCGTGCGGGAGGTCCGTTCGGTACCGAGCTGGTCGGCACGCTGAAGTCCGAAGGCGGTACCTCGCCGGTGCGATTCCTCGGCGTCGACGGGCCGAGGTGGTTTGTCCGGGCAATGGTGCTCGGGCCGGCTGCGGCGGAGCCCACGAAGGCGAAGGTGTTCGAGGAGGTCTTCCGCAACACGGTCGTGGTGCGCGGGCGCGAGCCGCTGCCGGTTCGCGAGGCAGTTCCGCTGCAATTGCCCAAGGAGGCCGCAGCCCAGCTAGAGGCGCAGCAAAGCGCCGACGCCGAAGCTCCCGAGTAGCGGATTCGACGTGGCACGCGTCCGCGGCGCCGGGGCTACCCTGATGGATGTGACCGGCCGGTTGTCTTTCCTGCACCGGCTCACCGCGGACGTCCACTCACTCGACGCGGTCGAGCTGCAGTCTGACGTGGCCCGTTGCGCGGCCGTTCCGCTGCACATGCTGCGCCGTGGCGAAGTCGTGACTGTCAGCGGCCGGCTGCGTGCAGTCGTCTACAACCCGCGGGTGAACGTGCCGACGCTGCAAGCGGAATTGTTCGACGGGTCGGCCGCTATCGACCTGGTCTGGCTGGGCCGTCGCCGAATCACCGGGATCGAGCCCGGCCGGCTGGTCACGGCGAGGGGCCGGGTCGGCGTCCACGAAAGACGCCATGCCATCTACAACCCGTGGTACGAGCTGAGGGCGCGGGCGTGACCGAAAGCTTCGAGCGTTCGCAGAGTTCAGGTAGCGCTGCGGCGGATCACCAGCCATGGGAGGCTGCGCCGCCCGACGAGACGGTGCCCGAGGGTCAGCAGGGCGCAGCGGAGGAGAATCCCGACCATCGCGGCGGGATGCGTGAGCTGTATCGCCAGCAGATGCTTGACAGCATCGGCGGCTGGTCCGGCACGGTGATCACCGCGATCCCGACGGTCGTGTTCGTCGCAGTCAATGCTGCGTCGACGCTGCGGTGGGCCGTCGTCGCGGCCGTGGGTTCTGCCGTGCTTCTGGCCCTGTACCGCCTGTCCCGGCGCCAGCCGGTGCAGCAGGCGCTCACCGGGCTGGTGGGCGTGGTCGTCGCGTCGGCTATCGCGGCACGTACCGGCCAGGCCAAGGGTTACTTCCTGCTGGGGATCTGGAGCAGCTTCGCCTACTCGGCGGCGTTCGTCGTGTCACTTCTCGTTCGGCGTCCGGTGATCGGGCTGCTCTGGGAGTTCCTCGACCCGACTCCTGGCGATGACGACACACCCTGGCACCGGCGACGTGTTCTCTTCTACGCCTATGCTCTGGCGACCCTCGCCGGTTGCCTGGTGTTCCTCGCACGTGGCGTCGTGCAACTCGCGCTGTTCACGCACAACGCCACCGGCTGGCTTGCCGTCGCCCGCATCGCGATGGGCTATCCGCTCTACATCGCCGCGATCGGCTTCGCGTTCTGGATCGTGCGGCGTGCCCGCCAGCGCCTCGGCGTCATTGAGGCGGCCACGGACTAACCGTGTTCTGCCTCAGGCAGCGCAGACCGATTGTCGAATGGCCGGCTCGCTCTCCGGCAACGCCACGAACAACAGTTCATCGCCAGGTTCGAGCGGCTCCTCGGGTGTGGGCGCGATGACCCGCGAGCCACGCACGATCGCCACCAGCGCGGCGTCCTGCGGCAGCGCGAGCTCGCGCACCGGCATGCCGGCGCACGGGGCGCTGTCGGGCAGCGTGACCTCGATCAAGTTGGCCTGGCCCTGGCGCAGGCTGAACAGCCGGACGATGTCGCCGACCTCGACGGCTTCCTCGACGAGCGCGGCCAGTACCCGTGGCGTCGACACGGCGACATCGACCCCCCACGCCTCGGTGAACAACCACTCATTGGAAGGGTGGTTGATGCGCGCGACGACCCGCCGAACCGAGAACTCGGTCTTTGCAAGCAGCGACACGACGAGATTGACCTTGTCGTCGCCGGTTGCCCCGATGACGACCTCGTACTGCTCCAGCTTTGCGTTCTCGAGGTTCTCGACTTCGCAGGCGTCTGCGAGCAGCCACTCGGCGCCGGGTATCCGCTTCGCGTCGACCTTCGAGGGCTCCTTGTCGATCAGCAGGACCGTGTGGCCGTTGTCGATAAGCTCACGAGCGATCGATCGACCGACCGCCCCGGCGCCGGCGATCGCCACCTTCATCGGGGCCGCCGGGTAAGCGTGTGCGCAACGCTGTCATGCCATGCGTTCATGCGTGTGCTCCTTCCGGTGCTCGTGCGGCGACCTCACGCAGCACCTGCACGTGCTCGTCGGTGACCAGCACGTGCAGGCTGTCGCCGTCCTGAATCATGGTGGACGGCGTAGGGATCTCGCCGATACCGAAGCGGGTGACAAGAGCGACCCGGCTGCCGCTCGCGATCTCGAGATCGATCAGCGGATGGCCGATCCAGCCTTCGTGCGGAGCCACGTGCAACAGCGCGACCGCGCCGGAGGGGTCGCGCCAGACCTCGTCGGTCGTGTCGCCCAGCACGGCCTTCAGCAGTCGGTTGGCAGTCCACGGGACGGTCGCGATCGTCGGGATGCCGAGGCGTTCGTAGACCTCGGCACGTTTCGGGTCATAGATGCGCGCGATCACCTTCTGCACGCCGAACGTCTCGCGCGCCAGTCGGGCGGAGATGATGTTCGAATTGTCCCCGTAGCTGACTGCGGCGAACGCATCCGCGGTCTCGATGTCGGCAGCGACAAGCGTGTCACGGTCGAATCCGAGGCCCGTCACCTGGCGGCCGCGGAAATGCTCACCAAGCCGCCGGAAAGCTGCCGGATCCTTGTCGATGATCGCGACGCTGTGATCGCGACGTTCGAGCTCATGAGCCAGGGACGAGCCGACGCGGCCGCATCCCATGATGACGATGTGCACGACCGGCACATCTCCTTCCACACCCGTTTGCCGCTGTCCAAGGAGGGGACACCCTGGCTTGGCGACGCTACACAACCGATGCGCGGCGTGCGACAAGGCCGCCTTCGCCCGGCGGTGCGGACTCCGGTACCGGTTTGCGTATCGTGCAGCGCGTGAGCGTCGTGACGCGGGTCGCCAAGCGGCTGATCATCGGCAGCCCGGTGCGATCGGATCGGATGGGGCACTCCCTGCTCCCGAAGCGGCTCGCGCTGCCGATCTTCGCCAGTGACGCGTTGTCCAGCGTGGCCTACGCGACGCAGGAGATCTTGCTCGTCCTCACGATCGGCGGCACGGCGTTCCTGTTCCTCGCGCCGTGGGTGGCGGCGGCGGTCATCGTCTTGATGATCACGGTGGTCGCTTCCTACCGGCAGCTCGTTCGGGCGTACCCGACCGGTGGTGGCGACTACGAGGTCGCGAGCAAGAACATCGGCCGCCCGGCCGGGGTGGTCGTCGCCAGTGCACTGCTCGTCGACTACGTGATGACGGTGGCGGTGTCGGTGTCGTCCGGGGTCGACAACATCATTTCTGCGGCCCCGTCGCTACATCATCAGCGCGTCGTAATGGCTCTCGGGTTCGTCGCAGTGCTCGCCGCGGTGAATCTGCGGGGCATCAGGGAGGCCGGTCTCGCATTCGCGACGCCCACGTACCTGTTCGCCACCGGCGTCTTCATCATGATCGCGACCGGTATGTTCCGGGTGATCGCCGGCGACGCGCCGGTCGCGGAGAGCGCCCACTACGGCGTGCAGGTGCATTCGGGCTACGGCTCCCTCGGCTTTCTCGCCCTGTGCTTCCTGACCCTGCGTGCCTTCTCGTCCGGCTGCACCGCGCTCACCGGCGTCGAGGCCATCGCGAACGGGGTGCCCGCGTTCCGCGCGCCGAAAGCTCGAAACGCCCAGCTGACGCTCGTGATGATGGGCGCGATCGCGACGTCGATGTTCGCAGGCATTACGGCGCTCGCGCTGATCGCGAAGGTCCGGATCACGGCGAACGCGTGCGACCTGAGCGGATTCGTCGACTGCGCACACCGGCCGCAGCGAACGGTGATCGCCCAGGTCGCAGCTTCGGTGTTCGGCGGGCCGCACTCGGTCGGGTTCTTCTACGTTCAGGCGACGACTGCGCTGATTCTCGTGCTCGCCGCCAACACCGCCTTCAACGGGTTTCCGTTGCTCGGAGCCATCCTCGCGCAGGACAAGAACCTGCCGCGCCAGCTGTACACCCGTGGCGATCGCCTCGCCTACAGCAACGGCATCGTGATGCTCGGCGTGGTCGCCGGAGCGATGATCTTCATCTACAAGGCGGACGTGACGCGCCTTATCCAGCTCTACATCGTCGGGGTGTTCACCTCGTTCACCCTTGGCCAGACGGGCATGGTCAGGCACTGGAACCGCCTGCTGCGCACCGAGCGCGATACCGGCGAGCGGCGACGCATCACCCGCTCGCGGGCGATCAATGCATTCGGTGGCAGCCTGTCCGGGCTCGTCTTGGTGATCGTCGTGGTCACGAAGTTCACCAAGGGGGCCTACCTGGTCCTTATCGCGATGCCGATCCTGTACGCGCTGATGCGCGCGATCAACCGGCACTACACCCACGTAGGCCGCGAACTGGAGCCAGAGGGGAGCGGCCTCATGCTCCCCGCCCGCAACCACGTCGTCGTGCTTGTATCGAAGGTGCACAAGCCGACCCTGCGCGCGCTCGCGTATGCCCGCGCGACTCGCCCGGACACGCTCACGGCGCTGACGGTGAACGTCGACGACGCCGAGACGCGCAAGCTGCTCACCGAATGGGAGCGGCACGACCTTCCGGTGCGGCTCACCGTTCTCGAATCGCCGTTTCGCGAGGTGACCAAGCCGATCCTGGAATACATCCGGCAGATGCGCCGCAACTGGCCACGCGACGTGGTCAGCGTGTTCATCCCCGAGTACGTGGTTGGTCACTGGTGGGAGCACTTGCTGCACAACCAGTCCGCGCTGCGGCTCAAGACGAGGCTGCTGTTCCAGCCCGGCGTGATGGTCACGAGCGTGCCGTGGCAGCTGGCTTCGTCGCAGCTTCGCGCAGACGCTGAGCCGCCCGCGGGGGCTCCTGCGAAGCAGGCTCCGGCAGCGCCGGCGGAGCCGCCGGCAGCGCCCAAGATCGAGGCCGGGCAGGGTGCCTGAGTCGCTGCTGGGCAGGGTGCTGCAGGTGCGAGTCGGACCGCCGGCGCACGGCGGCTACTGCGTTGCCCGGGTCGATGACCAGCCACACGGGCGAGTCGTCTTCGTTCGGCACGCGTTGCCCGGCGAGCGGGTGCGTGCCCTGATCACCGAGGACGCCGGTGGCCCGTTCTGCCGGGCCGACGCCATCGAGGTGCTCGAGCCCTCGCCGGACCGGGTCGCGGCGCCGTGCCCGCACGCCGGTCCGGGACGCTGCGGTGGCTGCGACTGGCAGCATGCATCCGGCCCGGCGCAACGCGAGCTGAAGGCCGCCGTGGTGCGCGATCAGCTGGCCCGACTGGCCGGGCTCGACGTAGCCGTGCAGGTCGAGGCGTTGCCGGGCGGCCTGCTCGGCTGGCGCACGCGCACGCTCTACGGGCTGGATCAGGACGGTCGGTCGGCCTGCGGCGGCACCGCTCGCACGAGGTCGAGCGGCTGACCGCATGCCCACTGGGAGCGCCCGGAGTCGGCGACGCGGCAGCCGTCGACCGGCGCTTTACGGCGCTGTCGGGCATCGAACTGGTGCGTGGCGACGACGGTGCGGTAACGGTTCTCGCGCACCGTCCCGGACCGGGTCGACAAGCCCGCGGGCGGCGTCCGCCCGACCGCGTCGAAGTGCTGGAGGGGCCGCCACGGCTGCGGCAGTCGTTGCCGGGCGCAGCTTCGAGGTCGACGCGGCGGGCTTCTGGCAGATGCATCCGCATGCCGCGGCCACCTTCGCGGCCACGCTTGCGGAATTGCTTCGCCCCCAGGCGGGCGAGAAGGCGCTTGATCTGTATGCCGGCGCGGGCCTGTTCACGGCGCTGCTTGCCGAAGCGATCGGCCACGAGGGCCGGGTGCTCGGCGTGGAATGGTCCCGGCAGGCGGTTGCCGACGCGGCGGCGAACCTCGCGGACCTGCCCTGGGCCGACGTACAGCGAGGGCGCGTTTCCGCCGGCCTGGTCCGCGGGCTGGGCCCGCCGGTGGACCTGATTGTGCTCGACCCGCCGCGGGCGGGCGCCGGACGCGACGTATGGCCGCGATCCTTGCGCTGGACCCGCGTGCAGTGGGGTACGTGGCCTGCGATCCGGCGGCGCTGGCGCGCGACGTACGGGTGGCGCTGGACGCCGGGTGGCGGCTCACCGCACTGCGCGCCTTCGACGCCTTCCCGATGACGCACCACGTCGAATGCATCGCCCGGCTTGAGCCGCCGGCGCAATACACCGTGTAGCGGATGCGAAGGATCACGCGCCGTGAGCACTCTGGGAACGCCGGGCCAGTAGGCTGATCGGCTATGAGTCGAGTCCTCGACCGCATTGGCTCTCCGGCGGATCTGCGCGAGTTGTCGCATGACGAACTCGCGCTGCTGTCTGCCGAGATCCGAGACGCCTTGGTGCAGACCGTGTCGCGCACCGGCGGACACCTCGGCCCGAATCTCGGCGCCGTCGAGCTCACGATCGCGTTGCACCGGGTGTTCGACTCCCCGACGGAGCCGATCTTGTTCGACGTCGGCCACCAGGCCTACGTCCACAAGATCCTCACCGGGCGTGCCGGGCAGATGCCGACTCTGCGGCAGACGGGTGGGATTGTCCGGGCTACCCGAGCCGCGCCGAGAGCCCGCACGACTGGATCGAGAACTCGCACGCGTCGACCGCGCTGTCCTACGCCGACGGTCTGGCCAAGGCGTTCGCGGTGCGCGGCGAGCGCCGCCCGGTGGTCGCTGTGGTCGGCGACGGCGCGCTCACCGGCGGGATGTGTTGGGAGGCGCTGAACAACATCGCCGCATCCGATCGTCCGGTCATCATCGTGGTCAACGACAACGGCCGCTCGTACTCGCCGACGATCGGCGGGCTCGCCGAGCACCTTGCGGGCCTGCGCCTTCGGCCCGGCTACGAGCGGATGCTCGGCCGGGTGAAGCGGCGCCTGCCGCGGGTGCCCGTCGTCGGCGCGCCGATCTACGACGCGCTGCACGGCATGAAGCGCGGGATGAAGGACCTCCTGGCGCCGCAGGGGATGTTCGAGGATCTGGGTCTGAAGTACGTCGGCCCGGTCGACGGTCACGACCTCGCCGCGCTCGAGTACGCGCTCTCGCGGCTCGCTCGTGGCTTCGACGGGCCGGTCATCGTGCACATGCGTCACCCGCAAGGGATACGGCTACGCGCCGGCCGAGAACGACGAGGCCGACCAGATGCACCAGTCCCGCGGCTTCGACCCGGAGACGGGGCGGCCGAGCGTCCGTCCGGTCGAAGCTGGACGAAGGCCTTCTCCGAGGAACTCGCGCGGCTCGGAGCCGAGCGCGACGACGTCGTCGCGATCACCGCCGCGATGTGCGAGCCGACCGGGCTCGGCGCGTTCGCCGCCGCTTCCCGGAGCGCTTCTACGACGTCGGCATCGCCGAGCAGCACGCGGTGACGTCCGCCGCCGGGCTCGCCTCCGGCGGCCTGCACCCCGTCGTCGCGATCTACGCGACGTTCCTCAACCGCGCCTTCGATCAGGTGCTGCTCGACGTCGCGCTGCACCGACTGCCGGTCACGTTCGTGCTCGACCGCGCCGGCATCACCGGCGAGGACGGCCCGAGCCACAACGGCATGTGGGATCTCGCCATCCTCGGCGTGGTGCCCGGCCTGCGTATCGCGGCCCCGCGCGACGAGGCGACGCTTCGCGCGCAGTTGCGTGAGGCGGCGGCCTGGCACGACGGGCCGACCGTACTGCGTTTCCCGAAGACGCCGCTCGGCCGGGACTTGCCGGCATTGCGCGGGATCGGCGGCGTCGACGTGCTAGCCGAGCCGGACGCCGGGGCCGTCGATGTCCTCGTCGTCGCGGTCGGTGCGACGGGTGCCGAAGTCGTCGATGCGGCCGAGGCCGTACGGCAGGCCGGCTACACCGTCCGGGTCGTCGACCCGCGCTGGGTACCGCCGGTCGACCCGGCGCTGGTCGAGCTTGCCGCGCGACGCGCGGCTGGTCGTCACCGTCGAGGACGGTGTCGTCTCAGGCGGCGTAGGCTCGCGGGTCGCCCAGACATTGCGCGCTGCGGGGGTCGACGTCCCGACCCGCGAGATCGGCGTCCCGGTGAAGTTCCTCGACCACGGCAAGGTGGCCGATGTGCGCGCCTGCGGCGGGGCTGACGTGCCAGGACATCGGCAGGCGCATCGTCGAGTGGTCCGCTATCGTTCAACCTGTTGGCGATGCCGGGAGCGCGACGTGTCCGCGCGCCGGGCGGACGAGATGCCGGTGACTGAAGCCATGACCGGTACCAACTGGAGGCTGACGAATGCGGATCCTCGTTGTAGAGGACGAAGTGCAGCTCGCGGAGGCGGTGGCGCGTGGCCTGCGCCGCGAAGGTATGGCCGTCGACGTCGCGCACCGACGGTGACGACGGCTACCGCAAGGCGGCGCTGACCCGGTACGACGTCGTGGTCCTGGACCGCGACCTGCCGGGCATGTCGGGCGACGAGATCTGCCGCCGGCTCACCGACGAAGGGCGTGCTGACGCGGGTGATGATGCTGACCGCGAGCGGCACGGTCGAGGACAAGGTGTCAGGGCTCGCCCTCGGCGCCGACGACTACCTGGCCAAGCCGTTCGCGTTCGCCGAACTGGTCGCGCGGGTGCGCGCGCTCGGCCGGCGGACCACGCCGGCCGCTCCGCCGGTGCTGTCGGCCGGCGACATCGAGCTCGACTCGGCCAAGCGCACGGTCAGCCGCAGCGGCGAGCTGATCGACCTCACCCGCAAGGAGTTCGGCGTCCTGGAGACCCTGATGATCGCGCACGGCGCCGTCGTCAGCAGCGAGGAGTTGCTGGACCGGGTCTGGGACGAGAACGCCGACCCGTTCACGACGACCGTCCGGGTGACGATGATGACTTTGCGTCGCAAGCTCGGCGAGCCGGCGATCATCGACACCGTCGTGGGTTCGGGTTACCGCATCGACCCGGCGGCGCTCGGTCGCCCGCGAATGAGGAGGCCGGATCGCTGCAGTGAGGTTCTTCCGCCCGACGCTGCGCATCCGCATGGCGTTGCTATACGGCGGATTGGTCTTGCTCGTCGGCGTCTCGCTGCTGTTCATGTCGATCGTGCTGCTCGATCGTTCTATCGAGCGTCTGCCTTTTTTCAACACTCGCGGCAATGTCACTATCACCGATAGCGCCGGATCCTCGACGCGCGTCATCCCGGCCCAGCTCGGCACCCAGGCACGCCACGATGCGCGTCGACTACCTGCTGCACACCGGCCTGATCTATTTCGGCATCATCGTGGTCATCGGCGCGTCCGGCGGATACCTGCTCGCCAAGCCAGGCGCTGCGCCCGATCGCCAAGTCACCCACACCGCGCGCGCAGCTCTCGACCGAGACCCTCGACCAGCGGATCAATCTCGGCGGGCCCGACGACGAATTGCGCGAGCTCGCCGACACTTTCGACGAGATGCTTGCCCGCCTCGATGCCGCGTTCGACAGTCAGCGGCTGTTCGTGGCCAACGCCAGCCACGAACTGCGTACCCCGCTGTCGGTGATCCGCACCGAGCTCGACGTGACGCTTGTCCGACCCAGAGGCGTCCAATGACGAGCTGCGACGAATGGGCGAGGTCGCTCTTGGCGCAACCGAACGTGCGCAGCGGCTGGTCGGCTCGTTGCTGACTCTCGCGCGCCTGCAAGCGGGTGGACGCGGCGAACTTGAGGTACGTCGAGCCGGTCGACCTCGCCACGCTCGTTCCGTCCGTGCTCGACGGCGTCGAGACCGAGGCGAAGGACCGGTCGATCTCGATCGAGATCGAGGCCGGTCCGGCTCGCACGACGGGCGATCCCCGCTTGCTGGAACGTCTGATCGGCAATCTGGTCGAGAATGCCGATTCGGCACAACGTCCGAGCGGGGGCTGGATCCGCGTCACGTGCGGTGCCAGCCGAAGGGCGAGTGTGGCTGCACGTCGCGAACGGCGGTCAGGTAATCCCGCCCGCGGATGTCGACCTGCTGTTCGAGCCGTTTCGGCGCGGCGGCAAGGTGCGCACGGCGACGCGCGGGTCCGGGCCTGGGCCTGGCGATCGTTCGGCTGATCGTCGAGGCTCACCATGGCCGCCTGCAGGCGGCCGCCCCGCCGTTCGGCGGATTGGCCATTCGCATCGACCTGCCAGGCGCTGCTGCGGCGCCGCCATCCGACGAGGACGTCAGCTGAGCGCAGCCGCCAGCGCAGCGGCGGTCACTTCGATCTGCCACGACCGCGCACCGAGTCGGGCCAGCTCGGCACGAACGGCCCCTTCATCGGGCGGTTGCGGTGGTTCCCAGGCGATGCGGCGCACCACGTCTGAGGCGAGCAGGTTCTGGCTGAGCACGACGTTTCGTTCGGCCAGCTCGCCGACCACCTCGCGGCAGCGGGCCAACCGGTCAGCCGCATCCGGGGCGCGATCTCGCCAGCGCGAAGCGGGCGGCACCGGATCGACTCCGCCGGTGACCGGTGGCAGGGCGTCTTCGGACAGCGTGCGCGCGGTGACGAGTGCCCCGAACCAGCGTGCGGTCTCGCGGCGCTGGCGCGAGCCGCTGAACACCGGCAGCCTGACCAGATCAGCTGGGTTTTTCGGATCGGCTCGCACCGCGGCGATGATCGCGTGGTCGGGCAGGACGCGTCCTGGCGCGATATCGCGCGCTGCGGCAAGGCCGTCGCGGGCGCATACCACAGCGCCCGGACGGCCGCGAGCTGGCGTCGGCTGCGCACGGCATGGATGCCCGACGTCCGCCGCCACGGATCCTCGCGCGGCGGTGCGGGGGTGCCGGTGCGGACTGCCTCGAACTCCTGCTGCGCCCACTCGCTCTTGCCGGCCCGCTCGAGCTCGTCCGGCGAGCGCCGTCGCGCAGCGCGACCAGCAGCTCGACGTCGAGTGCGGCGTAGACCAGCCAGTCGTGGGGCAGCGGTCGAGTGGACCAGTCCGCAGCGGAATGGCCCTTCTCCAGGCGGACGCCGAGGTGCTGCTCGACCATCGTGCCCAGAGCCACCCGCTCGTCACCGAGCAGGCGCCCGGCGAGTTCGGTGTCGAACAGGCGCTGCGGGCGCAGGCCGAGCTCGGCCAGGCAGGGCAGATCCTGGTTGGCCGCGTGCAGGATCCATTCGGCGTCGCCGATGGCGGCGCCGATGACGGCGAGATCGGGCAGCTCGATCGGGTCGATCAGCACGGTGCCGAGCACCCTCGCGGCGAAGCTGAACGAGGTACGCGCGTTGGCTGTACCGGTAGCCCGAGGCGCGCTCGGCGTCGACCGCGACCGGCCCGTGCCCGTCGCGTAGTGCCGCGGCGGCAGCCGTCAGAGAGTCAGTGCGCATGACCGGTTCAGGCGTGCCGTCTTGCGGCTCACGCAGCACCGGTATGTCCGTGCTGGGCGTCGCTTGCTCAGCGCGCGACCCTCTGTCGGCTCGGCCATGATCAACAAGATAGGGGCTCGATGCAAGTCGATCACCGCGAACGCGGCGTCCGTCCGCCGCGGGCCACGGCGTGGCAGCGCACCGGCGTCTCACGGCTGGACGCGATTGAGAATCGTCACACCCTCTGGTGGCAGACCGGCGGCCGCGCAGAGCAGATCGACGAAGGCGTAGCAGATGCGGGCCGAGGTTCGGCGGTGTCATGCTGTCCAGGAGCCGCGCAGTTCGAGCGCAACCGTGGTGCGTGGGCCGTGCATGTCACCGAACCGGGTGGAGGTCGTCTGGGTGACAGTGCCGCCGGCGGCACGGTGGGCGGCTTCTCGCTCGGTCCAGCGCGGTCGGTCAGCCAGCTCCAGCCGACCGCGGGCAGCAGCGGGTCGCCCGCCATCTCGGGCGTCGAGTTCGGCTGAGGCGAACGCGACCAAGCGCAGCACGCCGTCCCATGCCTCGGCGCCGTCCGGGTCGTGGAGCAGGACGAGACGCCCGGTGGCCAGTTCGGTGCCATCGGCGCCGCGCACGTCGGCCGCTGACCGCGTAGCTCCACGGGGCGAGCCGCTGTGGCGGCCGCAGCGGCTCGACCCGTACCTCGCGGCGCACCGTGGTGCTCGGTAGGCTCGCAACGGCCGCGCGGAAAGCTCGGCCGGCGCGGTCGGCCGGATCGTGGTCGCGCGAGGGCGGCGGATTGTCGGCCATCTGCACGGGGTGGATGGGGGTCATCGGATTCACTGTCGGCACGAGCTGCCTCATGCCGCGCGGCGCAGGCGATCGTGCCGTTGCCTGGGCAGGCGGGTCGACGCAGGAACGCCGTTCCGCAATCGACACAGGCCCGGTCAGGGCAGTCGGCGCCGTGATCGTCCGGGCACGGCGGCTGCTCGACCTGGCGCGGCTCGCCACAAGCCGGGCAGCTGAGGTACAGCGTCAGGCAGGCCTCCGCAACACCTCGGCGACTCGTCGGTGCGGTCGTGACGCTCGCACGCGCGCGTGGGACACACAATCAGCCGTAGGCGCGCCGAGCCCTCGGCGTGCGTGCGACGATGGGCGGTGATGACTACCAGTGCCAGTACATCAGACTCACTGCTCGTCCATGCCGCTACCGGCCGGCCCGGGCGCCGCGCCCGCCGATCTGGTTCATGCGCCAGGCCGGCCGCTCGCTGCCCGAGTACCGCGCACTGCGGGCGGGCAACGCCATGCTCGACGCCGTGCCGCGACGCCGGAGCTGATCACCGAGATCACGCTGCAGCCGGTCCGCCGGCACGGCGTCGACGCGGCGATCTTCTTCTCCGACATCGTCGTGCCGCTCGTGGCGATCGGCGTCGGCGTCGACATCGTCGCGCGGCGTGGGGCCGGTGGTCGACAAGCCGATCCGCGACGGCGAGCGACCTCGACATGCTGCGCGAGCTCGAGCCGACGACGTGCCGTACGTGACCGAGGCGGTGCGGCGTCGCTCGTCGGCAGCTGGGCGGGACGCCGCTGATCGGCTTCGCCGGCGCGCCGTTCACGCTGGCGAGCTACCTCATCGAGGGCGGGCCGTCGCGGGACCACGCCCGGACCAAGGCGCTGATGCACGGCGCATCCGGAACTGTGGCACGACGCTGCTGGGCGCGGCTCGCGGTCGATCACGCCGGAGTTCCTGCGGGTGCAGATCGAGGCCGGCGCCGCCGCCGTGCAGCTGTTCGACTCGTGGGCCGGGGCGCTGTCGCGCGGCCGACTACGAGACCTACGTGCATGCCGCACAGCCGGGCCGTTCTCGAGCCGCTGGCCGGCCGGTGCCGCGGATCCATTTCGGAGTGGGAACCGGCGAGCTGCTCGCCTCGATGCGCGCGGGCCGGAGCCGACGTCGTCGGCGTCGACTGGCGCGTGCCGCTGGACGAGGCCGCTCGGCGACTCGGTCCGGGCGCCGTCGTCCAGGGCAACCTGGACCCGGCGCTGCTGCTGGCCGACTGGCCGGTGGTGGAGCGCGCGGTCCGTCGCATGGTCACCGAGGGACGCTCCGCGGCCGGGCACATCTTCAACCTCGGCCACGGCGTACTGCCGGACACCGACCCGGACGTGCTCACCCGGGTTGTCGACCTGGTGCGCACGCTGGCGGCCTAGCCGAGACTGTCGACGAAGTCCTTTGCCTCCTTCAGGCCAACCCCGGTCTCCTCGCGGTACTGCTTGATCGCCTCGATCTTGGCGCCGCGGTGGACGAGGTCGAGTACGACGGAAGAGGCCTGGCCGCGCGCTGGCGCCACATCCGGGGTTGCGGCTGGAGCGGAGTCGTCAGTGTCGGGAGACGGCGACGGATAGTCCGCGTTGCGGTGGAGCCAGTCGAGCTTGCGTTCCAGGTCGGCCAGACGCGCCAGGATCTGCTCCTCGTCCATGCCCGCAGCCCACCCCACTGGTCGTCTCGAGTCCGGCCCAGACGACGATAGGCCGGTGCGTGTTGTGGTGATCGGCGGGGGCATCTCGGGTCTTGCCGCCGCATTTTGGGTGTCCGAGTCAGCGGCCGGTGCCGAGGTGGTCGTACTGGAGGCTTCACCCGTCCCGGGCGGCAAGTTGCGGCTGGCCGAGATCGCCGGGAGTCACTGTCGATGTCGGTGCAGAGGCGATGCTCGCGCGCCGGCCTGAAGGCGTCGACCTGGCGAGCGCTGCCGGTCTGGCGGATTCGCTTATCGCTGCGCTGACCACGTCCGCGGCGCAGGTTCGCCGCAGGCGCGCGGCACCCGCTGCCGGCGAAAACGATGCTCGGGCATCCCGGCCGATCTGCACGCTGCTGCGCGATGCTCGGCGTGCTGACCAGAGCCGGTCTCGCCGCGGTCGAACGCGAGGCGGCGGGGCCTGCTGCTCGGCCCGATCGACCGACGATGTCGCCGTCGGATCGTTGGTGCGCGATCGGCTCGGCAGCGAGGTGGTCGACAAGCTGGTCGAGCCGCTGCTCGGCGGGGTCTACGCGGGGCGGGCGGACGAGCTGTCCCTGCAGGCGACGATGCCTGCGCTGGCGGCGCGGCTGGCGCGAGGCGGCGGATCGCTGGTCGCGTCGGCGCACGACGTCACCGACGTCGGCGCGCGTGCCCGGTCCGATCGGCCGGTATTCGTGTCGCTGTCCGGCGGCCTCGGACAGCTGCCGCGGACTCTTGCCGGATCAGGCCGGTTCGAGGTCCGCACTGGCGTGACGGTGCGGGCGATCCACCGGACCGATACCGGTTTCGCCCTCGACTGCGGCGCGGTTCCGGCGACCGAGGTCGTCGAGGCCGACGCGGTCATCGTGGCGACTCCAGCTGCAAAGGCGGCACGCCTGCTGCGGGCAGGTGGTCCCGTTCGCTGCCGCCGAACTGGCCACGGTCGAGAGCGCGAGCATGGCGATCATCACGCTGGCTTTCGGTGACGTGGCCTTGCCGCCGGGCAGCGGCCTGCTGGTCGCGAGCGGCGAGGGGCTGCGCGGTCAAGGCGGTCACGCTCTCGTCGCAGAAGTGGCCGGGTACCCCCGAGGGGCTGACCCGGCTGCGGGCGTCCATCGGCCGGATCGGAGATACCGCCGACCTGCAACGCGACGACGACGAGCTCGTCACCCTGGTCAGGCATGAGCTGCGCTCCCTCATCGGCCTGGACGCCGCGCCGGTCGATGCGCTGGTCACCCGATGGGGTGGCGGCCTGCCGCAGTATGCGGTCGGCCATGTGCAGAAGGTGGCGCGCATCCGCGCCGCCGTGAGCGACGTTCCCGGCCTCGCAGTGTGCGGGGCGGCCTATGACGGCGTCGGCATCCCGGCCTGCATCGCCTCGGCCCGGTTCGCGGCAGACCAGGTGCTGGCGCACGTCGGCGCGCGGGGACAATGACTGCCATGGTCGACGGCAAGCAGGCACGAGAGCTCAATGAGGTCATCCGCTTCACCGCATGGTCGGTATTTCGCGCCGACACGCCCCTGCGGGAGGAGGACCGAGCCGAGCTCAGCGGCGAGGTATCCGAGCTGATCGAGCAGTTGGCCGCCAAAGACGTGACTGTGCGCGGAACGTACGACGTCAGCGTCCTGCGCGCCGATGCCGACCTGATGATCTGGTGGCACGCCGCGTCCGCCGATGCGCTGCAGGACGCCTACAGCCGCTTGCGTCGTACCCGGCTGGGCACGCATCTGACACCGGTGTGGTCGGCCATGGCGCTGCACCGTCCGGCCGAGTTCAACAAGAGCCACATCCCGGCGTTCCTCGCCGAGGAGCAGGCGCGTGCGTACGTGTGCGTCTACCCGTTCGTCCGCTCCTACGACTGGTACCTGCTGCCAGATGCCGAACGGCGGGCACTGCTCGCCGAGCATGGGCAGATGGCCCGCGAGTATCCGGACGTGCGCGCCAACACCGTCTCCTCGTTCGCGCTCGGCGACTACGAATGGATGCTGGCCTTCGAGGCCGACGAACTGCACCGCATCGTCGACCTCATGCGCCACCTGCGCGGCTCGGAGACTCGTCGGCACGTCCGCGTGGAGGTGCCGTTCTTCACCGGCCGGCGGCGCAGTGTGGACGAGCTGGTCGCAAACCTGCCCTGAGGCTCAGGCGCCGGGCGCTTCCTCGAAGGTCAGCGAGATCGAGTTGATGCAGTAGCGCAGGTCGGTGGGTGTGCCGTAGCCCTCGCCCTCGAAGACGTGCCCGAGGTGGCTGTGGCAGTTGGCGCAGACGACCTCGATACGCACCATGCCCATGCTGACGTCGCGACGTTCGATGACGCGATCGCCGGCGAGTGGCGTGAAGAAGCTCGGCCAGCCGCAATGCGAGTCGAACTTGGCTTCGCTGCGGAACAGCTCGCTGCCACAGGCCCGGCAGCGGTACACGCCGACGCGCTTGTTGTCGGTGTACTCGCCGGTGAACGGGCGCTCGGTGGCTGCATTCCGTAGCACGGCGTACTCCTGCTGGCTCAACTGCTCGCGCCATTCGGCGTCAGACTTGCTGATCTTGGCGGAGGGTTCCGTGTCGGTCATGGGTCGACGGTACGTGCCGGTGCGGCACGAGAACATGACGTCCCGGGAACGGCCATCCGGCAGATCACCAGACGCTGACTATGCCGATGATGCCGAACACGGCGCCAACGGCGAATCCGAGCAGGATCAGCCACACCACGATGGATGCGGCCCGGCGTCGACGTCCGGTGAGGCGGCTTAGGCCCGTGCCGAACGCGGCGAGATTCTGCAATTCGCCGTCGGCGGTGTTGGGGTTGGCGGTACGTCCCCAGGCGAAGTCTGGTGGCTCGCCGCGCGGCTGGTCGGCGTCGTCGTCATTCCACCGGGTATCGGTGTTCACCACACCAGGATGCCTGAGAATCAAGCCGTGTCGAGATGCGACCGGAATCGACGGAGGAGCGAAAAGTCGCCTCCGGCGATGCTGTTGTCCGGGATTCGCCGGTAAAGCCACCGCAACAGCTCAGACGCGGATGCGCGAAGCGTGGCTCCCGCCTGAGTCGGCCCGGCCGCGACGCCAGGTCGGGGCGCTGCGGCGACCATGTCCAGACCTCGCGAATGGATCGACGGCCCGCAGGATGTCGACCAGACACGTGGCCCCGGCGCGGAGGCATGGCGCCGATGCTAATGACACCGAGATGGCCTACCGTCCACCCATGCCGTCCCCGTTCATCGAGCTCGAAGTCGGCGAACGCAGTGTGCGTATCAGCAACCCGGACCGCGTCTACTTCCCGGAGCGCGGCGAGACGAAACTCGACCTCGCGAAGTACTACCTCGCCGTCGGCGACGGCATCGTGCGTGCCCTGCGCGAGCGGCCATGCATGCTGCACCGCTATCCCGACGGCGTGAGCGGCGAGAAGATCTACCAGAAGCGGCTACCCAAGGGCGCGCCCGGACTGGGTTGAGACCGCCACGGTGCGCTTCCCGTCCGGGCGCACGCGCCGACGAGTTGTGCGTGACCGAGATCGCGAGCGTCATCTGGGCGGTACAGATGTCGACCGTCGAGTTCCACCCCTGGCACTCGCGCCGGGCCGACACCGAGCGCCCCGACGAGTTGCGCATCGATCTCGACCCGCAGCCGGGGACGGGCCTTGCCGAGGCGAAGCGAGTCGCCGAGATCGTGCACGAGGTGTTCGACGAGCTGGGCGCGGTGGGCTGGCCGAAGACCTCCGGCTCACGCGGCGTGCACATCTACGTGCGCATCGAGCCGGCCTTCGGGTTCCGCGAGGTACGCCGGGCGGCGCTCGCGTTCGCCCGCGAGGTCGAGCGACGCGCGCCCGAACTGGTCACCACCGCGTGGTGGAAGGAAGAACGCGGCGAGCAGATCTTCCTCGATTACAACCAGAATGCCCGCGACCGCACGATCGCCAGCGCATACTCGGTCCGCGGCAAGCCGCACGGTCCGGTTTCGGCGCCGGTCACCTGGGACGAGCTGCCCGACGTCGAGATGGCCGACTTCACGATCGCGACGATGCCCGCGCGCTTCGCCGAGCTGGGTGACCTGCACGCCGGTATCGACGACGCAGAGTGGTCGATCGAGGCGCTGCTCGAATGGGCCGACCGTGACGAACGAGATCACGGCCTGGGTGACATGCCCTACCCGCCGAACTTTCCCAAGCAGGAGGGCGAGCCTCCGCGGGTCCAGCCGTCGCGGATGAACCAGGCCAACTGGGTCGAGCATGGCGGGACCGCCACGGAGCAGCCCCGCACATAGTCGGTCCGTGGCAAGTCGCACGGTCCGGTCCCGCCGAAAGGTCGGACCGATGAATCAGTAGGTGATCAGCACGATCGAGGCACCGGCCAGCACCAGGCCGATGCGCTGCATTCGCCCGGTGTGTTCATGCAGCAGCCACACAGCGAGCATCACGGTCACCGCCGGGTACAGCGAGGTGATGACGCTGGCGAGCGAGAGCAGCCCGTGGCGCGACGCCAGCAGGAAGAACAGGTTGGCGCTGGCGTCGAGGACTCCGCAGAGCACGGCCAGGCCGAGCACGCGTCCGGTCACCAGGACCAAGCCGCCGGTGCGCCTGGCCAGCGGCACGATCAGCGCGGCGGACGTGATGCGTGAGACCACCAGCGGCCACAGACCTGAGTCGGGGTTCGCCCGCGCCAGGCAGATGAAGTAGGCGCCGAAGCCGATTCCGGACAGGCACGCCAAAGCCAGGATGCGCGCGCCGAGCGGCCCATGCGGGTGATCGTCTGCGGTACGGCTCACGAAGGTCACCGCCAGCATGCCGAGGGCGATGCCGAGCCAGGCCGCCAACTTCGGACGCTCACCTACGCTGACGCCGAATGCGACCGGTACGACCGCGGCGAGCACCGCGGTCACCGGCGAGATGATGTTCATCGGGGCCCGGGCCATCAGGCTGTACATGACGATGACCCCGACCATGCCGCCGATGCCTCCGCCGACGCCGAGCACGGCCGTGCGCAGGTCGAGCGGGCCGGAGAAGAACGGCAACAACGCGAGCATCAGTGCCGCGCCGACCGGGTAGGCGTAGAGCAGGACGGTGATGGCAGAGCGGTGCCGAGAGGCGAAACCGCCGACGAAATCGCCCAAGCCGTAGACGACAGCGGCGAGCAAGGCGAAGACGACGACCACGCCTCACGCTATCCGCGCGGCTGCGAACCTGCCGATCGAATATGCACGATCAGAGCTGTCAGGGGCCGGCCGCACCGTCCTGCGCATGGCCGAACCGCAAGCCGGGCCAGCCGTAGCGCTCGCCCGAGGCGCAACCTAGGCGGGTTTCGCGAGCGTGAACTGGTTGACGTCCAGGTATCCGGTGCGAAATCCCGCCTCGGAGTAGGCGAGGTACAGCGACCACATTCGCCGGAAGGTCTCGTCGAAGCCCAGGCGGGCTACATCGCCGGCGCGCGCCTCGAACCGCGAACGCCAGCGGCGCAGCGTTTCGGCGTAGTGGCGGCCGAAGCTGTAGCCGGTCGGCAATGCGCAATGCCGTGTGCCGGCGCACCGCGTCCTCGATTGATTCGACCGACGACGAGCTGCCCGCCGGGGAAGATGTACTTGCGGATCCACGTGTACGTTTCGCCTACCCGTCGCAGGCTGGCGTCGTCCTGCAGGATCGCCTGCAGGCCGAAGCGCCCCCCGGGGATCAGCGCGCGATCGACGGTGCGGAAGTAATCGGGCCAGTGGTTCGACGCCGACTGCCTCGATCATCTCGACGCTGACGACGGCGTCGTAATGGCCCTGGGCGCGCGGTAGTCCTGCAGTAGCACGTCGACACGGTCGGCCTGGCCGGCTTGCTGCGATGCGCTCGCGAGCGAGTGTCGGCCTGCTCGCTCGAGATGGTCAGCGAGGTGACCGTAGCCCCACGCTCCGCAGCGCGAATGGCCAGCTCGCCCCATCCGGTGCCGATCTCGAGCAGACGGGTTCCCTGGTGCACTCCAGCCGCGTCGAGCAGGCGATCGATCTTGCGCTCGTTGCGCAATCGACCAGGTCGTCGTCGGAGGTTGCCGGGTCGCCCTCGAAGAGGGCCGACGGAGTAGGTCATCGAGTCGTCGAGGAACAGGCCGAACAGGTCGTTGGACAGGTCGTAGTGCCGGTGGATGTTCTGCCGCGCGCCCTCGACCGTGTTGTCGTCGGACGCCGGCTGCCGGCTGAGCACCGCGCCGCGCAGCCGTTGCAGCGCGGCCGGCACCAGGTCGCGGATGTGCGCAGCGAACGCGGTCAGCACGCCGGTGAGGTCGTCGGTGGTCCAGTCGCCGGCCATGTAGGCCTCGCCGAAACCGATCGTCCCGCTGTGCGCCGAGCCGGTGGTAGAAGGACACGCGGCCGTACGAGCCGCATGACCGGATCGTCGACCGAGCCCGCGCCGAAGCTCGCGCCGCCGGCTTCGACCACGCGCAGCGGCAGTAGCCGTACGGCTCGCCGGAACAGCCCGCGCGATCACGGCAGCCCGCAGCCGGCGTGTGCGGCACGATCGCGATATCAGGCCAGCGCTTGGGGTCGATACCGGGTCGTGGCGATGCCTCGGCGAAGGTCATGATCCGCTTCCCCCTTCGACCAGGTGGCTGCCTTCTCCATCAGACGACGAGAGACTGCTCCCCGGCAAGAGCCCTTCTGACAAGATCGGTCACGACGCCCTCGGAGAGGCCCGAGGCACGTCGTTTCGGACAACACTGCGAGGGCGAATTGTGTTGCAATATCGTGCCAAAGTCCCGACCTCTGCAGCATCGCATGGCCCGCTCCGCGCACGCTGAGGTAAGTCACTCGGGCGCCGCTCTCGCGAGCACGTTCGGCGAAGGTGGCCGACGCCGCGGGATCTGTTATCCGGTCGCTCGTCGCCGTGCGCGATCAGTAACTGTCGGCCGGCGAGGCGCTCGGCGGAGTCGCCGGGCTCGAGCCACGGCGCCAATGCCGACCACGGCGCGGACGTTGGCGGTGGTCGGCGACGCTGGATGGCGACCCGGCCGCCCATCGAGTGGCCGACGAGGGCGATGGGCAGATCTGGATAGCGTCGTGCGAGCCAGGTCAACGCCGATCGCGCATCGCTCACCGGCGACTGCAGGTGCCCGTTCCAGCCGCGGAGCAGGTAGCGCAGGCGGGCGACGACGAGTCCGGCATCGTCCCCGGCCCGGGCCAGCGAACGCGTGAACGGGACCATGCGCACGGTGCGCGCCAGTTCCACGGCCGGGTCGGGCGCAGGCTACGGACCTGGCCGCCGTGCAGGACGAGGGCCACCGAGCGCGCAGCGTCGCGCGGCTCGTGCAGTCGCAGCGACGCCGGGCGTTGCATTCAGCGCGGGCAGGTCGGTGTCCGCGGCCGGAACGGTCGCATTGATCAGGTAGGCGTTGACCTTCTGGTCGATGCAGTGCTGCCCTGCAGGTAGGACGTGTGCCCCTGGCCGTCCCAGGTCAGCAGCACGCCGTTGCCGAGCGTCCTGGCGAGATCGTTCGCTCCCTGATATGGAGTCGCCGGGTCATGCAGGTTGCCGACGACGAGGATCTGGCTCGGAGCCGGTCGCGGTCGTCGGGGCGGGACCGGTGCGCTGTCGGCTGCCACGCCTGGCACTGGAACAGCGACGCGGCGGACCACAGCCCGAACAGCGGGAAGCGCTTGGCCCATCGCGCGGCCGTCTGCTTGATCGCGGCGTCGGTGGGGCCGCTGCGCTGGTCGTTGCAGCTGATCACCTGGAACAGCGTCGAGAATGTTCGTGTAATGGCCGTCCGGGTCACGCTCGCTGTATCGGTCGGCGAGCTCGAACAGGCCTTTGGCGTCGCCGTGTTCGGCGTCGATCAGCGCGCTGCCGAGCACGGGCCACAGCTCTTGGCTGTACAGCGCGGAGAGCACGCCGAGTACAGCACGATGCGAGCCGGTCGCCTTGCGGGTCTCGCCGGTTGCCGAACTGTGGATCGGCGTGGCGTCGGCCTTCTTCTCCAGCTGCCGCGACCGCCTGCCGCGCATTGCCGAGTGGACTGCACGGCTGAGCGTTTGGCGCAGTCCGCGGCGAACTGGTCGAAGGCGCTCCTCGAAGCCCGCGACTGCTGCTGTTGGACGCGAACGCGTTGCCGTCGGTCAGCGGGTCGACCGCGCCGTCGAGGACCGCAACGCGAATCCGGGCCGGGAACAGGTGGGCGTAGACCGCGCCGAGTTCCGTGCCGTAGGAGAAGCCGAGGTAGTTCAGCTTCTCGTCGCCGAGCAGCTGCCCGGATCCGGTCCATGTCGCTCGCGGTTTCGACGGTGTTGTAGTGGGCGAGGGACGGTCCGTACTTCCTGGCACAGCTCGCGGCGAAGCTTGCCGCCTGCCGCTTGGCCTTGTTGAACCCGGCGGGAGTGCGCACGTCGGCGTCCAGGGCCAGCGCGGTCGTCTCGTCGTTGTCGCTTTCGCACTTGACCGGCGAGGACGGCCCGACGCCGCGGGGGTCGAAGCCGACGATGTCGAAGTGCTCGAGCACATCGTCGGACAGCGACGCGGCGAGGCTGATCGCGAGAAACACGCCCGAGCCGCCGGGGCCGCCTGGATTCACCAGCAGCGAGCCGATCCGCTTGGGCTGGTCGCGGTAGTGGACGCGGATTACCTCGACGGCCATGGTCGGCCCACCCGGCCGGGCGTAGTCGACGGGCACGGTCTCGCGCCCGCAGTCGAAGCTGAGCTTGGCGCGGCGGTCCGGTGAGATGCCGGCTGCCGACAGGTTGAACAGCCTCGCGCAGTCGCTGAAATCGATGGCGGTGGGCGTTGCCGGCGAGGGCTGGCCGCTGCTCGATGTGGCCGGCGTGCCCGATTTCGACCTCGATTGGCTCGGATCAACAGTGTCCGCCCTGACCGTGACCCTTCGCTGTCGTCGTGCAACTGGCTACCAACCCGAGTGCCACAAGGGTGGCGAGAACCAGGCGGAGGGTCGGGCGCGGCGGCGGGGGCACGACTGCACGGTACCGACGGATCCTTTATGGCCCACGGTCCGGTGGCCCGGCGCTTCGCCAACGTGCGGACCGGGCCGGGCTCAACTGCGCCGAAGGCGCGCCGCAACGGACAATCTGCCGGCCTGATGGGGCGGTCGACCCCAAGCGTTCACAATGAGGCGATGAAGCTGCCCGTGATGCCGCCGGTGCCCCCGATGCTGGCCAAGTCCGTGTCGACGATTCCTGCCGGTGCGTCCTACGAGCCCAAATGGGACGGCTTTCGGTCGATCGTGTTCCGCGACGGCGATGAGGTCGAGTTCGGCAGCCGCAACGAGCGCCCGATGACCCGCTACTTCCCGGAACTGGTCGATGCGGTCAAGGACGAGCTGCCCGAGCGCTGCGTCATCGACGGCGAGATCATCATCGCCACCGCCGCCGGCTTGGACTTCGACGCGCTGCAGCAACGCATCCATCCCGCCGGTATCTCGGGTCACGATGCTGGCAGAGAAGACGCCGGCGTCGTTCATCGCCTTCGATCTGCTCGCGCTCGCCGACGAGGACTACACCAGCCGGCCGTTCATCGAACGTCGCGCCGCACTCGAGGCCGCGCTCGCCGGCGTGAACGCGCCGATCCACCTGACCCCGGCCACGACCGACCGCGATCTGGCGACGCGTTGGTTCGTCGAGTTCGAGGGGGCCGGGCTGGACGGCGTCGTCGCCAAACCACTGGACGGGACGTACCAGCCCGACAAGCGCGTCATGTTCAAGATCAAGCATGAACGCACGGCAGATTGCGTGGTCGCCGGCTACCGGTTGCACAAGAGTGACCCGCAGGCGATCGGCTCGCTCATGCTCGGGCTCTACAACGATGCCGGGACGCTGGTCTCGGTCGGTGTCATCGGTGCGTTTCCGATGGCACGTCGCGCGCGAGCTCTTCGACGAGCTCGCGCCCCTGGTGACGACGTTTGACGGCCATCCCTGGAACTGGGCAGCGCACGAGGCCGGCGAACGCACGCCGCGCAAAGGCGAGGGCTCGCGGTGGAACGCCGGCAAGGACCTCTCGTTCGTGCCGCTGCGTCCGGAGCGGGTCGTCGAGGTTCGCTACGAGCACATGGAAGGCGAGCGATTCCGGCACACCGCCCAGTTCAATCGCTGGCGAGCGGACCGCACGCCGCAGTCATGCACCTACGAGCAGCTCGACCAGCCGATCACATTCCAGCTCAACGACATCGTGGCGGGCCTCGGCGGCTGAGGGCGTCAGCGCGGAACTGCGTACCGGCAGAAGAGCGCTCCGTCCTCCTCGAGGAGTCCGACCAGTCGCAAGCGATGGCGTTCGCCGCCGGCCAGCGGCCAGATGGCGCCGGCACTGATCCGCCCGGCGCCCGGTCCGGCCAGCAGGGGTGCGACGCTGAGGCACAGTTCGTCGAGGACGCCGCAGTGGGCGAGATCGGCGAACAGGGTTGGTCCACCCTCGGTCAGGATGCGGCGAAGGCCGCGCTCGGCCAGGGCGTTGCGTGCCGCGGCGAGGTCGACGTCCTCGTCGCCGCAGACGACGACGTCCGCTGTCTCGTTCAGCGCCGCGCGCACCGTCGGGTCGCCCGCCTCGCAGGTGATGACGATCGTGCGGGCGCCCTGCTCGGTGTCGGTGAACAGGGCAGCCGCCGGATCAAGCCGTAGCGACCGGCTCACGACGGCGGTCGGCAGGGTGCGAGCGAGCCCGAACCGCTCGCGGGTTTCGCGTCGCTCATCGCGCGGGTGTATCGCGGCGTACCCCTCGGCGCGGGCGGTTCCCGCACCGACGAGAACGACATCGGCGAGGTCACGCAGCGCGGCGAAGACCCGGTTGTCGCCGGGCGTCTGCAGCCCCCGTGACAGTCCGGCGACCGTGACAGCGCCGTCGACGCTGCTGACGAAGTTGGCGCGCACCCCGCCGCTGTCGAGCCAATCCCGCGCGTAGAAGGCGTGGACGTCGACGTCGGGCTCGGCGTGGGGGAGCAGCGTGCGCATGGCGCTCATCTCAGCACGTACGCTCGCCGGGATGTGCGTACGACCTCGTATCGCCTGACTGATGGGACTCGGTGATGGGCAAGCGACGGGCAGTGGCGCTGCCCGCCTTCGTCGAGGATGTCCTTGATGCGACGTTGGACAAGGCGCTGCGGTTGCAGCGTCCCGTCATCACCACCTACCTGGACCGCATTCGGGTCCGCCACCGGGCTGTGGAGCCTGCGCAGTTCATCCGCCTGCTCGAGCGGCGCTACCTCGCCGCGGTTGCCGCGGTTGGCGCCGCATCAGGCGGTGCGGCCGCCATGCCTGGCGCAGGCACGACTGCGTCGCTGGCCTCGGCCGCGTTGGAGATCTCGGCATTCACCGAGGCCACCGCGCTCTTCGCGCTGGCCATGGCCGAAGTCCATGGTCTGCGTCTCGAGGACGACGAGATGCGCCGGGCGATCGTGCTGGCCATCCTGCTCGGCGACTCGGGAGTTGAGATCGCCGAGATCGCCGCTGCAGGCGCGGGCGCGCGCTGGGGACAGGTGATGGCACACCGCGCACCCGAGGACACGATCCACCGGGTGAATCACGCGCTGACGACACATTTCCTGGCCCGCTACGGCTCCCGCCAGGGCGCGCTGGCGCTCGGACGGGCGCTGCCGTTGGGCGTCGGAGCCGGGATCGGACTCGTGGGCAACGTGGCGCTCGGGCGGGCGGCCGTGTCGGCCGCCCGCCGGATGTTCGGCCCGCCGCCGGCGAAACTGCCGCCCCGCATCGTGGACGCCTGAGGCGCTGGCATCACGTGATCACCGATCGGTGCGCCGCCGGAACAGCCAACTCGCCGCCGTCCACGACACGGCGGTGATGCCGGCGCACCACACCACGGCCAGCCACGCGCTGTGCCCTACCGGCGCCGCGCTGAGCAGGCCACGAACCGTCTCGATCACCGGGGTGATCGGCTGATTGTCAGCGACTGATCGCAGCCAGGTCGGCATGGTGTCGGTAGGGACGAACGCGCTGCTCAGGTAGGGCAGGAACAAGATCACGAACGTGAATCCGTTCGCCGCCTCGACGCTGCGCGCGGCGAGCCCGAGCAGGGCGAACAGCCATGAGGTCGCCACCACGAACATCAGCAGGACGGCGGCAACTGCCAGCCACCGCACCGGGTTCGCAGTGGGCCGGAATCCCATCAGCAGCGCCGTGCCCACAACGAGACCGCCAGAGAAGGCGCTTCGGGCAACGCTCGCCACGACATGCCCGGTGAGGACGGCGGAGCTGACGATCGGCATCGTCTGGAACCGGTCGATGACCCCGCCGACCA
Source organism: uncultured Actinomycetes bacterium (assembly GCA_963733615.1). Taxonomy (GTDB): domain Bacteria; phylum Actinomycetota; class Actinomycetes; order Mycobacteriales; family Jatrophihabitantaceae; genus DASXRA01. Next base: position 28,253 of record CAVTEA010000035.1, read on the forward strand.
TGTCGCTGCACACGCCCACCGCGGTCGTAGCTGACCCGAATCCCGTGCACAGCAGAATGATTCCCGGTACGACGTAGTTGATGTAGTCGGTGCCGGTGTGGATGGCGCCGCCGAACACGTAGACGAACAGCGCCATCAGCATGACCGGCAGCGTGACGGAGGGCAGCAGGGCGTCGAGGTTTCGCCGGCTCAGTCGCACGCTGCGAGCGATCATCGTCAATGAGTCGCTGACCGGTCTCGGGGCGTTGGGTTGTGCGTACATCAGGCGGCTCCCAGGATTTGCGTGTTCTGCTGCGTGCCCGTGAGCGCGATGAAGACGTCGTCCAGGCTCGGTTGGTGCTGTGAGATCGAGGCGACCTCGACGCGTGCGTCGGCCATCCGGTCAAGCAGTTGCTTCACCCGGCGGGCGCTGCCGTCCGTTGCAACGCCGACGAGCAGTCGGTGCGGATCGACCTCTGCGGCCTCGTCGCCGAGCAGTACGGCGGCGCGCCGGAAGTCGTCCTCGTGGCCGAACGCGAGGTCGACCCGCTCGGTGCCCACCCGCGACTTGAGCTCGTCCGCGGTACCTCCCGCGATCACCCGGCCGCCGTCGATCACCGCGATCTGGTCCGCAAGCTGATCGGCCTCCTCGAGATATTGCGTCGTCAGGACCACCGTCGAGCCGTTTGCGACGAGTTCGCGCACGGCGGCCCAGGTGGTCTGTCGGCTGACCGGATCGAGGCCGGTCGTGGGCTCGTCGAGGAACACGACCTCCGGCTCGGCGATGAGGCTCAGCGCAAGGTCGAGCCGGCGGCGCATGCCGCCGGAGTACGTCTTCACCAGACGATGAGCAGCACCGGTGAGATCGAACCGATCCAGCAGCTCATCGGCGCGGCGCTGCGCGTCTCGTCGCCGAAGGTGCAGCAGGCGCGCCGTCATCACCATGTTCTCCCTGCCTGTCTGCAGGTCGTCCAGGGCAACGTACTGCCCGGTGAGACCGATGCGGCCACGCACCTGCGCGCGGTCGCGCACGACGTCGTACCCGGCCACGGTCGCAGTGCCGGCATCGGGCCGTAGCAGCGTCGACAGGATCCGGATCGTGGTGGTCTTGCCGGCGCCGTTCGGCCCCAGCACCGCGTGCACCGTGCCGCGCTCGACCGCGAGGTCGAGGCTCCGAAGCACCCTGGTGGAACCGAACGACTTCGTCAGGCCGATCGCCTCGATGATCATCTGTCGCCTCCAAAATAACTGTGTATGACGTCGACTGTGTATCGCATACGCAGAAGCTAGCATGCCATTGGTGTACCTTGTAAACAGTTTGATTCAGCCCGGACAGCGAGGAATGGCGATGAGTGCGGACGGCGAAGGCAAACCCTCGCGGCTGGTCAGGATGTTGTGGGGCTGGGACGAGCCGCAGCGCCGGGGCCCGAAGCCGGCCCTCACCTTGGATCGCATCGCTGCCGTCGCCGTCAAGCTCGCCGACGCTGAAGGACTCGGCGCGGTATCGATGAACCGCGTCGCGGGGCAGCTCGGCTATACGACGATGTCGCTGTATCGCTACGTGAGCTCGAAGGACGACCTTGTCACGCTGATGATGGACTTCGCTGCCGGCGAGCGCGATCTGGCCAGCCGGAGGACCGGCGGATGGCGTGCCGCACTCGAGCGGTGGAGTCTCGACTACCGCGACATCCTGAGCTGCCACCCGTGGGTCACCCAGGTGCCGATCGACGGCCTGCCGACGACACCGAACCAGGTGGCATGGATGGAAACCGGCCTGCGCGCGCTGTCGTCGACCCGCCTGTCTGAGACAGAGAAGCTGCAGGTGTTGCTGGTCGTGACGAGCTACGTCCGCAACACCGCGCAGATGGTCGCCGAGATCGCCGACGCGCAGCGGGCAGCAGGCCACGAGCCGAGAACGGTGATGAGCAGGTACGCCGAGACGCTCAGCCGGTTGATCGACGGCAAACAGTTCCCGGCGTTGAGCGACTCGCTGGCGTCAGGGGCGTTCGAACAGGACGACGACGATCCGGACGAGGACTTCCGCTTCGGGCTGAAGACCGTTCTCGACGGTGTCGCGGCGCTGGTCCGGCAACGCACTCCGAAGACGGTCCGTCGCGTGACGCCACGGTAGGGTCGTTGTAGATCGTGGATGCGTCTAGGGTTCCGCCGGCCGTCCGCTAGGGCGTTAGGCAGTCCTCCACACAACGAGAACCGGCCGGGGACTGGACCGGGCGGGCCGCACCCAGCGGTCAGCCCCGCACCTGATGTAACGCTCGGACGATCGCGGCCGACTCAGCCGCCAGTACAAGCCCGTCCGCGACGATCTCGGACATGTCCGTGCTGAGCAGAACCTCGGCAGTGCGCGCCGGTACGAGCTGCGCCTGTGGGGACAGGTTGGCAACCACCCGCAGCCGGCCTCGATGGATGATCACCCAGCGGGCGTCCTCGTCGTACTCGACCGACACCCGGTCCAGGTGCGCATCGCGCAGCTCGGGCTGTGAGGCCCGCAGCGCGATCAGCCGCCGATACAGCTCGAGCATCTCGTGATGCGCGGGAGCATCGCGCTCGGCCCAATCCAGCACGGCCTGGTGATATGCGCGCGGGTCCTGCGGGTCGATCACCGCCGACACGTCCCACCCGTGGCGATCGAACTCGGCCAGCCGGCCTTCGCCGGTGACTCGGGCGAGCTCCGGTTCGGGATGGGAGGTGAAGAACGGCCACCGGGTGGTCGCCGCCCATTCCTCGCCCATCCAGAGCATCGGCGTGAACGGCGAGGTCAGCAGCAGAACGGCCCCGACGCGCAGCAGGCCGGGCGATGTCACTTCGGGGAGTCGATCACCGGCAGCTCGGTTGCCCACCTGGTCGTGGTTCTGCAGGAACGCGAGGAATCTATACGCCGGCGTATGGACGCGATCGACCGGGCGACCGTGGCGTCCTCGCCGGAATGACGAGTACCCGCCGTCGTGCAGGAATGCCGACGTCCACACCTTCGCGAGTACGGCCAGCGAGCCGAAATCGCAGTAGTAGCCGTGTCGTTCGCCGGTCAGCAGCGCATGCAGGGCGTGGTGGATGTCGTCATCCCACTGCGCGTCGAGCCCGTAGCCGCCGGCCGCCCGGGGTGTGATCATCACCGGATCGTTGAGGTCGGACTCGGCGATCAGGGTCAGCGGACGCCCGAGCAGCCCGGCCAAGGCCGACACCTCGGCAGACAGCTCGGTGAGCAGGTGCGGGGTCGACGAATCCGCCAGGGCGTGCACGGCGTCCAGGCGCAGCGCGTCGACATGGAAGTCGCGAAGCCACATCAGCGCGTTGTCGATCACGAATCGCCGCACCGGCGTGACTTCCAGGTTGACCAGCTCGCCCCAGGTGTTGCGCCCTGCCTTGAGGTACGGGCCGAATCGCGGCAGATAGTTGCCGCTCGGCCCGAGGTGGTTGTAGACGACGTCGAGCACAACGGCGAGCCCGCGGGCGTGGCAGGCGTCGACGAAGCGTTTGAGGGCATCGGGCCCGCCGTACGGCTCGTGCACGGCGTACCAGCCGACACCGTCGTATCCCCAGTTCCAGTTGCCGTTGAACGCATTGACCGGCAACAGCTCGACGTGGGTGACGCCGAGATCGACGAGATGGTCGAGGCGCTCGACGGCAGCGTCGAGCGTTGCCCCGCGGGTGAACGTTCCGACGTGCAGTTCGTAGATCACCGCACCTGGCAGCGCGCGGCCGGGCCAGTCCGTGTCGGTCCACGCGAACGCCGAGTCGTCATAGACCCTGCTGGCACCGTGCACGCCGTCGGGTTGCCAGCGCGAGCGCGGATCGGGCAGCGCTACGTCGGAGTCGTCGAGCAGGAAGCCGTAGTCGGTGCCGGCGCCGACGTCGACGACGGTCGACCACCAGCCGCCGGGCTCGGCGCTCATCTCGACGGCGCGATCGTCGACCCGCAAACGCACCCGGCCGGCAAAGGGTGCCCATAGGCTGAACTCGGTCACGAACCTCCACCCTGCCATGTCAGCGCATAGGCTCCTCGCCATGCCGCATAGCGATCACTCGATCCGCGACGCACTGCGCGTTCAGCCGGGCACCGTCAACCTGGCCGGTTACGACACGTCAGCAACACCGTTCGCGCCAGGCAAGAAAGCCAAGACGGTCAAGGACACCGAGTCGGTGGCGTCGGCGCTCGACAGCGGCCAGGAGCGGCTGTGGGCCGAGGGACGGCGCAGCGTGCTCCTCCTCTTGCAGGGCATCGACACCGCCGGCAAGGGGGGAGTCGTCACGCATGTCGTGGGGCTGCTCGGCCCGGCGGGTGTCAAGATCACCGCGTTCAAGAAGCCGACCGCTGAGGAGGCGGCGCACCATTTCCTGTGGCGCATCCGCAGGGCGCTTCCCGGTCCGGGCATGGTCGGGGTCTTCGATCGCTCGCACTACGAGGACGTGCTGGTGCCGCGGGTGCACGAGACCCTGCCCGAAGCGGAGTGGCGGCACCGCTACGACGAGATCAACGCGTTCGAGGCCGAACTCGTCTCGGCAGGGACGACCGTGGTCAAGTGCTTCCTGCACATCTCCTACAGCGAGCAGCGACAGCGGCTGCTCGCCCGGCTCGACGATCCCACGAAGCACTGGAAGTTCCACGAGGGCGACATCGACGAACGGGCGTACTGGTCGGCCTACCAGGCGGCGTTCTCGGGGATGCTGCAGAACTGCTCGACCGAGCAGGCAGCCTGGTACGTCATTCCGAGCGACCGCAAGTGGTACCGCAATTGGGCGATCGGCCAGATCCTTCGGGAAGTGTTCGACGATCTCGACCCGCAGTATCCGCAACTCGACCTCGATGTGGCGCGGCTTCGCCAGCGGTTGCAACCGCCTTACTGATCGGCCGGCCCGGGGCCGTGGCCGCTGCGGTGCGGTCAGCCGGTGAGCAGCCTGGTCAGCTCCTTGGCGAGCTTGGCATCGAGTGGGCCGCGCGTGGCGAGTATCCGGTACCAGAGCACGCCGAAGACGATCTCGACCGCGATCGGAACCGGCGCGCGCAGTTCGCGGGGATGGCGGGCAAGGACCTCGGTGAGCGCCTCGCGGCGCCGCTGCAGGAACAGCTCGTCGAACGCCGCGCCGAAGTCGGGGTCGAGTTGCGCCTCGGCCATGAGCGATCGCAGCACAGGTAGCGTGCCCGGCCGCAAGCTCGCGGCGTAGGTCGAATTAAGGAACGCGAGCAGGTCCTCGCGCAGGTCGCCGGTGTCGGGCAGCGGGATCTCGCGGCTCGCCGAGGCGTTGATCGCCTCCAGCACGACGTCGGCCTTCGCCCGCCACCAGCGATAGATCGTCTGCTTGCCGGTACCGGCCCGCGCGGCGATGCCCTCGATCGTCAGATGGCTGTAGCCGACCTCGGAGAGCAGGTCCAGCACGGCCTGCAGGATCGCCTGCCGGCTCTGGTCGCTGCGGGGGCGGCCGCGAGCAGCGGCCGGGGAGTTGCGATCACGGTTGCGCACCAGGCAAGATTAGATACGAGACGCACCGTCTCGCAATGGAGGAGTGGACATATGGAACAGCGAACCGCGGTCATCGTCGGTGGAACATCGGGGATCGGCCTTGCCACAGCGCGGCTACTGAGCGCGCGCGGCGCGACGGTACACGTGACCGGGCGCTCGTCGGCGCGCCTGGACGCCGCCGGCGCCGAGGTTCCCGACCTGCGCCTGCACCAGGCCGATGGCACCTCTCGCGTGGAGATGGAGCAGGTCTTCGCGAAGGTCGGGCGCCTCGATTGGCTCGTGCTCGCGATGAGCGGTGGCGCCGGGGCTGGCCCGCTCGCATCGCTCGACCTCGACGAGCTACGGGCTGCCTTCGAGGCGAAGCTGTGGGGTCATCTGACTGCTGCTCAGACGGCCTTGCCACATCTGGCCGAGCGCGGCTCGATCACGTTCATCAGTGCGGCGAGCGCGCGATCGGCTATCCCGGCGACGTCCGGGCTCGCAGCGATCAACGGCGCGATCGAGTCCATCGTCCGACCGCTCGCCGTGGAACTCGCGCCGATCAGGGTCAACGCCGTATCGCCGGGCCTCGTCGACACACCGTGGTGGGCGGCCATGCCGGAGCAGATGCGCGAGGCCTACTTCGCGCAGGCGGAGAAGGTGCTGCCGGTGCGTCGGGTGGCGAGCGCCGACGACGTGGCCGAGAGCGTGGTGCTGGCCGCGACCAACCCGAACCTGACGGGCACCGTCATCGAATCCGACGGCGGCGCCCGTCTGGTCTCACTGTCCTGAGGTGCTGCCGGCCGTCGCCGGATTGGTGCTCGAGCCGGAGCTCTCCGGCGGCGGGTCGGCGGTGCTCTGCGCGGACGTCGCCCCGGTCGGCGTGGCCGCACCCGACGTCGACGACGTCGTGCTTGTCGACGCGGTGCTTGTCGGTTTGTCTGCTGGCTTGTTTGCCGGCGCCGGTGCCGCTGTCGTCGGTGGCTCGTCCGCGGGGGCGGACGTCGGTGGCTCGTCCGCGGGGGCGGACGTCGGTGGCTCGTCCGTGGGGGCGGACGTCGGTAGCAGCGACCCCGGCTGCACGATCGGCGGGTCGTCGACGTCGGGCGTGCCGTATGAGTACGGCAGTGGCACATGGCCACCGGGCATCATGCGCTTGGCCATGTTCGTGACGGTGTCTCGGGCGTACGCGCCGTAGGTCGAGCGGCTGCCTTCGGTGAGGATCGCAACGATGATGTGGTCGGAGTCGACGTACCCCGTCGAATGCATCCGGGTCTTGTTCTCCAGGCAGCACATCCAGCCCTGCTTGATCCGTGGATGCGTGCCGGCCGCTGCGGGAATGCCGAAGCACTGCGGCCAGCCGTCCGCGGCGGTGCAGGAGTAGTGACCCATCGCGGTCATCAGCCATTTGCCGGCGCTCATCGCGGCCATCTGGTTGTAGAACGAGACCATGCCGGCGGCCGTGATCCGCGTTTCGCCCCAGTAGCCGGCATCAGGCGGTGGCCCGACCGGGATGTGGAACCGCGCACGGACCCACTGATAGAGCGAGTCGCCGCCGACTCGGCCGTACAGGGACGTCGCCGCGTCATCGTCGGAGTACTCGATCATCCGGGCAGCTGTCGTGGCGATCGAGCCGCGCATCTGCCCGCCCAAGAGCAGGCGCGCGGCAATGAACGCTTTCACGACCGACGCGGAGGCGTAGTAGGAGTTGACGTCGCCACTGGTCCACCACTGCCCGGTGTCGCGGTCGTACACGGCGGCGGCGACCCGCTCGCCGCGCGCACGGCCATAACTCACCGCCGAGTTGACCGCGGTGACCGTGGGCGTCGCGTTGGTGGCCGACGAGGCGTGTGGCCAGGACAAGATGCCGACCAGCAGGCCTGCCAGCAGCACCACGGACGCAGCGGCTGCTGCCGTGCGCCTGCTGATGTGCTGCGCGCTCAGCATTGCGCACGCACCTGGACGGTCACGGTGTCGGCTTGCCCGGAGAAGACCCGGGTGGAACCGCTGGGCACGGTCTGCCCGGTGATCGTCAGCCCATCGACGGGCGTGCCGCTGTGGATCGTCAGGGAGGTGGGGGTTGAGGTCACTGCTACCGCTCCATCACTAGTGAATCCATTCGTGGTGCAGGAGATGCCGCGCAGCGGCCACTGCTTGGTTCCTGATCCCTGGACGCGCACGGCGAGAATGCCCGCGCCGTTGGCCGACGGCGCGGATGCGCTGGGAATCGGCAACGGGGGAGTCGATTGGGTCTGCGACGGCACGACGGTCGGCGTCGATGCCGATGTCTGGGTGGACGCGCTGACCGAGGTGGATCGGTCAGCGCGCGACTTGTGCGAGCTACAGCCCGCGACGATGAGCGCGAGCGCCGATGCGCCGGCAATTGCCGTCCGCCGGGGCGTGTGCGCTCTCATTCCACCGCTTTCTTCACGACCGATCGTGCAACGCTGCGGCAGTGTGCCAGATATGGCTAAAGGGAGCACGTTCAAATGCCGATCAGGTGACCGGACCAATTGCGCCGTGCTCAGCTGACCAGCAGGGCGACGGGCAGCGCCGAGAACAGATCTGCCAGGCGCACCGCACCGCGATAGGCGCTGGCGGTCAGCGCGTCGGTGTACGGGCCGGGCAGATTCAGCGTCGTGTCACGCCAGCCGCCCTCTCGGGCGAGCCTCGCCGGCAGCCGGGTCGCCACGGTCAGCGCGCCACCCCGGTCGAAGGCCACCACATGATCGGAAGCGACGCCCTCAGCGCGCAACGGCGTGTAGTCGGCGAACAGTTCCGGGCGATCGCGACGCACCTGCAGCGTCCGCGACACGAGCCAGAGCTTGGCCGCACCGCTCGCATCGATCGGTGGGGGTCCGGTCAGCGCGGCCAGAAGCTCGCCTCGCGCGACGAAGTCGACCGGGCGCCGGTTGTCGGGGTCGACGAGCGAGTCGTCCCACAGTTCGGTGCCTTGGTAGACGTCCGGCACGCCGGGCATCGTCAACTGCACGAGCTTCTGCGACAGCGAATTCAGCCAGCCGTACAGAGTGATCCGCTCGATGAACTCGGCAAGCGGCTTGCGGACGGCGGGGGAGTCGTAGGCCGTGTCGACGGCCAGGTGCACCGCCGACTCGAACGCAGGGTCGGGGTCGACCCAGGACGTGCCGTCGGCGGCCTCGCGCATCGCCTTTTCGGCATAGGCGTGCATGCGGCTGCGCTCGACGAACCCGGCACCTGCGAACGTCTGCCACAGCAGGTAACCGAACGACGGGTTCGGTACGGGCGCGTGCCGCATCAGCTGACTCGCGAGGGCGCCCCATTCGTCGGGCACCTCGGCAAGCACAGCCATACGCGCGCGTACGTCTTCGCCCCGCTTCGTGTCGTGCGTCGAGAGGGTGGTCATACCCCGCGGTGCGCCACGCTGGCGACGGGCCTGCGCGGCATGGAACTCGTCGAGAGAAGCCCCGAGCCGTGCAGGATCGCCGCCCACCTCGTTGCGCGCGACGAATCGTGTGTAGCGGTAGTAGGCGGTGTCTTCGACGCCCTTGGCCATTGCCGCGCCGGAGACCTGCTGAAAGCGCGCACACAGTTCGTCGCCGGGATCGGCTAGCCGGGACGCAATCGTTGCGATCGGGTCGGCGAGATCGGGACGGTGCCGGTTGGCTGATGCCACGGCCGCGGCGAGATGTGCTGCGCCCTCGGGCAGGTAGGAGCGATAGACCGGGAAGGCGATGAGCAGTTCGGTGATTGCCTCGGCGGCGCGCTCGACCTGCGGGCAGAGGCGGGCAAGTCGCTGCACCTCGGCGCGCAGCATCGTCGTGACGGCGAGACGCTTGCCCGATTCGACGTGCTCGCCGAACGTTCGAAGATCGCCGGTGAGAGATCGGTACAGCGCGGTGATCGCCGGTTCGGCGGTGTGGTCGACGAACAGCCCGCCCACCTCTGCCAACGCGTCATATCCCGTGGTGCCGGCGACCGGCCACCTGGGTGGCAGGGTCTCGCCGGGCTCGAGGATCTTCTCGACGACCAGCCATGTCGCAGGCGCCCGCGCCCGTAGCCGCGACAGGTACCCGAGCGGATCGGCCAATCCGTCCGGGTGGTCGATGCGAAGTCCGGCCACTTCGTCGTCGGCGACCCAGCGCAGCACCTCGCGGTGGGTCGCCTCGAAGATGGCGTCGTCCTCGACGCGTAACCCGGCAAGCGTCGACACGGTGAAGAAGCGCCGGTAGTTCAGGTCGGTGTCTGCCCGCCGGTAACCGACAAGCCGGTAATGCTGCCGGTCGTGGACCTGCGCGGCCGTCTCGCCGGGCCCTGGCTCAGTGCCCGGAGCCAATGGGAACCGGTGCTCGAAGTAGTGCAGTTCGGCGTCGACGAGCGCCAGGTCCCGTTCGGCGTCGTAGTCGTCGCCGAGCACGGGCAGCAACAGCCTGCCTCGCGTCCAGTCGATGTCGAACCATCGTGCGTACGGGGACTGTTCGCCGAGTCGCAGGACGTCCCACCAGGCTGGGTTCTGCGCGGCGTCGGCGACACCGCTGTGGTTCGGGACGATGTCGACGACCAGTACCAGGCCGGTGCGCCGGGCGGCCTCGACGACCGCGCTCCAGCCCGCGGCCCCGCCGCGCTCGTCGTCGATCTGAGCGAAATCGACGACGTCGTAGCCGTGCGCTGAGCCAGGCGTCGAGGAGAGCAGGGGCGACAGATAGAGCGCGCCCGCGCCGAGTTCGTGCAGGTACCCGCATAGCCGCGCCGCAGCGGTCAGATCGAACAACGGCGTGACCTGCAACCGCAGCGTCGAGGTGGGAACGGCCATCAGGCGGCCCTCTTGAGCACCACCAGTGCCCTGGGGCCCACCGGAACGATGCCATCGGCGGCGACGACCGTCCCGTCGTCGAGATCGGGCCGGCCGGTGTCGAGCACGACGTGCCACGTCGTTCCGTATTCGGTGCTGGGCACGTGGAAGTCGATCGCCTCGTGATGCGCCGAGAAGCACATGAGGAAGGAGTCGTCGAGGACGCGGTCGCCGCGCGAGTCGCGGTCGGGTATGCCCTGGCCGTTGAGATAGACGGCGATCGCCCGGCCGAACGGCGCCTCCCAGTTTTCCTCGGTCATCTCCTGGCCGTCGGGCGTGAACCACGCGAGGTCAGGCAGCGCATCAGCACCGCGCCGGCGGACCGGGCGCCCGTCGAAGAATCGCCGCCGCCGAAACACCGGATGCCGCCGCCGAAGCTCAGACACCCGGCGCGTGAAGGCGAGCAGGTCCCCGTCGATCTTCGCCCAGTCGACCCAGGTGAGCGGGCTGTCCTGGCAGTAACCGTTGTTGTTGCCCGATTGGGTGCGCCCGAGTTCGTCGCCGTGGGCGAGCATCGGCACGCCCTGCGACAGGAACAGGGTGGCGATCAGGTTCCGACGCTGCTGCGCTCGAAGGGCGAGCACCGCAGGATCGCGGGTCGGGCCTTCGACGCCGCAGTTCCAGGACCGGTTGTAGCTCTCGCCGTCCTTGTTGCCTTCGCCGTTGGCCTCGTTGTGCTTGTCGTTGTAGGAGACAAGATCAAGCAGCGTGAAGCCGTCATGGCAGGTGACGAAGTTGATGCTGGCCACCGGCCGTCGCCCGGAGTGCTCGTACAGGTCGGCCGACCCGGTGATCCTGGCTGCGAACTCACCGATCGTCGCCGGCTCGCCTCGCCAGAAGTCGCGAACGGTGTCGCGGTACTTGCCGTTCCACTCGGTCCACTGCGGCGGGAAGTTGCCGACCTGGTACCCGCCGGGCCCGACGTCCCACGGTTCGGCGATCAGCTTCACCTGGCTGACGACCGGGTCCTGTTGGACGAGTTCGAAGAAACTCGACAACCGGTCGACGTCGTAGAACTCCCGCGCCAGGGCCGAGGCGAGGTCGAAGCGGAATCCGTCGACGTGCATCTCGAGCACCCAGTACCGCAATGAGTCCATGAGCAGGTGCAGCGCATGTGGGTTGCGAACGTTGAGGCTGTTGCCGGTGCCGGTGTAGTCGCGGTAGTAGCGCGGATCGCCGTCCTCGAGGCGGTAGTACGCCTGGTTGTCGATGCCGCGGAAGCACAGCGTCGGACCGAGATGATTGCCCTCGGCGGTGTGGTTGTAGACGACATCGAGGATGACTTCGATGTTGGCCTCGTGCAGAGCACGGACCATCGCCTTGAATTCCTGCACCTGTCCGCCGGCGGCGGCGGCACTGCGCGCCGCGGACGCCGAGTAGCGGGTGTCGGGGGCGAAGAAGCTGATCGTGTTGTAGCCCCAGTAGTTGGACAGGCCGCGATCGAGCAGCACCGAGTCGTTGAGGAAGTGGTGCACCGGCATCAGTTCGACGGCGGTGACGCCGAGCTCCCGCAGATGATCGATCACGACCGGGTGGGCGAGACCTGCGTAGGTACCGCGCATGGAGCGCGGTATCTCGGGATGTCGCTTGGTCAGGCCCTTGATGTGCGCCTCGTAAATGACGCTCTCGGCATAGGTGTGCTTCGGCGGGCGATCCACGCCCCAGTCGAAGTAGGGGTTGATCACCACGGACTTCGGCATGTGGATCGCCGAGTCGTCGACGTTGTGACTGTTCGGGTCGCCGAGGTTGTAGCTGAACAGCGAGGGATGCCAATCGATCTGGCTGTCGACCGCCTTCGCGTAGGGATCGAGCAGCAGCTTCGCCGGATTGCAGCGCAGCCCGCGCCCGGGTTCGTACGGACCGTGCACGCGGTAGCCGTAGCGTTGGCCCGGCTCGATTCCGGGCACGAAGGCGTGCCAAACGAAGCCGTCCATCTCGGGCAGGTCGATGCGCGACTCGGAGCCCTTCGCGTCGAACAGGCACAGCTCGACACGCTCGGCCACCTCGCTGAAGATCGCGAAGTTGGTGCCCGATCCGTCATAGCTCGCGCCCAGTGGATAGGCGCTGCCTGGCCAGACCTGCATCCGCTCTCCTGTCATGTTCGGTCAGTCGATATGTCGGGCGTCGGCGCCGCGGGACAACGCGCCTGAAAACGCGATGAGATGAGAGCCTGCCAGATCGTCGATTCGCGCCGTTCATCCATTTTATTCGACACTAGATGTGTCGAACCGAAAACGGCGAGTTACTGCCCATCCGGGCTGGTATTCCCGTTGCAGGAACAGGTCCTATCATTCGTTGAACCTTCGCCCTGATCCTGACCCTACGACCCACAGAGAAGGTATGGCCGGCCGGCATTCACAACCGTCCTCGGCCCACCGAGGGATGTCGCTCCCCGTCGTGGCCGGCATATTGCTACTCATAGCGGCGTGTACTGCGGGTGTTCTGGCATTCCTCAATCAGGGGGGTTCGTCACACAAGACCGCAATCTCCGGCTGCGACGGCGGGGTGACAATCCACCTCGATGCTGCGCCGAGCATCGCCGATCCGGTGAGCGCGATCGCCAAGAAGTGGACCGCGACGCACCCGACCGCGGCCGGCATGTGCGTCGCCGTCGACGTGAACTCGCTGCCGGCCTCCAACGTCGAGCAGATCCTGGCCTCGGGAGGCAACGGCGGAGCCGGCGGTACCGCGGTTTCGCTCTGGATTCCGGACTCGAGCACATGGGCCACTCGCCTCAACGACGATATGGTCGGCGCGGGCTCGCCTGGCAAGATCGAGATCCACGACCCAATCGCGTCGTCACCGCTGGTGTTCGTGAGTTCTCCGAAGGTCGCGTCGACCTTCATCACCAAGCCGAACTGGAAAGCCGCTCTGGCCGGCTCGTTCCCGCTCACCATCCCTGACCCGGTGTCGAACACCGACGGCCTGCTCAGCCTGCAGATCATGAACGCGCTGGTCGGATCAGCCACCCAGGGACCGGACCCCGCGCTGGCCAACCTGATCCTGCGCCTGAGCCACTCGACGCTCGCCGACGCCAATTCCGGATTCGCGCAGCTGGCGGCCGACCCTGCACACGCGCAGGTGTTCACCGCACCGGAACAGGCCGTGATCCAGGCCAATCGCGCCAAGCAGTCCCTGTTCGCAGCCGCGATCTACCCGGACGAGGGCACGCTCAGCCTCGACTATCCGGTGGTGCGCCTGGTGCGCTCGGGCGACGATCCGGGTCTGGCGGCAGCGCTCGACGCGTTCGAGCAGCAGTTGCGTTCGCCGAGCGCGCAGGCCTACTTCGCAGACGCCGGCTTCCGTAACGCGGGTGGGGCGTCGGTGCCCGGAGTAGGTGCCGCCGAAGGAGTCGCCGCGGCGCCGATCCGCCAGATGAATCGTCCCTCTACAGGTCAGGGAGTCGACACGCTGCGGCTCTGGCAGGCTGTCACCGACGACGTCAACACGCTCACGGTCATCGACACCTCCGGATCCATGGCCGAAGCCGCAGGCAACGGGCAGAGCAAGATCGCGCTGACCTCCGCGGCCGCCGCGGCTGCGATCGACTTCTACCCCGACAGCTCCAACGTCGGGATGTGGGTGTTCTCCACCCAGCAGACCGCCACCACCGACTGGGCGCAGCTCGTGCCGATCGGGCAGATGAGCCAGCAGATCGGCCTCGGCACCCGGCGCCAAGCACTCACCGCGGCCGCGAAGAGTCTGCCCGACCGCGTCCACGGCAACACCGCGCTGTACGACACCGCGCTCGCGGCAGTACAGACCGTGCGCAAGAACTACGACCCTTCGAAGGTCAACACGGTTGTGCTGATGACTGACGGGCAGAACGAGAATCCGGGCGGCCTGTCGCTCGACCAGTTGCTCGCCAGCCTGCAGACCAGCGAGAGCAAGCTGCTGCCGGTGCCGGTATTCACGATCGGGATCGGTCCGCAGGCCGACATGTCGGCGCTGGGCAAGATCGCAAAGGCGACCGGCGGCAAGGCCTACTCGGTCAAGGACCCGACCCAGATCCGCTCGGTGTTCCTGGACGCTGTGGTTCAGCGCCGCTAGCAGCGCGGCTGCCGGTCCGGGGCGCCGTCACGTCAGTTGAACCCTTGACGCGCGGGCACGCATTATCACGACCAGCCCGGCGCTCGCAGATGCGAGGCAGCGACGCCGAGCCAATTGCACGGCCCGACCTGACTCTGAAACTGCGGCGCAGCGCTCGACTAAGTCGACCCGGCGGTCATGATCAACAGAGGGCCCTGTCGATAGTGGACCCGATCGCCGTGTTGATCATGAAACAAGTGCCGCCACGTTGGGTGCACGCAGCGCGCTCAGCAGCAAGCCGCCACGGGTATCACCAACTTCCGTGGTCACAACAGCTAAGCTAGGACGAACTGGAGGGGAGTAACCCCGTCCCCGCGGTTTCCTCGTCATCACGGATCGCCTTACCGGCGGCCCCGGGGAACCGGCCCGATCTCGGGTGGGTGAGACCTCCGGCAGCACACGCATATGCCGACTTCGGGGTATGCATCGAGCGCGCCGGAGGTGACAGTGCACGTCGAGCCCTGGGTCTGGGCCGTAACGCTCTCGCTGGCGATCGCCTTCCTGATCGTCGACGTCTTCTATATCGGCCGCCGGCCGCACGAGCCGAGCCTGGGCGAGTCGGCGCGCCATCTCGCGTACTTCGTCGGGGCCGCGTTACTTTTCGCGGTCGGCGTGTTCCTCGTCAGCGGCGCCGAGTACGGGGCGCAATTCGTGGGCGGCTGGCTGACGGAGTACTCGTTGTCTGTCGACAACCTCTTCGTGTTCCTGATCATTTTGACCAAGCTGAAAGTCCCCCGGCATCTGCAACAGTCCGCTCTACTCGTCGGCATCGTCGTCGCGCTAGTGCTGCGCGGAGTGTTCATCGCCGCCGGCGCGGCTGCGATCAACACGTTCAGCTGGGTCTTCTATGTCTTCGGGGCATTCCTGGTCTACGCCGCGGCGAGGCTCATGCGTGACGATGACGCCGATGACCCCAGCGAGTACACCGACGGGCGCGCGGTTCGGTTGCTGCGGCGACTGCCCTCGACGACGGAGTACAACGGGCCGCACCTGACCGTCCGCGAGGAGGGCCGTCGTCTCGCGACCCCGATGATGATCGTCATTGTCGCGCTCGGCACCACCGATCTGCTCTTCGCGCTCGACTCGATTCCGGCGATCTACGGCATCACCCGTGAGCCGTACCTGGTCCTTACCGCAAACCTGTTCGCGCTGATGGGCCTACGCCAGCTGTACTTCCTGATCGGCGGGATGCTGAAGCGCCTCGTCTACCTGAACGTCGGGCTGTCCATCCTGCTCGGGTTCATCGGCGTCAAGCTCATCCTGCACGCCCTGCACGAGAACACGCTCGCGTTCATCAACGGCGGGCGGCCAGTGACCTGGGCGCCGGACATCCCCATCTGGATCTCGTTGGTCGTGATCGTCGGCATACTCGCCACCACCACAGTGGCGAGCTTGCTGAAGTCCGCTCGCGACGCCCGCGGCGAACGTGCACCGGTCAGCTGAGCAATTGCCGGCGATAGGCCTCGGCCACCGCCGATGCGCGGTCGCGCACGCCGAGTTTGTCGTACAGGTGCAGCAGGTGGGTCTTCACCGTCGCCTCGCTGATGAAGAGCTTTCGGGCCACCTCGCGGTTCGGTGATCCATCCGCGACAAGCCGTAGAACGTCGAGTTCGCGCAGGCTCAGAGCGTCCTGGGACGGCTTTCGAACCTGCCCCATCAGGCGGCTCGCGACCGACGGGGAGAGCACCGACTGGCCGTTGAACGCGGCGCGCACGCCGCGCAGCAGGTCCTCGCGCGGGGAATCCTTGAGCAGGTACCCGGTGGCGCCTGCCTCGATGGCGGGCAGCACGTCGCGGTCGGTGTCGTAGGTGGTGAGCACCAGAACCCGGATCGAGTCGTCAGCGGCGCGCAGGTGCTTGATCGCCTCGACGCCGCCCATGTTCGGCATCCGCAGGTCCATGAGCACGACGTCGACGTCGAGACGCCGCGCTTGCACCAGGGCTTCGGCCCCGTCGCCTGCCTCGCCGACGACCTCGAACTCGGCGTCGCCGCTGAAGACCCCGCGCAGGCCGTCCCGGACGACTGGGTGATCGTCGACGATGAGCAGCCGGATCGCGGTCATTGCGCCACCGAGACGAGCGGTACGCACGCGCTGATGGCTGTGCCTTCGGCGGGCGCGCTCTCGACCTCGAGCGCGCCGCCGACGCGCCCGAGCCGTTGGCGCATGCCGTCGAGACCGAAGCCGGAGTTCGAGTCCGACGACGGCGCGGCGGCCGGGTCGAAGCCGACGCCGTCATCGCGAACGTCGAGCAGCACGACATCGTCGAGATAGGACAGGGTCAGCGCAACCTTGGACGCCCGGGCGTGCTTCGCGACGTTCGTCAATGCCTCCTGCGCGACCCGGAACAGCGCTGCCTCGATCTCCGCAGGCAGCGGGCGCATGTCGCCGGTGGTTTCGACGGATACGGCGACCGGGCACGTCTGCGCCCATCTGCGGGCAAGGCCCGCGACCGCATCGGGCAATCCGGCGCCTTCGAGCTGTTCGGGCCGCAGCGCGCGCACCGAGCGCCGTGCTTCGGTGAGGCTCTCGCGGGCGAGCTTTCGTGCCTGGGAGATGTGCCGTTGCCACTCGTCGGGTATCTGGCGGGCCTGCTCGGCCGCTTCGAGCTGAGTGACGATGCCGGTGAGCCCCTGCGCGAGCGTGTCGTGAATCTCTCCGGCGAGGCGTTGCCGCTCGTCGAGGATGCCGGCCTCGCGTGCCTGGGCCACCAGCTGAGCGTGCAGGCCGGTGTTCTCTTGTAGAGCGACCTCGAGCCGCCGGTTCGCCTCCCCGAGTTCGGCGATGACGCTGCGATGCTCGCGGTTCTGCTCCAGCGTCCGGTTGCCGATGTGCCCGAACGCGCCCGCCATGGCGCCGTTGACCAGGATGAGGACGGCATACGTGCCGATCGCGCCGGCCGTGAGCGCCGGGAACCCGACCATCTGTGACGCCGACATGACGCTGGCCGTGGCCAGGATGCCGACCAGGCCCAGCCGTCTGGGCAGGATCCGGAACGCCTCGATGTAGCCGACGAATCCGAACAGGCCGTACCACGGGTTGATCGCCACGAGCGTGCCGGCGAGCACCGTCCGGCCGAGGAAGTAGCCGATCATCGCGCGGGGATGGGCCAGGGGGTCATGCTGAAAGGTGCTCAACAGCGTCCAGGCCGCGGCCGCGGCAGCAAGCCCGACAGATAGCCAGAATGCCGCCCAGGTCTTGAAGCCGCTGCTCGTCATCAGCGCAGCGAGAACGGCGCTGACTACCAGTAGTGGATACGGAAACCACCGGTAGAACGCGTCTAGCCGCCGTTCCCACGAGTCGGCGGCTGCGCGCTCCCCGGGCGACGTCATGGCCTCAATAGTCTCATTCCCAGCGGAATAGCCGGTTCGCGAGCGTGCTGAACACAATCGCGTAGCCCGCAAGGACGGCCAGATGCAACGCATGTGGCCAATGCCCGGCCGCCGAGTCCTGCAGCGCCTGCACAGCCGCGCCGAGCGGGGTGTAGTCGCTGACGTGGCGCAGCGCATCGGGCATCACCGCACGCGGCACCCAAAGGCCCGCGAAGAACATCATCGGGAAGTAGCTGACCGCGCCGACTGCGTTCGCGGCCTTGCCGGTCGGCGCCAGCGCCGCGATCGTGAGGCCCATGCCGAAAAGCCCGGCAGCGGCAAGGACGAACGCGACGAAGAAGCCCGCGCCTTGGCGGGGCAGCGCCACACCGAAGGCGAGCCGCCCGATGACGAGCACGATGAGGGTCGTCACGATGACCACGCCGAGGTTGATCGCGACCTGCGCGGCGAGCAGCCGCGAGGGCTGCACCGGTGTGGTCGACATCCGGCGCAGAATGCCCTTCTCGCGGTAGGTGCCCAGCACCGGCGGCATCACCGCGAGCGCCAACATCGCCAGTGACGACGCGATGACGATCGGTACATAGGTGGCGGCGAGGGTCAGCCCGCCGAGATCCTTGTCCGGCTTGCGGCCGCCGAGCGCGCCGAGGATGGCCAGTAGAACGGGAGGGAACGCAAGACCCCAGATGGGGCCGACCTTCTCCCGCAGGAACAGTTTCGTCTCGATCCGGGTGATCTGGTTGAGTGCCGACGCGCGAGGCGCGGCAGAGGTCGTTGCCGTCATGGTCCTGTCCTAATCGAGTGCGCGCCCGGTGAGCGCGATGAAGGCGTCGTCGAGGCTGGTCTGCTCGATGCGCAACTGTTCGGCGATGATCCCGGCCCGCGCGAGCACTGAGGTGACCGCGCCGAGCACGTCGCCGGTACCGCTCACCAGCACCTGCTCGCCGCGCCGGGTCACGCTCACCACCTGGGGCAGATCGGTGAGCAGTCGGTCGTCGAGTGCCGCGGACGGGCGGAACCTGATCCGCTGCTCGGCGTCGACATGAGTCACCAGCCCGGCCGGCGTGTCGATGGCGACGACGCGCCCCGAGTCGATGACGGCGACCCGGTCGCAGAGGTGTTCTGCCTCCTGCATGAAGTGGGTGACCAGCACGACGGTCACACCGTGTGAGCGAACCTCCTCGATGAGCGCCCACGTCTCGCGCCGGGCCGCCGGGTCGAGACCGGTCGTCAGCTCGTCGAGTACTGCGATCTGCGGGTTGCCGATGAGGGCCAGCGCGATCGACAAACGCTGCTTCTGGCCGCCGGAGAGCTTGCCGTAACGGGTCGTGCGTTTGTCGGCGAGGCCGAGCGTGTCGAGCAGTTGCCGCCAGTCCGCGGGGTTCGGGTAGAAGGAGCTGTAGAGCTCCAGCGCCTCGTCCACGCGCATGTTCGCGGCCAGTTCGCTCTGCTGCAACTGCACGCCGAGAACGCGCCGCAGCCGGTCGTGGTCGCGTTGCGGATCCAGGCCGAGGACCCGGATCTCGCCGCCGTCGGGCTTGCGCAGCCCCTCGATGCATTCGACGGTTGTCGTCTTGCCGGCCCCGTTCGGTCCGAGGATGCCGAATATCTCGCCTTTCTCGACGGCGAAGGAGATGCCGTCGACCGCGACGAGGTCGCGATACCGTTTGTGCAGGTTCGTGACTTCGATGATTGCCATGCATCAAGCTTCGGCCAAGACCCCGACCCGCCGAATCGGCCAGCGTGGCAGACCTTTCGCCGCAGCGGCTGAGCTGCGTATCAACCGATCGGTTGATGGAGGCGTCGCTCCGGCACAGCCGCATCAGTCGGCATTGTCGGACGCGCCTCGTACCGTGGTCTCGTGAGAGTTGCCAGCGACATCGCCCCGAGCACGGGCGTCTTCAAAGTCGTGTCCGATTTCGAGCCGTCCGGTGACCAGCCCGCGGCGATCGCCGAACTCGAGCGACGGGTACAGGCGGGCGAGCGCGACATCGTCCTGCTGGGCGCCACCGGCACCGGCAAGTCGGCCACCGCCGCCTGGCTGATCGAGCGGGTTCAGCGACCGACTCTGGTCATGGCCCCGAACAAGACGCTGGCCGCGCAGTTGGCCAACGAGTTGCGCGAGATGCTGCCCGAGAACGCCGTCGAGTATTTCGTCAGCTACTACGACTACTACCAGCCCGAGGCGTACGTCCCGCAGACTGACACCTACATCGAGAAGGACTCGTCCATCAACGACGAGGTCGAGCGGCTGCGGCACTCGGCGACGATGTCGCTGCTCACCCGGCGCGACGTCGTCGTGGTGGCGACCGTGTCGTGCATCTACGGCCTGGGTACGCCGCAGGAGTACGTCGACCGGGCGGTGCGGCTGCGGGTCGGCCAGGAGATCGAGCGGGAGAAGATCCTGCGCCGGCTCGTCGAGGTGCAGTACTCCCGAAACGACCTGTCCTTCACCCGCGGCACGTTCCGGGTGCGCGGCGACACCGTCGAGATCTTCCCGGTGTACGAGGAGCTGGCCATCCGCGCCGAGATGTTCGGCGACGAGATCGAGCGGCTCTACTACCTGCACCCGCTGACCGGCGAGGTCGTGCGCGAGGTCGACGAGGTGTTCGTCTTCCCGGCGACGCACTACGCCGCGGGGCCGGAGCGGATGGAGCGGGCGATCCGCGGCATCGAGAAGGAGCTGGCCGAGCGGCTCGCCGAGCTGGAGGAGCAGAACAAGCTGCTCGAGGCGCAGCGGCTGCGCATGCGCACGACCTACGACATCGAGATGATGCGCCAGGTCGGCTTCTGCTCGGGCATCGAGAACTACTCGCTGCACATCGACGGCCGCGAGCGGGGCAGCGCGCCGAACTGCCTGCTCGACTACTTCCCCGAGGACTTCCTGCTCGTCATCGACGAGTCGCACGTGACCGTGCCGCAGACCGGCGGCATGTACGAGGGCGACATGTCGCGCAAGCGCACGCTCGTCGAGCACGGCTTCCGGCTGCCGTCCGCGATGGACAACCGTCCGCTGAAGTTCGAGGAGTTCGTCGAGCGCATCGGCCAGACGGTCTACCTGTCGGCGACGCCCGGGCCAGTACGAGCTGGGCCGCACGGACGGCGAGTTCGTCGAGCAGGTGATCCGGCCGACCGGGCTGGTCGACCCCGAGATCGTGGTCAAGCCGACCAAGGGCCAGATCGACGACCTGGTGCACGAGATCCGCGAGCGGGCCGACCGCAACGAGCGGGTGCTGGTCACGACGCTGACGAAGAAGATGTCCGAGGACCTCACCGACTACCTGCTCGAGCTGGGCATCCGGGTGCGGTACCTGCACTCCGAGGTCGACACGCTGCGCCGGGTCGAGCTGCTGCGCGAGCTGCGGATGGGCGAGTTCGACGTGCTCGTCGGCATCAACCTGCTGCGTGAGGGTCTGGACCTGCCCGAGGTGTCGCTGGTGTCGATCCTCGACGCCGACAAGGAGGGCTTCCTGCGCTCGGGCACGTCGCTGATCCAGACGATCGGACGCGCCGCGCGCAACGTGTCCGGCCAGGTGCACATGTACGCCGACACGATCACCCCGTCGATGGCAGAAGGCGATCGACGAGACCAACCGGCGGCGCGACAAGCAGGTCGCCTACAACCTCGAGCAGGGCATCGACCCGCAGCCGCTGCGCAAGCGGATCGCCGACATCACCGACCTGCTGGCCCGCGAGGCCGCGGACACCGAGGAGCTGCTCGGCGAGGGTGCGTCCCGGTCGGCGGCTCCGGGCGCTCGCAGTCGCGCGGCAAGTCCGCGGTGCCAGGCCGGGGCGGTCGCGCCGCAGGAGTGGTCGGCGTCGGCGCGCACGCCGACGGCAAGCTCGACGTCTCCGAGCATGCCGCGAGCGGAGCTGGCCGACCTCATCCAGCAGCTCAACGACCAGATGCTCGGCGCGGCGCGTGAACTGCAGTTCGAGGTGGCAGCCCGGTTGCGCGACGAGATCGGCGAGCTGAAGAAGGAGCTGCGCGGCATGGACGTGGCAGGGGTCCGATGACCGTAGCCGGCCGTCCGCACAGAGCCTGCTCGACGAGATCGCGAAGATCGCGATATGGCACGTGCGCGCCGCTCCGAGACTTCCCATCGGGTCTTGATCATCTCTGCCGCAGCCGCCATCGCCATCGCTCGCGGCTTCGACAGAGACGATCAACGGTGTGCCAGCACGGACTCCCAGCACGGTGTGGCACCGTAACGATCTAGGGCTGTCCTACCAGTGCGGCACCCTAATACGGCCGCCCGCCCACCTGAGATACGGCGCGGGCGGCATAACGGTGCGCCAGGCTGACGGCGAGTTGCGGCACGATCCCGCCGAGCTGGGCAGCAAGGAAACCGGCGGCGAACGCATCGCCCGCACCGGTGGTGTCGGCGGCAGACACCGGCGCTGTGGATACCTCGACCGCTTCGCCGTCGCGAGCCCAGATCGCACCGTGGGCCCCTCGCTTGACCACTGTCTGTCCACATCGGACAGACAGCACCTTGGCGGCGGTGATCGGGTCGAGCTCGCCGGTCAGCGCGGT
Source organism: uncultured Actinomycetes bacterium (assembly GCA_963733615.1). Classification (GTDB taxonomy): domain Bacteria; phylum Actinomycetota; class Actinomycetes; order Mycobacteriales; family Jatrophihabitantaceae; genus DASXRA01. The sequence continues at coordinate 50,472 of CAVTEA010000035.1, forward strand.
GGCTTCGTCGGCGTTGGCGAACAGTGGTGTGACCCGGCCGATCCAGTCAAGGAAAGCCGTCGCGCCGACGGCCCGGATGGGGGCCGCCGAGGCGGCGTCGACCGAGACGGGTAACCCGCGCTCGCGGGCCAGCGACATCGCCGCGAGCGCGGCGGGGCGGGGCGACTCGTTCAGCAGCGCGTAGCCCGAGACGTGCAGGTGAGCGGGCTCGACGAATAGCTCGCCGGGCAGATCAGCGGGTCGCAGGCCGGCGTTCGCGCCGGCATCGGGAATCATGGTGCGCTCGCCTGTCTCGCTGACCAGCACGATGCATGTTCCGGTCGACCTGACCGGATCAACGGTCACGGCCAGGCCCACGCCCGCGCCGCGCAGCGCTGCCGTGGCGGCACGACCGCGCTCGTCGTCGCCAACTCGGCCGATGAACACCACTGGCACCCCGGCGGCGGCCAGCCAGCATGCTGTGTTCGCGGCTCCGCCACCGCCGCACACTGTCACGGTCGAGGGCGTGTCGGAGCCGATGGCGAGCGGGCCGGACAGCCGGGCTAGGACGTCTGTCATGACGTCGCCGAGGCAGATCACACTGCTCAAGCGCGGCGGGCGAACTCGACGGCGATCTCGGCGGCGAGACGGGCGTTGCCCTCGACCAGAGACACGTTCGCCAGCAGCGAGGCACCGCGGGTCTCGCGGTGGAAGTAGTCGAGCAGGAACGGCGTGACGTCCTTGCCGTGGACGCCGGCAGCATCGGCCGCCGCCAGCGCGCCGGTGAGCACCCGCTCATGCAGGGACGGGTTGAGTTGGTCGGCGATCGGGATCGGATTGGCGACGAGCATGCCGTACGCGGCAGTACCGAGCTCGGCGCGAGCGCGCATGACGGCGGCGACCTCGGCCGGCGAGTCGGCGCGCCAGTCGAGCCGGTACCCCGAGTCGGTGAGATAGAAGCCCGGAAAGGCGTTCGTGCCGTAGCCGAGCACGCCGATGTTGAGGCTCTCGAGGCGCTCGAGGGTCGCCGGCACGTCCAGGATCGACTTCACCCCGGAGCACACCACGAGCATGGGCGTGCGCGAGAGCGCATACAGATCCGGGGATTCGTCCCAGGATTCGCGTGCCTGCCGGTGCACTCCGCCCATTCCGCCGGTGGCGAAAACCGCGATGCCAGCCGCTGCGGCGAGGTGCGCCGTCGAGGCCACGGTTGTGGCCGCCGTGGCACCGCAGGCGGCAACCGCCGCAAGATCACGAACGCTGGCCTTGACGACGTTCTCGCCCGATGCGATCCGGGTCAGCGCGGCGTCGTCCAGGCCGACCCGGGCAACCCCATCGATGACGGCGACGGTCGCGGGCACGGCGCCCCCCGCGCGCACCTCGTGCTCGATCTCGCGGGCGATGCGCAGATTGTCCGGGCGCGGCAGCCCGTGGCTGATGATCGTGCTCTCGAGGGCAACCACCGCTCGCCCACGGGCCAATGCATCGGCAACCTCGGCACGTACAAGCACGGGTTCATTCTGCGCGAGCAGGCGGTGCGACGGGGCGCCGCCTCGCCGCGGCGACGAGTCCGGTCGCAATCGCCGCCACGGCGAAGGAGATCAGCGACGCGCTCATCCACGTTTCGGGGGTGAAGTCCAGCCAGCTCTGTGCGTGGCTCCACGCCGCCACCCACCACGAGATACCGCCCGGGTTGATCAGCTGGTAGGCGGCAAAGCCGATCAGCCAGGGCACGAGCATGCTCCATCGCGGTGGCGCGGACTGCGAGGCGTCCCAGCGTGCGCCGTTGCGCAGCAGGAAGAAGTCGACCGCGAACACGGCCGACAGCGGGACGAAGACCGACCCGATCAGGTACAGGAAGTTCTGGTAGTCGGCGATGTGCAATGCCAGCGCGCCGAGGGTGGCCAGTGTCCCGACGGCCACGGCGAGAACCCGGCGGTCTGCGAGGGGTCGCAGGTTCTGCACTGAGACCACCGTCGAGTAGACGTTCGTGAACGACTCGTCCAACTCGCGCAAGACCAGGACGGCGAACGGCAGCCAGCCCAGCGGAAGGGCGATGAACGCCCGGAACAGGTTCGAATCGGTGTTGCCGTCGGCGGACACGATCGTCGAGAACGCGAGCAGTCCCAGCGAGTAGTAGAAGATCTGGGTGATCGAGTATCCAGCGAGCGACCCGCTGAAGGCGGCCCGTCCGGACCGGGCGTGCCTGGTGTAGTCGGCGGCGAGCGGCACCCAGGAGATCGACACTGCGATCACCGCGTCGGTCGCCAGCCAGAATCCCGACCATGAGCCGTGGGCGAGTGACGGCAGCGGGTGTCGCAGGAACTCGACCAGGAAATAGACGCTGGACGCGGCGACGGCGGCCAGAGCGTAGCGGCGAAGCGTTCGCACGACACCCAGGGGACGCAGCGCCATGACCGTGGTGAGGACGCCCGCCACGACGATGTAGGGCCAGCGCACCTTCCAGGGCAGCAACTCCTGAGCCGCGGTCGAGATGACGACGAGTTCGAAGACGGCCCAGCCGAGGCACTGCAGCAGATTGAGCGCGGTCGGCAGGTAGGACACTCGCGCGCCGAACAGCCCGCGCAACAGCACCATCGCCGGATGGCCGGTCTGCGCCCCGGCCAGCGCTGAGAGCGCGACGGGCAGGGTCCCGATCAGCGTGCCCAGCACGACCGCGACGAACGCGGCGAGCAGCGACATCGGCGTGCCTAGCGGCGCGAGGACGAACAGCGCGGCCGTAGGGCCGAGCAGGCTGACGCCGAGGTTGCCCCACAGCGCCACCTGGTCGAATGGCCCGAGCGTTCGTGGCGGGGGATCGGCGAGGGTGCGCCCCGGTTCCGCGGCCTTGTCGGTGCGGACTTGATCGATGATCGACATGCATCTTCTCCCTACGCCGGCATTACCCGGTCAGGTTCGGCGGTCGGCGGCACTGGTCTGCCGCCCTCTCAGCCCGGCTGGTCCGAGCTCCCGCGGATGGATGGGTCAGGGCACGGGTCAGAACACGGCAAGGCCCTCCGTGGGGGAGGATGCCTGCGCGTGGTGACGTTTCGGGATGCGGCCGGCCAGCCGCGCGAGACGCCCGGCGGTGACCGCAGCGGCCATCGCAGCGGCCATCCGGGCGGGCTCCTGCGCTCGGGTCACCGCCGAGGCGAGCAGCACCGCGTCGCACCCGAGCTCCATCGCGAGCGCGGCGTCAGAGGCGGTGCCGATGCCCGCGTCGAGGACGACCGGTACGCGCGCCTCGGCGACGATCAGCTCGATGTTGTGCGGGTTGGCGATGCCGAGCCCGCTGCCGATCGGCGAGCCGAGCGGCATCACGGCGACGCAGCCGGCCTGCTGCAGCCGGCGGGCGAGCACCGGGTCGTCATTCGTGTACGGCAGCACGGTGAAACCGTCCGCGACGAGTTGCTCGGCCGCATCGACCAGCTCGATCGGATCGGGCAGCAGCGTGCGTTCATCGGCCACCACCTCGAGCTTGACCCAGTCGGTCTCGAGTGCCTCGCGGGCGAGTCGCGCGGTGCGCACCGCCTCATACGCAGTCCGGCACCCCGCGGTGTTGGGCAGGATCCGGACGCCTCGCCGATCGAGCACGTCGATGATCGAACCGTCGGTGCCTGGCGATACCCGGCGCATCGCGACGGTGCACATCGCCGTCTGCGAGGCGAGCACTGCCTCGTCGATGACCTGCATGCTCGGTGCGCCACCCGTGCCGAGAATCAGGCGTGAGGACAGCTCGGTGCCGGCGATCACGAACGGGTCGTCGTTGGCAGACAAATCGTCAGCCTCCCTGGACCGCGGTGAGCAGTTCGAGCCCCTGGCCCTCGGTCAGGACGAACGTGGCCCACTCGCTGCGCGGGACGACCTGGCCGTCGACCGCGGCTGCGGTGCCGCGGCGAGGTGCCGCCTCGTGGTCGAGTACGTCGACGAGGGTGGCCCCGTCGTGGAACACCCGGTGTTCTCCGTTGATCGTGATCTTCATGCATTGACCTTCGATGAGAGGAAGCGCGCCGGAGTGAACGGGCGCACGACGTCGGGAATCGGGTCACCGGCGACGAGCGCGGCGACACTGTCGGCCGTGACCGGGGTGAGCAGGACGCCGTTGCGGTAGTGCCCGGTGGCGAGGATCAAGCCGTCGACGGCAGCCGGGCCGATCAGCGGGCCGTTGTCGGCGGTGGCCGGGCGCAGGCTTGTGCTGATCTCCAGGAACTCCGCCTCACCGAGCGGGGGCAGCAAGGACTGTGCGTCGCGCAGCAGTTCATAGACCGCACCCGCGCGCGGGCGCTGGTCGAATCCGGCCTCCTCGCTGGTGGCGCCGATGACGATGCGCCCGTCGTCGCGCGGGACGAGGTAGACCGGCGATCCCTTCACGGTGCCGCGCACGATGTGCCGCAGTAGCGGTTCGCCGGCGACCCGTAGCTGCAGGGTCTGGCCCTTCACCGGGCGTACCGGCACCTGGCCGGGTGGCAACCCCACGATCTGGGGCGACCACGCCCCGGCCGCCAACACGACAAAGGTCGCGTCGAGGTCGCGGCCGTCGTCGAGCCGAATACCGACCGCTCGGTCGGACGGCGAGGCGCAACCCGGCGACGCCCCCCCTCACCAGACGCGCACCAGCGCTCTGCGCACCGGCGAGCAGAGCTGCGTGGAGCAGGCGGCTGTCGACCTGATGATCGTCATTTGCCAGCAACCCGCCGGGCAGCCCGGGCGCGAGCTCAGGTTCGAGTCGGCGCAACTGCGGCTGGTGAGCAGCTCGGTCGACAGGCCGAGCGTCTGCCCGAAGGCCCGAAGATCACGCAGCGCAGCGAGGTCGGCGGCATCCCAGCCGACGGCGATGGTTCCGGTGCGCCGATAACCGACCGCTTGGCCGGTCACGTCGGTGAGTTCTTCGACGAAGGCCGGGTACCGGTGCGCCGAGTCGAGGTTGAGCTTGAGCAGCGACTGCTCGCCGTAGTGCAGTTCGGTGACCGGGGCGAGCATGCCGGCTGCGGTCGATGACGCTCCCGATCCGGGCGCCGGATCGGCGAGTGTGACCTCGAGGCCGCGTTGCGCGCATCGCCAGGCGATGCCGAGGCCGATGACGCCGCCTCCGACGATGATCACGTCGCTCATCTGATGTCGCGCACTCCCAACGTGATGTGCCGATGCTTGCGCCGGCTGGGGGCGATCACTCCCTGCGCCGGCATTACCCGGATCAGGTCAGACGGTCGGTGGCTCCCAGCCAGCCCTCTCAGCCCGGTCCGCACCGGGCTCCCGTGTACCTGCCGACCATACCGCGCATGCCAGGTAGCGTGCGGGCGTGCCCGATCCCCGCGCTGCGCTCGCCGACGCCCGCCTGTACCTGTGCACGGATTCCCGGCGTCGGCAGGGCGATCTCGGCGAGTTCCTCGACGCGGTGCTCGGCGCGGGCGTCGACATCGTCCAGTTGCGCGAGAAGGGCCTCGAGGCTGCTGACGAGATCGGCCTGCTCGAGGTGTTCGCCGACGCGGCGCGGCGGCACGGTCGGCTGTTCGCCGTCAACGACCGGGCCGATGTGGCGCTCGCTGCGAAGGCGCCGATGCTGCATCTGGGCCAGGACGACCTTCCGGTGCCGCTCGCGCGCCGAGATCGTCGGTGACGCACCCCTCATCGGGCGGTCGACGCATCGACCCGGCCCAACTCGACGCGGCGAGCGCCGAGCCCGGAGTCGATTACTTCTGCGCGGGACCGACCTGGGCCACGCCGACGAAGCCCGGCCGTCCCGCCGCGGGTCTGGCGCTCATCGAGCATGCGGCGCGGGCCGCGTCGCGGCCGTGGTTCGCCATCGGTGGCATCGAGTCGCTGGCGCGCCTGGACGAGGTGATCGCCCGCGGCGCCCGGCGGGTGGTGGTCGTGCGGGCCATCACCGAGGCCGACGATCCGGCAGCCGCCACGCGCGCTTTCGCCGAGCGGCTACGGAGCGTCTGACTCGGGCCAGTCGCGCACCCGCCAGAAATGGCCCACCGGACCCAGCCCCTTGCCCAGCGGGAACGAACCCTCGACCGACCCGGTGATGAACCGCTTGCCGGATCGGACGGCACCCGTCACGTCCATGCCCCGAGCGAGGCCTGCGCAGATCGAGGCGGCGAGCGTGTCGCCCGAACCGTGCGTGTGCGCCGTGTCGAGGCGAGGCGAGGTGAGCTCGACGAACGTCTCGCCGTCGAAGAGTAGATCGACCGCATCGCCGTCGGGCAGGTGACCGCCTTTCACGAGCACCCATTCCGGGCCCATCGCGTGCATGGCCCGAGCGGCGTCGTGCATGCCGGCCCGGTCACGTACCTCGATGCCGGTGAGCAGGCGCACCTCGCCCAGGTTCGGCGTCACCAGGGTGGCCAAGGGAATGACGAGTTCCCGCAGTGCCTGCAGCGCGTCGGGCCGTAGCAGCGGGTCGCCGTGCTGGGACGCGGCGACCGGATCGACCACCAGCGGGAATACGTGCAGGCGGCTGACTGTCTCGGCAACTGCTTCGATGATCGCCGCCGAGGCGAGCATGCCGGTTTTGGCAGCACCTACGCCGATGTCGCTGGCCACCGACTCGATCTGCTCGGCAACGGCATGCGGCGGCAGTTCGTAGAATCCCGTGACGCCAAGGGAGTTCTGCACAGTCACGGCCGTGATCGCCAACATCCCGTGGACCCGGCAGGCCAGGAAGGTCTTCAGATCGGCCTGAATGCCGGCTCCGCCACCGGAGTCGGAGCCGGCGATCGTCAAGGCGGTGGGCGGCGAGGTCGTCATAGCGCACAAGTATCCGGATGGCATGCTCGGTGCCGTGACCCGCAGCCCCGACAGTTGGACCGCGCGCCTCTGGGCCGACGCCGCCGACATCTACGCCGCGATCCTCGAGCATCCCTTTCTGGCCGGCCTGACGTCCGGCGATCTCGATCCGAGCGCGTTCGCGCACTACGTGACCCAGGACGCGCACTACCTGCGCGACTACGCGCGGGCGCTCACGATCGTCGGCGCGAAGGCCCCAACGCACGCCGACACCGGGATGTTCGCCCGGCACGCAGCAGGCACGGTCGACGTCGAACTCGCCTTGCACGGCACCCTGCTCTCCGAACTCGGACTCGACGCCGCTTCCGTCGACGCGACACCCGTCGCGCCGACGACGCAGGCGTACACGAGCTACCTGCTCGCAACGGCGTACGGCGGCAGCTTCGCCGAGGGGCTGGCCGCGGTGCTGCCCTGCTACTGGATCTACGCCGAGGTCGGTGCTGCGCTGGTTACCAGCGGTTCGCCCGATACGCGCTACCAGCGCTGGATCAACACGTATGCCGGCGACGAATTCGCCGCGGTGGTGGATGAGGTGCTGGTCGTCGCCGATCGCACCGGACCGACACTGAGCACGGCCGACGAGGTACGTGCGCGCCGGCATTTCGTCACGACCGCCCGCTATGAATGGATGTTCTGGGACGCTGCCTGGCGTCGCGAGGCGTGGCCGGTCTGATCAGCGAGTATCGGGCTGGCGTGCGGGGTCGCCGCCGACCGGTTCGGCCGGAAGCGCAGCGTCGCCCTCGGCCTGATGCTGTTCACCGGATCGTTGAGGCCTGATGTGTTCACTCTGCGGGTTGATGAACGACCGCGGCGGACGGTGGTCTTGGTTCAGTCCGACGCGGAGGACCCGAGGACCGGAGGGCCCGGCCAGCCGGCCAGGTAGGAAGGCGGTTCGATTCCGTCGAGCAGTTTGTCATCGCCGATCGGCGTGCCCAATGAGGTGGTGATCGGGATCTCGCCGGCCCAGATCGGTGCGTTCAGATCTGCTGCGTCGTCCACGGCTGGTCCGGTGCGGATCTTCGCAGAGGCTTCGTCCAGCGGGACCGCGATGACCACGGTGCGATTGATTTCGTGGTCAGCCAGTGGCCGCACCGTGGGAACGCGTTCGGGTGGAAGGATCCTGCGGACCAGGGCCCATAGCGCACGCTGCTTCTCCGCCTCGTCCTCGACGACCCGGCCGACGCCCAACGCAACTGCGGAGCGGTAGTTCAGCGAGTTCTGGAACGCCGACCGGCCCCACATGAGCCGGTCGATCGTCGTCACCTCGACACACAACGGCTTGCCCGATGCGATGTGGGCGAGCAGGCCGTTGCGCTTGTCGCCGTGCAGGTAGATCTGATCACCGATGCGCACGTGCAGATAGGGCAGGATGTAGGGCTGGTCGTCAACAACGATTGCCACATGGCAGACCAGAGCGTCATCGAAGATCTTGTGGATGACGTCCTGCTGGTAGTTGGCCCGAGCGGGGCGTCGCTTCACCTTGACCCGGTCGCTGGCCGGCCGGCCCCGTGCTGATGTGGTGTCTGGGTCGACGCTGTCGATCGCGTCGTTGTAGGGGTCGTGCTCGATCGCCATGACTCTCCGTCTGTGTAGTGTGGTACGTAGTATATTACTCTCGGAGAGTCTCGAGCGGAACGCCGCGCGATGGTGAGAACAGCTACGGATGCAGTCAGGCCAGGTCGTCGGCGTTACGCGTCCACGCCTGGCGCACCTGAGTGAGGTGCTTGCGGGTGAGGGCTTCGGTGTGTTTGCGGTTTCGCGACGCGATGGCCTCGAGCAGTTCCCGGTGTTCGGCTCCGGCTTGGGTCAGTTCGCGCGCCGCGATGAGGCGCCCGAGATCGAACAGTCGACTCTGGTTGCGAAGTAGCCGCACCATGTCCACAAGCCGCGGATTGTTCAGCAGCGCCACAAGTCCAAGATGAAGCTCGGCGTCGACATCGAGGTAGGCCTGGACCTGCCCCCTGCGGGCCAGGGTGGGCAGCCGGTCAGCCAGGGGATAGTACTTGTCCAGCGCGCCGTCCTGATGCGACACCGCCACCTCGCCCATCGCGGGCGCTTCGAGCAGCAGACGGATGCTGAGGATATCTTCGAGGTCCTTGGTAGTGGGCCTGATGACGCGAAAACCGCGGTTGCGGACGGCGATCACGAGCCCTTCGCCGACGAGGTCGAGCATCGCCTCTCGCACCGGCGTGGCGGATACCCCCAACTCCGCAGCGAGTGCCGGCACGCTGTAGATGACATCCGCAGCGATCTTGCCACTGATGATGCCGGCGCGAATGGCTTCGGCTGCTTGTTCGCGCAGGCTCGACGCACGCAGCGGGCTGAGAGACCCAACTGATTCAGTTGCGCGTGCCATGTATCGCATGTTACTGGACCCGCCGATTGAGCCGTGTCATTGCGGTGCGCTTCGATGTACTATATCACGTATGACAGAGTCACGTCGGTTACACGACGACGCCGTTGTCGTCGACACGCACAACGACCTCATCCTGCTGGTCGACCATTTCGATCGACGAGATCAACGCGATCATTTCGGCACGTTCTGGCTACCGGAGCTGCGCGCGGGGGGCGTCGACGTGCAGGTACTGCCCATCTGCATCGAGGATCAGTTCCAATCCGAAGGGGCGCTGCGCCGGACGCTGCTGCTTGTCGAACGGATCCATGAGCTCGCAAACGAGCACAGCACCGACGTCGCGGTGTGCCTGACCGGCGCGGACGTCGATGCCGCCACTTCGTCCGGGCGTATCGCACTGGTGATCGCCCTCGAGGGTGCACACGCCATCGGGCAGGACCCGCAACTGGTGCGCACCATGGCGAGGGTCGGGGTGCGAGTGATCTCCATGGCCCACTTCGGCCGTACCTTTCTCGCCGACGGAAGTGCGCTGGACGCAACATCGCGCGGCGGCCTGACGCCGGAAGGGATCACTGCGCTGCGCGAGATGGAGGAGCTCGGCATCGTGTTCGACATCAGCCACCTTGGGCTGGTAGGTGTCGAGGACGTGCTTCGGCTGGCGACCCGGCCGTTCCTGGCCACGCACTCGGCCTGTCTCGGCATCACCGACAGCCACCGCAATCTCGGCGATGAGCAGATCAAGGGCATTGCCGAGCTCGGCGGGGTCATCGGAATCGCGGCCGCCATTCCCTTCTTCATCGACGGAGCCAACCCGACGGCCGAGCGCGTGGTCGACCACATCGAACACATCGTCGACGTGGCCGGCATCGATCACGTCGGCCTGGGACCGGACATCATCGACGACTACTACCAGAACATCTTCGGCGGATGGGTTGGTATACCGAGCGGTAGCAAGCCGTATCAGCCCGCCGAGATCACACGCCCCTCGGACCTGCCGAAGATCACCGAGGTCATGGTGCAGCGCGGTTACCCCGAATCCGATATTCGCAAGGTGCTGGGCGAGAACGTGATGCGAGTTCTCCGCGACGTGATGGGAAAGCCGGCCTGATGACCGTGTCAGACGACCTCAAGTTCGCGCTGAAGAGCAAGGACGTTCGCACGCCGGCGCAGTTCGAGGCTGCGGACATCAAGCTCGAAACGGTGTTCGTGCCGACGCGAGACGGCGTGCGACTCGCCACCGACTTGTATCTGCCCCCACAGTTGCCGGCTCCGGTGGTCGCGGTGCGTACTCCCTACGGCCGCGATGCCGACCACATGGTGGCGGCCTTCATGGCGTTCTCGCGCCGTGGATATGTCGTGGCGGCGCAGGACCTTCGCGGCACCGGTCGCAGTGAACCCGAGGGTCACGAGTTCTACATGTTCGAGCCCGACGATGGTTACGACTTCGTCGAGTGGATCAGCGCCCAAACGTGGTGCGACGGATTCATCGGCGCGGTCGGCGGCTCGTACGTGGGCCAGGTGCAGTGGCCGATGGCGACACATCCGAAGATGACGACGATCGTTCCGGACGTGAGCGGCCTTGGCGTCGGTGCCAAGACGGCGAATCTGCACATGGTGGTCAATGCCCTTGCTCGCACCATCGGCAAAGGCGAGGACAAGGTGGAGCTGCCGTATTGGGCGCTCGAACCGATGATGCTGGATGAAACGCTGTCGACGGGCTTGTACAACGAGCCGGTCGTCAGCCCGAAGCTCGCGGAGCTGGCGGAGTCGTTTCCCGAGATCAAGGACCTGTCGACGGTCGAGGCGCAGGCCTGGTTGTGGGCGCACTACTGCTCGTTGACGTGCACGGAACGGGCCGAGTTCGTTCGGAGTGTCACCGGCGCACCGCATGTCACAATGCTCGACGCCGAGAACCTCGGAGCCATCTTCGGCCAAGGCATCTCGGTCGACCGGCACACGCTGCCCACAGTTGATCCCGCACGGCAGTGCGCTGACTTTCATGCGATCCCGCTTCTGCGCACCGGCTGGTACGACTGGTTCATCAACGACGCGTTGGCAACGTGGGAGCTATTGCGCGAGCACGCGCCCGAACCGCTGCGCTCGAAGACCCGCATCGTCGTATGCCCGTCCGCGCACAACCTGCCCGGCTACAAGGAAGGCATGGGCGAGCATCCGGAGCTGCAGCACAATCACGTGATCAACGTCGATTTCGTGCTGCGCTGGTTCCAGACCGTCCGAGACGGCGCCATCGACGACTGGCCGCGGGTGACCTACTACCTCATGGGAGCCAACGAGTGGCGCAGCGCGGATGACTGGCCGCTGCCTGAAGCAGAGGACACCCCGTTCTATCTCGGCGCCGACGGGACGCTCCGCACCGCGGCTCCGCGGGAGCAGCAGGCGGCGGACCACTACGTCTACGATCCGCTCGACCCGACCCCGACGGTGGGCGGCAGCATCGTGTCCTGGGTCTATCCGCCCGGAAGCGTGGATGTCAGTGCGGTTCAGCAGCGCAGCGACGTCCTCACCTACACGACTGAGCCGTTGGAGCGCGACGTAGATGTCGTGGGCCAACTGCGCATGGTGCTCTACGCGAGCTCGTCCGCGGTGGACACCGACTTCGTCGCGCGGCTCAGCGATGTGTCTCCGGACGGGCGGGCCGTCCAGTTGCAGAACGGTCTGCTGCGGGCGAGGTATCGCAACCTCGATCGAGGCGCGGAGCTTCTCGTGCCCGGTGAGATCTACCCGCTGGAGATCGACATGTGGGTCACCGCGAACAGGTTCAAGGCAGGACACCGCATCCGCGTCGACATCAGCTCGTCGGACTTCCCGCGATTCGACCGCAACACCAATCTCGGTGGCGAGCCGGGAGATTCGGTGCCGGCGACACAAACCATCTACCGGGACGCGTCGCACCCGTCGCACCTCGTACTGCCCATCTGCCCGGTCGCCCGACCGGGCGTTGTGCGCGACGCAGGATCGTCCGCCGATCGATGAGAGGGTCCAATGCCATACGAGTTCCTGTCGATACGCCAACAGGGTGCGACCGCCCTCGTGACGCTGAACCGGCCACCGGTCAACGCGGTGAACCGGGTCATGTACGAGGAGATACGCGATCTGTTCGGCCGGTTCGACGAAGTGCTGCCGGGAGTGAAGGCGGTGGTGCTCACCGGCGCCGGAAAGCACTTCTGCGCGGGAAATGATCTCGACGACTTCGTGACGCTGTCCGCAGTCAACTCGGCCGGGCTCATGCGACTCGTCCGAGACGCCTTCGCCTCGATCTACGACTGCCCCGTGCCGGTGATCGGCGCGGTCGGTGGCGCGGCATTGGGCACCGGCTTGGCCCTCGCCGCGAGTTGCGACGTGGTGGTGGCGGGTGAGAGCGCTCGGTTCGGCACGCCCGAGGTAAGCGTGGGCGTCATGGGAGGAGCTCGACACCTCGCCCGCCTGATCCCTCAGCCGATCGTGCGGGCCATGTACTTCACCGCCGACCCGTGCCCGGCGTCCGAGCTGGTCCAGTACGGCTCGGTGTTGCGTGTCGTTCCGGACGACGAGCTGCTCGACGCGGCGCTCGGTCTGGCGGACAGGATGACGCGACACAGCCTCGCCGCGCTTCGCCATGCCAAGGAGAGTCTGAACACCGTCGAGTTCATGGATCTCAAGGCCGGCTACGAGTTCGAGCAACGGATGACCGGGCGTCTTGTCGCCGAGCCCGACGCCAAGGAGGCGCTCGCCGCGGTACGCGAACGGCGGGCGCCGGTCTATCGCGATCACCTGCCGGGTCGGGTCGCAACATGACGTCGCTCGATGAGTTCAGCATCGAAGAGGACGAGGCAACTCGCGTGGCGCGGCTGGTGGACGCCGAGGCCCGCGCATTGCAGTTGGTCGACGCCGTCGTCGACCGCGGCCTGGTCAGGCCCGGCGAGACCGAACGGGCAGTCGGTGCCGAGCAGCCTCCGTTGAACGACGCCGAGACACCCGAACTCGAGCTCCCGTCCGGCGCCTATCAGGCCGGCGATCTCATGCACGATGTCCGCGCCGTCGGCGGGGCCGGCGAGCTGGCCAAGAGGGATCCCGATGATGCGACGAGTGGTGATCGTCGGCGGGGGAATCGTCGGCGCAGCGATCGCTGACGGACTCGCCCGCGAACAAGTCGATGTGACGGTGACACCCGAGGTAGCTATCGACGCGGTGAGAGGCGACTGACCATGCTGATCCTTGATGCGGACGCCGTCCGCACAGCGCTGCCCATGCCGGCTGCCGTTGACGTGATGCGTAGCGCGATGCGCGCATTCGCCGAGGGCAAGGTGTACCAGCCGATGCGTGTCGTACTCCAGCCACCACAGCTGAATGGACTCACCTTCCTCAAGGCGGCCGTCGTGGCGGCCGATGAGATTGCGTTCGGTCTCAAGGTGATCACGTTCTTCCCGGATAATCCCCAAGATCGCGGGCTACCCGCGATCTCCGGTTTCATCGCCCTCTTCGATGCCGAGAACGGCTCGTTGGTTGCTCTTCTTGACGGCGGCGTGGCCACGGAGATCCGCACCGGCGCCGTATCGGCGGTTGCGACCGACGTGTTGGCACGGTCCGACGCCGGTGACCTTGCGCTCATCGGCGCTGGAGTCCAAGCTCGCGCTCACCTGGCAGCCATGGCAACCGTGCGAACACTTCGCCGGATCAGGGTGTGGAACCACAACGAGGCCAGAGCCAAAGCCTTCGTCGCATGGGCGGCCGAGCACGGTTACGACGTCGAGGCATCCGCCACGGTACGAGAGGCCGTGACCGGCGCGGACCTGATCTGCACGGTGACGTCCTCACGCGAGCCTCTCCTAGACAGGGCGTGGTTGGCCCCGGGCGCGCACGTCAACGCCGTGGGTGCGTTCGAAGCGACCACGCGCGAACTGCACACGAATGTCGTCGCGAACGCACATGTCGTGGTCGACAGTCGCGATGGCGCATCGGCAGCGGCAGGCGACCTACTCATTCCTATCCGGGAGCGTGCGATCCCGTCCGATGTCGACTTCCCCGAAATCGGCGAGTTACTGGCGGGCACTCGGACACAAGGCCGGACGACCGCCGACGACATCACCGTCTTCGAGTCGCTCGGCTTGGCACTGCAGGACGTCGCGGTTGCGGCGCACATCGTCTCTGTGGCACGCGATCGGAACCTGGGCGTCGAGGTGCCCTTCTAGGCGTTGGGCGCGGCGGGGCGGGCTTGTGCCGGTGGCCGCTGGCATGGGGCTGATCGTGCTGGTCAGGCCGGCATCGTCCTCTGACAGGAACGAGCTGACGATAGGCCCTGCGGCATGATGTGCCGATGCCCGGACTGCGGCACGTCACGCTCAGCGCGAGCGCCTTCGCGCGCAGCCTCGCGTTCTACGACGCGGCCCTTGCCGCACTCGGGCTCGACCGGGCGCAGGAGTTCGGCGACGAGGAGGAGGACGACGCCGCCCTGGAGGCGGCCGGGTACGGCCCGGCCGAGGGCACGCCGGTGTTCTGGCTCGTCGCCGGGGCCGCGCCGACCCATGCCGCACACGTTGCGTTCGTGGCCCGCTCGCGAGACGAGGTCGACGCGTTCTTCGCGGCGGCGGTGCAGGCCGGTGGAACAGCCCACCAGGCGCCGCGCCGCTGGGAGATCTACCGGCCGGGCTACTACGGAGCGGCGGTTGCCGACCCTGACGGCAACCTCGTCGAGGCTGCCCTGGACGAGTAGCGCGGCTGCTGACGTCAATCGGCGTCGACGTCCGCGAAATGCTCGACATGCGGGGGATTGGCGAAGAACGGGCCGATCGCCGCGCGCCAAGTTGTGAAACGGTCCGTTGCGCGGAAGTTCTGCTCGTGCGAGTCGACGGTGTCCCACTCGACGAGCAGCACGAATCGCGACGGTGATTCGATGCCACGGGTCATCCGTGCGGAATGACAGCCGGGTGTGCTGAGCAGCACCTCGCGAGCGCCCAGATAGGCCTTGACGAAGGACTCTTCGCTGCCCGGCTGCACGTCGATATTCGCGACCTCGAGAACCATGTGGGGAGCTTGCCAGACAGCTCACGGCCTGCTGCCGGGTGGTTCGGCCCGGGACGGGCAGGTGGCGGCCGGGCGGGCAACTCGTCCAGCGCGATTCCTCACTGGTCACGATGGTCACGTCTGGCACACTCGTCACGTGCGGGTTTCACGCATAGTCACGACGGGTGCCGTGCTGGCAGCCATCGGCGCCTGCGCCACGGTCGTGGTCACACTCGCGGCCGCGCAACCCGCGCAGCACGACGACCGAACCCCCGACGCGCTGCCGTCCCTGACATCCGCGCCCGAAAGCAGCGACAGCGTGGATGCGGCCCTGCCGACCCGCGCCGCCGCGATGACAACAGCGTCGCGCTCAACCGGCCCGCGACCGCACCCGACCACCTCGGCACGCAGCAGGCAACCTGCGCGCACATCGCCCGCTCGCCCGAGCAGCCATCCGGCACCTCGGCCCAGCACGACGCACCGAGCACAGCCGGTGCCCAAGCCGGCCAGCAGACCGGCCCCGCAGCGCGGCGGGCCGTTGCCGCTGGGATACGGCACCGGAAGCGCGACGCGAGTCATCACGGTCGTGGCGCCGTCTGCGGGCAGTACGACCGCCTTGCTGCAGGCTGGAGCAAGGCGCCCGGCGGAGGGTGGGTGCGCTTCGGATCCGCGGTCACCTCGCACGTCGGCTCGCAGGGGCTGACCACTCAGCCGAGCGAGAGCCGCTCCGCGACGCCGATCGGTAGCTTCACCCTCACCGAGGCATTCGGCGCGCTGGCAAATCCCGGCACCGGCCTGCCCTACTTCCAGACGAACGCTGCCGACTGGTGGATCAGTCAGGCCGGGTCGCTCTACAACACCCACCAGCACTGCTCGAGCCACTGCGCGTTCACGACGGGCGCGCCCAACGAGCATCTGCGCTACGAGACACCGTTCTACAACTACGCCGTCGTGATCGACTACAACCGATTCCCGCACCCAACGCCGAACGCAGGCAGCGCGTTCTTCCTGCACGTCACCGACGGGGCCGCCACGGCCGGATGCGTCGCGATCTCGCAGTCGAAGCTCGTCTCGATCATGCGATGGCTGCGCCCAAGCACCCATCCGCGAATCCTCATCGGGGTGTCGTGAGAGGCTGGGCAGGTGCCCGCCACGGTCAACTTGCTGCGCCTTGTCGCTGCCGGGACGTTCGCCTCGCTCGTCCTGATCGGCTGTACTTCGTCACACCAGGCCGCGCAGAACGTGTCGCTCCGTCCGAGTACGCCGTCGTCGCAACCGCCGAGCTCGGCATCGACGAGCCACGCGCGGGCGACCCACACGGCGCCGGCAAGGACCTCGCATGCGCCGCGCCGCTCGTCGGCACGGCACACCTCGACACCGCCGCCACCGCCACCACCGCCACCACCCAGGCCCAGCTCTGCACCGGCCGGCTCGGCGTTGCCGCTGCACGAGAGCACCGGCAGCGCGCAGCAGGTCATCACCGTCGTCGCCTCATCTACCGGTAGCACGACGGCCAGCCTGCAGGCTTGGAGCAAAGGGTCCTCGGGCTGGCGCCGCTACGGCAGCACCGTCACCGCGCACGTCGGCTCGCAGGGGCTGACCGAGCATCCGAGCGAGAGCACGTCAGCCACTCCGATCGGCAGCTTCGGGCTCACCCAGGCGTTCGGCCGCGCGTCGAATCCAGGCGCGTCGCTGCCGTACTTCCGTACCGATTCCAGCGACTGGTGGGTCAGTGACTCCTCCTCGCGCTACTACAACGCGCATTACCGGTGCTCCGGCAACTGCCCGTTCAACACCGGGGCGGGCGAGAACCTGTACTCAGCCGGCTACGTGTACACCTACGCGGTCGTTATCGACTACAACCGGTTCCCGGTGACACCTGGCGCGGGCAGTGCGTTCTTCCTGCACGTCACCGACGGCGGGTCGACGGCCGGATGTGTCTCGATCCCCGAGTCGACCCTGGTTTCGATCATGAAATGGCTGAATCCCGCGGCACATCCGCGCATTCTGATCGGTGTTGCCTGAGCGCGTAGCGCGCCGCCCCGAGCAACGGGGCGTGCTCGGGATCCTGCGCGACGACCACCGCGATCGGCTGGTGCAACTCGGCGGTGAACGCTGGGCCGAACAGATCCCAGGACGCCGACATCGAGCCGCCGACGACCACAACCTCGGCCCCGAAGCGGTGCAACCACGGGGTGAGCGCGACGCCCAGCGAGCGCATCGCGGCATCGATCACTTGTCGGGCGCTGCGATCCCCGTTGCGTGCCCGCTCGGCGATCTCACGCACGTCGGCCGCGGCGTCACCCGTCGCCGCTCGAAAGTGAGACCGGATCGCCCGGCGGGACACGACATCTTCGAGCGGCTGGCCGTCGATGCGCAGGTGATGTGCACGTCCGTCCGGCGGAACGTCGGGACCGCCGTTGACGATCTCGCCGTCGGCGAGAAACGCCGAGCCGACCCCGGTGCCCAGCGTGATGGCGGCGCAACGCGGGTAACCCGTCGCCGCCCCGTGCAGCCACTCACCGAGCAGGAATGCGTCGGCGTCGTTGAGGAAGCTGACCGATGCCGGACGCGGGCGGATGCCATCGCACAGTGCGGTGCGCAGATCAACGCCGCGCAGGCTGTCGAACTTGCCGACGTCCTCGAACAGCGCGATGCCGCGCGCATAGTCGAACGGACCGGGCATCGCGACGCCCCATTGCGCATCGTCGCCGACGCGCAGCGCGGCTGCTGCAGCAAGGAACTCGCGCAACAGCGCGTCAGCCGATGACTGGCTGTCCAGCGCGCGTCGGCTCAACGTGCCGGGCACGATCTGCCAGGTGGCGGCGTCGATCAGTGCCGCACTGACGTGTGTGCCGCCAACCTCCAGGGCCGGCACCTGCTGCGAGTGCATGCGATGTTCATACCGCACCGCGCACGGGCGCAGACCATTCACCGGGGCAGTCCGACGACTTCGCCCTCGGCGGCACCGAGTGAATCCGCTCGTCTCTGGAGGAACTCGTCGAGCAGCCCCGGCACGAGCGTGTTTGCCAACTGGACCCCATCCGGCTCGGGGACGTCCTGGACGCGATAGCCCTGCCGGCCCGCCGCAGTCGTCGCAGTGAGCGTGGCGAGTCCGGCCCGGCGCTGAAAATACGTGCTGCGCACGTTGACTCCGATGACGCCGTCGCAGCCGACGACGGCTCGGCGGCGCACCAGTGAACCGCGGCGGGTCACGAGATAGCCGCCGCTGCGGGCATGGCCGAGACTGCGTGCCCGGTCGGCGGCCAGCGGCAGGCTGAGCGGAATCAGTATCAGCCCACCGAGCCAACCCCAGTTGGGTAGCCCGACGAGGCGCCAGATCAGCGCGATCACAGCGGCTGCCGTAACGCTGCCGGAGAGCGCCCGCGCGAACCGCCGTCTACGGGCTCGGGGGCCGTGCGCGAGCAGCGGCATCGTGAACGGACGCGAAACACCCACGACGGTGCCCGCGACCCGGATGGCTTCGCTGAGCGGCCCGGGCGGCATGAGCAGGGTGCCGCCGCGTTCGGCGCCGCGTCCGACCCGCAGACCCGTGGCGATCACGATCGTCCGCGCGCCGCCCACCGCACGCAGCAGCAGTGGTTCGCTCACCTCGGCGCCGCGTACCCGGCGCTCTTCGATACTCGTCGCCCGCGACGTGATCAGCCCCCGGCTGATATGCAGCGTGCCGCCGAAGTGGCGGCTGAGCCGGAAGTTCCAGAAGGCGAGCACATATCCGGCCGTCGACGCCGCGGCGATGAACACGATCGCCGCGGCAATGACTTCGAGCACGTCGCGCCAGAGCGGGGCGGTACTCAGCTGGTTCATGACATCGCGCAACGGGCCGAAGCGATCCGGGTTGATGTGTGCCTCGCTTTCCACCCGCCAGACGAAGCCGGCGATAGCGGCCGCGGTAAGCGCCCCGGAAAGTGTGAACGGTGCGTAGCGAACCCAGGATCGGGGCAGCCGCAGGATCTCCCAGTCGGCATCGGCTGGAACCGCTGAGGCGACCGCGGGGTGGTCCGTCGCGGGCTGCGGCGCTGCCGGGTCGCGATGCAGCAGTTCGGCCCGCAGTTTCGCGGCGTCACCCGCGCGCAGTCCGTCGAGAGTGAGAGCAGGGCGGCCCTTGCGATCGGAGGTGCCGGTTCCGATCACGACCCGGGCAAGGCCCAGCACGCGGTGTAAGGCGTGCGCCGTCACGTCGACCGTCCGAACACGGTCCATCGGGGCGGCCACGGTGCGGCGTCTGAGCAGGCCGTGCCGCAATTGGATCTGGGTGGACGTGATGCGAAAGCGCGTTGTGAACCAACGCAGAGTTGCCGCGCCGGCGACGACCGCGGTCGCAATCAGGCTCCACCGCGAGCCATGCCCGCTGCCCTGGCCGGCCAGCAGGAGTCCGATCAGCGCAGGGAATGCACGCGCGATCTCGACGATCGGATGGATCACGAGCATTCGCGGGTCAAGGCGGCGCCAGTTGTCGACCGACTCGGCCGTGACCGGCTCGGCTGTGACGGGCACCGTCACGTCGCATCACCCGACGACGCGTGCGCGACGGCGGTGAGTTCGTCCACGACCCGTTCTGCGGTTGCCCGGTCCAGGCCGTGGATCTTGAGCGGACCCGCCGCCGATGCTGTCGTGACGGTGACATTCGCGAGCCGGAAGACCTGCTCGAGTGGTCCGCGGTGGATGTCGACGGTCTGGATGCGCGATACCGGCGCAATGCGCCGCTCCTGGTTGACCCAACCCGCCTGCGTGTAGACGGCTGTCGGCGTCGTTTCCCAGCGGTGCACGCGATAGCGCCATTGGGGCATGATCACGATGTGGGCGAGAGCTACAGCGCCGGTCGCGGCGACCGTGGCGTAGCGCCAGGCGGCGATGTCGTGCTCTCCCACGAGCAGGATCACCACCTCGATCGCGACGATCGTTATCCAGATGCTCGCTGCCCGGGCTGCCCAGAGCGTCATCGCGCGCCGGCTCACCCGATGCGCCGGTTGGCGCAGTTGTGGCGTCATGGCGATCGCCGGGGTCTGCATGGGCTCCACGGTGCCACCCGAGGGCGCGACACGCCTACTGCCATGCGTCGCCGGCGAGCCATGACAGCTGTCATGAGCGGACCTGGCCGCGACCTTTCACGACGGCGCCTCAAAGGTCCGGATCGGCTTGCCGTCGAGGAATGCGGAGATCTCGTCATCCTGGAGTATCTGGGCGAGTTACCCCTCGTCGGTGACGAAGCTCGCGCAACGTGCGAGCTTCGACGCGATCGGTGATCGGCGTCCAGTCCGTAGGCACAGTTGCAGCACCCTGATAGTTGTCCAGTACGGTGCAGCGCGTTGGCATCTCGTCCATCTCGCCCGAATTCTCTTGATGCCAAGGTATCGGCCTCGCGGGCATGGGCGTACCACCCGGGTTCGTTCGCGCGCTCCGGAGCAGGAGGTACTTGCCTATGACCAGCGAAGAGGTCTGGCATTCGCGTCCCGGCTATGCCAGCTCCGATCCGATGCCCGGCCGGTCGGTCGCCGACGCAGCGGCCGATGTGGCAACGATCCTCGACTCGCTGGGCGCGCACCGGTTCGTGACCATCGGCTGGTCCGGTGGCGGCCCGCACGCGCTTGCCTGCGCGGCGCTGCTGCCCGAACGCTGTGCCGCAGCGGCGACGATTGCAGCGATCGCGCCGTATCCCGCGGACGGAATCGACTGGATGGCCGGCATGGGCGAGGAGAACGTCGAAGAGTTCGGCGCCGCGCTCAACGCAGAGGAGGCACTGAGCGCCTACCTGGCCGAGGAGGCAGTCGGCCTCTCGCAGGTCACCGCGAGCGATCTGGACGACGCTCTCGGCGACCTCGTCTCCGACGTCGACCGGGCATCGTTGACAGGTCGATTCGCCGAATGGGCGGCCGCATCGTTCCGCAAGGCAGTGAGCACCGGCATCGCCGGCTGGCGCGACGACGACCTGGCCTTCGTCAAGCCGTGGGGCTTCGAGATCACGAAGATCAAGTGCCCGGTCGCCGTGTGGCAGGGTGCGCAGGACCGCATGGTGCCGTTCTCGCACGGCCAGTGGCTGGCTGCGCACCTGCCCACGGCGAAGCCGCGCCTGCTCGAGGGTGAGGGACATCTGTCCGTCGGTGTCGGCGCCCTGGCGCAGATCGTCGAGGACGTCGTCCGGCTCGCGAAATCTCAGCCGGGAAGCGTTTAGCGGCTTTCGCCGCACACGATCCGGTCGACGTCCCAGCCAATCGCGTGGCGAACCGCTCGGGCATGCTGCGATTCAGGTTCACCGCCTGCGCAGCTCCGATGTTCCAGTCGAAACCGCAACCCAGACACGGGTTCCCGCACAGGTCGGCGCCCCATCTCTCCCTGGGCAGGCACGTGATCGGCTACCAGCCCCGGGAGCGCCACTCGGCCAGGTGCGGACGCTCGTTGCCGAGAGTCGAGTCGTTGCCGTGGCCTGGGTAGAACCATGTCTCGTCCGGAAGCACGCCGAAGATCCGCTCCTCGACGTCGCTGATCAGCGAGGTGAAGTTCTCCGGCGAAGTCGTGCGCCCTACCCCACCCGGGAACAGAGAATCGCCGGTGAACAAATGGGGAATTCCCGCTGGGTCGCGATAGAGCACCGCGACCGAGCCGGGCGTGTGCCCGCGCAGCGCGATGATCTGCATGGACAGTTCGCCGACCTCGATCGCGTCGCCATGGAAAAGGCGCTCGTCGACGGCGACCGGCAGGTCGTCGGCGTCCGGGTCGCCGGCGTACACGGCGGCACCTGCGTCGGTGACCATCTCGGCCAGTGCCTGCCAGTGGTCGGCATGCCGGTGCGTGGTCAGGATCGCCGACACCGGCGGCCCCTCGTAGCGCACCAGCTCTCGCAGCCGATCAGCCTCGTTGGCCGCATCGATGAGCAGACCCTCGCCGCTGGCCGTGCAGCGCAGCAGGTAGGCGTTGTTGTCCATCGGCCCAACCGCGAGCTTTGCGATCGTCAGGCCGGGGAGCCGCCGGACGTCCTGGGGACCGCCGACCTTGACCTCGCCGGTGTAGTCGCTCATGCAGGAAACCTAGCGTGTGCGGGTGTGCTTGCCGTTGCAGTCAGGGCTTCACGGCCGGGAACTCCTCGGTGGGCGGCCCGGTCAGCACCTCGACCTTGGCGTCGGGCAGGTAGCGCAGCACATTCTCGACGTAGGACTGGACCGCCGTCGCGCGGCCGACATCGTGGCCCTGCGCCTCGGAGAGGAACCACCGGTGCTCGCTGATCTCGAAGAACAGCTCGGCGTCGGGCAGCTTGGCGCGCAGATCCGGGGCGACGAGCGCGAGAGTGCCGTAGAACTTCTCGTCGAGCCAGCGCCGGGCCGCCAGGTCCTCGGGGACGCCGCCGTGGTCAATGCCGGCGCCCTCGATCCATTTAGCGCGAAACCTCGCGAGGTCGGCCAGTAGCGCGCGCGCCTGGTTCTGCTGCACTCGCAATCCGGTCAGTTCGAACAGCCGCCGCTGGTGGTGTCCGGGCTCGACCACGTGCGTACCGAATCGCAGCTTGCGGCCGTCCTCCTCGGTCGTGATGGCCAGCTCGGCCACGTCGAAGCCGAGTGCGTTGAGTCGTTTGATGCGCTGGTTGATCCGGTAGCTCTCGTCCCGCGCGATCACCTCGTCGCTGACAAGTTCGGCCCATAACTGCTCGTAGCGCGGTTCGAGTGCCGTTGCGGTTTCGATCGGGTCGATGTCCTCGGCGTAGCCCGCCGCCTGCAGGTCGAACAGCTCGCCGGCGATGTTCTCGGTCGCGATCGTCAGGTCGTGTGCCCGCTGGCCGCGCGAGAGTTGCTGGTGTAGCTCACCGGTCTCGGCGTCGACCAGGTACGCGGCGAGCGCTCCCGCGTCGCGCCGGAACAAGGTGTTCGAGAGTGAGCAGTCGCCCCAGTAGAAGCCTGCGAGGTGGATGCGGACGAACAGCTCGGCGAGCGAGTCGAGCAGCCGGCTGCGCAGGTCGGGCAGGCCACGGCCGGTGAACAACGATCGGTAAGGCAGTGAGAACGGCAGGTGACGAGTGATCAGTAGCGCATCGAGCGGTTCGCCATCGACGCCGCATCGGTCGACCACGGTGCCGAACGCGTCGACCACCGGCACGGACCGCTCGCTGAGGTCGTGCAGCAGGCGATGCTCACGCAGGACATATCGTTCATTTGCTTCCTTGATCGCAAAGATCTGGTTGTGAACCCGGACGAACCGCACGACGTGACGGGAGATGCCTCGCGGTACCTGGACCAGCCGAGGGTCGGTCCAGTCGGCAAGCGGTGTGTCGAACGACAGGTCGAGTAGCTCCGTGGCCGCCCCGAGCGTCGTGAGCGTGTAGTTGCCCATCTCGCCACCAGCCTACGAGGCGGAGCTAGCGTGTAATGCATGGCTGACGAGATCACCACCGAATGGGTACGCCTGGGCGACGGGCCGGATGCATACCTCGCTGCCCCTCGCGGTCATATCGCGCTCGGCGCCGTCGTCGCGGGCGCGGAGATGTTCGGGCTGACCGGGCACGCCAGAAGGGTCTGCGACCGGCTCGCGCGTGCCGGATACGTTGCGGTGGCACCTGACTTCTTCTGGCGCGACACCCGGCTGGTCAAACTCGGCTACGACGAGGCCGGGCGAGCCGAGGGCCGCCGGCTGATGCAGGGACTCGAGCGCGAGCAGGTCCTCGCCGACGTCGCGGCGGCGCTCGATGCGGCGACCACACGAGCAGACGGGGGAGGGACCGCAATGGTCGGGCTCAGCATGGCCGGGCATGTCGCGGTGCTCGCTGCCACCCGCATTCCGCTCAATCTCGCAGTCACCTTCTACGGCGGGTGGACGCTGAACGGCGGCATTCCGCTCGCCGATCCGTCTCCGCCGCTGGCCGACAGCGCGGCCATCGCCGCCAACGGCACGTTCGTGCTCGGATTCGTCGGCGGCGAGGACTTCCTGATCTCGGCCGACGAGTGGCACGGGATCGACGAGCGGCTCACGTCGAGCGGCGTCGAGCACGAACTGAAAAGCTATCCCGGGGTCGGCCACGGATTCTGCAACGAGGAACGGCCGGAGACCTTCGATGCCCGAGCGAGCGCCGACGCGTGGCAGCGCACGCTGGCCCTGCTCGATCAGCGGGTCGCGCACGCCGCCTAGCGGTCGAGCTTCAGCAGCGCGTTCTCGACGACTTCAGTCAGAGCCGGGTGAATCCAGTACTGACCGCGGGCGACCTCCCGGACGTCCTGGCCGAAAACCATCGTGTGGATCAACGGCTGAATCAGCGTCGATGCGTGTGGCCCCATGATGTGCGCGCCCAGCAGTCGCCAGGTCGACGGGTCGGCGAGCAGCTTGCACACGCTGGTCGTGTCCTCCGTCGCCCAGCCGTACGCAGTGTCGCCGAATGGTTGCACAGCGGTGACGAAATCGAGGTGCTGCTCGCGGGCCTGCTCCTCGGTGACGCCGACGCTCGCGATCTGCGGGTGCGTGAACACCGCAGCCGGCACGTAGCGGTGGTCCGAGGCGACGAGGCTGTCGGGGTGGGCGAGGTTGTGCGCAACCACACGCGCCTCGTGGTTCGAGACGTGCTTGAGCTGGTACGGCGAACAGACATCGCCCATCGCCCAGACGCCGTCCGCCGTCGTGCGCTGAAACTCATCGACCACGATCCGCCCGTCTGGGCGCACATCCGCACCGATGGCAGCCAGATTGAGATGATCGGAGTTCGGAGTTCGTCCGGTGGCGACGAGCAGCGCGTCAGCCTCGACGGTCGACCCGTCGACGAGGGCCAGCCGCACGGCGTGCTCGTCACCATCCACAGTGGACAGATGCGCGTTCAGTCGCACGTCCCAGCGGTTTCGCGCGAGCTCGGTGTAGCGCCGGGCGATGTCGAGATCGAGGTGGCGTAGCAGCGGATCGCTGCGCGAGATCACCGTGACCTGAACGCCGAATGCGGAAAAGACGTGCGCGAACTCGGCGGCCACGAACCCACCACCCAGAATCGCCAGCCGGCGTGGCAGTTCGTCAATCCGCATGATGGTGTTCGACGTGTGAAACGGCACGCCGGTGACCTCTGCCGGAATGACGGGCCGCGATCCTGCCGCAATGACGATCTGGTCCGCGGTGATCGTGTCGCCGGTCGAGAGCCGAAGCGCCCGCGGCCCGGCGAACTCGGCGTGCGCCTCGTAGAGCACCGTGTTCGCTCCGTGGGCCCGGTACTGCCTTCCGCTGACCGCGATCGGGTCGATGCGTGCGTAGATCCGGTCGCGGATGTCGGGCCAGCGCACGCTGTCGAGTGATGCATCGACCCCGAAGCGTTCGGCGCTGACTACGGCATCGGCGAGGTCTGCGGCATAGACGTACATCTTCGTCGGAACGCACCCGACGTTTATGCACGTGCCGCCGAAAGTGCCCTGCTCGATGATCGCGATCCGCCAGCCGTCGAAGTCCGGCGTGACGATCGAGTTTCCCGAACCGGTCCCGATGATCGCCAGGTCGTAGTGGTCCACGGCAGCGACGCTATCGCCCGGCCTGATCACCGAACTCTGCCGCTCCACCTGCGGCGAAACGAGCGGCTTGCGGTGCCGGCCCGCTCGAGTCGCACTACCAGGCCCCGACCGCCTCGGCCATCAGGTCGCCGAACAGGTGCTCGTATTCGGCGCTCGCCAGCCCGCGCGTGTGAAACCACCGGCATACGTTGAGGCAGTCCCGGTGCAGGAACTCCTGGCCCTGGGGGTTCGCCACGATATCGACGACCTGCGGAAGGTCGATCAGGATCAGGCGTCCCGCGTGCACAAGCATGTTGTACGGCGAGAGGTCGCCGTGCGCGTACCCGGCGCGCGCGAGGATGCGCATCGCCTCGCGACACTGGTCGAACAGGTCGGCCAATTCGGCAGTCGAGGGCCGGCACGCGGCCAGGCGTGGCGCGGCCGTGCCGTCGGGCTCGCCGATGAACTCGAGCATGAGCTCGAGCCCGGACAGCTGCACCGGGTACGGCACCGGCGCACCAGCCAGCCACAACGCGCTGAGCGCGGCGAACTCGGCCGACGCCCACTGCCCGGCGAGCAGTTCGCGGCCGAACTCGGTGCGCCGTGCCATGGCGCGAGTCTCGCGGCTGCGGCGCACCTGGCGCCCCTCCTGGTAGGCCGCGTCGCGGTGAAACATCCGCCGCTCGGACGGTCGGTACCGCTTGGCCGCAAGCAGCGTCTCGCGCCCACCGGGCACCTCCCGGCGGACGAGGTGGACGTCGGCTTCCTTGCCGGTCTTGAGGATGCCGAGTTCGGTGTCGATTGCGCGGAACTCGGTCACGACCCAGTCCGGGATCGGTTCCGGCCCGTGGGTGGCGCCGTCCCAGCTGGAGTAGTTCGGAAAGTCAGGATCGTCGTGCTCGTGCAAGGTGTGTCTCCAAGGCGTACGCAGACCGCGCCGCCGCGGGGAAACCCCAGGACGTCAGCGCGACGAAGGGATGAGGGCGGCAGGTACCACCCGGACAGTGATAGCCACGGTGCCCACCTCCCTCTCGCGTACGAAAAGACCGCCGCCAGCATGGTCGAGCACCTGCGCGAGCGCAAGCGAATTCGGCGCCGATACGGTGCGCCCGGGCTTAGCGCCGAGATCGGGCGAGACTGATGCTCGTGGCGTGCAAGCCAGCTCA
>CAVTEA010000036.1:0-37043 GCA_963733615.1 uncultured Actinomycetes bacterium
CAGCTGATGGCGCTTAGCCGTATCGGACTGCTCGGCGGAATGAGCTGGGAGTCCACAGCCGTCTACTACCGGCTGCTCAACGAGATGGTGCACGAGCGGGTCGGCGGTCACGCCAGCGCACCGGTGCTGCTCTGGTCGGCCGACTTCGCCGAGATCGAGGCGTTGCAGCGTGCCGGCGCCTGGGACGAGCAGGGGCGCATCCTCGGCGCAGCCGCCGCGTCGCTCGAGCGGGCTGGTGTCGAGGCGATTGCCCTGGCCACCAACACGCTGCACCTGGTCGCCTCGCACATCACCGAGCGGATCTCGATTCCGTTCGTTGATCTGATCGATGTCGTGGGCAATGCCGCGGCCGAGGCGGGATATCACAAGATCGGCCTGCTGGCGACGGGTTACACGATGGCAAGTGACCTGTATCCGGGCAGGTTGGCGAAGTGGGACATCGAGGTCCTCGTGCCGGACGAGCCCGATCGGTCCCTCGTGCACGACGTGATCTTCGACGAGCTCGTGCACGGCGTGGTCCGCTACGAGTCGCGGGCGGCCTACCTCGATGCCGTTGCCCGGCTCGTCGATCGCGGCGTCGACGCTGTCGTTCTCGGCTGTACCGAGATCGACATGCTCTTGCAGGACGGTGACGCCGCCGTCCCGCTGCTCGATTCCACTCGGCTGCACTGCGAGACGCTGGCCGACATCATGATCGCCGGGGTGCGCCAATGACCACACATACGCTGTCCGTGCTCGTCGAGAACAAACCTGGCGTGCTCGCTCGGGTTTCCGGGCTGTTCAGTCGGCGCGGGTTCAACATCGAGTCGCTGGCCGTTGGCCCGACAGAGCATGCAGAGATCTCGCGCATCACCATCCTGGTGAGCGTCGAGGGCAGTGCGCTCGAACAGGTCACCAAGCAGCTCAACAAGCTCATCAACGTCATCAAGATCGTCGAGCTCGAGGAGCAGCAGTCGGTCCTGCGCGAGTTGCTGCTGGTCAAGGTGCGCGCCGACGACTCCACCCGACGCGGCGTGCTCGAAACCGTCGAGTTGTTCAAGGCGAAGGTCGTCGATGTCGGTCCCGAGGCGTTGACGATCGAGGTCACCGGTCCACCCGTGAAGCTCGAAGCCATGCTCAAGATGCTCGAGCCGTACGGCATCAGGGAGATGGTCCAGTCCGGTGTGGTCGCGCTTGGGCGCGGCCCACGCTCGATGACACAAGCCGCGTTGCGCTCCGTTGAGCGCAGCGCATAACCAACCGAGAAAGGTTCGCCTGCTCATGGCAGTGGAGATCTACTACGACGACGATGCCGACCTATCGATCGTCCAGGGGCGCAAGGTGGCCGTGCTGGGCTATGGCAGCCAGGGCCATGCACATGCCCTGTCGCTGCGCGACTCCGGCGTCGATGTACGCGTCGGGCTGCCGGAGGGGTCCAAGAGCCGGGTGAGAGCCGCCGACGAGGGGCTGCGCGTGGTGACGCCTGCCGAGGCGTGCGCCGAGGCGGACCTGATCATGGTGCTGGCTCCGGACCCCGCGCAGCGCAAGCTGTACGCCGAGTCGATCGAGCCGAATCTCAAGGACGGCGACGCGATCTTCTTCGGGCACGGATTCAACATCCGCTTCGGTTACATCAAGCCACCGGGCAACGTCGACGTGGCGATGGTCGCGCCGAAGGGGCCGGGCCACCTGGTCCGGCGGCAGTTCGTCGACGGCAAGGGCGTACCCGTTCTCGTCGCAGTCGAGCAGGACGCATCCGGATCGGCCTTCGCCCTTGCGCTGTCCTACGCTAAGGCAATCGGCGGCACCAAGGCCGGGGCGATCAAGACCACGTTCACCGAGGAGACCGAGACGGATCTGTTCGGCGAGCAGGCCGTGCTCTGTGGCGGCGTTTCGCAGCTGGTGCAGTACGGCTTCGAGACGCTGACCGAGGCCGGCTACGCACCCGAGGTCGCCTACTTCGAGTGCCTGCACGAGCTGAAGCTGATCGTCGACCTGATGTACGAGGGCGGAATCGCCAAGCAGCGCTGGTCGGTGTCCGACACCGCCGAGTACGGCGACTATGTTTCCGGGCCGCGCATCATCGACGCGCACGTCAAGGAGAACATGCAGCGCATCCTCGGCGAGATCCGCGACGGTTCGTTCGCCGCGCGCTTCATTGCCGACCAGGATGCCGGAGCGCCGGAGTTCAAGGCATTGCGCGAGAAGGCGGAGAAGCATCCGATTGAGGATGTCGGCCGGCACTTGCGTGGGCTGATGAGCTGGGTAGCCACCAGCGACGACGACTACACCGAGGGCACTGCCGCGCGCTGAGTCCCGCTCCCGTAGCGATCTTGTGCAGACGCGCCG
The DNA here is from genome assembly GCA_963733615.1 of uncultured Actinomycetes bacterium. Taxonomy (GTDB): domain Bacteria; phylum Actinomycetota; class Actinomycetes; order Mycobacteriales; family Jatrophihabitantaceae; genus DASXRA01. The sequence goes on from CAVTEA010000036.1 coordinate 2,329, forward strand.
CGATCCGCCGGCGGGTCTGCACAAGATCGTCAGTTGTCACGGGTGCCGCCTGGCTGCGCACGATTCCGGTCGGTCTGCCGAACCCGGCTCGCAAGCCCGATCGCAACCTCGGCCGCGAGATCGCCGAGGGGCTACTGTTCGTCCTCGGCAACCGGATGCTTCGCGCCATCGCCGTGTGCACCGCATCGTCGAACCTGTTCAGCGCGGTGGGCCCTGGCGTCCACTACGTGCTGCTTGCGCGGGACCTGCGACTTTCCCCTGCTGTCATCGGCCTGATCGGGTCGACGGCAGCGGTTGGCGGGCTGATCGGTTCGTTGCTCGCCGGCCGGGTCACGCGTCGGCTGGGCCAGGGGCCGGCGATCTGGATCTCGATCCTCGCCGCGGCGCCACTCGGCTTCGTAGCGCCGTTCGTCCATCGCGATTGGACGATTGCGCTGCTCGCCGTTGCGCAGTTGCTGTTCTGGATCGCAGTTGTCGTCTACAACATCACTCAGGTGAGCTTCCGGCAGGGCCTGTGCCCACCCGTGCTGTCGCGAGTTGCCTCCTACTCGCACGTCCTGGAATGTGAGACGGTTAGCCCGCGAAGTGGGAGTTGACATTTCGGCTCGGTAGGCTGCGACGCATGAAGCTTGCGGTGATTCCGGGTGATGGCATCGGTATCGAGGTCACTGCGCAGGCACAGCACGTGCTCGATGCGGTGCTGCCCGGTGTCGAGGCCACCTCGTATGACCTGGGCGCAGCGCGCTGGCATCGCACCGGCGAGACGCTTCCCGACTCAGTGCTTGCGGAGATCCGCGGTCATGACGCGATTCTGCTCGGCGCCGTGGGCGATCCGTCCGTCCCGTCCGGGGTGCTCGAACGGGGATTGCTGCTGCGCCTGCGGTTCGAGTTGGACCACTACGTGAATCTGCGCCCGGCCAAGCTCTATCCCGGCGTCGCCACTCCGCTGGCCGGTGCGCCGTCCATCGACTTCGTCGTGTACCGCGAAGGCACCGAGGGCCCGTACACCGGCAATGGGGGAGTGCTGCGTAAGGGCACCCCGCACGAGGTGGCCACCGAGGTCAGCGTCAATACCGCATTCGGCGTCGAGCGAGTGGTACGTGCAGCCTTCGAGCGCGCGCAGTCCCGTCCGCGCAAGCACCTGACCCTGGTGCACAAGAACAATGTGCTTATTTACTCGGGTGATCTGTGGACCCGGACGGTCGACATGATTGCCGCGCAATACCCCGATGTCACCGTGGCCTACAACCACGTCGACGCAGCGACCATCTACCTGGTCACCGACCCCGGGCGCTACGAGGTGATCGTCACCGACAACCTGTTCGGCGACATCATCACCGATCTCGCGGCTGCAGTGTCCGGTGGTATTGGGCTGGCTGCCAGCGGAAATGTCGATCCGTCCCGGACGAATCCGTCGATGTTCGAGCCGGTGCACGGCTCGGCACCCGATATCGCCGGGCAGGGCAAGGCCGATCCGACCGCGGCGGTTCTCTCTGTGGCCATGTTGCTCGACCATCTGGGAGAGCGGGACGCCGCTGCCCGCGTCGAGTCCGCGGTGGCGGCCGACCTTGCGACTCGTGATCCACAACGTCCAGGAACGACCGGCGAAATCGGCGAACGCCTGGCGAAGGCAGCGGCAGGATGAACGGTTTTGATGCCTCTGGCGGCAAAAAACCGCTCCGTCCGGCAAAACCGGAGTGGTCGCAGCCGGCAATCCGTGCGAGGATTTATCCCGTGCAGCACAGCACGATCATTATCAGTTAGCGCGTCGGCCCGAGTTCCACACCGACGCGCAGACCCTTCGCCACCCGGCGGAGGGTCTTTTGTTTGACTTCAAGCCCGCCTACTACACAGAGAGAAATGCGATGCTGACCGACGACTTCCACGTCTTCGACACGACGCTGCGTGATGGGGCCCAGCGTGAAGGCATCACCTATTCAGTTACCGACAAGCTCGCTGTGGCGCGGCTGTTGGACCAGATCGGGGTCGGCTTCATCGAAGGCGGCTGGCCGGGTGCAATGCCCAAGGACACCGAGTTCTTCGCCCGCGCGGCAGAAGGTGAACTGGTGCTCAAGCACGCCACGCTCGTCGCGTTCGGAGCGACCCGCAAGGCGGGTGTGCGCGTCGAGGACGACCCACAGGTGCGGGCGCTTCTCGAGTCACGCGCGCCGGTAGTGACCCTGGTTGCCAAGTCCGACGTGTGGCATGTCGAGCAGGCGCTTCGCACGACACTGGACGAGAACCTCGCCATGGTGCGCGACACCGTGGCGTTCCTGCGCAGCGAGGGCCGGCGCGTCTTCCTGGACTGTGAGCATTTCTTCGACGGCTACAAGCACGATCCGGACTACGGCGTGCGCGTGCTGGACGCTGCGGCCGAGGCGGGCGCCGACGTTGGGGTCATGTGCGACACCAACGGCGGCATGCTGCCGATGGGCATTCATGCGATCGTCACCGACGTACGCAGGCGTACGGGAATCCGGCTCGGTATCCATACCCAGGACGACACGGGCTGCGCGGTGGCCAACACTCTGGCAGCCGTCGATGCCGGTGCCACGCATGCCCAGGGCACCGCGAACGGTTATGGCGAGCGGGCCGGAAATGCCGATATCTTCGGCATCATCGGCGGGCTGGTCACCAAGATGGACCGTGACGTGCTGCCACCCGGCTGCCTGCACGAGCTCATGCGCGTGTCGCACGCGATCGCCGAGATCGCCAACCTCGCCCCGAACACGCACCAGCCCTACGTCGGCTCCTCGGCGTTCGCGCACAAGGCGGGCCTGCACGCGTCGGCGATCAAGGTTGCGCCCGAGCTCTACAACCACCTCGACCCTGCCGTCGTCGGCAACAATCAGCGCATCCTGGTCACCGAGATGGCCGGCCGCGCATCGGTCGAGCTGAAGTCTCGCGAGCTCGGTGTCGACGTGGCCTCCCGCCCTGATGTCGTCGGCAAGGTGGTCGACCGGGTCAAGCAGCGTGAGGCCGAGGGGTGGTCCTACGAGGCGGCGGATGCATCCTTCGAGCTGCTGCTGCGAGACGAACTCGACCCAGATCTCGCCCCTTCGTTCACCGTCGAGACCTATCGGGTGATCGTCGAGCGCCGAGAGGACGCGTCCCTCGTCAGCGAGGCCACGGTCAAGGTTCACGCCGGCGGGCAACGGGTGATCTCGACTGCCGAGGGCAACGGACCGGTCAACGCTCTTGACCTCGCGCTTCGGTCTGCGCTGGAAACCGCGTACCCGCGCCTGGCCCAGCTCGAACTCGTCGATTACAAGGTGCGCATCCTGCCCGGCAAGCACGGCACGGACGCAGTCACCCGGGTGCTCGTCGAGACGTCCGACCATGAGCGTGAGTGGACGACGGTGGGCGTGCACGGCAACGTGATCGAGGCATCTTGGCTGGCCCTGCACGACGCCGTTCGCTACGGGCTGCTGCACGAAGCGGGCTGACCCGGCTGGGTTTGCCGCGGCTCGGTGCGCCGCGGCTCGGCTGGTTCTTTCGCGGGTGGGCAGTTGGGCTACGGGTGGGTACTTACAAGTGCCCACCTGCGGGGGAACTGCCCACCTGCGGTGTGACGGGTGCCGTGTCTGCGCGGGCGTTGCCCATCTGGCCGAGATCTGCCTGTGACGTCACGGTTTCCGCGGGTGGGCAGTTGGGCCACGGGTGGGCAGTTACATGTGCCCACCCGCGCGGGAACTGCCCACCGGTGGTGTTGCGGGTGCTCGACCTGCGCGGGACCTGCCCACCGGTGGTGTCAAGGGGCGACACACATCTGTGGATCGAACTGTCCGATGTGGACGAGCCTCAGCGCAGCGTGATGAGATCGGCGATGCTGCCGGGATGAGCGAGTTGGTTCGCCTCGCCCGCGGCTGCTGGTTACCGCCTGGCGAGGCAGCGGATCTGCGGCGTCAGTGTGCTGCCGTGCTGGCGCTTGCGCCTGCGTACACGGCGCTGGTCGACCAGACTGCGGCGAGGCTGCACGGATTGTGGTTGCCCGACAACACCAGCCGCATCTGCCTCGCGACGCGCACCCCGAATCGGGCGCCTCGAGCGATGACGCGTCCCCGCCGCGGCGAGCTACGTACGCACCGCCGCATGATCGCGCCGGATGACCTCACCGTCGTCGATGGCCTGCCCGTCACGACTCTCGCCCGCACCTGGCGCGACCTTGCCGCAACCCTGTCGTTGCAGGATCTTGTCGCGCTCGGCGACAGCGCGCTGCGCGCGGGTGCCGGCGTCGCCGAGATCGCTGATGTCACGCGCCGCCGGATCGGCCGTCCCGGATCGAGAAGCGCGGCCGCGGCATTGCCGCTGCTCAACGCTCGATCGCGCTCGAGACCTGAGAGCCACCTTCGGGTAACCCTGGCAGTCGCCGGACTGCCACCGTTCGCGGTGAACCATGCGGTGACGAACGATGTCGGCGAATGGCTGGCCGAGCCGGACCTCTCCTGCGCTGTGTCCAGGATCGCGCTGGAGTATCAAGGCGTTGAGCACGCGCAGATCGTGCGAATGCGCAAGGACATCACGCGATGTAACGACATGCGCCGCGCAGGCTGGGTCGTTCTGTTCTACGGACCGGCGGAGGTGTTCGGCCGCCCTTGGCAGATTGCACCCGAGGTCCGGCAACTCATCGCCGAGCGAGCACCGGAGCTACTGGACCGCAAGTGACGCTCGCCGCGCCGTGAGTGGACAGCCGCCCCTGGGTGGGCAGTTACGCCACGGGTGGGCACTTACAACTGCCCACCGGCGAGCTAACTGCCCACCGAGGCACACTCACTGCCCACCCGCGCACGCTGACTGCCCACCGGTGAGCTGATTGCCCACCCGCGAGCTAGTTGCCCTTCAGCCCGGCCAGCACGCAGGTGTCACAGCTGTGCGTGCACACGTCACCGGACGGGCACGCATCGGTGATGTGCATCTCGTCCGGGTCGTGCTCGTGGCCGCAGCCGCACATGGCCCCACCCGCGTCGGCCACAGTGGACGCGATCGCGGCGTCCAGGCGTGCCTCTGCCCGGTCTGTGCTGACGCTGGTGAGCAACCCCCAGGCAACCAGGGCCAGCAGGACAGCGCCGACGAGAGCCACTATGGAGAAGATGCGCACCGCGCCGGGGGCGATGCCGACCCACGGCAGGACGCCCATCGCGGCTAGCAGCGCGGCAATCAGCCCGACGATGGCGGCTGCGTGGCGGCGGCGCTCCACGGGCACGGACGACAGCGACGAACTCACAGTAGAAAAGTACGCCCTGCCGTCCCGGTAACCTTGACCCCCGTGCGCATCGCCCGCTTCGCTGCCCCGCCCGGCGGCCTGACCTGGGGAGTCGTCGAAGGCGACGGAGCGCCTGACACGCTCACTGTCGCCTCGATCGCCGAGCACCCGTTCGGGCCGATCACGTTCACCGGCGATCGTTGGGCGCTGCCCGACGTCCGGTTGCTGTCGCCGATCCTGCCGAGCAAAGTCGTTGCCGTGGGCCGCAACTACGCCGAGCATGCGCGGGAGTTGGGCAACGAGGTGCCGCAGACCCCGTTGCTGTTCCTCAAGCCGTCCACGTCGGTCATCGGCAGCGGTGACCTGATCCGGCTGCCGGCCGACTCGACGCAGGTCGAGCACGAGGCCGAACTGGCCGTGGTGATCGGCCGCCCGGCGAAGGATGTCGAGCGTGCGCAGGCACTCGAGCACGTGCTCGGCTACACGGCTGCCAATGACGTCACCGCTCGCGACCAGCAGCGCGCAGACGTGCAGTTCACCCGCGCGAAGGGCTACGACTCGTTTTGCCCACTGGGCCCGTGGATCGAGACGGTGCTCGATCCGTCCGACCTGCGCGTCACCGCGAGCGTCAACGGCGTGCTCAAGCAGGACGGTCGCACGAGCGAGATGGTGCACGACGTCGCGAGCCTCATCGCCTTCGCGTCGAACATCATGACGCTGCTACCGGGCGACGTGATCCTGACCGGCACGCCGGCGGGTGTCGGGCCGATCACCGACGGCGACACCGTGAGCATCGAGATCGAAGGGATCGGCACATTGACCAATCAGGTGCGGGCGAAATGACAGTCCGGGTGCGATTCTGCCCATCGCCGACGGGTGATCTGCATGTCGGCAACGTGCGCACCGCGTTGTTCAACTGGGCCTACGCGCGCCACGCGAAGGGCAGCTTCGTGTTCCGGGTCGAAGACACCGATGCCGCACGGGATTCGGACGAGTCCTACGTGAAGCTGCTTGACGACCTGCGCTGGCTGGGCCTCCACTGGGACGAGGGTCCCGAGGTCGGCGGGCCGTACGGGCCCTACCGGCAGAGCGAGCGCCGGGCCGTCTACGCCGAAGTCGTCGACAAGCTCAAGGCTGCCGGTCACGTCTACGAGTCCTACTCGACCAACGACGAGGTCGAGGCGCGCCACCGCGCCGCCGGCCGCGACCCCAAGTTGGGCTACGACGGCTTCGACCGCGACCTGACCGACGAGCAGCGCGCGGCGTATCGCAGCGAAGGACGCACCCCGGTGCTGCGCGTCCGGATGCCCGACCACGACATCAGCTGGCACGACCTGGTACGCGGCGAGATCACCTTTGCCGCAGGCAGCGTTCCCGATTTCGGCGTCGTTCGCGGTAACGGCGATCCGCTCTACACGCTGACCAATCCGATCGACGACGCGCTGATGCGCATCACGCACGTGCTGCGCGGCGAGGACCTCATGCCGTCCACGCCGCGCCAGATCGTCCTCTACCGTGCGCTGATCGACATCGGCGTCACCGACTTCGTGCCGCAGTTCGGCCATCTGCCGTTCGTCATGGGCGAGGGCAACCGCAAACTCTCCAAGCGCGCGCCCGAGGGATCGCTCAACCATTACCGCAAGGCCGGCTACCTTCCCGAAGGGCTGCTGAATTACCTGGCGCTGCTGGGCTGGTCGATCGCGCCCGACCGCGATGTGTTCACCATGGACGAGATGGTGGCGGCGTTCGACATCGCAGACGTCAACGCGAATTCGGCGCGGTTCGACCCGAAGAAGTGCGAGGTGATCAACGCAACGCACATCCGCATGTTGCCGGGCGAGCAGTTCGCGGCGCGTCTCGCGGCCTATCTGCCCGACGCCGATCCGGCCCTCGTCGCGGCCGGTGCGCCGCTGGTGCAGGAGCGCGTCCAGACTCTGGTCGACGGAGCCGAGATGCTGCGGTTCCTCGTCGACGCCGACATCGAGGTGGACCAGACCGCGGCCGCCAAGCAACTCGGTGAAGCCGGCCAGGCCGTTCTGCGCGCTGCAATACCCGCGTTGGAGTCGTTGACGTCCTGGCATACCGACGTCATCGAGCAGGCGCTGCGCGACGCGCTCGTCGAGGGGCTCGGCCTCAAGCCGCGCAATGCCTACGGACCGATACGGGTTGCCATCACCGGCCGCACGGTGTCGCCGCCGTTGTTCGAATCACTGGAACTACTCGGACGAGATCGCTCGCTGTCTCGGCTGCGCGCTGCCGTCCGGTGATCCGCGCCGTCTTCTTCGATGTCGACGACACCCTTGTCGATTTCGACAGTGCCGCGCGGACGGCATTCGGCACGATCTTCGGTGAGCAGGCCGATTACTCGGCTTGGACGGCGCTGTCTCGGCAGTGGTATCCCCGTCATCCCAAGGAACTGTCCTGGGCGGATATGCGGGTCGGGCGCACCGCGGCGTTCCTCGAGTCGCTCGGCCGCCACGACGACCCGGATGCGACCGAGGCGCGCCGGATGCAGATCATCGAGGACTCCTACCAGCTGTTCACCGATGTGCTCGCATGCCTTTCCCAGTTGCGACGCCTCGGGCTGCGGCTTGGCGTGATCACCAACTCCGAGGCCGCGCACCAGCGGCGCAAGCTCGGCCGGGTTGGCCTGCGTGACGCGTTCGACGTTGTTGTGATCTCCGGCGAGGTAGGCGTGTCCAAACCGGAGCCGGCCATCTTCGAGCATGCCTGCGCGGCGATCGACGTAGCAGCCGGCGAGGCGCTGCATGTCGGCGACCGGCTCGACCTCGACGCGCTTGGCGCCCGCGATGCGGGGCTTTCGGGGGTGTGGCTGGACCGTCCGGGCGTGGCCGCCGGCGAAAGTCAGGTGCCCGTCGTGCGCAGCCTGGCCGAACTGCCCGCGCTGATCAACTGAGCGTGACTGCCGAGCGCAGCGGCCGTGAGCCGCTTTGGTCGGGCCTGTCGGTGTCCGGTAGAGTGGCGCCTCGGTCCGGTCGGCGATCCCGAACGGACTGCTGGTGGGGTATGGGGTAATTGGCAGCCCAACTGATTCTGGTTCAGTTAGTCTAGGTTCGAGTCCTGGTACCCCAGCGCAGTGCTCACCGCACCGCACAAATTCTGGGGCCCCGTCGTCTAGTGGCCCAGGACGCCGCCCTCTCAAGGCGGTAGCGCCGGTTCGAATCCGGTCGGGGCTACACAGTCGAACCCCTCAGTTGCTGAGGGGTTCGTTTGTTTTCGTGGCGCTCGGCACGGCCCGGGACGATCCGGCCGCGCAGTCCACCAGGGTGCGCTCGTCCCGACTGCGTTCTACACCGGCGACACCTTCAAGCCCGCAGCCGCGCCCGACTCGACGACGCGCTCGACGTCAACGCCTGTGGCTCGACTGGCGTCCCGTCCACGCGGTCAGCTAGAGCAGGCCGTCGCGACGCATCGATCGAAGCGCCCACCACCCGGGCACCGCGGGCAACCAGACCGATTCGAGCCTGGACAGCAGGGCCGCCGCGGCCGCGACCGGCAACGGCAGTCCCGTCGCGGTGAGGCCGGCAATCAGCGCCGTCTCGACGGCGCCGGCACCGCCCGGGGTGGGGAAGAGCGACCCGGCCGCGGACGAGGCGAGATAGACCACGGTGAACGCCAGCAGCGTGCCGTGACCCCCCACGGCGTACACGCAGCACGCGAATGCCATCAGATGCGCGCACGTCAGCACCGCGGCAGCCAGCACGCCTTTGGCGATGCGGCCCGGATATTCGCGTGCGTGCCGCCTGAGTGAGAGCCAGCTTGCCGCGGCACCGCGCAGCGCCCGGCGCACAGCCAGATTCCGCCGGGCGGTCACGGCGGCGAGACCCGCGGCTACCCCGACGGATACCGCGATGACGGCGAGGGTCTGCGGTGCGACGCTCACCAGCCCGTGATGCGAGCCGGGCGAGGCCAGCGACAGGACCGCGACGATGACCGTGGTGACGATCAGCTGGGTGACCTGGGCCGCGCTCACCGTGGCCACTGCGGCAGACCAGGAAGCGCCGGAGCGGTTCAGGTACCGGCTGGCGACGGCTGGGTTGCTCACTGCTGACGGCATGAGGATGCGGGTGAAACCGACCGCGAGCTGAGCACGCAGCGTCGAGGCGGTACGTAGCGACACGGTGGCGAATCCGTGCAGATTCTGCGCCGCGGCGAATAGCGACAGGGCCGTGCAGGCGAGCGCGGCTGCGAGCCACCCGATGTGCAGCGTCCGCAGCATCGCGCCCGGATCGCTCGTGCGAAGTTCGGCGACGAGCAACCCGAGGCCGAGCAGAACGGCCAGCCACATCAGCGCCGGCAGAACGCGCGCCTTCAGCCGGCGCCGGGCGCGGTGTGTATCGACGGGTCGAACGGCTGACACCAGATCGTCCGGCCGGGCCGGACATGGTGGTGCCAGCAGCATGATCGTCCCATCAGGTTCGGCGGTTGCCCGTGTACGCGAACACCCCCGATAGCTGACGGTAAGCCCTGACGAGGTGGTTCTCACAATCCAGAGCGCTCACGCCGCTCCGGTGATATTCCCGCCCTGACCGAATCAGGCTTGCAGGACCGCCACAGTCTGTGCGCTGTCTTCGCTGCCGCGATAGTAGGAGATCTTGCCGTCGCGGAAGGTGAAGTAGTGGTGCAGGTGCATCGCGGCCGTCTTGCCGGTGGCGCGCACCTTGACCCGGAATCGCACCACCGTCAAGACGTCGGAGTCGTTCGCCGCGTAGGAGATGGGCGTGAATTCCTCGACGTCCATCGTCGAGCCGAATGCCTCGAAGAATGCAGCGACATCGTCCTTGCCATGCCTCACGCCGTACCAGGGTGCAACCGTCGAATTGGTCTCCGCCGCCCAGTCGACATCGTCGCAGAGCACGTCGAGAATCGCCGCGATGTCGCCGCGGCCGAAGGCGTCGTACACGGTCATGATCGTCTTGAGGTTGTCTTCAGATCTCATCGGGCACTCCCTTGCCGAATAGGCTTGTGGGATCAGAACTGATCGCTGGATTCGATCGCCTCGGTGATGGTGAATTCCGGTGCGAGGGACTGGTCGGCGCCGATCGAGCCGATAAAGGTCTGCAGGTCTGGATTGGCGAAGAACCTCTCGAACTGCTCGGCGCTCTCCCACTCGTCGCAGACCACGACGAGCCCGTCGGAGACGCCGAAGCGGTGATGAATCGCGCCTGCGGGGCGGGCAAGTTCGGCGATCTTGGCGAATTCGCCCGCTCGGTCGGTGACGGCTTGCCGGAATTTGACGGTGTCGCCGCGGAACTTTCCGATGATGAGAACGCTCATTGCTGGACCTCCAGGTCGGTGCGTGCGCTGTTGCAAGAGTTTCGTCAGCGTGGTGAGGTCGGATCACTATTTCGGCGGGATATCCAGCGGGGACGCAGTGATCGAGTGCCGGGTCGCGCGGACACAGCGGATGAGTCGGCCCTGACGGATGATTCAAGCGGTCCAGCTGGGCCGGGGTTGCTATGCGGGCGGCTCGAGCCGGTTGAGCTTGTCGGGGTTGAGCACGGCGAAGATCGAGTGGATCAGCCCGTCGCGGATCTCCAGCGACACGTACTGACCCGCGCCGCCACCCATGTCCGTCAACAGTGCGGGCTCACCGTTGACATCGACGAAGTGCGATTCGCCGAGCGGGTACCGGCTCTGTAGTCCGGAGATGAACGCGATTACGTTCTCGCGCCCGAACACCGGCCGAAGCGCCGCGCGCACCTTGCCGCCACCGTCGTTCCAGGCGACGACGTCGTCGCTGAGCATGCTGGTGAGTTCGGCGAGATCACCGGTGCTGGCGGCCGCGAGGAAGCGGGCGAGCAATTCCTGGTGCTCCTCGCGGGACGGGCGAAATCGCGTCCGTCCATCGGCAAGGCGGGTGCGTGCACGGTGATACATCTGCCGGCAATTTGCCGGCGACGCCGTGACCGTGACGGCGATGTCCTCGTAGGGCAGCTCGAATGCCTCGCGCAGCAGGAATACGGCGCGTTCTGGTGGCGAGAGCTGCTGCAGCAGGTGCACGGTCGCGTAGGACACGGTGTCGCGCAATGCGATCGTGTCGAGCGGGCCGAGTTCGTCGGTTCGTACTGGTTCGGGCAGCCACGGTCCGGGGTAGGCCTCGCGAACCACCCGGGCGGACCGCAGCTGGTCGAGCGCGAGGCGGGAGACCACGGTGATCAGGAACGCGCGTGGTTCACGGATGTCGCTGCGGTCCGTGCTCGTCCAGCGCAGGTAGGCGTCCTGGACGATGTCCTCGGCATCCCACATGCTCCCGATCAGCCGGTACGCCAGTCCGAGCAGCAGCGGGCGATGCTGCTCGAACGTCTCGGTGTGCTTGTCCACGGTGTTCTCGCCGCGCCGCCTCGGTTCAGCTCTTTGCCGGCAGGCGTTCGAGTTCGCTGCTGAACCCGGTGCGCCACGACGCGTGGCGCGGCCGCCAGTCCAAGCTTGTCTTTGCCCTGGTGTTGTCGGCCCCACGCAGTTGTGTCATGAACGCGACGCCCCAACCGCCGACGGCCATCTGCGCGAGCATGGCCGGTACGGACTTGGGCTTGTTCGCTCCCACGATATCGGCCATCACGGGGAGCCATTCGCTCATCTGCGCCGGGCTGTTGTCAACGATGTTCAGCACACCGCTGACGTTCCGGTCCAGTGTGGCGACGATGGCGGTCGCGGCGTCGTGAGCGTGGGTGAACGAGAACGTGGCAGTGCCGCCGCCGACGAGCGGGACCTTGCCGGTGCGTACCTGCTGGACGAAGGAACCATCCGCGGCATAGATCGAGCCCGGCCCGTACAGGTGACCCAACCGCACAACGAGGCCGCCCGCGTCGCAGGTCCGCTGCTCGAGTTCTTTCAGGGCGGCGAGCACGCCGGCGAACTGCTTGGGCGGGTTCTGCCACAGGGGTGCGTCCTCGTCGGCGAACCCGGCGCCGGCCGGATCGTAGGCGTACGCAAGTCCCTGTGAGACAAGGCGAGATACCCCGACGGCCTGTCCAGCGGCCACCAGATTGGCCGTGCCGACCGTGCGCAGCAGGTTGGTCTGCTCGAATTGCTTGCCCATCTTCTTCGGATTGATCTGCTTCGGGATGGCGGTGAGCATGTTCACGATCGCGTCCGGCGCAGCTTCGCGAACCGCCCGGATGACTGCCGCACGGTCGAGCGCGTCCGCGACCACCGTCGTGACGCCGGTGGGTTTCGCCGCCGCTTTCGGGCGCGAGCGCGACAGCGCGACCACGTCGTGACCGACGGACTCGAGCAACGGCACCAGCCAATTGCCGATTACGCCCGTCGCTCCGGCTACCAGTACTCGCATGACGTCCTCCTGATCTCGTTCCTCCCGGCGCATCCGGGACGGTTCGCCATCAGGACGGGCGACATGTCTCGCGTGTGACGGTCAGCGGCATGACTCACGTCACGTCCGAGTGGAGGGCTGTTGGAGCTGCGCCGCGAGAGGCCGTTGTGGGGTAGCACTGTCCACTGTGGACGGTGAAATATCGTTACTGAACAGGCGTGTTGTCGGGGGGGTGGCTGAGTGCGAGGACGCACCGGTGCGGCGTTGTCCTTATGCGATCGGCCGCTCGCTCTGGCCGGGCGCTGGTAGCGCGCGCTCGCGCCCGCCTGGCCGTCAGCCGGGCTCTGCTGGATCTGCCATTACTCGCGGCTTCGACAGAGATGATCAATGGTGTGCCAGCGCGGACTTCCAGCACGGTGTGGGACTGTAACGATCTATGGCTGGCCGTACTGGCGCTCAAGACAGCGGAAGTACTGCCGATCAGGTGAATCAGGAGGACTTCGAGGCGCGATCGGCACGGTGACTGGGAGGCGGGGCCCAGGCGTGCTCGCCGAGGAACTGCTGACCGCGGTCGAGACGGTCCGTGGGATCCAGCGCAACGCCGACCTGAATCGCTTGTGTCCGAAGAAGCGGTATTCAACCGAGGAGCACGCCCTGCAGGCGCTGGCCGAGATCTGGTCCGCGCGCGGGTACCGCCGATGCGAGCAACGCGCCTATAAATGCGACCGGTGCTCCTATTGGCATCTGACGAAACGGCCGGAGCGCGAAGACCGGGAGACCGCATAAGGCGCGGCCCGCAGCGCCGCCGGTTCAGCGCAGCTCGTGGTCAGACGCGTACGAAATCGGTGCCGTTCCAGGCCCAGAGCTTCGTGACGGGATTCGATCCGCAGGCGGCGATGGGCTGATTCGTCGGGCAATCCTCGGTCTGCAGGCGGCCCGCGACGAACGCGAAGCCGAACGAGAGTCCGATCTTGTCGGCGCCCACAGGCTGTCCGGACGGGCCGATGTTGCCGTTGGCTTCGGCCTTGATGGCCCCCCAACCTTTGGCGCCGGTGGTGTAGGCAACCGCGTTGCCGCTGCTGTCTCCGGTGAAATTGCCGGTGACGATGAACGTGGCGTCGTGCATGCCGGTCAGCAGCGCGCCGGTGGCCGTGGCCTCGGCAGGTCCACCGATCGCGGTTGAGTAGGGGTAGGTGCTCGTTGCGGCGCGCGCCCAATCGGTTCCCGCGTACTTCCAGAATCCGAGATGGGCCTGCTGGTCGTAGCTGATCGCCTCGTACCCGCCCGGTATCGCCACCAGGACGACCTGCTGGCCGGGGGTCAGCGCCGCGAGCCGCGCTGCGAGTTGAGCGCGGCTGGGAGGCGTGGTGTTCGCCGGTGTCGTCGTTGCCGGCGAACTGGCTGGTGTGGTGGAAGTTTGTGGGGAACTCGGCTGGGACGGGAAATCCGGGGAGGACGGCCCGGTGGGGGTCAGTTCGCTGCCGGTTCCCGATGTCGTGGTGCGGCACGCCGTCGCGGCCGCGAACACGATGGCCAACGCGCAGGCCAGGCCGAGGATTGAGCGCAACCGCATTGCCGCCCTCCCAAGGACCGTGTGCGTCGAAGCGTAGGCCGACACGGCTCCGCGCGCGAAGCAGCGCGCCGGATCAAGGCATCGCCGGATGACGCCCTCGTCCCATATCCGCGCGTCGGCAGGATGGCTCACGAATGGTGTCCCGGCGACGGTGAGCGACCACGGGTCGAGCAGGTCCGCCACCTCGCGCAGCGCGGCAAGCAGTTAGCCAGCGCGCAAGAGATCGTCTATCAGATGCCGGCCCGCGGACTGCAGATCGACGAGCAGCGGCACGTCCGCGCCGACGGAGTCGAAATCGTCGAGACGGAGCTCGATCTCGAGCCGTGGATCACGACAGCCAGGAGGGCTTGCGTCGCCGGTGTCATGGCGGGTGCGCAGGTGGCCGTCAGCGCTGAGCGGGCGGCTCGGCGCTGACGGCGCGATCTCGACGGCGGGTTACGCAGCCGGCACCTTGTCGAGGAACCCGTACACCGTGGCAACCTTGCCGGCGTCGGTGAGCACGGCGACATCGAAGCCGACTACCGGAGCGTCTGCCGCAGCTGTGCCCTGCGGGCCCAGCGCCCAGGTGAAGCGAACCTGGGCGTGATGCCCGTCGGCCTGCCCGAGCAGTTGAAACGTCCAGCCGGCGAACTGCTGCTGCACCGCGGCGACGGTTGCGACAATCGTGTCGCGACCTTCGGCAACGGCCAGCGGGTCGATGTAGCAGGCGTCATCGGTGAAGAGCTCCGCGGCGAGCTTGGCCCGGTTCGCGTCGTCGGTCTCGTTCCAGACTGCGATGTAGTCGGCGGCCACTGCCTGATAGTCGATCATCTGCCTTGCTCCCTCTGCGTGTCTGGCGCCGTCGTTCGGCGCCGTTGTGACGAGCGTGCCGAGTCGGGAGCCGCCAGTCGATTACCCGCGAGGTCATGGCCTGGCCCGATCTGGCCTGGCCCGATCTGGCCTGGCCCGATCTGGCCTGGCCCGATCTGACGTGGCCGACAGAGCACTACGTCGTTCTGCCACGGGACATCGGCGTTTCAGCCGCCGGGCTCGTCGTCGTCGTCGTCGTCTTCGTCGTCTTCGTCGTCGAACATGCCGCCCCAGTAGGCCAGACTCGACGCCGCGCCGAGATGCCCGCCGGGTAACGGATCGCCGGCAAACCCGGTAGACCCATGCGCTATCTGGTGCCCGATCAGCCAGCCGCCGACCTCGTCGGTGCCCGAGCCGGGCTTGCTCGGTGGGTCAGGCCGTGCTGCGGGGCCGACCCGGCTGCCAGGTGACGGTGGACGGGCGTGCGGGCGCGGTGGCGCCGGCCGGCGCATCCAGTACCTGATAATGACTACCACCAGCGCGATTACCAGCGCCGCGACCAGCATCTCGATCATCTTCTGCCTCCCTGATCCACATTGACACAGATCACCGACAGAAAACGGCAATGGCTGGACGGCGACGGTCCGCAGAGGCCGAAGTAGCTACCGGAATGAGCCGTCTCGTTCCGCTTGATCATGGTCACGAGCGTCGGGTCCGGGTCGGCGTCCATATCTCCCGATTGAAGATCTCCACCTCGATGAGAGGCGGCCGCCGGAAGGTGCGCCGCCCGCAACTCGCTCACCAACGGAGTTGTCCTACCTTCGGCGTGCGAGGGGCCGCCGTAGGTATGACAAGTCGAGGCCACGGTCGTGCCGATCCGGCGTGTGCTGCGGATCAGCCCGGTCGAGGCAATCGGAGTACGGGAATGACGGGCCTGCGCTGAGCCGGAAAAAGTCCTCGCTCGCGGACAACGCGGCGTCTGTTCGGACGCGTTGGCTGGATATGAGGATCTGGCTCGGAGCGGGCGCGCTCGTGTTGACTGCAGCTGTCGTTGTCTCCGTCGCCACGGCGACGGGCGGCGAAACCGGCCTGAACCGGCTCAACCGCATAGCGACACCGGTACCCGGCCCGTCGACCGGTGCGGCGCACGGTCCGGCGGCCGGCGCCGTCAAGCTCGTGGCCTACCCGAGTTGCGCCCAGATGGTGGCCGGCCTTCGTCAGCAGACCGCCAAGAACGTGACGACATGGGGGATCAGCCAGCCGGCCTACGCGATGGCAGCCAGTGGTGGCGCCGCGAAGAGCTCCGCCCCGGCCGAAGATGCCGCTGCCCCGGCACCGGATCACTCGACGACGAACGTCCATGAAGCCGGAGTCGACGAGCCCGACAGCGTCAAGACCGACGGCAACCGCATCGTCACGGTCAGCCGGGGCGTGCTGCGAGTCGTCGACACGGCGACCCGGAAGGTCACCGCGAGCCTGACGCTGGTCGACGAGCAACAGGCTTGGGGCCCCGCCGATCTTCTTCTGCACGGCGATCGCGCGCTGGTGATACTGCCCGGTGGCATAGCGTCCAAGGGCGCTCCCTACCCGATGCCTGGCCAGTCGACGTCGACGTACGTGCTCGTCGATCTGTCCGGGCGGCCGAAGGTGCTCGGCTCGATCAGCCCGCGCGGCTCATACCTGGACGCGCGGATGGTGGGCTCGACGGTTCGGCTCGTGGTGCGCAGCCAGCCGCACATCATGTTCCCGCAACTGACCGGCCGGATCAGCGAACAGCAGCAGCTTGCGCACAACCGCTCGGCGGCGCTGCGGGCCCCGATCGACGCCTGGCTGCCGTCCTACCAGGTCACCGGCGCGGACGGTTCGAGCGTGACGCACACCGTGCCGTGCGGCCAGGTCCGCCATCCGGTCGACTACACCGGCACGTCGATGCTCACCATCTTCACCATCGACCTGAGCGATCAGGCGGCAGGATTCAAGAACACCTCGCCGATCAGCCTCGCCGCGGACGGCGACACGGTGTACGCCAGCACGACGAGCCTGTACGTCACCAGCAATCCACGCGCGTACATCAGCGGCGTCGCGATCGCGATGCCGGCACAAGGCGTCCCGAACGTGGCCCTCCCGCGCGCCGCTACGCCGCCGATCCTGCCGCCGAGGCCGGGCAAGCCGGTGGCCGAGCGCACGGAGATCTATCGCTTCGACATCTCCGGCACGGGCGCGCCGCGATACGTGGCCTCCGGCAAGGTCGCCGGAAGGCTGCTCAACCAGTACTCCCTGTCCGACTTCGACGGGTACCTGCGCATCGCCACCACGACCGGCACCGCGCTCGCCAACGAGCCCGGGCAGAGCAGCGCGTCCAGCACGTCGACGAGTTCGGTGTACGTGTTGCGGTCGGACACGCTCGCGAAGGTGGGCGAGGTCGACGGCCTCGGCAAGCACCAGCGGATCTACTCGGTGCGCTTCATCGGCCCGGTCGGCTACGTGGTCACCTTCGAGCAGATGGATCCGCTGTACACGCTGGACCTTCGCGATCCCACCTCGCCTCGGGTGGCCGGACAGCTCGAGCTCACCGGGTATTCCGCCTACCTGCACCCTGCTGGCGACGGCCGGATGATCGGCATCGGCCAGGATGCCACCACGCAGGGGCGTCGGATCGGCTTGCAGGTCTCGCTGTTCGACGTCAGCGACCCGGCCCATCCCAGGCGGTTGGCGCACCTCGTCAAGCAGGACTACACCTCCGGCGCGGAGTTCGATCCGCACGCGTTCCTCTACTGGCCCGAATCCGGCACTGCGGTGCTGCCCATCAACACCTGGCAGGACGGGCAGTACGACGTGGGCGCGCTCGTGCTGAAGGTCGCTGACTCGGCCATCACGGTCAAGGCCACCGTCGACCATCCGCTGATGTCGCCGAACTCGCCCCAGGGCGGCATCACCCGGGCACTGATGGTCGGCAACACTCTCTGGACGCTGTCCGACGCGGGCTTGATGGCCAGCAGTGCCGGCACCTTCGCCCGCCAGGCATGGATTCCGTTGAACTGAGCCGGCTCGACCTGGCACGGGTGCGGCGCTCCCATGCTTCCCATCGGGTCTTGACCATCTCGGCTGGATCCGCCATTACTCGCGGCTTCGACAGAGATGATCAATGGGGTGCCAGCGCGGACCCCCAGCACGGCGTCCGACTGTCACGATCTACGGCTGTCGTACTGGTAGGGCAGCCGCGCGAGCATGCGTGTCCTGGCTCAACGTCACGATCGTTGCGGCGGCGACGGCTCAGCTGTGCTCGGACCGGTGGTTGGGCGGGTGTGGTGGTCCAAGATCTGGCCGAGTAGCCGGATCAGCTGGTCGCGTTCTTCCGGTACGAGGGGGGCGAGCAGTTCGTCCTGGATTCGAGTCAATTGCTTGTCCAGCCGCCGCAGTTGCCGTCGCCCGGCTGCGGTGGTGGTGATGATGTTGCGCCGCCGATCGGCCGGGTCGGGGGCGCGCTCGACCAACTCACGGTCGGCGAGCTCGTTGATCGCCGCCACGAGGTCGCTGAGGTGGATGCCACTGCGGCGCCCCAGCGTCGCCTGGCTGGTCGGGCCGAACTCGTCCAATGTCGCCAGCATGCGGTAGTGGTAGCCGCGGGCGTCGACGGCCGCCAGCCCGTCGGCCACGAGCCGGCCGGCGTGCGTGGCGGTCTGGGTCAGCAACCAGGTCGGCAGGTTGGCGAACCGGGCGGGGGCGGGTTCTTCGGCTGCTGCTCGCATGTAATCACCCTAACGGATCCGTTGGCACAGCTAACGGTTGCCGAGCTATCGTTTGCCGAACTACCGTTAGAGAACTAAACGTTAGTGCTGCAAATGAAATGGACTGGAGATTAGCCATGACTACCGCCCCCACCCTCAACCCACAGATAGTCGGCCAGGCCGAGAACGCCCATTTGCCTGTCCTGAAGCGCATCCTGGCCCGCACCGGCACCACGACGAACCAGTGGGTGGCAATGACCGTCACCGCGGCCGCCGGTGGGGCCATCGACCGCAACCAGCTCATCGGCCGGCTCACCGACGCGTTGAAGATCGACAACGCGGCCGCGGTTGCGGCCATTTCCGAACTGACCACCACACAGCTACTGGCAGACGGCGAGGAATCCCGGGTTGGGCTCACCGACTCAGGCCAGTCGCGGTACCGCGAGATCCGCTCCGCCGTCGACGAGGTCATCGGGCGGGTGTACCGCGACATTCCCGCCGAGGACCTGGCGACCGCGGGCCGGGTGCTGACCCTCATCACCGCCCGGCTCAACGCCGAAACGGCCGGTGCCAGCGCTTAGCAGATCGGCGCGCTCGCCCTGGGCTGGGTCACCCGACGCTGGAGGGCGAGCCCGCCGACGTACGTGACCGCTTCCTCGCCTAGGACCGGTGGCTGGCCGATACGCCGGACGCCGTAACGGGACCCGCGTCAAGGTGACCACAACGCCCAGTCCAACCGGCCCGAAGGACTAGCAGCCCGCCGTAGGCGCGATCACGAATCGTGCCTACGGCGCGCGCAAACCGAGAATCTCGAGGGACTGCTCGCGCATCTGCACCTTACGTACCTTGCCGGTCACGGTCATCGGGAAGTCGTCGACGAGGTGCAGGTATCGCGGGATCTTGTAGTGGGCGAGCTTGCCGGTGCAGTACCCGCGCAGTGACTCGGCGCTGAGGTCGGCGGCGCCCGGCCGCAGCCGGACCCACGCCATCAACTCCTCGCCGTACTTCGGGTCAGGGACGCCGACGACCTGAGCGTCGATGATGTCGGGATGCGTGTAGAGGAACTCTTCGATCTCGCGTGGATAGATGTTTTCGCCACCGCGAATGATCATGTCCTTGATCCGGCCGGTGATGCTGAGGTAGCCGTCGGTGTCCATCACGGCGATGTCGCCGGTGTGCATCCATCGTGCGCTGTCGATGGCCTGCGCGGTCTTGTCGGGCTCTTCCCAATAGCCGAGCATGACGCTATAGCCACGGGTGCAGAATTCACCGCCCGTACCTCGGGGTACGGTGACTCCGCTGTCTGGATCGACGATCTTCACTTCCAGGTGCGGGTGTACCTGACCGACCGTGGACACGCGACGTTCGATGGTGTCGTCGGCCCGCGTCTGCGTCGACACAGGCGAGGTCTCGGTCATGCCGTAACAGATCGAAACCTCGGTCATGCCCATGCGCTCGATGACCTGCTTCATCACCTCGACCGGACAGGGCGAACCGGCCATGATGCCGGTCCGAAGGCTGCGCAGGTCGTGCTTCTCGAAGGAGGGGTCGGCCAGTTCGGCTATGAACATCGTCGGAACGCCGTACAACGACGTGCACTGCTCGCGGGCCACCGCCTCGAGGGTGACTGCCGGGTCGAAAGCCGGTGCCGGGATCACCATGCAGGCACCGTGGCTGGTCGCCGCGAGGTTTCCCATGACCATGCCGAAGCAGTGATAAAAGGGCACCGGAATACAGATGCGGTCCGCCTCGGTGTAGCCGCACAGCTCGCCGACGAAGAAGCCGTTGTTGAGGATGTTGTGGTGACTGAGCGTGGCTCCCTTGGGGAACCCCGTCGTGCCGGAGGTGTACTGGATATTGATCGGGTCGTCGGTACTGAGCCGGGCGCCGATCTCGGCGAGGCGGGTCGGGTCGGCCGCCGCGCCGGCCGCGACGAGCTGGCGCCACTCGTCGCGGCCGATCAGCACGACGTCTCGCAACGCCGTACACGACGGCTGCACTTCGGCGATCATCGCCGCGTAGTCCGACGTCTTGAAGCTCGGCGCCGCGATCAGCGTGCGGATGCCGGCCTGCTCCATGACGTACACCAGTTCGTGCGATCGATAGGCCGGGTTGATATTGACCAGGATCGCGCCGATCTTCGCCGTGGCGTACTGCACGAAGGTCCACTCGGCGCAGTTGGGCGCCCAGATGCCGACGCGGTCGCCCGCGCCGACACCCAGGTCGAGCAACCCGAGAGCAACCGCGTCGATTTCGGCGCCCAGTTCGCGGTAGGTGAAGCGACGCCCGGTCGAGTGCTCGACCAGCGCGTCTCGCGCACCGAACTGGGCGACAGTGCGGTCGAGGTTTGCCCCGATCGTGTCGCCCAGCAGCGGCGTGCTGGAGATACCGGATGAATAGCTGAACTCGGTCATGGCGGCGACCTCCTGACGGCAGTGTCGCGCGCCCGCCGCTAGTTCTCCAGTACCGCCTCAGCCTCGATGTGGATGGTGATCTTGTCGCTGATCACTACGCCGCCGCCCTCGAGCGCGGCGTTCCAGCTGATGCCGAAGTCGCTCCGGTTGATGTCGGTGGTGGCGCTGAAGCCTGCTCGGGTACCGCCGTACGGGTCCGGGCCGAAGCCGCCCAGTTCGACCTTGAGGGTGACCGGCTTGGTGATGTCGCGAATCGTCAGGTCGCCGTCGATCAGGTAGTCCTCGCCGTCGGCGCGCACGCCGGTTGAGCGGAACGTCATCGTCGGGTGGGTGTCGACGTCGAAGAAGTCGCTGCTGCGCAGGTGACCGTCGCGCTGGTCGTTGCCCGTGGTGATGGACGACAGGTCGATCTCGGCCTCGACGCGGGAGTCCAGCGGGTTGGCTGCCGTGGTGATCGTGGCCGTGTATTTCTCGAACTTCCCGCGGACCTTCGACACCATCAGGTGGCGCGCGACGAAGCCGACCTCAGAGTGCGCTTGGTCTAGGTTCCAGGTCCCGGCGACGTAGCCGGGGATGCTGACGTCAGTCGTCATTGTCCGGTCCTCCTGAGTGAAGTGGTTGAACCTTAAGTAGTTGAATGTAGAATCACTTCACTGTATTCCCGGTCGCCAGCCGAGCCAACAGCGGGTGCCGCCCACCCACCGCGTTACCGGCGCTCGAGAACGTGCCAGGCTAGCCGTCGTAGTCGACCGTGACCTCGTCGGTGACCGGAGTCGACTGGCAGGTGAGCACGAAGCCGGCCTCGATCTCGGCGTCCTCGAGTGCGAAGTTGCGGCGCATGTGCACCTCGCCGGAGCTGACCTTCGCCCGGCAGGTGCCGCAGACGCCGCCCTTGCAGGCGAACGGGAGGTCGGGGCGAACCCGCTGGGCGCCCTCCAGGATCGTCGTCGTCTTCGGCACGGCCACCAGAGTCGAACGGCCGTCGAGAACCACGGTCACTTGGCTCGCCGGGCCGCTGGGCGTCGCATCCTGATGGGTCGCCTGCGGGGGTGCGGTGTCTTCGACGTAGAACAGTTCCTGATGCACGCGCGCGGGCGCGACGCCGAACCCGGCCAGCACCTGCTGGGCGTCAAGCACCATGCCGTACGGACCGCACAGCCACCAGTGATCGACCTCGGCCACGTCGCAGAGGATCGGCAGCAGGACGCGCAACCGCGCTGCGTCGAGGCGGCCGCTGAACAGCGGGACCTCGCGCGCCTCGCGGGACAGCACGTGCACCAGCTCCAGGCGCGCCGGGTAGGTGTCCTTCAGGTCGGCGAGCTCGTCGGCGAACATGACGGTGTCCGCGCGCCGGTTGCCGTAGAGCAGCGTCACGCGCGAGTCGGGGTTGCGCAGCACGGACGCGGCGATCGAGATCACCGGCGTGATGCCCGAGCCGGCTGCGATGAGGACGTGGTGGCCCGGGGTCTCGACGTCGGGGACGAAGCGCCCCGAGGGTGGCAGCGCCTCGATCTCGTCTCCGCATTTCACCTCGTGCACCAGCCAGGACGAGATCGCGCCACCCGCGACCTCGCGCACACCGACCCGCGGCGGCGCGCCCGCCGGGGCGCAGATCGAGTACGAGCGCCGGGCCTCGGCTCCGTCGATGATCCGGCGAACCGTCAGCGACTGGCCAGGCCGGAACGCGAATTCCGGCGGCGCGTCGAAGGTTATGGCGACCGCGTCGTGGCACAGCTTCTCGATGTCCGCGACGCGAATGCGCTGGAAGGCCGCCATCAGATCGCCTTGACCGCTTCGAAGGGCTCGGCGCAGGCGTTGCATCGGCGCAGCGCCTTGCAGGCGGTGGCGCCGAACGCAGACGTCTCGACGGTGTCGAGCGCCCCGCACTGCGGGCACCGGACCTCGTGCTGGCCGCGCCCGAGGGAGAGCGGCACCGGATGGCGGGGAGCTGGGCCGGGTGGCGCGATGCCGTTCTCGGCAAGCTTGCGGCGTCCCGCCGCGGTGATCCAGTCGGAGGTCCACGCCGGGTGCAGTATCGTGCGCACGTCGACGTCGGCGAAACCCGACGCGTGCAGCCGCGTGCGGAGGTCGGCGCGGATCGCCCCCATCGCCGGACAACCCGAGTATGTCGGCGTGATCCACACCGTGACCCGCTCGCCGTCGGTTGCGACATCGCGCAGGATGCCGAGGTCCTCGATCGTCAGTGTCGGCAGCTCTGGATCGGGCACCGACGCGGCGACCGCCCGTGCCGTCACTGCGTTGCTGTTCGCTGCGCTCCTTGCTCGCTGGCGCTCGCTGCGATGCTCACTCACCATGTCGCGTCCGGATTCGCGCGCGCCACGCTCTGCATCTCGCTAAGCAGCGCGCCCATCGCCTCGGTATGCGCCCCGTCGCGGCCCGAACCACCCGTGGGGGCCGCATCTGGCAAGTCAAGACCGGCGGCGGTGAACACCCGCGCGATCACGCTGTCGAATTCGTCGCGGACCACGCGCGGGTCGACTCCGACGCGTAGCTCCACCGCGTGGGCCGCAAACAGCTCGCCGACGTAGGGCCAGACGTCGAGCAATGCCCGGGACATACGTTCGTGCGAGAGGTCGGTGCCGTCGCCGAGCCGCACCGTCCACCCCGCGGCGTAGTCGCGGTGGTAGCTCAGCTCCTTGACACCCTTCGTGGCGATCGCGGCAAGTACCGGGTCGGGGGAGTCGGTAAGCCTGGTCAGAACCGCCAGGCGCCAGGTCGAGAAGGCGAGCAGCCGGGCGACCTCGTGCGCGAAGTCGCCGCGTTCGACTTCGGCGAGGTGCACGTTGCGAAACTCGTGCGCGTCGCGCAGGCACGCGAGCGTGTCCTCGTCACCGCTGCCGCTCGCCTGGGCGGACCGGCTGAGCAGCAGCCGCGCCTGCCCGAGCAGGTCGAGGGCGATGTTGGCGATCGCCACCTCGTCCTCGAGTTCGGGTGCATTCGTGCACCACTCGGCCAGGCGGTGCGACATGATCAATGCGTCGTCGCCGAGCATCAGGCAGTAGGCGGCGAGATCGGCCCGATCCATACCCTGCGGTACGGCCGTGTCGACGCCCGCGAGCGGGTCGTCGAACCCGGTGCCGAACGCCCAGTGCGTGTGGTCGTTCTCCTCGGTGATCGCCTCGTAGGCGTTATCAAAAGGCATCAGATATGCGGCACGTCGTCGGGGATCTCGTAGAACGTCGGGTGCCGGTACACCTTGTCGCCGCTGGGCGCGAAGAACGGATCCTTCTCATCCGGGCTGGACGCGGTGATCGCGTCGGACCGCACGACCCAGATGCTCACGCCCTCGTTGCGGCGGGTGTAGAGGTCGCGCGCGTTGTGCAGCGCCATGTCAGGATCGGCCGCGTGCAGCGAGCCGACGTGCACGTGGTTGAGGCCCCGCTTCCCGCGCAGGAACACCTCGAACAGCGGCCAGCTGTCGTTCATACGCCCGCGCCCTTCTCGTTGAGTGGTGCGTTATCCGTTGAGTGGTGCGTTATAACGCACCACTCAAGCCGAAACGCACCACTCAACTGGATGATCGCGCGGATCATGCGTGCTTCTCCGCGTAGGCCAGGGCGGCTTGGCGGACCCAGGCGCCGTCCTCGTGCGCGCGCCGCCGCTGCGCGATCCGTTCGGCGTTGCACGGGCCGTCGCCGCTGATGACCCGCTTGAACTCGGCCCAGTCCGGCTGGCCGAAGTCGTGCGCCCCGCGATCGGAGTTCCAGCGCAACGCCGGGTCGGGCAGCGTCACACCGAGCGCATCGGCCTGCGGCACGGTCATGTCGACGAAGCGCTGGCGCAGTTCGTCGTTGGTGTGTCGCTTGATCCGCCAGTGCATCGACTGCGCGGTGTTGGGGGAGTCGGTGTCCGGCGGTCCGAACATCATCAGCGACGGCCACCACCACCGGTTCGTCGCGTCCTGCACCATCTCGCGCTGGGCGTCGGTGCCTCGCATCATCGTCATGAGCAGTTCGTAGCCCTGCCGCTGGTGGAACGATTCCTCCTTGCAGATACGGATCATCGCCCGCGCGTACGGCCCGTAGGAGGAGCGGCACAGCGGCACCTGGTTGCAGATCGCCGCGCCGTCGACCAGCCAGCCGATGACGCCGACGTCGGCGAAGGTCAGGGTCGGGTAATTGAAGATGGACGAGTATTTCTGCCGGCCCTTGATCAGGTTCTCGGTCAGCTCACCGCGGTCGACGCCCAGGGTCTCGGTGGCCGAGTAGAGGTAGAGCCCGTGCCCGGCCTCGTCCTGCACCTTGGCAAGCAGGATCGCCTTACGCCGCAAGGACGGCGCGCGCGTGATCCACGCTCCTTCGGGCTGCATTCCGATGATCTCGGAGTGCGCGTGCTGCGCGATCTGGCGGACCATCGTCTTTCGGTACGCCTCGGGCATCCAGTCACGCGGCTCGATGCGCTGATCGCCGCTGATCGTCGCCTCGAAGTGCTCCTCGAGCGCCGCCGTCATTGTTTGGCCACCAGTGTCAGAACGTCGTATTTCGCGACGGATTCGCCGTTCTGGTTCGCGACGTCGGCGTCCCAGCGCACCTCGCCGTAGTCGGCGTCCTCGCGTGGCGTGATCTGCTTGGCCGTCAAGGTGACGGTGAGCGAGTCGCCCGGGTTGACGGGCGTCAGGAAGCGCAGGTTCTCCAGGCCGTAGTTCGCCAGCACCGGCCCCGGCGCCGGGTCGACGAACAGCCCCGCGGCGAACGAGACGATCAGGTAACCGTGTGCAACTCGCCCGTCGAAGAACGGGTTCGCCCGGGCGGCGTCCTCGTCCATGTGCGCGTAGAACGTGTCGCCGGTGAAGTCGGCGAAGTGCTCGATGTCGTCGAGCGTGACCGGCCGCGGCCCGGCCACCACGGTGTCGCCGATGCGGAGGTCGGCAAGCGTCTTGCGGAACGGGTGGACGCCCTCGGTGCGCCTAGCGCCGGCGACCCACCGGTTCGTGACGGCGCTCAGCATGCGTGGTGAGGCCTGCACGGCGGTGCGCTGCATGTGGTGCAGCACGCCGCGAATGCCGCCCATCTCCTCGCCGCCACCCGCCCGGCCGGGGCCGCCATGCACGAGCATCGGCAGCGGCGAACCGTGGCCGGTCGACTCGCCCGCGTCGTCGCGGTCGAGCACCAGCAGCCGCCCGTGCCACGGCGCGACACCGACGACCACCGAACGCGCGAAATCGGCGTCGGCGCTGACCACCGAGCCCACCAGGCTGCCCTGGCCGCGTGCGGCAAGGGTGATCGCGTCGTCGGTCGAGCGGTACGGGATGAGCGTGCTCACCGGACCGAATGCCTCGACCTCATGCGGCTCAGCCCGCGCCGCGTCGTCAACGCGCAGCAGGATCGGGGACAGGAACGCGCCACGGTCGGCGTCGGCATCGATCACGTCCACATGGGACGGGTCGCCGTAGACGAGCCGCCCGGCGTCCTGCAACGCCTTGAGCGAGCGGCGCACCTCGTCGCGCTGCTCGAGGCTGGCGAGGGCGCCCATGCGCACGTCAGGATTCGCCGGATTGCCCACCGACACCTTGGCCAGGCGGGCGCTCGCCGCCTCGCCGACCGCGTCCAGCAGCTCAGCGGGGACGAGTGCGCGCCGGATCGCGGTGCACTTCTGCCCGGCCTTGACGGTCATCTCGCTGACGAGTTGCTTGACGAACAGGTCGAACTCAGCGGAGCCCGGCACGGCGTCGGGGCCCAGAATCGAGCAGTTCAGCGAGTCGGCCTCGGCGTTGAGTCGCACCGATCGCGCCACGATGTTCGGATGCGTGCGCAGCCGCTGCGCGGTGGATGCCGAGCCGGTGAAGCCCACGACGTCCTGCTCGGTGAGGTGGTCGAGCAGGTCGCCCGCCCCGCCGCACACCAGCTGCAGCGTGCCTTCGGGCAGCAGCCCGGACTCGATAACGAGCTCGACCAGCCGGGCAGTCAGGTAAGCGGTCTGCGATGCCGGCTTGATCAGGGTGGGCATGCCGGCAAGGAACGCGGGCGCGAACTTCTCCAGCGGCCCCCACACCGGGAAGTTGAACGCGTTGATCTGCACGGCAACCCCGTGCAGCGGCGTGCAGATGTGCTGGCCGAGGAACGTGCCGCCCTTGCCGAGAGGTTCGACGTCGCCGTCGACGTAGACGGTGTCGTTGGGCATCTCGCGACGCCCCTTGCTGCCATAGGTGAACAGCACCCCGATGCCACCGTCGATGTCGAACTTCGAGTCGCCGAGCGTCGCTCCGGTACGCATCGACAGGGCGTAGAGCTCGTCGCAGTGCTCGCGCAGGTTGGACGCGAGCGCCTTGAGCAGCGCCGCGCGCTGATGGAACGTCAACTCGCGAAGCGCCGGGCCGCCGACGTTGCGTCCGTGTTCCAGCGCGGCGCTCATGTCGATGCCCGCCGACGAGACGCGCGTGATCTCCTCGCCGGTCACGGCGTCGTGCAGTGGCCGCCCGTCGTCCGAGGGTGTGAACCAGCTTGCGCTGACGTAGCTGTGCAGCATCAGACCTCCTCCACCAGTAGTGCGACGCCCTGGCCGACGCCCACGCACAGCGTCGCGAGGCCCCGCGCGGCGTTCTCGCGTTCCATCCGGCCGAGCAACGTGACGACGAGCCGGGCGCCCGAGCAGCCCAGCGGGTGGCCGAGCGCGATCGCCCCGCCGTCGGCGTTGACGAGGGCGTCGTCGAGGCCCAGGCGGGCGATCACGGCAAGGCTCTGCGCCGCGAACGCTTCGTTCAACTCGATAGCGCCGATGTCAGCGAGGCTCCATTTCGCCCGGGCCAGCACCTTCTCCGTGGCAGGTACCGGGCCGAGTCCCATCAGGCGGGGTTGCACGCCCGCGCTGGTGCTCGCGACGATGCGCGCCCGCGGGGTGAGTCCGTGCCGCTCGACGGCCTCCTCGCTGGCCACCAACACCGCGGCGGCGCCGTCGGACAACGGCGAGGACGAGCCGGCGGTGACGATGCCGTCGCGCCGGAAGGATGTGCGAAGCGCCGCCAGCTTCTCCATCGACGTGGACGCGCGCGGGCCCTCGTCCACGCGCACGTCGCCGACCGGCACGA
Source organism: uncultured Actinomycetes bacterium (assembly GCA_963733615.1). Taxonomy (GTDB): domain Bacteria; phylum Actinomycetota; class Actinomycetes; order Mycobacteriales; family Jatrophihabitantaceae; genus DASXRA01. The sequence goes on from CAVTEA010000036.1 coordinate 30,375, forward strand.
TCTCGGCCTCGAACCGGCCCGCCTCTGTCGCCGCTACCGCCCGCTGGTGGCTGCGCAGGGAGAAGGCGTCGGACTGCTCGCGGGTGATGCCGTCGAGCGTGGCGACCTCCTCGGCCGTCTCGCCCATCGACAGGGTTGTCATCGCGTCGAAGCGCGGGTTCGTGAACCGCCAGCCGAGCGAGCTGTCGGCCACCTCGCCCGGACGCGCCCACGGCGTTCCGGGCTTGGCCATCACCCAGGGCGCGCGGGTCATCGACTCGACGCCGCCCGCGATGACGACATCGGCCTCGCCCGCCCGCACGCTCTGGGCCGCGGACGCAATGGCGGTGAGCCCGCTCGCGCAGAGCCGGTTGACCGTGTAGCCGGGGACGGACGGGGCGAGCCCGGCGAGCAGCGCCGCCATCCGCGCGATGTTGCGGTTGTCTTCACCGGCCTGGTTGGCCGCGCCGAGGATCACCTCGTCGATGGCGTCGGCGGGCAACGCGGCGCGGCGTACTACCTCGCCCACCACGAGTGCGGCCAGATCGTCCGCACGCACGCCGGCCAGCGCGCCGCCGTAGCGGCCCTGCGGCGTACGAATGCCACCGACCAAAAAGACTTCAGGCACCAGAACCCCTTGACATGAGCGGCTGTCCGTCCGGCATCATTCAACCGACCATTCGGTCAGTAATCAAGGAGCTCCGGTGTCAGACCCAGTGGCTGCGATGCTGGCGGCCGACCGTGCGTCGCGTGCTCTCGGAATCGATCTCGTCGAACTGGCTGCCGGCCGGGCGGTTACCCGCATGCGCGTCACCGCCGACATGGTCAACGGGCATGCCATCGCGCACGGGGCGTTCGTCTTTGCCGTCGCCGACACCGCATTCGCCTGTGCGTGCAACAGCCACGGTCCGGTCACCGTCGCGGCGAGCGCCGACATCACGTTCGTCGCCCCGGCCCGCGAGGGAGACGAGCTTGTCGCCGAGGCGATCGAGCGCATCCGGTTCGGCCGCAGCGGAATCTATGACGTGACCGTGCGCAGCGACGGGCAGGTCGTCGCCGAGTTCCGTGGACTGAGCCGCACGATCGAGCGGAGCGTGCCATGAGCCTCGACCTGGCTGAGCGGATGTCTCGCGACGAGCTGACCGCCCTACAGCTCGAGCGCCTGCAGGACTCACTGTTGCGCGCCTATGAGAACGTGCCCTTCTACCGTGCGGCGTTCGATCGAGCGGGTGTGGTGCCGGCCGACTGCCGGACGCTGGCCGACCTCGCACGTTTCCCCTTCACCACCAAGGCCGATCTACGCGACAACTACCCCTTCGGCATGTTCGCCGTGCCGCAGAGCCAGGTGCGCCGCATCCACGCATCAAGCGGCACCACCGGGCACCCGACCGTGGTGGGCTACACGCAAGCCGACCTCGACGAGTGGGCAGATCTGATGGCCCGCTCGATTCGTGCCGCGGGCGGGCGTCCGGGCATGAAGGTGCATGTGGCCTACGGCTACGGGCTGTTCACCGGCGGACTGGGCGCGCACTACGGCGCGGAGCGGCTCGGCTGCACGGTGATTCCGGCCTCGGGGGGCATGACACCCCGCCAGGTTCAGCTGATCCACGACTTCCGGCCAGAGATCATCATGGTCACGCCCACCTACCTGCTCACCCTGATCGACGAGTTCGAGCGGCAGGGCCTCGATCCGCGGGCATCGTCGTTGCGCGTCGGGATTCTCGGTGCCGAGCCCTGGACCGAGCAGATGCGCACCGAGATCGAGCAGCGCCTCGACCTGGACGCCGTCGACATCTACGGGCTGTCGGAGGTGATGGGGCCCGGTGTCGCGCAGGAATGCGTCGAGACGAAGGACGGCCTGCACATCTGGGAGGACCACTTCTATCCCGAGATCATCGATCCGGAGACGGGCGAGGTGCTGCCCGACGGCGCACGTGGCGAACTGGTCTTCACCTCGCTCACCAAGGAGGCACTGCCGATCGTGCGCTACCGCACGCGCGATCTCACCCGCCTGCTGCCCGGCACCGCGCGTCCGGGCGTGCGGCGTATGGAGAAGGTCACCGGGCGTACCGATGACATGATCATCTTGCGCGGCGTGAACGTGTTCCCGACCCAGGTCGAGGAGTTGGTGCTGCAAACGCCCGGTCTGGCACCGCATTTCCAGCTCGTCCTCGGCCGGCGAGAGCGTCTGGACACGATGACGGTGCTCGTCGAGGCGCGTGCCGACGTTGCCACCGATCGCCGCCTCCGCGCCGCCGACGAGCTGGCAAGGGCCGTCAAGGGACGCGTCGGAGTCAGCGTCGCGGTCGACGTGCTCGACCCGGACACGCTTGAGCGCTCGGTCGGCAAGCTGCGCCGGGTGATCGACCGGCGGTCCGAGGCATGAGCCGCGCCTTTCGGCGGCGGAGCGCGGGGACCCGATGACCGCGACCCGTCGTGGCCGGCCCGGCTATGACGTCGATTCGTTGCTGGCCGTCGCCGTCAAGGTGTTCAACGAGAAGGGCTACGACGGCACGAGCATGCAGGAGCTGTCCCATCGCCTGGGCCGCTCCAAGTCCACGATCTACTACCACGTTGCCGGCAAGGAGGAACTGCTGCGGCTGGCGCTGGACCGCGCGCTCGATGCCCTGTTCGCCGTTACCGACGAGCCGCGCTTCCACACCGGCCGCGCGATCGAACGGCTCGAGTACCTGGTGCGGCGCAGCGTCCTGGTGCTGGCCGACGAACTGCCCTACGTGACGCTGCTGCTGCGCGTACGCGGCAACACGAAGGTGGAGCGGCAGGCGCTCGCCCGCCGCCGCGAGTTCGATCAGATCGTCAGCGACCTCGTCGCGGCCGCTGAGGCCGAGGGCGACGTACGGCCAGACGTCGATGCCGCGACCACGGCTCGACTCCTGTTCGGCACAGTAAATTCGCTGATCGAGTGGTATCGGCCGCGCGGCGGGAAGCGGGCGCAGGCATTGGCCGATGCCGTCTGCATGATCGCCTTCGACGGGCTGCGGGTACGCGACCCGCAGCCCGTCGAATCCCGTTGAGTGGTGCGTTTTGGCTTGAGTGGTGCGTTATAGCGCACCACTCAAGCCAAAACGCACCACTCAACGAGAGAATCGGCGCGACTAGACGCAGCCGAAGGGCCACCACGACGGCCGGTCGCACATCCGCTTGACCGAGGCCACCGACCCATCCTGGTCGAGCAGCACCTGCTTGTCGTTCGCGTGATCGAAGTCGAACAGGCCGTCCAGGGAGCCGGCGCGCTGGTCGAAGGACGCGTCGCCGATCCGGCCGGTACCCCAGTTGTCCTCGACGAACTTCAGCACTGAGGTCTGCTCGGTCAGCTCGTGATCGACGTAGTTGGTCTTGGCGTAGGGCGAGATGATCAGTAACGGCTGGCGCGGGCCCGGGCCGCAACGGTCGAGGTAGCCACCTGCCACCCCGGCAGTTGCCGCCGCCGCGGTGCACGCAGCCGCGTCGTTGGCCGAGTCGTTGGAGCCATTGAGCAATGGCGCCGACACGTGGTCGTACCAGCCGTCGGAGTCGTCGTAGAGGACGACGACCGCGGTGCTGTTCCAGTCACGCGAGCGCTGCAGCGAGTTGATCGTCGAGACCAGGAAGTGCTGCTCGTCGATCGGATCGGAGTTGGCCGCGTGCCCGTCCTGGTACCCGGCTGCCTTGAGGAAGCTGACCGCCGGCAGGTTGTTCGCCTGCAGGGCCGCGGAGAAGTCGGACAGGTCGTAGTTGTGGTTGGCCTGGTCGGTGTGCCCGATCGCGGCGACCGACGTCGGCGGCAGGTGGTGCGGGTTCGACGTCGACTGGTAGTACTCGAACGGCGAGTGGTGCGGGCTGTAGTCGCCGACCGAGGCACCGCCGACGTTGTTGTGCGTCGCACCGCAGACCGCGTAGGTGCCTGATCCGGCGTACGGGGTGGTCGGCCTGAAGCCGCCCTGGAACCAGCCCCACGTCGTGCCCTGCGCGTTGAGCAGGTTGCCGATGTTCGGTCCGTTCAGCTTGGCCAGGTTGTTCGTGGACGTGTGGTTGCGGTCCGAGCAGTCGTCGAAGGCGGGATCCGGGTCGCCGATGACAGTGCCGACGCCGTTCGCGTCCGGCGAGACAACAACGTGCGAGTCGATGACGGGAGCACCGGTCACCGAGTTCACCGCCTGCGCGCCGTGCGTCTGGCCGGAGACCAGTTCAAGCGCGCCCGGCGTCGACGGGCCGAACGCCGTGTCGTATGAGTTGTCGCTCATGGCGTACTGCTGGGCGTAGTTCCACAGGCCGGTGACAGTGTTGCCGTCGTAGTAGTCCATGGTCAGGCCGGGCGTGCCGAACAGGCCCGAGCACGTGTCGACGCTCGTGTTCTGCACGTACAGGTCGTTCTTGCCGCCGTTCGCCGCCTTCTGCTCGGCGAGGTAACCGTGGTTCTGGTCGCACGTCATCGCCTGCGCCGGGGTCAGCCGGGTCGGCGGGTAGAGGTTCGGGTTGTGGGTGAGCAGGCCAGTGCTGCTGAGGTTGTTCACCTTCGGCGTGTGCTTGGCCGCGACGAACTTCGTGCCGTCGGTGTTGGCGGCCTTCGGGTACGTGGCGAAGTAGTGGTCGAAGGAGACGTTCTCCTGGAAGATCACGACGAGGTGCTTGATCGGCGTGGTCGTTGCCCCGTGGTGGTCGGGCGTGGGATTCGCGGCCGACGTCGCGCCCTGCGAGGCGACGACGCAGGCAGCCGCCGCGACGGCCACTGTCGCGCCCAGCAGCGAGCGCCTGTGTGCTCTGATCGGCACGGTGGGTTCCTCTCAGTTGGATGCTTCTCGCTGCAGAGGTTCGTCCAGACGACCTGCGCAGATGGGGCGAGTCGGTGAATGACGGATGAACAGCCGATGATGATCAGACTAGCAATGCCTGGCCGTACCAGTCGATATCTGTGCGAACGCCCGGCAACGTGAAGAAATATCCACCGCCGGTCGGGGAGATGTAGTCGACGAGCGGCTCGTCGACGAGCCGCTTCTGCACCGCGACGAACTGACGGTCGAGGTCTTGCTGGAAGCAGTTGAACACCAGGCCCATGTCGAGATTTCCATTGCTGTCGACGCCGCGGTCGTAGCTGTAGCCGCGCCGCAGGATGCGGCTGCTGTCGCTCGCCGGGGTTCGCGGGTTGGCGACGCGGATGTGCGCGTCGAGGGGGATCGCCGCGCCGGTCGGGTCGTTGTCGTAGGCCGGTACGTCGGTCTCCTGCTTGCCGGTGAGCGGCGCGCCGGTGTCCTTGCGGCGGCCGAACATGCGCTCCTGCTCGCTGACGGTCACCCGGTCCCAGAACTCGACGAGCATCCGGATGATGCGTATGACGTGGTAGCTGCCGCCGGCGGTCCACGCCGGCTCGGGGCCGGGCTGGCCGGGCTGTCCGGGCTGGCCGGGCTGTCCGGGCTGGCCGGGCTTTACCCACACCAGCCGATCCATCTCGCCGGGCTTCGGGTTCGCCGTGCCGTCCTTGAAGCCGAGCAGGTTGCGCGGCGCGCCGTCCGGGCGCGACGGCGGGGTGAACCCGTCGATCCGCCAGCGCACCTGCATGCCGCCGCGGGTGTGCCGGGCGATGTCGCGCAGCGCGTGCAACACGGTGTCGCGCTCGTCCGCGCAGATCTGCAGCAGCAGGTCGCCGTCGCACTGGGCACGATCGAGGTTGTCGTTGACGAACACGTCCATCGCCCGGAGCCGGCGCGGCTTGCGCGACGCGAGCCCGAACCGTTCGTCGAACGCGGACGCGCCGAGTCCTACCGTGACGGTCAGCCCACCCGGCGCGACAGCGGGCCCGAGCAGGCCGGAGTCGGACGGCGGGGCCGAGATGCCCAGGTTGGGCGGCGTGCCGCCGGAGGTCAGAAACCGCGCCCGGCCGGTGAGGGTGCGCATCAGGTCGGCCAGTTCGCGACGGCTCGCCGCGGTGAGGTCGAACGACACGAACGCCGCATGTGCCTGCCGGTCGGTGACGATGCCCGCCTGGTGCTCGCCGTGGAACGCGATCGTCCGGCTCGCCGCGGCGGCCGCGGCCACCCCGTCACCGCCCAGCGCTGACGCACCGATGGCAACGCCGCCTGCGGTCACAGCCGAACCGCGCAGAAATGCCCGCCGGCTCACCGTCATGACGTCCGCCTCGGCTCGCAGATGGATGCGACGGGGGCGAGCAACTCGCTCAGCTCGCCGAAGTCGGCGTCGATTCGCTCGCGTGCCGTGGTGCCCAGTTGCGCGAGCGGCGTCCAGTGCCCGGCCCGGTGCTGTGCGTCCAGGTCGGACGTCGCGCGCCCCAGCGCCGCGTTGAGCTCAGGCAGTGCCGGGTAGCGCGTGACGAGCAACGGCCGAAGCAGCGAGATGACCTCGCGGGTGCCGTCGAGATTTGCCCGTGCTGTCGCGAGATTCGTCGCGCTGCCGAAGTCGGTCTCGCCGGTCAGCTCGAACTGCACGGTGTTCTCGGTGATCTCGTGCGCGCGAATCGCCACCTCGGTCGGATCGATCTGCTGTTTCGGGAATCCCGCGACGAGGCGGTCCACCGCGTGCAGCAGCATCCTGGCCGCCGGCGTCAGCGACGCAGCGGGCTCGCCGTGCCACAGGCCGTACTCGAGGCGGTGGAACCCGGTGAATCCGTTGTCCCGCACACCATCAGGCCGGCCGTTGGGCAGCCCGTTTATCTCAACGTCGGCCGCGCCGAAGGCT
>CAVTEA010000037.1:0-9407 GCA_963733615.1 uncultured Actinomycetes bacterium
CGTCGTGCCGACCTGCACGATCTTGATCCGGCCCTCGACGACGCCGCCCGCTTCCAGGACATCCGCCGGTCGGCGTGGCGCCGTCGCCGCGGGAGCGATGCGCCGCCACGCCCAACTCATGGTCATCGACGCCGGTCTGCACCCGGGTCGCGGCCAGCGCCGGCTCGAGAGCCGCCTGCCGTTGCCGAGCCTCGAGCCGGGTAACGGCCTCATAGGGCAGCGTCGTGTCGAACGGCACGATCGTCGCCGACACGTGCGGGATCCGGCCGACGGCCTCGGCGATACGGTCGGCCGTCCGGTCATGCAGCAAGCGGTTGGACAGGCGGTGGAATGTGCGCCGCGGCAGCAGGACGGTGACCTCGGCCCGATCCTGCACCACGGCGCTCAGCGCAAGCTCGCCGGCTCCACGGATCAGGCGCCGGTCCGGGCACTCGACGATCTCGAGTGGGAATCTGTCGCCCAACCCCCGTTCGATCCAGTCTCGCTCGAGTTGGCTCGCCACCTCGCTGTCGGTCATGAGGTGGACGGCGCGCAGTTCGGTCGGACGGAGGCTGCCCGCGTAACGAAGCCCGCGCAGCACCGCGAGGTCGAGGCGATCGACGAGTACGAGAACGACGTGCCGTGGATAGTGCGGCGCGGCAGCCTGGTCCTGGCGGATCCAGGTGACAAGGTCCAACGAGTGCGCCTCGTCGCGGTACTGGCGGTTGAGACGCATAAGGATCAGCCACAAGATCGGGAACAGCACCACGACCAGCCAGGCGCCCTCGGTGAACTTCGTGACGGCGAAGATCAGCACCACCGCCGCTGACACGATGCCGCCGGTGAGGCTGATGACGAACCGGTGCCGCCACTTGGCCCCCCGGTTGCGGCGGTAGTACCGCGCCATGCCGAGTCCAGCCATCGTGAAACCGGTGAAGACGCCGATCGCGTAGAACGGAATCAGCTTGTCGACGTGCGCGCCGACGATCCCGACCAGCGCCACCGCAGCGACGGTCAGGACGACGATGCCGTTGCTGAACGCGAGCCGGTGCCCGCGACGGGTCAGCTGACGGGGCAGGAACGAGTCCTCGGCGATGAAGTTGGCCAGGAACGGAAAGCCCGTGAACGGGGTGTTGGCGCCGGTGATGAGGATCAGCGCTGTCGCGATCTGCACGACCACGTGCCCGACGTTGCCGTACCAGGAATTGCCGAACGCGGCGTCGGCGACCTGGCTGATCACGGTCGGCGTGCCGTCGACGTACGGGGTCGCGTGTGTCTCGTAGGCGAGGTACGAGACGCCCAGCACGAGCGTGCCGAGAATGCAGCTCATGATCGTGAGCGTCTTGCGCGCGTTTTGCCCCTCCGGGCGTTTGAACGCGCTGACCCCGTTGGAGATCGCTTCGAGGCCGGTCAGTGACGCGCCACCATTCGCGAACGCCTTGAGCAGATAGAAGATCGCGAGGCCCGACAGAATTTGGTTCTGCTTGTCGACGATCGGGATCATGCCCGCCGTATGGCTGTAGGTCGGCAGGTCGCCGAAAATTGCCCGGATGAGGCCGATGACGATGACGAGGCCGGCGGCGGCGACGAAGAAGTAGGTCGGGAAGGCGAACGCCTTGCCGGCCTCGCGCACGCCGCGCAGGTTCCCGTACGCGAGGACCAGCACGACTCCGATCGTGATCGGGGTTGCGATGTCCTGCGGTCGCAGTGCCGGCACGATTGACGTGATCGCCGCGACGCCGGCGGCCGACTGCACCGCAACGGTGACGATGTAGTCGATGAGCAGGGCCACGGCGGCGATCTGCGCGATCTTCGGCCCGAAGTTCTCGCGGGCGACGACGTATGAACCGCCGGCCCGCGTGTAAACGGTGACGACCTCGCGGTACAGCATCGTCATGATCACGAGGACGCCGATGACGACCACGGTCATCGGCATCAGGATGTGGAATCCGGCCAGGCCGAAAACGGGGAGCAGCCAGATCAGCATCTCTTCGGTGCCGTAGGCCGAGGATGAGATGCAGTCGCTGGACAGCACGCCCAGCGCGGCCTTCTTGGAGAGTTTCTCCTCGCCCAGTGCGGCGTTCACCAGCGGCGGACCGAGCAGGCCGCGTTTGATGCGGTAACCAATGCGCTCCGGCAGGTCGACCGAAGCGATCGACGCGCTGGATTGAAAAGTCTCGCTCGCCAGCTTGGGCTGGACGGGCGGATCGGCCGTCATGGGCCAAACGCTAGTGCCTACCGCGGCACGCGCTTGCTCCGCGCGCGATCGCCACTGGCCGGCCGCCGTATCGTGAGAATCGCCACGGTGCCGACCAGCACCTCAGAACAGCCCGTCGACGACGCGAATGGTGCCGACCGGGAGCCCACCGCCCAGGACCGCGAGTTCGTCCAGCTCGGGTGACGAGATTCCGAGCCGACCGAGGGCAGCGACGACGGCTCGGTCGGCGGCCCGCGGAGCGCCGTCGTCGATCTTGACGGCCACCGCCGAGCCGTCCGGCATCGCGGCCGCGAACACACCCTCGGCGCCGTCCTTGGCGATCAGGCCGGGGACGCCCGCCATGAGCTGGGTCGGCGTGCGCCCGGTACCGCCGACCAGCTCGGGGTGGGCACGCATCGCGGCGGCGACACTCCGCGGCGGCCCGTCCGGAGCCGCGGCGATGCGGCCGAATGCGCGGGCGACACCGATCAGCGTCAGCGCGAACAGGGGTGCTCCGCAGCCGTCGACGCCGGTAGCGGCGACCGGTTCGCCGGCGAGGTCCTCGACCGCGGCTCGCACGGCCTGCTGCAGCGGATGCGCCGGGTCGAGGTAGCCGGCGGCGTCCCATCCGTTGGCCCGGCAGGTGAGCAGCATTGCGGCGTGCTTACCCGAGCAGTTCATGCTGATGCGCTGCTGAGGGTGACCCGCGGCGATCCACTCCTCGCGTGCCGCCTCGCCGAGTGGCCAACTCGGCGGGCAGCCCAGGTCGTCCTCGTTGAAGCCGCCCGCGGCGAGCATCTTCCGTACGACGTCGATGTGCCGGGTCTCGCCGGAATGCGACGCGGCGGCCAGCGCCACCTGCTCGATCGGCACGTCCAGTCCGCGGCGCAGCATGCCCACCGCCTGCAGGGGCTTGTTGGACGAACGGGGAAACATCGCCTGGCTCGGCTCGCCGAGCGCCGCGATGACTTCGCCGGACGCGTCGAGTGCGACCAGGTGCCCGCTGTGCACGCTCTCGACCACACCGGAACGTTCGACCTGGACGAGAGGAACGCCGCGCCGAAGCGCGATCACGGGCGCGGACACATTCCGAGCAGGCGCACGCCGTCGTCGTCGCGCAGCACAGCGGTGATCCAGCCACCCCTGCGGCCATGAGCCAGCAAGGCAACCGGGTCAGCGGCGAGTTCGACCGGGGTGAACGCACGTCGCTCCCAGTCCATGCGGGCCCGGTGGCCGGCGCTCGCGAGTTCCAGCACCGACCCGGCGTCGGCCAGGTTGTTGCGAGCGTCGCGCAGCCGCGAGATCGCCTCATCGAGGGCTTCGACCAGAGACGGATTCGCGTCGCACCAGGTGGCGACGAGGTCGGGCCGGGTGCGGGCGACCCGGGAACCGGACATATACGAGCCGGCGGCGAGCGAGAGCCCGAGCGGTCCGCCGGTCAGGCCGGTCAGCGCGAGCACCTCGGCGAGAACGTGTGGCAGGCCGATGACGTGGGCCACCGCGGCGTCCTGGTCGGCAGCGCTGGCCGGCACCGGTTTCGCGCCGAGATCGCAAACCAGCTCGGCCAGGGCCAGCCACGAGCCGAGGTCGGTGTCGTGTTCGAGGGTGAGTGACCACGGCGCGTCACGAAACAGCAGCGGGTCGGCGGCTGCCCAGCCGGTGTTCTCGGTTCCGGCGAGCGGGTGTCCGCCCACGAACCGTGTCGACGGGACGATTTTGCGGGCGAGCTCGAGCACCGGGCCCTTCAGCGTCCCAACGTCGGTCAGCACCGCGCCGGGGGCGAGATGGGGGGCAAGCGATTGCAGGGCGCCCGCCACCTCGGGCAATGGCATGGCCAGGATGACGAGGTCGGCACCGTGCACCGCACTCGCGTCACTGGCCGTGACCGGAAACCCGGAACTGCTCGCCTCCGAGGCGGTCTGCGGGTCGATGTCATACCCCACGACGTCCAGGCCGCTCTGGCGAATGGCATGCAACAGCGAGCCGCCGATGAGGCCCAGGCCGAGCACTGCCGCGCGTCCGAAGGCGGCCGTCATGGGCGGTCGCTGCCCATATCGGAGCCCCGCGGGGCGCTGTGGCGAGAAGTCCTCATGAGTTCGCACGTTATCGCTCTTGCGCGTTCTGACTACCGACGGCACCTTGTGACGTGTCAGGATCAACCCAGCTCGTCAGTGAATTCGCAGGACGGTGGGGCCATGGCGCAGGGCGGGTTCGCGGTCGCGGCTTTCCGCGACGCCGGTCAGTGGCGGTGTGAGCCGCTACCCACGGCTATCGTCGGCGACCTCGGAGCACTGCTGGCAGCGCTTCGCGGGCAGCCGCCCGAGGGCGGTCCGTTCGTGGCGGCCATCGTCGACGACGAGTTCTTCCTGATCGCCCGGCAGGACGGGCCGCGTATCTCGTTGCTGCTCTCGGACATGACGGCAGCCGTCGAGTATCCGCTGGCAGAGCAGGCAATGGTCCGCCTCGGCGAGGAGCCGCCGGAAGACGACGAGCTCGACGAGGTCTGGCCGATCGGCGATCTGGACCTGTTCGCCGATCTCGGAATTTCCGAGGACGAGATGGAGCGCGTCCTCGACGATCTCGACGCCTACCCCGACGAGATGCTCGAAACAGTGGTGGAGCGTATCGGCCTGGCTGAGTCCTACGCGCAGGCCACCGAGTCCGCGCGAGTACACCGGTGAGCTACTTCGCCGCCGTGCTCATCCGCGCCGAAGAAGACTGGCGGGCGGAAGAAGTCGACCTCGACGATTGCGAGAGCGTCGAGGACATTGCCGAAACCGTGCGTGACATTCCCGGCGATATCCGGCTTCTGGTCATAGAGCAGGACGACGAATACGCCATGCTCGTCCGCGTCGACAACCTTGACGATCCGCAGATCTTCCTGTCCGACGGGCATGCCGCCGATGTTTACCCGCTTGCCGCCGTGGTGGCCGATGAGTTGGAAGAGATCGGCGAGGACGTGCTCGACGGCGACGAGGACGCCCCGCCCGCGCACGACAGCGCGCCGTTCGGCGACGCGTCCCTCGTCGAGGATCTGGGTACGTCGGCCGGTGAGCTGCTGGAGTTGTGCGCGCACGAGGGCACGCTGCCCATCGACCTGATCGTGGCCGTCTGCGACAAGGCGGGCTGCTCCGAGGCCTTCGAGGCCGTCCGGGTGTGACCGTCTGGCGCCGTCATGATCGAGGCTGACGCGGCGATGGCGGCGGCGCTGTCCGTGGCCCGCTCGGCATTTGCCGCCGACGAGGTGCCGGTGGGCGCCGTCGTGCTCGACTCGTCCGGCGCGGTGATCGCGTCCGCCCACAACGAGCGCGAGACGGCAGACGATCCCACGGCGCACGCGGAGGTGCTGGCGCTTCGCCGGGCGGGCGCGAGGATCGGCTCGTGGCAGCTGACCGGCTGCACACTGGCCGTCACGCTCGAGCCCTGCACCATGTGCGCCGGCGCGATCGTCCTCGCCCGCATTGCCCGGCTCGTGTTCGGAGCGTGGGATCCGAAGGCTGGCGCCGTGGGTTCACTCTGGGACGTCGTGCGCGACCGGCGGCTCAATCACCGGCCCGAGGTGCTGGCCGGGGTCCGGGAAGCCGAGTGCTCGGCGCTGCTCGCGCAGTTCTTCGCCTCGCGCCGGTGACAGCTTCGCCGTGCCGCCTCGCTGCGTTTCGCTTGCGGCGCGGGTTTGCGGTGGACGGGTAGTTCCGTCCCACATGTATCCTCGTCGGCGGTGGCGTGTCCGAGCGGCCTAAGGAGCACGCCTCGAAAGCGTGTGAGGTGCAAGCCTCCGTGGGTTCAAATCCCACCGCCACCGCCATATGAAACAAGGAGAAACGCCGGGTCAGCCGATGAAGCCGACCCGGCGTTTCCGCGCTTAGTCTCAGTTTTAGTCTCAGTTGGGCTCACGTGACCGCTCACGCCCGCCGCCTGCATCACTCAGATTCCGTGCAGGGGTCGTGCGGTTCTGATTCAACCTCTGCCACGAGTGTTTCGTCAGTCGGCTTGTCCCCGTCGGACGTTGGCGTAGCTAGGCCAGGCGAATCGCCATCGCTCGACTGCGTGTCCGAATCCCGCTTCGGCTCGAGATTGTCCTGGCTATGCCACGTGAGCAGGTTCCGGGCCGCCGCGGCGGTCTTGAGGTGGTCTTGTGGTGGTGCGAGGTTTCTGAGCAGCTCCTGGGCCGTGGCGGCGGTCTTGAGGTGGTCTTGTGGTGGTGCGAGGTTTCTGAGCAGCTCCTGGGCCGTGGCGGCGGTCTTGAGGTGGTCTTGTGGTGGTGCGAGGTTTCTGAGCAGCTCCTGGGCCGTGGCGGCGGTCTTGAGGTGGTCTTGTGGTGGTGCGAGGTTTCTGAGCAGCTCCTGGGCCGTGGCGGCGGTCTTGAGTACGTCGGCCGGCACCGCCGGATGCGTCAAGTGCCGGACACCCCGGCCCGGACCTCATCGCGGGCGGCCACAGCTCGCCATCGCGCTAGGCCCGCGTCGTCGCTTTCAGCGACCGCTCGAGTGATCTCAGCGTCCAGCGGTCGGTTATAGCGGCCGAACGTCAACAACCCCTCGTAGCGCACGGGTTTCACGACGGTCGCGACGGCCCAGGACGAGTCCGACGCAAGAGGCGTTAGTCCTTGACTCTCCAACTCGTTAGCGTCTATGAGCTGTACCAAGATCGCGGTATCTACGACAATGCTGAATTCTGCGACCCCCTCGTCCTCGGTGACTGACCCACGTACGCGCAGCGATAGATCGCGGCTCTCGCCCAGCTCTACGATGCGTGCCGATATGGTCGAGAGCGGGAGGCCGCACTCGCTAGGCGTGACATATTCGTCGACTAGTTGCGGGAGCTTTTCCGACACGAGGAAAGCGCGGACGGTGTCGTCACGCACCCATCCCGCAACTGCAGCTAGGTCACCATGCAACCCAGGTGCGCGGTCGGCGGCCAAGCGGAGAACGAGGTCCGGGATGCTGCGTTCCCAGATGACTCGCGATGCTGAGTCATGCACGTCCAGTTCCGCGATCAGATCAGGGTGAAGAGCCATTCCGTCCTCGGCGGCAAAGTCGGCGGTGTTGTCCGTGACCCAGGCAAGCTCAACTGTGTTGTCGTTTGCGACAAGATCAACCAGCGTGAGCCAATTCAGCGTGTCGCGGTAGCCATTGCCGTGACTGTCGCACGGCTTGCGTCGCTGAGTTGCTCGAATAACAAGATCCAGGTGCGCAACAGTCGGCGGAGCAATAAATGCGGCGCCTGCGTCCTGTAGTGCTTGACGAAGGTGAGACTCGTACGAGTCCGCGGCGGCGCGAGTCTCTTCCGCTGCAACCGAGAGGATCTTCGACAGGCCCAGCGGGCGACCGTGCTTGTCGGCCCACCGGTCGAAGCCAACCCGCGCCTCTTCCACGCTCCGCCGGTATCCGGCCGCGGCTTCTGCGATGACGACCTCGCTCACCAGAATCCGCAGGTCCCACGCGGGCACCGCCTGAGCAAGTACACGCCACGCGGTACTTGCGCAGAGCGGGTCTCGGAGAATGGCGGTCGTATCTAGTAGCACGATCACGTCGGTAGCTTGTCCGTCGGCGCAGATGCCGGCAAGTCGGTGCCCTGTCGCCTAGTGCCCAGGTGTCGCAGACCAGATCAGGCCACCCACGCGACTCGCGATGTCCTGGCGAAGTGGCGCGATGATATGCGCATACCGTGCTGCCATAGCTGGGTTGGACCAGCCCATGATGCCCATGATCGCTCGGTCGGTTACACCGAGCAGGAGCAGTACGGTCGCCGCCGTATGCCGAGCATCGTGCAGTCGCGCGTCTCGTACGCCGGCGGCGGCAACAAGCTTCTTCCACCGGTCCCAGTCGGTCCGCGGATTCAGTGCTTGCCCGGTCTCGTCGGCGAAGAGCCAGCCTTCATCGGCCCATAGTTGCGCTGCCTTGACCCGCTCCGCGTCTTGTGCCGTGCGGTGAGCTTCGAGTAGAGCGCACAACTCAGCGGGCAGCCCGATCAAGCGCCGGCCGGCACGCGACTTCGTGTCGTCGGTCGCGGGCCTGATCGAGACGCGCGACGGGCAATGGCCGGCGTACTTGCGGCCGCACGGTGAGCCTGCGCAACCGTGCTCGTACTTGGGTCGTACGCGGTTGCGACGAACTCGTAGGGTCGCCAGCTCGAAGTCGACGTCGTTCCACTTCAGTCCGAGCGTTTCGCCTTGCCGTAGGCCGAGGGCCAGGGCGATCGCCCATCGCGTGCCGTTGCGCTGGTCAAGCGCTGTTTCGAGTAGGCGTTTGACTTCCTCGACCGTGTAGGGCTCGATCTCTTCTTCGACGACGCGTGGTGCCTTAGCGAGCAGGACTGGGTTCTTGGCGAGGTAGCCGCGGCGGACGGCCTCGTTCAGCGCTGCACGCACCGTGCGGTGGACTTGATGCACGGTGGCCGGCTTGGTGAGCGTTCCGGCCTTCGTCGGTTTCTTGAGCATGTTGACGTAGAGGCGCTCCAGGTGTTCGGGTCTGAGCTTCTGGAGTTTGTGTTGTCCGATGCCAGGTATCAGATGGCGATTGACTGCCACCTGATACCCGCGGCGAGTTTCGTATCTGACGAACGGCCCGGCGATGTTTTCAAGCCAGTGGGTTAGCCATTTCTCGACCGTCCAATTTTCACCGGGCCGGTGAATTGTTCCGTCGTCACGTTTCTTTGCGAGTTCTTCGACGCGTTTGACTACTTGCGCCTTTGACTTGGACATGACGTGCCGGCGGTCGGGACTGCCATTGTCTCGCAGGCCGACTGTTACGCGGCCATGCCAGTAGCCATCGCGACCTGGGTAGACGGAGGACTGGCCGTTGCGCTGGCGCTTAGGCTTTGCCACTTACGCCACCGCCTCGGTCGTGTTCGCGCGGCGCAACCGCGCGACGTACTCGACCAATGCATCGGTTGGGATGCGGCGGAGACGGCCGATGGTCACGGACTCGACTTCTCCGCTGGAGACGAGGGCGTACATGAGCGATCGGCCAATGCCAAGTTGTTCCGCGGCCTGCTCGATGGTGAGTACCAGTGGAATGGTCGCTGGCGACTGTTCCATCGTGGTGGCCTCCGCAGGTTGTGCGTTGGGAAAGAAATTGATGCTGTCCACGTAGCGGATCCTTTTGCCGTAGGTATTGGAGGGGCGTGCTGTGTTTGCTCGGCTGCGGCCATTTGGCGGAGCTCTGAGATGGCCGTACGCGGCTGATCTCTGAAGTCCGCGTGTCACTGGATCGGTGCGTTTCGTGTAGGC
>CAVTEA010000038.1:0-21448 GCA_963733615.1 uncultured Actinomycetes bacterium
CAGGTTGGCCAGCACAATCACCCACAGCAGTTGGTACCCGTACTTGGCACCGCTCGCGAAGTTGGTCGCGAAGTTGCCCGGGTCGACGTAGGCCACGGACGCCACGAACGCCGGACCGAACAGGGCCACCGTGGTCCGGACGCGACCGCGCCGGCGCACGTCCTGCAACGTGAGCCGGTCTGCGGCTGTGCTGACCGCGCTCAATGCGTTGCCCCGTCTCGATGACCCGCTCGGGCGGCGAAGACGGCGAGGACGGCGAGGGCGGACGGGTGAGCGGTCACCGCGGCTCGTCCAACTCGATCGAGAGGACCTCGGCCAGGCCGTAGCCGAAACCGTGCACGCGCCCCTCCTTCGGTTCGCCCACCCGGATCACCACCGACCCGCCGAACGGCTCCCGGCCGAGCACCTCGATCCGATCGCCGAGCTCGATGCCGCAGGTGTCCAGATAGCGCAGTACCTCGGGATTGCCGTTCCAGATCCGCACCAGCCGCCCGGTCGCGCCGGGCTCGAGCCGCGAGAGCAGTTCACTGGGCGCGACCAGCAGTTGACCGTCCTGCGTAGGGATCGGATCGCCGTGCGGATCGACCACGGGGTTGCCCAGCTTCGCCGCGATCCGCTCGACGAACAGCTCCGACGCCGCGTGTTCGAGGATCTCCGCCTCGCCCTCGACCTCCTCCCAGCCGTATTCCAGGCTCTCGACGAGAAACAACTCGACGAGCCGCCGGCGGCGGATCACCCGCATCGCCAGTTTCAGCCCGGCCGACGACAGGCTGATATCCGAATAGGGCCGGTGGGTGATCAAGCCCATGGCTCGCAGCCGGCCGAGCATGGCCGACACGGACGATGCCGTGACCTGAAGCTCGGCAGCAAGCACGGTGGTGGTCACCGCACCGTGCCGCTCAGCCAGACCGTAGATCGCCTTGACGTAGTCCTCGACCGCGCGCGTCGGCTTCTCCGCGACATCGAGCATGGCGTTGAGTCTCATCAACAATCAGGTTGTGCACGGTCTCACTTTGAGACCGTACACGCTGACGTCCGGACTGCTGCCAAACGGCACGAATGCTAACAACGGGTCTACCCGGCAGAGTCAGATCGCCTTGCAGATCAGGCGAAACCGGTCGATCTAGTGGGTGTCAGCGAGACAAAGCTCGCGCTTGCCGTACGGGTCTTAGCCGTCACGATTCAGCGAGCGCCGCGACCGCCTTCGCGGCCGCAGTGCCGACCGCTGCGTTGATCGGCACCTCGTCCTGACCGGCCTCGTACGAGCGGGTGAACACGGCTGCCGCGTAGGCACGTCCGTCGGGGAACTGGATCACGCCTATCTCGTTTCGCACCACGCCGATGAGGCTGCCGCTCTTGGCAGACACGCGGGCCGGCGGCGGGAATGCGGCGGCAAGACGGTGCTTGGTCAGTTGCTGGCGCATGACCTCGCGGATGCGCCGGCAGGCCGGCTCCGGAGCGGCCTGATCGCTCCAGATCAGGCGCAGCAGCGTCGTCATATCACGCGGCGTCGTTCGCGTTCCGATCTCCGGATTCAGAACAGACGTATCTCGCATGCGCTGCACGGCTCGATCCTCTTCGTCTCGCTCGTCGTCTCGCGGAGTCCAGGCCGTCATTGCCGTCCAGTCCGCGAATCCGGCGTCCTGGGCGATCGAGTCGATCGTCGTCCGAATGTCGGCGACGAGGACCGTGTTGGTGAGACCGAGGCTGCTCATGCGGGCGTTGATTGCATCGATCCCCACTCGGTGGATCAATTCGTCAGTCGCGACGTTGTCGCTGATGGTGAGCACGGGGACGACCAGGTCGCGTAGCGAAACCTCGACGTCGTCCTGGAACAACGAGAACCCCGCTGGACCAGGCGTTCGCGATGCGGCACGCAGCACCACCCGCTCGTGCGGGTCGAGGCGTCCGTCGGCGAACTGCGCCTCGGCCTCCAGCGCGACCCACACCTTGAGCACCGACGCGGGCGAGACGAGGTGATCGGCATGAACGCCGAATTCGCTCGACCCGTCAAGCGTCTGGACGTGCAGTTGCCCGTCGCAGCCGGCGTCCTTGAAGAGGATTGCGATGCCTGCGTCCATTTTCGGAGTTTCGCAGTGACCGCACGCTTCGCCTTGGTGCCGATCAGCACATCCTCAAGATTTGCGCGACTCTGATTCGCTCGGTGGATGGACGCTGCTCGCCAGCGTCTTGGCAAGCTCCTCGTGGAGTTGGCCGACGGTGGCGAGCGTTTCGTCGCGGTGCCGGGCCAGGTCGGCCAGCTTCTCGGTCATTTCGGAAAGGCGCGCCGCGGCGGCAACGTCTGCCTGCTCGCGCTGCTCACGGGCGACGCGGTCGGCTTCGCTGCGGCGTCGGGCGGCCTCGGCGTCGGCACGCTCACGGGCATGGTCAGCCTCGGCCTTGAGCTGGCGCAGTTCAGCGCGGTAGTTATCGCGGATCCGGGCCACTTCGGCCTGGGCGTCGTCGAGCTGCTGTCGCGCAGCGGCCTTCGCCTGCTCGATTTCCGCCGTCATCTTCTGATGCTCGGCGCGCGCGCCGTTGACGATGCCGGCGGCTGTATCGCGGGCCTGGCGCACGATGGTTTCGGCTTCAGTGCTTGCGTGGGCGCGCATCTGGCCGGCCGCGGTCTGTGCCTCAGTGCGGATCTTGCCGGCCTCGCCCTTCGCGTCAGCTCGGATCCGGTCGACCTCGCCCTTCGCGTCAGTTCGAGTCTGGTCAGCGTCCTGGGCGGCGAGGTCGAGGATCTCGCGCAGCCGCTCAGACAGCGCGGTCGGCGTGTTGGTGCGTTGTGCACGCAGCCGGCCGAGATCGACCTGCGCGGCGTGGAGCTGTTCGGCCACCTGCGCGTGCGCTTGCACGGCACGCTCGTGAGCGATCCGGGTGGACGCGAGTTCGGATTCGACCCTCGAGCGGTAGTTGTCGACCTGGGCGCGGTCATAGCCACGCCAGTTGACCCGGAACCCAGGGTCCGTGCTGATCGGAACGGTGCGGTCGGAATCCAGCGACGGTAGCGAAAACTCCTTGGTCTCTGCCGCTGAGGCGCTGCCGGACGAAGCCGGTCGCTGACTGAACTCGGCCAGCCTCTCTGCAGCTGTGCGTCCGGGTCCGTTAGCCGGACGAGTCATGCCCACCTCCTGCTCATCCGCTCGATCGCACCAGGCATCGTCTGAGCCGAGGCGTCGGGCGGTACGCCGCTGACACTTGTCTGCGTACCAGTATCCGTTCTCCACGTGAAGACCATGCGACGGCCCTGTCCGGCCGTCGGCGGGACTGTCTACAGTGGACGGTGGAGCGTCGGGCCGGCTAGCCGAGCATAGTCCCGAAACAACTGTCGAGCGTCCTAAATTTGTTTGTTCTCATCAGCGTCCGACTTTAGTGCCCGCCATCGAAAGTCCCCGCACTATTCCTACGAGCGACCCGAATGGACGGCCTATTCGCAGAGTTAGGCTCGTGTCTGTTCCGGCTGGGAGTATTGATTCTCGGCGGGACACTCGGGGAACATTGCCGTCCGATTAGTAATGGTGGGAGTTCCCGTGCGCAAGCATCGTGCCGACAATCATGTGACGACCCGGCCAATTCTTTCGGGGGAGTCCGCGCTGGCACACTCTTGATCATCTCTGTCGAAGCCGCGAGTGGTGGCCGATTCAGCAGAGATGATCAAGCCCCGCGGGGAGTCTGGAAGTGCCGCACCCGTGCCAGGTCGC
Organism: uncultured Actinomycetes bacterium; assembly: GCA_963733615.1. GTDB lineage: Bacteria > Actinomycetota > Actinomycetes > Mycobacteriales > Jatrophihabitantaceae > DASXRA01. The sequence continues at coordinate 3,705 of CAVTEA010000038.1, forward strand.
GATGTAGGCGGTAGTGCTACCGGCGAGCGCGCCCGGAGTTCGCTGCGACTTGCAGGTGGCTCTCGTCGACGGCCTCGAAGTTGCTGCCGGTGAACCGCTTGAGGGCATTGAGTTGGTCGTTGTTCCAGCGCGCATCTTGGGTGCCCGAGATGAACCATGCCGATCCGTTGTCGGCGACGATCGCGCCGTACGTCTTGAGCGCCAGCGCGATCACGCGAGCCTGCGGCGGCAAGCCGGCGATGCTCACCGAAGCCTTCAGCCGCAGCCGCAGACCCATCGGTGGCAGCAACGCGTTGTGGCCGCGCGAGGCGAAGTGCCGGGCGGGCCACAGGTAGGCAAGGTCGGTGCGGGGGACGGTTATCCGGATCGCGTGGTCGATACGCCCGCTCGCCACCTCGCTGTAGCGGACGAGACCGGCGATGATCGGCAGCCCGGCGGCGTCGGCGGAAGTCCAGCCGGCCGGGCGCAGCGCGTCCGAGCGCAGGTTGAAGATCGCGCCCGAGCCGGCGACCCACGAGCCGTCGCGCTGGCGATGCGCGTCCCACAACTCGTAGGCGGTGCAGGTCGCGGTGTCCCACACGATGACGTGGCGGTCACCGGTGCTGCGCGCACCGCCCTCGACCAGAGCGGTGGCCGGAATCCGGTACGGACCGCGGTTGCTCTCGCTCGTGTACTGGAACCTGATGCGGACGGCGGCGGCCGAGTGGCTCGCCACGGTGATCGGCATGCCGAACGGCGCGCCGTCAATCAGGCCGGAGCCGAAATCCGGGTGCAGGTGGAGGCCTGTCCCGATGGAACGGACGTAGCCGGCCGAGCGCCGGTTCACCGGCAAAGTGGTGACCGGCGAATGCCACACGTCATCGCGCGGCAGGATCGTGCACGCGCTGGCCGCGGCCGTCGCCAGCGCACCGGCGCGGTTCGCGCCCGCCGGGCCCGTGACGGTAACTGCGAGCAGGCACGCCACTGCGGCCGCACCGAGCTTGACGAGTCTGCCTTTGCGCACGGCGTACCTCCCAGGCGACGACCCGAACAGCTGTCAACACAGCAATCGGCAGGCGCGGGCGGCAGTTGAGCCGGTGGGCGCGGCGCTATGCGCTCCAAACCGGCGCCACGGAGCTGCGGTACTTACGGCCGAACGCTCCGCCGATGATCGCGAGCACCGGACCCGGCACGCTCTGCCGCAGGCTCGCCTTCTCCTCACTCGTCGCGCCGTCCTGCAGCCAGGCAAAGAAAGTGCCCGCGACCGGTGGGCTCACCTTGGCGAACTTGCGCCCCATCGCCTTCATCTCGGGAGTGTTCTTCTTCTCGAGGTAGAACGGCTCGAGGTCGGCCTCCTCATGGTCGAGGTGCTCGGTAGCCACGGCGCTCAGGTTTGCCATCGCCTCGGCAGCCACCTTCGCATCAGCGGCGGTGGCCGTGCGCCGCAGTGTCTGCATAGCCGCACCGGTCGATCTCAACGCTGCGGCTAGCTGTTCGTGCTCGGCGTCCCATTGCGTGAGGAGGTCCTGGCTGAAGCCCAGCTGTCGCAACGCCGGCCAGGCGATCTCGTGCTCGCCGGTGTGGTGAGTCGTGAGCTGGTCGTTGAAGTTCGCCCAGGCGATCCACAACTGGTCTGCCCGCCGGGCATCGCCGTCCGGGAACGTCTCGAGCGCGTCGCCGAACCGCTTGAGATCGCGGCGGAATGCACTGTGGATGACTCGATTCATGCTCATCTCAGTCATGAATTGCAGCCTATGCGAATCACCCCGACCGGCGCGCCGTTTCCGGCTGGACGGCAAGAATTGGTCGTTACCCACCGATACCGGGGTGATCAGGAGGCGTAATTGACCGATCAAGAATCAGCGAGGCGCGAACGTCCGAACAATTCACCGTCAAGTCCGGATCGTGGATCAGCACGTAATGGTCACTTCCGGTGGCCAGGATGTGCGGAGTCTGCGGCTCGAGACCGACCAACGTATTCTGCGCCAGCGGCCAGACGCGTTCGAGCGTTGCGCGAAGCGATGCGGGAACGCCGGGCGCGGTCGCGAACGGTTCCGTCTTGCTCAGCACCGCCAGGGGAACCGGCGGCAAATGCGGCGCCCGCTGGACCGTCCGGATCGCGCCGTCTATGTCCGCGGTCTCGAAACCTGGCAACGAGTCGAGCGCGGTGCCTGGCCGGTTGAGCAGCTTCTCGTATGCAGTCCAGTCCGCTCCGAATAGTGCCTTGATGTTCGCGCCGAACGCGTCGACCAGAACCAGACCGGCAGTGTCAGCCGGATGCAACTGCGCGAACAGTCGGACGATCAGTCCTCCGTACGAGTGCGCGACGAGTAGATAGGGCCCGCGTATGTCTGCCTCAGCCAACAATGTGCGCAAGTCATCGACCATGCCGCGCAGGGACCGCGGCTTGAACACCGGTGTGCTGCGGTCGGTCAAGGTGGGTGGATTGACGTATCGGATGGTGCCCGGCCGGTCGTACTCGCAGACATGGGTGAAGCGGGAGACCCCGTCGAATACCGATGGCGGCACCTCGAATTCATGCAGCGGACGCAGGCGCGGCCGCGTGCCGCTGAGCGTCAACGTGCCCGGCGGTTCGTGGCTTAACCCGCTTTGGCGTCGGGCCTGATCCGGGTCTGGCCCGGCCGGTGTTTGCCGCGCATCGCGACCCAGTGTCTGGCTATGGCTCCGGCCGCGCATTGTGAGGTGATCACCTGCGGTTCGTGCACCGCCCACGGTCTGCAATCCGCAGGTGATCAACACAGGACGCCGACGATCCCGCCGCATGCTGCCGGCGCGCGCCCCCCGCGATACGCGGGTAAGCCCAGGGCGCGTCGGCCGGACGCGCCCCCGATACGCGCGTCAGCGAGACGCGCGTCAACGATGCGCGGCGGCCTGCGCGCGCATGACCACGCCGGGCAGGACACGCCGCGGCGTGAACCTCGGCAATGCGGCCTGCAGCCTGTTCTGCAGTCCCGGGATGACGAGGGGTTTGCCGGCCATCATCGCGTCGACACCGATGAGCGCCACGGTCGCGGCGTCCATGATCTTGCGGCCCTTCACCAGCTTCGACTCTTGCATCGCGGCACGCGCCTGGAAGCCGGTCTCGGTCGGTCCCGGGCATAGTGCCGTCAGCGTGACGCCGGTGTGCTTCAACTCCTCAGCGAGCGCCTCGGTCAGGCTGAGCACATACGCCTTGGTCGCGTAGTAGACAGCCATCAGCGGCCCCGGCATAAAGGCGGCCGTGGACGCCACGTTGAGCACCCGGCCCTGCCCACGCAAAACCATCGGGCCGATCAGTTCATGGCTGAGCTCGGTGAGCGTGGCCATGTTCAGATTGATCATCTGCACCAGCTTGTCGAGATCTGCTTCGACAAAGGCGCTGAAATCTGCGAAGCCGGCATTATTCACGAGAACGTCGATATCGACGCCGCGCTGGCGAATGCCGCCGGCGAGTTCACGGCCCGCGCCCGGCCGCGCCAGATCAGCAGCGAGCGCGGTGGCCTCGACACCGCTGGACGTACACAATTCGCCGGCCAGCTCCTGCAAAGCGGGTTCGCTGCGCGCCACCAGCAACAGATCGTGGCCGCGCGCGGCAAGTTGCCGGGCGATCGCCGCGCCGATGCCACTCGAAGCGCCAGTGACCAAGGCGGTGGGACGACCAGGCATGGCGACTCCTCTGTGTCGGCGTCGCCAGCGTTTCACATGCGGGTGATTCAGGCCTGACGGTCGGTGAGGCGAAGCGCGGGGTCCGCAGTCGGCAGGGCAGCTCGCTTGCGCCACGCACGCTGGCTGCCGCGCAACTCGCGAATCATTTCCGGCTGCGGCACGGCGAGGACGGGGCAGGCGGCGTGGGTGAGGCAGTACTTGCTGACCGACCCGGGCAGGCGACGGGTAATGCGTCCCCTTCGGCCCGCGCCGACGACCAAGACGTCGCCGGGAAGGGAAGCCTCCTTCACCAGCACCGGGCCCGCGAGGCCACGCACGATGACCGACCTGATCGGCACCTCGGGCGGTGGGCCGCCGAAGGCGTCGGTGAACGCGGTGACCAACGTGCTGCGAGCCTGCTCCCACCAGTGCGTGAGCAGAGGTGGGCACGGCGCACGGCGGTAGGCGATTTCGCCGCCGACAGGAGTCCAGGCCAGAACGGCGACCAGCTGCGCGTCGGCGCGCTGCGCCTGGGCGACCGCAGCGTGCAGCGCGGACAGATTGCCCAGGCTGCCGCTGATTCCCACCACTACTCTGTCGACGCGTGTCGCGCTCACCGCTACTCCTGTTCATGCGTGCCGTCGTCGCTTAGACGGCCGTACAGCGACTGGCAAATCTCGGTCGGGGGACCTCTCGCGCCTCGCAGATCTGCCGTTTGACGACACTGGCGCACCTTTATGGATAGCTCGTAAGACCGTGCTTGCGCACGGGCGGGCTGCCCAGATGTGACCAGCTGAACACCAAATTCGCAGTGGCTGCCCAGATTCGACAGGACACGTCTGGTGTTCTACCCGTTCGCACAGGTACTCAATCGTCGAATCATGGTTGGAAGCGGTAGCCAGGAAGACTCGCAGGCCGTCGCCGCAGACGGCGGGTGCAGTTCGCGTACGGGGACAAGCCGGCCGGGATGCCTGAGCAGCGCCACGAGAATGCCCGGGATCAGCCCGGCCACGTTGGCGGCCCGCTCACAAGCTTCTCCGCCCTTCCTTCTCACGCGCGGCGGTCAGGCGTTGACGCTCACGGCATCGTGACGTTCGTTTTCGCGACAAGAGCCGGATGCGTATCTAGCCTGGAGGGCATGGGAAACATCGGCGACGAACGCAAGCGCATCGAAGTGCTGCCGCTCCAGACACCGAGCGAGCGGCCGCAACCGCAGCAACCGGCCAAACCCGCTGAACCCGTGCGGCAGCCCGCACCCGCGAAGTAGCGTCAATGGACGCGTACGCGGGGTTCGAGCCGCAGGTCGGTGAGATCCGCGCGCTGCGCACATTTCGTATCGGGCCGGGCGGCGTGTTGTACCCGCTGTTCAGCGACTCCCCTTGGACGGCCGGCGCGAACACGGCCCGCTGCGGAGCGTCCGGCCCGCCCGCTGCGGGGCGGCAGGTCCATCCAGCTCCGGATCCGGATTGCACCTGCGGCTTCTACGCCTACGCCAGCGAGTCGAGTGCCGCCGAATACCCGTTCGCGCGGCACGTACTGGCGGTTGTGGCCTGCTGGGGCCACGTCATCGCGGGAACTCGGGGCATCCGCGCCGAACATGGCCGCATCGAAGCGATCTGGACGTCGGAAACCGTCCCGCCCGATCTCGCCGCCCAGGTCGCACAGCGATATCCCGCGACGGCGACCTATGCAGACAAGGACGAGATGCTCGTCGAGCATCCGCCAACAATGCTTGACTGCTACGAAATCGACGAGCCGCACGAGCGCACGATGAAACGAGTGGGGCTGCGGGTCTTGATCATCGTCGCCCTCGTCGTCGGGCTGCTGCCGACGCGCTGGCTCGGCAGCAACAACGATGCCCGCCTGGTATGGGCCGCCGAGCTGTGCTTCTTCCTGGTCGGGGTGGCGATCCTGCGGCGCCGGCGCACCGATTTCGCCGCGCGACGGCGGATGCTCGTGTTCGTCGCGGTCGCGCTCTGGCTGGTGGCGCCGTTCGCCGGCACGACCGGTGTCCTGCTGCTGCGCCTGCCACTCATTCAGATAGGCGCACTTGGCCTTGTGCAGCGGCGAATGGGCACGCGGGCAGCGAGCCGCTTTCCGGCTCTGATCAACGCGCCCGGCTAGATGGTTGATTCCGTGAAGCTTGTGTCAGTGGTCGTAGGCGATCAGGGATCTTTTCGTGGTGAGGCCGAGGGTCCAGTTGTGCCAGATTCCGGTGGCCATGGCCAGGATTCGTTGGGCGACACGGGTGCCGACGCCGGTCAGGGTTCGGCCGCCGTGGCGTTCGAGGCCGAGTTGGGATTTGAGGGTTTGGTTGACCGATTCGATCCATTGCCGGATGGCGGCGAGGTTGCCGTGGCGGTAGGTCTCATCGCGTCGGTCGGGGCGTAGCAGGCGAAGTCGCATCGCTTTGGTGAGCTGGTGAAACTCACGCCCGGCGAAGCCTTTGTCGGCCAACAAGATCTGTCCATCGCGGATGAGGTGATGCTCGTGATCGAGCAGCGCGGCCAGTGCCTCGCGTTCGCCGATCTTGGGGTGGGCCAGACACCACATCAGCGGCATCCCGTCCCCGGCGCAGACCAGGTAGAGCTTGAAGCCCCAGTAGTAGCGGGAGTGGCTGGCGCAGTACCCGTAGCCGGCGTGTCCGGCCAATGCCGAGCGTTTGACCGTCTCGCGTGAGGCCGCGCAGGGCACCGGGGTGGCGTCAGTGATCCACAGGTCGTCGAAGAACGACGGCGCGCGCTCGGCGATGACCCGGATCGCGGTGCACAGCAGGGGCAGCGCGGCCTTGAGCCGCTTGTGATACCCGGACTGTGTCGGCACGTACGGGAACATCGCACGCAACACCGGATCGGTGCGCAGATGACGAACCCAGCGCCGTTCGGAGTTGAAACCCAGCAGCACCTGCGCCACCGCCAGACAGACCAACTCACTGTCACTGAGTCGTGGTCTGCGCCCACGACCACGACGAGTCGGCACGACATGATCATCGATCAGCACATACAGTTCGGTCAGGAGGGTGTCCAGTTCTCTTCTCACAAATTGATCTTGGACACCCTCTCCCTATACCCCGAACAACAACACACCACATCTGAGCTTCACGGAATCAACCATCTAGTTGAGCGCGGCGGCGCCGGGGTTCACACCACAGCCGTAGATCACGACCTGGCACGGTGGGGCGCTCCAACACTCCCCATCGGTCGTGATCAATGCGGGTAGCCGGGGTGGCCCACCACGAAGGTCGGCCACCCCGTCACGTTCAGAGCGTGATCGTGTTCGACGACGATGCGGTGACCGCGTCGCTCACCGTGCCTGTCGAGAAGACGTACGAGCCGTGCTCGACCGACGGCGTCCCTTGCGCATCGACGTCTCCCTGAACGACGGCAAGTGCGCTTGGGGCGACCGTTACCGTCACCTGCTTGGACGCGCCCGAAGCGAGGCTGACCCGCGTGAACCCCACGAGCCGCTTCTTCGGAACGAGCACAGCACTGACCGGTTGAGTCACGTAGACCGGCACGATCAGGTCGCCGGCCTTGCTGCCCGTGTTGGCCACCGCGACCTTGACGTCGACCGATCCGCCGCTGCCCGAGGACACCGCGCTCACCGACGACGTGTACGTCGTGTACGAGAGGCCGGCACCGAACGGGTAGAGCGGGTCGTAGCCGGCGCCGGTGGTCGAGACGTCGTTGTCGCGGTAGTCGTTCGGCTGGTCGGCCGCATTCTTCGGCCACGACACGGGCAGCCGGCCACTCGGGTTGACGGCGCCGTAGAGCACGTCCGCCACGCCGTCGCCACCCTCGGTACCGGGCCGCCACGCCACCAGCAGACCGTTGGCGGTGTTGGCCGTACCCAGCACGTCCGGGCGGTCGTCGATGAGGACGACGACCACCGGCTTGCCCGTTGCCTTCAAGGCGGCGACGAGCGCCTGCTGATCGGCGGGCAGTGTCGGGTCACGCTGATCGTTCGGGCCTTCGGAGCCGGGTCCGCGTCCGAGCACGACAACCGCAGCGTCGGCCGACCCGAGCTTGCTCACCGCGTCGGCCTGCGTCGGTGCGTAGGTGACGTTGCTGCCGCCCGCGTTCTGCAAACCCTTGAGGACGGTGACGGCCGACTCGGTGCTGCCGTCGGGAACGCCCTGCCAGCCGATGCTCCAACCGCCGAGGGTGTCAGCGACCGAGTCGGCCGCCGGGCCCGTGACGACGAGCTTGGCCGACGACGAGAACGGCAGCACGTTGCCCTGGTTGCGCAACAGTACGGTCGATTCCGCGGCTGCCTTGCGCGCGAGGGGCAGGTCGGCGCCGAGGATCTGATTGGCCTTCGAGGCGTCGACATACGGGTTGTCGAACAGGCCCAGGCGGAACTTCAGCGTCAGGATGCGTTCGGCGGCCTCCTTGATGCGCGCCTTGCTGACGAGGTGGTCGTTGACGCCCGCGGTCAGGTTGCCCACGAAGCTGTCGGCGTCATACGGCTCCATCGTCTCGTCCAGACCGGCGTTCACCGCAAGGGCGATCGCGTGCTCGTAGTCCGCGGCCACGTGGTAGCTGTTGGCGAGCGCCGCGACGTCGGCCCAGTCGCTGATGACCACGCCGGTGAAGCCCAGTTGGTGGCGCAGCACGTCGGTGAGCAGGTAGTGCGACGCGTGGGCCGGCACGCCGTTCACCGAGCCGGAGTTGACCATGACGGTCAGCGCGCCTGCGTGCACGGCCGCCGCGTACGAGGGCAATTGGTTGTCCTGGAAGCTGCGCAGTGACATGTCGGCCGGAGTGCGATCGAGGCCGTTCGAGCTCGCGCCGTATCCCGCGAAGTGCTTGACGGTCGCAGTGACGATTCCACTGCTCTGCAGGCCGATGACCGCGGAGGCGGCCATCGTGCCGTCGAGGACCGGGTCCTCACCGAAGGACTCGTAGTAGCGGCCCCAACGCGAATTCGTGTCGACGTCGGCAACCGGCGCGAACGCCCAGCGTACGTTGGTCGCGGCAGCCGCATTGCTCGCGGACGTCTGCGCGGCGGCGACCAGGGCCGGGTCGAAGGACGAGCCGAGCCCGATCTGGTGCGGGAACAGGGTCGTGCCCAGAACGTCGTTGTGGCCGTGCACGACGTCGGCGCCGTAGATGATCGGGATGTGCAGGCGCGTGTTGTCGATGGAGTACTTCTCGAGCGCGTTGATCTGCTCGGCCCAGGTCTGCGGCGTGTTCGGCAGCGAACCCGCGCCCGGGACGTCACCGCCGCCGGACAGGATCGAGCCCGCTCCGTCGACCGCCAGGACCTGGTGCTCGCAGGCGGCGTTGATCGGTCCGGGCGTGTAGCCACCGCAGTCGCCGTACAGCTTGCCGACCTGGATCTGGACCATCTGGCCGATCTGCTCGGCGACGGTCATCCGATTGGCCAGATCGGCCGCGCGGGCCTGCGGACTGGCGTGTGGATCGCGGTAGAGCGGCCCGGCCGCGTCGGCGTTCTCGGCGCTGACCAGCACTGCGGCCGCCAGCGCGACGACGGCTCCGGCAGACACGATCACACGCCGCCGGCGTCTTGGGTGGGCGAGGAGCATTGTTACCTCCAGGCGAAGTCCGACATCGCCGTGATGCCGGTGAAATCCCCCCTTACAGCGTTTGTGACGGTCGTCTGCGCGGATTTGTTTGTCAAGGCATCAAATTTGTTGTTTCGGGGGAGAGAACGCTCCCACGGGCGGGTGCCGCCTACGATCGGCGCGCGATGACAACACCTCTGATCGCCGCCGCACACGGGACGCGTTCTGCCGCCGGGCTCGCCACCACGCGCCGGTTGATCGAACTCGTGCGCGCGACACGTCCTGGGCTCGACGTCGACCTCTGCTTCCTCGACGTGCTGGAACCTCGCCTGCGCGAGCGCCTGGCCGGTGTTGCCTCGCGGACGGTGGTCGTGCCGGTGCTGCTCTCGGCCGGCTACCACGTCGGCGAGGACATCCCGTCGATCGCGGCGCTTCATCCACAGGTGACGGTGGCCGGCCATCTCGGACCGCACCGCTTGATCAGCCAGGCGCTGCGAGATCGCCTGGCCGAGGCCGGGGCGGACGATGCCGACAGCATTGCGCTCGTCGCATCACCGTCGCGCCGAGCCGCCGCGGCGCGCGATGTCGCGGCAGCCGCTGCCGATCTCGCCGACCTGCTGAGCCGTCCGATTCAGGTGCTGCCACTGGACGAGTCGTTGCCCGGCGCGCTCGCGGCACTGCCCGGCCGGGTCGCCGTGGCGAGCTACCTGCTCGCGGAGGGAGCGTTTCACGACACCGTGCGCGCGCAGGCCGATGTTGCTGTCGCTGCCCCTCTCGGCGCTCATCCGGCGATCGTCGAACTCATCCTGGCGCGGTACGACGCAGCACGCTGAACCGGACCTTGGCGCCTCTCGTGGAAGTGCCTATAGGACACACGAGAGGAGCGAGAATGATCAGGCGAGTCCTTCTTGTCGGCGTCGCCGGCGTTCTGGGCCTGACCGCTTGCAGCAGCAGCAACAACGGTGGCGGGTCGACGACCCCAGCCGGCGGTTCCTCACCGGCAAGTAGCGCAGCCTCATCGACCGCACCCAGCACCGGCACGACGGCGAAGGTATCCGTCGCCACGACCGACAAGGGCAAGGTGCTCACCGGCCCGAACGGCCACGCGCTCTACACGTACGACCCAGATACCAGCACGGCGAGCAACTGCACCAGCCAATGCGCCACCAACTGGCCGCCGCTCGTCGGTAGTCCTTCCGCGGGCGCCGGACTTTCCGCCTCGGATCTCGGCACAATCGCGAGAACCGACGGCTCGACGCAGGTCACTTACGACGGGCACCCGCTGTACTACTACGTGAAGGACATGGACGCCGAGGACATGTACGGCGACGGCGTCAAGGGTGTGTGGCACCTGGCCAAGGAAGGCTCGGACTCGGGCGCCAGCAGTTCGTCCACCGGCAAGCACTACTGACCCGTTTCTGCCGCGCGCCAACGCGCCCCTATCGCCCGGCACTCCCTTCAGCGCACACGGGGCGCTGGAGGGCACGCCGGCGAAATACGGTGCTCGACCAGGCAGCAAGGGGGCGCGAAGAGGTCCGGTAGACTCCGCCGAGTTCGCGCCACGCACCGATGGCGCGCGACGGCCAGGTAGCTCAGTTGGTAGAGCGACCGCCTGAAAAGCGGTAGGTCGATGGTTCGATCCCGTCCCTGGCCACCAGAAATTCCGGGGGCTCCAGCTGCCGCGGCGAGCGGGACGAGCGCCGAGGGTCTCAATTAGGGTCTCAATTGCACTCCGGAGATCGCCGCAATAGCGGCTATCGACGCGCCGTCCGAGGCAGCGCCAGGTATTGCTCTGGCAGCTCAGATCGGATCGCCCGGGAGCCACCAGGACGGCTCGAACGGTGGGCCGAGCTCGGCGTCGCGGTCGTCGTGCGCACCATCTGCGGCCAATGAGTGCGACTCCCGTGAGCGGCTCATGTCAAGTCGGTTTGGTCTGCGGCGGCCCGCGGCTCGACTTGACGGCCAGGACACTGGACAGGGCGGTCGGCATGGTCGGCGTGACGCCGAAACGTTGGTGGCCTCGGCGCCGCGCGCCTGCACGTGACGGTGAGGGGTGTGGGGCAGGCTTTGCCGATGGCTGATGCACCGATGGTGCCGGACCGTCCAGCGGGTCTGCGGACCACTCGGATGGAGGCGTTCAGCGATGGGGTCTTCGCCATCGCAATCACTCTGCTCGTCCTTGAGATCTCCGTTCCGCCCGGGTCGGGGGATCATCTTCTGCGAGCGTTCGCCGAGCAGTGGCCCTCGTATCTGGCATATGTGGTGAGCTTCGCGACCATCGGGGCTGCGTGGCTGGCGCACAGTGTCATCACTGAGTACCTCGATCGGGCCGACGCCGTCCTCGTCCGTCTGAACTTGCTGCTACTCATGGTCGTGTCGTTCCTCCCATTCCCGACCCGCCTGCTCGCGGAGTACACCCGCGAGAGGCGGCCAGAACGGGTCGCGGCCACCATCTACGGCATCACGCTATTGGTGGCCGCGACCATGATCTCGGTGCTGTGGCGTTACGCGGTCCGCCGCCGGCTCGTCCACCCCGATGCCGCCGACACGGAACTACAGATGATCACCAAACGCCTGACGCCCAGCCTCGCTGGCTATGTCGCGCTGATCATCGTCGGCCTGTTCCTGCCGATCGTCGCCGTGCTCGGCTATCTCGCGATCTCGCTCAGCCTCCTTTCGCCGTTCGGGTTGCTCAGACGCCGTCGACAACCGCGACCCTGACGGCGCACGGTCCAGCTGCGCGGCGGTGCCCCCAGGCGCTCTGGCTGCGAATCTCAACCGTGGTACCGAAAGACGCCACACGAAACCGACCAAGATCAAAGTAATAGGCACGAGCACCCGCACGAGTGTGCGCACCATCCGCAGGCATTCGTATGTTCGTTACAAGACGCGAAAGACGCCGTCGGCGTCCGCCGAGTTGGCAAGTCGACGAAGTCCAGAAGCATCGTTCGTCCCGCGCTGGTAACCACCGAGCGGCCTGCGGTTCCCGAGGCTGGTCTGTACTGGCGCGAGGTCGACCCCGAGCACATGGGTTGGCCGGACCTGGGTAAGTCCGCACCGATGTTGCGATGTCCTGGGCCGAGGCGATATCGACGTTGCCGGTGACAGCCGCGATATACCGAGCGAGGCGCGGCTCGCCATATACTGGCGCATCACGCACGGTGGACGCACTGTGGGGGGCTTCGTGGCCGAGATCAGCACACGCCGCGCGGGCGGGGACGAGCCGCAGACCGGCGAGGTCAGCCGGGGTGCGAAGGTGGCCGCTCCTCTCGTCGCCGGGGTCGGCGCATGGGCTGTGCGCAAGGCCCTGGACTCTGGTTTCCGCCTCGCGACCGGACGCCCGGCTCCAACTGCGAGTGACCTCAACGTTTTGCCCCGCAGAATCGTGCTCTGGGCGGCCGTAACGGCCGCGGGGGTTGCAGCGGTCAACGTCGCGGTCGATCGCGTGATGCTGCGGCCCAAGGTACGACCCGGCGCCTGAACGTTGCTGCTTCGTCGATCATCCGCACGTACAGGCTGCGCTCGGTTGCCAGTCGTCGGAGCCGCCGCGGTGAGCCCGATGAAATCTGGGGCGTGCTGTAGGACCGCCGAACTCAGACCGTGAATAGCGCGGCGGAGCGAGCCGTTGAGCTCCCGCTAGCGGTTCGGTGCGCATCGGGATTCTCCTCGGTTGCCGCAGTAGGGGACTTCGTCCCGTCGACACTCATCGTGGCACGGTGTTCGATCATGACCACGGACGGCGGCTTTCAGCTGTCGACGGGGACCGAAGGCCGGCGACTGACGGTCACCCTGGGCGGAGTCTGCGGGCAGACTGGCGGCGACTCAGGCAGAGTCAGCATGCGCCGATTCGGCGCCGTGATCGCTGAACCGAGTCGGCCCAACTGCGGAGTCGACAGCGATCATTGCGAAGCCGGGCAGAGCCAAACAGAACCCAGCGCCGACCACGCGAACGAGTTACCAGACAGCCTGGGATGCGAACCCCGTCCATGGATCAGCTGAGCACTTTCGCTTTCTGGGCCGCGAACTCAGCGTCGGTGAGCACGCCCTGATCGCGCAGGGCGGCCAGCTTGGTCAGTTCCTCTGCCGTGCTGGTAGGTGTGCCGGCCGCCGATTGGATGTAGGCGCGCGTGGCCGCGTCGGCTGCTTGGGCTTGGCGCACATCGCGGTCTGCCATCGATCCCCCGCGTGCGATCAGGTAGATGAACACCCCGAGGAACGGCAGGACGATCACGAAGATCAGCCACAAAGTCTTGCCCCAGCCACCGAGATCGTGACTGCGGAAGATGTCAAAGATGACACGGAAAAGGAGGAAGAACCACAGCACCCACAAGAAGATCTCGAGCATTGTCCAGAACAGGTTCAGCAACGGGTAGTCCTGTGAAGCCAGAGGCATCGCAGTGATCATGTTCTCGTCCCTTCTGCAGCCGTGCGTTGGAGAGTTGAACGTTCCGGAATGGGTCTTACTTGCACTTTCCTGATGCGGCGTTCTCCAAGTCGCCGGCCGAGTTCTTCACCTGGGTGACCGATGAGCCGATCGCCGCGATCGCGGCTGCGGAAGGCTGCGCCTGCGCAGATTTGATCGCCGTGTCCAGGCTGGTCAGCGAGTTTTGCAGCGCCGTGGTCTGCGGGGCGAACTCCGACTTTGCATCGGTGGCGAACGCTTTCGCGTTGGTTTGGACGCTGCTCAGCGCGGTCTTGAGGGAGTCGAGGCCGTTCGCGGAGACGTCGACATTGCCGAGGTTCTGCACAGAGGTCTTGAGCTGGTCGGCATCGCTGCAGTAGGCCGGCTTACTGCTGCTGCCATTACTGCTACATCCGACGATGAGCGCGGACAGGACGAGGGCAACGCCCGGCAGCAGCGGGCGCATGCCCGACGAATTCGCGAGTCTCATATGTACTCCAAGGCGCAGGACCCGGCTGGGCGCGAAACCCATGCCGAGATGATGGATCGGCACGTCAGCTGATTTGCTTGGTCGCGTCTTGGACGGCCTTGTCGATGTCCTTCGACTTGACGTCGAGTTCCTTGGCGATGTGTTTCTCGGCCTTGAGGTCGGCCTTGTCCACCGCCTGCGCCACCTTGCTCTCGCCGACAATGACCAGGGCGGCCTGCCCGACGTCGATGAGCTCCCCCAGCTCTTTCACATCCGCGCGGGACATGCCACGCCACAGGTGGCCGCTCACCCCGCCGACGGCAGCGCCGACCACCGCGGAGCCGATGATCGCGGGCGGGAACAGGATGCCGACCAGGGCGCCGGCGGCAGCGCCGCCCCAGGCTCCGTGCCGGGTGGCTGTCTCATCCTTGTTCACGTGCACCTTGCCGGCGTCGTCCTTGGTGACCACAGAAGCGTCGTAGGTGCCGACCGCGCCGGCGGCATGTAGGTCCTTGACGATGTCGTAGTCAGCTCGCGCCGACGCGTCGTCCGGATAGGTGCCGACATAGATAAACACTGCTTCAGACTTCGCCATATTCGCTCAATCTCCCCCGTATGCGCGACCAATGGCGGCGGTCGAATCAGGCAACCCTAGGCAGCAGCACCTGCCCACGCCAGGGTCCTTGGTCCCCGGCGGCCGAGATCGTGGCCGAATTGCCCGGCGCCGGCGCACGCGCGGCAGCCATTCACGCGGAACGTCGACCGCGGATGCGGCGGAGCTCAACGAGTCGTGCAGGACCCCTAGCCCCCGGGCATGTTCGGCCCGCCTCCGGAATCTGACTGCAGGTACTCAGCTGCCACTCCACAAGAAGGCATCGAGACGGCTTGCAATCTCCCGTCGAAGAACCGCCGTTACGTGCTGATAGCGCTTGGCCATCGCGCTGTTCGACCAGCCCATGCAATCCATCGCGGCACGTTCGGGCACGCCCAGCAGCAACAGCACGGTCGCAGCTGTGTGTCGTGCGTCGTGCAACCTGGCCTCGCGCACGCCGGCGTCGGCCAGGAGGTCCTTCCAGTCCTGCATATCGCGGCGCGGATCGATCGGCCTGCCGTTCGACTGGCTGAACATCCACCCGCCCTCCTGTCACATGTCGCCGGCGTGCTCCCGTTCATCCTCCTGGTTGGCGCGGTGCAGCACGAGCAGTTCGAAGAGCTGGTCGGGTAACACAATTCCTCGGCGACCCGCTCGGGACTTCACGTCGGCTTCGACCAGGCCGCCGCCGTGACGTCGCGGGCACCAACGCGCGTGACTCGTGCACCCGGTTGAGCATGGTGGTGGGCAGGCACGGGTGTGCCGCTTGCACTTCGGCTTGCATGGCTTGGTCTTGTGATACTTCGCGCCGCAAGCGTGGGGATCTGCGCACCCGTGCTCCCACGTTCGACGCTGTAGCTGCTTGGCGATTGTGAGGGTTCTCGTGTCGCAGTTCAGGCGGGACCATTTCAACCCGATCGTTTCGCCTTGCCGCGTGCCAACCGCGAGCGCGAGAACGAATCGCACGCCATTCCGTCGTGTCAACGCGGTCTTGATCAGCCGTTGAATGTCGTCGATTTCGAATGGTTCGAAGGACCTGACCTTCGACAAGACCGATGAGAAAGACGCGGTGATCATCGCTCGGCTGACCGCGCAGCTACGCTGCTACGTCCCCGAACCGGTCGATGAGACCTGGGCCCGACTGCGGCACCTCGGCGCTCGCCGTGAGCAGCTGATCACCGAGGCGGGCAGCCAGGTCCAGCAGATGCGAGCCCTGCTCGAATGTGCCTGGCCCGGGTCACTGGACACCGCCAAGCAACCATTTCGGTGGGCTACGTGGCCGGCGGCGATGTCGGTGATCTTGGACCGCGACGGCGGAGACCTGGCGCGGACCCACCGGCTGGGCTTGGCGCGGTTCGAAGCGGCCGTGCGACGAGAAATCATCCGACGCGGTAAGCAGAAACCCTGCATGCGGATCGTCCGTCTGCTGTTTGCGGCGCTGACCGATCCGGCCGGAGTGATCACCCACCGCGCGGGCGCGCTAGAGCGCGTCGCGTTACTGATGGGCGACTGGCTCGAGACCCACCGCCGATTGCTCGACACCGAGACCCGAATGACGACCGTCTTGGACGAACTCCAGTTGACCGAGCTGGTCACCTCGATCACCGGCCTGTCAGCGATTGGCGCGGCAGCGATCCTGGCCGAGACTGGCGATCCCCGACGCTTCGCCACCGCTCGGGCATTGGTCAAGCACGCTGGCCTAGCACCGAGAGAGAAACTATCCGGCAAGTTCGTGGGCCGCACGAAACTCACCGGCCAAGGCCGACCAGGTCTGCGCCTGGCGGCGTGGCGAGCGGTTTGGGGTGCGCAACGAGCGAACCCCGTTTACGCCGCCCGGTTCACGCACCTGACGAACAGAGAACAGAACAAGCTCACCGTCACCCAGGCCCAAGCCGTGATCGCCGCAGCAATACTGCGCCACATGCATGCCGTCATCACCACTGGCCAACGCTGGGACCCCCGCATCGCCACCCACGGCACCAAACATCGCGCGGTGATTCCCATCGCCGCCTGACCTCAGCAGGCGGCCCGTCGAGCAGGGTCGGGGCGAGCCCCACGCGGCATAGAGGAACCACGGTTACCTCGACGCTCATCATGGGCAGCCCCGCCCGTCGTCTCACCAACCCGATTACACGCTGCCGGGACCAACCCCATTACAGCTATGCAGGGACAGACGACGGACGAGGCACCGACCCACAAGATCCTTGACGCAAACCGTCTTACGCTGATGAGCGTGCGCCGCCCGTGCAACATCGTTGTTGCATGTATGTATGGGGAGTCGCGGGTGTCTCTATCCGTTCCAGTGGTAGATCTGGTGCTGCTGGTTGACAAGCCAGGGCTTACCCTGCGGATCGACGGCGATATCAACCGGCGCCCCGGCAGCGGTGAGCTAACCGGTAGATACCGGCCCGCGACGCCCAGACAGCCCGGCCATGACACGCAGATTCACCCGACCATGCCGGCGCGCGTGCGCCACGCACGCAGCGCTGATTCCCTTGCGCCACACCCCGGCATTGCCGTAAGCCGTCCCGCTGCCACATCCAGCATCCGAGCCGCGCGGACCATCGGCAGGAGCGCGCTGACGGCGGCATGTGCCGATGGCCCCTAGCGCTTCTCTTGCCGCGACCCGCAGCGAGTGTGCTGGCGCTGCGTGGACCGTAGACGATGGTGGTTCGGCGGCCTAACGTCGCCTCATGGGGAATCGACGGTCAGGCGCCACGGCATTCGGCCTGTTGGTCTCGCTCGTGCTGACTGGTGCAGTGGTCGTGTGGATGTTCCGGCGAGGCTGGACCGACCATGACGTCAGCGATCCGGGAGTCACCCTTTAGTGTCGTGAGTCATTAATTCGTGCGCAGTAGCGCGCGATGCTGTCGAGGATCTGGTCGACGGTCTTGGTCCAGACGTAGGGCCGGGAGTTCTCGTTCCAGGTGTCGATCCAGTTGCGGATGTCGGCGTTGAGGGCCCGGACTGAGCGGTGCGTGCCGCGTTGCAGTTTCTTGGTGGTCAGCTCGCCGAACCAGCGTTCGACGAGGTTGAGCCAGGATGAACTGGTGGGCGTGAAGTGCAGGACGAAACGCGGGTGCGAGAGCAGCCAGCGCCTGACCGCCGGAGTCTTGTGGGTCGAGGCGTT
>CAVTEA010000039.1:0-82833 GCA_963733615.1 uncultured Actinomycetes bacterium
GGTCACTACCCAGAGATTCTCATAGCTCACGACCTGCAACGCTACTGGTGTGGCGAGCGGCTGCTGAACATCCACAGTTACGGAGGATCTGCGTGTCGGCATCCGAGCGTGTCATTCCGGACGCTTTCCGTCGGGACAGTCCCACCCTGCTCTCCTACGGCGCCCTCGGCGCGTACGCGTTCTGTCTGTACGCGTTCGGCCCGGCGCTGGCGCTCCTGCGTGCGCAGTTGCATTTCTCCTACACGATGCTCAGCGTCAACACGAGCCTGTGGGCCGGCGGTGCGGCACTGGTCGGGGTCAGCTTCGCCGGGGCGAGCCGACGCTTCGGGCGTCGGCGGGTGCTGTGGTGCTCCGTGCTCGCGACCGCGGTCGGCACGGCGCTGTTCGCTACGGCCCAGACACTGGCGATGGTCCTGATCTCCGCCGCCATGCTCGGCTTCGCCGGCACGATGGTGCAGACCGCCACCCAGGCCATCCTGTCCGACCGGCACGGGCCGCGTCGCGACCGTGCGCTGGTCGAGTCGAACATCGGCGCCGGGATCGCCGCGGTACTCGCGCCCGCGGCCCTCGGATTGTTCAGCGCGACCGCACTGGGCTGGCGCAGCGCGATGGCCCTTCCGGTGCTGGTGCTGGCCGCCCTCTACCTCCGCTTTCGCCAGCAGGATCTGCCGCGCCCGGCCGGTTCCACCTCGACGCGAACGACCCGCGGCCGCCTGCCGCGCGCGTGCCGCCGCTACGCGTGGCTCGTGGCGGTCGGCATCGCCGCGGAGTTCTGCGTCGTGTACTTCGGGGCCGAGTTGCTGACTCACAACACGGGGCTGTCCACGTCTCACGCGGCCACCGCGATGAGCCTGTTCTACCTGGGAATCCTGATCGGACGCATCGCGGGCAGCGCGCTCACTCGCTCGGTCGGGCGGACGGTGAGCCTGCTCTGGGCATCGCTCGGGTTCACGGTCGTCGGAATCCTGGCCTTCTGGCTCTCCGGCCAGGTTGATATCGCCCTGCTCGGACTGTTCGTCAACGGCGTCGGCGTCGCGAACCTGTTCCCGCTCAGCCTGGCTCTCTCGCTGGACGCCGCGGCAAACCACAGCGACGCCGCCAATGCCCGTAGCCAGCTCCTCGGCGGCCTGATGGTCGTGGCGGCGCCATTCGCACTGGGCGTCCTTGCCGACCGATTCGGCCTGTCGACTGCGTTCGCCATCGACCCCGTTCTGGTGGGGGTCTGCGCGGTGCTCCTCGTCGCCGGAAACCGGGCGGTTCGGCACGACGCTGCCGCGTAGAGGTGGCCCGTCAGCCGGTCAGCGCGTCGCCCGCCTGGTGTCGGCGCGGTACTCCACGATCTTGGTGGGAATCACGACACGACGTGCCACGATCGGCTGATCGCCCTCGGGGGTTTCGATTCGATCGCACAGCAAGCGTGCGGCCTCGCGGCCCATCTCTCGCGGGTCGTATGCAACGACGATGAGCGGCAACGCCAGGAGGTCGGCGAGCTCGAAGTCGTCGAAGCCGGCCAAGGCGGTATGCGAACCTCGCGCTCGTATCGCACGGTAGGCGCCGATCGTGTTGCGGTTGTTGGCGGTGAAGACCGCAGAGGGTGGATCGGCGGCGTCGAGGAGCGCGCATGTCGCCCGTTCGGCCGCTGCCACATCGCGATGTTCGCGAGACACGTACCGGTTCTCGATGGGTATTCCCGCCTCCTCCATGGCGGCACAGTAGCCGCGGAACCGTTCCGAGCCGGTCCAGGTCGAGGCAGGCAACCCAAGAAACGCGATCCGTTGGTGCCCCTGAGCGATGAGCTGCCGGGTCGCTTCCCAGGTTCCGCTGAAGTCATCGAGCAGCACCGCGTCGACGTCGATCTTGACGGGTGGGCTTGCCGCGAGGACGACGGACATCCCGCCGAGTTGTTTCGGGTCGAGGTGGGAATGGTCGTTGCCGGCCGGAACGGCGACGACACCGTCCAGTCTGCGGGAGGCAAAGTCGTGTACGAGTTGACGTTCGCGCGCTTGGTCTTCGCCGGAGTTGCCGAGCACGACGCGCATGCCCCGCTCGGCCGCGGCAGCCTCGACGCCCAATGCGAGTTGCGAGTAGAACGGGTTGGCGATGTTGGTCAGGATGAGACCGATCAACCCGTCGGAGCGGCCCAAACGCAGATTCCGAGCGGCAGCGTTTCGACGGTAGCCAAGAGCGGCCACGACCTCCATCACGCGTGCCCGCGTTGCCGTGGAGACGCCCGGATCTTCGCGTAGCGTGCGGGACACCGTCATCGGGCTCGACTTGTGCGCGCTGGGCTGACATCATGAATGGTCGGTCTGCCAGACGCAGCTGCGCCGGTCCGCCGCCTCGGTTCGGAGAGCGTCATCGTTAATCGCGACCGCCGATGATGGGGGGAGTCGCCTGGCCTGGCTCATGGGGCTCCTTGCGGCTAGCATGCCACGCGGCGCCGATTGCCGTCGATGCTTCCGAGTCCTGTGCCTTGACGACGACGAGTTCGTCGAGTTCGTTGCCCAACCCCTGACGCAGTGGCGCCTCGATCAGCGACCACGCCCCGGTGATCCCGCCACCGATGACGAGAATCTGCGCACGGAACCGCGTCAGCCACGGTGCCAGTGCAGCGCCGAGGCGGCGAAACGCCTCTCTCAGGATGTGCGATGCAGCCTCATCGTCCCCCAGCGCCCGAACAGCGATCTCGCGAACGTCGAGGTCCTCTGGCGCCGCGTCGGGGTTCGCCTCGCGGTAGGCCGCGATGATGGCGCGCCGGCTGACGACTTCTTCGAGTTGGTGCTCACCGATGGAGATCCGGTACACGTGCCCGTCGGGCGGCACGCGTGGCCCGCTCGAGACGACTCTGCCCGCGTCAACGAAGGCGGAGCCGACACCACTGCCCAAGGTGATCGCGACGGCCCGTTCGTAGTCGCGAGCAGCACCCGACAACCACTCACCCAACCCGAATGCCTCAGCGTCGTTGACGAAAATGATGTCGCCCGGTGGATCCAGCAGGCTGGCGAGCAAGGCGGCCCGGACGTCAAGACCGGCGAGCGCGTCGAACTTTCCGACGTTCCGGAACCGGCCGACGCCGGCCGCATAGTCGAACGGACCTGGCATCGCGACGACCATCGGCGCCGATGTCATCGGGCCGAGCGTTCGTCCACACGCGGCGAGTGTGGAAACGATCTGCTCGGCGGTGCCGTGGCTGTACAGGGGCATGCGGTGCGTCGGCTCCGGCAACCTCTGCCAGCTGTTGGTGTCGACCCGGCATCCGGTGACGTGGGTTCCACCCACGTCGAGCACGGGGAGAGCGGTCATCGCACCACGGCGGTCACGATGCGTACCGCTGACGACCCCGTCGGCACGAGCTCGTAAGGCCCGACGGCGGCAGGAATCACGATGGTCTCGGCGTAGGCGAGCTGATGCGTTTGGTCCGACCAGCGAATCGTCGCACCGTCACCCTCTACCACGTTGAGCACGTGGAACCGGCCACCGGTGTGTTGTGCCGCGACAGTGGCAGCACCTAGTACCAGACGCCGCACCTCGAAGAACATCTCCGGCAGGGTGCCTAGCAGCTCCTCGTGCCAGCCCTCGCCTGATTCGAGCAGCCTCGGCTGCTGCACCAGGTCCTCTCGCACCGCCCCACCCCGACGATCGCGATTCAGATTGCGGAACGCATGCGTCGACGTGCACCGGCCGTTGCTTGCCGTCCGCGTCGCGGCGCAGCCAGTCATAGAACCGCAGCGAATACAGGTAGGGCGTCGCGCTGACCTCGAGCACTACGTTGCCGGCACCACTGCCGTGCGGAGTTCCCGCCGGTACGAGGAACAGCTGGTGCTGGTCGGCAGGGAAGGTCTGTACGAATCGCTCGATGTCGAACGAGATTCCATGCTCGTCCGCGTCGTGTGCGCGGCGGTGAAACTCGTCGATCGAGGCATCGTCTCGCAGACCGAGATAGACCACCCGGTCCGGGCCACCGACCATCACGTAATAGGTCTCGTGCTGGGTGTAGGGCCACCCGAAGACCTCCCGCATGTCGTCCTGGCGTGGGTGGCAATGCACTGACAAGCTGCCGCCACCGACCGTGTCGAGGTAGTCGAATCTGATCGGAAAGGACGTGCCGAACTGTTCGTGCACGTGCTGACCCAGGATCTGCACCGGGTGCAAAGAAACCTGAAGCTGGAACGGCACTTCCACCATCGCGCCGTCAGCGCGCCCGAGCAGAATGCCGCTCTCCGGGGCGATCAACTCGTAACCGAGCGCGGTGTTGCGAGCGTCCGGGTTGAAGCCGAGCTCTGTCTGTGCCCAGTGTCCGCCCCAAGAGGTGGTGTTGAACGTGGGGCGGGTCCGGAATGGCTGCTCGGCGAGCGCGCGCAGGCTCGCGCGGAGCGCTTGCCCGCTGATCGAGGACGGTTCCGAAGGCTGTTGCATGTCGAGCCAGCGATCGATGCGCGGCGCCAGCGCATCGCGGTGGCGGTCAAGCAGGGGCCAGTCGATGTAGAAGAGCCGGCGCATCGTCGAGGCGCCCACTTGCTCCGGCTGGCCCACATTGCGGCCCCCGCCCGACGTGACGGCGGACTCGGCATAGCGCTTCGGGAGATCGGCATACCAGACCACGTCGTGCTCGACGAGCGCCGCGCCTGGTCCGAAGACAAGACCCAGCCGCGTCGTGCTCCTCGGCGCAGGCGGTAGTTCGTCGAAAAGGTCGCCGAGCGATCCCGTGGTCAGGGTTGCGAAGTCAGGGTCGTCCTGCAGCCGTTCGATCGGGGCCGTCCGCTTCACGATCTGGTCCCACTCGGCCATGTGCTCGCGTACGTCGAGCAGATCGACGGAAATGCCCCGCATCCGCAGTTGCTCAGTCACGCCCGAAAACGAGAGTGTCCCAGGCCAGGACTGCAGGACCGTCGATCGCGAGCACTGTGCCCGATCCCGGCAAGTCAGCGCAGAGCGCTGCCCAGCCCGACGAGACCTGGCCCGCCACGCACGGATAGCACGGCATGGGGTCATACGTTCTGCGAGCGGACACGAACCGCTCCTCCTTGGGTGCGAAGGGAAGATACGAGTTGTATCGGCATCGCCGGTAACGTTACCGCACGACGTCGCCTAGGAATCCCAGTCTGTTGCGCAGGGCTGCATAACGACGCCCTGTTGAGTTTCCTCTTACTGAATAACGAATATGCCGGTGATCAAAGAAGATCCGGTGCGGCGCTGAGGCAGTGATGCCCTGGAGGGGAAGACGGTAGCGTTACCATGCCGTTAACGGGGCATTGCGGCAGATAGCGATCCGTTCAAGCGACCTGCGGGTACGCGGCCGTACCGTCAGCTTCGGCACGCCGGCCGGATCCGTACGAGACCTCGATCCTCCCGGTCGTCCGCTCACCCGAGCGATGATCCGTTCGCGAGCCGTAAGGGTCCAGTCCGTCGATATCGGCGAACATGAACAAGTGAAGCGCGTCGATGCCGCCGTCGGAGCAATTGTCGGACTGCTCGCGGCGGGCATCGCCGTCGGCGTGGGCGAACTCGTCGCCGCCTTCGTGCGCCCCGCCGCCAGCCCGGTGATCGTGGTGGGCAACCGGTTCATCGCGCTCACCCCGGAGTCGGTCAAGCGATGGGCGATCCGCGAATTCGGCACGAACGACAAGCACGCCTTGCTCACCGGCATCTACGTGATCATCGCGGCATTCGCAGTCGTGATCGGCCTGCTGGCAATCCGAAGGCTGTGGGCCGGCGTGGCCGGCATCGCGCTGCTCGGAGCCGTCGGCGTCTACTGCGCGCTGACCGCGAACGCGCATCGCGCAACGGACGTCGTGCCATCGATCATCGGCGCCGCAGCCGGGGCGGCTGCGCTCGTGCTGCTGCTGCGCCAGGCGCAACAGCACGCGCCGGGAACGGCGATTAGTCCGACCAGGCGCCAGTTCCTGCAGGGCAGTGCCGCCGCGGCCGGAGTCGCGATCGTCGGCGGATTCGGTGGACGGGCCTTGCAGCACGCACGATTCGACGCCACCAAAGCCCGCGCCGCCGTGAGCCTGCCGAATCCGGCCGAGCCTGCCCCGTCACTGGCCAACGGCACCGACCTCGGCAAGAGCCCGAACCCCTTCGCCACACCGAGCGCGGACTTCTACCGCATCGACACTGCGCTCACCCTGCCGCAGATCGACCCCAAGAACTGGCGATTGCGCATTCACGGCATGGTCGACAACGAGCTGACGATCAGCTACGACCAGCTGCTGGCAAGGCCCTTGATCGAGCGATGGATCACGCTCACCTGCGTGTCCAACGAGGTGGGTGGCGGCCTGATAAGTAACGCGCGATTCCTCGGCGTCCGGCTCGCCGACCTGCTGCGCGAGGCCGGAGTCAGCCCGCAGGCCGATCAGCTGCTCGCGACATCCGATGACGGAATGCGAATCGGATCTCCCACGGCAGTGGTCATGGACGGCCGAGACGCCATGCTGGCCATCGGCATGAACGGCGAGCCGCTACCGATAGCCCACGGCTTTCCCGTCCGCATGGTCGTGCCGGGGCTGTACGGCTACGTGTCGGCGTGCAAGTGGATCGTCGACCTTCAGGCCACGACGTTCCAGAAGGTCCAGGCGTACTGGGTCCAGGGTGGCTGGGCGCAGCAGGGGCCGATCCGGCTGGAGTCGCGAATCGAGACCCCGCGCTCGGGAGCCAAGGTCACGGTCGGGCAGACCGTGCCGATCGCCGGCGTGGCGTGGGATCAGCACGTCGGCGTGTCGAGGGTCGAGGTGCAGGTCGATGCCGGTGAGTGGCAGCAGGCACGCCTGGCGCCCGTCCCGTCCGCCGATACCTGGCGGCAATGGGTGCTGCCGTGGACGGTGACGACCGCGGGCCAGCACACCGTTCGGGTGCGCGCCGCCGATGCCCACGGGGTGCTGCAGGATCCGCGCAATCGTGACCCGTTCCCGTCCGGGGCCACGGGCTATCACCAGATTTTGGTCACCGCTCACGGTGGCTGACGGCGGGCGCTGACCTAGGCTGAGCTGGTGACCACTCCAGGTGGGTTGCCTGTGCCGCGGATCCCGAGGATTAGACGGGCAAAGTCTGGCGACGGCAGCGAGCCGCCGTTCGAGCCGACCAGCTGGGGCGGCGCGCTGACCGTCATGGCAGTCGTTGCCGGCGTGCTGTGGGCTGTCGAGATCGCCAACGCCATCGACTCGCACGGGCTCGACCGGTTCGGCCTGCGGCCGCGGCAGGTAGCCGGGCTGTGGGGCATCCTCATCGGCCCGTTCCTGCACACCAGCGCGTGGCAGCTGCTCTCCAGCACCGGCCCGTTCATCCTGATCGGCTGGGTCGTTCTGCTCTCCGGCCTGCGTACCTGGCTGGTCGTCACCGGCCTCGTGGTCGTGATCGGAGGCGTTGCCACCTGGCTCGTCGCGCCGAGCGCGCTCATCATCGGCTGCAGCGCGATGATCTTCGGCTGGATGGGCTACCTGCTCGCTCGCGCGTACTTTGCCCGACGATTCTTGTGGATCCTGGCTGCCGTGCTCGTCGCATTCTTCTTCAGTGGGCTATTCGCCGGGCTGCTTCCGTCGATCAACTCCAACGCCTCGTGGCAGGCGCACGTGTGCAGCTTCGGCGCCGGCATCCTGACCGGTTGGCTGCTGCATCCGCGGGGCGATCGGGTGAAGAAACGCGTCTCCGTATCCTGACTGCGTGGCTCAACCCGCAGCCAGGGCAGCTGGCGCGCCCATAGGCATGGTCGACTCCGGCGTCGGCGGTCTCACGGTCGCCCGCGCTGTGCTCGACCAGTTGCCGCACGAAGCCCTGCACTACGTCGGCGACACCGCGCACAGTCCCTACGGACCGAAGCCGATCGCCGACCTTCGCCGCTACTCGCTGGCCCTGATGGACGAGCTGGTCGAGTCAGGAGTGAAGGCGCTCGTCATTGCCTGCAACAGCGCCAGTGCGGCCTGCCTTCGCGACGCCCGCGAGCGCTACCAGCTACCGGTGGTCGAGGTCATCCTGCCCGCGGTGCGCCGCGCCGTCGCCGCCACGCGCAACGGCCGGGTGGGCGTCATCGGCACTCGAGCCACGATCACCAGCGGCGCCTACGAAGACGCGTTCGCGGCCGCCGCAGGCGTCGAGGTGTTCACCGCGGCCTGCCCGCGCTTCGCCGAATTCGTCGAGCGCGGCGTCACCAGCGGTCGGCAGTTGCTGGGGTTGGCCGAGTCGTACCTGGCGCCGCTGAATCAGGTCGGAGTTGACACTCTCGTTCTCGGCTGCACCCACTACCCGCTGCTGACCGGGCTGCTCTCCGTCGTCATGGGCGACTCGGTGACGATGGTGTCGAGTGCTGAGGAGACCGCGAAGGACGTGTTCCGGGTGCTGCTCGCCGCGGATCTGCTTCGGCCCGACGACGCGCCGCCGCCGCAGCACGTGTTCCGGGCGACCGGCCCGGCCGAGCCCTTCACCCGGCTGAGTCGTCGCTTCCTCGGCCCGCAGGTGGCTGATCTGACCGCGGCAAGCGGCTTGCCGGTAGGAGGTGCAGCGTGAAACTGACGGTGCTCGGCTGTTCGGGCACGCTTCCCGGGCCGGATTCGCCGGCGTCCGGGTACCTGGTCGAGGCCGAGGGTTTCCGGCTGGTTCTCGACCTGGGCAACGGCGCGCTCGGCCCATTGCAACGGCATGTCGCGCCGCACGAGGTCGACGCGATCGCCCTTTCGCACCTGCACGCCGACCACTGCCTCGACCTCACCTCCTACGTGAACGTCCTGCGCTACGGGCCGATCCGTCCGGACGGCCGCATCCCGGTGATCGGGCCGGTCGGTACGAGGGATCGCATCGGAGCCGCGTACGACCCGCTGGCGCGCAAGCTCGGGTTGCACGAGCTGTTCGAGTTCTCGACCCCGCGAAGCGGCGAGCTCGGCCCGTTCGCGGTCTCGGTTGCCGCGGTCAACCACCCGGTTCCCGCCTTCGCCATCAGGTTGACGGTGAGCGACCGTACGCTCGTGTACTCCGGCGACACCGGTGAGAGCGACGCGCTCGTCTCCCTCGCCCACGACGCCGACGTCCTGCTCTGCGAGGCATCCTTCGGCCCGGACGAGCAGTACGTCCCGGACCTGCACCTGACCGGTAAGCAGGCGGGCGAGCACGCCGCCCGGGCCGGCGTCGACCGGCTCATCGTCACGCACATCCCGCCCTGGGGCTCGCGCGAGGTCGCCGTGGCCGAGGCGTCCTCGACGTTCGGCGGATCAGTCGAGGCTGCCGAGCCCGACGCCGTGTACTGGATCTAGGGCGCGGGACGTTAGCGTCGCGCGCCGGAAATTCAGACGACAATTCCGGCGACAGGCCGTGGTGTGCAGCCGCGGCGCGAACGATCCGGCACCAACAGCCGCAGACGAGCCCACCCTCGGCGGCACCGCCAGGTCAGTGCTGACAGAGGCGCTGGCTAGGCTGCCAGGCATGTCCCGTCCAGACGACCGCGCGCCTGACCAGCTCCGGCCGGTCACGATCAGCCGGCATTGGCAGAAGTATGCAGAGGGTTCGGCGCTCGTCGAGTTCGGCGAGACCAAGGTGCTGTGCGCGGCATCTGTCGTCCAGGGCGTGCCGCGCTGGCGCAAGGGCAGCGGGCTGGGTTGGGTCACCGCCGAGTACTCGATGCTGCCGCGGGCGACGCTAACCCGCAACGACCGCGAATCGGTCAAGGGGCGAATCGGCGGTCGTACCCATGAGATCTCCCGGCTGATCGGGCGCTCGCTGCGCGCCGCGATCGACCTCTCGGCGCTCGGCGAGAACTCGATCTCCATCGACTGCGACGTGCTGCAGGCAGACGGCGGCACGCGCACGGCGGCGATCACCGGCGCGTACGTGGCACTGGTCGACGCGGTGCGCTGGCTGCACGGCAAGGGCGCCCTCGCCCGGCCGAACCCGATCGTCAACTCGATCTCGGCGGTCTCGGTAGGCGTCATCGACGGCGAGCCCCGCCTGGACCTGATGTATGACGAGGACGTTCGCGCCGAGACCGACATGAACGTCGTGGTCACCGGCGACGGCTCGTTCGTCGAGGTTCAGGGCACCGCCGAGGGCGCGCCGTTCCACCGCGGCGAACTCGACGCCATGCTCGATCTCGCACTTGCCGGGTGCGCCGAGCTCGCCAAGATGCAGACTGAGGCACTGGGCGCGTGACCCGGCTGCTCCTGGCCACCCGCAACCCGGGCAAGCTGGCTGAGCTGGCGCGCATCCTCGCCGTGCGGGCACCCCGGCTCGAGGTCGTCGGCCTCGATGCCGTGCCGCCGTTCGAGGAGGCACCCGAGACCGGCGCGACATTCGCCGAGAACGCCCTGATCAAGGCGCGGGTGGCGCTTGCGCACACCGGACTGCACACGGTGGCCGACGATTCCGGGCTCGCCGTCGATGCCCTGAACGGCATGCCCGGCGTGCTCTCGGCCCGCTGGGCCGGCAAGTGCAAGGACGACGAGGCGAACCTGCGTCTGGTGCTCGAACAGCTGGCCGACACACCGGACGAGCGGCTGGGCGCGACATTCATCTGTGCCGCAGCCTTGATCACTCCGGACGGCGCCGAGACGGTGGTCGAGGGCCGCATGGCGGGCCGGCTCGTCCGTGAGCCCAAGGGGCACAACGGATTCGGCTACGACCCGATCTTCGTCCCGGACGGCTACGACGTGACGAGCGGGCAGCTGCCGCCTGCGGAGAAGGACGAGATCAGCCATCGCGGCAAGGCACTTCGCGCACTCGTGCCGTACATCGTCGCCGCGGTGAGCCGCTGACCTCGCGCCGTGTCGCCCGGCACCGGCGAGTGCGGCAGGATCAGCCCCGTGAGCCAGCTGAATGATCAGGGCGACGCATTCTCCTACGCCGACGACCTGCTCATCGGTGAGCGCGTGCAGCTACGCGGTACACGCGACGACGACCTGCCCCTGCTGGCGAGCTGGTTGATGGATCCGGCCATCAAGGCCACCCAGTCGACGGTCGTGCTGCCGCCGTCAGAGGCATCGGCCCGGGCCGAGGTGGCCGGGTGGTGCGCAAACAAGGGCACCGACGCCGGGTTCTCCATCGAGACACTCGGCGATCAGCCGAGGTTGATCGGCACCATCGGGCTCTTCGGCGCCGACGTGAAAGACCGCTGCGGCACGATCGGCATCCTGCTCGCCCGCCAGTTCGTCGGACGCGGGTACGGTACGGAGGCGGTACGGGTCGTCGTCTCCTACGGCTTTCGTGAACTCGGCCTGCACCGCATCCAGCTCAACGTGTACTCCTTCAACGACCGAGCCATCGCGGCTTACCGCAAGGCGGGTTTCGTCGAGGAAGGCCGCCAGCGCGAGGCAATCCAGCACGACGGCGTGTGGTACGACATCGTGATGATGTCGATCCTCGACCACGAGTGGCGTGCCCAGGTGGCGGAGTTGGCCCCTACAGAGTGATCCAGTCGGTCAGTATCGACCCGCCACCCGTCATGGTGCACTGCAGCCGGAACGTGCCTGCTGGCAATGGCGCCGTGGCGAAGTAGCCCACGTCGTTGACCTCGGCGGTCGTGATCGCCCCGTCCGCGTGCCGCAGTTCGACGGTGCCCGCCTGCGGCGGTACCAGTTGACCATGCAGCGCGTCGGGCATGATCTCCAGTTCGATCGTCAGATTCTTGGCCTCGAATGTGAGGCAACGCAGCGCTGCCGGTTCGGCGCGAGTCGTGGCTGCCGCGAGAACATCTTGAGACGAGTCGTAGGTCAGGGCGGCCAGTTCGGCGTCGATGTTGTGCCACGCGTAGGACGTCTTGCCGGCCTCGATGAAGGTGTCGGGAACGTCGCCCGCCTCGCGCAGGGCGTGCTTGATGGCACTGAGGAGTGCGTCGTCATCGTCCAACCATGCGCTGGTCACGCTGACCACCCCCTCTGAGCGCCTCTGACCTGTCGCCGAGCAATGCCGCAAGGTAAGGGCTGCGCCGCAGTTTGGCCAGGCACCGCGCACGTGAGGGCCCGATGCTGCCGACGGGTATGCGCAGGTCGGCGCTGATATCGGAGTACGCGATCGGCGGATCCCGCATCAGCAGCGACAGCAACTGCTGGCAGCGATCCTCCAACTGGGCGAACGCCTCGCGAAGGGCATCGTCGCGTTCTGCCGCGATCAGCCAGCGATCGACCTGCGTGGTCTCGTCGTCGGCTGCAACGTCGAAGGTGGGCTCCATCAGCTGCCGGTCGCGCTCCCACACGCTGCGCTGAACCCGCAGACACTCGCGGCGCGTGGTCGTGGCCAGCCAGCCGGGCAATGCGGCCGCTTCGCGTAGCGACGGCAGGTACTCGACCAGACGCAGCCACACGTTCTGGCCTACGTCGTGCGCGTCCACCTCGGACAGGCGGAATCGGCGGCAGATCGACCAGACGAGCGGCGCAAAGCGCTCCACGATCTGATCCCACGCCGTCTGGTCGCCGTCGCGCGCGCGTCCGACGAGCGCGATGACGATCGGGTCGTCGCGCATAGTCAGCCCCCCTGGACCTCTCTGCAGTCAGCGCCATGTCGCTCACTTACCCGTCTGGCTGATCGTAGGCCCAGACGTCGAGCGGCGCGGGCGCTTGGCGGAGCAGGTCGTTGAGCGCCTCGCGGGAGCGACGTTCGGCGGAAACGGGGCCGGCTGGGTCAGGCCTGCTGACTCGCACACTCGTGACGAAGTCGGCAAGTTCGCTGAGTTCGCTGAGTTCCAGATCCTGGTGCGGGATCGCGCCGACCAATTCATCCGTTACGAACCGTGTGCGCGCCGCGCTGGCTGCCGGCATGTGCTGCCTCCCATGAGTGCGTAGAGCTAGCTCTGCCTCGACGGAGGCGCAAACACCTCGCTTGATACGTCGGATTTGGCGCGTGCGAGGTCGGCTCCTGCGGGCAGCGGATGGCCCGATACACCTGGTACAACAGCCGATCCGTCCGACCACCGTGCTCGGCATCCGCACCGGCCCACCGTTGATCATCTCTGTCGAAACCGCGAGCAATGGCAGATCCGGCAGAGATGATCAAGTCGCGCGACGGCGTACTACGCAGTGCGTTCCGCTACGACGGCGAGCGGCACGACGTCGAGGTCTGGTCACTGCTTGCCGGCGAGTACCGCCCACCCGCCTCGATCGGGCGCGAGTAGCCAGTCGATACCGTTGCAGCATGCGAGTGACCGGCCTTGGGCACGCGAGTGCCCTCATCGAGACCGCCCACGGCAGCATCCTCACCGACCCGTGGGTGAATCCCGCGTATTTCGGCTCGTGGTTCCCGTTCCCCGACAACTCACAGTTGGATTGGGATGTGATCGGCCGGGCCGACTACCTGTTCGTCAGCCACCTGCATCGCGACCACTTCGACGCCGAGCACCTGCGCCGGCACATCAGCAAGGACGCCACGGTCCTGTTGCCCGACTACCCGACGTCGCAGTTGGAGGACGAGCTGCGCGAGCTCGGCTTCCACTCGTTCGTCAAGCCCGAGTCGGACGAGGTGGTCGATCTCGACGGGCTGCAGATCATGATCCAGTCGCTGACCTCGCCCACCGACGGCCCGATCGGTGATTCGTCGCTGTGGGTGCACGACGGTACGTCCACACTGCTCAACCAGAACGATGCGCGCCCGTCGGATCTGTCGCGATTTCGCGAACTCGGGCCGGTCGACGCCTACCTGATCCAGTTCTCCGGGGCGATCTGGTTCCCGATGGTGTACGAGTTGCCCACGCGAGCCAAGCAGGCCCTCGGTTTGACCAAGCGCGAGCGGCAGTTCGACCGCACGCTGCGCTACATCGAGGAACTCGGCGCACGCTTCGTCTTTCCGATCGCCGGGCCGCCGTGCTTCCTGGACGAGGAGCTGTGGGGATTCAACGACATCTTCGGCGACGACTCGAACATCTTCCCCGACCAGAAGGTGTACCTCGACTGGCTTGCTGAGCACGGCCACGACGAGGGGCGCCTGCTGCTGCCCGGGACGGTCACCGACATCACCGAGCCGGGCTGCCCGGTCGCGCATCCGTTCGACCCGCAGACGATCTTCGGTGACAAGACGGCCTACCTGCGTGACTACCAGGCCCGGCGCATGCCCGAGGTCGAGGTCGCTAAGAAGACCTGGGCCCACCCCGAGATCGACGTTCTTGCCGAGATCACCGAGTGGTTCACGCCGCTGCTCGAAGAGGCCGAGCACATGGCCAACGGCATCAACGGCGGGGTGCGGTTCACCGCCGAGGATTCTGAGCGTGGCGACATCGACTTCGTCCTGGACTTCGTCGCCCGCGAGGTGCGTGCGTACGCGGGGGAGAAGGTGCGCTACCGGTTTCGCACCCGGCGCGCGTACCTCGAAAAGCTCGTCGCCGAGCACGAGATCGACTGGGTCAACAGCCTGTTCCTGTCCTGCCGGTTCTCTGCGCAGCGCATCGGCCCGTACAACGAGTTCATCTACACGTTCTTCAAATGTCTGTCCGAGGAACGGCTGAACTACGCCGAGGGCTGGTACACCGAGCAGAACGCCACTGAGGCCGCCGAGATGATCGAACTCGACGGGTGGTCGATCCAGCGCCGCTGCGCGCACCTCAAAGCCGACCTGACTCGCTTCGGTCGCGTTGACGACGGAGTGCTGACCTGCCAGATGCACGGCTGGAAGTGGCGGCTGGCTGACGGCAAATGCATCACGTCGGTCGGGCACGACATCCGGTGCCATCCGGTTGATGCGGCCAACACAGGGGAAACCTCAGGCGGCTCAGGCAGCTAGGCGCCGGCGTAGCCGGCGCCACCAGCCCGCAGGCGGAACCGGAGTGCCGTTGCCGGCCAGGCAGCCGGTCTCGGCTTCGACCAGCACGTCGTCGCAGTGGTCGCACAGCAGCTGGCCCAGCACGGTCCGGTGCCGGCCCACGGCGGTGCAGCCTGGACGGTCGCACTCGTGGGTCGCCTGACGTTCCGGCATAACTCCATCGTCCGCCGTTCCAGGCTGGTTCGTCCAGTCGCGGTACGGTCCGAGGAATGCAGCTCAATCCGATAAGCGATGCGACCCGGCTGCTGAAGCGCTCAGCCGACGAAGCGCTTTCGGCTGCGGCACTGCTCAGCGCCGGGGCGATGAGCTTGCGGCCTCCGCACCGCTACCTGCGCGCCCTTCGCGGGCTGCATTCCTACGGCACCATCGGGCTTCTTGTCGTGGCCGGCTCCCAGTTGCACGGTGCCTCAAGGGCCGTGGTCGACGAGCAGGGCTCGCTGACATTCCGCGAGCTGGACGAGCAGTCCAATGCGGTGGCCAACGCCTGGCTGGCCGACGGTCTCGCGTCCGGCGACTGCGTCGGCATCCTGTGCCGCAACCACCGCTGGCTCTTCCTCGCCGTCGCCGCCGCGGCCAAGGTCGGCGCCCGGACGTTGCTGCTCAATACCGACTTCGCGCCCGGGCAACTGCGCGATGTCTGTACCCGGGAGGGCGTCGCGCTGCTCGTCCACGACGAGGAGTTCGCGGAAAGTCTGCACGGCTTCGAACCCCGGTTCGGCTACGTGCTGGCCTGGTCGGACGGCGAGAGGCCGGATCGGCCTCGCTCGCTCGCCGCGGACGGTGATACCTCGCGACCGCCCCGGCCGGGCGGCCGTCAGGCGCTGGTATTGCTGACCAGCGGCACGACCGGCACGCCCAGGGGGGCGCCGCGCGATCTCGGGCTGTCTCTGGTGGCGCCGGGCGGCTTCCTGAGCAGGATCCCGTTCCGGGCAGGGCGAACGGCGTTCGTTGCCGCGCCGGCGTTTCACGCCTGGGGGCTGCTCAGCGCGTCGATGGCGCTCGCCGTGGGCGACACAGTGGTTGTCCGCAGGCGCTTCGACCCGGTCGCGACGCTCGATGCGATCCACGAACACCGCTGCGACGTGCTGTCCATGGTGCCGGTGATGCTCTCGCGCCTGCTCGCTCTCGGCGAGGACGAGATCTGGCTGCGCGACGTCTCTTCGCTGCGCATCGTCTGCCTGTCCGGATCGGCGCTCGCCCCGGGCCTGGTCACCCGCACTCGCCAGGTGTTCGGCGACGTGCTCTACAACCTTTACGGGTCCACC
This sequence comes from uncultured Actinomycetes bacterium, assembly GCA_963733615.1. GTDB lineage: Bacteria > Actinomycetota > Actinomycetes > Mycobacteriales > Jatrophihabitantaceae > DASXRA01. The sequence continues at coordinate 15,987 of CAVTEA010000039.1, forward strand.
GAAGTGTCCTTCGCCGCCATTGCCACGCCGGACGATCTGCGGGAGGCGCCGGCGACCGTGGGGCGTCCCCCGATCGGCGTGCGGGTGCGGCTGTTAGACGCGCACGGCCGACCGGTGCGGCCGGGCGAGGTCGGGCGGATCTTCGTCGGCAGCAGCTTTCAGGCGGCCGGCTACACAGATGGCGGCGGCAAGGAAGTCATCGACGGGTTGATGGCCAGCGGCGACCTCGGCCATTTCGACCGGCACGGCCGCCTCTACATCGACGGCCGCAACGACGAGATGATCGTCTCCGGCGGCGAAAACGTGTTCCCTGCCGAGATCGAGGACCTGCTGGCCTCGCATGACGAGATCGTCGAGGCGGCCGTGGTCGGTGTCGCCGACGCCGAATTCGGTCAGCGGCTTCGGGCATACGTCGTGCGCGCACCGGGTTCGTGCCTCGACGAGGAGGCGGTGCGCGAGTTCGTGCGCGTCAACCTCGCGCGATACAAGGCGCCGCGCGACGTGGTGTTCAGCGAGGCATTGCCGCGCAATCCGGCGGGCAAGGTCATCAAGGGCCGCCTGAGCTGACTCGCCGCAGGTACCCGCGACGCGCGCCGTGGTGGGGCCGGAGGGAGTCGAACCCTCACTGGCACGGACCTAAACCGTGTGCCTCTGCCTGTTGGGCTACGGCCCCCGCCGCTGAGTGTCCCAAGAGCGTACGGCGCGCCCGCTCGGCGTCGCGCGCACCCTTTACCCGGTGATCGTCGGGTTCAGACGCCGAGGTCGCGGCGCAACTTGGCGACGTGGCCGGTTGCCTTGACGTTGTAGCGGGCCTGCTCGACCTTGCCCGCCTCGTCGACGACGAACGTCGAGCGGATGACGCCCGTGACCTTCCGGCCGTACATGGTCTTCTCGCCGAACGCGCCATATGCCTCGAGCGTCGAACGCGACGGATCCGACAGCAGCGGGAAGGTGAGGGCCTCGACGTCGCGGAACTTCGCGAGCTTCTCCGGCTTGTCAGGAGAGATGCCCACCACGGCGAAGCCGGCATCGTTGAGCTCGCCGAGGTTGTCGCGGAAGTCACACGCCTGCTTGGTGCACCCGGGCGTTGACGCGGCCGGGTAGAAGTACACGACGACCTTGCGGCCGCGGAAGTCGCCGAGCGAGACGTCCTTGCCTCCGGCGTCGGGCAGGGTGAAGGCCGGCGCTGTGTCGCCGGGAGTCAGACGGGCCATGCCGCTAGGCTTTCACGGATCATCGGATCGGTGCACTGGGGTCGAGGGGACCGTGGAATGGCTGCGAACCGGACGGCTGAAGACATTCAGCGCGACATCGAGCAGGCGCGCACGTCGCTCGCTACGGCCGTCGATCAGATCGCCGAACGCACGAGCCCCAAGCGGATCCTGAACGAGGCCAAGCAGAACCTGATCGCCAAGGCGCAGACCCCTGCGGGCAAGGCGGTGATCGGCGGCGGTGGAGCCCTTGTCGCGTTGCTGGTGATCCGCCGGTTCCGTCGCCGCCACCGCGTCACATGAATGGCGGGTGACGTCCGGGTTGCCCAAAGGCTGCCGCTAGTCTGCCTGCCGTGGCGTTCCGGCTGACTCCGCGCGATAGCGCGTTCTACGACATGTTCACCGAGGCCGGGCGAAATGTTGCCGACGCCGCCGACCTGCTCGCGGGGTTGATGGATCCGAACGCCAACCGCCAGACCGTCGCAAAGGATCTGCGCGAGCACGAGCATGTGGGCGACACAGTCACCCACCGCATCCTGCGTCAGTTGAACACGAGTTTCGTCACGCCATTCGATCGCGAGGACATCTACCGCCTCGCCGGTGCCCTCGACGACGTCGTCGACGCGATGGAGGCCGCTGCCGACTTCGCGGTGCTGACCGGGGTCGGCCGGCTGCCGCTGCTGATGGGCGAGCAGATCTCGCTGCTGCGCCGCTCTTCGGCCGAGACGGCAGAAGCCATGTCACGGCTGCGAACCCTGCGCGACCTGGAGCCGTACTGGATCGAGGTCAACCGCCTCGAGAACGAAGCCGATCGCGTCTACCGAAAGTTGCTGTCGAAGCTGTTCAGCGGCGACTACGACGCCTTGGAGACGCTGAAGCTGCGTGAGGTCGCCGACCAGTTCGAGGAAGCCGCCGACGCGCTGGAGCACGTGGCACACGCGGTCGAAACCATCGCGCTCAAGGAGTCCTGACGCGTGAGCGTCACCGCGCTGACCGTCGTAATCGTCATCATCGCGCTTTTCTTCGACTACACGAACGGTTTCCACGACGCTGCCAATGCGATCGCCATCTCTGTCTCGACGCGGGCGCTGACGCCGCGCATCGCGCTGGCGATGGCGGCGGTGGCCAACGTCGTCGGCGCGTTGATCTCGACGAAAGTCGCGACGACCGTGGGCTCGGGCATCATCGAGACACCCGCTGGGCGTTCCGGGCTGGTCGTCATCCTTGCCGGCCTGGCCGGTGCGATCGTCTGGAATCTCGGCACGTGGTACCTCGGCCTGCCGTCGTCGTCGTCGCAAGCACTGATCGGCGGCCTGATCGGCGCGGCGCTTGCTGGCTCGGACGGCGTGAAGTGGAGTGCGATCGGCGACAAGGTGGTCGTACCGATGGTGACCTCGCCGGTGGCCGGCCTCGTGCTCGGCTACCTGTTCATGCTGTGCCTGCTGTGGGCGTTTCGAAAGGCGAATTCCCACAAGGTGAGTCGTGCCTTCCGGTGGGCGCAGATCCTGTCCGGAGCCGGCATGGCCTTCGGCCATGGCACGCAGGATGCGCAGAAGACGATGGGCGTCATCGCGCTTGCCCTCACGGTGTCCGGGCACCTCGCTCCGAACAGCGGGATCCCGACCTGGGTGATCCTCGCGGCTGCCGCGGCAATCTCGCTCGGCACCTACTCCGGTGGCTGGCGCATCATGCGCACCCTCGGCCGGCGCATCTTCTCGCTGTCGCCGACGAGCGGATTCGCTGCGCAGACGGTGGCCAGTGGCGTCATGCTCACGACGTCCCAGCTCGGCCTGCCGGTGTCGACGACGCATGTGATGACGTCGTCGGTGATGGGAGTCGGCGCGACCCGGCGGTTCTCGGCGGTGCGCTGGGGCGTGGCCGGCAACATCGTCGTGGCCTGGGTGCTCACGATCCCGGCTGCGGCGGCGGTGGGCGCCGGAATGTGGGAAATCCTCAGCCCGCTGCTCGACTGAGTGCGCGCTCCCGCTCCGTCGGGAGAGGATGATCGGGTGACCGGCTGGCAGTTCTTCATCGACCGCGGTGGCACGTTCACCGACATCGTCGCCCGCCGGCCCGACGGCGCTCTTGTCGCCCACAAGCTGCTCTCGGACAACCCGGCGCAGTATGCCGATGCGGCACTCGCAGGCATCCGGGCCCTGCTCGGTCAGCCTGCCGACGCCTCGATCCCGGCCGACCTTGTCCGGGCGATCCGCATGGGCACCACCGTCGTGACGAACGCACTGCTCGAACGCACCGGTGAGCGCAGTGCGCTGGCGATCACCCGCGGGTTCGGCGACGCGCTGCGGATCGGCTACCAGAACCGGCCGCGCATCTTCGACCGGCACATCGTGCTGCCCGATCCGCTCTACGAGCGCGTCATCGAGGTCGACGAGCGCGTCCAGGCCGACGGCACCGTGCTGCGCGCGCCCGACCTCGACGTCTTGGCGGCCGAACTGCGCCGCGCCCGCGACGACGGCATTGACGCGCTCGCCGTCGTCTGCCTGCACAGCCACTTGTATCCAGCGCACGAGCAGGCGATCGGCGAGCTCGCGCGCCGGATCGGCTTCGCGCAGGTGTCGCTCTCCAGCGAGGTGAGTCCGCTGATGAGGGTGGTTCCGCGCGGCGACACGACCGTCGTCGACGCGTACCTGTCGCCGGTGCTGCGCCGCTATGTCGATCAGGTGGCCGCGCAGACGCGCGGGGTGCGCCTGCTGTTCATGCAGTCCAACGGCGGGCTGACCGAGGCGCAGCACTTTCGTGGCAAGGACGCGATCCTGTCCGGCCCGGCCGGCGGCATCGTGGGCATGGTGCGGATGTCGCAGCTCGCGGGTTTCGAGAAGTCGATCGGCTTCGACATGGGCGGGACGTCGACTGACGTCTCGCTGTTTGCCGGAGAGTACGAGCGGGTGCTGCACGCCGAGGTCGCGGGCGTGCGGCTGCGCGCGCCCATGCTCGACATCCACACCGTTGCCGCCGGTGGTGGCTCGGTCCTGCATTTCGACGGCAGCCGTTACCGCGTCGGCCCCGACTCGGCCGGGGCCGAGCCCGGCCCGGCGTGTTACCGCAATGGCGGCCCGCTGACCGTGACCGACGCCAACGTGATGCTCGGCCGGATCCAGCCGGCGCATTTCCCGAGCGTGTTCGGCCCGCACGGCGACGAGGCACTCGATGCGGACGTGGTGCGGCGGCGCTTCGGCGAGCTGGCGAACCGCATCGGCGACGGTCGCTCGCCCGAGCAGGTCGCCGCGGGTTACCTGCAGATCGCTGTGGCCAACATGGCCAACGCCGTCAAGCGCATCTCTGTCAAGAAGGGCCATGACGTCACCGACTACGCGCTGACCACGTTCGGCGGAGCGGGCGGTCAGCACGCCTGCGCGGTGGCCGACTCGCTGGGCATCAGCACCGTGCTCGTCCCGCCGATGGCGGGCGTCCTGTCCGCGCTCGGCATGGGCCTGGCCGACATCACCGCGATGCGCGAGGGTGCGGTCGAGGTGCCGTTGGGGCCGGCCGCAATCGGCCGTCTGAACGAGGTCGCGGACGCACTCGAGGCGAGTGCCCGCGCCGAACTCGCCGACGAGGACGTGCCCGCCGAACTGATCCGGGTGGCCCGGCGCGCGCACCTGCGTTACGACGGCACGGACACTGCCGTGGCGGTGCCACTGCGCGATCTGGCCACGATGGTCGCCGACTTCGAGGCCAGGTACCGGCAGACGTACTCGTTCCTGCTCGAGCGGCCGCTCGTCGTCGAGGCAGTGTCGGTCGAGGCCACCGGCGTCACCGACCAGGCCGAGCTTCCCGCGCTGCGCGAGGTCACCGGCGCGTCGGCAGCCGAGACGGTGCGCCTCTACGCGGGTGGCCGCTGGCACGAGGCGATGCTGCGCGAGCGCGCGCAGCTGCGAGTGGGTGAAGCCGTGCTCGGCCCGGCAATCATCGCCGAGCCGAACTGCACCACCGTGGTCGACGACGGCTGGCGGGCCACCGTCACCGCGCAAGGGCACCTGCTCGTCGAGCGGGTGTCGGCACGTGCGGCCCCTGACGTCGGCACCGAGGCCGACCCGGTGCTGCTCGAGATCTTCAACAACCTGTTCATGTCGATCGCCCAGCAGATGGGCACCGCCCTGGAATCGACCGCGCAGTCGGTCAACATCAAGGAACGCCTCGATTTCTCCTGTGCATTGTTCGACCCGGACGGCAACCTGATCGCCAATGCGCCACACATGCCGGTACATCTGGGCTCGATGGGCACGACGGTCAAGGAGGTCATCCGCCGCCGGGCCGGCACCATGCGCGCCGGCGAGGTCTACGCGGTGAACGACCCCTACCACGGCGGGACGCACCTGCCCGACATCACCGTCGTCACGCCGGTCTTCGACCGGGACGTGATCCTCTTCTACGTCGCGTCCCGTGGGCACCACGCCGAGATCGGTGGCCTCACGCCCGGTTCGATGCCCGCCGCAAGCCGCGACGTGCACGAGGAGGGCGTCCTGTTCGACAACTGGCTGCTCGTCGCGGACGGGCGCCTGCGCGAGGCCGAGACGCTGCGCCTGCTCGCCGAGGCGCCGTATCCGTCGCGCAACCCCGCTACCAATCTCGCCGACCTTCGTGCGCAGATCGCGGCGAACCAGCGCGGCGTCGCCGAGGTCGCCCGGATGATCGACCACTTCGGCCTTGCCGTCGTCCAGGCCTACATGCGCCACGTCCAGGACAACGCCGAGGAGGCCGTACGCCGGGTGATCGACGCCCTCGACGACGGCGCGTACCGCTACGAGATGGACTCGGGCGCGGTCATCTCAGTGCGCGTCTCGGTCGACCGCGCGGCGCGTTCGGCGACGATCGACTTCGCCGGTACGTCGCCGCAACTCGACACCAACTTCAACGCGCCCTCGTCGGTCGCCACGGCGGCGGTGCTGTACGTGTTCCGGACGCTGGTCGACGACGACATCCCGCTCAACGACGGCTGCCTGCGCCCGCTGCGGATCGTCATCCCGAACGGCTCGATGCTCGCGCCGGTGTACCCGGCGGCGGTGGTGGCGGGCAATGTCGAGACGTCGCAGGCGATCACCGGCGCGCTGTATGCCGCGCTGGGCGTCCAGGCCGAAGGCTCCGGAACGATGAACAACGTGACGTTCGGCAACGCGAGCCACCAGTACTACGAGACGGTCGGCTCCGGTTCGGGGGCGGGCGACGGCTTCTGCGGCGTGGCCGCCGTGCAGACCCACATGACCAATTCGCGGCTGACCGATCCGGAGGTGCTCGAATCGCGATTCCCGGTGCTCGTAGAGGGGTTCGAGATCCGGCGCGGCAGCGGTGGCGCGGGCCGCTGGCGCGGAGGCGACGGAGCGGTGCGCCGCATCCGGTTCCGCGAGGCGATGACGGTCAGCACGCTGTCCGGCCACCGGCGCGTCGCGCCCTACGGTCTGGCCGGCGGATCGCCCGGCGCGCTCGGCCGCAATCGGGTCGAACGGGCCGCAGGCGGTGCGGTCGCGCTGGCCGGCTGCGATTCGGTGGAGGTATACCCCGGTGACGTGCTCGTCATCGAGACGCCAGGCGGCGGCGGGTACGGCGGGTAGTCAAGTCGTTGGGGTGGCTTCATGGTCAGCCCGCGTCGGCGGGAGAATTCGCGACGTGAGCGCTGAGCCGGGGGCGAGCCCACTGTTCGAGATCCGCGTGCATGGAGTGTCGGGCACACCGCCGCAGGACATGCTCCAGGTGCCGAATGTGGTGCGGGTGGCCGGCGACTCTGCCGCAGGCTTCTACCAGGCGGCGACGGCCAGCACCGCGCATCCCGATGTGGGGCAGGCAGATCCGGTCGAGGCGTACTCGTGGAGCGGCCTCACCTCGGGCGGCAGGTGGCGCGCGCTGTGGCTGCTGCTGGTGCCGTTCATGCTGGTCAACGTCGCCTACTACGCCAGCTCAGCGCCGTTGTCCGGTCGCGGGCGCGCTAGACGCTTCCACTCGACGACGCTGCGCCTGCTTGCCCTGTCGATGACATTCACCTTCGTCCTCGGAATCGTCTCGGTCTCGATGGATCTGGTCGCCTGGCAGTACCTGCGGCCCGGGCGTGACGTCACGCAGCCACTGCTGAAGTGGTTGCGCTGGGAGTGGCTCAACCTCCCGCGGCGCCAGGTCGTGGTCGCGAGCGCCCTGCCGGTCGCGGCGGTCGGCCTGCTGTGGTGGCTCGCGCGCCAGACCTGGGCGCGCACGGAGCGCACCTCGGTGCCGGACGGGCAGGCACCGATGCCGGCCGACACGCCGCTCGCCGACCGCGCGATGTTCAACGGCCGGGGTCCTGTGCGCAAGCTGCGCGCGGTGCACGTGGCCGGCGGATTCGCAGTGATCGCGGCGATGTTGCTGATGCCCGCGTGGCGCCGCAACGGCGACTCGCTGTGGCATGCAGCAGTGCGAGGCGGGTTGCTCGGTGTGCTCACGGTGCTCGTCGTCGCGCTGCTGCTACTCGTCGTCGCGCTCGCCTGCCTGCCGTCGATGACCGATCGCGCGCGTCCGGACGAAAGCCGAACATCCGAGTTCGACATCTATACGCTCCTGCCGTGGATCGCGTTGGGCATCACCGTCGGTTGCGGCGCGTTTCTCTGCTGCTCCAGCGCATTCAGCACGGCATGGCCGGATGCCGAGACATCCGGCGGTTTCACCGGCTATTCCGACGTCATCGTGTGGTTGTTCGCGAGTCAAGTGCTGCTGGTCGTCGCCTCGGCGATTGCGTGCTGGCTGCAACGCAAAGAAGGCGAGCAGGCCGCGTGGGCGGGCTTCGCGCCGTTTGTCCTCGCAGCTACGGGCTGGCTGATCGCCGGCGGATTCTCTGCTGCGCTGACGCTCGGGGTGGCGCGCGTGCTCGGGTCGCCGACCGCGTCCAGCAGGGTGAATTCGGCACGCGATCTCATCGTGCCCACGCCCTACCTCTGGTCGTCGGCTGTCGCGCTCGGCTCGGCGGCGACGCTGATCCCAGCTATCGGTTGGCTGCTGTGGCGCTGGCATCAGTCGACGACAGAACTGCGCACGGAGGTACCGGCCTGCTATACGACGGTGCAGGAAAAGCCTGACGAGCCCGATCTTCGGGCGCGGATCGGCGTGATCGCGCGGCAATGGGGCCGGGCACGCCTCACCGATCGGGCAATGCCGGTGGTCGCGGTACCGCTTTGTGGCACGCTCGCGCTGGTCGTCGCGGCGGCGATCGGCTACATCATCAGCCACGACTGGATCCTCGAGCACCTGTCCTGGGCCGTGACGTTCGGGGTGTTCGCGATGGCCGGACTCGCCGGCCTGTTGATCGTGATCGGACGGCGTGCCTACTCCGATCAAGCCGAGCGGCGGACCATCGGAATCCTTTGGGATCTGGGCACATTCTGGCCGCGGGCGGTGCATCCGCTGGCACCGCCGTGCTACAGCGAGCGAACCCTTCCCGATCTGCTGCGGCGCATCGAGTACCGCCGAGCGGTCACTGCCGGCGCCCCAGGCGCGATCGTGCTTTCCTGCCACTCGCAGGGAACGGTGATCGGCGCTGCGACGGTGCTGCAACTCGATGCCGGCCAGGCCGGTTCGGTCGGTCTGCTGACTTACGGTTCGCCTTTGCGCCGCCTGTATGCGCGGATCTTTCCGGCCTACTTCGGGGTGCCCGCACTGCAACGGATCGACGCGGCGCTGTCGTCGCGCTGGCTGAACCTGTACCGCTCAAGCGACCCGATCGGCGGATACGTCTTCGTCGATCGCTTCGGTCACGAGGGGCCGAGCGACCACTTGGACTGGTGGCTCATCGACCCGGCGTTCGAGCGTCCGCCCGGTGACGGGTCGTGGCCACCGACGCGCGGGCACAGTGACTATTGGGCCGACCCCGCATATCAGGACGCGGTGCAAGCCCTGGCCGTCCGGTTCCAGCACGACTGACGGCGCCCGCTTCGCGAGACGGCGGTGCGTTCGGCAGACTGCACGCCATGAGCGCGCCGCTGTCGAACTATGCGAACGAGATCTACCTGCAGGGACTCGTCGATGTGCTCCCGGCGTTCACGACGGATGTTGTCGCGCTGGAGGAGTCCGCGCGCTCGGTCATGGCGCCGGGCCCGTTCTGGTACGTGGCGGGCGGCGCGGGTTCCGGTGCAACCGTGCAGGCGAACCGCGAGGCCTTCGACCGCTGGCGGCTCGTCCCGCGCATGCTGCGTGATGCGACGAACCGTTCGCTCACCACGTCTGTTCTGGGCACAGACCTGGCCGCACCGGTGCTACTCGGACCGGTCGGGGTTCAGTCGATCATTCATCCCGACGGTGAACTGGCAACTGCGCGCGCTGCCGCCGAACTCGGTGTCCCGATGGTCATGTCGACCGCATCCTCATACTCGATCGAGGAAGTCGCTGCGGCCAATGGCGAGGGCCCGCGCTGGTTCCAGCTTTACTGGCCGAACGATCCGGACGTTTGCACGAGTTTCCTGGACCGCGCCGACAGCTCCGGCTTCAGCACCTTGGTCGTCACGCTCGACACCTGGCTGCTCGGTTGGCGCCCGCATGACCTCGACCAGTCCTACCTGCCGTTCATCCGCGGCACGGGGCTGGCCGTCTACTTCTCCGATCCCGTCTTCCGCGCCGGCCTGGCGAAGGCTCCCGAAGACGATCTGATGGCTGCCTTGGCGCGCTGGTTGCCGATGTTCGCCGGAACCGATCGGTCGTGGGACGATCTGGCGTTCCTGCGCGAGCATTGGAGCGGGCCGATCGTGCTCAAGGGCATCCAGCACACCGACGATGCTCGCCGTGCCGCGGACGCAGGCATGGACGGCATCATCGTGTCGAACCACGGCGGTCGGCAGGTCGACGGCGCGATTGGTTCGCTCGACGCACTGCCCGCAATTGCTGCCGCGGTAGGGGATCGGCTGACTGTGCTGTTCGACTCCGGCGTGCGCACCGGGTCGGATGTGCTCAAGGCGATCGCGCTCGGCGCGCAGGCGGTGCTGCTCGGTCGTCCCTACGCCTACGGGCTCGCGCACGCCGGGCAGGACGGCGTGCGGCACGTGATGCGAAGCGTTCTGGCTGACCTCGATCTGGCTATGGCACTGTCGGGTCATCGCAGCCTCGACGAGCTGACATCCGAGTCGCTGGTGCGGCGCCCGTAATTCGTTCGGGTCGGTCGCGCTGAGGATTACCTTGCCGCATAGGGGCTTCGCTGGACATCGGACGGCGCGCAGGAGCCGACGTTTGATCGCCGCCGCTTGCATTTTTGAGAGTCGGGCAACGTGAGAGCCGGCGGACTGCGTTGATGAACGAGGCGCAACGACATCGCGCCGTTGCCGAGTTCAGGAAGGTTCGCCGATCATGTCGCCGATACGACGCACGTCCAGTACGAGAGCTGCAACCCGGGTCAAAGGGGCCGCGCTGTTGGCCGGCGCCGCGCTGTTGGCCGGCTGCACGTCGCCCGCCACGTCGCCCGCCACGTCGCCCGCCACGTCGCCCGCCACGTCGCCCGCCACGTCGGGCGGGCCTCCGAGCGGGTCGACCCCGGCGGCCGGACCGCCGCGCGGTTCGACGGCTCACAGCAGCGTCCCGGCTGTGTCGGTCCTGCTGCTCGACCGCGACAACGGACGCACATTGTCGGTCGGCGCACGTACCCGGGTGACCGTCCGGCTGGCCAGCACGTATTGGCAGTTCGCCGCCACGTCCGGCCGAGCATTGCGCCAGGACGGCGAGGTCGCGGTGCGACCCGTGCCGCTTCGTTTGAAACGGTGCGTGCCCGGCGGGGGATGCGGCACGGTTGCGCTGGCGTTCGAGGCGGTGCGCCCGGGTCGGCAGACGATCGTCGCGACCCGAACGATCTGCGGCGAGGCAATGGCCTGCTCCGGCGGCGAGGGGCACTACCAGGTGACGGTCGTCGTGCGATGAGGGTTGCTGGTCGGCGTCGTTGGTGCGACGGCGCCAGGCGCCAGTTGGCAAGATGCAGAACCCACTACGCGGCGAACCTCATGAGCGCGACTCCGAAGTCAGCGTGGGGCTTGCGCGCGAACGACTTGAGGCCGCATCCCACGCGTCACCTTGCCGCCGAACTCCATGTTGCCGACTGCGCGGCATCGGGGTGAGGAACAACGGAGCAGCCGTTAGCGGTGAGATCGATCTTGGTTGGCGCGGGTAGTCGCCATCCCTGGTCTCGTCAGCGCGGACCGGCTGTCACTCTCGATGATCGCGGCGCGATGACGCTCGGCCCATTCGAGCAACGCCGCGCGCCGCCCAGCGATGAGCTCCGTTCTCGACGACGCATACGACCGGCTGCACGCCACCGGGCCGGAATGGGGCGGCAATCTCACGAACCACGGCCCAATGGCGGCTGAAGTCATGGTGCGGCGCGGATATGGCGACGGCGTCGACGGATGGGTGTACGTGCGCACCGAGGACCCGGAGGCGCTGGCGGCATCCATCCACGCGTCCAAGCTGATAAAGCAGGCACGTTGACGCTCAGCTGACCCACAACCGACCCACAGATAGCGATCAGGTCGCCGTCGCCCACTGGTATGTGTAACCGCAAACGTGTGGGGGTTGATGGCAATGGAGCAAATGCCGCTGGGTTCGGGTCCGCAGTGGGGCGACCCGAGCATGTACGGCCAGCCGGTCGGGCCGGTCGGGCCGGTCGGGCCGAGGGATCCGCATCGGCATCAGAAGCTGGCGGCCGGAGCGATCGCCCTCGCTGCCGCGGTCGCTGTCGGTTTCGCAGTTAGCGCTGCGACGGGCAGCGGCACGAGTGTCGTGACCGGCCAGGGCCACGCGGCCAACGGCGGATCGAACGCCGCGCCGGCCGCCGCCGACGCGATGGCGGGGCTCGCGACGTCCGCGCAGCAGGTGGGCGTCGTCGACATCGTCACCTCGCTGAAGTACCAGGGCGCAGAGGCTGCTGGTACCGGCATGATCCTCACCTCGTCCGGTGAAGTGCTGACGAACAACCACGTGGTCGACGGGGCCACCAGCATCAAGGTCACGGTGGTCGGCACCGGCAAGACATATGACGCGACCGTCGTGGGCACCGATCCGACCCAGGACGTGGCCGTGGTGCAGATGCAGGACGCGTCGGGGTTGCAGACCGTCAAGACCGGCGACTCGTCGTCGGTGTCGGCGGGCGATGCGGTGACCGCAGTCGGCAACGCGGGCGGTCGTGGCGGCACGCCGAGCGCGGCCGCGGGCACCGTCCTCGCCACCGGCCAGTCGCTCACCGCGAGCGACGAGAACGGATCGAACGCGGAGACGCTCTCGGACATGATCGAGACCGACGCCGACGTACAGGCCGGTGATTCGGGCGGTCCGCTGTACAACTCGGCGGACAAGGTGATCGGCATGGACACCGCGGCATCAAGCGGGTCGAGCTTCGGCCAGGCCGCGGATTCGTACGCCGTTCCGATCAACCGCGCCCTGTCGATCGCCGACCAGATCGAGTCGGGCCAGCAGTCGAGCACGGTCCACATCGGCTTGCCTGCGTTCCTCGGCGTTGGGCTGCAGGACTCCTTCGGCGGTGCCGTGGTCACGGGCGTCGCTGACGGGTCACCCGCAGCGCAGGCCGGCCTCGCGGCGGGCGACGTGATCACCGCTCTCGACGGCACGAACGTCGATTCCGCGCAGGCGCTGTCGAGCGCCATCGCCGCGCACAAGCCCGGAGACCACGTCACGATCAGCTGGACGGATGGCGCTGGCCAGGCGCAGAGCGCGCAGGTAGCGCTCATCGCCGGCCCGGCCGACTGACCAGCCGCACCTCAATTGCGGTGCCCTGCGGTGGGTGGGCAGTTGGGCGGTGGGTGGGCAGTTATAAGTGGCGGTGGGCAAGCGGGTGCGTGTCCTGCTCCATCCCGGCGATAGGCGTCAGCCGCCGAACCGCCCGCAGTCCTGCGCGCTCAGCGGCACCGGCGGCCCCGCGGCGAGTTCGGCGACCACCATCGCGTCGACCAGCGGATCTGCGGGCAGCTCGGCGTGCGTCACATCCGATGCTGCGCAGACGCTTTGCACGGTCACGTTCAGCGCACCCGCAAGCCTCGCGGAGTCGGGCGGCACCACCACCTGGTCGCGTGTCGTCCAGATCGAGACGATGTCCGGGCCCGCCGGCGTTTCGTCACCCTGATTCAGCGACGCCAGCAAGTCACTGCCGGGTTCGAGTTGCTGGCATGCCTGCGGGCACGCACCGGGAACCAGCGCGCCGAGACCGGCCAACTCGGTGCCGTGCGAGGGCGCACCGAGCAACACCACCCGCCGCGCAAGGGGCGCGCCGCCGACATCGCGCAGCCAGAGGCGGGCGACGACGCCTCCCGCCGAGTAGCCGACGACATCGACGGACTGCGCGTGTGACCGGCGCAGGGCCGCGGACACATCGCGTCCCAGTAACTCGGCCTGCGCGCGTAGGTCGCCGGTGCCGTCGCCGGCCAGCGAAACGATGCTCACGTCCCTGCCCAGCGCACGCAGCTTGGCCGCCAGGACGTCCAGTGATCTGGTCGAACCGCCGTAGCCGGGGACGAGGAGCACCGGACCGGGCGAGTCCTGCACCACTGGCTGGCGCACCCGGTGCGCTCCGTCGGTGCCGATTGCGGCGGCGACGCCGACCGCGACGCCCGCGGCCAGCACCGCGACGAGCAGGCCCAGCACCAGTCGGCGGCGCGCGGGCGCGAGCGAGGCGAACACCCAGCCATGGTGCACCCCCAACACTGAGGAAAGCCCTGGTCACCGTCGCGTTTCCTGCCGTCGCGCCCTCTTCGTTCTCGGCGTTGGTGCGCCTATCGTGCAGGCATCCGCTTCTTGATCAAGGAGACGCCAGTGGCCATCCAATTTCTCGCCACACCTGACGCCGGCCAAGCGAAGATCAAGCTCGTGCTGCCCGACGACATTCACGACGGCCCGATCTCGGCGGTCGGCACGTTCAACGACTGGACGCCCGGGCGGCACACGCTCGTGCGCCGCAGCAACGGCACCCGGAGCGTCACCGTGACCGTTGCCGCGGGCGAGGAGGTGCGGTTTCGCTATCTCGGTTCGGGCGGGCGGTGGTTCGACGATCCGGACGCGCACGACGGCGTCATCCGCATCTGAGCCGGGTCAAACCCGCGCGCTCAGCGTTGCAACACCCTCGCCGTTCAGGTCGGTCAATGCGGCCGAGCGCCCGGTCATGACGAGGATCAGCGACAGGATCGGGCCGGTCACTTCGGCACCCGATCCGGTCGACCAGTCGGCGTCGGTCGCGCGCAGGGTCAGGCCGCCGATGCGCCGCTTCGCGCCGATGAGCAGGTTCGAACCCTTGAAGAAGTTCCGCCACCCGGACGAGCGCGGCCGGTGGGTACTGATGGGCGATGGCGAGCGGGCGCCGGATGTCGGCGCTGTGGATCACCACCTCGCCCAGCATCGTCTCGACCGGCCCGGGCGGCGACGTCGAATCGTTGAGATGCTCGCGGAACTCGGCGAGCGTGTCGGCCGGCGAGCCGGCTGACTCGCCGGCGACCAACTTGGCAGACATCGCGTCGAAGTGGAATCCGGAGCCGGCCAACTTGCGGAAGAATCGCGCCGGCGTCATCTTGGCGGTCGCGCTCATGTGGCCGAGGACCTCTTGCACCGTCCACTCGGTACACAGTGATCGCGTGGCCCATTGCGTGCCGGTCAGCGAACTCAGGTCGTCGGCCAGCGCCGCACGCTCGGCGTGGATCATCGGCCAGGGACTCGGTGCGGCCATTCCGGCCTCCTTCGACGTGCAATGCTCACATGCCGAAGGCGCCGGTGAAAGCACCGGCGCCCGCGAGCCGCCGCCTGGCTCAGCTGCCGCCGAGTTCGGCGAGCAGCACGGTCTCGGCCAGACAGGCGTTCTCGAAGTCGCCGAGATGCAGGCTCTCGTCCGGTCCGTGGGCACGGCAGTCCGGGTCGGCGCCGGCGCTGACGATGAGGATCGAGGCGTCGGGGAATGCCTCGGCGAACTCGGCGACGAACGGGATCGAGCCGCCGGCACCGATGTCGATCATCGGCTTGCCGTACGCCCGCCCGTAGGCCGACCGGGCGGCGTCGAATGCCGGGCCCTGCGAGTCGATCGCGTACGGCTGGCCGAGATCGGACGGCGTGACCGTGACGTGCAGACCCCACGGCACGTGCTGCTCAAGATGGCGGGTGAGGGCGGCCTGCGCCTGCCGCGCCTCGTCGCCCGGGGCCAGGCGAATGCTGACCTTCGCGCGGGCCACCGGGACGAGGGTGTTGGACGCGTCGGCCACCGCAGTGGCGTCGATGGCGAGCACTGATGCCGACGGCTTGGTCCAGATCCGCTCGGCGATGCTTCCCTCGCCGACCAGGCCGACGCCGTCGAGCATCGCTGCCTCGGCGCGGAATCTCGGCTCGGGATAGTCGAGGTCAGGCGCCTTGTCCGTGACGAGTCCGTCGATCGCGACGTTGCCCTCGTCGTCGTGCAGGCTGGCCAGCAGCCGGCACAGTGCGGTCAGCGCGTCCGGGGCGGCACCGCCGTACCCGCCCGAGTGCACGCCGTGCGTGAGCGCGCGCAGTTCGACCGTGACCGACACGATGCCGCGCAGGCTGGTCGTGAGAGACGGCAGGCCGATCTCGAAGTTGTCGGAGTCGGCGAGCACGATGACGTCGGCGGCCAGCTCGTCACGGTGGCGCTCCAGGAACGCGCCAAGATGCGGCGAGCCGATCTCCTCCTCGCCCTCGACGAATACCGTCACGCCGACCGGAGGCTTGCCGCCGAACGCGCGCAGCGCCGCGAGGTGCGCGGCTATGCCTGCCTTGTCGTCGGAGGAGCCGCGGCCATAGAGTCGCCCGTCGCGCTCGGTGGGCTGGAACGGCGGGCTCGCCCATGCCGCCGGATCACCGGTCGGCTGGACGTCGTGATGGGCGTAGAGCAACACGGTCGGCTTGCCGGGCGGCGCCGGGTACTTGGCGACCACCGCGGGCCGGCCGCCCGCGATGTCGTCGAGGATCTCGACGCTCGCGGCGCCTGCCGCGCGGAACAGGTCCGCGGTGAGCTTCGCCGAGCGGTGCACCTCGGCCGTGGCACCGGGGTCGGCGCTGATCGAGGGAATCCGGACGAGCGCTTCGAGATCGGCGCGTAGCGCGGGCATTGCTTGGCGCAGTGCTGCGCGAAGCTGATCGATGTCAGCAACCGACATGGGCGAGTCCTTGCATGAGTAGGAGTCCTTGTCCGCCGGCCATCTCGGCGAGCAGGTTCGTGTCGCGGGCCTCGGCCGGACTGAGCCAGCTGAGTTCCAGTGCGTCTTGTTGCGGTGCGCAGTCGCCTTCGACCGGAACGACGTAGGCGAGAGATACAGCGTGCTGGCGCGGGTCGTGAAAGCCTGTGACCCCGGGGGTGGGGAAGTACTCGGCGATGGTGAACGGCTGTGGCGAGACAGGTATGCGCGGCAACGCGAGCGGGCCGAGGTCCTTCTCGAGGTGGCGCAACAGGGCCGAGCGCACTCGTTCGTGGTAGAGAACCCGCCCGGATACCAGGGCCCGGGTGATCTTGCCCTCCTGGGTTGCCCGCAGTAGCAGTCCCACCGACGTGACCATGCCCTGGGTGTCGACGCGCACCGGGATGGCGTCGACGTAGAGAACCGGCATGCGCTGGCGCGCGGCGTCCAGTTCTTCGGGGGCAAGCCAACTGCTGCCTGACTGCGGGGTCGTCTGCGTCATGCGCTCTTTCTATCGCTTTGTCGTGCGTGCCGCGCGTGGCGGCCCTCGACGCCGTGTTGCCCCCGAAGGCACATTAGCGTGTGCGGGCGCGGCGACATACGGCAGATTCGCCGCGAGCGATCGCGCGCAGTCGATACTTGAGCGTGGTGGAACCCACCTGGCAGACAAGGGTTGGTGGGTCGGCCTGCTCATCCTTGTACATCGTGTAGTCGGACGTACCTGGCGGGGTCTTCAGAACCCACGGATCGTCCTTGGTGCCAGCGCTCACCGAGTCTCCCCTTTCGCGATCGCGGCAAGAAAGTGCGGCAACAGCGTTTGCCAGCCGGCGCGATTCTGAGCGCGTGACTGTTCGCCGGCGGTGCCGAGTCGCTCCCAGCCGCGGTGTTCGATCTCGATGCGGGTGGCGGCGTCTCCTTGCGGTACAAAGCGAATCTCGACTTCGGTGGCGTCAGCGCGGTTGGCTCGCAGGTGCCAGAGGTAGGCCAACTGGGTGAGCGGCTTCCAGACGGTCACCTCGCCCCAGTCGTGCTCGACGCCGTCCGAGGTGCGCTCATAGATCGACTGAGCACGCGACGTCCGAGGACATCCGCAGCGGGGCGGTCACTTTCGCCTTACCCGGTTGGTGTTTTCAGCCAGCACCCGGAACCTGGCCGCGGCGTCGCCCCAAATGCGCTCGAGATAGGCCTGCACGGCGTGCATTCCCTGCTCCTGCAGGTGGTAGATGCGCCGGGTTCCCTCGGCATGCTCGCCCACCAGTCCGGCGTTCTTCAGCAGACGCAGGTGCCGGGAGACAGCCGGTCGGCTGATCGGCATTGCCGCCGCGATCTCCTGGACCGGCTTGTCGCCACTGCTGAGCAGACGCAATATCTCGCGCCGATTCGCATCGCCCAACGCGTCGAACGGGTCACCCGAAGCACGTGCCGCAGCCATCGGCCCAACCCCCTCCGTCTGTTCGGGCCGGTGCCGCATTGGTAACGGCCAGGCTACCGTTACCTATCGGTTACCGAACTGTGCGCCGCATTCCTTTGCCGCTGTGATTAGCTCCCGGCGGGAGCCTGCCCAGCACAGCAGGTCGACGAGATTCCAAGATCAACAGTTGGGTCGTGGCGCCGCTACCCGCGGTGCTGGGTCAGAACGGGGGCGGATCCGGGTCGCGTTCTGCGGTGTGGGTTGGGCTGGTGTCGATGGGTAGGTGGGGTGGTTGTGACTCATAGGTGTGGGTGGTGGGGCTGGTCCAGCGGTAGCTGCCTTCGGCCTGGCGGTCCAGGCGCCAGCCGGCCTCGTGTTTGCAGCGGTGGTGGCGTTTGCATAGCGGTTCTAGATTTTGGGGACTGGTGATTCCCCCTTTGTCGTAGGGGACACGGTGGTCAAGATCGCAGCGGTGCGCCGCCCGCCGGCATCCCGGAAATACGCAGGTCTGGTCGCGGGCGATGACGAACTCGGTGAGATCGCGCGGTGGCCGGTAGGTGGTGCGCCCGTAATCGAGCAGTTGCCCGGTGACGGGGTCGGTGAGGAGGCGCCGCCAAGTGCCGGTTTCGTCCGCGGCCAGCCGTCGGGCGACGCTGGCGGGGATGGGTCCGTGCCCGGCCAGTTCGCCGGGCTGCTCATCCAACCCGAGCAAGGTCGACAGCGCGACGGTCACTTGGACAGCTGGCCGCAGGCCTTGTGCTTTCGGCAGCAACGGGTCGTGCAGCGCGGCCACACCTAAATCCACCAGCGAGTCGGCGCGGCGCTGATCGACGCTGCGCGGGTCGGTCGCGGAGGTGACCGAGGCCAGGCAGTCCACCGCCGCCATCACCGCCGCAGCACCCTCGGCCGGGAGTAGCGCCCACAGTTCGCTCATGCCGTCCCCGCGCGGAGTCACGCACACGCGGCGTTCGGTCATCGCCTGGGCGCGCTGCTCTTCGACCCGGGCCGGATTCAGCGCGTGCACCGCGCGGCGCAGCGAGCGTTTGAACTCGGCCAGCGTCTGCCCACCCGCCCGGCGCAACACCCGCGCCTCGACCGCCGCGGCGGTCGAGGCGTCAAGGGGATAGACCGCTTCGGCGAGGGTCATCGCGTGCAGGTAGCTGATCCGGCCCCGGTGCAACGCCCGCCCCGTCTCCACCAAGGTCCCAACCAATGTTTCCGCGACGGCGAGGCGGCGTTGCGCGGTCACCGCGGACAGCCGCAGCGCACACCCGACCTCCTCCCGCACCCACCGATCTTCGGACGCGTCGTCGGCGGCCATGACGGCCAGTACCCGCTGCTGCATCCCAGCCAACCAGGCCAGGTGCCGCTCCAGCGCGACCAGCGCATCGACCCGACCACCGTGCGGACAACCCGGCCGGGTCGAGCAGCGACAACGCCGCCACCGCATCCGGACCCGGCGCTTCGACCGCGAGCCACGCCGCGGCCTGATCTGGGTCATCGGTGATCTCCGCGAGACTCAACGGCGGCGGAGACACCTCGAACACGCTAGCTAGGTATGAGCGTGAAGTCGGCGCGCGTGGTCAGGTTCGGCCGGATGGTGACGTCTTGCGTTTGTGATTGATAGCCGTTCACGGTCGCGGTGAACGACTGGTTCCCGGCCTGCGTCGTGAGCATCCAGTAGAAGCCGCCTGGCATACCGGGGTCGCCGGTCGGCGCGGTCGTGGCGACCTCGTTCGGCCGGTCATTGTTGGTGATTGTCGCGCCATCGATCGGCTGGCCGGTGCCGCTTGCAGTGACGGTGCCGACGACGAGCCCGCCGCCGGTAGAGGCATCACAGCTGCGGTTGCCGATGAATACGTCGTCGAGCTTCCACCACCACGTCCACGACTGCGTCTGGTAGTGGAAGCGGATGCGGACGTGGGCCTTGTGCGCGGCTTGCGGGATCGGGATCGCGGTCTGGATCGGTCCACCGGCCGAGGAGTTCTGGGTGGCGACCGTCTTCCAGCTGTGGCCGTCGTTCGTGCTGACGTCGATCGTCGTGGTGTCGTGGTAGCCGTCGAAGAAGTCTTGCGCGAATCGCACGACGGGAGTGGCGTCAGCATCGAGATTCATGGGCGGTGAGACAAGGGTGGCGTCCTCGGTGGTTCCGAAGCCGTCGTGATCGCTGTCGACCATGGCGAAGTTGCCGGTGCCGCCGGTGGTGTTGCCCTGGTTGCCGGGATCGTCGAACACCCAGCCGGCACCGTTGGCCGCATTGCCGGTCGACCATCCGGCGGGCGCCTGCGTGCTGTCGAATGTCTGCGTGCCGCCCGCGTAGTGGAACACGTAGCCCGGCGCGGAGCAGGTGTTCGCGTCGACCGGCAGGCGCACATCGGTGACGACACCAGTCGTGCCCACCCGAACGTCGAGGTCTTTGGCCTGGTAACCGGGGTAGTTCGCGGCGACGTGCAGCGTGTACGTCGCACCCTCCGGTAGATCAACCGAATAATGGCCGGTCACCGGGTCGGTCCATACCGGGCCGCCGGGTTTGCCATCGACGGTGATCTGCGCGTAGAGCGGCCATCCGTGGCCCGATCCATCGGTGATCGTGCCACTGACGCTGTGGGTCGGCAGCGCGGCCAGGGCGAAGTCCGTAGTCGTCGACTGGTCCTGGGTGACGCTGACGCCGCTAACGGTCTGCGACTGGTAGCCGTAGGTCGAGGCGGTCACGGCGTAGCTGCCGGTAGGTATGAACAGGTCGTAGCGCCCGGTGGCGTCGGTGACGGTCATCTGCCCGCCGGCGGTGACTTGCGCCCCGGCGATCGGCGCGTGCGTGGCCTTGTTGGTAATGGTGCCGACGATGTCGCCGTGCGGGCCGTGCGGCGCGAATCCGGCGACGCCGTTCGGCGTGCCCAGTCCGGTCGGGCCGTCGTAGCCGGTACCGGCGGTGCAGAGGTAAACCGGCGTGCAAGTTCCGTTGTTGCCGGACGTGACGTCGTTGAACGCATTCGTTGTCGCATAAGGGAAAGCGTTCGGCCGGCTGCTGGCAGGCGGGGCTCCGGCAAGCGCGTAAATGCCCGCCACGATGGGGGAGGACGCGCTGGTGCCGCCGAACACTCCCCAACCGGGCGCGCCGAAGGAGTCATAAACGGCGACGCCGGTCTCCGGATCGGCGACTGCCGACACGTCGGCCACCGCGCGGTTCGCGCAGCCCGGATCGGTCTGCCACGTCGGCTTCGGGTCGAACGCGGAGCAGCCACTGCCGGGCGCGCCGGAGTCGTTGCTCCACAAGGTTTCACTCCAGCCGCGACTGCTGCTGTCGTGCACGAGCGAGGTGCCACCCACTGACGTGACGTACTGCGAGGCGGCCGGATACTCGACGCCGTACCCGAGGTCGCCGGAACTGGCGGTGATGGCGACGCCGGGGTGATCGAAGTAGGTGGTGTCCCAGCTTGTCTCTGCCGCGTCTTCCGAGCCGCCGTAGCTGTTGGAGACGAACTTCGCGCCGAGCGCGACCGCCTCGTTCACCGCGGCGCCGAGATTGAGCAGGCTGTTGTCGTCGGACTCGACAAGCAGGATGTGGCAGTTGGGGCAGGCCGCGCTGACCATGTCGAGGTCGAGTGAAATCTCGCCGGCCCAGCCCCCGTCCGGTGCCGGGTATGTGGTCCCGCCGCGCTGGTCGACCTTGCGGAAGCAGCCGGTGTCCTCGGTGCATGGCGGCAGGCCGTACTGACTGCGGTACGTCGCAAGGTCGGCAGCGGCGTTCGGGTCGTCGAAGGCGTCGACGATCGCAACGGTCTGCCCGGTACCTGCCGTCGACGAGGGCAGCCGGTACGCGCCTTGCAGGTCAGTGGGACCGTATCCCGCCGGCGTGGCGTTCGGCTGGACGCCTGCCGGGCCGGTCTCGTCGGTACGCATCATGGCGAAGCATCCCGCGTAGCCGGTCTTCGCAGGCGCCGCGCACAGACGGCGGTTCGGCTGCGCGGTCGGCGACGCCTGCGCGGTCGGCGACGCCTGCACCGCAGGTGCCGCCGAGTTCGTGCCGGGCTGCGCGTTCGTGCCGTCGGCCGGGCACAGGTGCTCGACGAGCGTGCTGACCCCGTTGTACGTCGTGGAATCGTGGTCGCCGACTCCCCACAGGCCTCCCGCGCCATCGCTGCCGACTCCGAGGAACTCGCCACTCGTCGAGGGCGACGTCTCCGTCCACGACGAGCCGTCCCAGTGTGTGCCGAACGTTGTCCACTGTGGATCACGCCCGACCCGGCCCAGTGCCCAGACGTCGGTCGGCCCGAACGCGACCGCTCCCCACAGGTCGGTGCTGTTGGTACTGCCGCCCGGATCGGGTGTGGCGACGAAAGCCCACCGCCGTCCGTTCCAGTGCGCCGTGAACGGACGGTCGGCAACGCCCCAATCGGAGTCCCGGGCGACGCCGGTGGCCCACACGTCACGCGTGCTTATCGCGTTGACCGACGTGAGCCAGTTCTGATCGATGTCGTACTTACCGAGCGGGTTGGGCGTGTCGTATCGGCGCCAGGTACGGCCGTTGTAGTGGTACGCGAGGCTCAGATCGCCGTAGCCGTTCACGGACTCCTGCCCAACGGCCCAGATGTCGTTCGGTGCGCGCTCGTCGATTGCCCGGAACAGAACGGCGCCAGGAATCAGCGTGCGAGTCCACTGCACTCCGTCCCAGTGCATCAGCAGTCCGCTGCCGATGTAGTTCGTCGATCCGGCGACCCAGACGTCGTTCGGGCCGTGGGCCGACACGCTGGTCAGGTAGCTGTCCGGGACGCCGTCACTCTGGATCGTCCACGAACTGCCGTCCCAGTGCTCGATCAACGATGCGTAAGGACCGCTGCCCTCACTGCCGACAGCCCACACGTCGTCGGTAGCGACTGCCGTCACCGCGGCCAGTTGGTTCCAATTCGCCTTCGTCGAGTTCGGCATGGCGACCGCGGACCACGACGTTCCGTCCCAGTGCTCGGCGAGTGTCTGGTAGCCGCCGGGCTGGCTGAAGTCACGCGCGTACCCGATGCCCCAGGCGTCGCCGGCCGACAACGAACTGACCGACACGATCGAGTCGTAGTCGCCGTAGTCGTGCTGCGGGTCGACGCTCGGCACCGGATGCCACTGACCGTCGCAGACGAACGACGGTGTCGATGGTCCGGCGGTGTCGGCGCTCGGCGCCGCGGCAGCCGGAGCCTCGCCCGCGAAGGTGACCGCCCCGATGAGCAACGCCGCGACCGAGAGCAGGCTGACGGCCCTGCCGCGCCGCGCGGCTCGTGCCAGCGCCCTCGCCCGCCCATGGGTCATCCCGTCCATGTGCGTGTTCCTCCTTGATGCGCAGCATGCGCGCGTCAGCACGGCCGGGGCCTGTCCTTCAACCCTCGTAGTACGAGATAGATCGAGCTGCGCGGAGCGCCGGTCAGTTCGGCAAGTCCGGGCGCGCCAAGACTTCCCTGGTGTATCAGGGTGAGGTAGATCTTTGCCTCAACCTAGGAGAAGCCATGATCTTTCGCGACGGCCAGCTCCAATGTTCATCCTCCAGACTTAGACGACTTGTTACACGTCGTGCTGAAGGCCTGTCAAGATCAACCGGTTAACCGCCGGGAGTCCGACTCGCGGTGGTCATGCCGCGGGGGAGCGGGCGCGCGGTCAGTACGCCAGGCTGATCATGTCCGAAAGGTTGCGCCGCGTGCTCCGGGGCACCTCGGGGGCGCGACCCGCGCGAAGCAGCACGGCCGGATGCATGGCGAGTTGCAGCTCCGATCGCAGTCGGTCGTTCGTCTCGCCGACCTCGATGACCTGCGTCAACGGACTGGCGGCATAGGCGAGCCGGGTGAGTTCGAGCCAGACGCGTTCGAGCGCCTCGCCCGCGCGAAGCCAAGCGGTCGGCCCGTCGTCAGCGGTGCCGAGCAGCAGCAGCGACTCGTTGACTCCCGAACTCGCGTCGGACGGCAGCCAGCCCATCGCGCGAGTATCGAACTCGCGCATGGGCAGCGAATTATGCGGATTGGCGCCGACACCCACATAGGGAACCGTCGCGCACCAGACGCCGTCGACCCGGCGCGGGTCATCGCTGGTCCATGCGTACAGCTCGGCCTGATAAGCGGGATCGGCCTTCTCGAGTGAATCCGCCTGCGCACTGAGGCGAGCGGTCGCTGCGCGCTGCTCTGGGCCGGAGATCGGGAGCACCTCGGCGCCTTCGGCTGCCGCAGCGAGAGTCAGCTTGTGGACTACAGCGGGAGGGATGGGCTCGTCTGCGAAGCGTCGCCGGTTGGTGCGACGGCGTTCGATCGAGGCTTCGAGATCACCGATGGGCACCCACGCGGTCTGCTGTTCCGAGACGGTGAGCCTGGCGACGAGGTCGGGCTGCGTGGCATCCGGGAAACGTTGGACGGTCGCGCGGTAACCGGACGCGGCGAGAGCAACACGGGCATTGAACAGGGCGCAGCCGCAGCTGATCACCAGCTGCCGCCCCACAGGGTCCAGGACGGGCAGGGCTCGTTCTCGATCCGCCCACAGCTCGATGCCATCTCGCTGCACGACGATGCGCCAGGGTTGGGTGTTGTACACCGACGGTGCGCGGGTTGCGCGCTTTGCCGCCAGCCGTAGGGCACCAACCATCTTGGCGTCCAGCACGGAGGTCATGTCTCTCCTGACTTGACGAGGCGCGAGGCCAAAATGTCGCGCTCCTAACCGTGCATCCTCGGCAGTCCCCGCGGTAAGGGACCGACGTCCTTACCGGCCGCACCAAGGTCCCGGGGCCTACCCGTTCCGGTCGGTGGGAGCGGGCGAAGTCGTGACCTTCGGCCCGTTGAAGTCCTGACTTCCGCCCCGCGCTCAGGACCCCGTTCTAGGGCGAAGGTGATTACATGACGACTCCGTTGCCTGCGCCGTACAAGCCCGCGATCAAGTACGTGTACGACTTCGTCGAAGGTGGCCGTGAACTGGCTGATCTACTCGGCGGCAAAGGTGCGGGACTGGCCGAGATGGGACGTCTCGGGCTGCCCGTGCCGCCAGGATTCACCATCACCACCGAAGCCTGCCGGCACTACCTGCGCGGCGGCATCGAGCCGGTCGAGCTCGCCAGCGAGATCGACGAACACCTTGCGGCTCTTGAGCGAACAGCCGGGCGCCAACTCGGGCAGCCCGATGATCCGCTGCTCGTCTCGGTGCGTTCGGGTGCGCGGTACTCGATGCCCGGAATGATGGAGACGGTGCTCGACATCGGCCTGAACGACGAGTCGGTCGAGGGATTGGCCGCGCAGGTCGGCGACGAGCACTTCGCGCTCGACTCCTACCGCCGCCTGATCCAGATGTTCGGGCGCACCGTGCTGGGCATCGACAACGATCGTTTCGCGAGCCTGCTCTCGGCGGTCAAGGCCCGCACCGGCTGCACCGACGCCGAGTTGCCCGCGGCCGAACTGCGTCTCCTGGTCGCCGCCTTCAAGCAGGTCATTCGCGACGAGACCGGCCGAGACTTCCCGCAGGTACCGCGTGAGCAGCTAGCCATGGCGATCCGCGCGGTCTTCGACTCGTGGCACACCGACCGGGCGGCGCTTTACCGGCGACAGGAACACATCGCAGACGATCTCGGCACCGCGGTCAACGTCATGGCCATGGTGTTCGGCAACAAGGGCGCGGACTCGGGTACGGGTGTTGCGTTCACCCGCGATCCAGGGTCGGGACACCGCGGCCTCTACGGCGACTACCTTCCAAACGCTCAGGGCGAGGACGTCGTTTCGGGCACCCGCAATGCGTTTCCGATCGCCGAACTCGAAACGCTCGACCCGGAGGCCTACCGGCAACTGCTGCGCAACGCCGACATACTCGAGAAGCACTACCGCGACCTCTGTGACATCGAGTTCACCATCGAGAGCGGCAAGCTCTGGATGCTGCAGACCCGCGTCGGCAAACGGACGCCGGCGGCGGCGTTCCGGATTGCCTGCCAACTCGTGGACGAGGGCGTCATCGATCTCGACGAGGCGCTGCGCCGGGTAACGGGCCAGGACCTCACCCAGCTGATGTTCCCGCAGTTTCGCGCCGACTCGGACAACGTCCGGATGACGACAGGGATTAACGCCTCGCCCGGTGCGGCGGTCGGAGCGGCGGTGTTCGACTCCGCTACCGCAGTGCGCAGAGCCGAGGCGGGCGAGCAGGTCGTGCTGATCCGGCACGAGACGACACCCGACGACCTGGCCGGGATCGTCGCTGCCGTAGGCATTCTCACGACGCGCGGCGGCAAGACAGCCCACGCCGCCGTCGTCGCGCGCGGAATGGGCAAGCCGTGCGTGTGCGGCGCCGAGCAATTGGTCATCGACGAGGACGGACGGCGTCTGATCGGCGGCGGCAGCGTCGTGGCCGAAGGCGACCAGATCTCGATCGACGGTACGACAGGCGCGGTGTTCGTCGGCCGGATTCCCCTGCAACAGCCGCCGGTTGTCGACTACTTCAACGGCCGGCTCGATCCGGACGGGCCCGAAACCAGCGAGCTGATTCGCGCGGTGCACCGCCTGCTGCAGCACGCTGACGAGCGGCGCAGGCTCGGCGTGCTCGCAAATGCCGATACGCCCGAGGATGCCGGGCGTGCGCGCCGGTACGGCGCCCAGGGCATCGGCTTGTGCCGCACCGAGCACATGTTCCTCGGCGAGCGCCGGATCTGCGTGGAGCGCCTCGTCCTGGCCGATACCGACGAGGAGCGCACGGAGGCACTGGCCGCACTGCTTCCCTTGCAACGAGCCGATTTCATCGGACTGTTCGAGGAGATGGACGGCCTGCCCGTCACTATCCGGCTGATCGATCCGCCGCTGCACGAGTTCCTTTCCGCTCCGGCCGAGGTGGCCGCACGGATCGCGTCAGCGCGAGCCTCCGGGCAGGCCGACGAGCGCGACGTGAAACTGCTTGCGGCGCTGGAGCGCCTGCACGAGGTGAACCCGATGCTGGGCCTGCGCGGTGTGCGACTCGGCTTCGTCGTTCCCGGGCTGTTCGCCCTGCAGGCACGGGCCGTGGCCGAGGCCGCGGTCGAGGCCCGCCGTCGCGGACACGTCGCGCGTCCCGAGGTCATGGTGCCGCTCGTCGCCACCGTGCGAGAACTCGAGATCACGCGTAGCGAACTGGCCGAAGTGATCGCCGAGGTGGCCCGCGAGTCCGGTGAACAGCTGGACATACCGATCGGCACGATGATCGAGTTGCCCCGGGCGGCGCTGACCGCCGGTGAAATCGCGGCGGTCGCCGACTTCTTCTCCTTCGGTACCAACGATCTCACCCAGACGACGTGGGGACTCAGCCGCGACGACGTCGAGGGGGCGTTCTTCCCCGCCTACTTCAAGGCTCGGGTGTTCGACGTCTCGCCGTTCGAGACACTCGACCGTGCCGGCGTCGGACGGCTCGTCCGCATCGCCGTCGAGGAGGGCAGGATCGCCAATCCACTGCTGCAGGTAGGTGTGTGCGGCGAGCACGGCGGCGACCCCGACTCGATCCACTTCTTCGACGCGGTCGGGCTGGATTACGTGTCGTGCTCACCGTTCCGCGTGCCGGTCGCGCGCCTCGAGGCGGGACGCTCGGCGGTACAGCGTGCCGACGGTACGGGCGGGAGCGACACCCGCTGACATTTCGGCGCTTGACTTGAAGTTCGGTCGAGGTTCTGCGCGCGGAGAAGACACCGCGGCTGACGAGCGGCGCAGGGATCAAGTAGCCGCCTGCGGCGTGCGGATAGTGGTGGCGCGCAGGCGGGGCGTGACGGCGGCGATGAGGGCCACAGCCGCGAGGCACAGCAGACCGCCGCTCACCAGAGCCAGCATGCTCGAGGTCGCGTCGGCGATGAGGCCGGCGCGCATGTTGCCGACGTCCGGGCCGGCTTGCCCGACGATCTGCTCGGCCGCGGCGACCCGGCCACGCATCGCGTCGTGGGTCTGCAGTTGGACGAGCCCGCCCAGCGCCGGGCCGAGCAACACCGAGGCCTGGAACGTGATCCGGTTGAGCGCGAGGCCCGCTGCGAGCTGATCAGCGGGCAACAGCCGCGGGATGAACGTGCGGGCCGCCGGACCGCCGCAGGCACCAAAGCCCGCCTGCACCGCGACGAGCGTCAGTATCGCCGGTACCGGCAGGCGCCCGGACAGCGCCTGAACGGCAAGCAACACCGAGCACGCGGCCTGGCCGGTCGTGGTGATCAGGTAGATCCGCCGCCGATCGGTGCGGTCGACGATCGACCCGGCAAACAAGCCGAGCATGACGAGCGGCATCGCCTGCGCAAGCCCGACGGCACCCGTCCACACCGTGCTTCCGGTCAGCTGCCAGACCTGGAACATCAAGGCAACCAAGGTCATCTGGCTGCCGATTCCGGAGAATGCCTGCCCGAGCCACAGGCGGCGAAAGGCCGAAGAGGAGCGCAGCGGCGATGTATCGACGAGGGCTTGCCTCACTGCCATGAATCGTCCGCGGCGAGCCTCTCGGCGATCCGGTCGTGAAAGCTCTTGCGTTGCAGCACTGTTTCTATGTCGGTGACTACCTGGCTGAGCGGGTAGGGGATCTCCGCCTCGATCTCGGCGATTGCGGCTTCGGTAGCCCGCCACTCTGCGGCCAGGCGGCGCACGACTCGCCGGGCTTTGGCCGTGAGCGCGACCTTCTTGCTGCGCGCGTCGACACCGGGTGCAGTGCGCACCAATCCGGCGGCGCGCATGGCCGCCACCTTCTGGCTCATCGCCGAGTGGGTGCGCTGCACCGACGCTGCGAGCTCGCTGATCGTCATCGGGCCACGGGCGTTGAGCCGGAGAAGCTCCATCACGTAGCTCGACTTCATGCCGCCGATTCCCGCCTCGGCGTAGAGCCGGGCGATCTCGGCGTCCATCCCGGCCTGAAGCAGCCGCAACGGCCGCCAGAGGCTCTGCTCGGTGGGGTCGTCATCGCTCACGGCGACAACCATAACAGTACTTATATAAGGGCTGTTGGTTCTGTGGGAATCTACGGACATCCGGTTGCCGTGGGTACCTGCTGCACGTCACACGGCGCGTCCAGCGCGACAGCCGTAGATCGTTTCAGCCCGACAACGTGCTCGCAGTCCGCGCGGGCACATCAAGACCCGATGGGCCGATCGGGGCTGGGCCGGGTACGAACCACGTGGAAGCGCCGCCCCGAGATCTGTGCAGGGATCAGGCGGACGAAACGGGACTTCACCGTGCCGCTCCACGGAAAGAGCCAGAACGCCTCGTCGTCCACGGCGTCGTACATCGGGATTTCCTCGGCCGTGCCCTTGAGGACGACGCTCCACGCATCGCCGGTGTCAGCGTCGTAACCATCCGCTTCGAAGGCGACACTGCCGCTTACGAATACGGCCGAAAGCTTGGTTCCCTCGGCAGAGCGGAAGACGACCGTGCCGGCGTCAAGGGCATAGTTGATCGGGAAGATCTCGAGCTCGCCGGCAATGCAGACGACGACGCGGCCGACCTCCTCGGATCGCAAAAGGTCCAAACACGTCTCAGCATCGAGAGCCGTCATGTCGGCGGCTGAACTCGTCCCCATGAATGCAGTGTGCGCAGATGTGAGGCCGGATGCGTAGGGTCGGACGTCCTCAAACGGCAGCGTCCATTGTGGACAGTGCTGCCCGTGCCGGTCGCGATGGGCCGGGCGGTGGGTGGGCGGTTATGACTGCCCACCCGTGAGCTAACTGCCCACCTGGGGGTCAGCCGGCCGGAAGCTCGGCACTCGACGCATCGCACGATCACCCTCGACTACCGGGGCATCGGGGCCAGCGACAGGCCAGATCTCGTACTCGAATTCAGCCACGGGCGCCGGGTCCGACTATCGTTTGGCTCGCGTGATCAACGGCCGTCTCGGGAGTGTCCTGCATGCGATTGCTGCGTACACCGGATGAGCGCTTCGCCGACCTGCCCGGGTTCGCCTACCCGCCGCATTACGCGTTCGTCGCCGGACCTGACGGCGAGACAGTGCGCATGGCGTGGGTCGAGGACGGGCCCGCCGACGGTGAGCCGGTGCTGCTGCTGCACGGCGAGCCGTCCTGGTCGTTTCTGTACCGGACGATGATTCCGGTGCTGGCCGGCGCCGGACTGCGCGCGATCGCCCCCGACCTGGTCGGATTCGGTCGGTCCGACAAGCCCGCCGCCCAGGCTGACCACAGCTACGCCCGGCACGTCGAGTGGGTGCGCGCGCTCGTGTTCGACGTCCTCGACCTTCGTGGCGTCACGCTCGTCGGCCAGGACTGGGGTGGCCTGATCGGACTGCGTCTGGCCGCCGAGCACCCGGACCGGTTCGCGCGCATCGTCGCCGCGAACACCGGCTTGCCCACCGGCGATCATCCGATGCCGGACAGCTGGCACGCTTTCCGCCGGGCCGTCCAGTCGGCGCCCGTGCTGGACGTGAGCCGGTCTGTCCAAGCCGGCTGCCGGCGGACGCTGCCCGACGACGTTCGCGCCGGCTATGACGCACCGTTCCCGGACGACTCGTACACCGCCGGTCCGCGGGCGATGCCGGGGCTCGTTCCGACCACGCCGGACGACCCGGCCAGCGCCGCCAACCGCGCGGCCTGGACGATCCTGGCCGCCGCACCCACACCCACGCTGATCGCCTTCAGCGACAGCGACCCGATCACCGGGCCGATGCGGCCC
Organism: uncultured Actinomycetes bacterium; assembly: GCA_963733615.1. Lineage (GTDB taxonomy): Bacteria > Actinomycetota > Actinomycetes > Mycobacteriales > Jatrophihabitantaceae > DASXRA01. The sequence continues at coordinate 46,342 of CAVTEA010000039.1, forward strand.
ATTCTCATCGGCGCGCTCGCGGGAGCGCGCGGACGAGAGCACCCGGTCATCACGGACGCGGGCCACTTCCTGCAGGAGGACGCCGGCCCGGAACTCGCCGCACACATCGTCAACTTCGTCGCGGCCGAACCGGCGGCGACCGCCGGGGACTAGCACTCGCGCCTCGCGCTGGGTGGGCACTTCTGCGCTGGGTGGGCACTTGCAAGTGCCCACCTGCGGCACAAGTGCCCACCTGCTGGCCGATGTCGCGTCCAGTGTGCGTAATCGGCATCTCGCCGATGCCCGGCCAACTCTGCCTCTGCGGCGGCGGCCTGCTGTCAGTCTCTGGCGAACGCGTCAAGCCCGGCGAGCACGAGATCGGCAAGCGGGCGGTCGCCCTCGAACGTGGCGTCCAGCTTGGCCGGACGGAGGCGGCGGGCGGCGACGCGGCACAGGTCGACGGCATCGGCGACGATCGTGACATCCGGCTCACCGGCCTCGGCGCCGGGCGAAAGCGGCACCGTGTAGCAGCCGCCGGCGGCGCCGGTCAGCACGAATCGGGCGGTACGGCCTGGTGCCGCGCTGCGCCGGTACGCCAAGGCGTTCGGTACCGCGGCCATCAGGCTGCTCGACAACACGGCCATCCGCTCGGCGTCCAGGCGCAGCAGCGGACGGCCGCCGGCGGCTGCGATGTCCATCGCGTGCGCCCACAGCTCGAACGTCCGCGTGATGAGGAATCCCGTGACGCTCATGCTCAGGTCGTGGAAGCTGACCTGACGCGCGGGATCGCCGCTTGCGGCCGCGGCCGCGACGGCAAGCGCGGCCTCGTGCCACTCGCGGGCGACCTCACGCGGGTCGGCGTCGGCCAGCTCGTCCACGACGGGACGGGTCGCGGCCACATGGTCGGGGAGCTCGGGCAGATCGCCCTCGGGCACCAGCCAGCGCATCGACAGCCGCTCGACACCGACGAGGTGGGCGACGAGGTCGCGGACCCGGCCGTGCTCAGGATGTGCGGGTGCATTCCATTCCTCGTCGGAGAGGGTTTGCAGTAGCTGGTGCAGGTCAGCGATCGTGCGGTCGAAGCCTTCGGCCGGATCGCACGGCCCGGCGCCGTCTGCTGGTCGACCCGCGGGTCGCCGGTTAAGTGCCCGATCAAGCGTTGCCGCGCGCAGGTCGTGCGGCGGGTCGGCGACAGCAGTCTCGGCCAGTGCGGCACTGGTGCCGGTCAGGCCGATCGGGAAGGTGCCCATGAGCAGTTCGGCGTCGGCCTGCTCGTCGGGCTCGAGCGCGTCGAGCGCGAGCAGCGCGGCCAACTCCTCGTCGAAGGTCGCCATCTAGATCGCCGTCCGCATTTCGTCGCCGAGCAATGTCCGCAGCCGGGCCATGGCCAGGCGAAGTCGGGACTTCGCGGTGCCCTCGGGGATTCCGAGTGCCTTCGCGACTTGCTTGTAGGTCAGACCGTCGTAGTAGGCGAGCTCGACCGCAGCCCGCTGCTCGGCGGGCAGTTCGGCCAATCCGGCCGCCAGATGTCCTTTGCTCCATGCCTGCGCGGCCGCTTGGACCACTCCGGCCTCGGGCCCGTCTTCGACGGCGTCGAGCGCGAGGGCTGCCTCGGTTCGCGTGCGTCGTTCGCACCGCCGTACCTCGTCGACGGCGCGGCGGTGCGTCACAACCGCGAGGTAGGCACGCAGCGAGCCCCGGGACAGGTCGACGCGCCCCGGCAACTCCCACAGGTAGGTGAAGACGTCCTGGGTGATGTCGCGAGCAAGCTGCTCGTCGCGAGTCACCCGGCGGGCCAGGCCGAAGACGAGATTCGCGTGCTGGTCGTAGACCGCGCCGAGGGCGAACTCGTCGCCCGCCTGGATGCGGGACAGCATGACCGCATCCTGCGGCTCACCAGCGGCCACGTGCGTGACGCTACGCGGCGCAACGCTCACCGTCATGGTCACATCGAATATTCGTCGCGGTGCTTGGTCCGGATCACTCGCAATACGCCGGGTTTAGAAATTCATTCGACCGCGCCGCGTGATCCGGATCAGCCGCCCGATCGAAGTACCGCTGACACGGGCCATCGCGAAGGGCGACGACATGAGCGGGTATGTACCGGGCACGACACGAGAGCACGCCGTGGTGATCGGGGCGAGCATGGGTGGCCTGGCTGCCGCCGCCGCGCTCGCCCGCTTCTACCAGCGAGTGACGATCCTCGAGCGGGACACGCTGCCCGATGGCCCCGCGCATCGGCGGGGCGTTCCGCAGAGCAAGCACGCGCACGGCCTGCAACCAGGCGGCATGCGGGCCTTGAACGAACTCCTGCCCGGCCTGCGCGACGGCCTCGTCGCCGACGGCGCCCCGGCCGGCGACATCAGCGAGGACTGCTCGTGGACCGTCGGCGGCGGGCGTCTGGCCCGCGGCCAGGCCGGTGTGACCGCCATCGGGATCACCCGGCCGTTCCTCGAACACCAGGTGCGTGCGCGGGTTGCCGCGCTGCCAGGTGTGACGATCCGCGACCGTGTCGAGGTGCTCGGGCCGCTCGCGAGCGACCCGGGTCGGGTCACCGGCGTCGAGGTCAGTCCCACCGGAGGCGGGACCGCAGGGCGGATCGATGCGGACCTCGTCGTCGACGCGACCGGCAAGGTGTCCAAGCTGCCGCAGTGGCTGACCGCGCTCGGATACCGCACGCCTGCCGAGGAGCGGGTGCACTGCAAGATGGCGTACCTGACGCGACGCTGGCAGACGCGAACACGCCCACCGACCTGCTCACCATCGTGACCCCTGCCGCGACGCCGCACTTCGGCGTGATGATCGGGCAGGAGGACGGCACGCACATCGTCACGCTGGGCGGCCTGCTCGAGTCGGGCCCAGACCGCAACGACGACGACTATCTCGAGTTCGCCAGCCGGCTGCCCGACACCGCGATCGCCGACGCACTCGTCGGCGCGACACCGGTGACCGACCTGCAGCCGTCACATTTCCCGGCGAGCACCCGGCACCGCTACGACAAGCTGCGCGCTTTCCCGGCAGGGCTTCTCGCCCTGGGCGACTCGATCGCATGTTTCAACCCGATGTACGGGCAAGGCATGACGGTGGCCGCGTTGGAAGCCCTGGCGCTACGGGACAATCTCGCGAGCGGGCCGCTCGACGTGCGGAGGTTCTTCGCGCAGGCGCACCGCATCGAGGACGTCGCGTGGAAGGTCGCCACTGGCGGCGATCTGCGCTACGAAGGGGTCGAGGGCAAGCGCTCTCCGGCGACCAAGATCATGAATGGTTACCTCGACCGGCTGACCACCGCTGCCCGTTCTGATCCGGTACTCACCCGGCAGTTCCTGGTTGTTGCCGGCTTCATCGAGCGACCGGAGAGTTTCTTCAAGCCGTCCATCGTGTGGCGCGTGCTCACCGCGCGCGCATCGCAGAGCGTGCCGGAAGCGGCACCCGAGCCGGCCGGCCATCCTGGCTCGAGCGGGCATGATGGCGTGCGTGAAGCTGAAGCTGGACCTGCACGACATCTACAACCGCGGTGACGATATTGAGCGGGCGCTTCAGTCGATCATGGCCGAGGCGGTGGCGAAGCGAGCGCCGCTCGTCGAGATCATCCCCGGCAAGGGTTCGGGTCAGCTCAAGAAGCGGGTGCTCCGGTTCCTTGACCGCAAGGATGTGCGCGCTCTCTACCATCGTGTCGAGAAGGACCGGGACAACTTCGGCCGGATATTTGTGCACTTTCGCTGGAAGTAGTCGTAGGCCGGGTCAGCAGTTATCGCGCAGGTGGGCAGTTGTTGCGCAGGTGGGTAGTTGCCGGTGCCCACCTGCGGCGTAACTGCCCACCCGCGGCTGGCAATGTCAGCTTTCTGGCTTGCGCTGCATGCGGTAGTGCAGCACGAGAAACGGCATTCCGAAAACCCAGAAGGCGTGCTCGGCACGCAGTTCGTCATCTTCGACATAGACGTCGAGTTGCTCGGCAAAGCCGTGCACCGCTAATGCCGTGAGATCTCGGGTAGCGGGGTCGATGTAGGCCAGGTAATGGCCGGGCTGGTCGAGGTCGCTTCGGCTGGTGAGCACCAGGCCTCCGCCGGCCCGCGCACGCGGCAGCAGCGTGGCGGTGAAGCTGGCCTGGGGTGCGGGGAATCCGACACTGACATACCCACGACCGTCATGGCGATAGGTCGTGTAGATGCCTACGTAGATCGGTTCGTCGGTGTCGGCGAACGACCGGATCCAGCCGCGTACTGCCACGATGTCGCCGCCTGGTGGGCTGATCGTGTCGATCCTGCTGCGGATTCCGCGTTGGATGTCGCGCTGGTTCATCGGGACGTTGGCCTGTCCCAGCCGCTGCGCGACCAGCGTGCGATAGAGCAGATAGCCAGGCCGTACCCATAGCCGCCACTGCGGCACGATGTCGAGCCGGAAGCGCGTGGTGTGCTCGTAGAACTCGCGTACTCGCGGGTCGACCGCCGCCGGGTCGAAGTCCGGGCCGGCCAGTTCGTCCAGCGAGGCAACGATTCCTACGTCGGGCGCGTCGGCGACGTAGCGTCCACCGAGCGTCTCGGCCAGTTTGCGGACGTAGCCGGTGCCGACGTAGGACGAGCGCGCTTCGTGTGGCACGACGAAGGGCAGGTCTTGCGCCGGAACTTTGTCGGCCAGCAGGCTCACCTGCGCGTTGCGGAACACGAGCGCCGATGTCACGCGGAAGGCGACCATCGTCGTACTGGCCACGATCGCCGCCGCCGCCTGCGGCCGTCTCGCCGCGAACGCCCGGCCGACCGCAGCGCCGAACACCGGCCCGAACAGCACCTTCTGCGGACGGATCCCGAGCAGGCCGCCGAGCGCCCCAGTTGCCGTGCCCACCGCGACCGGCCCGAATCGACCGGACCGTCCGGCAAGCCAGCCGAGCGGGGCGACGAGCGCGCCGCTCGCCGCGATCCGCGACCATAGCGCCGGAATCTCGCCGGGACGCTGTCGGGCCCGGGCCACCGTGTCGACCACCGCCATCCCGGCCGCGCCGGCGATCGCACCGACGCCGGCAGCCCGGGAACCGCGGTGCCCCGCGAGAGCGGCCCCTGCCGCCGCGCCGATCAGGGCGGCGAACCCGACCGATCCCGGCTTCGACTGCTCGACCTGCATCGCTTCCCCTTCACTCGCCGGGTATCCGGCCGGCACCCACCATTCTGAACGCCGGGACGGGCGATACGTCAGCAGCCATACTGCGGCTTCGGCGATCTCCCTTACGGCCCACCCGCGAGTTCGAGTTGGACGAGGCTCACCGAATGGGCCGGGAAGGTGACGGTGACTTTGTTTCCGGACGAGCGCACGGGCGTGGTGTGCACGGTGACTGCGTGCTGGTCCGCGGAGGTGTTGTAGGACAGTGCAGACGACCCGTCGAGGGTGGCGACCGAGGCCTGGGCCACCTGGTCGTCGCCGGGCGTGACCGTGGTGGAGACGTCGGTATCGGGCGACTGGTTGATCACCACCAGTTCGAGCCGGTTGCCCTGTCCGCCCGCGAGGGTCTGCAGCATCGACTGATCGGTGCCGTCCGGGAGCGAGAGCGAGGGCATCGACGAGGCCGCAATGTGCATCTCTTGCAGGCCGCCGAGGGGCCGGAACAGCTGTTCCACCAACGCGGTCGGCTCGACAACTGTGTTCGGGCCGGGACCTACGATCTCGGCGTTGGTGTTCACGTTCACGCCGGGGTCGGTCGAGGTCGAGCCGAACGGCGAGCCCGCCAGCAGATAGTGCTCGGCCAGCGGCACGCCCAGGCCGGCCCACTCGCGCAACTCGCCGGCGATCAGGATTCCCTCTTGCAGCGTCGAATGAAACGCGGGCGCGAAGTCTGGTACGGAGCTTTGCAGTTGGCCGAACTCGGTGATCGGGATGCTGACGCTGGCGGCGTACGCCCCGGCGTACTGGTCGATCTGCTGCCGCACCTGCTGGACCTGACCGGCGAGTACCGCGGGAAGCGCAAGAATTTGCAGGTCGTATTGCGACTCGGGCAGGTCGTTGGGGATGTCTCCTTGGGCGGTAGCTGCGCCGTTACGCACGTACGGGTGGGTCGGCACGCAGTCGTACCGGTATGACGATCCGAGATCCTGGAGGTAGCCGACCCCGGCCGGATATGACGAGTCGCCCAGACACACGTGGATGGTGGGGTTGACGGCCTTCATGGCCTGGTAGAAGTCCACGAACCCGGGGTGGGGTCCGGAGTCGTAGTCCGCGGTGATCTGCGCTCCGGTCGGCGGTATCGCGCCACTGACGCCGTTGCCGAAGGTGATCTGGCCGGTGTCCGGGTCCAGCCGGTACACGTCCGCGTCGGCTGAGGCGCCGGCGAAACTCGCCACTCGCGTCCACCCTTGCCCGTCGACCTGCACGGTCAGGTTGTCCGACACCACAGGCGGGTACGCGACGTACTTGACCTGCCCGGCCGCGCCGGTGCTGAGCGAGGCGGAGGGTCTGGTGTCTGCCAGTTCGCCGACCGGCTGGTCGGTGAACCGCGTCGTGCCGCCGAAGTCGTACAGGCAGGCGCGCACGTTGGTGCTGACGCACCAGGGATTCGCATAGGAGACGAGCGAGCCGGCCATCCACCCCGCGTTCGAGGCGGTGTTGATCTCGTTCCCGACTTCCCACCACGGCACGTCGTAGGGCAAGGGGTGGCCGTTGCGTGCGCGCAGCCCGGCCCAGTATTGCGGGTCGGCCGGATCCGTCACCGCATGAGGCGGAGCAGGCAGCGTCATGTACGCCACGAAGTCTCGCGCCTCCGCCACCGTTCCCGAGGACGGGTTGACGATCACGTCGCCCGCACCGCCCGTGGTCGCGAGCAGGCGACCGAACTCGTCCGGGCCGAGCAGCGACGGTTCGGGCCCGTCGCCCGCGAAGAAGGTGTTGGGCTGACGGTCGGCAAGCGGACCGATCGCGCGCTTCCAGTGGTAGAACGAGCCCAGGGTCCCGCCCGGAAAGCGCTGAGCGCCATATCCGACCGAGCGAACCTGGCGCAGAAACTGCGGGTAGAACCGGGTGGACGCGGACTGCATGAGGTCGGACTCTGCGTTCCACGCCACGTTCGATCCGAACAGTTGTGGGTTGATGAACTGGGTCGGATGGTCGACGTCGATCTGCAGATCGGTCGTCTCGACCGTCGCCGCCGAGGCCGCCGGGCCGACGGGCACGGGTGCGGCAAGGCAGGCGAGCAGAAGTGCGGCGGCCAGAACACAGCGTGCCGGGCGGATCATCCGACGCTCCGAGAGAGAAAGGCGCATGCCGCGGCGAACGGCTCAGACGACGGTCGCGACATGCCGGGCTCACCTCCGCTTAGGGGTTGGAAACGACCCAGACAAGGACTACCCGGACAACATAGAAGTCGCTACGGTCAGAGGCAAGAGGTCTGGCCACATGTGCTTTCGCGCGGCATCCATCAGCTGGCAGTAGGAAGGGAATCTCGTGGGCGACGACGAACACACGACCGTTGAGCACTCGGCACCGCGACTGGTCGCGCGTAGGCATTTCCTGCAAGCGACTGCGGCCGGGGCGGCGAGTGTTGTGGCGTGGTCGCTGCTCGGTAACCGAGCTGACGCCGAGCCGGCAGCAACAGGCTTGCCGGGAGCGGCTGCGCGCACACTGTCCTTGAATGCCGGTTGGTTGTTCGGTGCATCAGCCGCCGGCAGCGATCAGCCGACTTTCGACGACCGGGGCTTGCAGGCTGTCACCTTGCCGCACTGCGTAACGCCGTTGGGCTGGCGCGAATGGGATGCCGCGTCCTGGGAAAAGGTCTGGGTCTACCGGCGCCACTTCGACGCACCTGAGCAATCGCGCACGATGCGGACGTTCGTCGACTTCGCGGGCGCGCTGACCGCGGCGACGCCGACGTTCAACGGGCACGCCATGCCGCAGCATCTCGGCGGCTACCTGCCGTTCAGTTACGAGTTGACCGATCATCTGGTTGCCCGCGACAACGTGCTCGCCGTGAACCTCGACGCGACCTGGCAGAACGTCCCGCCGGAGGGGTCTCCGGCCGGCGCGCCCGCGGTCGACTACTTCGAACCGGGCGGGCTGTACCGCGACGTGTCATTGCGGATGGTGCCGCAGACGTTCATCGCCGACCTGTTCGCCAAGCCGCTGGACGTTCTCGATCCCGCGTCTCGCCGCGTGCAGGTGCAATGCGTCGTCGACGCGGCCTTCGCGGTACCGGCGCCGGTGCAGGTCACGGTTGCGCTGCTCGACGGCGGCACGGTCGTCGACCAGGCTTCGGTGCCGGTCACCATCGACAGTGCGGGCCAGGTAACGGCCGATCTCATGCTGGACCAGGTCGGCAACGTCGACCTCTGGGACGTCGACACACCTCGCCTGTACGAGGTAGTCGCCACGCTGAGCGTCGATCAGCAACCGGTGCACGACTTCACCCGGCGCATCGGCTTCCGCGAAGCACGCTTCGAGACCGACGGTTTCTTCCTCAACGGCAAGCGGCTGAAGCTCTTCGGCCTCAACCGGCACCAGGTCTTCCCGTACGCCGGCATGTCGATGGCGGCGCGCGTGCAGCGCCGCGACGCACTGCTTCTCAAGCAGGAATTCAACTGCAACATGGTGCGCTGCTCGCACTACCCGCAGTCCGAACACTTCCTCGACGCCTGCGACGAGCTCGGGATCATGGTGTGGGAGGAGACGCCCGGCTGGGGCTACCTCGGCGATACCGCCTTCCACGACGTCGTCGTGCAGAACGTCCACGACATGGTCGTCCGCGACCGCAACCGCGCATCGGTCATCATCTGGGGCGTCCAGGTCAACGAATCGCCACGTGACCCGGCGCTGTACTCCCAGACCCGGGACCTCGCCAACTCGCTGGACGGGACGCGCCAGACGTCAGGTTCGAACACCTCTCGCAGCCTGACCGACTGGGTGCAGGAGGTGTTCGCCTATGACGACTACGGGCACTCCAAGGGCAACGCCACCCTGTCGGCTCCCATCGCCGGCGTGCCCTACCTGGTGACCGAGGCAGTTGGCGCGCTCGACGGCCCACCCGGTTATCGCCGCATCGATGCCCAGCCCGTGCAGCAGGTACAGGCCCGGATGCACGCCCAGGTGCACGAGATTGCCGGCGCAAATGACGCCTACTGCGGCCTGCTCGGCTGGTGTGCCTTCGACTACGACTCCCTCGCCGGCTACACCTTCCAGAGCATGAAATGGCCCGGTATCGCAGACACATTCCGGGTTCCCAAGCCGGGCGCTGCCTTCTACCAGTCGCAGGTGAGCCCGGCGCAGCGCCCGGTCATCCAGCCTGCGTTCTACTGGGACTTCGGCGCCACCTCGCCGGTCACCAGCTTGGGCGCGACGGCCATCGTGTGGTCGAACTGCGACCGCCTCGAGGCATACCTGGGCGGCGTTCACTATGCGAGCCTGGCGCCAGACGCGGCGGGATACCCGCATCTGGCCCACCCGCCGTTCTACCTGGACACCACGGGAATCGACGGCGCGATGTTGCCGGAGCTGCGCCTGGACGGCTACGTCGGGAACACGCGGGTGCTGTCGCGCCGCTTCGCGAGCGACCCGACCGGCGACCGGCTCGAGATCTGGGCCGACGACGCGGAACTGGTCGCGGATGGCTCCGACACCACGCGCGTCGCGTTCCGCGCGGTGGACCGATACGGCGCTCCGCGCCCGTACGCCGACGGTCAGGTATCCGTCGAGGTGGACGGACCCGGTGCGTATATCGGCGATGTCGTGAGCCTCGCCGTCGAGGCTTCCCCGCAGCTCGTTCTGCCGGGCCAGCAATCCACGGTGAGCGCCACGCTGCGCAACGGCGCCTTCCCGTTCGGCGACAACGGAGGCGTCGGCGCCGTGTACGTCCGCACCCGCCCAGCGGTGCCGGGACAGATCAGCGTGCGGGCGACCCACCCGACGTTGGGATCCGGATCGGTGCAGATTCGATCGACCCCAGCGCAAGCCGCGGCCGCGGTGCCGGTTATTGCACCCGGGCGGACCCCGCCGTCTCAGGCTCTCGCCCGCGCCACCGTCTTGCTGCAGGTGCCGGCCGGGTGGCAGGTCGAGACGCTCGCCGGGCGCACGGGTGCTGAGATCGCGCCGTCCTCGTCGGCCAAGTACCAGTGGCGTGTGACCCCGCCTGCGACTGTGACGCCTGGCGCCCCGACCGCAGCGACAGCCGTCGCCGACTACGACATCGGCGGCCAGGCGGCCGGCACTCGGAGCGGTGCGCCGGTCTACCTCGCAACGACCGTGCCCGAGGCCTACAACAACAGTGGCATCAGCGACGACGCGAACCCGTCGGGCGCCGACCTGGATGGCACCGGCAAGAGCTATTCCCGGCAAGCACTCGCAAGCGCAGGCCTGACTCCGGGCAAAACCGTTACGCACAACGGGACGGCGTTTACCTGGCCGGATACCGTTCCCGGGCAGCCGGACAACATGCTGGCTCTGGGTCGCACCGTTCTGGTGAACGGCCCCGGCACCACGCTCGGCTTCCTCGGCGCGAGCACGTTTGCTTCCGGCGTCGCTCGCGGGAAGGTCTTCTACACCGACGGCACTGATGCCGACTTCGCCGTCACGTTCGCGCAGAACACGGTGCTGCCCGGACCCGAGGACGATATCGCCGCCACGGCGGCGTACTACAACACGGCTTCGGGCCCAACTCACGCGCCGATGTATGTCTTCTACCGCGGTGTGCCCCTCGAAGACGGCAAGCAGATCAAGGCGATCACGCTGCTCGACGGCGGCTTCGTCGCGCCGAACGGGCGGATCCGAGGTGTGCACGTCTTCGCCGTAGCAGTGGGCGGTTAACCGGGCGCGGCCAACGGCTGCGTGCCGGATACCTCACAGTTGACTCTCGGGGCGGGCACTTCTAGGGTCGGTGGTAAGACCTCTGAACTGATTGGGAGTTCGTGTGCCGAACCATGTCAACGCGTTAACGCATCAGCAGTTCGCGACCACGGAGCCCCGTGCCAATGGCTGATCGTTTCGACCTGGCAGGCAACGCGACGACTTTCATCAACGGGACGTGGTCTGATCCGGATTCTCGGCGTGATGTGACCAATCCCGCGGACGGGACGGTGCTGGCCACGGTCGGCTACGGAGACGCGGCGACGGCCACGGCCGCCGCCGATGCCGCTGCAGCAGCGTTCGCGGACTGGTCCGGCTCGACTCCTCGCGCTCGTGCCGATCTGTTGCGTGCACTCGCCGACGACCTGGTGGCGCGGTCGGAATTCATCGGCGCACTGCTGGCAAGGGAAAGCGGCAAACGCCTGCCCGAGGCAGTCGCCGAGGTCCGATTCGCCGCCGAGTACTTCCGCTGGTTCGGCGAGCAGGCCAGGCGGCCGGTTGGTCACGTGCTACCGAATGAGATTCCCGGTCGCCGGCAGACGACGGTCCGCCGCCCGGCCGGTGTCGCGGTGTGCCTGACGCCGTGGAACTTTCCCGTGTCGATCCAGGCACGCAAGCTTGCCGCCGCGCTGGCCGCGGGGTGTACGACGGTGTCGCGGGCGTCGGAGAAGGCGCCACTCGCCGTGACGGAAATGTTCCGCTGCCTGCATCGCGCCGGCTTTCCGCCAGGCGTGGCAAACCTGGTGCACGGTCCGGCGGGCGAGCTGACCGACGCCCTGCTGGCGCATCCCGCGGTCCGTGTCGTCAGCTTCACCGGGTCGACCGAGGTCGGTCGGCGGATCATGATGTTGGCAGCGCAGCGAATCGTCCGTCCAGCACTGGAACTCGGCGGAGACGCACCCTTCATCGTGATGGATGATGCCGACCTCGACGCTGCTGTCGAAGGCGCGCTCATTGCGAAGTTCCGCAACAACGGCCAGTCCTGCATCGGGGCGAACCGATTCCTCGTCCAGGACGGTATCTACGACGCGTTCGTCAGCAAGCTGGTGTCTGCGGTCGACGCCATGTCGATCGGCGATCCGCTCGCCGAACCCGTGCCCTCGCTCGGTCCCCTCATCGACGACGCTCGGGTCAACGCGATCGCGCACCTCGTCGAAGATGCGGTGAGCGCCGGCGCAAAGCGCGTGACGCGCGACTTTTCCCTTCCGGATAAAGGCTCTTACGCCGCGCCGGCGCTTCTCGTTGACGTTCCGGACGGCACGGACCTCGCGTGCACCGAGGCGTTCGGCCCCGTCGCCGGAATCTTCCGCTTCTCCGACGAGGACGAAGCGATCACTCGCGCGAACCGTACCGAGATGGGCCTTGCGGCGTACCTCTATACGCGCGATCTTCGGCGGGCCGAGCATCTTTCCGCACAGCTCGAGGCGGGCATCGTCGGCGTCAACAACGCGTTGCCGTCCGCCGCATTCGCGCCGATGGGTGGCGTGAAGCAGAGCGGGCTGGGTCGTGAGGGAAGCTGGGAAGGGCTCGAGGAGTTCCAAGAGACCTACTACACCGCGATTGCGCTGTGAGTACGGCCGAGTCGGCGCCCGCGGGTGCCGAAATCGTGATCGCCGAGGACGTCTGGGGCGAACCGTTCGAGGCGTTGGCCCAGCAGCACGCCGTCCTGCGCAGACCAGACGCCTGGTCAGACAGTGACGTGCTGCGTGACCTGCTCAGCTCGGCAAGGGCGTTGGTGGTTCGTAACAGGACGCAGGTGGACGCCGAGCTGATCTCCGCCGCGCCACGACTCGAGATCGTCGGCCGGGCCGGCGTGGGTCTGGACAACATCGACGTGTCGGCAGCCGATGCGCGCGGCGTGGTGGTCGTGGCGCCCCTCGGCGTCAACGCGGTGAGCGTGGCCGAGCACACCTTGGCGCTGGCGCTGGCGGTGATTCGCGACCTGCCCGCGCACGATCGCGCGGTGCGCGCGGGCCAGTGGGTGCGTACACCGGGACGGGAGCTCGCCGGTCACGTGTGGGGACTGCTCGGCTTCGGCGCGACTGCTCGCGCCGTTGCCCGCCTGGCGGTCGCGTTCGGCATGCGCGTGCTCGCCTACGACCCGTACGTCGATCCGGATCTTGCCCGGCAGCTGGACGTGCAGGTCGCCGACCTCGACACCGTGTTGAGCTCGGTCGACGTGCTCAGCGTGCACCTGCCCGACACCGCGCAGACGAAGGGATTGCTCGCAGCGGATGCGCTCGCCCGAATGCGACCGGGCGCCGTGTTGGTCAGCGTCGGCCGGGGCGAGGTCGTCGACGAGGCCGCACTCGCCGACGCGCTGCAGCAGGGCCGGATCGCGGGCGCGGGGCTCGACGTGCGGGCCAGCGAACCGCCGCGGCCGGGACCTCTCGACGACGCCCCCAATCTGATCTTCACCCCGCACGTGGCTGGCATAACCGTGGAGAGCCAGGGCCGGATCGCGAGCATTCTCGTGGACGACATCACGGCCGTGCTTGCGGGCGACCAGGCGACCCACGCGGTCGGAAGCCACCACAGCAACGCGAAAGTGCAGAGGTGACGCGTGCCGAATCAACCGACGGTTGCACAGGGACGTGACGTCGCTCGCGATCTGCTGATCGCCTGCGGCGTCGAGGAATCGGCTGCTGCGCAGACGGCGCAGGCGCTCGTGTTGGCCGACGTCTGGGGAGTGCACTCGCACGGGCTGCTCCGGTTGCCGGATTACCTTCGACGGCTGTCTGCGGGCGGTTGCAACGCCACCGCGCAACTGTCGTCGGTGGCCGACACCGGCGCCCTCGTCACCTACGACGGCGAGGACGGTCTTGGCCACTGGCAGCTATGGCGCGCGGCAGAACTCGCGCGGGACCGCTGCGCCGCACACGGAGTCGCGCTGGTCGCGGTCGGGCGCTCGTCGCATTGCGGCGCGCTCGGCGTCTACACGCTGCCGATCATCGAGGCCGGCAAGGTGGCGCTGGTGTTCTCCCACGGTCCGGCCGTCATGCCGCCGTGGGGTGGCTCTGCCGCCGTGCTGTCGACGAGCCCGCTCGCGGCAGGCATCCCGTGCCGGCCGCGCCCGGCGATCGTCGACCTGGCCACGACCGCAGTGGCACGGGGCAAGATCAAGGTCTATGCCCAGCGCGGTGATTCTCTGCCGAGCGGGTGGGCCTTTACCGCGTCCGGCGAGGCGACGACCGACGCCGACGCCGCACTCGACGGCATGCTCGCGCCGCTCGGCGGTGCGAAAGGCTTCGCGCTCGCGTTTCTCGTCGAGGCGCTGACGGCCGGACTCGTCGGTCCGGCGCTGAGCACGGACGTGGTCGACATGTTCGATCCTTCGGATGCGAATCGTCCGCAGCGGATTGCGCACCTCGTCATTGCGATAGATCCGGCACGTCTGGACGTCGACGGGCAGGGAACGGGCCGCCGGCTCGACGAACTCGCTGAGCGCGTGAGTTCGGCCGGCGGTCGGCTGCCGGGCGCGAAACGTGAGCTGCCCGGCGAGATCGACGACGACAAGGCTCTCGGCGTGTCCGAGCAGACCTGGCGGGAAGTCAGTGCATGGGCGCAGCAACTCGCCATACCCACTCGCATCAGGTGATCGCCCGCGCGAAGCACTGACCAGTGCCGGCCGGGTTCTTGCGTGCTGCTGCCATCGGCGCACGGTTTGCGTGTCGACTCGGTTCGAGGCGGGCCGGCGCGGACGCACTAGACGGGCGCGACGGCCGACCCAATGTGCCGATTCCACCGGACATGTCTTGACACTTCGCCGCATTGCCCCCCATGCTGGCCGGAGGTCTTACCACTTTTAATCACACGAGGACGCGAGCGATCGGGCGCCGTTGTCCGGCTCGGCCACGCCCTCGGGTGGGTCGGTTGCCTGCTCCGCGGATGAGCGGAACGCAGGCCAGAGGCGACACTCGACCGGAGGCAGGATGACTGACCAGATCAAGCGAAACCAGAAGCGCGGACAGTTCTCTCGGCGGCAGTTCCTGCAAGCATCTGGGGTCGGTGCGGTCGGCCTCGCTGCCTGGTCGGTACTGGGCGAACGCCCCGAGACGGCTGACGCTGCGGTGCCCGCCGGACCGGCTGCTCGCATTGTCCCGCTCGCCACGGGTTGGCTGTTCGGCGGCGAGACATCGGCGGGGAGCACCGCAATCACCTTCGATGACAGCGAATTCGCCACTGTCACGCTGCCGCACACCGTCGCGCCGCTGTCGTGGCGCAATTGGGACCCTGCCACCTGGGAACGGATCTGGATCTACCGCAAGCACTTCGACGCGCCGGGCAGCACAGAGGGCATGCGCGTCTTCCTCGACTTCGCCGCTGCCATGACCCTCGCGACACCGACGCTGAACGGCCAGGATCTCGCGGCCCATCTCGGCGGCTACCTGCCGTTCAGCCTGGAGATCACCGATCAGCTCAAGGCCCGCGACAACGTGCTCGCCGTGACCCTGGACTCGACGTTCAACCTCAACGTCCCACCGGATCGGCCCGCTCCGTCGCCGTCGACGTCCGTCGACTTCTGGCAACCGGGCGGGCTCTACCGGGACGTGCAGCTGCGAGCGGTACCGCAGGTCTTCATCGCCGACGTGTTTGCCAAGCCGGTGAACGTCGTCGACGCCGGCACCCGGCAGGTCGTGGTCGAGTGCACCGTGGATGCCGCGGTCGTGCCGCAGGGTGCGAGCGAGATAGTCGTCGACCTGCGCGACGGCGATCGCAAGGTGGCCTCGGCGCAGATGTCGCTGGCGATCACCTCCACCGGCCAGACCACCGCGACGGCGACCCTGACCGACCTGGGCGACATCGAACTGTGGGACGTCGACAACCCGCGCCTGTACGACATCGTCGCGACACTGCGGGTCAACGGCGCCGCTCTGCACGACTACAGCGTCCGGATCGGTTTCCGCGAGGCCACGTTCACGACGAGTGGCTTCTTCCTGAACGGCAGGCGGTTGAAGCTCTTCGGCGTCAACCGGCACCAGATCTTCCCATACGTCGGCGGCGCGATGCCCGACCGCGTCCAGCGCAAGGACGCGGAGATTCTGCGCCAGGAACTCAACTGCAACATGGTGCGCTGTTCGCACTACCCACAGTCGGAGGCGTTCTTCGACGCGTGCGACGAACTCGGGCTGATGGTCTGGGAGGAAGCGCCCGGGTGGGGCTACCTCGGAGACGACGCATGGAAAGCCCTTGCCTACCGGGATGTCGGCGAGATGGTGCGGCGCGACCGCAACCATCCGTCGATCATCATCTGGGGAGCTCGGCTCAACGAGACGGGCGACAACGTGCCGTTCTACACGAGCACACGCGACCTCGCCCATTCCCTGGACGACTCGCGGCCGACCGTCGGCGCGATGGCCGGCCGGCACAACACCACCGGATACGTCCAGGACGTGTTCTCGCAGAACGATTACTCCAGCAGCACCGGCAGCAACGGCGAGAAGCAGCCTGAGCTCTTGCCGCCCCGCACCGATCGCCCGTACATGGTGAGCGAAGCGGTCGGCACGCTGTCCGGCCCGGCGAAGTTCTTCCGCCGCATCGATTCCCAGGACGCACAGCAGGGCCAGGCGACAGCGCACGGCAGGGTGCACAACATCGCAGCGTCCGACGACCGCTACTGCGGCCTGGTTGCCTGGTCGGGATACGACTACGACTCCGGATCCGGAAACATGTTCCAGGAGGTCAAATACACCGGCGTCGTCGACCTGTTCCGCGTCCCGAAACCCGGTGCCGCGATCTACGAGGCGCAGGTCGACCCGCGCACCAGGCCGGTCATTGCACCGGCGTTCTACTGGGACTTCGGGCCGACCTCTCCGGTGACCAGCCTCAACCAGGCGATGATCTGCTCGAACCTCGACCGGCTCGAGGTTTTCGTGGGCGACGTGCATCACGCGACTGCCACGCCGGACACCGCCGGGTACGGCAACCTGCCGTATCCGCCGTCATTCGTCGACTTCAGTTCGGTCGACGGCTCGACGCATCCGGAGTTGCGCATCGACGGCTATCTCGGCAGCGCCAAGGTGATCTCGCGCCGGTTCTCCTCCGACCCGTCCGGCGACCGCCTCTCGCTCGCCGCCGACGACACCGAGCTGATCGCCGACGGTTCGGATGCAACCCGGATCGTCTTCCGCGCCGTTGACAAGTACGGCGCGCCGCGTCCTTACGTCGACGGGCAGGTGCAGCTGTCGGTGCATGGCCCGGCGGCGCTGATCGGTGACAACCCGTTCGCGTTCGCTGACGCCGGAGGCGTGGGTGCCGTCTGGTTGCGGTCACTGACCAATTCGCCGGGCGCGGTCACCGTCCGGGCAAGCCACCCGACGCTGGGCTCGCCCTCGACCACCGTCAGCGTCCGGCAGGCGACACCCGGCGGCCCGCCGGTTCCCTACGGCACGCTGTCCACCGCGGCCCAGCCGATGCTTGTCGCGACCGGCGAATCCACCACCGTGACCAGCAGCTTCACCAACAACGGCCTACTGGGTCTCGACCGCGTGACGCTGGCCCTTCAGCTACCGAGTGGCTGGACGGCGCGGGCATTGACCCCGACGACTCTCACGAACGTCAGGAGCGGCCAGACGACCGACACCCGCTGGCAGCTCACGGCCCCCGCCCAGGCGACGCCGGGAAGCGTCGCGGTCACGGTCCGCGCGACCTACACCGCCGCAGCGCAGCGCGGGGTGACCGACAGCAGCCTCAACCTGCTCGTCCCGTACCGCTCGCTTGCCAGCGCATACAACAACGCCGGGATCAGCGACGACGCGAACATCACGGCCGCGAACTTCGACGGTGTCGGAAACAGCTACTCCGAGCAGGCGATGACGGCCGCCGGGCTGGCGCCGGGCGCCGCGCTCACCCACAGCGCAATCGCCTTCACCTGGCCGAACGTCGCCGCGGGGCAACCCGACAACCTCGTCGCCGCGGGGCAGACGATCCTCATCTCAGGCTCCGGATCGACGCTCGGCTTCCTCGGCGCGGGTAGTCCCGCCAACGAGAGTGGCAGCGGCACCGTGCACTACACAGACGGCAGCACGAGCAGCTACTCCGCCACGCTGGACAACTACTTCGCCCCGCCCGGCTCGG
This sequence comes from uncultured Actinomycetes bacterium, assembly GCA_963733615.1. Lineage (GTDB taxonomy): Bacteria > Actinomycetota > Actinomycetes > Mycobacteriales > Jatrophihabitantaceae > DASXRA01. The sequence goes on from CAVTEA010000039.1 coordinate 64,207, forward strand.
AGAACGACAGCGTCGCCACGCTGCCCTACATCAACGACTCCAACCCGGCGAGCAATGGCGGAGTGGCAGGTCGGCGCAATCAGACCGTCTACGTGATGTACGTCGGAGTGCCCATCACACCGGGCAAGACGGTACGAGCAGTCACGCTGCCGGCGGGCGGTTCGATGCCGGTCGGCGGCCGGATCACCGGGATGCACGTTTTCGCCATGGCCATCGGCTGAAAGGGGTGCGGCTCAGAGCGAGCGGCGCGGCACCGCCGCGCCGCTGCCGCCGACCAGGAAGTCGAGATCGGCGCCGGTGTCAGCCTGCTGGACGTGCTCGACGTACAGCTTGACCCAGCCTCGGACGCCTGCCGGTTCGGGCGGCCGCCACGCGGCGCGGCGCTGCGCGAGCACGGCTTCGTCCACGCATAGTTCGAGCCGTCGCGCGGGCACATCGAGTTCGATCTCGTCGCCGGTTTCGACGAGCGCGAGCGGGCCGCCGACCGCCGCCTCCGGCGCGACGTGCAATACGACGGTTCCGTAGGACGTGCCGCTCATCCGCGCGTCCGACACGCGCACCATGTCGGTGACGCCGGCTTGCAGCAGCCGTCGTGGCAGCGTCAGGTTGCCGATCTCGGGCATGCCCGGGTAGCCGCGTGGCCCGGCGTAGCGAACGACGAGCACGGTCGAGGCGTCGACATCGAGCGCGGGATCGTCGATGCCGGCGTCGTATTCCTCGATCGAGTCGAACACCAGCGCTCTGCCCCGGTGACGGAGCAAACCCGGACTCGCGGCGCTCTGCTTCACGATCGCGCCATCGGGCGCCAGCGACCCGCGCAGCACCGCCACGCCAGATCCGGGCGGCTGCAGCGGCTCGCGCCGCGACCGGATGATTCCCGGCCGGCCCGGTGACGCGGCGGTGCGGATCTCGTCGACGCTGCGCCCGGCGACGGTCGGCAGGTCGGCGTGCAGGAGGTCGCCGAGCTCGCGCAACACAGCGGGCACGCCGCCGGCTGCGTGCAGGTCGGCCATGAAGTGTCGCCCCGACGGCAGCAGGTCGACGAGTAGCGGAACGTCCCGCGAGAGCTCGTCGATGTCGTCGAGCGTGAGCGGCACACCTGCGCGACCGGCCATGGCGAGCAGGTGGACGACGGCGTTGGTCGATCCGCCGAGCGCCGCGTTGAGACGCACCGCGTTCTCGAACGACCGACGGGTCAGCATCTCGCCGATCGGGTGCTGTTCGCGCACCAGAGCGACGGCGCGCCGGCCTGCCTCGGCGGCGAGCCGGAGCCGCTCGGCATCCACCGCGGGCGCCGTCGCGGACCCCGGCAGCTGCAGGCCCATGCCTTCGGCGATGCACGCCATGGTCGAGGCGGTGCCCATGGTGTTGCAGTGCCCGTTGCCACGGGCGAGGCAGGCCTCGGCTTGGCGGAACTCGCCTTCGCTCATCTGCCCGGCGCGTACCTGCTCGGAGAATCGCCATACGTGGGTGCCCGAGCCGACCGCCTCGCCGCGGAACTCGCCGGTGAGCGCCGGGCCGCCGGTGACGAGCACGGTGGGCAGGTCGACGCTCGCTGCACCCATCACCATTGCCGGCGTGGTCTTGTCGCAGCCCGCGAGCAGGACGACGCCGTCGAGCGGGTTGGCCCGCAGCGTCTCCTCGACCTCCATCGCCATGAGGTTGCGGTAGAGCATCGCCGTCGGCCGCATCAGCGTTTCACCCAGCGACATCGTCGGAAACTCCAGCGCCGCTCCGCCCGCCTCGACGATGCCTCGGCGAACGGATTCGGCCAGGCGGCGCAGGTGCGCGTTGCACGGGTTGAGCTCGGACCAGCTGTTGGCGATGCCCACGACGGGGCGTCCGTCGAACAGCGAGGCGTCGAAGCCTTCGCCGTAGAGCTTCGACCGATGGACGAAGCCGACCTTGCCGGTAGCGGCGAACCACTGCGCGCTGCGGCGCTCGGCGCTCATCCGCGAAACTCGTTCGCCGGAAGGCCGGCCACGCCGACGTCTCGAATTCGTAGCAGCGCGCCCGCCTGCGGATATTCGATCAGTTCCGGCTCGCCGAGCCCGACGCACGCGGTCGTCACGTACAGATCGCGTAGCCCCTCCCCGCCGAATTCGCAGCTGGTCACCGCGGGAGCGTGCACCGCGATGACGCGGTCGAGCGTGCCGTCAGGGCCGAAGCGCCGGATCTCGCCGCCCTTGGCCATAGCCACCCAGACGCCCCCTTCGGCGTCCACGGTCAGGCCGTCGGGGCGGCCCGGCGCATCGTGCAGGTCGACGAAACACCGGCGGCCCGTCGCAACGCCGAGCGCCGCGTCGTAGTCGAACGCGTCGATGCGCTCTGTCGGGGTGTCGGCGTAGTACAGCGTGGCGCCGTCAGGACTCCAGGCCAGCCCGTTGGAGATGGTCACGTCCTCGAGCACCGGCGTCAGCGTCGAGTTCGTGAGGCGGTACAGCGCGGACGCCCCGGGTCGCTGCGACACCGTGAGCGTTCCGGCCCATAGCCGTCCGGCGGGGTCGCATGCCGCATCGTTCATCCGGTCGCCTCGCTCGGCGTGCGCCAGCCAGGTCAGCTGCCCGCTCGTCTCGTCGACACGTGCGATGCCCAGGCCGGCAGCGACGACCAAGCCGCCGTCCCGGCACGGCATCGCGGCGCTGACCGTGCAGGGCAGGCGCATCGACACGTCGCGACCGTCGGCGGGGGAGTACCGGTGGATCTCGCGGCGCAGGATGTCGACCCACAGCAGGGTTTCGGTGGACTGGTCCCAGACGGGTGACTCGCCGAGCAGCGCTCGCTCGTCGACGACGATCTCGATCTGGTCGATCGTGCCGCGCTTGGCCGTGGACACGCCTGTCACTGAGCCTCCCGCACGACACCGAGATCGATCAGGGTGCGAGCCAGATCCGCGCGCTGCGTCTCGGGAAGCGGCGACGCCGGGAGCGCCATGTGGTCGTCGCAGATCCCGGCAATCGCGAGAGCCGCCTTCCAGCCGGCCGGCGCCGGGCTGCGGCGGCACGCGACGACGATGCGGGCGAGCTGTGCCTGTTCTCGCCGCGCGGTCTCGAGGTCACCGGACGTGAACGCGCGGTAGATGCTCGTGACCAGAGCCGGAACCAGATTGACGCTTGCCGCGATCGTGCCATGAGCGCCGAGGGCGAGACTCGCGAGCAACAGCGTGTCGGTGCCCGTGAACACGCTGAACTGCGCGCCGGCCGCGGCAACGATCACCTCGTGCTGGTACTCGAGGTCACGGCTGCTGTCCTTGATCCCGATGACGTTCGGATGTGGCGCGAGCCGCGCGACCAGGTCGGGCGCGATGCGAACGCCGGTGTATGCCGGGATGTTGTACAGCACGAGCGGCAAGGGCGAACGTTCGGCAAGTGTCTCGTAGAACCGCGAGACGTCGGCGTCGGACAGCGCGTAGCTGACCTGGCTGGACACCAGCGCGGCGTCCGCGCCGGCGTCGGCGAGCGCCTCGAGTTCCTGCAGGCCCTCGGCGGCATTCGGCAGTGGCGCACCCGCGATCACCGGTATCGCCGCGGGGGCGAGTGCACGCGTACGCGCGACGACTTCGACGCGCAGGTCGCGAGACAGTCGCGCTCCCTCGCCGGTCGAGCCGGTCGGGCTCAGCCCGGAGACGCCCCCGGCAACAACGTGGCTCACCAGCCGTTGCAAACCCTTGTCGTCGAGCCCGCCGTCGACGTCGAGAGGGGTGGCCATGGCGGCGAATACTCCGCTCAACCGCAGGATGGAGGTCGTCGTCATGTCGGTTCCTCTCGCGCACTGATTACCAGCTGTCAAAGGCCCTGTCGTGGACCGGACTCGGGCTGGGTGTTCCGGCCGAATATAGGACAGAGGTCTGGCCAATCCTAGCCAGGTCCGGTCGTGCGGCCGGATGATCCGGACGAAGCGCACATCGACGGTTGACATATGCGCACCGACGGGACAGAGTGACCAGCCGAGACCAGAGGTCATACCACATGGAGGGCTCGTCATGGGCTGCAGCGGCCGACCTGAAACAACGGACGCGTCGACACAGCGGCGTTCGCGCCGAGGGAACTCAGGATGGCCCTGGCGCCGCCGGGGCAGACTGCTCGTCGCCGCCGGCGCCGCGGCGAGCCTCCTCCTCGCCGGATGCAGCAGTTCGGGCGGCGGGGGACACGACAAGAACGTCATCACCTTCGCGAACTGGGCCGACGCCGAGCAGAACACGCAGCCCGGCATCGAGGCGATGATCAAGGAGTTCGAGAAGGAGAATCCCGGAATCACGGTGAAGAGCCTGCCGATTTCCTACACCGACATCGAGCATCAGTTGGTGTTGCAGGAGCAGTCCGGTAACACGCCGGATGTTGCTGAACTGCAAGGCAACTACACCTTCAGCCTGAACGCGGCCGGGGCCCTGCAGCCGCTGGACAGCTACGCGGACGCCCAGTTCAAGCAATCGGTCATTCCGCAGGAGCTTCAGCTCGGAAACATCGACAGCAAGCTTGTCGCGATTCCGTGGACCGTTGCCCCGTTCGCGCTCTGGTACAACAAGAAAGTCATGCAGCAGGCGGGCCTCGCCCCCAAGGCGCCGACCACATGGGACGAGTTGCTGTCCGACCTGGCGGTGATCCATCAGAAGCTGCCGAAGATCATCGCGTTCGGCACCGACAGCACGAATCGAACCTACGGCCTCGACCAGAACTGGCCGGTCATGAAGAGCTTCGGCGCCACCCCGTTCAACGGCACGACGCCACCGCCGATAGCCCGAACATGAAGGCGTACCTGGACTTCATGCGGACGCTGGCCAAGAACGGCTATACGCCGCCGGACAAGAAGGGCGGCTACTTCCGGCAGCCGGCCGCGTCCGACCAGGTCGCATTCACCGTCGACGGACCGTACGTCAAGGGCGTCGTGCAATCCACGAGCCACATGAGCGATCAGCAGTTCTACGCCACGTGGGGCATAGCGCCGCTGCCTGCCGGCTCGTCCAATCAGCACTACAGCGCGCCGACCGATCACCAACTCGTGATGTTCAAGAAGGCAGGCAACAAGTCGGCTGCGTGGAAGTTCATGAACTTCCTGGCGACCTCCCAGGCCGCCGTGCTGAACTACACGCTCAAATACGAGAACTCGCTGCCGCCGCTGCAGAATCCGACCGGAGAGGTCGCCAAGGAACTCAACAACCCGATCTCACAGGCGTTCAAGAAGGACATCATCCCGACCGTCATCCGGCCCGACTGGGGATCGGCATATGAAAATGCCTACTCGGACGTGATGACGGGCGTGCAGAGCGCGATGACAAGCTCGTCGTCGGTCGACTCGATCACGTCGAAGATATCTTCGTCCCTGAAGAACGATCTCGGTGGTTGACCGCCGGATGACAGCCGCCACAAGACGACGGCGCGGGTGCCCCGACGACATCGCCGGGGCACCCGATGGTTCGACTGGATGACCCTGCCCGCGCTGCTCATTCTCGCCTTCGTGATCGGGTACCCGATCGTGCGGGCGATCATCGTTTCCTTCTACCACTACCCTGCTGCTCGAGCCCGAGCACAACTTCATCGGCGCCGACAACTACCGCCGGCTGATGCACGATCCCGTGTTCTGGGAGGCGCTGAGCAACACCATCGTCTACACGGCCGCTTCGGTTATCGGCGCGATGGTGGTCGGGCTGGTCCTGGCGCTCGCGACCGAGCGGCTGGAGGGGCCGTGGCGTTTCTTCCGGGGCGTGCTGCTCACGCCGTGGGCCGTACCGGTCATCGTCGTCGCGTTCCTCTTTCAGTTCATGTTCGAGGACAACGGCGGCATCACCAACGCCCTGCTGATCAGGACGCACATCATCGACTCGGCGATCCCGTGGCTGAGTTCGTCGCAGTGGGCTCTGACCGCGGTGATCATCGCCAACATCTGGTCGCAGGCGCCGTTCTTCCTGCTCATCTTCACGGCCGCGCTCGGCGGTGTTCCGGTCGAGGTCACCGAGGCCGCCCGCATCGACCGAGCGAGTACCTGGGCGATGATCACGATGATCAAGCTGCCCTACCTGCGGAGCGCTGCAGTCGTCGGCGCGCTGCTGATGATCATCCAGAACTTCAACAACTTCCCGCTCATCTGGGCGATGACCGAGGGAGGGCCGGCGTACAGCTCGACGACGCTCGTGATCTACGTCTATCGCCTGGCATTCACGAGTTTCAACCTGGGTTATGCGTCGGCCATCGGCGTGGTGTGGTTGGTGCTGCTGCTGGTCATCGCCGGCGGCCTTCATCCGAGTATTGCGGGGTAAGCCGTCATGAGCGTGGCCGTGAGCGAGACGCGTACGCCCGAGGTGGTCACCGAGATCGCGCCGCCCCGCAGGCGGCTGCCGATCGGCCGCTCGGTAGTGATCGTGATCGTTGCGCTGTTCCTCGTCTGGACGCTGTGGCCGATCTACTGGATGGTCTCCACGTCGTTGAAGCCGGCGCAGGAGGCGACGAATCTCAATCCGACCGTCTGGCCACACACGCTGACCGGCGCGAACTACCGGGAACTGTTCGGCAGTTCGCTGCCGTTCGGCGACTATTTCGTCAACAGCGTGGTCACCGCGCTGATCTCCGCTGTCGTGGCAGTGGTGATCTCCACCCTGGCCGGATACAGCTTTTCCCGCGGTGGGTACAAGCTCAACGGCGCGACGAGCGTCGTTGTGCTCGCGACCCAGATGCTCCCGCTCGTGGTGCTCATCGGCCCGCTGTATCTACTGCTTCTCAAGGCGCACCTGCTCAATACCTACCTCGGCCTGGTGATCGGCTACACGTCGTTCGCGATCCCGTTCGGTGCCTGGATGATGAAGGGCTTCTTCGACAGCATCCCGCGCGAGATCGAGGAGGCGGCGCGCGTCGACGGCTACTCCAGATTCGGCATCCTCGTCCGCGTCGTGGTGCCGATGTCCTTGCCCGGCCTGGTGACCACTGCGGTGTTCGTGTTCATGAACACCTGGAACAACCTGCTGTATCCGCTCACCCTGATCACCTCGAACACGAAGCAGACGCTTCCCCCGGGCTTGCAGCAGAGTTTCAGCGGAACATTCAAGACCGACTACGGCGGCCTGATGGCGGCATCGCTGATCACCAGCTTGCCGTTGATCATCGCGTTCTTCCTCGTGCAGCGCTCGATGGTGCGCGGCATGACTGCGGGCGCATTGGCAGGGACGTGACACACATGAGCGCTGAAACCCCTACAGCCATTGATCGATTCGACTCGTCCCTTGCCGGGCATGTCGCGATCGTCACCGGTGGCGCGCGAGGCATCGGCCGTGCCGTGGCAGAGCGGCTCGCTCGATCCGCCGCGGCAGTGGCGATCGTCGACGTAGACGAGGTCGCGGGGCAGACCGCCGCCGATGAGATTGCCGCCGAGGGCTGGCCGACCTCCTTCCAGCGCGCCGACCTCGCCGATCCCGGCGAGGTCGAGCGTGTCGTGGACGAGGTGTTGCGGACCTGGGGGCGCGTCGACATCCTGGTCAACAATGCGGCGTATCACGGCAGCCGCCGATCGTTTCTCGAACTGACGGCGGACGACTTGCGCGCCGTGCTGGACGTCAACATCACCGCGGCGGCTCTGCTGGGCCGCGACGCCGCACGCGACATGGTTCGGCGTGGCTCCGGAGTGATCATCAACGTGACAAGCATCCAGGAAGACCTCCCGGTCTCGACCTACTCCGCTTACGTCGCCAGCAAGGGCGGCGTCAGTGCGCTGACGCGAGCGATGGCAGTTGAGCTTTCCCCGATGGGCATTCGGGTCAACGCCGTCGCGCCAGGGGTTATCGACACGCCGTCGCTGTCGCACACCATCGACGCCCTCGCCGACGGCAACGCGGAAGCCCCTGCCACGCTCATGCGCCGTTTCGGCCGCGCGGACGAGGTGGCCGACGCGGTCGCGTTTCTCGCTTCCCCGAAAGCCGCCTTCATCACCGGCGCGGTGCTGAGGGTCGACGGGGGCCGCAGCATCAGCCGATTTCCCGACCCGTTCGCGCCGCCGCCCGCTCCGCCCCCCACGAGGAGGAACGTCTGATGGCCAGCATCACGCTCAAGGGCGTACGGAAGCGATACGGCGACACCGACGCTCTGCGCGAGACGGATCTCGAAATCGACGACCACGAGTTCCTCGTGCTGGTCGGGCCGTCCGGTTCGGGCAAGACGACGCTGCTGCGCATCATCGCCGGCCTCGAGCCGTTGACGAGCGGTGAACTGTATTTCGGCGACTCCCTGGTCAACAACGTCGACGTCGGTGATCGCGACATAGCGATGGTGTTCCAGAACTATGGCTTGTACCCGCACATGTCGGTGTACAGCAATCTCGCGTTCGGCCTGCGCCGCCGCAAGCTCGACAAGCGCGAGATCGACCAGAAGGTGCGCGACAGCGCGAGAATGCTCGGCATCGAGCATCTGCTCGGCCGGCGCCCGAAGCAATTGTCCGGGGGCCAGCGGCAACGGGTCGCCCTCGGCCGGGCCATCGTGCGCGATCCGTCGGTCTTCCTACTGGACGAGCCGCTCTCCAACCTCGACGCGCACCTGCGCGTCCAGATGCGCACCGAGATCCTCAAAGTGCATCGCACGGTGACTGCCACGGCGGTCTACGTCACGCACGATCAGGTCGAGGCGATGACGATGGGCGACCGGATCGCGGTGATGAGCGACGGGGTCATCCAGCAACTCGGCACCCCGGACGAGCTGTACGACCGACCCGTCAACCGTTTCGTAGGCGCGTTCATCGGCACGCCGGCAATGGGTTTTCTCGACTGCGAGCGAACCGGCGGCGACAATGTTCCCGAACTGCGCGGCCCGGGCGTACGACTGCGACTGTCGCCGCAGCGGGCGGCAGCGTTGCCCGCTGACGTGACGCATTTCGTAGCCGGTGTCCGTCCCGAGCATCTCGAACCGATCAGCGACGAGGAAGCCGAGTCGGCCGACTCGGCGATAGAAGGAGTTGTCGAGTTGGTTGAACCTCTCGGGTCCGAGCAGCACGTCTTGTTCAATGTCGGCGACGCCATCGTCACGGCGAAACTGCCGCGCCATCACCGGTTCGGACGCGACGAGAAGGCGACGTTCACGGTCGACCCCGCCAACCTGCACGTGTTCGACGTGGAATCCGGGCGTGCCTACTGATGGCGAGAATCTCCAGCATCAGCGCCCATCCTGTGCCGCCACGGTGGATCTTCGTCCGAGTGCGTACCGATGAGGGCCAGGTCGGTTGGGGCGAGGCGATCGTGCCCAAGCGGGTCGCGGCGGTGCGTGGCGCGATCGAGGATCTGGCCCGCAACGTCGTTGGTGAGGACGTCAGCCGGATCGAGGAACTCTGGCAACGCATGCGCCGCGGTGGGTTCTTCCGGGACGGGCCGATCTTGTGCACCGCAGCCGCTGCGATCGAACACGCATTGTGGGACATCAAGGCACGCAGCTACGGCGTGCCCGTCTATGAGCTTCTCGGCGGCGCGGTGCGCGAGAACGTGCGTACGTACGCATGGGTCGGCGGGGATCGCCCCGACAACGTCGTCGAGCACGTCAGGGCGCGAGTCGAGCAGGGCTACAGCGCCGTGAAGATGAACGCCACCGAGGAACTCGACCTGCTCGATCGAAGCGTCCAGGTCGACGCAGTCGTCTCGCGCGTCGCTGCCGTGCGCGATGCGTTCGGCGACACGGTCGACATCGCCTTGGACTTTCACGGCCGGGTCCATCGGGCGATGACGAAGGCGCTGCTGCGCGAACTCGAACAGTTCAAGCTGCTGTGGATCGAGGAGCCGATCCCGCCCGGCCAAGAGGACTTGTTGCCCGAACTCGCGCGGGTGGCCGGAAGCACGCCGATCGCGACCGGCGAACGGCTCCTGACCCGAGCCGACTTCGCCCGCCTGCTCGAACGCCGCGTCGTCGACGTGATCCAACCGGATGTCTCGCTCACCGGACTGTTCGAGTTGGAGAAGCTCTGCCGGATGGCCGAGGCCTATGACGTGGCTGTCGCGCCGCACTGCCCCAACGGCCCGATTTCGCTTGCCGCGTCGGTGCAAGTGGCGTGCTGTGCCGGCAACGTCGTCATCCAGGAGCAGAGCCTCGGCCTGCACTACAACCGCGGCTACGCCGGACTGCCTGCCGCCGAGATGTTCGACTATCTGAGCGACCCCGCTCCGCTCACGCCCATCGAGGGCCGGCTCGACCGCCCGACCGGGCCCGGGCTCGGCATCGAGATCGACGAGTCCGCCGTGCTCAGCCGGGCGACCGAATGGTCGCTGGAGGATCCGGTTTGGCGTTTGCCCGACGGGCGAATCGCGGAATGGTGACCATCGCAGCCACGGTCGAATCATGGACAGGCGTGGCCGGCCGATTGGCGATGACGTCGTCGAGCGCCAGGCAACCGCGACCGACCTAGACCCCGGCCGACATCGCGATCCGAGCAGCCTTACGGCACAGCCCGCGTACGGCCCGCAATTGCGATTCCGTCCGGCTGTCGAAACGGCCGATGCGCAGACACCTGCTCAGTGCGCCCGTGCACTCGCATGGTAGGAATTTCGTGAATCGCCGACGCAGCGTCGAATGGGACGGGGTGGTCCGGGCAGTGGCCGGTACCCGCGAAAATCGCGCAGCAGATCTCACCTGCCGCCATTGTCGATGCGATTCGGAAGTGGCCTCCCTGCTGGCGGCGACCACCCGGCGTCCGGTGGTGACCTTTGACGACGAAGCCGACGATGGCCGCGCGCGCAAGCAGAGAAAGCGGTAGCGCGAGACGATGGCCGGGCGCTTCGCCGCCGGCTTTCGTCGGACGTGACCGCGAGCTGGCAGCACTGGTTGAGGCGTTGGCGTCCGGGCCGGCGGCGGTAGTGCTTATCGAGGGTGAGGCAGGGATCGGCAAGAGCCGGCTGCTGCATGAGTTCCTCGCCTCGCCCACGGCTGCCTCGCGGCGAACGCTGGTGGCAGGCTGTCCGCCGTTTCGCGAGCCGTTCACGTTGGGGCCGATCGTGGACGCCCTCCGGCAAACCGTCGACGACGTGGGCTGCCTGAACCTGTCCGCGTTGGCCGGGGCGCTGCGGCCGTTGTTTCCGGAGTGGGCGGCCGACCTGCCACCGGCGCTCGAGCGGGCGGAGGACGCGACGGCGGCGCGACATCGGCTGTTTCGGGCCCTTGCCGAACTGCTTGACCGTCTGTCGATCGACATCCTGGTGATCGAAGACGTGCACTGGGCCGACGAGGCGACCGTAGAGCTACTGCTGTTCCTCACTACTCGGCAGCCGCCGTCGTCCGCCGTGATGGTCACCTACCGTCCTGACGACGTGGCGCCCGACTCGCTGTTGCGGAGGGTCGCGTCACGGCTGCGACCCGGCACGTCGCAGCGGCGCATCGTGCTCAAGCCGCTCGATCGGGACGGCACGGCGCGCCTGGTCTCGTCAATGCTGGACGGCGAATCACTGTCCGAGCTCTTCGCCGATTTCATGCACGGGCACACCGACGGTCTGCCTCTTGCGATCGAGGAGGCGGTGCGGCTGCTCGCGGATCGGGCCGATCTGGCTTTCGTCAACGGGGAGTGGGTCCGACGAAGCCTTCGGGTGATCGCTGTTCCCGCAACGTTGCGGGATGCGGTGGTGGAGCGGACCGAGCGATTGGGCGCCGACGCGGTGACCGTGCTGCGGGCGGCGTCGGTACTCGCGGAACCGGTGCACGAGGCCACGCTGCAGGCGGTCGCCGAACTGACAGACGCTCGCTTCGCTGCCGCCCTGACCGCGGCGTTCGGCTCCAACCTGCTGGTCGAGAACGCTCGTCAGCGACTGTCGTTCCGGCATGCATTGCCGGCACGAGCGGTCTACGAGGCGATCCCGTCGCCGGCGCGACGCGTGCTGCATCGGCGGGCAGCGGAATCGCTGCAGCCTGTCGTGCCGACTCCGCTGGCGCAGTTGGCTCGCCATTTCCGCGAGTCCGGCCAGACCGAAGACTGGTGCCGCTACGCCGAGCGGGCAGCAGATGTCGCCATCGGCACGGGCGATGATTCGACGGCAGCCGCCCTGCTGCACGATGTCGTGGCCTACGGTTCGGTGCCGGCCGACACGCTTGTGCGGCTGACCAAGAAGCTTCCGTTCACGGCGTTTACCGGCCGGGCGCGTCACGGGCAGATCGCCGACGCTCTGCGGCAGGCGCTGCGAGCGGGGGCGCTCTCGCCGGCTACTGACGCGGTCGTCCGCGGGGAGCTGGGCCGGGTGCTGTTCCGAATGGAGGACTACGACCTGGCCCGGGTCGAACTGGCTCGGGCTGTCCCGCACCTGGGGCACGATCCGGCGGGGGCGGCCCGGTGCATGACGCTGCTCGGTCTGCCGCACGACGACCACACGCCGGTGGCTGAACACCGCGGCTGGTTGCGGCGCGCGGCGGCCGCGCGCCGGTCGATACCGGCCGCCGAGCGGCCGAGGTTCGTCGTCGATGCCACGATCGCATTGCTGATGCTCGGCGATGAGCAGGGCTGGGACGCGGCGGCCGAGATCCCGGAGGAGCCCGGCGACACCAGCGACCGCGCGGAGGTCGCACGGGCCCACCTCAATATCGGCGATCTGGCGATGCGCTGGGGCCGCTACGCGGAGGCTCGCCGCCGGCTCGAGGTGGCCTTGCAGATGGCCGAGAGGTATCAGCAGTCACGGGTGCGCGGCGTGATCGCGGCGACGATCGCACATCTGGACTGGTTCATGGGCGTCTGGGCGGGGTTGCCCGAGCGCGCGGCTGCTCTCGTGCACGACGACGAGCTGATGCCGGTCACGCGGGCCGAAGGCCGCATGGTCACCGGTCTCGAGCATCTGGCAGTCGGGCGCGCCGCGGATGCCGAACGCGATTTGCGGCGCGCGCTCGACGAGTGGCGGCGGCGAGGTGCGCACGATTACGTGACGGAACCGGCGGGAGCGCTGGCGCACCTCTGGTTGGCCGCGGGCCGGGTCGATGACGCGCTGGCGGTGACCGAGGAGCCGATGCGAGTGGTCACCCGCAAGCGCAGCTGGCTGTGGGCGACCGAGCTCGCACCCGCCCGCACAGCGGCGCTGATCGCGGCCGAACGACTGGACGAGGCGGCTTCGCTGGCGGCGGAGTATGCCCGCGGGATCGGGCGACTCGACGCGCCGGCTTCGCAGGCGGCGGTGATCGTGTGCCGTGGCCTGGTCGCTGCGGCAGGCGGCCAGCATGCCCGCGCGGGCGCAATCTTTGCCAGCGCCGCGGCTGCGTGGTCGGAGTTGCCACGTCCGTACGACGCCGCACTTGCCAAGCAGCGACAGGCTGACTGCCTGCTCGCCGAGGGCCGGGCAGCGGATGCTGTTGCCTTGCTCTCGGCCACCCACGACACTCTGCGCACGCTCGGTGCGAGCGCCGACGCCGAGCGCGTCGCGGCGACTCTGCGCGCGCAGGGCGTCCGGCCACCACGGCGGGGCGGCCGCCAGAGCTACGGCGATCAGCTCTCGCCACGCGAACTCGAGGTGGTGCGCTTACTGGTGCCCGGTCGCAGCAATCCAGAGATCGCCGCCGCATTGGTTCTCTCGCCGAAGACGGTTGCCCGGCACCTGGACTCGGCAATGCGCAAGCTCCAGGTTTCCTCGCGCACTGCGCTCGCGGTACGCGCCGTCGAAACCGGACTGGTCGAGCGGGCACCAGATCTCGGCCCCGTGTAGCGATCTTGTGCAGACACGCCGGTGGCTTGCGGCGGGTCTGCACAAGATCATCCGGTGGGTGTGCCGGTGCGCAGCGGGTCCCTCCGGCATGCCCAACAATGTCGGGACGTGACTGCTAAAACCAAAATTGGGGCAGTCGCCCAATAGCCGGACCGGGCAGCCAGACCCGAGACTCACCAGGCATGCAGGGATCTACGTCACCGGACACCTCGGCCGAAGACGACGCGGCGAACGAGTCGTCTGAGCCTGAGGACACCTCGGACGCGGCTGACTCGGATGCGGAGTACGAGCCGCTGTAGGCCCTCGATGAGATCCGCCAACCGGCAGGAGGCCCGGTGATCAGGTTGCTCAGTCGTGACATCAGCGCGTCGGCAGTGCCGTCGCGACCATTCCGATTTAGCGCGCTCGGTGGTGTTGTCGCGCTGGCGGCCGGCGCGACAATGGGGCTCACCAGTTGCGCGGTCGGCCCGGGCTGCTCGAAGAGCTACACGGGAGGCGGCACAGACGGCGGCGCTGCTGCCCAGGGCAATGCCGCCGCGCCGCTCGGTGATCCGCGAGGCCCGATCACCGTCGATCCAGGTGGGCCGCCGGCCGCCGCTCGGCCTGCGTCCACAGCCCTGCCGCCGAGCGAGACCGTCACGCTGGTCACCGGGGACCAGGTGCAGGTGGACACCACGCTCGCCGGCCAGACGGTGACGCCGGCGCTCGCCCCGGCGCAGGGCGCGCACGCTACCGGCTCGCCGGGCTTCGTCCGATTCACCTGGGGCGGCGACCAGTACGCGATCCCCGACGCGGCGGTTCCCTACATCGGCGCGACGCTGGACCTGCGCCTGTTCGACGCGAGCTACCTGGTGCGTGCCGGGCTGGACGACGCCCACGCCAAGTCGCTGCCGCTGCAGGTTTCCGGCGACGCGGCCGCGCTGCCCGGCCTGCACGCCACCGGACGCACCGGCGGTGCCGAGGCAGCGACGCTGGTCGAAGTCGCAGACTCCGGCGGTGGGCCGGCTGCTCGCATCGGCGTGGCGGAGCGGCACCCGATCCGCCGCCCTGTCGCGGCTCGGCTCGATCGCCCTGGCCCAGCCGAAGGGGGCACCGGAGTTGCCGACGCTGCCGGCCTCGCCGGCACAGCTGCCCACTGCTAGCTCGAAGAAGCAGCACTGGCACACGATCACGCTCAAGTTCATCGGCAACGACGGTGCGCCGGGCACGGGCATCGGCTGGCTGCAGAGCCTCGGTGACGCGCGACTCGGCACGGTGCTCGTCAACTCGGAGGACCCCACGTCCGGGTATCCGCCGGTGACGGGCGCGGAGGGCCCGGTCAGCTTCAGCGTGCCGGACGGCCAGTACAGCATCGAGGTCAGCGTGCTCACCCCGCACGAGGGCACGGCCAACGGCACCGACGCTGCGCTCGTCGTCCTGCCGGAGGTGGCGGTCAACTCCGACCAGACGGTTGTGCTCGATGCGCGCACGGCCAAGCCCTACCAGGCGACCATCGATCCGGCGGTGGACGCGCCGGCACGCGTCGACGAGATCGACATGTGGCGGACCAGCGTCACAGGTGGCGGCTGCGGCGGCGTAGGCGGCGGCGGCCAGTCACTGGGCCTGGTGTCCGGTGCCGGCGCCGGCTACTCGGCGTCGGTCATCGGGGCGACGCCGACGGCGAAGGTCACCGACGGTCGCCTCGGATTCGAGGCGGTGAGCCTGTTGGACACGGCCGCGAGTGCCACGCCGTCGCCGGATCCCCGGTATTTCCTCGTCTTCCCGAGCGAGGGCACGATCCCGTCGTCGCTCAAGTACACGGTGCCGGCGGCGGATCTGACCACGGTGCACTCCCACGTCTACAGCAATCCGAATGCCGGCTGCGCCGATGACTCCCCGGAGTTGTGGCCGAACGTCTACTTCCCCTGGGGCGCGAGGCAGGAGATGCGGGTGAGCAGCGGGGCCGGCGGCGTCGACCTGACCCACGTGCCTCCCGGTGATCACACCGACTACTGGTACGCCGCCGATCCCAAAGAGGTCGCCTTCGAGAGCGCCACGTTCTACGAAGACCCCGGCGTATGCTCCGACGGCGGGGCGCGTTTCGGCCCCCGCCGCACGATCCACGCCGGTGAGCAGATCGACGAGACCTGGAACAAGGCACCGCTAGTGCCGGCGTCGGCGGCCCTGCCGGACTTCAGCGGGGAGCTCTTCGCGTCGCCGTTTCCAACCTCCCAGCAGGGGATCGACCAGACGGTCGCCCCGGCGACCCGCCAGGACGACAACGGCATGCTCTACCTGGTCGCGGGCGGCGACTCCGACCCCAGCCACTACTCGGACGACGCCACGACCCGCTCGCTCACCTTCTACCGGGACGGCGAGCTGGCGCTCTCGGCCCCGTTCAACCCGGCCGCCTGGGGCGCAGGGACCACGCCGTTCCGCCTCGACCTGCCGTTGCTGCCCCGGCCGGCGACCTACAAGCTGGACTGGACGATGCTGCGGTACTCGTCCACCGATCTCTCGGCGACGACCGACACGGCGTGGACCTTCCACTCCGAGCCCGTCGGACCCGGCCGCGAACATGCCGGACGGCGAGCAGTGCGCCCCGGACACGTCACGGCCCTGTTCATTCCTGCCGCTGCTGTTCCTGCACTACAACCTGGATCTGGACTTCAACTCGCAGGCGACCGCTGGCAAGCCGCTGGCAATCAACTTCACGGTGTCCGGTCAGCAGGGGGCTCCGGCGCCGCGCGGGGTGTCGGCGACGGTGTCGGAGTCGTTCGACGGCGGCAAGACCTGGACCGCGCCGGTGGCGGCCACCGGCACGGGCGACAACGCGTTCAGCGCGACGGTCGACCAGCCGCCGCTGGATCAGACGAACGGATCGGTCTACCTGAAGGTGCACGCGGCCGATCAGGCCGGGAACTCGATCGATCAGACGATCACCCCGGCCTACGGGCTGACCGGTGGGAAGGGATGAGCATGCGCGCGATGCTGAAGACCCGACGCCGCGTCCTGGTACGCGTTCTGGTGGCCTGCCTGGTCATGGCCGGCATGTCGGCGGTCGTGACCGGAGCGAGCGCCGGTCCGCCCCCGGGCCAACCGTCCTCGCCGGGGGCTGCGGCGGCCGCCCCGGCGCTGCCGCAGTGGCCGGCGCGGCACGCGTGCACGCTGCCCGCGCCCGGCCGGGCGCAGTGCCTGGCGATCGTCGACACCATGCCGGTGCCCGCCGATGCCCGCCCGGGCGCCCGCCCGCGGACGGCCAAGCCCGGGTCGGTGGCCGGTCCCAGCGCGTTGCATCCCTACACGGCGGCCGATCTGCAGGCGGCCTACCGGCTGCCGTCGAACCTGCTGGGTGCGCGGCAGACGATCGCGATCGTGGACGCGTTCGACGACCCGAACGCGGCGGCGGATCTGGCCGTCTACCGGGCCGCGAACGGGTTGCCCGCGTGCGACGCGGACTTCCCCTGTTTCCGGAAGGTTGACCAGCGCGGGGGCACCAGCTACCCGCAATCCGACCCGGGTTGGGCGGTTGAGGAGTCGCTGGATGTTGACATGGCCTCGGCGGTCTGCCCGAACTGCACGATCCTGCTGGTCGAGGCCGACGACAACTTCCTCGCCAGCCTGGCCGCGGCGGTCGACGAGGCCGTTGCACTTGGCGCGGACGTGGTGTCCAACAGCTACGGCGGCCCGGAGTACGGCACCGAGCTGACCGATCTGGCCGACCACTACAGCCATCCCGGAGTGACGGTGACCGCCTCCACCGGCGACTGGGGTTTCGGGGTGAACATCCCGGCCGCGCTGCCTGGCGTGGTCGCGGTCGGCGGCACCAGCTTGTACCCGGCGGCGGGCGAGCGCGGCTGGGCGGAGACCGCGTGGGCAGGCGCCGGGTCGGGCTGCTCGGCGTACGTGCCGAAACCGTCCTGGCAGGCTGACCCGTCCTGCGACAAACGCACGGTGGCCGACGTTGCCGCGGTGGCCGACCCGGCCACTCCGGTGGCTGTGTACGACACCTTCGACGTCCCCGGCTGGGTCGCGGTGGGGGGGACCAGCGCAGCCTCGCCGATCATCGCGGGCGTGTACGCGCTGGCCGGCAACACGAAATCGATCACGGCCGGCTACCTGTATGCCCACCAGGGTGCCCTCTTCGACGTCACGGCGGGAACGAACGGGTACTGCGCCGACGACGAGCTGTGTACCGCCGCCCACGGTTACGACGGTCCGACGGGGCTCGGCAGCCCCAACGGCATCGGCGCTTTCTAGGAGAGGACAGCCATGCGCATCCGACACACCGTTACCGTGCTCGCCTTCGCCGCGATGCTGACCGCCGGCACCGGCGGCGTCGTCGCCGCTGCCCCCACCCCTGCCGGCTGCGGCTGGCAACTCGTGAACACCCCACCGGTGCCCGGCACCAACACGCTTTCTGGCGCGCCGCAGGCCGGCGCCTCCATCGTCACGCCGGCCTACGCCACGATCCAAGGCGTCGACGCCAGCACGGACAACGACGTCCGGCTCGCCGGCGAGGAGGTATGGCCGAACCAGGCCGGATGGCTGCTGCAATCCAACGGTGACTCGGTAGCCGCCGCGTCGAAGCAGTTGCCACCGGTCCCGCTCTCCCAATCGTTACCCAGCACTCATTGGAGCCCGTCGTTCGACTCCGCCGACGACGGCTGGGTGAGCACCGACGTGTTCGGGCCGGGAGCCGGCGTGGAGCATTGGCACGACGGCCGCTGGACGCTGGTTCAGCTGGCCCCCCTCACCCCGACGTCCCCCTGGCCGCAGTTCTACCCCTTTCTCACCGGGCTGGTCGCGCTGTCTCCGACCAACGCCTGGGCGATGGGCATCGTCTTCCACGGTCAATCTGTCGTCGGCACGTTCGTCGAGCACTGGGACGGCACGTCGTGGCAGCTGGTGCCGCAGCCGCTCGCCGACGTCTCCGGCACGTTCCTCAACGGGCTCACCGCCGTTTCGCCGGGCGACATGTGGCTGGTCGGCCAGCAGCGCACCGACGCCGGCCTGTTGCTGCC
>CAVTEA010000040.1:0-176687 GCA_963733615.1 uncultured Actinomycetes bacterium
GTCGCCGAGCACTGGGACGGCGACCGGTGGATCCTGGTCGACGTCCCGCCGGGCAACGGAGCCTCCGGCCTGCAGACAGTGAGCGCGACCGGACCGGACGACGTGTGGGCGGTCGGGGACCAGGTCATGGCCGGCACCGACAACTTGGCCGCATCGATGGTCGAGCACTTCGACGGATCGAAGTGGCAGGTCGTCAACCTGCCGGACATCGGCAACAGCCTGCTCAACGGCGTCTACGCCGCCGCCCCCGATGACGTGTGGGCGACCGGCCAGTTCGGGCCTGACCTGAACCAGGTGTTCCTGCACTGGGACGGCAAGTTGTGGTCGCCGGTCGCGGTGCCCGGAACGAAGAAGTACAACGCGGCCTACAAATACGAAGCCATCGACGGGTCAGGGCCAGGGGATGTGTGGGCGGTGGGCCACGTGGACGACTACGGGAATCAGACCACCTACCCGGTGGTGGCACATCTGGGGTGCGGGTCGTGAGGAGACATCTGATGGGTGTGGGTACACGTACGTCGCGGCTGGCCGTCCTGTTGGGCGCGGCAGCACTGACGATGGGAATGGCGGCGGCGGTGCCGGCCAAGGCGGGGCCGCCGACGGCGACGTCGAGCCCGACGGCGTCCGCCAGTCCGACGGCGACGTCGAGCCCGACGGCGTCCGCCAGTCCGACGGCGTCCGCCAGCCCGACGGCGACGCCGAGTCCGACGGCCACCACCACTGCCGCGCCCCAGCCGGGCGCCACCAAGGCCCCCGGATCGTCCGGCCGGGCACAGGCTCAGCGCACATGCCCGGCGGCGAAGCCCGGCTACGCGGCGTGCATGTCGATGGTGCGCACGGACGTGCCTGCCCATAAGGGGCTCAGTCCGATGGTCGCGCCGGCCGGGTACGCGCCGGCCGATCTGCTGGATGCCTATGGCCTGCCGTCGGCGTCGGCCGGAAGCGGCGCGACGGTGGCGATCGTCGACGCGTTCGACGACCCAACGGCCGAGGCGGACCTGGCGATCTACCGGGCGCAGTACAACCTGCCGGCGTGCACCACCGACAACGGGTGTTTCCGTAAGGTGGCGCAGGACGGTTCGACGAACTACCCGAACCCGGACGGCGGCTGGGCGGGGGAGATCTCGCTGGACGTGGACATGGTGTCGGCGGTCTGCCCGGTCTGCCACATCCTGTTGGTGGAAGCCAGCGACCCCTCGATCGACAACCTGGCCGCCGCTGTGGACGAGGCGGTGGCGCTGGGCGCGCAGTACGTGTCCAACTCCTACGGCGCTCCGGAAGATCCGTCCGAGACCGACTACGACAGCCACTACGACCACCCGGGAGTCGTGGTCACGGCCTCGTCCGGCCGACGCCGGCTACGGGGTGTGGTATCCGGCGGCCTCGCCTGGCGTCACCGCGGTCGGCGGCACCAGCCTGGTGCGTGACTCGAGCGCGCGGGGCTGGGCCGAGACCGTGTGGGCAGGGGCGGGCTCGGGGTGCTCGCGGGTCGAGGCCAAGCCGGCCTGGCAGGCCGACCCGGGCTGCGCGAAGCGCGCGGTGGCCGATGTCTCCGCGGTCGCCGACCCGAACACCGGGGTGGCCGCCTATGACACCTACCAGGCGGGCGGCTGGCAGGTGTTCGGCGGCACCAGCGTCGCCTCGCCGATCATCGCCGCCACCTACGCACTGGCGGGCGCACCGCACGCCGGCACCGATCCGGCGCAGTACCCCTACGACGCTGCGATGGTCGACCCGTCGACCCTCAACGACGTCACCTCGGGCTCGAACGGCAGTTGCCAGCCGGCGTACCTGTGCACCGGCGGGCCCGGCTACGACGGGCCGACCGGGCTCGGCACGCCGCACGGTGTGGGCGCGTTCGGCTACCGCGCGCACGGGCGACCTCGCCGGCACCGTCACCGACGCGGTCACGAACCATCCGGTGGCCGGAGCCACGGTGGCCGTGCCGGGTCGATCGGCCACGACCGACGCAGTCCGGGCACTACGACCTGGACCTGCCGGCCGGTAGCTACACGTTGACCGTCTCGGCATACGGCTACCAGGACGCGACCGTCGACGCGGTGACGGTCACCGCCGGGCAGACCACGACCAAGGACACAGCTCTGACCCCGCTGCCCCGAGCAGCGATCAGCGGCACGGTGGTCGATGGGTCGGGGCACGGTTGGGCCCTGTACGCCAAGGTGTCCTGGGACGACGGCGCCGGGCACACCGGGCGACGTTCACCGACCCCGACACCGGCCGCTACACGTTGCACCTGCTGGAGGACACCGGCTACAGCCCTGCACGTACGCGGCGGTCTACCCCGGCTACCTGGCGGTGGACAAGCAGATCCAGGTGGCCGCTGCGGATCTCACCGAGGACGTCTCGCTCGCTGTCGACCCGAGCACCTGCACCGCGCCCGGCTACGGGCTGTCCTTCCGCGGCAGCACCGAGACGTTCGCGACATCGCACGGCTGGCAGGTCAGCAACGTCGATGACCACTGCCCGGCTACCAGCCCACGCCGGGCTGGGTCTTCACCGACGCGGGCCGACGGGGCAACACCACCGGCGGCAGCGGGACGTTCGCGATCGTCGACTCCGACCACACCGGCGCCCACCACTACCAGGACGCCTTCCTGGAGAGCCCCGCGATCGACATGAGCGGCGACGCCAGCCCCGGCGTGCAGTTCGCCACCGACCTGCAACCGGCGGTCAACTCGACCGCGGCGCTCGACCTGTCGATCGACAACGGCCGGCACTGGGCCACGGTGTGGACCTCGCACGGCTTCCCCGGCGACCGCGGCCCGGCCAGCCTCGCCGTGCCACTGCCGGTCGCCGCGCACAAGACGGGGTGCGGGTGCGCTTCCACTACACCGGCTCCTGGTCGCGGTGGTGGGAGATCGACAACGTCTTCCTCGGCAACCGCACCTGCGGCCCCGTCACCGGCGGGCTGCTCATCGGGCAGGTCAACGGCCCGGACGGTGCGGGCGTCACCGGCGCCACGGTCGCCAGCGTCGCCAACCCCGACCGGCCGCCACCACCGTCGCCACTCCCGATGACCCCGCCCAGGGCAACGGCCTGTACTGGCTGTTCACCGCCGCCGGCGGGTCGCAGCAGTTCAAGGCCACCGCCGACGGCTACGCCGCTGCCAGCGGGACAGCCGACATCACCGCCGACCACACCAGCCATCTGGACATCACCCTGGCCGCGCCCGGCAGTTGAGACCCGGGGGACCGGCCCAGCTCGTCGCGGACGAGGGCGCACAATTCCGCGGCTGTTCTCGTTGAGTGGTGCGTTGCGCGTTGAGTGGTGCGTTGTAACGCACCACTCGGGCCGAAACGCACCACTCAACGGATGGTTAGAAGGAGCTGTGGCCGCGTCAGAGCTGGGTCGAGACAGGGCGCTGCCAGACACGGACGACGGCGACGAGTCCGACCGCGGCGGGAACGAGCGACAGCAGCCCGTACGGCAGCGGGACCACCTGCTTGTAGCCGTGACCGCCTGTTGTCAGGTTGATCATGACGACGATCAGGCCGAGCGAGAACGCGGACGTGACGACGATTCGCATGCGGCGAGAATGCCGGCGCACAGCTCGAATGGACCAGTACCAGGCCCCGAGGCCCAGCAGGCCGACGCCCGCAAGCCAGGCCACGATGGCGTTTCGATCCTCGTGGATCATGCGATCCGGCCAGTGCGGGTAGGTGGCGCGCACATGGCTTGCGATGCTGTCGGCGGTGAGCAGGTCGACGATCGGGGCCAGCATCAGCGCGGCGGTGAGCGCCATTCCGGCGTACATGATCCGCGTCAGCCGACGCTCAGCAGTGATGGCGTGAGCCATGAGAACCTTCCGCTTGTTGTACGAGGTAAGACAGCACGGACTACGGTAGTTTTACGATGTACAACACGTCAAACCG
Source organism: uncultured Actinomycetes bacterium (assembly GCA_963733615.1). Lineage (GTDB taxonomy): Bacteria > Actinomycetota > Actinomycetes > Mycobacteriales > Jatrophihabitantaceae > DASXRA01. Next base: position 3,894 of record CAVTEA010000040.1, read on the forward strand.
GCTTCGGGGGACGAGATGGGTCGCGGCCGAATCCAGGGCCAGCACGCCGGCCTCGATGTACGGGCCATCCTTCGCGCGGCGATCGCCGTCGCGGACAAGGAAGGCCTGTCGGCGCTGTCGATGCGCCGGCTCGGCGCCGAACTCGGGGTCGAGGCGATGGCGCTCTATCACCACATCCCGAGCAAGGACGCCCTGCTCGACGGGATGGTCGAGGAATTGGCCGTCGCCACGCCGATACCGGAGTTGGACGAGACCAACTGGCAAGACGGGCTACGGGCCTATACCCGCGCCCAGCTGGACAATCTCGCGGCCCATCCCAACCTGGTCCCGCTGATCCTGTCCCGGCCCGCAGTGACCGAACGCAATTTGCGCACGATGGAAATGCTCTTGGAATCTCTGGGCAGCGCCGGCTTCGCGCCCAGTCAGGCGCTTGACATCGTGTATGCGCTCAACACCTTGATCCTCGTGCACGCCGCCCTGGGCACGGGGGCTGGCGGCGCGCCGTCACCGCACGGTGAGTCGGGCCAGAACAGCCGGTTGGCCGAGCTTCCCGCCGACCGTTACCCGCTGCTGACCCAGGCGGCTCGCGACAGCAGCGACAGTGGACCAACCGCCCGGTTCGAATTCACCCTCGACGCGCTGCTCGCGGGCTTTAGCGCGGCTAGCGGTCGTGACCACTAGTACGACACCGTTCCCCACCGAGTAAGCCTCAACGACATCCTCGCGGCATTCACCGACGGGTGGCGCATCGACTCGATCGAACCCACCACCATCGAGACCAACATCCACCCGGACGGAGTCCGCGGCTGGCTGGCCGCCCTGACCAGGACCGGCGAGGACGTTCGGTGATGACCGTCGAAACCCGGGTCGAGACCGAACGGGCATCGGAGCTGGCACGGCCCCGCGGCTGCACTGTCGAGCGGCTCGGATCGTTGCGGTAGCCGGCCGGCGTTCGTCGAACGCTGGGTCGTGGCGGTCGATGGGGTGGGGGTCGAACCGAGCGGTCGCGGTGGGGTGGTGGCTCATTCTGCCGTTGTGCGCTCAGCCGGTGACGTTGACGATCTGATGCAGGTGGGTCGTGTGCTCGGCGAGGTTTACCAGAACGGTTGCCCATGCCTGCCGGGTCAGCGAGTAGGGGCCTGCCTTGAACAGGTCCGAGCTGATGCGAGCTGGCCTGTTCGCGGGTTTGTCGAGCAGGCGGGTGGCTCTGGCGATTGTCCAGTCCACCTCGCTCGCTTGGATAACCTCGTCGGCGGCGCGTTGGTCGGCGAACGACTTGGCGAAGATGCGGCGTACCAGGCTGGCCAGCACGTACGGTTTGGTAGCGACCATGCCGTACGAACTGGTGGCGACCAGGCGTGCTAAGCCCAGTTCGCTCATGGCCCCGGTTACTGTGCTGGCAATGTCGCGGGCGACGTCGGGCCGTCCCCGTCCGCTTACGGTCACGATTACTGCGTCTTGTCCACTGATCGCTTTGCCGACTGCGGACGGGTGGCGTGCGTCGCCTTCGATGACGGTCAACGGGCGGGATGTGTCGGGCAGCGTTTCGGGCCGGCGCGCGAAGGCGGTGACGTCGTGGCCTCGCGCGAGTGCCTCGCGCAGGACGAATGGTCCGGTGCCGCCGGTGGCGCCGAAGACTACGAGCCGCATGGGTTCCCCCTTTGGGGTTGTATCGGTGCGGGGTCAGTGCGTCGGGGTGCCGGCGGCAGGTGTCCGTAGCACGGTGGGCACCAGCACGGCGGCGATCGCCACCGACACTGCGGCCAGTGCTGCGCCGACGGTGAATGCGCGGGTGAAGTCGTGGCTGCTGACGTGCGCGGTGATCAGGCCGGCCCCGGCCACGCTGGACAGGACGGCGACGCCGGCCGCGCCGCCGAGTTCGTGGAATGTGTTCACCAATGCCGAGCGCAGACCGGCCTCGGCGGGTGGAGCGTCGGTGAGCGCGGCGGTGAAGGCTGTGACGAAGGTGGCGCCGATGCCGAGTGTTGCGACGCTGAGTCCGAGTGATCAAGGTGACCGGTTGGGTCCAGCTGGCGGTGATCGCGTAGCCGGCGGCGGCGAGCGTGAGGCCGGTGACGGCCGTGACGCGTGCGTTGACGCGCGTCAGTACCTGGCTCGCGGTGTGGGCCCCGATGACTGTGGTGACCGCCATCGGCAGGAACGCCAGGCCCACGTGCAGGGCGCTGTAGCCGTGCGCGTGTTGCAGCGCGAACGAGCCCAGGAAGAACTCGCCGATCATGAGCCCGGTCGCGGTGAGCATGAGGAAGCTGCCGGCCAGCGCGGGGCGCCGCACGAGCAGGCCGACGGTGAGCAGGGGGCGGCTCGTCCGTGCCTCGACCACTGCCAGGACGGCCCAGATCGCGACGGCCAGTACGAGGGGGAGCAGGGTGGACGGGGCGGCCCAGCCGTGGCTGCCGGCGTTGATCAGTCCGTAGATGGCTGCTCCGGTGCCGGCGGTGACCAGTGCGGCGCCGGGCGCGTCCAGGCCCTTGCCTGTGTCGGCTGATGGCCGCCCGGCGGGCGTGACCAGTGGGATCGCGACGAGCAGGGCGGCACCGATCGGGACGTTGATCGCGAACACCCACCGCCAGCCCGCCTCCGAGGTGAGGACGCCGCCGAGGATGACCCCGAGCGCGGCCCCGACACCGCTGATCGACGACCAGACCCCGAGCGCCTTACCGCGGCCGGAGTCGGCGAACAGCGTCATAACGGTGGCCAGCGCCGCGGGCGACATGAGTGCGGCGCCCATGCCCTGTAGCGATCGCCCGATGAGCAACATGTCAGCGCTGCCAGACAGCCCGCACAGCAGCGACGAAGCGGTGAACAGCGCGAGCCCGAGCAGGGTCGAGCGGCGCGCACCGAACAGGTCGGCGATCCGTCCACCAAGCAGCATCAGCCCGCCGAAGAACAGGGTGTAGATCGTCATCACCCACGGCAGTTCGCTGCGCTGCAGGTGTAGGGACCCGCCGATGTCCGGCAGCGCCACGTTCACCACCGTCACGTCCAGGACGAGCATCAGCTGCGCGGACGCGAGCAGGGCAAGCGCGACCCACCGCGCGCGGTGCGCAGACCCGGCGGCGGTCGTCCCTGCCTGGGCGTGGCTGGTTGCAGTCACGGGAGTTCTCCGATCCGGTCGTCAGTTGCGGGTTGCGCGGCGATCTCCATCGTTGACTCGCCTGCTCTAACGTGAATGCGCATGTACGAGATACAAGTAGGACTGTAACTCATACATTGATGTTCAGAAAAGGGGATGCCAGAGTGATCGTCGAGCGCGGACAGCGGACCGGATCCTGCGCCGCGACGGAAGATCAGGCGCGGCCTTCGCTATGTCCCGAACAGGCGTGCCAGCCCCTGCTCGAGCACGACCCGCGCCTTGTGGGAGCTCATCCTGCCGGCGCGGACCTCATCGCCGGCGGCGTGGCCCAGCGCGATCGCTGCGGCCAGCATCCAGTTCACCGGTAGCTTGCGGTCGAAATCGCCGTCGCGTCGCCCGCGCCTGATCAGCCGCTCGAGGTGGGCCAGGACCGGCTCGTGTAGCACGCGCTCCTCGGTCGGGGTCTGCGCCGGAGTGGGTAGCTGCAGGAGGAACGGCTCGGCCTCGAAGGCCGTCCAGCCGATCTCGAGCAACCGCGCGAGCCCTTCGCTCGCCGACACGTTGTCGAGGTCGGCGGCGTCGAGCGTGGCGACGACCTGCTCGGTGGCGCGGTCGATGAGCGCGTTGAGCAGGGCCTCGCGCGAGGGAAAGTGTGCGTAGACGGTTTGCCGGCTGGTTCCCGCGGCCGTCGCGATCTCTTCCATGCTCGCATACGGATCTCGCCCGAGCACCCGCGCGGCCGCGTCCAGGATCGCGGCGATACTGCGCTGCGCATCGGATCGGCGACGCCGAACCCGTGGTCGTGACGCATGTAACTCTGACACGGTTGACAAGATTATCACGCGGCGATTACGTTGACAGCGCTGTAAAAGATATCCGGTGTCGGGTCACCGGGGGGCTAGACCATCGCCGACGGGTCCGCACGCCCCCCTGCCGCCAGTGCCAACCCGCAAACTCTCGAATTCGAAGGAAGTGCCATGCGTCGGATCGCGACGTTCTGCTCGACCCACGCCCGCTGGGTGTTCTCGGCCTGGCTGTTGCTCACCGTCGCCGGCATCGCCGCTACCGCCGGGCTGTCCTCTCAGCTGGACAAGTCGTTCTCGCTGCCCGGACAGGCTGGGTATGAGGCGAATCAGGCCATCATCAAGGCTGTCGGTGGCGGCGGCGACCGGGACCCGGCACTGGTTGTCGTCACGCTGCCGGCGGGCAGCGATGTGACCTCCGCCGGGTCGGTGGCCGCGCTCGCGCGCGGCGACGAAGCACTCGCCAAGTCCCTCACGGTCAGCGGCCGGCCCGCTCCCCGGGTCGTCTCCTATGCCACCGCGTCCGACTCGGTGCTCGTCAGCGCCGACCACCGAACCACCTTCGTCGTGGTGTACCCGCTCTCGTCGGGCGACTTCTTCGACAAGCCAATCGGCCAATCGGCGGCGGAGACTTTCGCCCGGGCGGCGCACCTTCCCCAGGGCAGCACCGTCGGTCTGACCGGCTTCGGCGAGCTGACCGGCTCGGACCATGGCGGGAGCGGCGTGCTCAGCGAGACGTTGATCGGCGCCGTCGGCGCGATTGTCGTCCTCGCCTTCGTCTTCGGCTCGTTCATCGCGGTCATACCGCTGATCACGGCGCTCGTGTCGATCCTCACGACGTTCCTGCTCGTCAGCGGACTGACCCACGCGGTGAGCGTGTCGTTCCTCGTTCAGTTCCTGGTCGCACTCATCGGGCTAGGTGTCGCCATCGACTACTCGTTGCTGGTGGTCACCCGATGGCGGGAGGAGCGCGCGCACGGCCGGGAGAACCGCGACGCGGTCGAGATCGCCATGCAGACCGCCGGCCGCTCGGTCCTCTACTCCGGGGTCACGGTCGCGGTCGGCCTGCTCGCCCTTGTCGTGCTGCCGGTGCCGTTCCTGCGCTCGGTCGGCTACGGCGGCGTGCTCATCCCGCTGGTCAGCGTGCTCGTCAGCATCACCCTGCTACCCGCGCTGCTCACCTCCGCCGGTCCGTTCCTCGACCGGCCACGACGCCGGCGTGTCGCCACGGTGTCGCGTGCGTGGAGCGCCTGGGCGCGTCTCGTGGTTCGCCGCCGCTGGACCGCTGTTCTGGTCGGTGGCCTCATCCTGATCGCGCTCCTGGTTCCCGCGTTCTCGCTGGTGACCGGTGAACCGTCGTCCTCGGCGCTGGCCTCCGCCGGTGCGCCGCGCGCCGCGGCAGCCAACCTCGAACGAGCGGGCATCTCCAGCGGTGCACTCACCCCGATTCAGGTCCTCACCAGCACCGGTCAAGCCGACCGGGTCATCGCCGCCACGCACGGGCTGCCCGGCGTACGAGGGGCGTTGCAGACCGGCGTGTCAGGCGGGCACGCAGTCGTCGACGTCATCCCCGAACGCGAGACCAACGCCGGCGCCGGCGCAACGGTCATCGGCGAGGTGCGCCGAGCGACCCGGGGCCTCGACGTGCAGGTCGGCGGCTCAGGTGCGCAGTCACAGTCGTTCAACCACGCCGTCTACGGATCGTTTCCGCTCATGCTCACGCTCATCGTGCTTTTCTCGTTCACGCTGTTGCTGCGGACGTTCCGCTCCGTGCTCATGGCGCTCAAGGCCGTCCTGCTGAACCTGCTCAGCGTCGGCGCGACCTACGGCATCCTCGTGCTGGTCTGGCAGAAAGGCCACGGCTCGCACGCGATCTGGAACATCCCTGCCACCGGAGCGATCACCAACTTCGTCCCGCTCATGGTGTTCGCGTTCCTGTTCGGACTCTCGATGGACTACGAGGTGTTCATTCTCAGCCGCATCCGCGAGGAGTACGACGCCGGCGCGAGCACCTCAACCGCCATCGTGGAAGGGCTCGGCCGGACCGGCCGGCTGGTCACCAGCGCCGCGCTGATCCTCGGCTTCTCCTTCTTCGCGCTCTCGCAAGCACCGGACACCGACCTCAAGGTCTTCGCCACCGGCCTGGGCGCCGGCATCCTGCTCGACGCCACTGTCGTCCGCGCCCTCCTGGTACCGGCCCTGCTGGCCCTCTTCGGCGAGTACAACTGGTGGCTGCCCAAACGGCTTGCCCAAGTGCTCCACGTCCCAGCCGGCCGAGCCCGTGCGAGCCAGCTGGAGCCGATCCCGGCAGGTGCCTCCGCGGGCCGGCAAACGTAACGCGCACCTGGCCCATGGTGCAGGCGGGTGCGGGCACATTGCGATCGCTGTCACCGGCGGCGCACCATGTGGACGTAGGACAGTACCGGCCGGGAAAGGACGCGGGTGTGTCGGACACGGACCTGCTGCCGCTGTTTCGCGATCGGCTGCTGGGCACGTACTCGCCGCTGCTTGCCGGCACGACGGCGACGCTGTTGTTCACCGCCGGCGGCCTGGCGAACTGGACCGTCGAGATCGACCACGGACGCGCCGTTGCCACCCGCGGCACACCGGCCAACCCCACGACAACCGTGCACGCATCGCTCACCGTCCTCAGGGACGTCGTTGCGGGAACCCGCAGTGGTATCGAGGCTTTCCTCGCCGGGGACCTCACGCTGCGCGGCAACATCGCCCTCGCCCTGGAGTTCGACGGCCTGTTCCCCGGCGACCGGGCCGACCACACCCGCACCATCACCCGGTCCGTCGTGGCCGCGGGGATCGAGACGTTCGTCCTCGAGTCCGGGCCGGTCGACGCTGCGCCGGTGGTCCTGGTGCACGGCCTCGGCGCGACGAACGCCTCGATGCTGCCCCTGATCTCGGTGCTGTCTCGCGACTTTCACGTGCTCGCGCCGGATCTGCCAGGCCATGGCGGCACGCAGGCTACAGGTGTCGCACACGCCCCGGAATACCTCGGCAACTGGCTGATGGCATTCCTGCGCGAAACGTGCGATCAGCCGGCCGTCCTCGTGGGCAACAGCCTCGGCGGGCGTGCCGCGTTGGAGGCGGCCCTCGGCTCGCCGAACGAGGTGCGCGGCGTGGTCTTGCTGTGCCCCGCCGTCGCCTTCCGCAAGCTGCGCCAGTTCGTGCCGCTCGTCCGGCTGGTCCGCGACGAGATCGCGTCCCTTCCGGTTCGCATCCCGCGCAGCATCGCCGCCCGGGGCCTGCGCAGCCTGTTCGCCGACCCGACCCGCCTGCCCGACGCTTGGCACGCCGCCGCGATCGACGAGTTCACCCGCGTGCTGAACGTGCGCGCCAACCGCCTGGCCATCTTCTCGGCGTTGCGCCACGTCTACCTCGACGAACCGTTCGGGAAGAGCGGCTTCTGGGAGCGGCTGCCGACGCTGAAGCCGCCCGCACTGTTTCTGTGGGGCGACCGCGACGTGCTGATCCCGGTCGGTTTCAGCCGGTTGGTCGCCGAGGCGCTTCCGGGCGCCGGCTGCGTTGTGATCGATGACTGCGGCCACGTGCCGCAGTTCGAGCACCCCGAGCTGACCGCGCAGCTCACTCGCGAATTCATCGATGCCCTGCCGGCCCGGGCGAACCACGCCACGGCCAGCTGACCCTCGGCATAGCGTGCAGGCATGGCGACCGTCAGCGCAACGATTGACATCGAGGCGACGCCCGCTGAGATCCTCGCGGTGATCGCAGACGTGCCGGCGTACCCGCAGTGGTCGGCGCTGCACAAGTGGGCCTCTGCCGAGAGCCGGTTCCCGGACGGCCGGCCCATGCGGGCGAGCATGGGCGTTTCCGCGGTCGGGCTGACGGACACGCAGGTGCTGGACTACGAGTGGACGGCACACGGGGTCAGCTGGTCGCTGGTCAAGCCCACGCTGCAGCAGAAGGATCAGCGCGGCAGCTACTCGATTACGGACGGGGTCGGCATATCGCACGTCCATTTCGAGCTGCAGATCGACACGGCCATCCCGCTGCCGGGGCTGCTGGTTCGACAGGTCATGAAGAAAGCGGCCACAGCGGGGACCGACGGCCTCAAGCGGCGCGTCGAGTCACCGCACTAGCAGTGGCAGGCGCATCTTCTAACCTTGGCACTTTGCTTCCACCTCCTCGGGACCAATGGCACCTGCGTATTCGCTGATAACGGACGAGAGTCAGCGGGGGGGTCGGGGAAGAGGGTAGGCATATGGCCACGACGGACCTGTCTGCTAACCGGGCTGCGCCGGGCTTGGACGCCGACACCCTTTCGATGATGTCGACGGCGCTGCACGACTTCGTCAGCCATGCGCTGCCGGACAGTCGAATGCTCGAGCTGGACCACGAGGACGTCTGCCCCGAGGACCTGGTGCGAGCGATGTGCGGCGAGCAGCTCGGGATTCAGCTTCTGTTCATCCCGCAGGCTTACGGGGGGATGGGGGGCGGCAGCTTCGACGTGTACCGGGTCTGCGAGCAGATGGCACGCCTGGACATCGGGCTGGCGACGAGTGTGCTCGCGACTTTCCTGGGCAGTGACCCGCTGTTCGTCGGCGGCACCCCGGAGCAGAAGGAGCGCTGGCTGACCCGCATTGCAGACAGCGGCATCCTTTTCGCATACGGCGCGACCGAGCCCGAAGCAGGCAGCGACCTGGGAGCACTGCGCACGACCGCCGTGCCGGTCGTCGAGAACGACACAATCGCCGGATACCGCCTCAACGGACGCAAACAGTGGATCAGCAACGGCGGCATCGCAGACGCCTACACGATTCTCGCGCTCGCGCCCGGCGGTCCTTCGTGGTTCGTGCTGGAGCGCGGCGCCGAAGGGTTCACCCAGAACAAGCCCGAAGACAAGCACGGCATCCGGCTGTCGAATACCGCGGCGTTGTTCCTCGACGACGTGTTCGTGCCGGTGCAGAACCTGGTAGGCGGCGTCGAAGGACAGGGGCTTGTCCAGGCCCAGCAAGTCTTCGGCTACACGCGTCTCATGGTGGCCGCGTTCGGTCTGGGAGGCGGCTGGTCGGCCCTCGACCGAGCGATCACCTACTCGACTCAGCGCATCCAGGCCGGCGCCCCGCTGTCGGAGAAGCAGGGCTACACGCACAAGCTGATCGTGCCGCACGTCGTCCGGCTGGAGGCCGCGCGCGCCTCGATCGAAGAGACCGCGACGCGCATTGACGCCGGCGATGGCGAGAACGGCGCGCTGAACACCGAGGGCGCGATCGCCAAGTACTTCGCAACCGAATCAGGCAACGCCGCGGCGGAGGCGGCGATCCAGGCGCACGGCGGCTACGGCTACACCCGTGACTACATCGTCGAGAAGATCAAGCGCGACGTGCGGATCACCACGATCTACGAGGGCACCTCGGAGATCATGGAGATGACGATCGCCCGCGACCGGTGGCAGCAGCATCTCAAGACGCGCGGCGAGTTCTACCGCGAGCGGGCTCGCGAGCTGGACGCGCTGCACGCGCGCCGTCCGGACCTCGGTGCTGACGCCGCGGCGCTCGCCACCTGGGCGCTCGCAGGTGTGCTCGAAGCGTGCCGGGTCGGCCGGCTCACCCGCAACCAGCACGTACTGCTCCGGCTCGGCGAGCTGATCGCGTGGGCCGAATGCGCTGCCAGCCTGGCCCGCCGGGCAGCAGCTGCCGCCGACGGCACCTTGCCGGCAAAGGCGGACAAGCGCTTCGCTGCGCTCGTCCTGGCCACCATCAGCCGCGTGTTCGCTCGTGAGGCCGCGCAGACCGTCGCTGAGCACGGACTGCGCTGGGTGCGTGGAGCCGCTGCGCCTGACACCGACCTCAGCGATCTGGAGACGCAGTTGCGGCTGGACGAGGTCCGCGCCGTGCAAACCGGGTTGGTCGCGGACATGAACCGGGTCGCCGACGCGCTCTACGACCGTTCCGCCTGATTCACCGACGCCCCTTGGAGGGCGATATGCCGAAACACGAGCCCATCGCCATCGTCGGTATTGCCGCGATCATGCCGGACGCACCCAACGCCGCCGCGTTCTGGGAGAACATCAAGGCCGGCCGATACAGCATCAGCGACGTCCCACCGGAGCGGTGGGATCCCGACCTCTACTACGACGCCGACCGGAACGCTCCCGACAAGACCTACTCGCGCATCGGCGGCTGGGTGCGCGAATACCCATGGGACCCGATGGGATGGCGGCTGCCGCTCCCACCAAAAGTGGCCGAGCAGATGGATGACGCGCAGAAGTGGGCGCTCGCCGCTGCCCGTGCCGCATTGCTCGATGCCGGGTGGCCGGACTGGGACGTGGACCCGGAGCAGGTCGCCGTCATCCTCGGCAACGCGATCGGTGGCGAGAAGCACTACGCCACGAACATGCGCATCGCGCTGCCCGAGATGCTGCGTGAGGTCGAGTCAGCACCGAGCTTCGTGTCGTTGCCGGAGGACATCCGGCAGGCGATCGTCGACGAGACCCGAAAGGGATACCTCGCGAACTTCGTCGAGATCAACGAGGACACCATGCCCGGCGAGCTCGCGAACGTCACGGCCGGCCGGATTGCCAACCTGTTCAACTTCCGCGGCCCGAACTTCACCACCGACGCAGCCTGCGCCTCCGGGCTGGCCGGCATGTGGGCGGCAGCTGCGGGCCTCGCCTCGCGCCAGTACGACGTGGCCATCAGCGGCGGCGTCGACCGCAACATGGGCGTCACGTCGTTTGTGAAGTTCTGCAAGATCGGTGCGCTCTCGGCTACCGGCACCCGGCCGTTCGACGCAGGCGCCGACGGCTTCGTCATGGGCGAGGGCGCCGCGATCTTCGTCATGAAGCGACTGACTGATGCCGAGCGCGCGGGCGATCGCATCTACGCCGTCCTGCTCGGGATGGCCGGGTCCAGCGACGGCAAGGGGAAGGGCATCACCGCACCGAACCCGGCCGGCCAGCGATTGGCCATCGCACGCGCATGGCAGCAGGCGGGTGTCGACCCGGCTGCGGCATCGGCGATCGAGGCGCACGGGACGTCGACCCGGGTGGGCGACGCCGCCGAGCTCGAGAGCCTCACCAGCGTGTTCGGCCCCGCGGGCGTGGCGCCCGGCGCCATCGCGCTCGGTTCGGTGAAGTCGAACGTCGGCCACCTCAAGGCAGCAGCCGGTACCGCGGGTCTGTTGAAGATGGTGCTGAGCCTGCACGAGAAGGTCCTGCCGCCGAGCCTCAACTTCCGCGACCCGAACCCGAACGTCGACTGGGCCAGCTCGCCGTTCCGGGTCAACACCGACCTGCGGGAGTGGCCGGTCCCTGCGGGCGGCGTGCGGCTGGGCGCGGTCAGCGCATTCGGCTTCGGTGGCACGAACTTCCACGCGGTGCTTTCGGAATACGTCCCGGGGCGGCATGCGTCTGCGGAACGGCGCTCGTTCGCGGGCGTGGAGCTGCCGAACGCCGCCGTCGCGTCGGAGTCTGCCGCGTCAGGGCCGGACGGACGCCGGGCGCTCGTTATCGGGGGCAGCTCGGACGGCGATGTCGTAGCGCAGCTCGAGCGTGTGCACATCGATGCCCTCAGCGGACATATGCCGGAGCCGGCTGATCTCGATCCGGCCCTCCGCGGCGCGGCGTCCCGGCTGGCGATCGACTACGCCGACGCCGCGGAGCTCGCGACGAAGGCCGACAAGGCGCTCAAGGCGTTCGCCGCCGGTAGTCCGGCAATGTGGCGGCTGCTGAAATCCCAAGGTGTCTTCCGGGGAGGCGGCCCGGCGCCCAAGGTCGCGTTCCTCTACACCGGGCAGGGCTCGCAGTACGTCAACATGCTCAAGCCGTTGCGCGAGTCGGAGCCGATCGTCAGCGGACACGTTCGCGGAGGCGGACCGGATCATGGCGCCGCTCCTGGGTCAGCCGCTGTCCTCGTACATATTCAGTGACAGCGATGACCCCGAGACGGTCGCCCGCCTGGACCGCCAGCTCCTGCAGACCGAGATCACGCAGCCCGCTGTGCTCACCTGCGACATCGCGCTGACCCGGATGCTGGCCGCGCACGGCGTGGCGCCGGACATGGTCATGGGCCACAGCCTCGGCGAATACGGCGCGCTGGTGGCAGCCGGCGCCCTGGACTTCTCGGCGGCTCTCGAGGCGGTCAGCGCCCGGGGCCACGAGATGGCCAGCCTCGACATCGACGACAACGGGGCGATGGCCGCGGTCTTCGGCCCGCTGCCGCAGATCGAGCAGATCGTCGCGGAGGCCGAGGGGTACGTCGTCGTGGCGAACGTCAACAGCAACAGCCAGGCTGTCGTCGGCGGCGCGACCGAGGCGGTCGAGCGCATCGTCGAGACCTTCAAGGCGGCCGGTCTCACGGCGCGGCGGATTCCGGTCAGCCATGCGTTCCACACGTCGATCGTCGCCCCGATCAGCACGCCGCTGATGAAGGTCCTGCGCCGACTCGCGGCGCACGCTCCCACGCTGCCGATCGTGGCCAACGTTACGGGCGAGTTCTACCCCGCCGACACGGACGCCGAGGCGATGGTCGAGATCCTCGGGCGCCAGGTTGCATCCCCAGTCCAGTTCGTCAAGGGTCTGCACACGTTGTACGACGCTGGTGCGCGAGTGTTCGTCGAGGTCGGCCCGAAGAAGGCGCTGCACGGGTTCGTGGAGGACGTGTTCGGGCCGGGGCGCGCCGACGTCCTCGCGCTGTTCACCAACCATCCGAAGCTGCGCGACGCTACGGCGTTCAACCAGGCCCTGTGCGGTCTCTACGCCGCGGGCCTGGGCCTGCGAGCGAGCGCATCCCCGGCGCCCAACGGTGCCGTCGCGGCCGCCGTGACGCCGGCCGTCACTCACCCGGCGGCCGAGGCGACGGTCCCCGAACCGAGGACGACCATGCATACGGACAAATATGTCGAGCTCGGCAAGGTCTTTGCAGAGTTCCTGGAGCGCGGTCGCCAGATCTACGACGGCGAGGCCGCTCCTGCTCTTGCTCCTGCCAACGGGCTGACCACGCACGAGCCGGTTGTCGTGACAGGCGCGGCGTTGGGGCTACCCGGCGTCGAGCGCGTATTCGACGACGAGAACATCGGCCGCATCCTCGGCGGTCAGCAGTTCATCGACGCGATTCCACATCACCTGCGGCAGGCGATGGTCGACAAGCACATCACCCGCCTGATCAAGCCCGAGTCGGGCGAACCGAGCTTCGTGGCCATCGACGACGAGGCCGGCGTCATCAAGCTGGCCGGCCGTCGGGCACCGTTCGACGCCGTAACCGAGTTCGGGATCGATGAGTCGCGTGATGCGGCATTGGACTCGGCCACACGACTCGCGGTCGGCGCAGGTTTCGACGCGCTGCGCGACGCGGGCATCCCGCTCGTCATGCGTTACCGCACCACGACGCTGGGCACCCAACTGCCCGATCGTTGGGGTCTGCCAGACGAAATGCGCGATGACACCGGCATCGTGTTCGCGTCCGCGTTCCCCGGATACGGCGAGTTCGCAAAGGACATAGAGCGCTACACGCAGGATCGTGGCCGGCGCCACGAACTCGCTTCGCTTCAAGCGGTCCGCTCGCGGATGGGCGGCGACGAGGCCGCGACCGCAGAGGTCGACCGGCGAATCGCCGAAATGCAGCACCTACTCGCCACCGAGCCGTTCGAGTTCGATCGGCGCTTCATCTTCCGCTGCCTGGCCATGGGCCATTCGCAGTTCGCCGAGCTCATCGGTGCGCGCGGGCCGAACACCCAGGTGAACGCGGCCTGCGCCAGCACGACCCAGGCACTGTGCATCGCGCAGGACTGGATCCGCACCGGCCGCGCGCGCCGTGTTGTGGTGATAGCGGCCGACGACGTCACCGGCGACGCGCTGCTTCCGTGGATCGGCAGCGGCTTCCTGGCAAGCGGGGCTGCCGCCACCGATGACGTGGTCGAGGACGCCGCGCTTCCCTTCGACCGTCGCCGCCACGGGATGATCGTCGGGATGGGCGCTGCGGCGATCATCGTCGAATCTGCGGACGCCGCTCGCGAGCGCGGCATCCAGCCGATCTGCGAGGTGCTGGGCGCAGTGACGGCGAACAGCGCCTTCCATGGCACGCGCCTCGACGTCGCGCACGTGAGCCAGGTGATGGAGCAGTTGCTGCGTCAGGTCGAGTCACGGGGGATCGACCGCGCCGCCATGGCGGCCTCGACCATGTTCGTCTCGCACGAGACGTACACGCCGGCGCGCGGCGGCAGCGCCGCGGCGGAGATCAGTGCGTTGCGTTCGGCGTTCGGATCCGCTGCGGACGAGGTTGTCATCACCAATACGAAGGGCTTCACCGGGCACGCAATGGGCGCCGGCATCGAGGACGTCGTGGCGATCAAGGCGCTGGAGACCGGCATCGTGCCGCCGGTGCCCAATTTCAAGGAGCCCGATCCTGAGCTCGGCGACCTGAACCTGTCTAGCGGCGGCGCGTACCCGGTGCAGTACGCGCTGCGTCTCGCAGCCGGCTTCGGGTCTCAGATCGCGATGGCAATGCTGCGCTGGACGCCTATGCCCGACCGCTTGCGCCGCTCGCCGGACCAGCTGGGTTTCCGTTACCGCATCGCAGATCCCGCCGCCTGGCAGGGCTGGCTGCGCCGGGTCAGCGGCCAGCCGGACGCTGAGCTCGAGGTCGTCCAGCATCGACTGCGCGTCATCGACAAGCATGCACAGCCGAGCGCGCCGGCACCTGCACCGGCAGCCGTACCGGCACCTGCACCGGCAGCCGTACCGGCAGCCGTACCGGCAGCCGCACCCGCCGCCGCGCGCGCCGTCGTGCCGGAGCCGGTCGTGCCGGAGCCGGTCGAGCCGGAGCCGGTGGTGCCGGAGGAGCCGGCGAGCGAGGCCGGGGGCGATCCGATGGTTGCGGCCGTGGTGTCGATCGTGTCGGAGATGACGGGGTATCCGCCGGAGTTGCTGGATCTTGATCTGGATCTGGAGGCGGACCTGGGGGTGGACACGGTCAAGCAGGCCGAGGTGTTCGCGGCGGTGCGGGAACGTTACGGGGTCGAGCGTGACGAAAACCTGAAGCTGCGCGACTTCCCGACGCTGAACCACGTCGTCGGCTGGATCAAGGACAAGACCGCGACGCTCGTCCCAGCCGTGGCTGCGGTGCCGGTCGTGCCGGTGCCGGTTGTGCCGGAGCCGGTCGTGCCGGAGCCGGTCGTGCCGGTGGTGGCGAGTCGTGCGGACATGGTCGATGCCGTGGTGTCGATCGTGTCGGAGATGACGGGGTATCCGCCGGAGTTGCTGGATCTTGATCTGGATCTGGAGGCCGACCTGGGGGTGGACACGGTCAAGCAGGCCGAGGTGTTCGCGGCGGTGCGGGAACGTTACGGGGTCGAGCGTGACGAAAACCTGAAGCTGCGCGACTTCCCGACGCTGAACCACGTCGTCGGCTGGATCAGCGACAAGGTGGCCGCCGTTGAGGAACCGGTCGAGCCGGCACCTGCGGTTGTGCCGACAGCCGAGCAGTCGAGCGGGCCGACCGAGCAGGCAGTGGCCGGCGACCTCGCCGCCACCGACCGATACCCGCGGCGCATCCCGGTGCCTGTTTTGCGGCCGAGTCTGGATCTGTGCAAGCAGACCGGTGTCGCGCTCGACGGTAGCCACCGCGTCGTCGTGATGCTCGACGAGGGCGCAGTGGGGGCAAAGCTGGTCGAGCGTCTGACCGAGCGAGGTTGCACGAGCCTCGTCCTCGACGCGGGCATCGATGCCGAGCAGCTCGCCGACACGCTCGACGGATGGCTGGCGGACGCACCGGTGAGCGGCGTCTACTGGCTCGCCGCTCTCGACGACGAGGGCCCGATCGAGGCGATGGACCTCGCGGCATGGCATGAGGCGCTGGCGCGGCGAGTCAAGAACCTCTACGTCACGATGCGGCACCTTTACGACAGCCAACCGTTCCTCGTCGCGGCGACCCGCCTCGGCGGCTACCACGGCTACGACGCGACCGGGGCAACCGCTCCTCTCGGCGGGGCGGTGAGCGGCTTCGCCAAGGCCTACCGGCGCGAGCAACCCGATGCCCTCGTCAAGGTCGTCGACGTGCCTGCGGGGCGAGACGGGGTCGCCGACCTACTGGTCGACGAGACGTTGCGCGACCCCGGCTGCGTGGAGGTCGGCTATCCGGACGACGGACTGCGCTGGACCGTCGGTCTGGCCGAGGAACCGTTCGGTCCGGCAACCCGAAAGCCACTCGACGCCGAGAGTGTCTTCGTGGTCACCGGTGCCGCAGGCAGCATCGTCTCGGCAATCACCGCCGACCTCGCCCGAGCGTTCGGCGCGACATTCCACCTGCTGGACCTCACGCCCGCGCCGGACCCAGATGATCCGGACCTGCAACGCATCGCTGCGGACAGGGACGGTCTCAAGGCCGACATCGCCGCACGGATGAAGCAAGCGGGCCAACGCCCGACGCCCGTCCTGATCGAGAAGGAGCTCGCGCGCATCGAACGGCTCGCCTGTGCGCATGCAGCGGTGCGAGCGGTGATCGAGGCCGGCGGCACTGCCCGATACCACCAGGTCGATCTCACCGACGCAGACGCGGTTACGCGGGTGATGGGCGAGGTGCGCGAAACGAGTGGACGCGTCGACGTGCTGCTACACGCCGCGGGGCTGGACATCAGCCAGTCGCTGCCTGACAAGGGGAGACGCGAATTCGACCTGGTCTTCGACGTGAAGAGCGACGGCTGGTTCAACGTGCTGCATGCGATGGGCGACATGCCGTTGGGCGCGACGGTGGCGTTCAGTTCGGTCGCCGGCCGGTTCGGCAACGTCGGCCAGACGGACTACAGCGCGGCGAACGACCTGCTGTGCAAGCTCACGAGCAACCTGCGACGCACGCGGCCCGAGACCCGCGCGATCGCGCTCGACTGGACGGCCTGGGCGGGCATCGGCATGGCAAGTCGCGGATCGATTCCCAAGGTTATGCAGATGGCGGGAATCGAGACCCTTGACCCCGCCGCCGGCACCGCCTGGATCCGTCGCGAGCTCACGAGTGGCGCGGCGTCCGGGGAGGTGGTCGTCGCCGGTGCACTCGGGCGCCTCGTCGACGAGTTCGACGAGACCGGTGGCATCGAGGCCGGGAAGGTTCCGGCCGGGAGTGGGCCGATGCTCGAGATGATCGAGGCCGCCGGCGTCTACAGCGGCTTGGTCGTGCGGACGACGCTCGACCCGAAGCAGCAACCCTTCCTGAACGACCACCGGATCGACGGCACCGCCGTTCTGCCCGGCGTCATGGGCATCGAGGCGTTTGCGGAGGTGGCCAGGCTGCTCGTGCCGAGCTGGCACGTGGTCGCGGTCGAGGACGTCGAGTTCCTGGCGCCGGTCAAGTTCTACCGGGACGAGCCGCGGACGCTGACGATCCGCGCGACGATCCGCCCCGACGGGCGTGATCTGCTGGCCAGTTGCGCGCTCGAGGGTGCGCGCCTGCTACCCGGTTCGGACGAGGCACAGCACACGACCCACTTCACCGCGACGGTGCGCCTCGCCGCGAACGCCCCTGAGCCGGAGCACGCCGACGCCGTCACAGAGGCCACCCATACGGTCGGCGGCGAACGCGTCTATGACCTGTACTTCCACGGTCCGGCCTTCCAGGTGGTCTCGTCGTCCTGGCGCTATGACGGCGGGAACGCAGCGAGGATGGCCGACGGGTTGCCCGCCGACCACGTCCCCTCAGGAGCACCCACGTTCGTCAGTCCCCGCCTGGTCGAACTCTGCTTCCAGACGGCCGGTCTATGGGAGGCGGCCCAGCACGGACGGCTCGCGCTGCCGCGGCACGTCGACGCGGTGCGCCTGCTGCGCGAGCCGGCACAGATCAGCGGCCCGCTGTATGCCGTCGCGAACGCGGTCGGCGATCACTTCGACTGCTCGGTTCGTGATGCCGACGGCGACGTGGTCCTGACGGTCGAGGGCTACGGCACCACACCGCTGCCGGTGCCGGTTTCGGCCGACGTCCGGCAGGGCCTCGGCGCGCTGGTGGCGGAGGCGCTTCCGACGTGATACAGATCCGCCGCCTTGCGATTCTCAACCGCGGCGAACCTGCGATGCGCGCGCTCGGCGCGGTTGGCGAGCTGAATCGCGAGGGCAGCGGACCGCCGATCACGGCGATTGTCGTGTACACCGATGCCGATGCGCAGGCGTGGTTCGTTCGCCTGGCAGGCGAGGCGATCTGCTTGGGCCCCGCCACGTTCGTCGACCCGGCCGACGGCTGTCGCAAGTCGGCCTACCTCGACGAGGAACGTGTGGTCGCAGCGCTGCTGGCCGCCGACGTAGACGCGGTCTGGGTCGGGTGGGGGTTCGTCGCCGAACACGCATCGTTCGCGCAACGGTGCGAGGAGGCCGGCATCGTCTTCGTGGGTCCGGACAGTGCGACGATCCGGATGCTCGGTGACAAGGTCGCCGCAAAGAAACTCGCCGAGAGGGTCGGCGTGCCGGTCGTGCCGTGGAGCGGTGGCATCGTCTCGACCGCCACCGAGGCAAGTGCACATGCCCTGCGCCTCGGATACCCGGTGATGATCAAGGCGGCGGCCGGGGGCGGCGGGCGCGGCATCAGGCTTGTCCGGGAACCGGCCGACCTCGCGGGTGCGCTCACCGCAGCGCAGGAGGAAGCCGAGCTGGCGTTCGGCGATCCGGACGTCTTCCTCGAGCGGTACGTCGCAAGCGCCCGGCACGTCGAGGTGCAGATCATCGCAGACGGTCAGGGCGCCGGCTGGGCCGTCGGCGTGCGCGACTGCTCGGTACAACGGCGCAACCAGAAGGTGATCGAGGAGTCCGCGTCCACCGTGCTGGACGAGTCGGGCGAGCACGCTATTCGGGCAGCCGCGGTGTGCATCGCCGACGCTGCGGGTTACCGCAATGCAGGAACCGTCGAGTTCCTGGTCGACCCAGAAACTGGCCACTTCCAGTTCATGGAGGTGAACACCCGGCTGCAGGTCGAGCACCCCGTCACCGAGGAGACGTCGGGGCTCGACCTGGTCAAGCTGCAACTGCACATCGCGTGTGGGGGCAAGCTCGAGGGGACGTGCCCGCCGGCGCGCGGTCACGCGGTCGAGGCGAGGTTATGTGCCGAGGACCCCGAACAGGGCTTTGCGCCGGCACCGGGCCGGATCGTGCTCTGGCGCCCACCGTCCGGGCCGAGCATCCGGGTCGACGCAGGCGTGACCGAAGGCGACGAGGTGGCTCCGGAATTCGATTCGCTCATCGCGAAGGTGGTCGCATGGGGCCACGACCGTGCTGAGGCGCTCGCCCGCCTGCGCTTGGCACTGGCACGAACGGTGGTTGTGATCGAGGGTGGCACCACGAACCGGTCGTTCCTGCTCTCATTGCTCGACAGTGCGGCGCTGCGCACCGGCGATATCGACAATCACTGGCTGGACCGGTTCACGGCGAGCGGAGCGCATTTGTCGCCCGCCGAGCCGATCGCGGTTCTGATGGCGGCCATCGAGGTCTACGACGCCGACGAGGCGGTGGCGCGCTCGGCCTTCCTCGCCGGTGCCCGCCGCGGGCGTCCCGAAGATCCCGGATCAGCCGGGCACCGCACGACGCTGCGGTATCGCAGCTGCGCGCACAACATTGCTGTCTTCCGCACCCGCCCTGACGCCTATCTGATCGAGTCCGGGAACGCTGCGATCGAGGTGGGCGTGCGGCGGTTCGGACCGTACGAGCGCCGCCTGATGGTCGCCGGCCGCACGTACCACGTCGTCGTCTCCGCGCAGCGATCCTCGTTCCTGATCGATGTCGACGACACGACGCACCGGGTGCAGCGAGACGACGGCGGCGTCGTCCGCGCCGGCTGGCCCGCTTTCGTCATCTCCGTGCTCGTGCGTTCCGGTGACCGGGTCGAGGCGGGAGACCCGCTGGTCGTGCTGGAGAGCATGAAGATGGAAACGACCGTCACCGCGCCGTTCGCGGGCGAAGTCGTGGACCTCAGCGTTTCGGTCAACACGCAGGTCGAGCGGACGGCTGCCCTGCTGCGCATCCGCGAGACTCCGATCGCTGCTTCGGTCGCCGGCGCCAGGATGGACCTCGCCGAACTGGGCTCGCTCGCCGACGAGAGGCAGCGCAGTCGGCAGCGTCCGTACGAGGTGCTGCACGCCTACCTGATGGGCTTTGATCTGGACCCTGCTGCCGTCGCCGAGGTGCTGACCGAGCAGCCCCGACTCTGCTTGCGCGCGAGCCCCGACGACGCAGACCTGCTGCAGGCCGAGGATCGGCTGCTGGACCTCTTCGCGAATGTCAGCGCGCTGCACCGACCGCAACCGGACCCTGCGATCGGCGGGTTCGACACGTCGGCCCAGGAGCACATGTTGTCCTATCTGCAATGGCTGGACGCCGACCGCGCTGGACTGTCCGACTCGTTCCGCGTCGAACTGCTCAACATGCTCGCGCGCTACGACGTGCACGGTCTCGAGCGAACTCCGGCACTCGAGGAGGCCGTCCTGTGGATGTGGCGGTCCTTCCAGCGCGCCGACGAGATGGTGCCGGTCGTGACCGCTGTGCTCGAGCGGCGTCTGCGCTAAAGTGCGCTCGCCGCCTCGGCGCAACCCGAACTGCGCGCTCTGATCGGGGCATTGGCAGTGGCCAGCCAGGCGCGCTACCCCGACCTGGCAGGCCTCTCGCGTGACGTGCTCTTCCACTACTTCGACGAGCCGTTGCTCGAGCGCGTATCAGGCGCGGTGTACGCGGAGATGGCCGGGCATCTCGACGCCCTGCAAGCCGATCCGCATCGTGGCGACCGGGATGAACTGGTCGAGCGGCTCGTGTGGTGCCCCCAGCCGTTGCGGGCGATGCTCTTGTACCGCTGGGCCGGCGCATCGGGCGCCTTTCGCGAGGTCCTGCTCGAGGCGCACTTGCGCCGGTTCTATCGGATCAGGCCGCTGCACGACATGCGATTCGCAGAGCCTCGCGGGCAAATCTTGGCCACGGCCGACTACGAGTTCGACGAGAAGCATGTGCATGTCATCGCGACCTACGCGCCGTTGGCGGATCTACCGCTCGTTGCACACGCGATAGCAGAGGACCTGGCCGCAGGCGATTCCACGAGGCTGATCGTCCTGGACCTCGTCGTTTGGCGATCTGGCGATCACGCGATCGCTGACGAGATCTCGGCCGAACTGCAGCGACTGCTCGGCGATTGCGACTTTGGCCGACCGCTGCACCGGGTGGACGTCACCGTCACGAGCGAGGGCGCCGAGGCCGAGCACCAGCGAACGCACCACTTCACGTTCCGCCAGCAGCACGGCGCGCTCGTCGAGGAAATGCTCTATCGCAACCTGCACCCGATGATCGCCAAGCGGCTCGGCCTGTGGCGGCTGTCCAACTTCACCCTGCAGCGGTTGCGGTCCGTCGAGGACGTGTATCTGTTCCGCGGCGTCGCGAAGGCCAATCCGGTCGACGTGCGGCTGTTCGCGATCGCCGAGGTGCGGGACCTGACGCCGGTGTTGAACGCGGCGGGCAGCGTCGTCGCCCTGCCGTTGCTGGAGCGAATGGGGCTGCAGGCAGTGGCCGCGATGCGCCAGGCGATGTCCGAACTACCGGCACGGAAACGGCCTCAATCGAACCGGCTCGTGATCTACGTCCGCCCGCCCTTCCAACTACCCGAGCAGGAATGGCGCGACGTTGTACGTCCGTACCAGGCGCTCGCTGCGGCAGCCGGCCTGCAGAAGATCGTGCTTCGGGTGCGCATCCCCGACGGCGACGATCTCCGGGACTCGGTCCTGGAGTTCACCGGCCACGGCGGCGAGATCCGGATGCGCGAGCGGCACGTCTCCGATGATCCGATCCGGCCGCTCACCGAGTACCGGCAGAAGGTGTTGCGGGCCGCCCGGTTCGCAACGCCATATCCGTACGAGATCGTTCGAATGCTCACGCCTGCGCCGGGTGTCGCCTCGGGTTTCCCACCTGGACGATTCATCGAGCACGATCTCGACGACGCGGGCGAACTCGTCGCAGTCGACCGCCCCTACGGCGGCAACTCCGCCAACCTCGTCGTAGGGCTGCTCACCAGCTATCCGTCGAAGATCCCTGAGGGAATGACGAGGGTCGCGATCATCAGCGACCCGACCCGGCGGCTGGGCGCGCTGGCCGAGGCTGAATGCCGGCGAATCATGGCCGCCCTCGACCTCGCCGAGCGGCTGCACGTACCGGTCGAGTGGTTCGCGTTGTCGTCAGGTGCCCGCATCGCCATGGACAGCGGCACGGAGAACATGGACTGGATCGGCGCGGTGTTGCGCCGGATCATCGACTTCACCCAGGCCGGCGGCGAGGTCAACATCGTCGTGTCAGGCATCAACGTCGGCGCGCAACCGTACTGGAACGCCGAAGCGACGATGCTTATGCACACCAGGGGAATCCTCGTGATGACGCCGGAAAGTGCGATGGTGCTCACCGGCAAGCAGGCGCTGGACTTCTCCGGAGGTGTATCCGCCGAAGACAACTTCGGCATCGGTGGCTTCGAACGGATCATGGGCCCGAACGGACAGGGACAGTACTGGGCTCCCACGCTGCGCCAGGCCTGCCGCGTGCTGATGCAGCACTACGAGCACAGTTACGTCGTACCGGGCGAGCGGTTCCCGCGTCGACGCCATACCGACGATCCAGCCGACCGTGACGTGCGCAAGTCCCCGCACGCGACCGTCGGGGGAAGCGATTTCACCACTGTCGCCGATGTCTTCTCCGCCGAGCGCAATCCGGAGCGAAAGAAACCCTTCAACATCCGCTCGGTCATGCGCGCCGTCACCGACACAGACTCGAACCCGCTCGAACGATGGTCGCGGTGGCGCGCGGCGGAAACGGCGGTGGTGTGGGACGCGCACGTCGGCGGTATCCCGGTGTGCATGCTCGGTATCGAGTCGCGGACACTCTCCCGGCGCGACCACCTGCCTGCCGATGGACCGTCGAGTTGGACCTCCGGGACGCTGTTCCCGCAGTCGTCGCGCAAAGTTGCGAGGGCGATCAATGCCGCGAGCGGCAACCGTCCCGTCGTCATTCTCGCCAACCTGTCCGGCTTCGACGGCTCGCCGGAGTCAATGCGCTCGTGGCAGCTCGAATACGGTGCGGAGATCGGCCGCGCGGTCGTCAACTTCCGCGGCCCCATCGTGTTCGTCGTCGTTTCGCGCTACCACGGCGGCGCGTTCGTCGTGTTCTCCAAGCGGCTCAACGAGCAGATCGAGATCGCGGCTGTGGAGGGTTCCTATGCGTCCGTAATCGGCGGCGCACCCGCAGCCGGCGTGGTCTTCGTCAAGGAGGTCAACGCCCGGACCGAGCGGGATCCGCGCGTTGCGAGCCTGCGGGAACGGCTGGCAGCAGGCGATGCCGACGGCCTGCGGACGGCGCTGCACGAGACTCGCACGATCGTGCACGCGGAGAAGCTGGGGGAAGTGGCTGCCGAGTTCGACGGCATCCACAACATCCAGCGGGCACTCGCCGTGGGTTCGGTGGACAAGATCATCCGCGCAGCCAACCTGCGGCCCTACCTCATCGATGCGCTCGAGCGCGGGATGGCGAACAGCGGTGCTAGCACGTCGGTCGCTGCAGCCAGCTGTGCGTCGGCTGCGCCCGATCCAGTAGTGGCGGCTGTTCCAGCGCCGCAGGGGCAGGTACCGCTTCCTCCGCCGCAACCGTGAGGATGAACTCGCCGAACCGGCGCCACCATCCGGGAAACTCTTGCCCTTCGACGGTGCGGACCGTCAACTGCGCCCACGCGCCGGCCGAACTCGTGGCAGTGACCTCGACGGACCGGGTGTCACGGCGCAGCCCCGTCGTGAGCACCTTCAGCCCGCTCTCCTTCGCCGACCACACCAAGTTCGCCGCGAGATTTCTGGCGGTCCCGTCCGCCGCGGAGTCGACGTAGCGGCGCTCGGCCGTGGTCAGATAGTCGCGGACGAAGCTGTCGCTGCGTGGCTCGACGAGTTCCAGGTCGCAACCCAGCCGGCTCGTCCCGGTACCGACGAGGCACACCGCCCAGCCGGCCCGGTCGGTGAGGGAGATCTGCAGGTCGACCGGCTCACCGTCGAGGCACGCCACCGGCGCGCCGCTCGCGGCGTGCCGCACTTCGATGCGGCGCAGGCCCGCAAGCGTCAACGGCGTCGAGAGGACCTGCCCCAGTGCGTGCTTGGCCGCCCAGCGGGCGACGAGGAACTCGGTGCGACGCTTGGTGAAGCGCTTGGCGTTGACGTAGTTCGCTTCGCCCTGCGACAGCCACGAGCTGTCGCCAGGCAGGTGTTCTTCGCCGCGCGCCAGCCACCACATGCTCGAAGGTTCGACCTCATCGGTCCGCGACACTAGGGCCATCCGTCCCCTACGGCAGACAAATGGACGTTCCGAGTCGGATGCGCGACAGTTGTGGCCCATCGTGCGTGGCAGGAGGTTCGTCATCGGGCTGACCGTCGCCGTTACCGGGCCGACCGGCGAGATCGGGATCTCCACGGTCGATGCGCTGGAGCGCGAGTCCACGATTGCGCGCATCGTGGGTATGGCCCGCCGCCCGTTCGATCCGGCGTCGCGGGGATGGACCAAGACCGAGTACCGCCGCGGCGACATCCTCGATCGCGGTTCGGTCGACACGCTGGTCGCCGACGCCGACGTCGTGGTGCACCTCGCGTACCTGATCATGGGTTCGCGTGCGCAGAGCCGCCGGGTCAACCTGCAAGGCAGCCGCAACGTGTTCGAGGCGACCGCAACGGCACAGCGTCCGTTGCGGCTCGTCTACACCTCGTCCGTGGCGGCGTACGGGTACTACTCGGACAATCCCGTCCCGTTGACCGAGGACGTGCCCACGCGGGGTTCGAAGGAGCACTACTACTCCGAGCAGAAGGCCGAGTGCGAGGCGCTGCTGCGGACGACCACCGACGGGTCAGCACTGGAGGTGTACGTCTTGCGCCCGTGCATCGTCGCCGGGCCCGAGGCGACCGCATTGGCCGATTCGATGCCGTGGCGCCATTTCCGCCAACGGCTACCTGCCCTCCTGCGGCCGGTGGCCGGCCTGATCGAGAGCATGCTGCCGTTGATACCCGACCCTGGCGTCGCGATGCAGCTCGTCCACCATGACGACGTCGCGGCCGCGATCGCTCTCGCGGTGGCGGGTGCCGGTGAACCCGGGGCCTACAACCTGGCTGGAGACGGTGAGTTGTCGCTGCGCGAAGTGGCCGCGGCGACCGGCACACGCTCGGTCCGGGTGCCGCGCGCAGCGGCCGTTGCCGCGTCGCGAGCCGTCGCCAGACTGCCGATGTTGCCTGCTGGCGCAGAGTGGATCCACGTCGTGCGCAGCTCGGTCGTCATGGACACCAGCCGCGCCAAGAACGTGCTGGGATGGCGCCCGCAGTACACCGGCCGCGAAACCCTTGCCGCAATGGCAAAGACCCTCTAACCGGGCACGCGGTACAGAGCCGCCCCGGCGGTCACGCCGGCACCGGCCGCGAGGAGCAGAACGGTGCTCCCTGGCCGCAGGCGGTCGGCGGTCGTCGCGTCGTGGACGGCGGCGATGAGGGCGGCGGTGTGGATGCGTTCGTCCAGGGCGACGGCGACGCGCTCCGCGGGAACGCCGAGGTCAGCCGCCAGGTTGGCGGTGAACCCGGCTCGCGCCGGCGCGGCAACGACGAGATCGACGGTAGCCAGATCGCTCGAGGCGCGGGCGAGGCATTCGAAGGCCACCTTCGTGGCGGCCACGGCGAAGGTCTCGTCCATGAGGTCCGAGGCCCTGATCTGGAGCCGGTTCCGTCCGTTGCGGTAGCTCACCGTCGAGCGGAACGACTCACCGCCGTCCGGGAAGTTGGCCCAGCAGAACGGTCCGAAACCGGATTCGTCATCGGTCCAGCTGCACAGCAGCGCGCCACCGGCACTGGCGAAGGGGAAATCTCGAGTCATGCGGTGAGCCGGATCGGCGTCGCTGGCAACCACGAGCGCACGCTGGATCGAGCCGGAGCGGAGGAAACCGTCCGCCACCTGCAGGGCAGTGAGCGGACCGCAGATGCCATTGGCGACGTCGAAGGAGAACGTTCCGTGTGCACCGGCGTGCGGGTCCTCGGGATTGGCGCCGACATCTTCCTGAATCATTGATGCGAGCGCGGGTTCGCCGAGGTTGCCGTCACGATAGAGCCCGGCATTGATGAGCAGGTCCAGGTCGTGCGGCGGGCAGCCGGCCTCGTCAAGGCACGCGCTCGCCGTCGCCACCGCTATGCGCAGCGCGCTGTGCCGTGAGCGCCACCCGGCATGGGTGACCGTCGCGCGGTCAATGATTGTGCCCATAGCTGGCCAGCAACTCCTCGTCGACAGTGAGCAGGATGATGCCGAGCTCCAGGCCTGATGCCAGGGCAATCAGTGCCACGGTGTCGCCGGGACGGATCCGCCCGGCCTCGATCTCGTCGATGAGCGCGACCGTATGGGTGGTCGACGCGGTATTGCCGTAGTGATCGACGCTGATCACCGCATCGTGGCCGGGTGCGTCGCCGATAGCCTCGGTGATCTGGGCCATGCCTTTCTTGATGGCCCGCGCTGAGGTCTGGTGGGTGATCACCCAGTCGACGTCACTGAAGGCGATGCCGACCGAGTCGAGCACCTCGTGCAGCAGGAGCGGTGTGGCGGCGATCGCCGACTTCTGAATCGCCCGCGACTGGGTGAACATCCGCGCGCCAGGTTCGGTGCCTGCGCCATAGGCCAGGCACAGGCGGCTGTGATCAGCGACGGTCGTGAAGCCGGCCACGGTGATTCCCTTTACCCCGTCGGGCGCTCGCTCCAGCAGGATCGCGGCCCCGGCGTCACCCAGGGTCAGCGAGGCCAACTCGCGGCTCATGATGCTGCGCACGTGGTGCGCAGCGTTCTGGCTGAGTGGGGAGATGTACTCGCCGCTGACGATCAGACCCCGCTCGGCGGTGCCCTGGCGGATCCAGTTGTTGAGCGCCATGACGCCCGACAGCATCCCGGCACAGGCGTTGGACAGATCGAACGTCATCGCGCTGGTCGCGCCGATTGCCTCGGCGACCGCGCCGCTCATGGTCGGCTCAAGCCACTGAGTGAGGCCGTCGCGGTACTTCGTGATGCTGCAGTTGATCACTACGTCGAGCGACGAGGCAGGGTGGGCCGACCGACTCAGGCAGTCCTGCGCGGCGGCGACGGCAAGGCTGTAGGAGTCATCGTGACCTGCGGATACGCGTCTTTCCCGGATTCCGGTGAGCCGCTCCAGGTCGATGTGCGTGTTGTGTCGAGTGGACGCCATCAAGTTCTCGGTCGTGAGATGGGTGGTGGGCAGATGCCGTCCCACGCTCGCGAGTCGTGCACGGTAGCGCGACCGGACGGCCTCCGACGATGGCTCGAGCATCAGCCAGTGCTTCACCATGGCGCCTCATTCCCCTACAACAACCGTGCTGGAGACCCCGACCATGGCGCCAGGGTCGAAGGACCCTCGGTCCAGGCGGACCTTCGGCTCTGTCGGCGATGTCGGAATCGATGTGATGGTCAGGCCATGGACACCCAGCACCCCACAGTGCGCATACCGCCTGCGGTACGGCCGCCGCTCGGCACCGTGGTGGCGGCATTGGCCGGGCGGGCCACGCACACCGAGCCGCACCGCGTCTTCACGACGCTGGCCCGGCACCGCCGGTTGTTCCGGCGCTGGCTGCCGCTAGGCGATGCGCTGCTGCTGCGTGGCGACCTGCCCCGCCACGATGCCGAGCTGCTGATCCTGCGCACGGCGTGGAACTGCGGTTGCTGGTACGAGTGGGTCCAGCATGTGTGCCTGGCACTGTCCCACGGCATGACCAGGGCCACTGTCGATGCGATCCCCGACTGGCGAACGAGCGATGCACTTTCCTCGCGTCAACGCCATCTGCTCGAGGCGACGGACGAACTGCACGCCGACCGCGTCATCACCGACGCCACCTGGGCGCTGGTGGCGGCCGAGTTGCGCGACACCGAGCTCATCGAGCTCTGCTTCCTCGTCGGGCACTACGAGATGCTGGCGATGACCCTCAACTCGCTCGGCGTGCAGCCCGAGCCGTCCGCCGTACGCGCGCTCGGCGGCCGGGCGGCCGAGGTCGCCGACTTGCTGCGCGCGGGGCTCGACTCGACCCGCCGGCCGGCAAGTCCGCCCTCGGCCTAGTGCGCGTACGAGACCAGCCCCGGTGAACGATGGGGCCCTTCCAGGCAAGTCCGATCGTCCTTGCCTGGAAGGGCATTCGTGCGTTACGACGCGTTCACAAGACCAACCTGCATGGTGGATCCGGGTTTAGACGGGCGCCAGTTCGTCATCGTCGTCCCGTGGCAGTAGCGCGGCCGCGCGAGCCTCGGCGGCGTCCTCGGCGTCGATGGAGACGTGCGGCGTGATCTTCTCCAGGGACTTGGGGAAGTACCAGTTCGCCTTGCCGAACAGGTGCATCAGCGACGGCACCAGGACGGTGCGCAGCACGAATGCGTCGAGGAAGACCGCGCTGGCCAGGCCGATTCCGAACAGCTTGATCGCACGCTGGTCGCCGAGCACGAATCCGCCGAAGACCGCGATCATGATCAGCGCGGCGGCGGTGATGATGCCGCCCGTCTCGGCCTGGCCGACGGTGATCGCCCGGGCGTTGTCCTTGCGGTGCAGCCATTCCTCGTGCATCCGGCTGACCAGGAACACCTGGTAGTCCATCGACAATCCGAACAGGATCGCGAAGAACATGACCGGAGCCCATGCGTCGATGGGACCGCCCTTGCCGATACCGAGCGCCTCCGAGCCCCAACCCCACTGGAAGATGGCCACGACGATGCCGAACGATGCGCCGGCCGCGAACAGGTTCATGACCGCCGCGGTGAGCGGCACGAGCACGCTGCGGAACGCGATCATCAACAGCAGGAAGGACAACCCGACGACAGCTGCGATGAACAGCGGCATCTTGGCCGAGACCACCTTGGCGAAGTCGACCTGGATCGCGGTGTCGCCGTAGACGTAGACGTGGTTTGCGGTGCCGTCATAAACGGGAGGCAACACGTCAGATCGCAGGTGCTTGACCAGCGAGTACGTCTTCTTGTCCTGCGGGGACGCCAGCGACTTGAACGACACGAGCGCGGCCGAATCGTTCAGCGGAATCGAGTGCACGCTCGCCGGGTCGAGCCCGGGCGTGCTGGTCAGCGCTTGGCTCACCTTCTGCAAATAGGTGTTGTCCGTTGCCCCCGGGCCGTCGATCACGGCCTCGAGGTTGGAGTTGTAGCCGACGGCGAAGCCCTGGGCGATCAGGTCGTAACCCTTGCGCGTCGTGGTGCTGGCGGGGTCGTTGCCCTGGTCGCCCTGGCCGAGTCGCATCGAGAAGAACGGCAGCGCCAGCATGACGATGATGGCGGCACCGGCCAGGCCGAGCGCGATCTTGTGCGCCGCGACGATGCGCGACCACCGTGCCCAGAAGCCGGTCGGCCGGACGACCAGGAACTCGCCACTGCGCACCGCTCGACGCTGCGCACGCGGCAGCACCTTGAGGCCGAGCAGCGAGAGCAGCGCCGGCAGCAACGTCAGGGACGCAGCCATGGTCAGGCCGACCGCGACCGCGGCGCCGATCGCCATGCCGTTGAAGAAGCTGACGCCCAGCGCGAGCAGGCCGAGCAGCGCGATGCACACGGTCGACCCCGCGAAGAGGACGGCCCGCCCGGACGTGTTGATCGAGGCGAGGATCGAATCCTCGACGCTCATGCCGTGCCGGAGGTTGCGGCGGTGCCGGGTCACAATGAACAGCGCGTAGTCGACGCCCACGCCGAGCACCATCAGCTGGGTCAGCTGCGGGGTGATGTTCGAGACGTTCATGGCATGGGTGAGGATGCCGATCAGCCCCAGCCCGGCGCCGAGCGCGCCGATAGCGCTCGCCAACGGCAGTGCGGTGGCGCCGAGCGTGCGGAAGACGATCAGCAGGATGATCAGCGCGGCGAGGAAGCCGAACATGAACGGGGGCACACCCTCGGAGCCGCCGACGTCCTGGAACGCCTTGCCGGTGAACTCGACCTGCAGGGTGTCACTACGCAGTTTCTTGAGGTCGTTGAAGACATTGGTGAACAGCTTGGTGTCGTAGTGGTTCGACTGCCAGGCGATGTTGACCAGGCCGGTCGTCGAGCCCTTGGCCGTGTTGAGCAGTTGCTGGTCGCCCGCTGAGGTGGCGCCGTTCTTGGTGCAGTCGATCGCCTGCCACGGCGTGCGAATGGTTGCGAGCTTGTTGCCGGATGTGCACAGCTTCACCAGCGCTGGCTCGAGGGCGGCGGGCTCGGTCTGCAACGTCCCGGACTCGGCCTTGAGCACGACCGTGCCGGTCGCGCCGTTCTGGCTATCGAGGCCCGCGTTCTTCAGCACCTTGGCCACCGAGGCGGTCTCGGTGTGCGGCAGGCTGAACGTGTCCTTGTAGTTCGCCCCGCCCAACGAGGCGGAGATACCTTGCGCCAGGACGATGAATGCGAGCCAGGCGACGATCACCAGCCATCTGCGCTGGATAGCCAGGCGGGCAAGCTTTTGCATAATCCACTCCGGAGGGTTCTGGGCGGCACGGCTGCAAGCCGACTGCCCTGGACGGGGTAACGAGGGTTCTCGGTCGAGCAGGCGTCGTAGTCGTCATGCGCACAACAGTCGCCGCGACGGCGCACGGTATCGATTACGCATAGCTGGTTTCACGGAAGCGATCGTCGCGCCGATCATGCTGGCGCGTCCTCCGACAGCGGATGCCAGTACCTACGCAAATCTGCGTAGCCGACCGGTGCCTGACCGCGCTCCTCGTCGTAGCCGACCGCGCGACTGACCGCAGCCGGTACTCGCGCGCGCGCCTTATGCTCCGGGTATGCAACGCCGTCCCGCGTCGTTCCGTCTGCCTGTCCTGGCGCAGGACGCGTTGCTCGCGCTCTTCATTACCGTGATGCAGGTTCAGGGCACGTTGGCCCGAGATCCCACCGCGACGACGCCGGCGCGGCCGCTCACCGACTTCGGGAACCTGGGGTATGCCCTGCTGATCGTCAGTGGCCTGGTTGTCGCCGGTCGCCGCCAATGGCCGGTGCCGGTGTTCGTCGTCACCGCGCTAGCCAGCCTCGTCTACTACAGCCTCGACTTCCGGGACGGGCCGGGATGGCTCGGACTCTTCGTCGCCCTGTACACGCTCACCGCCTACGGCGATGGGCGCCGCTCACTGGTGACGGCCGGCGCGGGGATCACCGCGCTTGAGCGTCGGCTGGCTGGTCTTCTCGGCCGACATCGAACCGCGCGCGGCCATCGGCTGGGTGTTCTTCCGGATCGGGGCGTCGGTCATGAGCGCCGCCCTGGGTGAGTCGGTCGGATCTCGGCGGTTCATCGCTGCCGAAGCGCTGGAGCGGGCCGAGCTGGCTGAACAAACCCGTGAGGAGGAAGCGCGGGCACGGGTCGACGCCGAGCGGCTGCGGATCGCACGCGAGGTGCATGACACGGTCGCGCACGCCATCGCGATCATCAACGTCCAGGCCGGTGTCACGGCGCACGTGCTCGACAAGCGACCGGAGCGGGCACGCGAGACGCTGGTAGCCATCGAGCACACGAGCTCGATGGCGCTGCAGGAGATGCGGGCCATCCTCGGGGTACTCCGGGACGACAACGATGGACGAGTGCCCCACCCGGGCCTAGAACAGATCGACGAACTCACCGTGAAGGCACGCGACGCGGGACTCGACATCAAACTCGAGGCGACCTCACCGCCGGCGCCTTTGCCGAGCGCGGTGGGCAATGCCGTCTACCGAATCCTGCAGGAGTCGATCACCAACGTGATCCGCCACGTCGGTCCGACCCGAGTGACGGTCACGATGGACTATGGAATCGATCTCGTGGAGATCTCCGTGACCGATGAAGGCCGCCAGGACGCCCCCACTGATGACGCCGCGGATCGGCGCCCACGAGCCGAGCGTCCCGCCGGCAGTGCTAACTCGATCAGGCCCGGCCGCGGGATCCTCGGCATGCGCGAGCGCTGCGAGCTGCTGGGCGGAGAACTCGACGCGAGGCCGATTCCGGGCGGTGGGTTCGAGGTCAAGGCACGCCTGCCCCTCGCGCCGACCGGAACGACGCACCTATGAACGCAGCCACGTCCGCGCCCGGCAGCACTCCGATCAAGGTCCTGCTCGTCGACGATGAAGGCCTGGTGCGATCCGGGTTCAAGGTTCTGCTCGACCTCGAAGACGACATCACGGTGGTGGGAGAAGCCACCAACGGACTAGAGGCCGTCGAGCAGGCCCGAGCCACCCGCCCCGACGTGGTGCTCATGGACATCCGCATGCCAAAGCTGGACGGGATCCAGGCGACCAGCAGGATCGTCAAGACGCCCGGACTGGAGAAGGTCCGAGTCTTGATCCTGACCACCTACGACACCGATGCCTACGTCTTCGAAGCCCTGCAGACCGGCGCCAGCGGCTTCCTGCTCAAAGACGCCGGACCGGCCGAGCTCCTGCATGCCATCCGGGTAGTGGCGGCGGGAGACGCGCTGCTCGCGCCACGGATCACCCGACGCCTCATCGCCCAGGTCACCGCCCAACGCACCGCCGCCCAGGACGCCGAGAACCGACTTGCGGTGCTGACCGAACGCGAGCGTGAGGTGCTGGCCTTGGTCGGACAGGGCCTCCGCAACGACGAGATCGGGGCCGAGCTCTTCCTCAGCCCGGCCACCGCCCGCACCCATGTCAGCCACGCCATGGTGAAGCTGCGTGCCCGCGACCGCGCGCAACTGGTCGTGATCGCCTACCAGACCGGGCTGGTCAGACCCGAGCAGACATGACCCAGGTGAGCCGTGATCACGTGCGCGACATTCTCCGACATGCTGGCCTGACCCCGGAGCAGGAGCAGAGCATCTTGGCGCTGCCCTATCCGGCCGATCTGGAGCGGCTCCTGGCGATCTTCGCCCGTTACGGCGTAACGAAGGACTGGCTGATCAGTCGTCTCGGTGGGAGTCCGTAAGGGGGCGAGTCACCCACCAAGGCCACGGCGGGGGCTCCCGCACTGGTCGTCAGTCTTCATTGATCCACGGGTCATCGTCACCGGCCCAGCGGCGTGCGCGACGGCCCTGGGTTCCGGGCGGATCCTCAATCTCGTCCCATTGCGGGTACTCGGCCCGCCCGTCGCGGGAGCCGATCCGGGAGACGAAGAGCGTCTCGCGGCCGGCGAGCAGGTCCGGGGGCAGCAGCTGGCCCGATGCGACGTCGGCGGGCTGCTTGCCGCACGCCCGCCACAGCCGCGCCTCCTCCGGGCCGATGGCTGCTGCGGTCCACGCGGTGGCCTGGGCGGCATCGAAGCCGAGGTAGATCCACTCCCGGCGCCGGTCGCGGACGGTGGGGGCGTCGAATGCGCGCGCTTCGGCCGGGGTCAGTGCAGGGTTGCTGCGCAGCAGTTCATAGGTGTCGGCCGGGTCGTACCCGGCCTCGCGCCACTCGAGCGCGCGAGCGAGGCCGGCGAGCTCGAGCCGGTCGGCGGCGTACAGGTCGAATCCGGCATCGAGCCAGTCGCGCAACTCGCTCAGGTCGCGATGCGTGAAGCGGGTCGCGCCGGGCGGCGGGTCACCGGGCAGCCTGGCTGCGCGCCAGGCGGTGATGAATGCGATCGCGTCGTCGTCGACGTCGCCGTGCAGCGAGTCGTACCAGGCCACGGCGGTGGGCTCGTCGAGGCCGATGCCGGTCAACTGGGCGATCTTGCCGGGGGTGAGGCGCCGTTCGATGAACGGCGAGGCGGCCTCGCCGACCCGGCCGAACGCGGCCCACGCGTCGATGAGGTCGCGCACCTTGGCCGGGCAGGCGGCCAGCGCCCGCTCCTCGTCCCAGGTGAACACCTCGCGGGCTGCCTCGAACATCAACTCGCTGACGCCGGGTCCGTCCTCGAGTGGGGCCCCTATCAGGCGGTAGATCGCGGCGACCGGGATCCGTGGCCACGGCGAGCGCAGCAGCCAGATCCGCCCGCGCGGCTGGGCCGGCAGGCCGGCAGCGTGCGCGTCGGAGTCCACGTCATCGTCGGGCTCCCAGTCGTCGTCGACGGGCACGACGGTGCTGAGGTACTCATCGGTGGTGCAGCCGGCGATCGCCACCTGGGGAAGCCGGTTCGGCACCCACGTGCGGTGCTCACGCGGCCACGCCGCGGGAAGCAGCGCGTGCAGCGGCGCGCCGTCCAGCGGGCGCCACCCGTCCGCCACCAGCCCCTGGACCTCCGGCAATTCGCTCGGATCGGGGAACCCCATGTCGTACGGGTCGGCGAACGTCAGCGGCACCCCCGTCGTCGCGACCTCGGCCAGCCGGGCCAGCCGCGGCGGCAGCGCCGGCAACGGGTCAGGCGTCGGCGCCGGCGGATCAGCGAAGTCCGAGGGATCAGTCACGCCCCGATCTTGCCTTCAGAGTCGGATGAGCCGCCACCGCGCAGACCCCATTGGCAGCTCACTGTCCGCGCCTGAAGCTGGGCCGGCCGAAAGCCACTTCGGGGCGTCGTCAGGACGGGACGCCGGATCGAGAGTGAGCCTGCAGCCGGCACAGCTCGTGAACAGAGCGCTTGGATGTCAACCCCGCGGGACCGCGCACTCCTTCGGATCGATCTGACCGAGGTTCTTGACGACCTTGAACCGGCCACCCTCGGCTTGCGCGATGTACATGTTCATGCGGACGTGGTGCTGACCGGGGACCATTGCCGCGGGACCGCCTGGCCCTTCGGGAATCACCGCATGGTCGAGCGCTGCGATGACGTCGTCCTGGTTCAACGAACCCGCCTCGTTGACGGCGGACTCCCAGAACTTGAGCGCCCGATACGTTCCCGAGCAAGCGCTGCCGGCGGTGAACATCGCGCTGCCGGGGTAGAGCGCCTCGTATCGGTTGAGAAGCTGGATGCTGAACCGATCCTGAACGGAGCGGTAATAGTCCAGGCATCCGTACAGGCCCTCGACGTGCTCGGCGGGCGCGAGGTTGAGGAAGTTCTCGTCGAAGTAGGTGCAGACGAGGCGTCCGCCCCGGCCTCCGAAGCCGGCGTCGTGCAACTGCTCGAGGAACGGCGTGAGCCCCGGCGGGACGATGGTGTTGAACACGACCTCGGCGCCCGTCGACATGATGTCGGCGACGACTCGGCGGTAGTCGGTGTGATCGAGCGGGAAGTACTCCTCGCCGACGATCTCACCGCCGCCGGCCGAGACGACCTCGCGGACCTTCTTGTTGAGCGTGTGCGGCCAGATGTAGTCGGCGGACGGCAGGTAGAACTTTCGCGCTCCCGTCTGCTGCATCAGCCAGGGGATGAAAGGGTCGATCTGTTGCGCGGGCACCGGGCCGGTGCAGAAGATCAGTGGGTGGCATTCCTGCCCCTCGTACTGCTCCGGGTAGATGTAGAGCCGGCCGGCCTGATCGACCACCGGGCCTTTGATCGCTTGCCGAGTCGAGCTGTAGATGCCGCCGATGACGACGTCCACCTGCGCCTCTTCGACGAGCCTCGCCGCGGCGATTCGCGCGGTGTCGTCGTCGGTGGCGCTGTCTTCGATGAACAGCGAGATCGGTCGACCGAGCAGGCCGCCGCGCGCGTTGATGTCGCGGACGACCATTGTGGCGACGTTCGCGTTGGCGATCCCCATGAACGAGAGGGCGCCGCTCTGATCGGTGATGACGCCAACCCGAGCCGAGCGGTTGATGGCGGTTGTCATGACCCTGGTCCATTCCTACGCGCGGTAGCCCGCGAGCAGGCTCGCGGCCTGAGGTTTGCCGAGGTGGCCGGCCTCTTTCAGAATCGGTGGAACCTCAGGGTCGGAGACGAAGTTCGCCCACCCCTGCTCGTCCCAGTCGAACAGCGCCCAGACCCGGTTCTGCTCGGTGGGGTCGCGGAACACCGTCGAGCCCTTGCAGCCGTGGTGGGCGCGCTTGTCGGCGCCCCTCGTGCCGAACACCTCGAGGAATCGGTCGACGTTCTCGACGGTCGTCGTGGCCAGAATCATCGTGGTTCTCCTTTGTCTGTGGGCGTCCTTGCAATCGCCCGTCCTCGCCGGCCGGTTGCGACTGACGTGGCTCAATCTTCGAAATCTGCCGCGTGGGCAGCATCGGTAGACCTACCTATTTCGCCGGACGGCGGCGGTGCGCGGGCCCCTCGGCCCGTCGGACGTCAACGCTTGGCGGTGACGTCGACTACCTGATGCTCGATGGCCCAGCGGGTCGCCGCCGCGCGAGTGGAGACGTCGATCTTGGTGTAGATGTGCTGGATGTGGTGCTCGGCCGTCCTTGATGAGATGAACAGCTGCGTGGCGATCTCGGCCGCGGTTCGGCCGTCGGCGACCAGGCGCAGCACCTCGAGCTCACGCCGGCTCAGGCCGCCGGGATGGGCTTGGCGGCCCGTCGGCATCGGATCGCGGCGAGCAGCGCCGATCTGCTGCCGGGCGTAGTCCGCGGCGTCGTTGAGGTCGAACTCTGCCCCGTCCGAGGTCAGCTCGCGCAGCCGGCTCTGGCCGAGCTTCACGGCGAGCCGATCGCCGGCGTCGTTGAGCTCCGGGACATGGTGGAAGCTTCCCGGCTGCCGGCTCATCGCGCCGAGCAGCGTCGCCGCGGGAGCGAGGCGGTCGAGCCGTTCGAACAATGCGGGCACGCTGGCCAGCGTGATGATCAGCTGCGGGATGTTTCCCGCCCGGTGGAATGCGGCAATAGCGTCGTCGAACAACGCCAGCGCCGCCGCGGGCTCCCCGTCGGACGTGTGCAGGCGCGCGGCGTCGCGGGCGAGGAAGCCGTCGAAGAAGTGGACGCGATGCTCGCGCACGAAGGCGATGCCCTCGTCCCAGGCCGCGAGCGCACGCCGGGCATCGGACTTCGACAACGCCAGACCGGCGATCCAGAGCGCGTAGGAGATCCAATACGGATTGCCGAGTTCCCGCGCGGCGGCAACAGATTCCTCGGTCAGCGCGAGCGCCTCGTCGGCCCGTCCGGCCGACTGGAGGCCGTCGACATAGGCAGCCAGACCGTAGCCGCGTTCGCGTCCGTACCGGTTCGCGACAGCGCCGGTCAGCTCCACGTAGCGGTCGAGGTCGCCGCAATAGACCTGCCCGAGGGCCTCGATGAAGGTGGCGTATCCGGGTTCGCACGCTTCGTAGCGGGGGTCGGCTTCCAGCTCGGTCGCCCGGTGCGCGTTGGCGCGGGCCGCCTCCGCCCGCCCGGCGAAGCAGGCGAGGCCTGCGGCCGTGTAGAGGCGGGGAAGTCGGCGGACGTCGGCCGCGGTCGCGGCCTCGAGCAGTTCCTCGGCCCAGGCGATCGTTTCGAACAACTGCACCGAGAAGCCCATCAGCGCCGCATGGGCGGCGATGTCGGTCGCCACCTCGAGATCACCTCGGTGGGCACTCCAGCGGAATCCGGAGCGAAGGTTGTCCAACTCCGTCTCCACCCAGTCGACAGCATCACGCCACCCGGGCCCGTTCCAGTGCTCCCAACGGGCGGCAGCCATCCGCGCGAAGTGTGCTGCGTGCCTGGCGTGCGCCTGCTCCTGTCGGTCCGCCTCGACGAGCCGGTCGTAGGCGAACTGGCGGATGGTCTCGTACATCGCGTACCGGGTGCGCGGGGCCGCGTGGTCGGCGACTACCAGCGATTTGCGGACCAGCGAGTCGAGATGTCCGAGAACCTCGACATCATCCGAACCCCCGACAACGGCGCAGATGCCGGCGAGGTCGAAGCCGCCGGCGAACACGGACGCAGCGCGGAGCAGGTGCTGCTCGTCCGGGCTCAACAAGGTGTACGACCAGTCCACCGCGTGGCGCAGTGTGTGCTGGCGCTGCGGTCCTGCGGTCGAGACCTTGAGCAGCCGGAATCGATCGGAGAGCCGGTCACGGACCTCGACTGCGCTCATCGCCGCCATCCGGGCCGCGGCGAGCTCGATGCCGAGGGGAAGCCCGTCGAGGGTCTCGCAGATCTTCAGCACCGCCGCGGCGGTCTCCGGATCGTGAAGTCCGAAGTCCGGTCGGACGGTTCGCGCCCGGTCGACGAACAGGGTGACCGCGTCAGAGGTCACCCCGCCGTCCAGCGCCAGCGGTTGCACCGCCAGCGCCACCTCGCCGTCCACCCGCAGGCGCTCGCGTGACGTGGCGAGCAGACTGACGCTCTCGGAGCGGTCGAGGATCGCCTCGACTGCCGACGCCACCGCCGCGAGAACGTGCTCGCAGTTGTCGACGACCAGCAACAGTCGCCTGCCGGCCAGCGCCTCGGAGACGACGTCGATGAGCGGCGTGTCGCCCTGCGGGGTGATGCCCAGCACGGTCGCGATCGCGGCCGGGACCGACGCCGCGTCGCCGACCCCGGCCAGCTCGACCATCCACGCGCCCTCGGGGAACTCGCCCGACAGTTCGGCGCCCACTTCGAGGGCGAGGCGGGTCTTGCCGACACCTGCCACCCCGCTCAGCGTGACCAGGCGCGTGGACCGAACCTGCTCGGCGACCTCGCGGACAAGGTCCTCGCGTCCGACGAGGGAGCTGAGCTGCTGGGGCAGGTTCCCCTTAAAACAATCCACGTTGCGCAGGACCGGAAATTCCGTTCGCAGTCCCGCGGCGACGATCTGGTGCACCGACATCCGTCCGCGCAGCCCGCGCAGGCGGTGCTCTCCCAGAGGCCGCAGCGCGACCGCCCTACGGAGCAGGATCTCGGTCGTCTCCGAGACGAGAATCTGCCCGCCATGCGCCAGCGCGAGCAGCCGTGCCGCACGGTTCACCTCGCTGCCCCGGTAGTCCTGGTCCCGGTGGACAACCTCACCGGTGTGCAGCCCCATCCGGACTGCAAACGTGATGCGCGCGTCGTCGGTCAGCTGCCGCTGCGCGTCGATCGCGGCCGCGGCGGCGTTCGCGGCAGTCGAGAACGCGGCCCGGAAGCCGTCATCGCCGCTGGCGAGAACGTAACCGCCGTGACGCTCGATCGCGTCGCGCACGATGGCGTCATGCGCACGGACCGCGTCTGCGGTCTCCGCCGGGGCTTCCGCCCACAGCCGCGCGGACTCCTCGACGTCGGTGAACAGAAGAGTCACCGTGCCCTCGGGAGCCGTCCGCGACATGCCCGAACCGTAAGGCAATTCCGCCCCCGCGGCAGCCCGTCTCAGTTGTCCGGTTCCGCCATCCGCTTGAGGTTTTTCAGGGTCTTCTCCATTCCGGCTCGGATCACGCTGCCGCGCACGTGCTCGAAGTTCTCTCGCAGGCTGATCAGCAACGGGTCGTGTAGCTCGCCGATGTCGAGTTCCACCTCGTGCGTCACCTTCGTTGCGCTTCCCTCGGGGACGAGATGAAACCACCACTGCACCCGGCGGAACCGGTCGGGGAGGGCGGGGTCGACGATCCACGAGAGCGTGGTAGGCGGGTCGCAGGTCACCACAACCGAATCGGAGGTCACGTCCATGCTGCTGCCGTCGGCGAGCATGAGCGTTTCCTCGGCGTGTAACCGGGTGCCCGCCCCGACCGGACCTGGTGGGTCTTGCTCCACCGTGTTGAGCTCACCGCTTCCGGCCAGCTCAACATGTCGTGACGGATCGCTGATGATGTCGAAGACGACTTGCGGTGAGGCGTCGATCAACGCGTCGGTCTTGCAGGAGAAATCGAGCATCGCGACCGCCCTTCGGCACGGGTCTATGGCATCGTGCGGATGGCGGCAGCCCGGCGTGAGGCTTCTCGCCTTCCGCAGGTCGCGAAACCGTGTGTCGCCACGCAGCGGAGACTACAGCCCACCTGTCGGGTCGGCGTCCTTTCAAGACTCTTCACAGTTGAGGGTGTAGTTGCGATCTGAACCCGCCGGCTTCGAGCAGGTGGCAATGTCGTTGGTGAGGCTGCGGAGCCCGTGGGCGGAGCCCCTGGGGACGCCGTGGCCTCAGACGACGGCATGAATGATTGGGGGCCGTGTGAACGGCCTTGTGTGGTCCTCAACGGCAGGCCTGTCGTCTGTGCGTCGACGCATCCGCTATGCATCCGCTATGCATCCGGGATGCATTCGCCGAGCAGTAGTGCAGCGACCGCCTCCGGGGCCTCATGCATTGCGTCGTGGACGGTCGGGAGGTCATGGACCTGCCACTCGGGATCGGCTTGGAGTCGGGTGCGGAGGCCAGCAAACGGCGTCCGGTCCTCCCATCCCGAGCAGTAGATGAACTCCCGACGGGGGACCTGGGCAAACGCGCCGGTGAGCCGGATCGTCTGCAGGAACGAGGCGAGGGGATGGGGGCGGCGGCGAGGATCGCCGCCGTCGCCCGGCGGTCGGACGGCGTAGCCGGTGGCCGCGGCGCCGGCAGCGAACAGTTCCCGGAAGTAATCGTTCGTTGCCGACCACCACGACTCGCCATCGCGCGGTACGAAGGCGTCGAGATGCACCAGCCGCGAGATCCGGCCGCCGGCGCGGTCGGCGGCGGCGGCGATCACCATCCCGCCGTAGCTGTGGCCGACCAGCGTCGCGCTGGTGATGTGGGCGCGATCGAGGAGCCGCAATACGTCGTCGGCGTGCGTGTCGAGGTTGGCGGTCGCGACCGTCGCGTTGTCGTCGTCTGGCCGCAGACCGGTCAGGGTCAGGGCATGCACGGTGTGACCGGCACGCTCCAGCAGCGGAACCACCGCCTCATACGCCCAGGAGCCCTTCCAACCGCCGGGCACGAGGACGAACGTCGCCATGCGTTTCTCCTTCTCTCAAGCCGCGGCATCGAGGCACGCTGCCTCGATGACATGTGGTTCGGTCGGGCGCTCTGCGCGACCGAAGACCACCGCATGGAGGTAGTGTCACCAGAATCAAGGTGTGGCTTGCTACCGCTAAGATGCCAACTGATGCCTGTTCGCCGCCAACCTCGCCGGATCGCCGGTGTGACGTCACATGTGTGGCCGTCCGGCGGGCGCCACCTCTGGCCGTCCGGCGAGACAAGCGCAGTGCAGTCGCACGCTCGGGGACACCTGGTATACGCAGCCAGCGGCGTCTTGGCAGTCCACACCGAGCGCGGCACGTCGATCGTTCCCGCCAACCGGGTCGCCTGGACCCCCGCCGGGTTCACGCACTACCACCGCGCCCACGGCGACACCGATATGCGGATCGTCTTTCTCGCGCCATCCCTCGCCCGGCTCATACCAGACCATCCCGCCGTGTTCCTGGCCTCCGACCTCGCCCGCGAGGTCCTGCTCGCCCTGACCGGCCCCCGCAACTACGACGACGCCGCGCCTGACTACAGCCGCTCCGCGCGCTCTCGCCTCCTTCGAGTCCTCGTCGATGAACTCCGCGAAGCACCCGAACAGCCACTGCACCTGCCGGAGCCACGGGACGACCGACTGCAAGCCATTGCCCGGATGCTGTACGAGACGCCGGCAGACAACGCCACGCTGGCCGAACTCGGGAAGACGATCGGAGCCAGCACCCGCACCCTCAGCCGACTGTTCCGCAACGAACTCGGCATGACCTTCTATGAATGGCGCACGCAGCTACGCATCTACCACGCGCTCGTGCTCCTCGCCGACGGCCACGACACCATCCAAACCGCCTACGCCTGCGGATGGGCCAACCCCAGCAGCTTCATCGCAGCGTTCACCAACATCATCGGAACGACCCCGGGCCGCTACCGAACCAGTCGCCAGACCACCGCCCACGCATCTCACCCGACGGTGGTCAAGTCCGCGGGGTGATTCGTACTCCCTGCCGGGCCGTGTGGTCGGCGATCGGACAGGAGATGACCCCCGACGGCGTTCCTGCCATGCGGTGTGATGATCAGGTGCCACGGCGACGGCGGACCTGCGCTCGCCGATCACTGCGGCAATGGTGCGTTCGCGACCCAGCGCAGCGCGGCATCGAACGGCAGGAGGACCGTAGTACCAAGCCGCGGGCGCGCGTCGCAGATGTTGCCGGGTGCTCGCACAATCGGGGTTCTACCGGGGCAGACCCGACCGAATCGCAGGGGCGCTGCGCAACGTGCCACGGTCAGGGTATTGACAACCCACTGGCTGGAGGGACACTCGAAGTAATTCGAAACTGTGGTTCCGTATACTGAACTGAGTAGGCGCGCAGGAGTTCCGATGAGAGTCCACGCCCGAGACTTAGCGGTCGGAGACATCCTCCAGGTCAACGACTGGCAACTGCATATCGTCTGGATCGAGCGCGACAACGCCGTGGCCGTGCTGACGGCCGAGTTCGATTTCCTGATCCACTTCTGCCAGGACGACGCCGTGACTGTCCAAGCAGGTGCCGCGGCGGCGTGAGCCATGACCACACACCCGCACCGCGCAGTAAGCGAGCCGGAACCGTGGATCAGGCGCGCGGTCGGTGTCCTGCAGGAGCGCGTGTTCCCTGCACAGATCAGACTCATTGACAGCAGTCTGTCCACTGTGGACAGTCGATGGCTCTGCCGAGACATCCTCCCGGCGGCTTGACATCTCGCGCACTGTAAGACGATCGCCTACCGCGACCTTGATGGCGACTTGCGCGGTCTCAACGCCTGGCCCGCGTCCGGTCGTGACCCGGCCACGTACCAGGAGGGGAGCAGCGATGCTCGACCGACTCGACCACGAACTTCACGCGTCCTGATCGGTCTGCCTCGGCGAAGCTGCAACCTGTCGGGAGGAGTAGGCGGCCTTGTCGCCGCGTAGCCGGTCGGGTCAGGCGGCTGTCCGGTCGGGCGAGCCACTCGAAGTTGCGCTTGCAGGGGCAGCAGGGCCGGCGCGTCGATGGCCTGGCCCGCCGTGAGATCACCGGGGCAGGCGGTGTAATTCGACCCAGCCCCCTGTAACGGGCCGTCGGAACGATCTTCGGGCAGAGATCATCCGGCCGCCAATGCGGTTACTACCGGCGAAGTAGGCGTCTCTCGTTTGCCGTCTGTTAATGAAATGTCCGTGTCTGCGTCGGTTGCCCTCCTTAGGTTGCTCGTAGCCGATGCGAAGAAGGGACCCATGGACACACCTCTCGCAATCCGGGTTCGCGGGATCACCAAGTCGTTCGGCGATGTGGTCGCGCTCGACGGCGTCGATCTGGACGTCGCGGACGGGCAGATCCACGGGTTGGTCGGGCCGAACGGCGCCGGGAAGACGACGTTGCTCGGTCTGCTGCTGGGTCTGGCCGTCGCCGACAGCGGCAACCTTGAGATCCTGCGGACGCCGGTCGGGTGGGCGCTCGCCGCTCCCGACGGCGTCGCGGGGTTCGTCGACGGTCCGGGCCTCTACCCCTCGCTCACTGCCAGGCAGAACCTCGCGGCGCTGGCCAGGCTCCGCGGTCTCGAGGTACGGACGGCGGGGATCGACGACACGCTCGACCTGGTTGGGCTCACCGACGTCGCCGACGACCGGGCCCGCGGCTTCTCCCTCGGCATGCGTCAGCGCCTCGGGCTCGCCGCCGCTCTGCTTACCAAGCCTCGGGTGCTGGTGCTCGACGAACCGTCCAACGGTCTCGACCCGGCCGGCAAGAAGCACGTCCACGGTGTCCTCACCCGGCTCGCGGCGGACGGAACCGCTGTCGTGCTCTCCAGCCACCGGATGGACGACGTCGAGGCGCTGTGCTCGGAGGTCACCATCCTCGCCACCGGACGGGTCGTGTTCTCCGGCCCGCTCAGCAAGCTGGCCGCGGAGAACCGCGAACTCGACTACCGGCTCATTACCTCCGACCCGCCGGCCGCCCGCCTGCTGGCGCTCGACACGGACGGGCTCCGCGTCGTCGACGACGCCGGGGCGCGGCAGGACGCCGGGGTGCTCGTGGTGCAGGCACTGGCGCCCGCCCTCGACGAACTGGTGGTGCGCCTCGTGCACGGCGGCATCGCGTTGCGCGAGCTCGCACCCGTGGTGTCGCCGCTCGAGGCCGCGTTCCTCGCCCTCACCGAACAGCAGGAGTCCGAACGATGACCGCTACCGTCGCCGAGCTCGACACTCCGGCTGCTCCCGCTGCCCGCCGCGTCTCGGTGGGGCGCGGCTACCGCTTCGAGCTGGTCAAGCTGCTCTCGCAATGGCGGATACGCCTGTTGGTCCTCGCCTGCTGGATCGCGCCGGCGTTCTTCGTCGCCGCGGTGAGCCAGCAGAGCTCGCTGCCCGTCGACACCCTCTTCGGTCGCTGGATGCACGCCACGGGTTGGGCCGGGCCGCTGGTGATGCTCGGTTTCTCGGGCACCTGGGCGCTGCCGCTGGTGACCTCGGTGGTTGCCGGTGACGTGTTCGCTGCTGAGGACCGGCTCGGCACGTGGCGCCATCTGTTGGTGGCGGTCCGTTCGCCTCGACGGATCTTCATGGCGAAGGCCCTGGCCAGCCTCACCGTCATCCTGGTGCTCGTGGCCGGGCTGGCCTGTTCGAGCGCGGTCAGCGGGGTCGTCGCGGTCGGCAACCGGCCCCTGGTCGGCCTCGACGGGCACATGCTGGCCCCGGCGGACGCGGCCGGGAAGGTGCTGCTCGCCTGGGTCTGCGTGCTCGCCCCGACGCTGGCGCTCACCGCGATCGGACTGCTCGGGTCCGTCGCGCTGGGGCGATCGCCGATGGGTCTGCTGCTGCCCGCCGTCGTCGCCCTCGCGATGCAACTGGCCCAGCTGCTGCCGATGCCGGTCGCCGTGCGACTCGCGCTGCCCAGCTACGCGTTCATTGCCTGGAACGGTCTGTTCTCCGGCCCGGTGCAGCTCGGCGCGCTGCTGATCGGCATCGTGGTCAGCCTGGTGTGGGCTGTCGCCGCGACCGCGCTGGCCTATCTGCTGTTCCTGCGGCGCGACTTCACCAACGTGACGCACGACGGCTCGGGGCGTCGTGCGATCACCGCCGGACTCCTGTCGCTGGTGGGGCTGGTCGGGCTCACGGTCGCGGTCCTCGCCCCGGCGACCGGGGCTATGGGCTCCGGGATCGAGCAGGGCAAGGTGCAGCGGTCGGTTGCCACCGCCTTCGCGCATCTGTACC
Source organism: uncultured Actinomycetes bacterium (assembly GCA_963733615.1). Lineage (GTDB taxonomy): Bacteria > Actinomycetota > Actinomycetes > Mycobacteriales > Jatrophihabitantaceae > DASXRA01. Next base: position 48,555 of record CAVTEA010000040.1, read on the forward strand.
GCCTGCAGGCCAATCAGCTGAACCGCCCCGACGTCGCCGAGGCGCAGCTGCGAGCTACCGCGACGTGCACCAAGGGCGGCGGCATCGTCGCCGCGAATGGGCCCGGCAACGACTGGCGTTGCGTCATCTCCTGGCATCTCCCCGACGTCGAGGCCACAGGGACGGCCATCTACCAACTCGACATCAAGGCGGACGGCCGGTACGTCGCCGACGGCGACGGACCCAAGCAAGTCAACGGCTACTTCCCGGTGCGGACCCCGACCGGGGACGCAGCGAACCCGCTCTGGCAGTTCGACGGCAATGTCGAGCTGCTCCCCACCTCCTGAGAAAGGGACATGTCCATGCAGGTAACACGCCAACGGCGTGAGAAGGAGCCCACGGGCCGTCTCATCCGGCGGATGGGACGGAAGCCGCTCGTCGCGGCAGCCGTTTTCGTCGTCGCCGCCACCAGCACCGGAGTCGCTTTCGCCCAGACCAACCAATTCGGCTTCGATCAGGTCGGCCAGACCACCGACCAGGGCCGGGTCGTGTCCAGCGACCAGATCATCAACCCGATCGGTCACCACCTCGTCATCAACGACGGCAAGATCATGTCGTCCACGGTCAGCCCGGACGGCAGCCACCTCGCGGCCTTGGTCACCGACGGCGGGATGGCGCTCAACATCGTGGACCTCAAGACCTGGAAGGTGCAGCAGACGATCGGCAACTCCGCGTCGGCGGATCTGCACGTCAACAGCAACAACGTCGGGCAGGAGGGTCCGTTCTACACCCCGGACGGCAAGTCGCTGTGGATGCCGCAGATCAACGGCGTCGAGCGGTTCCCGGTGAACGCGGACGGCACCCTCAGCACATCGAGTTTCCTCTCGATCCCCGCCGACGGGCCTCGGGGCGCGCTGCCGTCGGGGACGGTGTTCTCGGCTGATGGATCGACCGCGTACGTCGCTCTCAACGGTGAGAACCGTGTGGCGGCGATCGACATGGCGAGCGGGCACACCCAGCAGAGCTGGCCAACGGGCATCGCCCCCCGCGGAATGGTCAAGGTCGGTAGCAAGCTCTACGTGAGCAACGAGGGTGGACGCCTCGCGCAGCCCGGCGACACCACGATCAACTCCTACAACACCCAGGTACCGGCGAACGGCCAGACGGGTAGCAGCACCACCGGCACGGTCAGCGTCATCGACACCGCCGACGCCGGCGCCGCGGTCAAGAGCATCGACGTCGGCCTGCACCCGACCGCCGTCTACGCCAAGAACGGCGCGGTGTTCGTCACCAACACCAACAGCAACACGGTGTCGGTCATCGACTCGACCAAGGACGCAGTGGTGCAGACCATCTCCACCCAGCCGTGGCCTGAGTCGACGGTCGGCTACGAGCCCAACGCGGTGACCCTCACCGAAGACGGTCACCTGCTGGTGACGCTGGGCCGGGCCAACGCGGTCGCCGTCTTCCGGTACACGTCGGCGCAGCAGCCGGCCAGCTACCTCGGCCTGCTCCCGACGGACTACTTCCCCGGGGAGATCACCACTGTCGGCAAAAACGTCGTCGTCTCGAACACCCGCGGCATCGACGCCCGCCGCTCCGCCGGCCCCGCGCACGGCACGCACGACACCACCTCGAGCGTGCAGTGGTTCACGCTGCCGAACAACCACGCGATCAACGGCTACACGGCGAAGGTCTTCAAGCAGAACGGCTGGACCAACAAGTCGGTCGAGATCGCCAAGGGCAAGAAGGCGAAGGCGGTGCCGGTTCCGAAGCGTCTCGGCGACCCTTCGACGATCAAGCACGTCTTCCTGATCGTCAAGGAGAACCGCACCTACGACCAGGTCCTCGGTGACGACCCGCGCGGCAACGGCGACCCGGCCTTCACCCAGTTCGGCGCGAACGTCACGCCGGACCAGCACGCACTGGAGCAGCAGTTCGGTCTCTACGACAACTTCTACGACGTCGGCACGAACTCCGCCGAGGGCCACAACTGGCTGATGCAGGCCGACAATCCCGAGTACACCGAGTCCTCGGCCGGCGAGTACACGCGCAGCTACGACACCGAGAACGACGTGCTCGGCCACCAGAGCAGCGGCTTCATCTGGACCGGTGCGCAGGCCGCCGGCAAGACCGTGCGTGACTTCGGCGAGTTCCAGTCGTTCCATCAGAAGCCGGCCGGCGCGAGCTGGCAGAACCTGTACTGCGACGCGAAGAACATGGCCGCGACCGGGCAGCCCTCCGCCTACCCGATCACGACCGGCTCGGCGATCCCGTCGCTGAACGCGGTGTCGGCGCCCGGCTTCCCACTGTTCGACACCAGCGTGCCGGACGTCTACAAGTACCAGGTCTGGAAGCAGGACTTCGAGAAGAACGGTCCGGCCAACCTGAACATGTTCTGGCTGTCCAACGACCACACCGGCGGCCCGGTGAGCGCGGCTGGTCAGGTCGCCGACAACGACCTCGCGACCGGCAAGATCGTCGACACGATCTCGCACAGCCCGTACTGGAAGGACTCCGCGATCTTCGTGGTCGAGGACGACTCCCAGGCCGGTTCGGACCACGTTGACGGCCACCGTGCCCCGATCCAGATCATCAGCCCCTACGCGCAGCACGGCACGGTCGACAGCCACTACTACTCGCAGATCACGATGATCCGCACCATCGAGCAGATCCTCGGCATCCACCCGATGAACCAGCTCGACAGCGCGGCCTCCCCGATGGCGGGTGCGTTCACCGCGACGCCCGACAACACGCCGTTCAACGCGGTGCCGAACCGGACCTCGCTGACCCTGGGCCTGAAGACGCTGCCGCCCTGTGGCGCGGACGTCCCCGCGGCGCAGAGCCCCGACGCTGCTCCGGCGCAGACGGTTGTCACCGTGCCCGCCAGCATGCAGAAGGTGTCGGCGCAGTGGACGCAGTGGCAGTCGCAGCAGCACCTGACCGGCCCGAACGCGGTGCCGGACTACGCCAACAACGAGCAGATGAACCGCTTCACCTGGTACCAGACGCACAACTGGACGACCCCATACCCGGGCGACTCCAAGATCCTCACGCCGGACCAGGTGCCCGGCGCGTACTTCGGGTCGACGGAAACCGACTGATCTGACCTCAGGGCACTACCAGAGCCCCTGGCCGGCGTCACCCGCCGGCCAGGGGCCTGCTGCATCTTCGGCGTGTTCTCAACGTGCGCTTCGGCTGGCCAGACAGCGATGACGGCGGACGAGCAGCCCGGCCTGGATGACCTAGTCCACCCCGCCGGTGGCCCCGTAGATCTCGATCCGGTTCAGCTATGGAGACAAGCAGAACTACGCCGCCGGCCGTCACGCTCGCGGGGCGTCCGCCAAAGACCGGCATCCCCCAACAACTTCCGGTCGTGACACTAAGCCACTGCCTGCCGCGCTGGACGAATCAGGAGCCCTTGAACACCACCGTGGACATGAGCCAGATCGTTCCTGCCTTCGTGGTGGCGCCCGCGTTGGGCGTGGCGCCCGCGGAAACAGCCTGGTCCTCCAGCAAGAGGTCCATGTCGCCCGCGTTGGCGATCGTGGCGCGGGAGGTGAAGCCGGCGCTCGCAGTCGGGGATGTGCCGAAGCCCGAGTCCGCGTAGAAGCCGATGGCTAGGCCATTTCCGGTGGCCGCAGGCGTCGCACCGGAGAAGACGGTGGTGGCGGCGCTCGCCGTGCCGGCTGCAGTCTTGGACACGTCGATCGCGCCGGTGCCCGACGCCGTCGAAAGCCCGGCGTACTCGGCCGCCGCGATGCCCATGTCTGTCGCTCTCGTCGCCGTCACCGTGATGGTCGGCTTGGTGCCACCGCCCGCGGTGATCGGTGCAGTCCAGATGCTCTCCTCGGTGTTGTCCGACGCAGCGAAGTGCGCCACCTCGGTGTAGACGTTTCCGGCTGAGTCGGCCACCCTGCTCGCGGTGGCCCTCGGCGAGCTCCACACCCCGACCTCGACGACGATCCGGTTGCCCGTCGTGATCGCATTCGGCAGGGCGATGGTGCGCGTCGCGCTGCCTGCGCCGTGCGTCGTGGCGCTCTGGACGAAGTGTGGTGTCGAGCCGGGAGTTACCGAGTTCGACGCGGCGGACTCCGGGCCCGTGCCGACGGCGTTCGTGGCGGACACCCTGAAGGTGTACGCAGTGCCGTTGGTGAGACCGGTGACGGTCGCCGTCGTGACAGGCGGGCTCCCGGTAATAGTCGTCGGCGTCTGAGCAACGCCGCCGATGTAGGGCGTGACCCGGTAGGACGTGAGCGCCGATCCGCCGTCATTCGGCGCCGTCCACGTCAGCGTCGCCTGCGCGTTGCCTGCCGTTGCGGTGACGCCCGTCGGTGCAGCCGGTGCTGTCGGCGCCGTCGGGGTCACGGCGTTGGACTGCGCAGACGGGGACCCGGTGCCGACGGCGTTGGTCGCCGCCACGGTGAAGGTGTACGACGTACCCGGCGTGAGCCCGGTGATCGTCGTGGCTGTCGCCGGCGGGTTGCCCGTGATCGTCTTGGCCGGCTGGGCGGTCGCGCCGATGTAGGGCGTGATCGTGTACGAAGTGATCGGCGAGCCGCCGTTCGCCGGGGCCGTCCATGACACGGACGCCTGGCCGGTACTGCCGGTCGCGCTGACATTGGTCGGGGCGCCCGGCACCGTGCTCGCAGCCGCGCTGATGTGCACCGTCGAGGCCACCGATGGCACACCGTTGCTGTTGACGATGAACATCATGTAGTCGCCCGGCGGCGCGATCGCGGCCGAACCTGGCGCCGTGGCCGAGAGGCTTGAACTGCCGGCGGTGAAGTTCAGCGGCACGAAGTGCTGGCCCATGTCGGCCTGATGGGTGTCGGCGCCGAGGGACACGAGATTGACGGCCGAGATGCTCGCGGCGTCCGGCGTGTTGACCGTAATGGCACTGCCATAGCTGGCCGAACTTGTCGCGGAACTGATCGTCGGCCGGGCACCGCTGAAGAGATATCCCGGGGAGTAGATCTGCGCCGAGTACTGACCCGGGTCGCTCAGGGTGTCCTCGTGTCCGCCGCCGGCGACGAGGACCCGGCCGTCCGGCATGAGGACCGCCGTCGAGTGGTAGTTCCGGGCCGCCGACATCGACGGACCGGCCGTCCAGGTCTCCGTCGCCGGATCCCAGATCTCGGTCGAGAGGACACCCGATGTCACGGTGGTCTGATCACTGGTCGGTTCACCACCGACGGCGAGCACTTTGCCGTCGGCCAGCATCGTCAAGGTGTGGTAGACGCGGGCCGTCTTCATCGGTGCCGTCTGGCGCCATGTCGGCGTCGCGACCGTGGTGTCGATGACCGCGGTGGTGGCGGCCGCGGTCGTCGTGTTGATCACGCTCGGTGCGCCCCCGCTGTAGAGGATCTGGCCCGGGCGATACATCACCGACGATCCGTTGACGACGCCGCTCGCCCCGACGGGGGTCCACGTCTGGGCGTTCACCTCGAGCACGTACGACACGTCCTCGGACGGCCCCATTGCGAACACCTTGCCGTTGGTCATGAGGTAGGAGAAGGGGTACTCCTCCTCGTGGATCTGCGACGTGTTGACCCCCGACAGCAGCGTCCACTTGTCGGTGGCGGGGTCATAAACCTCAGGAGTGTCGGCCCAGTGGCTCGCGTCGGTGGAGTTGCCACTGATGGCCACATAGCGACCGTCGGAGAGCTGGAGCAACGACGGGTACCACCGCTGGAGGTTCATGTCGGACGCCTTGGTCCAGGCGTTCGTCGCCGGGTCGAAGATCGACGTCGTCTTGATGCCCAAGCTACCGAAGCCGCCCGCCACCAGGACCCGCCCGTCGGGCAGATGGGAAACCCCGGAGCAGAAGATGCTCGCCGGTGCATTCACGGTCGTGAACGTGTTGGCGACCGGATCCCAGACCATCGTCGGAGTGGGGTTCTGCCAGCCGTCGAAGACCAGGTACTTCCCGTTGTTCAACTCGATGTTGTGGATCGCGACGAGTGGCCAGGTCTGCAGAGCGGCCCACTGTCCTTGCGACGCGTTGGCCGGCGTCACGCTGTTCGACGCGGCGGACGCCGGGCCGGTGCCGACCGAGTTGGTTGCGGTGACCGTGAAGGTGTAGGCGGTGCCGTTCGTGAGACCCGTGACCGTCGTCGTCGTCGCGGGCGGGGTTCCGGTGACTGTGGTTGCGGGCTGTGCGGTCGTGCCGATGTAGGGCGTGACCGTGTAGCTGGTGATCGGTGATCCACCGTTGTTCGGTGCCGTCCACGACACGGACGCCTGACCGTTGCCCGGCGTGGCGGTGACCCCGGTCGGGGCAGCCGGTGCCGTCGGGGTAGTGCCTGCAGCGGTCGTGAAGACCACCGTCGACATGAGCCAGATGGTGTTTGCCGACGTCGCGGCGCCGGCATTGGGCGTCGCCCCGGCGGCGACGCTCTGGTCCTCGGCGAGCAGGTCCATGTCGGACGCACCGCTGATCGACGCCCTCGCCGTGAACCCGGCCGGCGGCGTCGGTGACGTGCCGAACCCGGAGTCAGCGTAGAAACCCAGGGCGAGCCCTCTGGCCGTGGTGGCGGCTGTAGCGCCGGAGAACACAGTGCCCGCCGTCGTGGTCGTTCCGGTGGCAGTCTTCGCCACATCGATGGCTCCGACACCCGCGGTGTTCGACAGCCCGGAGTACTCCAGGGCCGCCACGCCGATGTCGGCGCTCCCAGTGGCGGTGGCGGTGATCACGGGTTTCGTGCCGCCGCCAGCAGTGATCGGCGCGGTCCAGACGGTTTCCTCGGCGCCGTCGGACGCCGCGAATCGCGCGACGTTGGTGTAGGTGTTTCCGGCCGTGTCGGTGACGGAACTGATGGTCGGATGTGCCGCAGCCCAGATGCCGACCTCGACGATCAGGCGGTTTCCGGTCGTGATCGCCGCGGCGGGCGTGACGGACCGGTTCGCGCCGGAGCCATGGCCGGTGACTTGCTGGACAAAGGCAACGGGCGGGGCCGTCGCCGGCGTGACCGCGTTCGACGGCGACGACTCGGGGCCGGTGCCGATGCTGTTGGTCGCGGTGACCGTGAACGTGTACGCGGTGCCATTGGTCAGGCCGGTGACCGTCGCAGTGGTCGTGGGCGGCGTCCCGGTGATGGTGGTCGGCGGCTGCGCGACCGCGCCGATGAAGGGCGTAACCGTGTACGCGGTGATCGGGGAACCGCCGTTGCTGGGTGCCGTCCAGGACACGGTTGCCTGGGCGTTACCGCCAATTGCGGTCACGCCGGTGGGCGCTGCCGGAGCGGACGGCGGGCTTGGCGTAACGCTGTTGGACGGCGACGACGCCGATCCGGTGCCAACGCTGTTGGTTGCCGACACGGTGAACGTGTACGCGGTGCCGTTGGTCAGCCCGGTAACCGTCGTCGTTGTCGCCGGCGGTGATCCGACGATCGTCGTCGCTGGCTGCGCGGTTGTGCCGATGTACGGCGTGACCGTATACGAGGTGATCGGGGAACCGCCGTTGCTGGGAGCCGTCCACGACACGGCGGCCTGACCGTTGCCCGCCGTTGCGGTCACACCGGTCGGGGCCGCGGGCGCGGTGGGTTGCGAACCGGTCAGCGAGACATCGTCCAGGTACATCCAGGTGTCGTCAGGCGGGTTCGAGGCATCCTGATGCACGTTGAACCACAGGACGACGGTCTGCCCTGCGTACGTACTCGTGTTGAACGTGACCTGGGTCCAGGCCCTGGCGTTGCTGTTGATCTTGAAGACGGTGGCCAGCGTCGCACCGCCGGCGCTGCGGATCTGCGCCTCCTGCCAGTCGTAGACACATCCGGACCCCGAGCACAGGGCGTCAGTTGTGGCCGGCCAGTACCAGAAGCTCAATGTGCTTGTACCACTGGGGATTGTGACGGTCTGGCTCAGCCACCCGTCGCCGCCGGGTTCGGCGCCCGACACACTGCCGAGCAGGGCGGACCCGGTGCCCGAGTGCACAGTTGTGGTGCTGGCGCTACCCGGAGGCGTGCCGCCACCGGTCCACAGGTTCACCCCGGTCTCGAATCCGCCGTTCTGGACGACAGACGCGCTCGCCGAGGGCGTAACGCTGTTGGAGGCTGCGGACGCAGGTCCGGACCCGTTGGGGTTCGACGCAGTGACGGTGAAGGTGTAGGCCGTGCCGTTGGACAGACCGGTGACGACGGTCGACGTGGCCGGTGGGTTGCCGGTGACAGTCGTCGCCGGCTGCGCCGTCGTCCCGATGTACGGGGTGATCGTGTAGGTCGTCGGGATCCCCGTGCTCGGAGCGGACCAGCTGACCCCGGCCGAGGCGTATCCCGCGGTGGCGAGGACGTTCGTCACCTGGCCGGGCGCCGGCGAGGGCGTGAACACGACATCGACCCAGTAGTTCTCCGCGTTGAATGTGTTGCTTGGGAAGGTCGTCGCGGCGCTGTACGCGAACAGCCCGTCCGGGTTGGACGGTGTCGAGCGCACGGCGTGCAGTGGTGGGCTGTCGATGCTGTCGTTGCCGTCCGGCTGTGGGGCAGGAGCGTGATACATGTACCCCTCGTCCTGGGAGTAATGGCCCGCCGGGGCGAAATACGAAGCCACATAGGTCGTGCCTGGACTGATCGCGATTGGCTGACTGAACGACGCCTGCTGCCAGCCGGACGCGGTCTCCCCGCTGAAGGTCACCCGGCCGAGCAGTTGCCCCGTCGACGTCCACAGATTCCCCGTGTGCGTACCGGTGTTCTTGCTGGATTTGTAGAAGCGGATCCCGCTGATCGTGCCGAACGTGTCCGTCGTGAACTTGACACCGACCTCGATCGCATTGGCGTCGTTGGAGTCGATTCCGCCGGGCGTGACGGCGGTGCCCCATATCGAGCACGGGCAGTTGACGTTCACCGTCGACCCGGGACCAGGGGTCTCCAGATTGCCGGTGTCGTCTACCGCTCTGGACCGGATGGTGGTCGACGGGCTGCCGTGCGCGACCCAGGAGTAGGTCCAGGACGTCGTTCCCTTGGCCGGGTGCCAGGTCTTGCCGCTGTCGGTGGAGACCTCGACTCCGGCGACCACGCCGCCGCCGCTGTCGGTTGCCGTGCCGCTGACCGTCACCGTAGCGCCGTCTGACAGGTTGGAGCCCGAGCTCGGAGCGCTGATGGTGGACGTGGGCGCGGTCGTGTCCGACGACGCCGAAGCAGCGACGAGGTTCGCTGCCAGGGTGACCGGCTGGGCCTTCATGTCCGCGAGCAGGTTTACCGTCGCCTGCTGCATGTTCTTGTCCGTCGCCTTGCCGGTCGTGGCCCCGTCGAGTCCCCACGGCCACTGGACCGTGCCGGCGCCGAAGACGAGAGCGCCACTCGGTGCGCGGTACTCGGTCAGGTGATGGCTGGCCGTGCCGGTCGCCACATTCGTCCCGTAGTCGACGAAGACCTCGGCTGTCGTCGAGGTGGTCGAGGACAGGTCGTACAGGCCGGCCGGCCTGGCGCCGTTGTCAGGATCCTCGTCCCATTCGTAGCCGAGCGTCCCGATGCCCGACCCCAGCGTCAGCGACTGTCCCGCGGACAACGACGCTGCTGCGGTGTTGCGCCACAGCCGCATCGACGCGTACTGCGCCGGAACCTGGATGTCGGTGGTTCCCGAGTTGACGATGAAGAACTGTCCGGTCAGTGCGTTCTCCGGGCGCCCGTCTGCCGGGGGGCTGAAGCGTGGGTCACGCCAAGTGCCGGTCCATGTAGTTGGGTCCTGCGGATCGGTGGGCGCGTCGAAGTGCGTCTCCTTGTAGCACACCAGCGTGCGTCCCGCGGTCTTCGAGCTGTCGGTACTCGGCTCCCACCGGGTCTTCCAGAAGACCTCGTTGCCGCTGAAGAAGGCGAGGTTCACCCCATGGTCGCGTGCGGACTCGACGCTTGCCCGCTGGTCCCCGGACCAGTACTCGTCATGGCCGACTGACAGAAAGGTCTTATGGTTGGTCAGCAACGAGCTTCGGGTGGCAACGTCCAGGCCGCTCAGGTAGCTCACGTCGTAGCCGTTCGACTCGAGCCAGCGGATCATCGGGTACTCGGAGTACATGAGCCAGCTACGACCTGCGTCGTCCTCGGCAGAGTGGAACGGTCGGTTGTACGACACTTTGAACGCGCCCTTATAACCGCCCGGATTCCCTGGCGGACAAGCGACCGTGCAGGAGTACAGACTGTTGCCGCCGTAGGTGTTGTACGCCTGCCACGTCTCGTCGGACGTCTGGACGACGATGTCGCTCGTGCTCGCGTCGTTGCGCACGACGAACGGGATGAGACTGCTGCCTCCCGTGTCGTTCCGCACGAGATGCGCAAGGTAGACACCCGAGACCGCCGTGCCAGGTACTGCCCAGGATGCGGATTCGGCCCAGTTGCCGCAGTCGATGAGGCCGGTTGTGGCGTCGGTCAGGCAGGCCGGCTGGCTCTGCGGTAGAGACGCCGAAGGCGCCAGCCCGGCCGCGACCTTCCGCGCGCCGTTGCCCTGGTAGTAACCCATTCGGAGGATGTCGATGTGATATCTCGACGCCGGGGTCTTGATCTTGAAATGCTCGGTCTCCCCGACGTTGACGCTCATCGACGTCGCGAAGCCCTGAATTGTCGAGTCGCCCGCCCCGGTCACCTGCCAGTCGCTGGCAGGGTCACCCGCAAGTGTGTTCTCGCACGCGATGACACTCGCCACCGGTGGACCGCAGGGCCCCGCGGCCGCAGCCGGGCTCACCGGCAGCAGGATCGCCGGCAGGAACATCCCGACCAATGCCGAGCCCGCCACCAGGGCAACCCGCCGCCGCAGACGCCACGACATGCTGAGATCACGACCGAACGAGTCGATCATCGAGACCGCCTTACCCCCCGGCGCGACCACATAGGTACGCGCATCCGCTAGAACGGGCACCGTCGGATTCGGGGGGTCCCAGTGGGCGATCCCTGATGCTCGGCAAGATCATAGGTGCGAACCCACGCCGCGTCACGCAGTCCGTCACTTTCGACAAGCGTCGGTCTCTGCTGACTGCAGCTTGCGTATATTTGACAGCTATCAGCAATGGCCAGTCGGCCCGCAATGCTTGGTGATCGGGACCAGCGATGGGCGAACCGCGACATTCCGCGGGATTGGTGAACTCCCATAAGGACTGGGCAGATCTAGCTTCCCGCTCGCTCGAGTGATCAACTACCCACCGCCGACGGATTCCGGCGTAGCGTCAGTCCTTACCGAGACCGTGGCGTGGGAGCACCCGGAAACCTGTCCCTGCGATTCTGGAGTGCTCGATGGCGGCGAAGAACAAGGGCGGCCGAGAAGTCCGCAAACCTAAGCAGGAAAAGAAGGTCAAGGCGGCCGGCGAGGGGCTTGCGACTTCTCGACTGGAAATCGTGCCTGCCCGCAAACCGCGTCACACCAATTAGCGGCCGCGTCATCGCCGTTCGTCGACGATGAAGGTCGCGATGCTCGGACCCGTGGCCTGGCGTACCCCACCGGAGCACTACGGGCCGTGGGAACTGGTGACCAGCCTGCTGACGGAGGGCCTGGTAGCTCGCGGCGTTGATGTCACGCTGTTCGCGACGCTTGATTCACTGACCAAGGCCACCCTCGCCGGTGTATGCCCGCACGGTTACGCCGAGGATTCGACGATGGACGGCCGGGTCTGGGAGGCCTTACACGTCGCGCAGGCGCTGGCCCGATCAGGGGAATTCGACCTGGTGCACAACCAGATGGACTGGCTTCCCCTTGCTTTCGCGGCACATTCGCGCGCGCCGATGGTGACGACCATTCACGGCTTCTCCGGCGCCGGGATCTTGCCGGCTTACGCCCAGGCGAGGTCGTCTTATGTGGCGATCTCCGACGCCGACCGCGACGCCGATCTGGAATACGTGGCCACCGTCTATCACGGCATCGACCTCGATGCGCTGTCGCTGCAATCCGCGCCCGGCCGACACCTCGTCGCGTTCGGGCGCATCCATCCGGACAAGGGAACCGCGCAGGCAATCGCCATTGCGCGAGAAGCCGGCCGCGACCTGGTGATCTGCGGAATTGTTCAGGACGAGAAGTATTTTGCCGAGGAAGTTGAGCCGCATATCGACGGTGAGCGGGTCGTCTATCTGGGTTCGGTCGGCTCGGAGCGGCGAGCAGAGATCCTCGGCTCAGCGGCGGCCCTGTTACATCCGATCGACTTTGCCGAACCGTTCGGGCTCTCAGTGGTCGAGGCGATGGCCTGTGGCACACCCGTTGTGGCCTACCGACGCGGTTCGATGGCCGAGGTGATCGACGTGGGGGTCACCGGGTATCTCGTCCACGATGTTGCCTCCGCCGTCGAGGCGATCGGGGCGGCGGCTCGTCTTGATCGCGCGCTCGTCAGGGCGCGCGCTGCCGAACGGTTCGGTGTGGATCGGATGGTGGACGACTACCTGCGCGTCTACGAGCGGGTGCTGAATCGCGCTTCTTGAGCGCGCATCTCGCCGTTGACGCTCAGCGCGGTGAGCAACTCGTCCAACGGAACCCAGGCCACGCCGATCCGGATATCGCCTATGCCATAAGGGATCCACACCACGCCGTCGTGGAGCAGGGCGCCGCACGAATAGACGACGTTGGGCACGTACCCGTCACGCTCGTCCGCCGCCGGCTGTAGCAGCGGGGAGCGGAGCCGGCCCAGAACGCGGGTGGGATCGTCAAGATCGAGCAGGATCGCGCCGATGCCGTAGGTGCGCATCGGCCCGACACCGTGGGTGAGCACGAGCCACCCGGCATCGGTCTCGATCGGCGAGCCGCAATTGCCGACCTGCACGAGTTCCCACGACTCCTCTGGTTTCTGCAGCGTCTGCCAGGGTGTCCAGGTGAAGGCGTCGGGTGACGTGGCGAGGCCCGTCGTCTCACCGTCTGATCGGCACAGGGCGAGGTGTTGTCCCGCGACCAGCCGGGGAAACAGGGCCATTCCCTTGTTCTGCGCGGCCACTCCGGTCAACGGGAGCGCACGAAACGTACGCAGGTCAGGGCTGGTCAGCATTCGTGTTGCGATGCGATGTCCGTCGTACGCGGTATAGGTCGCGCGGTAGTCCGTCTTCCCGTCGCCATCGACGAAGCGGACGAACCTTGCGTCCTCCATGCCGTTGCTCTCCTCGGCGTTTGCCGGCATGAGCACCTGCTGCCCCAAGGCGACGTCTGCCGGGAAGCTCACCTCGTAGGCGGAGCAGACGGCCGTACGCAGCTGGTCGACGGCGGTCGTGGCGCTCGGTCGGCCGAGCAGGTCGGGATGCACGTTGCGCAGCACTCGTTCGAAGTCGGCGGCGTCGAAGTCGCTGGGCAGCGCCCCCAGCACGGTGCTGGTGATCTCGTCGAGGTTTGCCCGGCCCGCCAGTACGGCACCCAGATGCAAGGTGCGCCATCGGGCGGTGGTGGCTGCGCCCGCGACCGCGGGCAACGGCCGCGGATCGAACTGCCACGTCGCCGCCGGGCCGATGACGGCGGTGGCAAAGCCGATCGAGGACACGTGCCCCTCGCCGATCCCGCGAACGCTCAATGCCACCCGAGCCTGCCCAGCTTGCAACCCGCCCTGGTCCGGATGCAGCACCGCACTGGGATTGCACAATGCCGCCCCCTCTACCGAGTAGGCGGCGGTGAACGTGGCGCCGAGCAATACCGTTCGCGCGGCGCTCAATTCGAGGGCATGGTCGAGGTGCGAGCTGACGATCGACGCGTGCCGGGCGACGAGCGCCGCAAAGTCGGGGTAGCGGCCGGCGAACTCGGTGAGCAGCGCCTCAGCAGTCGCTTCTACCGTGGCCTCGTCCAGCGCGAGAACTCGAGCGACGACCGCTCCGGTGCGCGATCGGGCGACTGTCGGTTCCTCGCCGGGTAGGAACAGCCGGGCCACCACTCGTGCTGTGTCCGCGCGCAGTTCCGATCCGGTGCGGCGGGCCAGCACGGCACTCATTGCAGAAAGCTCAGTCGGCGAGCGTGCTGCGCGGTGGACAGCATCGCCAGCGTCGACTCCGCGCCCTGGTTGTGGTTGCGGCCGTTTCGTTCCAGACCGTCGAAGCCGGCGCCTGTCTCTACGTCAACCATCGGGGTATTGCTGTCGTTGTCGCCGAGAAACCACCGCCACGCCAGCCGCAAGGTGATCAGCGAGCTGGGATCGGCAGCCAGCGCGTGTGCCCGGGCGCACGCGTCGGCGAGTGCTGCCACCTCGATCGGTTGCTGGTCGAAGCCTGGATAGGGATCGTCCGGCCCCCGGCCGCCCACCGGCGTGACCGACAGGTGCCCGTCGCGCGTCTCTACCTCGGACAGGAAGCGAAGCAGGTCCAGCCCGCGCCTCTGCAGCGAGGCGTCCGACAGGGCGCTGCCGGCCAGCAGCAGCGCCTCGACGAGGCAGCCGTTGGCGTACGTGAGACGAGATTCGGGCCAGAGCCAATTGTTTGCGTCGACGCCGGCGACGATTCGGTTCGCGCTGTCGCGCAGCAACGACTGCGCCGCGGGCTCGCCCGGATAGTGCAGCAAGAGTTCACCTGCGCCGAGAGCAGCAAAAGCCATGGCCCGGGTGTGCGGGGAACGCTGCCGGGCAGCACCTCGGAAACCGTAAAGCGCCCTTGCGCGCATGCCCTCCGTCGGCGCGTGGACGGCAGCGACACCCAGTCCCCACAACGCGCGCCCCCACCAGTCGCCAAGGCCGGGCTCGTCGATCCATCTGCCTTGGGCGTTCATCCGGTTGTGGCAGCGGCCATCGGGGTCAAGAGCAGCCAGCACGAAGTCGAGATAGAGGCGCGCGAGTCGCTGTAATTGCAGGTCGGGTCCTGGTTCGCGGCATACGACGACCAGGGCGCGGGCTGCGTCGTCGAGGCAATAGCCGTGCTCGGGGCGAGGTGTCGAGTACAGCGCATGTTCGAAGAGTCCGCGCTCGTCGGTGAGCCGGGCCAGATGCTCGAAGTTCGGCCGCACCGCGAGGATGGATGTGGTCACGCGGCGACCCCGGCTGTGATGAGTTTCGAGCTGACATCGCGGTAGCACGCGGCCACGGCCGGCCACCGCAACTGCTCTGCTGTTCCCGCGGCGGCGCGCGCCATTCCGGCAGCGAGATCGCCGCGGGTAAGTACCGTCCGCAGCGCCTCCGCCATAGCCGAAGGATCCCTGTGCGGTACGAGCAGACCGGCCCCGCCGCCGAGAAGCTCGACTGCGTGCGGAAACTGCGTTGCCACAACGGGTTTGCCGGCGGCGACCGCTTCGATGAGGACGCCCGAGGTGACCTGTTCCGTGGAGTCGTAAGGCAGCAGCACCACGTCGGCCTGACGTACCAGCGCGGCGAGCGACATCGCGTCGCGATAGTGGCCCTCGAACTGGACCGAGGCCCCGAGCCCGAGTCGCCGGACCTGCTCGTTGAGCTGCATGCGGTAGGCCTCGCCCTCACGGGCCAGCACCTTCGGGTGAGTCTGACCGGCAATCACGTACCGGGCTGCCGGCACGAGTCCGGTCAATTTGGCGAACGCATCGATGCCCCACTCGATCCCCTTGCCAGGTCCGAGCAAACCCCAGCTCAGCACCATGGGCTGGCCGGTGCGGAACATGGGTGCTGATACGCCGCGGGCGTGTGCGTCGGGTGCTCCGTGCGGAATCACGTGGACGTTGCGCACGTCCACGACATAGCCCGCCGCAAGACGATCGCGCGCGGTCGTGGACATGACCACTACCGCATCGGCCTTTGCCATCACCGCTTCCAGCACCGCGCGCTGGCCGGTCGTGGGCGAGGTGAGCACCGTATGGACGATGACGACGCAGGGGATCTGCAGCATGTCCAGCAGCGGCAGGACCTCTGAACCGTCCGGCCCGCCATAGATGCCGAACTCGTGTTGCACGATGGCGACGTCGCATCCGTTCAGCGCAGCCGTCGCGCCGCGCATGCTGACCGAATCACCTGCAACGAGCTGGGCCTTGACCTCAGCGGCCGGCCGCGGCTGCGGGGACTCCACCAGGCGTACGACTAGCCCGTCGTCGCCTGAGCCGCTGATCAGCTCGCTGAAGAGTGCGGCGGTAAACGTGGCCAGCCCGCACTGGGTCGGCGGATAGGTACTGACGAAGCCATAGCTCGTGCTCACAATGGACGTGCCTTCCATTCGAATGGCACCGCCAGGCGAGCGCGAAGCCCACGCGGAGCGAAGGTCGTGCGGCAGGGGCAGCGTGTATGCCCGGGCGAGTGCCTCTACGGGTGACTCCCGTTGCAACGTGACCTGATGGCTGCCGCCCGCGATTCGAGCGCTGGCGCGGCGCCGCCATACGTCGACGCTACAGGACGACGGGCACGGGCAGCGCTAATCTCGTCGATGGCGCGGTGAATTCCACCTTGAATGTGCGCTGTGGCGGTAATCGTCGATCAGCGCTCTTCGTCAAGATGCGGCGAACATTACGCGAATTTCGTCCTTCCCAGCCCCGGAATCATTGGACGAGAGCGTGGTGCGCCGCCAGGGACTCGAACCCCGAACCCGCTGATTAAGAGAGCGCAGACGCGGCCCAGTTCCATTGTCAGTTCTGGCAATGCTGACCTCCCCGGCCGTCTGGTTTGGCAATCATGGCTTCCCGCGCACGGGTGTTCAATGACAAACTCATTGACAGCCGACTGTCCACTGTGGACAGTCGACCGCTTTGCCGAGGCGTTCCCCTGGCAGCGTGCCAGGTGATGCCGTGTAAGACGATGACTTTCACTGCGGAGTGTGCTCATCGAGCGCGCGGGGGTCCTCGCAGTGATCGCCTACCGCGACCTTGATGGCGACTTGCACGGTCTGAACGCGTGGCCCGCGTCTGTCGTGACCTGGCCACGTGCCAAGAGGGGAGCAGCGATGGCTAAGAAGCTCGACCGCAATACAGCTGGTTCGGCACGGGAGGATGCCCGGCGCCTCGAAAAGCAGGCTGACTCGACTGCACCCTACCCCGCCGACACGGTCGTCAGCCGGCCGAACGCGGCGTCGCGGATGTTCAACGTGCGCCTCAGCGAAGAGCAGTACGACGCGCTCCAGGAACTCGCCCACAAGCGGCACCTGCCCATGTCAACGATGGCCCGAGCCTGGCTGCTCGATCGACTCGACCACGAGCGTCACGCTTCCTGATCGCGGGGTGCTGCTCGTTCGGGGTACTGGCCAGCCAGGTAATGGCAGGACCTCCCTCACTCCGACGGTTGCGCCTACCGTCGAGCCCGTGAACCGAAGCAGTGAGATCCGCGAGTTCCTGGTCTCGCGACGAGCGCGGATCACCCCTGACCAAGCAGGGTTGCCCGCCTGTGACGGCACGCACGGCGGGTCAAGGGACTGCGTCAGGAAGAGGCCGCGATGCTCGCCGGCGTCAGCGTCGACTACTACACGCGGCTCGAGCGGGGCAACCTTGCTGGTGCCTCGGTGAGAGTGCTGGACGCGGTCGGCCGAGCGTTGCAGCTCGACGAGGCCGAGCGGGCGCACCGTTCGATCTCGCCCGCGCCGCGAAACGCCTCGCCGGCGGCCCGGCGCCGGTCGACACCGGCCCGGCGGGTGCGGCCCGGCGTGCAGCGGGTGCTCGATGCGATGACCGAGGCCCCGGCGTGGGTGCGCAACGGCCGCGCGGACGTCCTGGCAACGAACCGGCTGGGCCGGGCGCTGTACACGCCGAGGTTCGAGGATCGCTTCTGCGAAGCCGTCGCCCAGGAGTTTGCACCCTTCGGCATCGGCGTCACGATCGTCGAACCGGGCGGCGCGCGTACCGAGTTCCGTTATGGAAGCGCTCGTGTCGCCACGCTGATGCCTGAATACATCGCATGCATCATCCGGCGGCTCACGCCCGGCCATGCCGCGATCCCATTGGCCACGCGCTACGACACCTAGGAAAGGGTCACCAGCGAGCCCCAGCCCGTCCTGTTCCAGCGCGACATCGGGCAACGCCGCGAGGCCGTCAGCCCCGGAGCGGTCACCAAACCGCCTTCGCCGCCTGTGCGACGAACTCGGCCGACAGCATCCCGCGTTCGCGACCGCCCACTTCAGTCCGCAGGACTTTCGACGGCTGCTCGCCACTGACCTGGTCAACAGCGGCCTGCCCATCCACATCGGCGCAGCGCTGCTCGGGCACCTCAACATCGAGACGACACGCGGTTACGCAGCCTGTGCTGTACGGCCGGCCACATTGTCCGAGTTCGACCTTGCGTTTGTCGAAGTGCTGTTCGAACTCGACCCATTCGTCGTCGGTGGCGGGACAGCGAGAGCTGATTCACCTCGGCCCACCAGCCGTCGGCTCCTGGAACGGATCATGACACCAACGCCTGCGGGACCTTCACCGACGTCAATCCGGAGACGGCCGGTACCGCCGCGATCGGGGCGGTCGTGCATCTGCTGGCTACCGCCGTCGAGGAGGGCCGGGACCTGTCCTCGATGAGCGGCATCCTGGCCGATACCGCCTACTGTCTGCTGCTGGCCTGACGGCCCAGCCTCACTTCAGGTGCCGGGTGAAGAACCGGGCTGCGGCGTCCCCCGCGAACTGCGGGACGCCGGTGTGCCCGCCCATATTGGCGTGCAGCGTCTTCTCCTTGGAGCCGAAGGCGTCGAACAGGTCCAGGGCCGACTGCCGGTCGTTCCCTTCGTCGTCCCACTGCAGCAGGACGTGCAGCGGAATGGTGACCTGCCGGGCCTCCTCGAACAGGGGGCGAGGCACGAAACTCCCGGCGAACAGAACGGCCGACGAGATGCGCGGCTCGACCACCGCCAGCCGGACCCCGATGGCGATCACTCCCCCCGAATACCCGACCGGGCCACCGATTACGGGCAGCGAAAGGAGGGCGTCCAGGGCGGCCTGCCACTCCGGGACCGCCTTTTCGACCAGCGGGAGGACGAGCCGGTCGACGATCTCGTCGTCGACCGGCTCGCCGGCCTTCAGCGCCCGGCGCAGGTCGGCGCGGGCCTGCTCGGCGGCGGCGGAACGGGGCCGGTCACCGCTTCCAGGGAGCTCGATGGTGGCCGTGGCGAAGCCCTCCGCCGCGGAGTGTCGGGCTCGGGCCACCAGTCGGGGGTACATCTTGCGTAGTCCGCCGGGGTGGCCGAGCAGGATCAGCGGCGCCGGTGCGGATGCGGATCCGGGCGTCCACAGGATGCCGGGGATCTCGCCGAGGGTGAATTCGCGTTCGAGGACGCCGTCGTCGAGGCGCTGTTCGGAATTGAATTGCATGGTCGTGCCTTTCAGGAGTGCTCTTGAACGGCGCTCCCGGGCGACCTATCGCCTGACCGTGACCCCAGAGGGGAGCACCCATGTCGATACTGCGTTCACGGGTACCACCTCCTCGTTCTCTCGCGCGGCGTCCAGAAAATTAGCGGTGGTCGCCGTGGTCCGCCAACGGGTTTTTGCGGAGGCTCCGTGGCCGTCCGCCACGGAGCCACTCGTCTAAAGGCAGGCTTCAGGCTCCGGGGCCCGCCGCGAAGGCGGTCACGCTCAGCCAGCAAGATCCAACGGATTCCTGGCCGCTCGCTTGACAAGTGCAGAGAGGAAATGGTTTCCGCGACCGCCGATTAGCCGGCAACGCTTTCGACCGAGCCGCACTGGAAGGTGGCCTGGGTGAGCCACGGCAGCGCAGATGACTATAGGAGCGCTGAGTGGGTCTGGAGGGATTTCAGGCAGTCCTCGACAGCGGGCCGCGGCCCGTAGACAAGGTTCATGGCGCTGGCGTAGCCCGTGCGGAGTGGTTCCAAGGCTGGCGAGGCCGCGTCTAGCAGTCGGCTGGTTTTGTATCCCGTGTCTGGTCGTGGGGTGTGGCTGAAGCCGGCGTTCTCGCTGTGTTCGTCGATGTCTCGGCACAGCTGCGTGAGTCCGTCCGAGCCTAGAACGTCGAGCGCAGCGAGCACGTCGGGTGAGTTGAGGAGCTGATGGACGTCGTAGAGGTGCCGTCCACCGGTCAGCAGCTTGGCGCGGGCCTTCTCGTCTGGGAATCTCGACACGGCGTCGTGGAGGAGGGAGAGCTTTTCCAGTAGCGTGCGCTCGGGCGCGAGTACCGCGACGGTCACCGGCTCGAACTCGTCCCACGCATCATCGGCCTCGCCCAGAGTGGTGATGGCGTGGTTCGCGACCAGCGAGCGCAACTGGTGTTGCTGAGTGGGGAACGCGCCGCCACGACTGCCCATCTCCAAGAGCACGCCTTCGCTGATGCCCGTTGATCCGTACCTCGCTGGATAGGGGTATCGGATGTTGCGCTTCACACCGGTCGTAACGGCCGATGATTCGCCGGCCGTTCCCAGGTGGCTGGCGACGTTGTCACGGATGGCTTTGAGGACCTTGTCGCGCGCGCCGGTCGAGGCCTGTACGGGTGGGAATGAGACAAGCAGGTCCACGTCCTCGGAGAAGCGTTCGATCAAGCCGTAGACGCGGCTAAGACTGGTTCCACCCTTGAAGATCGTCTCTACGGGGTGACGGCTGCCGTCTGTGGCGTTGACCTCGACCTGCGCCGTGGCGGCGCGAAGGACTTCGATGACCCAGAAGTCCTTCTCGATGAAGCCGGCATCGATACCTAACGCGTCGGCGGTCGTCCCGGCGAGCGCCGCCAGGTCGTCGGGGTGCTCCCGCAGAAGCGGCATCAGTCCGACGACCTCGCGGGGCGAGCGGTCGGGCGGGCACGTAGCTCGGCGGACAGACGAGCGAAGTTCGCACGCGCCGCGGGGGAGTGCTCGGTGTCGAGTGTCTCCGCGAGAGTTTTCGGGCGAACCTTGCCGGCGCGGATGGCGCTGGCGGCCGCTGTGACGAGTGCAGGCCAGCCGCCTTCCACGGTGGACTCCCAGTCGCCGCGCAGCAGCTCCAGCAGCGCGATCTCGTAATAGCTCAGCTCGCGGCGGCGCATGTTGTTGCGCTTGGACACCGTCACTCCAGGAATCGACGTGGGCACCGGGCCGGCGACGGTCAGAGAAGGCGTCGCCGGGATCTGGGTAGTCAGGCCCAAGGCTCGGGCCGCACTGTGCCCGGTCGGTCCCACGCCGGCGGCGCCGAGAACCTCCACAGCGATCGCTTCCGAGGAGGGACGCGTCATGCCGTAACGCGTCTTGGCGCCCTTGAAGTACAGACCCTTGCGGATCGGTACGAGATCGCCCCGCTTGCTGGCTCGCGATGCCGCCGAATTCGCCGCTGCTCGAGTGCCGGGCAGCTTGTCGACGTGCACGAACGTGCCGGCAGGGACCCGGTACAAGGTCTTGCCGGGCGTCGCTGTGGTCGTCTCCATGACATGAAACTGTACCGAGATTCTGTCACGCCGTCCATTACGGTAGCCTGATTTAGGGCTTTTGAGCGCGGTTCCGGCGCGCGACGACCGACCACTTGTGCCTCAGGGCTGGCTTGGGGAGGAGTGGCCCAGGGGGCGACGTCAGCCTCACCGATCCAGCGGCCGGCGCTCGTGCGGTCGGCGACGTGACCGCGGAAGTCGATGCGGTGCAGGATCGCGAGTTCGAGATAGCGGGAGGCAAGCCGTGATGCTTCGCCAGACGACACCTCGCGTGCGGTACAGGTCCTTGGGGTTCCTGGGGTAGGTGGGTCGGTGTCGCACGAGGGCGAGGGCGGCCGGCGCGTCTCCCTGGCCCTCGGACTTCGCGAATTGGGCTAGGAGACTGTTGTTGGCGCAGCCGAAGGCGATGTTGACGCCGGCGTTGGTGAGTAGCCGGCGGACTCGCCGCATGAGCAGAAACGACGTCGGTCATCTCGGCGACCGTCATGCCGTCTGCCACCATCGCGACCACGGTTGCAACGGGATGCGCAGACCCCGGTCGGTATGCCGCCCATCGTGTCCGATCAACCGTCATCCGCTCGAACGCCACGAGATGAGCGCACCTGCGCCACCAACGCCACGGCTGCATCCAGGCGCCACGGTCCAGCGATACGGGCGAGGAGCGGGCCCGACGACTGGAGTCGGCGTGAGCACGGCGCACGGCGTTGTTCATCGTTGGGGGTCGAGCGCGGCGGCTGTGTCCACGCCGCAACATCTTTCGAAAGGCAGTCAGCCATTCATGGACAAAGATCAACTTCTGTGATCAAGTCGCATATACGGAAGCCGCAGAATCGTTGGGCTAGAGCGTGGTGCGCCGCCAGGGACTCGAACCCCGAACCCGCTGATTAAGAGAGCGCGGGCTCGGCCGCGCTCCGCTGTCAGCGCTGGCAATGCTGACTCGCCGCGCCGTCAGATCCGGCCGTTACGGCCTGGGCGCAGTGAAGTTCAATGACAGACCCATTGACATCGGATCAGCTGTCACGGTCTGAGGTGCGATCGCGCTTGGCGTGCCGTGCATCGTTCGACTGATCGACGTCGTCGAGGAATCGCCTGATCGCTTGGCTGTGCGGTTGGTCGTAGTCGCGAGGATTCACCGTCGCCACTACGCATGCGATCGGACCGGAGGGCGATTCGCGGTGCGGGTAATTGCAAAGGGCCCGTGGGGTCGCGTTCGGCGATGCCGTCGCTCGGCAGCCTCTCTGCGCCGGCGCCCGTATTAGCCAGTGGTCGCGGCGAGTCGTGCGGCAGACGAAGCAGTGCCGCGGGAGAAGTTGAGCAGGCGGACTCCAATCGCCTATTGGCGACAGCACGGCTCGGCTCTGCCGAGAAGGGCCCCGACCTGCTGCCATGGATCGCGTTCTGGGGCCGGAGCGACTTCCGCTCGTCCGGACATTGAACTCCGCAGCTTGCTGATCGCGGCAGGCGCCCGCGATCGACTTCAGAGGCATTGGCGCTTGGGGGCGCCGCGCGGGTGGCGGCGGCCGGTTCGTTCTGCGCTCGTGCGTGGAGGACTGGCCTGGCGCGTTGGGGTCGCGGTCACTTTCCTGCCAGGTGTCGCGAGTGTCCTGACGTGGTAAGAATTCTTGAACTGCCGCCGGGGCCAAGAGACGGGGTGGTCCGGGCGAGTGGCCGCTATCAACGCAAGTCGCACAGAGGTGATCTCGCCACCCGCCTTCGTCGGACGTGATTCGGAAGTGGCGGCACTGCGGGCCTCGATCGCCCGGCCGCCCGGGTTGGTGCTCATCGAAGGCGCGCCGGGTATCGGGAAGACCAGGCTGCTGCGCCACGTGCTGTCCGCGCGCCCCGCGCAGCAGCGCACGTTGGTGGCAGAGTGCCTGCCGTTCCCTGACCCCTTCACGCTCGGACCGCTGGTGGACGCGATCCGGCAGGCGACGGATCGGGTCGACGGTCTGCCGCTGACGGGGCTCGCGGGCGCCTTGCGCCCGCTGTTCCCGGAGTGGTCGCAGAGCCTGCCACCTGCCCCGGAGCCGGCAGAGGACGCTACCGCGGCGCGCCATCGGCTCTTCCGCGCGCTGGCCGAGATGCTCGGCTGTCTTGGTGTCGGCGTGCTGGCCGTCGAGGACGTGCATTGGGCCGATCAGGCAACGTTGCAGTTCCTGCTGTTCCTGGCCGGTCGCCAGCCGCACCCGATGGTTCTCGTCGTCACCTATCGCGCCGAGGAGGTGCCCGCGGATTCGCTGGTGTGGCGGCTGAGCTCGTGCGGACCGGGTGGAGTGCAGCCGCATTCACGCCTCGTGCTCGCACCGTTCGACGTGGGCGGGACAGCAGCACTGGTGTCATCCATGCTGGCCGGCGAGCGCGTCTCCATGGAGTTCGCAGAGTTCCTGCACCAGCGCACCGACGGGGTCCCGTTGGCGGTGGAGGAGTCGGTTCGGCTGATGGGCGACCGGGCCGACGTCACGCGCCAGGGCGGCGCCTGGGTCCGTCGCCGTCTCGAGGATCTCGACGTTCCGAGGACGATCCGCGACAGTGTGCTCGCGCGTGTCCGTCAACTCGGGCCGGAGGCTCGCGCGGTGCTGGAAGCGACGGCCGTTCTCGGCGAGCCGGTCCGGGACACGACACTGGTCGACGTCACTGACCTACCGCCCGACCGGGCGCGTGATGGGCTGGGCATCGCCGTGTCGTCCGGGCTCGTCGACGAGGACGCACGCAGCTTTGTCTCCTTCCGGCACACGCTGGCCGGTCGCGCCGTCTACGAGGCGATGCCCGCTTCACAGCGGCGTGCTCTGCACCTGCGCGCCGGTGACGCACTGCGGCAGGTCAGCCCGCCTCCGCTGATCCGGCTTGCTCACCACTATCGGCGGGCCGGCGACGTCTCGAACTGGAGTCGGTACGGCGAGGAAGCTGCCGATCTGGCGCTGGCTTCCGGCGACGACCTAACCGCGGCAGCGCTGCTGTATGACCTGCTCACGGCTGTGGAGCTCCCCGCTGAGATCGTGCGCCGGCTCATGGTCAGGTTTCCGCCGGTGGTCTTGGGCGGTGATCGTCTACACGAGACCTTGCTTGCCACGCTTCGAAACGTTCTTGACAGGGCGACGCTTCCCCAGAGTACGGCGGCAGAGATCCGATTCCACATTGCTCGACTGCTCATGCTGACGAACGAACATTCGGCCGCATGCACCGAGCTCGAGCGCGCGATTCCTGATCTGGCTCATGATCCAGCGATATCGGTGCGGGCAATGATGTGGCTTGCCAGGAGTGGCGGGGCCACCGTGCCGGCTGCAGAGCGCCTGCGCTTGCTCAGGCATGCGGCACGGATGCAGGTCCCGTGGAGCAACGGCGCGGACCGCCTTCGTGCCACGATCGACCGAGTCTCGGCGGGGCTCTTTCTGGGTGCTGCGGATGCTTGGTCGGAGGCTGCGCAGATTCCCGATACCGGCGAGACCGCCGAGGAGCGCTGGCAGCTCACTCGCGCGGTATTGACCATCGGCGACGCGGCGATGATCTGGGGCCGGTACGCCCTTGCTGGTGAGCGGTTGGGGCGGGGGCTCGAGATGGTCAGACAGCACGGCCCCGCGATCTTGCGGCCCGATTTGCTGTCAACGCAGGCGCACCTGGACTGGTATACCGGGCACTGGGACACCCTGGCCGAGCGTGCTTCAGCCTTGGAGTCGAACCGCGACCTGCTGTCGACGGCCCAGGTGGAGGCGTTCATCGTGGCCGGGCACCTGTATGCCGTCGAAGGTGATGACGCGCGCGCTGACGAGTGCCTTGGACGTGCGGTCGAGGAGGCGGATCGGCGGGGGGCGATCGAGTTCTCCGGTGAGCCGGCTGCCGCCCTGGCCGCATTATGGCTCAGGCAAGGCCGGGTCGACGAGGCCGTGCGGATCACCGAGAAGCCGGCGACCCTCGTGGTGAGGCAGGGGATCTGGCTGTATGCCACGGACATCATCCCGGCACGCGTTGACGCGCTGCTTGCGGCAGGTCGGATCGAGGATGCGTCGGCTCTGGCAGCGGCGTTCGAGCGCGGGATGCGTGACCTGGACGCGCCGGCGCCGCAGGCCGCGCTGCTGCAGTGTCGCGCGGCGCTGGCCGAGTATCGCGGCGAACCGCTCAGCGCCGCCGCGCTGTTCGAGCAGGCGGCCGCCGCGTGGGCTGCCATGCCGCGCCCGTACGACGCCGCGCTCGCCGGCGAGCGGCAGGCCGACTGCCTGCTCGCGGCAGGCCGCGACACCGACGCGGTTGCGCTGCTGTCGACCACCCGCGACACTCTGCGCACGCTCGGCGCGAGCGCCGACGCCGAGCGAGTCATGGCAACCCTGCGCGCGCAGGGCGTCCCGCCACGACGACGCGCCGGCCGCCCGAGCTACGGCGACCGGCTCTCGCCACGCGAACTCGAGGTGGTGCGCCTACTGGTGCCCGGTCGCAGCAACCCCGAGATCGCCGCCGCGCTGGTGCTGTCGCCGAGGACGGTTGCCCGGCACCTGGACTCGGCAATGCGCAAGCTCCGGGTCTCCTCACGTACCGCACTGGCCGTACGTGCTGTCGAGACCGGACTGATCGAGCCCGCAGAGGGTCTCAACGCCAGCTGATTGCCTGGTTGCCCAAAAAATCCGAAGGCGACCATTACCGCAATAGTTGGGTCAGCCGGACAATGGTCCAGTTGGGTGGATAGCGCCGAGACTCACCAGGCATGAAGGGCCCTACCTCACCCGACAACCCCACCGACGACGACACCGCGGACGGTGCCGTGGCGGCGAACGAGTCACCTCGACCAGACGACACGGCCCCGGCCGACGTCGGCTCGGATTCGGAGTACGGGCCGCTGTAGGGCGCTCGATGAGATGACCCGCCAACCGGTAGGAGGTTCGGTGATCAGATTGCGCAATCGATACATCAGCGCGTCGGCGGTGCCGACGCGAACATTCCGCTTCAGTGCCTTGAGTGGCGTTGTGGCCTTGGCCGCCGGCTCGATGCTGGCACTCACCAGCTGCGCGTTGGGCTCCGGCTGCTCGAAGAGCTACTCGGCGCCCGCCACAGGCGCCGCAGGCGGTGCGGCCGCGGCGCCCGGCAACGGGACCGGCGCGGCGCTGACCGATCCGCGGAGCCCGATCACCGTCGATCCCGGTGCACGTCCCGGTGCGCAGCCCGCCGATGCTCGACCCGCGTCCACGACCCTGCCGCTGAGCGCGACCGTCACCCTGGTCACCGGGGACCGGGTGCAGGTGGACACGACGCCGGGTGGCCAGGCGGTGACGCCGGCACTCGCCCCGGCGACCGGCGCGCGCTCGACGGGCTCGCCGGGCTTCGTGCGGTTCACCTGGGGCGGCGACCAGTACCTGATCCCCGACGCCGCGGTGCCCTACATCGGTTCGACGCTCGACCTGCGCCTGTTCGACGCGAGCTACCTGGTGCGTGCCGGCTTGGATGACGCGCACGCCAAGTCGCTGCCGCTGCAGGTTTCCGGCGACGCGGGCGCACTGCCCGGCATGCACGCCGCTGGACGCACCGGCGGTGCCGAGGCGGCGACGCTCGCGAAGACCCAGACGCCGGCGGTGGGCCGGCTGCTCGCCGCCACCTGGCGCAACCACACCCGGTCCGGCGCGCTGTCCCGGCTCGGCTCGATCACCCTGGCCCAGCCGAACGGGGCGCCGGAGCTGCCGACGCTGCCGGCGACGCCCGCCCAGCTTCCGAGCGCGGGCGGGAGCGGGAGCAGCCAGCACTGGCACACGGTCACGCTCAAGTTCATCGGCAGCGACGGTGCGCCGGGCACCGGCATCGGTTGGCTGCAGAACCTCGGCGACGCGCGACTGGCCACGGTGCTGCTCAACTCCGACGACCTCGACGACCAGCTTCCACCGATCGCCGGCGCGTCCGGCCCGGTGAGCTTCAGCGTTCCGGACGGCACGTACAGCATCGAGGCCAGCGTGCTCACCCCGCACGACGGCACGGCCAACGGCGCCGACGCCGCGCTTGTCGTCCTGCCGCAGGTGACGGTCAAGGCCGACCAGACCGTCGTGCTCGATGCGCGAACGGCCACCACCTACCAGGCGGCGGTCGATCCGGCGGTGGACGCGCCGCTACGGATCGACGAGATGGACATGTGGCGTTCCAGCGTCACCGGCGGCGGTTGCGCGGGTGGATCCGGCGGCGCCCAGTCGCTGGGCCTGGTGTCCGTCTCCGGCGGCGGATACTCCGCATCGGTCATCGGCGCTACCCCGACGGCGAAGGTCACCAAAGGCCAGCTCAGCTTCGCGGCCCAAAGCCTGCTACACGTCGGCGCCCCGGTACCTTCGCCGTCGCCGGATCCCCGGTATTTCCTCGTCTTCCCGAGCGAGGGCACGATCCCGTCCTCGCTCAAGTACAGGGTCGCGGCGGCGGATCTCACCACGGTGCACGCCCGTGTCTACGACAATCCGGATGCCGGCTGCGCCGACGCCAACCCGGAGCTGTGGCCGAACGTGTACTTCCCCTGGGGCGGGTTCGACGAGATGCGCGTGAGTGGCGCGCCCGAGGGCATCAACCTGAGCAACGTGCCACCCGGTGAGCACACCGACTACTGGTATGCCGCCGATCCCAAGTTGGTCACCTTCGAAGGCGCAACCGTCTACTACAGCGACGACGGCACCTGTTTCGGGGGCGGGATTGGGTACGGCGCCCGCCGGACGATCCATCCGGGTGAGCAGATCGACGAGACCTGGAACAAGGCACCGGAAGTGCCGGCGTCGGCGGCCCTGCCGGACGTCGGTGTCGGTCTCCCGCCGTACCCAACGTCCCGACAGGCCACGTTCCAGACGGTTGCCCCGGCGACCCGCCAGGACGACAACGGCATGCTCTATCTGGTCGGCGGCGGCGACTCCGATCCCAGCCACTTGCGCCCAGCCGCTCTGTCGACGCACGCGCTGAGCTTCTACCAGGACGGCAAGCTCGCGCTCTCGTCACCGTTCAACCCGCGCGACAGGACGTCATTCGTCTCGCCATTCGGTTTCGACCTGCCGCTGCTGCATCGGCCGGCGACCTACAAGCTGGACTGGGCGATGCAGCGGTACTTCTCCAACGCCGATGTCTCGGCGACGACCGAGACGGCGTGGACGTTCCATTCCAGCCCGTCGGACCCTGCCGCGAACATGCCGGACGGCGAGCAGTGCGCCCCGGACACGTCACGGTCCTGCTCGTTCCTGCCGCTGCTGTTCCTGCACTACAACCTGGCCCTGGACTTCAACTCGCAGGCGACGGCGGGCAAGCCGTTGGCTATCAGCCTCACGGCGTCCGGTCAGCAGGGGGCTCCGGCGCCGAGCGGGGTGTCGGCGACGGTCTCCGAGTCCTTCGACGGCGGCAAGACGTGGACCGAGCCGGTGCCGGCGAACAGCACGGGCGACAACGCGTTCACCGCGACGGTCGACCAACCGCCGCTGGATCAGACGAACGGATCGGTCTACCTGAGGGTCCACGCGGCTGACGCGGACGGGAACTCGATCGATCAGACGATGACCCCGGCCTACGGGCTGACCGGTGGGGAGGGATGAGCATGCGCCCGACGATGAAGATCCGCCGCCGCGTTCTGGTGGCTTGCCTTGTCGCGGCTGGCATGGCGGCGGTGGTGACCGGCGCGAGCGCCGGCCCGCCTCCTGCCTCGCCGGAGTCGGGGGCTGCGGCCGCCGGTCCGACGCTGCCGCAGTGGCCCGCCCGGCACGCGTGCACACTTCCGGCAACGGGCCGGGCCGCGTGCCTCGCGATCGTCGACACGGTGCCGGTGCCCGCCGCCGCCCGACCGGGGGCGGCGCACCCGAACACCGGGTCGCCGAACTCGGTGGCCGGTCCCAGCGGATTGCATCCGTATGCGGCGGCGGATCTGCAGGCGGCCTACCGGCTGCCCTCGGCCCTGTTGGGTGCCAGGCAGACGATCGCGATCGTCGACGCGTTCGACGACCCGAACGCCGCGGAGGATCTGGCCACCTATCGCGAGGCGAACGGGCTGCCCGCGTGCGATGCGGACTTCCCGTGCTTCGCGAAGGTGGACCAGCGCGGCGGCACGAACTACCCGCAGGCCGACCCGGGCTGGGCGGTGGAGGAGTCGCTGGACGTCGACATGGCTTCGGCGATCTGCCCGAACTGCAAGATCGTGCTGGTAGAGGCCGACGACAACACCTTCGACAACCTGGCCGCGGCAGTCGACGAGGCCGTGGCATTGGGCGCGGACGCGGTCTCCAACAGCTACGGCGGCCCGGAGTACCACACCGAGCTGGCCGATCTGACCAGCCACTACAACCACCCCGGAGTGGCGGTGATCGCCGCCACCGGCGACTGGGGGTTCGGGGTGAACATCCCCGCCGCCCTGCCCGGCGTGGTCGCGGTCGGTGGCACCAGCCTGTACCCGGCGGCCGGTAGCCGCGGCTGGGCCGAGACCGCGTGGGCAGGCGCCGGGTCGGGCTGCTCGGCGTACGTGCCGAAACCGTCCTGGCAGGCCGATCCGTCCTGTGACAAACGTTCGGTGGCCGACGTGACGGCGGTGGCCGACCCGGCCACCCCGGTGCTGGTGTACGACACGTTCGGCAATCCCGGCTGGGTCGCGGTGGGGGGGACCAGCGCAGCCTCGCCGATCATCGCGGGCGTGTACGCGCTGGCCGGCAACACCAAGTCGATCACCGCCAGTGGCTACCCGTACGCCCACCGCGGGACCTTGTTCGACGTCACCGCCGGAGCGGACGGCTTCTGCGCCGGCAACGAGCTGTGCACCGCAGGCCCTGGCTATGACGGGCCTACCGGGCTGGGCAGTCCCAACGGCATCGGCGCTTTCTAGGAGACGACAGCTATGCGCATACGAAACATCGTCACTGTTCTTGCGTTCGCCGCGATGCTGACCGCCGGCACCGGCGGGATCGTCGCCGCTGACGCCGCTCCCGGCGGCTGTGGCTGGACGCTCGTGCCCACCCCGCCGGTGCCCGGCGCCGACACGCTGTCGGCCGCGCCGCAGGCCGGCGCATCGATCGTCACGCCGGCCTACGGCTCGATCGTCGGCGTGGACGCCGTCGCCTCCGACGATGTCCGCTTCGCCGGCCAGGTCGCGTGGCCCAATGTCGGTGCCGGATGGCTGCTGCAGGGCAACGGCCGCTCGGTAGCTACGGCGCCCGACCAACTGCCGCAGATCCCGTTCATTCAGTTTCCGGCCTTTCTGCCGCCCGGTGCGAGCAGTCCGTCGTTCGACTCCGCCGACGACGGCTGGGTGATCACCGGCCGGCTCGGAACCACATCGAACCTGGAGCACTGGCACGACGGGCGGTGGACGGCGGTCCAGGTGGAGACCCTCACCGGTGAACGCGCCTGGCCGTGGCGAGTCGCCGGAGTCTCCAACCTGGTCGCGCTCTCGCCGACCAACGCCTGGGCGATCGGTGAGATCCAGCAGGGTCTCGCGCTCGTCGGCACGGAGATCCAGCACTGGGACGGCACGTCCTGGCAGTTGGTGCCGCAGCCGCTCGCCGACGAGCCAGGCGTGAGCTTCAATGCGCTGACGGCTGTCACGCCCGATGACGTGTGGCTGGTCGGCCAGCAGCACACAGACGCCGGGTCGGTGCCGATCGCTGAGCACTGGGACGGCGCCCACTGGACGCTGGTTGACCCGCCGGGAGGCAACAAGTCGTCTGCCCTGTTCGGCGTGAGCGCCACCGGGCCGGACGACATATGGGCGGTCGGGGACCAGGTCATGGCCGGAAGCGACACGTTGGCCGCGCCGATGGTCGAGCACTTCGACGGCTCGACGTGGCAGGTCGTCAACCTGCCGGACATCGGCAACAGCTTGCTCAGCGGCGTCTACGCCGCCGCCCCGGACGACGTGTGGGCGATCGGCCAGTTCGCGTTCGGCCTGAACCAGGTGTTCCTGCACTGGGACGGAAAGTCGTGGTCGCCGGTCGCGGTGCCCGGAACGAAGAAGTACAACGCCGCCTACATCTACAACGCCATCGACGGCTCCGGGCCGGGGGATGTGTGGGCGGTGGGCCGCGTGGACGACTACGGGAATCAGACCACCTACCCGGTGGCGGCGCATTTGGCGTGTGGGTCGTGAGGAGACATCTGATGGGTGTGGGTACACGTACGTCGCGGCTGGCCGTCCTGTTGGGCGCGGCGGCGTTGGTGATCGGGATGGCGGCGGTGGCGCCCGCGCAAGCGGGGCCTCCGACCACATCCCCTAGCCCGACGGCGACGTCCAGCCCGACGGCGACGTCCAGCCCGACGGCGTCGTCCCCAACGGCGTCGTCCCCAACGGCGTCGTCCCCAACGGCGACGTCCCCGCCGGCAACGTCGTCCGCGACGACGTCCAGCCCGACGGTCCCGTCCGGGAAGGGTCAGTCACGGCGCAGCTGCCCGACCGCCAAGGCGGGGTATGCCGCGTGCATGTCGATGGTGCGCACGGATGTGACGGCTCATAAGGGGCTCAGTCCGATGGTCGCGCCGGCCGGGTACGCGCCGGCCGATCTGCTGGATGCCTATGGCCTGCCGTCGGCGTCGGCCGGAAGCGGCGCGACGGTGGCGATCGTCGACGCGTTCGACGACCCAACGGCCGAGGCGGACCTGGCGACCTACCGGGCGCAGTACAACCTGCCGGCGTGCACCACCGGCAACGGGTGTTTCCGTAAGGTGGCGCAGGACGGTTCGACGAACTACCCGAACCCGGACGGCGGCTGGGCGGGGGAGATCTCGCTGGACGTGGACATGGTGTCGGCGGTCTGCCCGGTCTGTCACATCCTGTTGGTGGAAGCCAGCGACCCCTCGATCGACAACCTGGCCGCCGCTGTGGACGAGGCGGTGGCGCTGGGCGCGCAGTACGTGTCCAACTCCTACGGCGCTCCGGAAGATCCGTCCGAGACCGACTACGACAGCCACTACGACCACCCGGGAGTCGTGGTCACGGCCTCGTCGGCCGACGCCGGCTACGGGGTGTGGTATCCGGCGGCCTCGCCTGGCGTCACCGCGGTCGGCGGCACCAGCCTGGTGCGTGACTCGAGCGCGCGGGGCTGGGCCGAGACCGTGTGGGCAGGGGCGGGCTCGGGGTGCTCGCGGGTCGAGGCCAAGCCGGCCTGGCAGGCCGACCCGGGCTGCGCCAAGCGCGCGGTGGCCGATGTCTCCGCGGTCGCCGACCCGAACACCGGGGTGGCCGCCTATGACACCTACCAGGCGGGCGGCTGGCAGGTGTTCGGCGGCACCAGTGTCGCCTCGCCGATCATCGCCGCCACCTACGCCCTGGCGGGCGCACCGCACGCCGGCACCGATCCGGCGCAGTACCCCTACGACGCTGCGATGGTCGACCCGTCGACCCTCAACGACGTCACCTCGGGCTCGAATGGCAGTTGCCAGCCGGCGTACCTGTGCTCCGGCGGGCCCGGCTATGACGGGCCGACCGGGCTCGGCACGCCCAACGGTGTGGGCGCGTTCGGCTATCGCGCGCCGGGCGATCTCGCCGGCACCGTCACCGACGCGGTCACGAACCATCCGGTGGCCGGAGCCACGGTGGCCGTGCCGGGTCGATCGGCCACCACCGACGCATCCGGGCACTACGACCTGGCCCTGCCGGCCGGTAGCTACACGTTGACCGTCTCGGCATACGGCTACCAGGACGCGTCCGTCGACGCGGTGACGGTCACCGCTGGGCAGACCACGACCAAGGACACAGCTCTGACCCCGCTGCCCCGAGCAGCGATCAGCGGCACGGTGGCCGATGGGTCGGGGCACGGTTGGGCCCTGTACGCCAAGGTGTCCTGGGACGACGGCGCCGGGCACACCGGTGCGACGTTCACCGACCCCGACACCGGTCACTACACGCTTCATCTGCTGGAGAACACCGGCTACGCCCTGCACACGCAGGCCGTCTACCCCGGTTACCTGCCGGCGGACAAGCAGCTCGACGTTGCCACAGCCGATCTCACCGAGGACGTCACGCTCACGGTCGACCCGGTCACCTGCACCGCACCCGGGTACGGCCTGTCCTACCGAGGCACCACCCAGACATTCGCCACCCGGAAGGCACCCGACGGCTGGCAGGTCAGCAACGTGAACCACCAGCTGCCTGGCTATCAGCCCACGCCGGGTTGGGTGTTCACCGACGAGGGCGGACGGGGCAACACCACCGGCGGCACCGGAGGGTTCGCGATCGTCGACTCCGACCACACCGGCGCCCACCACTACCAGGACGCCTTCCTGGAGAGCCCCGCCGTCGACATGAGCCGCGACGCCAGCCCTGGCGTGCAGTTCGCCACCGACCTGCAACCGGCGATCAACTCGACCGCGGCGCTCGACCTGTCGATCGACAACGGCCGGCACTGGGCCACGGTGTGGACCACGCACGGCTTCCCCGGCGACCGCGGCCCGGCCAGCCTCGCCGTGCCACTGTCGGCCGCCGCGCACAAGACGGGAGTGCGGGTGCGCTTCCACTACACCGGCTCCTGGTCGCGGTGGTGGGAGATCGACAACGTCTTCCTCGGCAACCGCACCTGCGGCCCCGTCACCGGCGGGCTGCTCATCGGGCAGGTCAACGGCCCGGATGGTGCGGGCGTCACCGGCGCCACGGTCGCCAGCGTCGCCAACCCCGACCAGGCCGCGACCACCGTCGCCACTCCCGATGACCCCGCCCAGGGCAACGGCCTGTACTGGCTGTTCACCGCCGCCGGCGGGTCGCAGCAGTTCAAGGCCACCGCCGACGGCTACGCCGCTGCCAGCGGGACAGCCGACATCACCGCCGACCACACCAGCCATCTGGACATCACCCTGGCCGCGCCCGGCAGTTGAGACCCGGGGACAGGCCCAGCTCGTCGCGGACGAGGGCGCACAATTCCGCGGCTGTTCTCGTTGAGTGGTGCGTTGCGCGTTGAGTGGTGCGTTGTAACGCACCACTCGGGCCGAAACGCACCACTCAACGGATGGTTAGAAGGAGCTGTGGCCGCGTCAGAGCTGGGTCGAGACAGGGCGCTGCCAGACACGGACGACGGCGACGAGTCCGACCGCGGCGGGAACGAGCGACAGCAGCCCGTACGGCAGCGAGCTGATCACCCTGGCGGTGGCGCAGGTGCTGCTCGGGTTTCGGTCTGAGCGGCGCTGGATCCGGCATCTGCACGGCGGCGCCCAGTGGCGGGCGATGTTCCCGAATCTGGACCAGCAGGCGGGCTGTCACAAGCGACTTAAGAACGCGCACGGGCTGCTGTGCCGGGCGATCCTGGCGTTGGCGGCGGCGTGCCCGTCCTGGTTCGACGACATGTGGATGACCGACGCCACGCCGGTGCCGTGTGGCACGTCCCGGGAGACGGTCAAGCGCTCCGAGCTGGCCGGGCACGCCGGCTACGGATATTGCGCCAGCTACTCGCGCTACTTCTGGGGGTTCAAGCTCTACCTGGTCTGCGCCGGCGACGGGATGCCAATCATGTCACCGGACAGGTCCTGCTGGCCGACAAGGGCTTCGCCGGCCGGCAATTCCACCAGCTCACCGAGGCGATGGGGCTGCGGCTGCTGCGCCCCGACCGCAAGGACGAGACCTACCGCAACGCCAACCTCGGCGGCATCCGCCAGTGGATCGAGTCGGTCAACCAAACCCTCAAGGCCAACTTCACCTCGAACACCACGGCGGGCGCACCCTGGCAGGGGTCTTCACCCACGTCGCGCAACGCCTGCTCGCCATGGCCACCGGCATCTGGCACAACTGGACCACCGGCAACCCCAGCAAACGATCCCTGACCGCCTACGACCACTGACCGCCTTCACGGAATCAGTCATCTAGGCGGTGGTGGGCTCCTGGACCGGCCACTTCGCGCCCAGGGACCTGCCTTGCCGGTTGGTGAACCACTGCCGGAGGGCAGAATTAAGTCAATGTAACGGTGTCAGTGAGCTGCATCGCGTAGTGATCAACTTTGGTGATCTTGGGAGGGCGCTAAAGGCCCTGGAATCACTGGACGAGAGCGTGGTGCGCCGCCAGGGACTCGAACCCCGAACCCGCTGATTAAGAGTCAGCTGCTCTGCCAGTTGAGCTAGCGGCGCCGGATCAGACAACCGGCCCACCGAAGTGGGCCGGGTCGCAACTTTAGCACGGTCAGGTACCGCGCCCGAGCGTGCGGTGGTCACCGCCCGAACCGGCTGGTCGCGTCAGATCTGCCGGTGCTTGCCGGTGGGACAGGGCGGCCCGCGGCTGCAACAGATCGGTCGCGGGCGCGGCCCTGATCATCGCCAGGGGGCGAGAACGCGCACCTCAAACGCCCGACAGGGAGTTCATGATGCTGAGGACGCCTGGCCCCATCACGATGATGAACAACGCCGGAAGCAGGCAGAAGATCAACGGGAAAAGGATCTTGACAGTGACCTTCTGCGCCTTCTCCTCCGCGCGTTGGCGGCGCTTGAGCCTCATGTCTGACGCCTGTTCCCGCATCACGGCCGCTACCGGGATGCCGAGAGCGGACGCCTGCACCAGGGCCGACACCAGGGCTCTGAGCTCGGGCACCGTCGTGCGGCCGGCCATCGCCTTGAGAGCCTCTATTCGCGACATGCCAAATTGCATTTCCTGCAGGACGCGTGCGAATTCGCCCGCCAATGCGCCTTTGGTGTTACGTGCCACCTTGGCGAGTGCGGCATCGAAGCCGAGGCCGGCTTCAATGCAGACGGTCATCATGTCCATCGCATCGGGCAGCAACTTTTGGATCTTCTCCTGGCGCTTGAGCCCGAGGTTGTAGATGAGAAGGTTCGGAAGCATGAATCCAGCTGCCGCACCGCCGATTGCAAAGACGATGACACCGGCACCGTGCTTAGCGCCAACGAGCAGGCCAAGGGCGCCTATGCCGATCATTGCGGTCGTTTTCAATGCAAGAACTCGCTCGAGGTTCCATTTCGCCGGGTTTCCAGCGCGATCAAGATTCCGTTCGAGCTTGGCAATGCTCGCAGTTCGTGAAAGGCGTACCGCGAACCTCTTCAGGCGATGCACGATGGGTGACGACTTGGACGCTGCCGCATACGCGGGGTCGTCGGTCTCGGATGGACCATAGAATTCGTCGATCTGGTCAATGCCCGAACTGCCGACGCCGGAATCGGCGCCGAGAGCAAGGACGCCGAGCACAGCGCCCAGGCAGATGGCCAGTAGTCCGATGAGCAGAGGCAGTTGCGTCATGTCAGACCTCCACCTTTACGACGCGGCTCAGCCACCACGAACCAACCAGCAACGCGAGGATCGCCATGATGAGCATGACAATTCCCGGGCCGGTCGTATACAAGGGGCGCACGTAATCCCGCCGCACCAGGAAGAGCCACAGGCCGATACCGATCGGCATGCTCACGAGGACGTAGGCAGATAGTCGGCCCTCGGCACTCAGGGCCCGCACCTGCCGCTTCATCTGTGCTCGCTCGCGCATGGTGTGCACGGTGGTGGCCAAGACCTCGGCGAGGTTTCCGCCTACCTGACGGGAGATTCGCACCGCCATTACCACCCAGGAGAGGTCCCGGCTGCGCATGCGCTCGGCGACCTTGTCCAGCGCGTCCTCGAGTTCGAGGCCCAGTCGCACCTCGGCCAATGCTCGGCCGATCTCGGACGCGACGGGCTGATTGCCTTCACTCACCACGCTGTCAAGCGCCTGGGAGAGGGAGAACCCGGATCGAAGCGAGCTGGCCACGAGCTGCAAAACGTCCGGTAGTTGTTCGGAAAATGCCGCTGCGCGGCGCTTGATCTTGATCTTCAGGTACATCGCTGTAGGCAGCCAGACCATCAGGAATGCGATCGGCAGTGCGATGATGAGGTTTCCGGTAAGGAAGAACATCAACGCGATGCAGATGGCAACGGCTGACAGGCGAATTGCCATCCACTCCCGCGGCTTCCAGTCGAGACCTGCTCGATCGAGATCTTGGGCAATCTTGATACCGTCATTGCGTACCCGCGCCAGGCGGTCCGCTATTTGCAGGGCAATTCGGACGGCAGCGCTGCCGTTTCGCTTAGCTGCTGGCTCGGATGCCTCAGCGAAATCGACGCGATAGCGCTCGGCCTCGTGAATTCGATCGGCGACGCCGGCCGAACGCGCGGGAACGCCGAGCAGGATCAATGCGGTTAGGACGACGACGCCGAAGGTGCTGCCCAGGACGATCAGCAGAGCCGGATCGATGTGCGCATTCGACACCTCACTCACTGCCGATCCGTCGCGATGCTCGGTATCGGCAGTTGGATGCCGCGATCAAGCAGGGTCTGCGCGAATTGCGGTCGCAGGCCCGTCGCCTTGAGCACACCACGGTGCCGCCCGGATGCGTCCAGACGGGCTGCGAAGTCGAAGAGGTACAGGTCCTGGAGGGTGATCACATCACCTTCCATGCCGGATACCTCGGTGATGTGGGTGATACGGCGGGTGCCGTCGCGCAGTCGCGACTGGTGCACGATCAGGTCTACGGCGGAGGCAGCTTGCTCGCGGATGGCTCGCTGCGGCAAGTCCATCCCCGCCATCATCACCATCGTCTCCAACCTGGCCAGCGAATCACGCGGCGAGTTGGCGTGCAGGGTGGTGATCGATCCGTCGTGGCCGGTGTTCATTGCCTGCAGCATGTCGAGCGCCGCGGCATCGCGGACCTCGCCGACGATTATGCGATCGGGCCGCATGCGCAATGCGTTCCGCACGAGGTCGCGGACCGTGATCTCGCCGCGCTGCTCGATGTTGGACGGGCGCGCTTCCATGCGGACCACGTGATCCTGCCGCAGCTGCAGTTCTGCGGCGTCCTCGATAGTGACGATACGTTCGTCGGTGCCGATATAGGACGACAAGACGTTGAGCGTTGTCGTCTTTCCTGATCCGGTACCGCCCGAGATCAGGATGTTCAGCCGGCCACGGACGCACGCCGCGAGAAAGTCCGCCGTCTGCTGCGTGAGAGTGCCGAAGCCGATGAGGTCAATATCGGTAAAGGGGTCTGCCGCGAATTTACGAATCGTGAGCGACGAACCGTCGAGGCTGATCGGCGGGATGATCGCGTTTACCCGGCTGCCGTCGGACAGCCGGGCGTCGACCATCGGGCTGGCTTCGTCAACTCGCCGTCCGACCCGGGCGACGATCTTGTCGATAGTTCGACGCAGGTGGGCTTCGTCGGTGAAGGTGGCGGCGACCTGCGACAGCTTGCCGCCGCGCTCCACGTAGATCTGATGGGCTCCGTTGACCATGATCTCGGAGATGTTGGGGTCTCGCAGAAACACCTCGAGCGGACCGTTGCCCAGGATCTCGTCGGCGACCTCGTCGGTGATCCGGTTCCGCTCGGCGCCTGTCGAGGGAGCTTCCTCTGCCTCGACTGCGGCTTGCAGCGCAGATCGGACGCGGACTTCGAGATCCGCTTCGGTCATGTTCGCGTCGTACAAGGTGGGACCGAGTGCCTCGAGCAGCGCAGTGTGCACTCGGAGCTTTATGGCGACCAGCCGATCCTGCGGCTGGTCCGGATGGCGAACGGCCGCCGGCGCGCGCTGTTCGCTCATTGAGCGAGGCGCTGTACCTTCTCGTGCTGCAAGTCGATCGGTCAGGTTCACGATGTCCTCCCATGCCGCCATAGGCCCGGCAGTGCGTACGCACGGTGCTTACCGAGAATTCGCAGATCGGGCGCGAACCGGTCGGCGGCCAGTCGGCGGATTGCCACACTTACCCGGTGTTCGGGCTGATCGGCGGCCAGTGGTGTTCCGCGGTTGATCGAGGTCGGCACGTCGGGGCTGGACGGGACGCGCACGGCCAGTGCGCACCTGGCAACCTGCTCGACTTCGGCAAGGCTCAAGCCCACGTTCTCGTCCGCCCGGTTCAAGACGACTGACCGTGACTGGCGGCTGTAGTTGAGCATCTCGAGGGTGTCCAACGTCAGCCGCAAGTTCTTCAGCGACGGCAACTCCGGCGTTGTGATGAGCACGTGGTAGTCGGAGGCATCCAACGCTGCGAGCACCTGCTCACTCAACTGCGAAGGGGTGTCGACGACCACGTAGTCGTAGAGCTTCGACAGCGCACCGAGCAGCGAGGCAGTGAGCGACGCCGGGATCTTCTCGGCGTCGCCCGGCGCGACCGGCGCCAACAGGCAGTCGTGGTTGGGCCGATAGTTGGTCAGGATCGCTGACAGGTCGCCGGGCTCGATGTCCGTCATCGACAGCGCATCGACAATGGTGAGTCGTGGCTCGAGTCGCATGGTTATGGCCACGTCACCGAATGCCAGATCGAGATCGACCAGGCACACCCGGGCGGCGCCTTCATTGTTCAATGCCACCGACAGGTTCGTGGCGATCGTCGTCTTTCCGGCGCCACCTTTCGCCGAGAAGACGGTAATTATCTTTCCCCCAGCGGCGCCGTTGAAGGCTGTGTGTACACCGGAGACGGTGCGAGCAGACAGCGCCAACGACCGGGCGCAGGCGTCGGAGAGTGCTGTCACGTCGCCAGCGGGGATGACGTCACGCACGCCGCAACGCATGGCCTGCTGGACGTCGGCAAGCTTCAATTCCGGGCGGATCACGATGACCCCGACGCCTGGGTGTTTGGTGCCGGTCGCGGATGTGAACGCGAGCGTGTCGGTGAAAGGCACGTCGACTCCGATGGCGACGAGGCGCTCGGCCGGCTCGCGATCGAGGATCTCGCCGGCCTCGGCCAGCGTCACCACCACCGTCACCGGCGCGGGCAGCGCCGCCTCAATGGCGGGTGAATCGGACTGGCCCTGCCGGCACAGGATGGTCACGGTGTTGGGTCGCCGGTTCGAGGAGCGGCGCCGAACAGGCCGCCAAGCTTGCCCTGGTTGTCGATTCCCGGGCTCGGAGCCGTCTTGGAACGATCGGTCAGCAGCGCGAGATACAGGCTGCCGGTATGACCGACGTGGATCACGCGTTCCGCATCGATCTGGCTGACCGCGATCGTCACCAGCAGCGAGTCCGACGCGACGCTGTCCTTCTGCCCTGACGGGGCCGCCTGCGATACCGCTAAAACCGCAACGCGCGGAAGGAGCAACTTCGTTGCCCAATTGTCCTTCTTATCGGAGCCGTCCTTCGACCCCGCCGGAGTGCCCTTGTCGTCGAGCATCACGTAGGTG
The DNA here is from genome assembly GCA_963733615.1 of uncultured Actinomycetes bacterium. Classification (GTDB taxonomy): domain Bacteria; phylum Actinomycetota; class Actinomycetes; order Mycobacteriales; family Jatrophihabitantaceae; genus DASXRA01. The sequence continues at coordinate 88,702 of CAVTEA010000040.1, forward strand.
TCGAATACTGCGATCTGTGAGCCGGGTTGGACGTAGCCGGCCACGTCGGCGTTCGAGGCAACAGTGATGGTGACGGCCATCATCCCGTCGGGGATTTCCAACCCGCTGGTCGTCGGGGTGATCTTGCCAAACATGTCGCGAACCACGACCTGTCCTGATGGAACGTCCGCCAAGGCGACGTCGGTAGGTAGGACATCGGAAAGTTGGGTCACCGCATCAGCCGGTTTTGCTGAACGGGGCACTGAGTCTTCGCGGGTGTACGCGCCGTCGGCAATCGACTTTATCGAGGTGCCCGCTGGAATTCGCTTGGCAACGACAAGAACGGAAGTGGGCTGCTTTCCGGCGAGCACGCGGGCATCGGTTCCGCTGAGGTAGCTGTAGACAGATCCGACGCCGACGACGGCCAGAACTATCGCAAGGGCGATCATTACTTTGCGTCGCTTCATGTGTCGCCTAACTCCTGGTCAGTTGATGAGCTGTAGCACGCCGGCGCCGGCGCCGGCGCCGGTACCCGTGCCGATGTTGCCGCCGGATGTCAATCCAGTTGTGAAATAGCCGGAAATGCAGCGCGCATTTCCCTTGCATGGCTGCTTACCGGTCAGCCAGGAATTTGCGCTCCAGCTGGGCCAGTAATAACCGGTCACGACGAAGGCAGCCATACTCCACAGCGTGTAGGTGCCGTTGCCGCCGGTCCCGGTGACCTTGTCGTAGATCGGAATGAACGTGACTTGATGGGACTGCTGCGAACTCAGCAGCGCCGTCTGGCACTGTCCGGATATCGAGGAACCAGGTTTGGCGACGTATGTGGTGGTGCCGGCGACCGGGTCGAAATTGAAGTTGGTCATGCATGTATTGGATGTGGTCACGGTCGACCCGAAATCGCCTGGGACGTCGAAACCGGACGGCCCGGCGATGCAGTGCGTGGGGCTCGGATCAGTGTCATGGAAATAGATCACGATCTCAGCGCTGGCAGCCGGTACGGCAGGCGGCGGCGACGCGTAAATCGGGTCAGTGGCGGATCCGACGTACGATTTCCACTCGCAGTAGGAGATCGTCAGGGCCAGTCCGTTGCCGGCCGCGGGCGGGCCCCATGCGGCGCGGGCGCAAGCGTTCATCTCTATTCCGGGATAGGAATTGCCGAGGACCGCGCGACCGAAGACCGGTGGCAGCAGGGCGCCGCCGCTCGACGTGCGTGTTTTGGTGTGCACCTCTGCGTAGTCGGTGCCGCTCGGCGGTGGGTCTGCGCAGGTCAGCTTCTTGGCCGGACCCGGTGCCGGACAGTTGGTGTTGAGCCTGCCAGCGGCGTCGCGGCCGCAGACCACGGACACGGTCGACGTGCCGTCCTTGGCATTGCTGTTCGCGTGAATCCCGGCGATGCTGGTCGCGGACGTGCCGGGGTCGCAGTAGGCCGAGCCACGTGCGCATCCGCGAGCCACGGCGAGAGCGGCGCTGTCGGCACCGTTCTGTAACTCGGCCCGCTCCGCGGAAGCCTGGCCGATATCGACCACCAGCGCGCCTGATGCCAGCAGCACGCCGGCGCCGAACATGACCGCAACCAGGGGGGCAACTGCGCCGCGTTCTGGTCCTGTGCTGCGGACTCGCCGCATCAACCCAAACATGGCATGGTCGCCTTTCCGGTAAGCGTCAGAGCGTTGCCGACGACGAAGGTGAAGGCCTTGGAGATCGTCACGGTCGCGTCGCTGGCGGCGGACGAGGCAAGGGTGCACGGGGTAGTTCCGGTGATGTCCGCGGCCTGGAGCCCGAGCGACGGTGGAGCCGCGCTGAGCAACCGTGCCTTGTAATCGGTGGTGCCGAGCGAGACCAACCGGGCGCCTTCGCGTGCGAGTTGGGTGAGGGTGATCTGCTGGTTGTAGGCGCGGCCGAAGTCGATCATTCCGAACAGCAGTGTCAGCAGCAGAGGCAGCACCAGTGCGAACTCCACTGCCGCCGCACCGCGTTCACTGCGGAAAGCGTGGAACATCCTCATCATGTTCACGGCCGTCTCCATGGGGGTCGGCCTGGGCACGAGGCCGAAAGTGCCGGTCACGCACCCAGGCCGGAAGCAAGCTGCGGGTCATCAGATCACCGCGGACCGGAGCGACAGCGGTGTTCCGGCCTGCTCTTATGAGCCGCCTGGCAGTGCATTTTTGATGCTGCTGAAGATGCCGTCGAGCTTGCCGCCCAGGGCGGTCACGGTGACGATGATGACACCGGCGATGAGTGCGACCAGCAGGCCGTACTCAACAGCGGTGGCGCCACGCTCGTCGTCGTGGTGACGCACTCGGTCGGCGAGATCGCCTAGAGCGATCTGCACCATTACGAGGATTCGGGTGAGTGTCATAGCGCATTCCCCTTAGGGCCTTCGCCTCGACCTCCGTCGATGCGGTGAGAACGACGCCTTGCCGTCCTAAGGTCAAGCGTTGAGCTCTTAGCGGAAACCTAACATCGGTCGAAAGTCCCGGGGGCCACGGTCTGACGTCCTACATTTAGTAAGCGACTGGGCACTATATGTGAGCATGAGGCCCTTAGTACTGCAACGGCATTTAGGGTGGGTATCCGCGGGTGCGGTAGTGGCTGATGCGGGCTTGGTGTTGGCGTCGTCGTCGCCAGCGTGACCAGGACCAGACGTGATCCGGTTTGTGCTCGTGTCGCAGGATGAGGTGCACGAGCAGGCGGCGGATCTCCGGTAACGTGTAGTTGATCATGTCTTGGTCGTGGACGCCGATTCCCCTTTTGCGGCAAGGGCTTTGGTGCCGCTAAGCCAGGCCAGGGCGAGCATGGACAGGGTGATGTGGGCATACCAGGCCCGCCAGCTGCGCACTTGGTAGTGGTCCAGACCGGCCTCGTTCTTGGCCTGTTGGAAGCACTCTTCGACCCGCCAGCGGGACCCGGCGATCCAGGCCAGGTCCACCAGACTGGATCGGCGGGGCCCGTAGCAGATGTAGTAGGCGATCTCGGTTGGGTCGCTGATCGAGCGGCGGGCCAGTAGCCAGTGCCCGCGCCCGGGTGCCCAGCCGATACGGATCGGCAGGCGGGCCCAGTCGTAGTCGCGGGGTCCGTGCGCACCCGCACCGACCGACAAGCGCCGCCACGCCTGGGCCGGCAGCCCGGCGATCAGCTTGTCGGCCCGGCCAGTGCAGGCGGTGGTGATCACGTCGTCGTTGCAGCGGGTCGCCAGCACGTAGGAGACGTCGCGCTGTTCGAGCCAGACCCGTAGGTACTTCACCTGCCCGTATGCCTCGTCCGCGGTGACCCAGGAGAACGGCACACCGGCCTGGATCGCGCGGTCCAGCATCGCCTGCGCGAGCACGGGTTTGGTCGCGAACTCAACATCGTCCGGGATCCCCGCGACCCGGCACCGGGCCCGGTCATCGGTCCAGGACTCGGGCAGGTAGAGCTCTCGATCGACCAACGCATGCCCAGCCGCGCTCGCGTAAGCCAGAAAGACACCGATCTGACAGTTCTCGATCCGCCCCGCCGTACCCGAATACTGCCGCTGCACCCCCGCCGAGCGAGTGCCCTTCTTCAGGAACCCCGTGTCATCGACGACCAGCACGCCCCGGCGATCACCGAGACGCTCGACGACATAGTCACGCACGTCATCACGAACCCCATCGATGTCCCAATCCGCCCGACGCAGCAACCGCTGCATCCCATCCGGGGCAACCTCACCGGCGTGTTCGGCCAGCGTCCACCCGTTCTTCCGCTCCAACCCCGCAACCAGCCCGGACACGTACTCCCGCACCCGAGCCCGCGGCTCCGCCCGAAAGAACCTGCCCGACACCCGCTCATGCAACCCATCCAGCTCAGCAGCAACCACATCAACGACCACACCAACATGATCGACTACACGTCAAGCAACTGCCGTTGCAGTATTAGACGGCGGACGCCGGGCACTGCACAATGCCGCCGGCGCAGGCCGTCGTTTTGCGGAAGCTCACGTCTGGTCGGGGAAGTGTTCGAAGGTCAACCGGACCGGGTCGGCTTGGACCGGTTCGGTGACAGCCCCGAATGTCGTACTCCCCGTCCGGCCGCCGGGGCGGCCGTTCGGAGACCCGATGTTTGTTGGGGTGAGTGACGGGACTTGAACCCGCGACCCTCTGGACCACAACCAGATGCTCTACCAGCTGAGCTACACCCACCATGTTCGGCGTCAACCGCCCGCCGAGCCGCGTCAGTCTATCGTGCCCATTGCGTTGCCCAGCACCGCTTTCGCTGCGGCTTGCGCCTCGTCGCTGCTAGGCCCGGGTAGCGGGACGAACAGCGTTTGCCGGTAGTAGATCAGCTCCTGCACGCTTTCGCGGATATCGGCCAGAGCGCGGTGCGCCAGGCCCTTCTCCGGTTGCGCGTAGTACACCCTCGGGTACCACCGGCGGGCGAGCTCCTTGATCGACGAGACGTCGATCATCCGATAGTGCAGGTGCTCGTCGAGGGTGGGCATATCGCGGGCGATGAAGCCACGGTCGGTCGCGATCGAGTTTCCGCAAAGCGGCGCGGTTTTCGCATCGGGCACGTGGGTCTTCACGTAGTTGAGCACCAGGCCCTCGGCCTCGCCCAGCGTGACGGTCGAGGCCCGTACCGCATCAGTCAGCCCGGACGCGGCGTGCATCTCCTGCACGTAGGGCACCATCGTCTCGAGCACGTCGTTGTGGGTGTGGATGACGATGTCGAGCCCGTCGTCGAGCAGATTCAACTCGGCGTCGGTGACGACTACCGCAATCTCGATCAGGGCGTCGCGGGCGAGCTCGAGCCCGGTCATCTCGCAGTCGATCCACACCAGACGGTCGTCCGTCATGAGCTGGATGGGTTGGGCGAAGCATCGGTCATCGGGCGAGCGTATCGGCCGGGACTAGCGTAGGTGCGAATCGAGCCGATGGAGGGCGCTCATGTCGCGCGAACCGCTCACCCAGGACACCATTGACAAGCGGGTGGCCACGCTGCACGCCGGCTGGTCCGGCAGCACGGAAGAGCTCCGCCGATCGATCGAGTTCGCCGACTTCCCGACAGCGGTCGAGTTCGTCAACCGCCTCGCCCCGATCTGCGAAGAACTCGATCACCATCCCGATCTGTCACTGCGCTGGCGGTGGGTCGACGTCGGGTTGTCGACGCACAGCGCCGGGGGAGTCACCGACCTGGACCTGAAGTTGGCGGGCCACGTCGACGAGGTCGCCGCTGCGCTACCTCAGGCGTCCTGAAGCGGCGCGCGCGGTGATCACCACGGTCGTGCCTCGCGCCGGTGCGAGGGTGATGTTGCGACCCTTCGCGTGCTCGGGGCGCGGGCGGTCGGGCCGGATGTCGTAGCGACGCAGCATCTCGCCCAGGATGGCTGCGGCCTCCATCAACGAGAAGCCGGCGCCGAGGCAGCGGCGCACGCCTCCGCCGAACGGTATCCACGTGTTCGCGGGCGGCTGGGCACCGATAAAACGCGCCGGATCGAACTCGTCCGGTGCGGGGTAGTGCTCGGCGTCGGACTGGACGAGCCCGATCGCCGGCATCACGGTGACCCCGGCGGGCAGCCGGTAGCCGGCTACCTCGACCGGTGCGGCCAGCCGTCGCGCCACCTCGTAGATGACCGGGCGCAGCCGCATCGCCTCCTTGACGACCGCCTCCAGGTACGCATCGTCGCCATCGTCGGCGGCCTGCTGGGCCCGGCGCAGCAGCTCCGGCCGGCGGACCAGCTCATGAATCGCCCAGGCCAGCGCAGTCGCCGTCGTCTCGTGCCCGGCCAGCAGCAGCGTTACGAGGTTGTCGCGCAGTTCGGCGTCGGTGAGGCTGCTCTCGTCCGACACCTTCAGCAGCCTCGACAGCACGTCGTCGCGGTCGGTCAGGTCCGCGCGGCGCCGCTCGGCGATCTCTGCGTAGAGCAGCCGGTCGAATCCCCGCTGCACGTCGGCGAACGTGCGCCACGGCCAGATGTGCTGCAGCCGCGGATAAAACCAGCCGATCATGACGACCGGGCTGATCGTGACGACCTTGCTCACCACCGGTCGCAGATCGGCCAGCCGCCGCTCATCCGATACACCGAACACGACCTGCAAGATCACTTCGAGGGTGAGTGCGCTCATCCGGTCGTGCAGGCGGAAGGGCTTGCCCTGCGGCCAGCGAGCTACCTGATCGCGCGCGATATTGGCCACGAGGTCCTGGTAGCCGCGCAAGGCCGCGCCATTGAACGCGGGCATGAGCAGTTGCCGGACGCGCAGGTGCGCAGCCTCGTCGAGCAGCAGCACCGAGTGCTGACCCATCACCGGCGCGAGCAGCCCATTGCCCTCGCCGGCGTGAAATGTCGTGGGCTGCCCGGTGAACACGGTGCGGAAATCTTCCGGACGGCTGAGCATCACCAGGCGGCGCGAATGTGGCGCGATCCGCAGGGTGAACACGTCGCCGTAGCGGCGGCGCATGGCCGGCAGGAAGCGATGCCGGTACTTGCCGAAAAGCACGGTCTGCGCGGCGACGGGCAGGCGTGGCCCTGGCGGAAGCGTGTCGATGGGCGGCTTCATCACAGCGGTCATCTTCGGCAGACTCCCTCGGGGCGATGCGGGCTAGCCATATTTATACGCGCGTATAGGACGATCGTCTAGATCTGGGTCTACCCTGTCCCCGTGGGACATCGCGAGGATCTGCTCGCGGCGGCGCGCACGCTGCTGGAGACGAAGGGGTACGCGCGCATCACGGCGCGCGATCTGGTCGCCGAATCGGGCACGAATCTGGCCTCGATCGGTTACCACTTCGGCTCGAAGGAAGAGTTGCTCAACACGGCCATCGGCCAGGTCTCGCAGGAATGGCACGGGCAACTCGCGGCTGTGGCGATGGCCGAACCGGACGTCGTCCCGCTCGAGCGGGCGCGCGCCACCTGGACGGCCCTGCTGGAGAGCTTGCCCGGCAAGCGCGCCCTGCTGCTCTCCTACGTCGAAGCACTCGCTCAGGCCGAGCGAAATCCCGAGCTCCGCAGGCAATTCGCGGCGCAGTATCGCGACGGCAGGGCACAGATCGCCGGGTTGATCGCGCAGTCGCTCGGCGTCGATACGAGTTCCGATGATCCGCGCTATCGCGCGATCGCCAGCTTCGTGATCGCCGTGTGCGACGGGCTCGCGCTGCAGTCACTGCTCGATCCCGACGACGCGCCCACGTCAGGCGAACTCAGCGAAGGACTGGCGAGCGTCTGGCTGGCGTCGCTGCCCGGGGCCGGGGCGCCGGGAACTGCGACGAGCTAGAGCTGCCCGCGGTGGTCGGGAACCATGCGCATCAGCGGGATGGACGCGGCCATCAACAGTGCGAAGATCAGGAAGCTGCCGGCGAGGGCTGCACCCGGATCGGTGCTGCGAGCGACCACTGCAGTGCTGATCGACACCGCCATGATTCCGCCGGCCTGGCGGAACATGCCGCGAAGACCTGCCACCGCGCCGATCTCGGCGCCCGCGAGATGCAAGATGGCGTTGTTCGATCCGGGAACCGCGACACCCATGCCGAGACCGGTCAGCACCGACGTGATGCACAGCCACCAAAACGGGGTGAGGCCGCCGAGCGGGGGTACGGCCATCAGCGCCAAGCTGGTGGCAACGATCGCGCTGCCGATGATCATCGGCAGCCGGTAGCCGGTACGGCGAAGTGCAAAGACCGTCGCTCCGGCGACGCAGATCATGCCGACGGCGCGGCCGATCAGCAACGTGCCCGCGGCCAGGCTGCTGATGCCATACCGGTCGTGGGCGTACAGCGGAACGAGCGCGCCGAAGCCGAGCGCTGAGCAGCCGAACAGGAAGTTGATCAGGTTCATGGTTCCGAAGCCGGTGCCGAACAGCAGGCGCACCGGGATGAACGGCGCCTCGGCCCGCCGGGCGTGGCGCAGGAACGCGATCAGCGCCACGACGCCGACCGCTTCGGAGACAAGGACGCTCGGACTCCATATCTGCGTGGTGCCCGTGCCCAGGCTGGTGATCCCGTACATCACCGACAGCAACATCGCGCCCATCAGGCATACGCCGGTGACGTCGAAGCGGGCCGTGACCCGACCGGTCTGATGCGGGATGAAGCGCAGGCCCAGGACGATCAGCACGATGCCGATGGGAACGTTCACCAAGAAGATCCCCCGCCACGTCCAGTACTGCACGAAGAAGCCGCCCATGGCCGGCCCGGCGATGCCTCCGATCGGGAAGATGCTCGTGAACATGCCGAGCGCACGGTCGCGTTCGGGTCCGAACATGTCTGAGACGATGCCCGTGGCTGACGGCAGGAACGCCCCGCCGCCGAGCGCTTGCACCGCCCGCAGCGGCACGAGCAGGTAGATGCTCGTCGCGAAGCCACACGCCAGCGACGCCAGCGTGAAGACGGCGACCGCAATGAGGAAGATCCGTTTGCGGCCGTAGACGTCGCTGATCTTGCCGGCCAGCGGCATCATCAGGATCTGGCCGAGTGCGTAGATCGTGATCGTCCAGCCGCCCCAGTTGATCGGGGCGTGCAGGTCGTGCTGCAACGTGCTGAGAGCGGTCGCGACGATCGTCTGATCGACCGACGCCATGAACAGTCCGAGCGAAACGATGCCGAAGACGAGCCTGCGCCGCGGTTGCGCCTCGCCGCGCGGAAAGCCCGCGGGGGAGAGGCTGGTCTCGAGTTCGTCCGCCGACACCAACTCGACGGATGCGCCGAGCTGCGATCTCGTCATCGCCGACCCCGTCGGATGGCCGGCTGGCCGATGCGCCAACGACGCCGCCGACTCATCGGGGCCACAGCGTCGACACACGCAAGCCCAATATCGTGACTCCCAGCTGTTAGTTCGTTCGGCTAAGAAAACAGTACACCGAGTCGGCAAAGGAATCTCGGGCAGCGCTCGTCGAGCGCCGGCCGCCGACGGATGGCCGGTGCTCGACGCAATCGTGGAAGCTCAGCCGGCGGCCACAGTCACGGCTGGCGTCGAATAGTGCGGCGCGTCGACGCGGGTCCAAGGTCCCCATTGCCGAAGATCGCGTTGCTTTCCAAGGAAAGCAATGTTAAGTTGACGTTACCTGCCGCGGGGGGTGGCAGGACGGGACATGGGGGGTGTCCAGTGCGCACTTCGACGCCACTGCGACTGGTATTCAATCCGGTAGGGGACGTGCTCACGGCCGCACAGGCCTGTGAAGCCGAGGTCTTCATGCGGACGTACGGGAACACCGAGGCGCAGTTCGAGCTCGAATACGGCGCCTACGAGGACGCCACGGTTTTCATGGCCCTTGTCGACGAGATCGGCGACGTGGTCGCGGCATGCCGGATCATCACGCCGAGCGATGCGGGTCTCAAGACACTTAACGACGCGGCCCGATCGCCCTGGCACGTTGACGGCAACCGCGCCGCCCGCGCCGCGCGAATCGATACCTCGCGCACCTGGGACGTCGCGACGATCTGCATCCGGCCGGACGCCGGCGCCAACCGGATGTTCGCGGCTGCCGCCCTCTACCACGGCATCTTCCAGGCGGCTCGCGCCAATGGCATCCGGTCGATCGTCATGATCATGGACGAGCGCGCCCGGCAGCTGTTGACCGCGACAGGCGTCACGACGACTGCCCTTCCCGGCACGCATCCAGGGCCCTATCTCGGCTCGTCGGCCAGCACTCCCGTGTACGGGCACTTCGCCCAGATGGCCGACCTTCAGCGCCGCCTCAACCCGGATGCGCACCGCCTGATCGGCCAGGGCATCGGCCTGGACGGTGTGACGGTGCCGGCGCTGGAATCGTTCTTGCTGCCCGAGCGCCGGGAGTCCGCGAGTTCTTTCCGTTGAGTGGTGCGTTATTCGTCGAGTGGTGCGGTACAACGCACCACTCGACGAATAACGCACCACTCAACGTGAGTGTCTTCGGGGCGTGACGCACCGTGCCCCCGCAATCCGGTTCTGGGCGAAGACTCATCGCAGCGCGGGGAGGGGCCGCTCGTCCTGTCGCCCCTCGCCGATCAACAGAGCCATCCGGTCGAATATCGGCAGAATCGCTCTGTTGATCATGAGCGTCCGGGGCGGCCTGAGCTAACGATGGGCTCCGTTGAGATACGGGTCCTCGTCGGGCGCGGCGCGAGATCAGCTGCCGAGATAGGCGATCGCCTCGATCTCGACACGCACATCGGGGTGGCCGAAATCGACGACGAGGGTCGTGCGAGCAGGCGGCGCCGCGCCGAATCTCCTTTTGTACTGCTCGTTGAACGGCGCGAACAGCACGGCATTCGACAAGTACGCGTTCACCTTCACGACGTCGGCCATTGTGGCGCCACCTGCCTGGAGCACTGCTTCGACGTTGTCGAGTGCACTGTTCACCTCGGCAGCGAAGTCGCCGATCATCGCCTTGTGGTCGGCTCCGGTGGCGATCTGCCCGGACAGGAACAGGAAGTCGCCGGCTCGCACCCCAGGACTGAGCGGGACGGTCGGCGGTGGGAACTGTTCGGGCTGGATGCGCTGCATGGTTGCCTCTCTAGGCTTGATGTTCCACCTGGAATGTTTCATTCCGCATTGATCCCGGGAAAGGACGTGCGGGCGTGGAACTGCTGCTCGTCGACGGGCTTCTCGTCGACGGTACCGGTCGACTATTGACCGTGCGCTGGGCGAACGGTGAGCGGTTCAACCCCTGAAGCGAGCAGATCATGCAGGGTCTGCGCGATGGCGGTACGAGTGGCGGGATCGGTCAGGATGCCGTTGGCGCTGACTGTGTCACGTGCGATCGGGATGTGTCTGCACGCGTCGTCGATCACCCTCGCCTGCACGTAGCCGAGCACGGTGGCCAATGCCGCGTGCGCGCCTTCCCCGCGGCGTGCATCCGCTGCCACCTTGACCCAGGCGACCGGCTTGTCGCTGATCTCGGTGCCACCGACCGTCCAGTCGAGAAGGTTCTTGAAGGACCCGGGAAGCGTGCCCGCATACTCCGGAGTGCAGAACACAACCGCGTCAGCCGACGCTATTGCGGCACGCAGCGTTGCGACCGCTGGCGGCAGTGGCTCCTGATCGTGGTCCGGGTTGAAGTGAGGCAGCGCCGCGACGTCCGGGTAATGGTCGGCCACTACTCCCGCAGGCGCGCAGTCGACTGCCGTTCGACAGAACGCTGTATTCGTAGATGCAGACCGGGTGCTGCCCGAGATCAGGAGTACCCGCCGCGTGCCATCGTGTGTCGGTTCCATTCCCCGGCAAACCGCGTCGGCCGCTCACGTGTTCCATCCTTCTGCGGGATGGCGCAGGCGCGGCGACGGGCACGACGGCGCCTTGACAGTGGCACCAGGTTCGATGCAGTCCCCTGAGAGTCGCCTGCACCGTAGGCGCCCGGCATCACCCCACGCGGGTGAGTCCCATAACCCACCCGCGCCGTGGTCGTCCATCGGCACGAGCGTGCGCAGTCTCAGCGGCAGATGAGGGAGATCGTCGTCGGACCCTGCGTGCTCGGCGCACAAACCGTTCCTGATCTTGTCGGGACTCTGTGAGACTCGGACACGTGACGACTCCGCAGTCCGATGATGTCTTCGCCCCACACCGTCTCCGAACTGCTCGCGTGATCCGTGTCGACGAGGATGCTTGTGAAGTCTGGAGCCACGGCGAAGTTAGCTCGGTCGGGTTCGCCTCGATGTTCCCGTCCCCGCGGGTCGAGCGGGTGTCTCCCGGCCATCTGGTCGCGGTTGCCACGGGGCCAAACGGCATCGAGGTCGTGGTGTGGAGGTGGTACGACACAGTCGTGCTGGGCACAGAGGACGACGGTTCGGTTCGGCTGTGGGAGCCGGCGCACGGGGAGGTCATCGCCTACGCACGGCCGTCATACGAGCAGCAGGATCCGGGGTCGCGAGCGTACGCGTCTGCCGGCCTTCCGGGAGCAGCATGGTGGGTCGCTGACAGTGCCGCCGGCGCCGCGCAAAGTGCCGACGTAGAACTCCACGACGTTGACGCCTTGTACACCGAGAACGACCTTTGGTCGGCGGTGTTCGCCTCAAATACGTGACGGGGTTGTCGATGTCGCGCGGTCGGGGCCGGGGCTCACTTGAGTCTCGACGGCGTCCACATGAGACCCAAATTGAGACCCTGAGCTCGCGCTTCCGAGGGCAGCCGAACCTGGAGGTCCGCCGATTCCGGGCGCCCCCGGCAGGACTCGAACCTGCGACCTACCGCTTAGAAGGCGGCAGCTCTATCCGCTGAGCTACGGGGGCAAATATCTACGCCAGCGGCACATTACCGCCGCCCGAGAAGATGGGCGGCGGTCGAGTCTGTTCGGTGATGCGTTTGATAGGGCGAGATCGCCGGACGTGGTGATCGAGGCCTGAACACCTTCGCGGGCCGGCGCGTGTAGCAGTGCGACGGGTCGCTCAGGCGAACGGGACTTGTCAGGGCAGGCGCGTACGCGCCCGGCGGTAGGGCGAAAGCGCGGTGTTTACGGGGTTTTCGGGCCAGGCGCATTCAGTTGCTGCCGCGGAGCCTGGATCGACGGGTGCGGCTCGAGATCGCGCGAGTCTGCGGTGAGGCCGAGCACGCTCAAGATCCCCATGAGAACGACGAAAGCCAGTAGAAAGATGAGGAACATGGCAGTAATTCTCCGGCGATTGATATCCCGCCACGAGTGGCAGAAATGCCAAGGTTCGTTGATTTCCTGCCAGGAGTGATGACATCCTGGCGCGATGGCACTCAGATCCGTGGCTGCGGTCGTCGTCGCCGGCGTAAGCCCGTTCGAGCTAGGCGTCGCTTCCGAGGGATTCGGCGTGGACCGGACCGCCGACGGAGTCCCGGCCGTCGACTTCGCGGTCGCCTCGATCGACGACACGCCGGTGCCGACCTCGGACGGCTGGTCGATCGTTACCCCGCACCGGCTCGACGTCGCCGAGCGGGCCGATCTGGTCATCGTGCCGGCAACCGAGGGCTCGGACCATTGGCCGGCTGAACTGCTCGCGGTGCTGCGCGCCACGGTCGAGCGTGGCGCTCGGGTGATGAGCATCTGTAACGGCGCGTTCGCCCTGGGCGAGGCGGGCCTGCTGGACGCGCGTGAGTGCACCACACACTGGAGGCACTCGGCGCGACTCGCTGCGGCGTTTCCCGCTGCGCGCGTCAACCCGAACGTGCTCTACGTCTGCGACGGCCCAGTACTGACCTCAGCGGGCTCGGCCGCCGGCCTCGATCTCTGCCTGCACCTGATCCGCGAGGAACATGGCGAGGCAATCGCGAATGTGGTCGCCCGTCGCATGGTGATGCCACCATTCCGAGACGGCGGGCAGGCGCAGTTCGTCGACACTCCGATTCGCGCCTACGACGCTGAGACCTTTGCCCCGCTGCTCGATGAGATCGCGGGCGAGTTGGATGTGGAGCACACGATCGAGTCCATGGCCGAGCGGGCCTCGATGAGTGCGCGCACTTTCGCCAGGCGCTTTCGTGCTGAGACTGGCACGACGCCGCACGTCTGGCTCACCAATCAGCGCGTACTGAGCGCACGAAGCATGCTCGAGCGCGACGACGCGCCGATCGAGTTGGTGGCACAACGGTCCGGCTTCGGTACGGCCGCGATGTTGCGCCACCACTTCACCCGTCTCGTCGGGACCTCGCCGGCTGCCTATCGGCGCACGTTCCGGGGCTGACCACCGCCCTTAGCAGCACCCACCGTCGGTTTTCGTCCGAGCCGTCCACAGGCTGCCGCGCCGTCCACAGCTTGGCTTCGCGCCTGTCGGTGCGCCGCTCCGGCCGGTTGGGTTGGGTGCGTGCCCAGGGAGGGCACGTCCGGACACGAGAACCGGATCAGTTGACAGGAGCACGAATCATGAACGACACGTACATCACGATCGTGGGCAACGTCGTCGATGCGCCCCGGCTGCGCCAGACCAGCGCCGGCATTCCGGTCGCCAGTTTTCGCATCGCGTCGACCTCGCGCCGTTTCGATCGTGAGGCCGGACAATGGGCCGATCACGAGCGGCTGTTCGCGACGGTCACCTGCTGGCGTGCGATGGCCCAGAATGCGGCCCAGTCGCTCAAGAAGGGCCAACCAGTTTTGGCGACCGGACGGTTCTACTCGCGCGAGTACGTGAAGGACGAGATGTCGCGGATGAGTTACGAGCTCGACGCTGTGGCTGTCGGGCACGATCTCTCGCGTGGCACGTCAGATTTCGTCAAGATCGTTCGCCCGTACGCCATCACGTCCGTAGAGGTCGACGACGACGGCATGCCGGCTGACCTGACCGACGAACGGATCGAGGCAGTTGAATCCCTGGTACTGGCCTCGGTCAGCTGACCTCGAACGTCTCGCCGATCTGCGACCACGACGGGGGTTGCGGGTCGGCGAGGCGCCCGAAGCTGGGACACTGGGGTTGGCGCGGCCCAGATTGGTGCGGCGTCGAGAGCCGATGAGTTCACGAGCGAGGACGGATAGTGGCCCAGTTCATTTATACGATGCACAAAGTCCGCAAGTCGTACGGCGACAAGGTGATTCTCGACGATGTCACTTTGGCGTTCCTGCCTGGCGCGAAAATCGGCGTCGTCGGCCCGAACGGTGCCGGAAAGTCCAGCGTTCTGAAGATCATGGCCGGCCTCGACCATGCCTCCAACGGCGACGCGCAGCTGGCATCGGGCGCCACGGTGGGCCTGTTGCAGCAGGAGCCGCCACTCGACGAGACCAAGACGGTGCGCGAAAACGTCGATGACGCCGTTGCCGAATTGCGTGGCTGGCTTCGCCGGTTCGAAGAAGTGTCTGCAGCCATGGGCGAACCGGACGCCGACTTCGACACACTCCTCGGCGAGCAGGGCGACCTGATGGAGAAGATCGAGCACGCCAACGGATGGGAGCTCGACAGCCGCATCGAACAGGCAATGGACGCGCTGCGGTGCCCGCCGGGAGACGAGCCGGTCACCCACCTGTCCGGCGGCGAGCGGCGCCGGGTGGCACTGTGCAAGCTGCTGCTCGAACAGCCCGATCTGTTGCTGCTCGACGAGCCGACCAACCACCTCGACGCCGAGAGCGTGCAGTGGCTCGAACAGCATCTTGCGAAGTACCCGGGCACGATTCTTGCAGTCACTCACGACCGGTACTTCCTCGACAATGTCGCCGAGTGGATCCTCGAACTCGACCGCGGACATGCCTACCCTTACGAGGGCAACTATTCGACCTATCTCGAGAAGAAGGCCGAACGGCTCGGGGTCCAGGGCAGGAAGGACCAGAAGCTGCAGAAGCGGCTGCGCGACGAGCTCGAGTGGGTACGGCAGAACGCGAAGGGCCGGCAGGCAAAGAGCAAGGCTCGCCTGCAGCGTTACGACGAGATGGCCGCTGAGGCGGAGAAGACCCGCAAGCTCGACTTCGAGGAGATCCAGATCCCGCCCGGCCCGCGCCTGGGCAACGTCGTTGTCGACGTAGCCCATCTCGACAAGGGCTTCGACGGTCGCATGCTGATCAAGGACCTCTCCTTCTCTCTGCCGAGGGGCGGGATCGTCGGCATCATCGGCCCGAACGGTGTCGGTAAGACGACGCTGTTCAAGATGATGGTCGGACTCGAGACGGCCGACTCGGGCGAGGTCAAGATCGGCGAAACTGTCAAGATCAGTTACGTCGACCAGAGTCGTGCCCGCATCGACGCCGCGAAATCCGTATGGGAGGTCGTGTCCGACGGTCTGGACCACATCCAGGTCGGCCACGTCGAGATGCCCTCACGCGCTTACGTCTCGGCCTTCGGATTCAAGGGTCCGGATCAGCAGAAGCGGGCAGGCGTCCTGTCGGGCGGCGAACGTAACCGGCTGAACCTTGCCTTGACCCTCAAAGAGGGCGGCAACCTGTTGCTGCTCGATGAGCCGACCAACGACCTCGATGTCGAGACGCTGGGATCTCTGGAGAATGCGCTGCTCGAGTTCCCTGGATGCGCGGTGATCACCAGCCACGACCGGTGGTTCCTCGACCGCGTCGCGACGCACATCCTCGCTTGGGAGGGAACCGAGGACGACCCGGCGAAGTGGTTCTGGTTCGAGGGCAACTTCGACTCCTACGAGACGAACAAGGTCGAGCGCCTCGGTATCGAGGCGGCCCGGCCGCACGCCGTGACATATCGCAAGCTGACTCGCGACTAGTGGCTCGCACCATGCACTGTGCAGCCAGGCGTCGCGAAACCAGGCGTCGCGAAACCGGGCATCGCGAAGCCGGACATCGTCTCGACGGGTTGCGGGCTCGGCCCACCCCGTCGGTGTGGCCTCACGCTGATACTGCGAATCCGGTCGCCGGCCGCAGCGGCCGGCGAGTGCCGGACCGGCCGTAGGCTATGGCACGCTTCGTCGCCCGCTGCGCCATGCGTTGGTCGGACATGGACGCCTATGGCCACGTCAACAACACGGCCTACCTTGCCTATCTCGAACAGGCCCGCGTCTCCATGTTCGTGGATCGGTACGACTCCTCCTTCTCGGGCGGAACGGTGGTCCAGCACCACGAGATCACCTACCTTCGTCCGGTCGTATATCACCCTGAGCCGTTGCGTCTCGAGCTCTGGATTGATCAGATACGCGCGGCGTCGTTCCGGGTTGTCTACGACGTGCACGACGGCGAACTGCTGGCGGCAAAGGCGTCCACCACGTTGGTCACGTTCGACTTCACCACCGATCGCCCTCGGCGGATCACGCCAGAGGAACGCGCGATTCTGGCTAGTTATGCAGATGCGCCCCTCGACGGTGACGGCGAGCTAGGCGGAGACGATGCGACGCGCCCCGATCACGACACGGAAGAAGGCACGAAACAGCCGGGTGACGGTACGAAGCGGCCCGGACAGGCGTGACGGTGCAGGTGCCAAGTCCGCTGTCGGGCGCTGCGGCGCAGGTTGCGGACGCGGCCCCGCTGGTGCGTCGCGCCGTGGGCCTCGACGCGCGGAGCCTGGTGCGGATCAGGCTCGATGCCCATTCGATGACCTGTTTCGTGCGTCTGCCGTTCGCAGTGCTGGTCGGCAGAACGATCAGCGTGCAGTGGGACGGTGCCGAGATCGACTGCGTGGTCAGTGGGCGCGAGCTTCTCACCTGGCTCGACGGAGCAGCTCGCGAGGCGCCGCCGGCGCGTGATGCCCAATGGCAGGGCACGATCCCGCCACGCCGTGGTTGGCGGCGCGTCGAGACTGTGCCCGGCAGCATCGTGCGCGACCTGGTGGGCAAGGGGGCAGAGGCGTTGAAGGACGCAGCATTGCGCGAAGGCGTCCGTGGCGCGCAGCCGCGCGCCGAGGTAACTGACGCGCTGCTTGACTCTGTTGTCGTTACCGCGCAGGCAGGTCCGCTGCGCGCCGAGGTCACCCTCCGCACCTTGAGCGCCCTCACGCGCATGGGGTTTCTCCCGAGCGGCTCGCGTGCGGCGATAGACATCAGCGGACGTTGGCTGCGAGTCGTGGCGGAGTACGGCTCGGTATATGCCGAAGCCCCCGGCTCCGGGTTGACCGTCCTCTAGCGCCCCGCATCAACAATCGCGGCGACGCCCCGCGTCAACAGTGGCGACGCGACGTGGCACTCACGTCCGCAACCACGCCGCAGTATTCGGGGGAAGGAGGTGATCACTCAACGGCCCGGACGCGAGCAGTACCTCGCCGGGCGGCATCGGCGCCGGCTTGTCGCTCGTGTTCAGAGCGACCAGGAAGCTGTGCCCGCGACGGTAGGCCAGGCAGCCTTCGGGCGCGCCCAGCCAGGCAAACTCTTGCGTGCGCAACTCCGGCGTCTTGCGGCGCAACGCAAGTGCCGCCTGATACAGCGACAGCGTCGAGTCCGCGTCGCCGGACTCCGCCTCGACGGTGCGCGCGGCCCAATCGGCTGGCATCGGGAGCCAGCTCGACCCGCTGGTCGTGAAACCGAACGGGGGAGAGGCGCCACTCCATGGCAGCGGCACCCGCTCGCCGTCACGCCCGCGCTCGGTGTGGCCGCTGCGCTCCCAGGTCGGGTCCTGCAAAGCCGAGTCGGGCAGGTCGACGTTGGGCAGGCCGAGCTCGTCGCCGTTGTACACATAGGCGGCACCCGGCAAAGACAGCTGCATCAGCGCTGCCGCGCGCGCTCGGGCCACGCCGATCTCACCGCCGCCGTAGCGCGTGACGTGCCGCACGACGTCATGGTTCGACAGCACCCAAGTGCAGGGCGCGCCGACATCAGCCATGGCCGACAGCGATTCGTTGATGGCCACGCGGAACGCGTCGGCGCCCCACGCGGCCTGAAGCAGGTGGAAGTTGAAGGTGAGGTTGAGTTCGTCCGGGCGGGCATAGCGGGCTAGCCGCTCGTTGTCTGGCACCCACGCCTCGCCGACTGCCATCCGGTCACCCAGGTAGGAATCGAGGACGCGGCGAAACATTCGCAGGCTGTCATGCACGCCGTCGCGGTCCCAGCGCAGATCGTCGCGGGACGGCATCGGCCCCTCGCTGCGCGCCGGCAGCTTGGACAGATCAAGGTCGGGCAGCCCGGCCGGTTTGGCCATGCCGTGCGCGACGTCGATGCGGAAGCCGTCGACGCCGCGGTCGAGCCAGAACCGCAGGATCCGCTCGAACTCGGCGGAGACCTCCGGGCTGTCCCAGTTCAGATCCGGTTGCTCGGGCGCGAACAGGTGCAGGTACCACTGGCCGCCCGGCGAACTGGCGCCGTCGGCCGCGCTCGCCGGGTCGGGCACCTGCCGCCACGCGGCCCGCCGAAGACCGACGGCCAGTTGTTGGGAGGCAATTCGCCGTGCTCGCCGCGGCCGTCGCGGAAGATGAACCGTTCCCGCTGCGGGCTGCCGCGGCCTGCGGCAAGCGCCTGCTGGAACCACTCGTGCTGATCGGAGAAGTGGTTGGGGACGATGTCGACCGTGACGCGCAGCCCACGTTCGTGGGCCGCGGCGATCAGCGCGTCGAAGTCGCGCAGGGTCCCGAACAGCGGATCGACATCGCAGGGATCAGCGACGTCGTACCCGCCGTCGGCCATGGGGGACCGGTAGAACGGCGAGAGCCACAGGGCGTCGACGCCCAGTTCGGCGAGGTAGTCCAGGCGCTTGCGCACGCCGACGAGATCGCCGGTGCCGTCACCGTTTCCGTCGGAAAAACTTCGGGGATAAATCTGGTAGAAGACGGCACTACGCCACCATGGCTGATCTGGGGTCACCCGGACGATTCTGCCCGGCGGCCCGGCACGATGTCGCTGCGGTGTCGCGCCGAGTGAGTGCCACCGCTCGGGAGACGATCCGGGAGACGCTCGAGACCTGCTCGAAGAAGGTCAGCCCGGAATGTTGCGCAGCGACTCGGCCGCCGACACGAAATAGCGCCACATTGCCTCGTCGTGCTGCGCGTCGAGGTTGAGGGAATCGAGCGCCGACCGCATGTGGCGAAGCCACGCATCGCGCGCCGCCGACCCGATCGCGAATGGCGCATGGCGCATCCGCAGACGGGGATGCCCGCGGGTGTCGGAGTACGTCGAGGGTCCGCCCCAGTATTGGATCAGGAACAGCCGCAACCGCTCGGCGGCAGGGCCGAGGTCGTCCTCGGGGTAGATCGCACGCAGCATCGGATCGGCCGCCACACCGGCGTAGAACGCATCGACCAGCCTGCGGAAGGTCTCTTCACCGCCGATCGCCTCGAACATCGAAGGCGGACGACCGGGATTTGCAACGTCTCGTTGGGGATGCACGCGTCCATTCTCCCCGTACGGTCGCACGCATGGATGACCGCAGCGTGCAAGCCAGTATCGAGTGTTGCCATGCCTGAGCAACAGTTCGATCTGATCGTCGTCGGCCTGGGCCCGGGCGGCGAGGAGGTCGCCGAACGGATGGCCGCGGCTGGCTGGTCGGTTTTGGGCGTCGAGTCGAATCTCGTCGGCGGCGAATGCCCGTACTACGGCTGCATTCCCTCGAAGATGATCATTCGCGGAGCCGAGGTGTTGGCCGAGGCCAGGCGCATCCCACAACTATCCGGCGAGGCCGACGTCACTCCCGACTACGGCAAGGTCGCGTCGCGGATCCGCAACGAGGCGACCGACAACTGGGACGATGCGGTCGCGGTGCAGCGATTCGAGCGCCTCGGCGGAACATTCGCCCGCGGTCGCGGCTATCTGGACGGGCGTGGCGAGAACGGCTCGATCCGGGTCCGGGTCGGCGATGTCGCCTATACGGCGCCGCATGTCGTCATCGCGGTCGGTACCGCGCCGGCAATGGCGCCCATCGACGGCCTGGCCGGCCTGCAGCGCAGCGTCGACGGTCCGGTGTGGACGAACCGCGAGGTGATGCAGGCGCCGGCGGCGCCGGGCAGCATCGTCGTGCTCGGCGGCGGAACGATCGGCGTCGAGATCGGGCAGGGCCTGGCACGGTTCGGCACCCGCGTGACGATGGTCGAGGCAGCCGACCGGATTCTGGGCGTGGAAGAGCCGGAGGTCTGCGACGTAGTGGCAGAGGCGCTGCGCCGTGACGGCGTCGACCTGCGAGTCGGTACTCGTGCAACGGCCGTGGCGGCTGGTGGCGACGGTGTCGTGGTGACCCTGGCCGACGGCACGACCGTCACCGGCGAGAAGGCGCTCGTCGCGCTTGGCAGGCGGTCGAACCTGGCCGACGTCGGACTCGACGCGCTCGGCCTGGACGCGAGGGCGAGGACGCTCGACGTCGACGACGGGATGCGGGTCATGCACGACGGCGTCGCGGTCGAGGGCCTGTACGGCATCGGTGATTCCACGGGCAGAGGCGCCTTCACGCACGTCGCGGTGTGGCAGGCGAGAGTGCTGATCGCGAAGCTGCTCGAACGCGACGAGCCCTTCGGCGGGTATCACGGCATCGCCTGGGCCACCTTCACCGATCCGGAGGTCGGGCGGGTCGGGTTAACCGAAGCACAGGCGCGCGAACGCGGCATCACAGTACGGACCGGCCAGACGAACATCGCCTCGTCCACCCGCGGCTGGATCCACGGGCCGGGCAACGACGGCCTGGTCAAGCTCGTCGAGGACGCTGACCGCGGGGTGCTGGTCGGGGCAACCGTCGTGAGCCCGTACGGCGGGGAGATCGTCGGACTGCTCACCCTCGCGGTGCACGCGAACGTGCCGACGGCCACGCTCGCGTCGATGCACTACGTCTATCCGACGCTGCACCGGACCGTGCTCGATGCGGTACGCGACCTGAGGTCCTGAACGCGGCCGCCTCAGCTGGTGGGCGGCTCGTGCGGCTCACCCGCGGGTATGTCGAGGCGGTCGAGGCGGTCGCGGATCCGCCTGCGAAGTTCGCGCGCGGTGCGCCACTGCTCGAGCGGACGCACCCGCGCGACCAGGCGGATGACGGTCTCATCGCGGGTCATCGACTCGACGCCCTGCACTTCGGGTTCGCCCAGGAACACGGCTGCCCACTCGTCCTGCGCGTGCATCTGCTCGCCGACGTCGCGCAACGCCGCCGAGGCCGTTTCGATATCGGTGGTCGCGGCGATCGGGACGTCGAGGACGACCTGCGCGTAGCCCTGGCTCTTGTTGCCGACCCGTACGACCTCGCCGTTGCGCACGTACCAGACGGTGCCGTTGACGTCGCGCAGTCGCGTGATGCGAAGTCCCACTGCCTCGACCGTGCCCGTGGCCTGCTCGAAGTCGATGACATCGCCGACGCCGTACTGGTCCTCGAGAATCATGAACATGCCGGCGAGGAAGTCCTTGACGAGACTCTGCGCGCCGAAGCCGAGGGCGACGCCGACGATCGAGGTGCCGGCGATCAGGGGGGCCAGGTTGATGTTGACTTCGCCGAGAATGAGCAGCAGCGCGGTCACGGACACCACGATTGACACGAAGCTCTTGAGCACCGACCCGATTGCGGCAGCGCGCTGTGTGCGGCGTTCCCACAGCGTGCCGCCGTTCTCGAGCAGGCCGCTGTTCTCGACCCGTTCCTTGAGCGGTTGCAGGATGCGGGGGATCTGCCCGGTCTGCACCGGTCGGGTGAGCCGGTTGATGAACCGGTGCAGCAGCCAGCGCACGATCAGCGCCACGATGATGATCGACAGGATGCGAATCGGTCGCTCGACCAGCACCTCGGTGTGGTCGTGGAAGAACTGCGACCAGCCGCTTCGGTCGGAACTCACGGCTGCATAGCCTGCCACGAGCGGCGATTGCGCGACTCAATGCCCTGGTTTGCCCGGCCAGCGACGCGCCCGAGTGTGGCATACGACGAAACTACGTGCGCGTTTGCGCGCCGTCAGGTTGACTAGGCGCGTCGAGAAGGGCCCGGAGGTGTCCGGTGTCGGGTGCGCTAGTACTCAACGCGACGTACGAGCCGCTGTGCGTCGTGCCTCTGCGGCGCGCGGTTGTTCTGGTGCTCGCCGAGAAGGCTGTGGTCGTCGAGGCCGGCGACGGCCTCATGCGCTCGGCCCGGACCGCGATTCCGGTGCCCACCGTAGTGCGTCTGTCCCGTTATGTGCGAGTGCCGTACCGGCGCGAGGTGCCCCTCACCCGCCGTGCCGTGCTCGATCGCGACCGGCACTCGTGCGCCTATTGCGGAACCCGCGCCGACACGATCGACCATGTCCGGCCGCGCTCACGCGGTGGGCAGCACGTCTGGACCAACGTGGTGGCCGCATGCGCCCGGTGCAACCATCGCAAGGGCAACCGGCTGCTGGCTGAACTCGGTTGGCATCTGGCTTCCCCGCCCGTGCAGCCACCGGCAACGGTGGCTGTTGTACTCGGTTGGGCCAAACGCGATCCCACCTGGCAGCGCTACCTGTCCTTGGACTGGACGAGCGCCCAGATCGCACCCGCCTAGGCCCGACTCGCGCCGACGGCGCGCAGGTCCAACCGCCAGGTCTCCTCGGTGAGATCGGCGTCGAAGCTTCGATGCGGTGCGGATTCCACGAGTTCGAAGCCGGCCTCGGCGTACAGGTGTCGTGCCGCGCCAAGGATGCTTTGTGTCCACAACACCAGTGCGCATAGTCGACCGCGCGGGCGAAGGCGACGCACTCGCTGACGGGCCGGCGACCAACCCCCAGCCCGCGCGCCGAAGGCTCGACCAGCAGCAGGCGCAACTTGGCCACATCGCGTGGGAGCGGGGCGAACCGACAACGGCAGCGCGCTAGCGTCCATCACATGTCACAGCTGCACGACCTGACTGCGCTGGAGGCGGCTGCAGCCATTCGCCGCAGGCAGGTCAGCCCCGTCGAGCTCGTCGAGCACGCGCTCGATCGCATTGAGCGGCTCGATCACGAGCTCGGTGCCTTCGTCACCGTCACCGACGAAGCGGCCCGCGCGCAGGCGAAAGTGTTCGAACAGGCCGTGCTCGACCTGGCCGACGATGTGCGGGCGTTGCCGCCGTTGTTCGGAGTTCCGGTGGCGATCAAGGACCTCAACCTGACCAAGGGCGTCACCACCAAGTTCGGCTCGAAGGTGTTCGAGAACTTCGTGCCTGACGTCGACGATCACATCGTCGAACTTCTCCGCGGCGCCGGCACGATCAGCCTGGGCAAGACGGCAACACCGGAGTTCGGCCTGCCGTGCTACACCGAGACCGACATCGGCCCGCCGGCGCGCAACCCGTGGGACACGACGCGGCTGGCCGGAGGCTCCAGTGGGGGAGCGGCCGCCGCTGTCGCGGGCGGCTTCATTCCGTTCGCCCAGGGCAGCGACGGCGGCGGATCGATCCGGATCCCGGCGAGCGCCTGCGGTCTGGTCGGTCTCAAGCCGTCACGAGGACGCGTGTCGAAGGGCCCGCTCGACGTCGACTCGTCGCGGCTGGCCGTCTTCGGCCCGCTGGCCCGGACGGTGCGCGATGCAGCCGCGTTTCTGGATGCAGTGGCCATACCGCAGCTCGGCGATCCCGATCCGCTGCCGCCGCCCGCCGAGACATTTCTGAGCGCATGTGAGCGGCAGCCCGGCCGGTTGCGTATCGGGCGATTCATCGACCCGCCGATCGAGGCTGAGATCGACCCACAGGTACGTGACGCCTGGGAGCAGGCGAGCGAGCTGCTCGAAGCGCTCGGCCATTCCGTCCTCGACATCGAATCACCGATCCCACGTGCGGCAGTGTCCGCGTTCGAGACCGTGTGGGCGGTGTCGGCCAACATGGCGCCGGTCGAGCCAGCCCGCGAGGGCGAGCTGCGGCCACTGACGAGGCACCTTCGCGCGCGCGGCGCAGCGGTCAGCGGTGTCGCGTATGCACAGGCGGTTGGCAGCCTCGCACTGTTCGCTCGACGAGGCATCGCGGCGACCAGTCATCTGCACGCGGTACTCACTCCGACGCTGGCCATGCTGCCGCGCCCGATCGGCTGGTTCGACTCGGACGGTTATCCGGCCGCCGACTTCGAACGCCAGAAGCGATTCACGCCGTTCACCGCGGTCGTCAATGCGACCGGCCAACCGGCGATATCGCTGCCGCTGTTCCAGAGCCAGGAGGGCCTGCCGATCGGCATGATGCTCGTCGGCCGCCCGGCAGACGAGGCCACCCTGCTGGCACTGGGCGCCCAGTTGGAGGCCGCTCTGCCCTGGCGCGACCGGCATCCTGCGATCTGGACCGCTTGAGGCGTGCCCGCTGCTGACCCCATCACCGCGTTCGCTACGGTGTTCGCATAATCGGCAAGGGCTCGGGGCACGAAATGGCGACGGGCACGAAATGGCGACGGGCGAAGTGAACAGGGCAGCGAACACCGGGAGTCGGGCATGAGCATCGTCCAGACCGTGCTGGTGTACGCCGCGATCCCGGCGGGCGTCGTGGCGATCTTGACCGCCATGGTTTTCGGACGGGGCGAGCTGCGGCAACCCAACAGGTATCGGCCGGGCAAGCCGTGGACATTCGAACCGGTGTGGTACGTGCCGCACCCGGCGAGCACGCAGGTGACCGCCGGCGAGCGTCGCGCGCTCGGCTCGGCGCAGCGAGCGGCCATCGAGTCCGCGCCGGCGCCCACGCCGGCCGCGGTTGGGGGTGCCAGCGGTGAGTGGTGAATCGGCAAGCTCGACCACACAAATCGCGCACGGGCCCACCGCCGGTCGCGATGCTGCGAACCAGCCGTTCAGTTCGCGGCAGCTGAGTCGCATCGACGAAGCGCTCACGCTGTCCAGTCGCGAGACCGGACTCACCTTCTCCATCTACGTGGGCGAACTCGCCGAACCATCTCGAGGCACCGCAGAGAGCCTGTTCGAAAAGCTCGCCACCGAGGCCGACGGGGCCGTCCTGCTCGCGGTGGCTCCGGGCCAGCGAAAGCTGCACATCGTCACCGGCGAGACCTCGGCCGCACGACTGCCCAACCGGGCGTGCGCACTGGCGGCGCTCGGCATGCGCGCTGCGTTCGCCAATGGCGATCTCACCGGTGGCATCGTCACCGGATTGCGCATGCTCGCCGACGCCGCCGGCCGCCTGTAGCCGCGAAGGCCCGCGAGCCCGGTTACGCCGGGCAGAACGCGACGCCCAGTAGGTCGATCGCGCACAGCACCTGACCGAGTATCGGCAGCGGCGAGGCCGATCCTGTTGCCGGATCGCTGGGCGTGCTGCTCGGTGGCTCGGTACTCGCCGGCGGAGCAGTACTCGACGGAGCCGGAGCCGGAGTCGTTGACAGCGGTGGGGTTGTCGGCCCCGGCGAGCTCGTCAACGGCGGCGGGGTATTCGACGACCGTGGGCTGCTCGGTGGCGCACTTGGCGTGCTGGTGCGCGACCCGGTCGGCGCCGAGCCGGAGCCCGCGCCGGAGCGGAACGGCGGTTCGGTACCGGTCCGCCCGACCGCACCGCCAGGAGTGGTCGCCAGAGTCGGGGTCGGCGCAGGGTTGCCGAGCCGCAGGTTCGCGTCGGGTGCGGTGACCGGAGGCGCCGCCGGATCGACGGGCAGGTCCGACCCCGGCGCCGCCGGGGGCAGGGCTCCGCTGATCGGACCGGTGATGGGCAGGCTGCCCGCCGGTACGGCATGTGCGTAGACGTCGGCCAGGGCGAGCACCTGGGCCACGTACTGGTCGGAGCCGTTGTAGGCCAGTACCGCCACGCTTTGACCCGATGTGGTGCGCAGGTCGCTGCCCGCAGCGCACAGGTAGCGGGCGGCCGTCAGCGCGGCGTCGTAGATGTTGAACGGGTCGGCGATCAGGTCGGCGTCGCCGTCGGACTGAAACGCCGCCCACGTTGCGGGGAGGAATTGCATCGGGCCTATCGCATGGTCGAATACTCGGTCGCCGTCAAGCCTGCCGCTGTCGGTGTCGCCGACATAGGCCAGGCCCGTGCCGTCGAGCGCGATGCCGATGATGTGGTGCGTCGAGGTGCCATTGGCAAACAGCACCGAGCCGCCGAGTTGGCCATGGTTGGTCTCCACGCGGCCCAGTGCGGCGAGTATCGGCCAGCCGATGCCGCAGGCCGGCTCGTCGGTGGCCATGCGAGTAGCGGCAAAGTGATAGGCGGTGAGCGCGATCTTCGGGATGCCGGTTCCTGCCACCCGCGCGATGACCGCTTCGGTGGCGAGAGCAGGCGCGGACACGCGCACCGGGTTGGGCGGAAACAGATCCACGCCGGCGGGTGCACCGCGCAGGATCTGCGCGGACGTCAATGGCAGGCCAAGCAGATAGGGCAGTGGCGACTCGCCGAAATCGGTGGTCTGCCCGCCCGACGCCGACGCGCTGTGCGACCGTGTCGACGCCGCGGAGGCGCCGGCACCGGACAACGCGCTCGCCAGCATGAGGACGGCCGCGCCGAGACCGACGCGTACCCGCGCCCGGTGGGCGGCAAACCCGCAACGACCGGCGCGTTGGACGCGATGCCTGGCCGCACAGGGCGCGCACGCCAATTGCTGATCAGACGGTGTCATCGCTTCGCACTCCCCCACCGGTGCGACACCAACGTCAGCATGAAGCCCCGCGCTGACGTTGGCTACGCGTGAAAGAGTAGCCGTCCTTTGTGGCGCTGACTAGCCACCAGTAATAGTGCTTCTATCGAAGCGTTTACCCGGTTGCGGCAGCGTCGGCGGCGCGCGCCGTCAACGCGCGGGCCACGTCGGCGCGACCCTCGCTGACCAGACGGCGAAGACCGGCAGGCAGTTCGACGCGCGTCAGGAACTCGTCGGCGGCGTCGAGCGTGGCCTGGTTGATCGTCGACGTCCACCTCGGGAACAGCCCGATCACGACGTTCTGGGCCACCTCGCTGGTCCGGCGCCGCCATACCTCGGGAACCGTATCGAAGTATCGCTGCACGTACGGCTCGAGCAGTGCGCCCTGCGTGGCGTGCGCGAATCCGGCGATGATCGCCTCCTGCATCGCATTGGGGATGCTGTCGTCCTCGGTTGCCAGCCGCCAGGCCGCAGCTTTCGCTTCCGCAGTCGGACGAAACGCCCGCGCGGTGGCGGCGTGGCGGTGTCCGGCTGCCGACGGGTCGCGATCGAGTTCGGCGTCTATGTCTTCCTGGGTCGCGCTGCCGTTGGCGCACAGCGCGTGGACGATCGCCCAACGCAGGTCCGCATCGAGTGACAGGCCCTCGACGACGTGCGTGCCGTCGAGCAGGCCGCGCATGGTCGCAAGGTGCTGCTCGTCGCGTGCTGCGCCGAGAAACGCGTGTACCCACACAAGCTGGTGGTCCGAGCCTGGCTCGGCATCATGCAGCGCGGCGAACGCCTTGTCGGCGATCGCCTGGTAACCGTGCGGCGCCCACTGCGGGTCGGCGTAGATCTCCAGAGCGCGCAAGGCCTGACGGGTCAGCGACTGCAACAGGCCGATGTTCGAGTCCGCCTCGGCGCCGGCGAGAACGAGCGCGACGTAGTCGCGAGTCGCGAGTTCGCCGTCTCGCGTCATGTCCCACGCGGCCGACCAGCACAGCGCCCGTGGTAATGAGTCGGCCAGCCGGGTGATGCCGCCCTCGCGCAGGGTGCGCAGGCTGCGCTCGTCCAGGCGCATCTTGCAGTAGGTCAGGTCGTCTTCGTTGACGAGAAGCAGGTCGGGCTGCGCGATGCCTACAAGCTGCTCCACCGCGGTGCGCTCGCCGGTCACGTCCAGTTCGACGCGCTGCGTCCGCACAAGACTGCCGGTCTGCGGATCGTCGTTGTACACGCCTACGGCAAGGCGGTGCGGGCGAAGGACATTCGAGGTGGCGACCTCGTTCGGCGCGGACTGGACAAGGTCGAAGCTTGCGTAGCGGCCCTGGTCGTCGAGGCTGAACTCCGGACGGATCGTGTTGATGCCGGTCGTCTCCAGCCACAGCTTGGACCAGGAGCCGAGTTCGCGATCCGACGAACGCTCGAGGGCGCCGAGCAGATCGCCCAGAGTGGTATTGCCATATGCGTGCTCGGTGAAGTACTCGCGCACGCCGGCCAGGAACTGTTCGATGCCGACGTAGGCCGCCAGTTGCTTGAGGACGCTCGCACCCTTGGCGTAGGTGATGCCGTCGAAGTTCACCTCGGCGGTCTGCACATCCGGGGCGTCCGATGCGATCGGGTGCGTGGTCGGCTGCTGGTCCTGCCGGTATGCCCAGGTCTTCTCGACATTGGCGAACGTGGTCCACGCGTCGGTCCAGCGGGTGGCCTCGGCCTGAGACAGCGCGGCCGCGTACGTGGCGAACGACTCGTTGAGCCACAGGTCGTCCCACCAGCGCATCGTGACGAGATCGCCGAACCACATGTGCGCCATCTCGTGCAGGATCGTCTCGCCGCGTCGCTCGCGGCGGGCGTCGGTGACCTTGCCGCGGAATACGTAGTCCTCGCGGAACGTCACGCAGCCCGCGTTCTCCATCGCGCCCGCGTTGAACTCCGGGACGAAGAGCTGGTCGTACTTGTCGAAGGCGTAGCGCACGCCGAAGTTGGCGTGAAACCAGTCGAAACCCTGCCTGGTGACGGTGAAGATCTCGTCGGGGTCGAGGTGTTCGGCCAGGCTCTGCCGGCAGAACAGCCCCAACTCGATGCCGTCATGCTCCTCGCGCACGACGTGGTACGGGCCGGCCACCAATGCGGTGATGTACGGGCTGATGCGCGGCGTCCTTGCGAAATGGATCGTCTTGCCGGTGGGCAGGTCCTCGACACTCTCGATGCGAGCGTTGGACGAGGCCTGCCACGCATCGGGCACAGTTGCGTGGAACCTGAACGTGCCCTTCAGATCGGGCTGATCGAAGCAGGCATAGACGCGCTTGGCGTCCGCGGTCTCGAACTGCGAGTACAGATAGGTCTCGCCGTCGACCGGGTCGACGAAGCGGTGAAGACCCTCGCCGGTGTTCGTGTACAGCATGTCGGCGTCGACAACGACGGTGTTGTCGCGCGCGAGGTCGGGCAGCACGATGCCGTGCTCGGGGGTGTACTCGCCGAAGTCGACCGGGTGCTCGTTGAGCGTCACTGAGTGGATCTTGTCGGCGATGAGATCGAGGAAGGTCGACGCGCCGGACCGGTTCGCGGCGAATCGGATCGTCGTCGTCGACCGGAATGCACGCTCGGAGGGTTTCCCGCCACCGTCGGTCAGATCGACGACGATGTCGTACGAGTCGACGTGCAGCAGTTCCGCGCGGACGACGGCGTCATCGCGGGTCAGGTTCGGTACGGACACGAGCGCGACTCACTCCCCGGTAGGAATATGCGGGATTGGTTTCACGGATTCATTGTCGAGTGTTGCACGGCAGCGCCCTCTGGATCGCTACGACCTGAGATCTGGCTGGGCAGGTGAGTGTCGATTCCCTTAGGCTCGCGCCCGTGAAGCCCGGTGACACCGCCAGCGAATTCGAGTTGCCAGATCAGGACGGTAGGCAGCGAACGCTTCGCGAACTGATCGCCACCGGTCCGCTGGTGCTGTTCTTCTACCCGCTTGCTCTGACGCCGGGATGCACCAAGGAAGGCTGCCACTTTCGCGACCTCGCGGCCGAGTTCGAGCAAGTCGGCGCGCAACTCGCAGGCATCAGCACGGATCCGCTCGGCAAGCAGAAGCGTTTCAGCGACCGGTACGGCTTCGACTACCCGCTGCTCTGCGACGTCGACGGTTCGGTCGCCCGCGCTTTCGACGTGAAGCGTCGCTTCGGCCCGCTGCCGGTCAAGCGCACGACATTCGTGATTGGCGCCGATCGGCGCGTTCTCGAGGTGATCGCAAGCGAGCTCAACATGAACGTGCACGCCGACAAGGCTCTCGATGCACTGCGTGCAGCGGCGCGGCACTGCGACGGTGCCGAGTCGCGCGAAGAGACCTGAGGTGGTCGAGCGCTCAACTACCGAGCTACCCTCTACTTATGAGCGCAATGCCTGCTGAAGCAGAGCCTGACCGACTTGCCGTTGACTTCTGGTTCGATCCCGCCTGCCCATTCGCGTGGGTCACTTCGCGATGGATCCTCGAGGTCGAACGGCAGCGGCCGATCGACCTGACCTTTCGCGTGATGTCGCTGTCGGTACTCAACGAGGGCCGCGACCTGCCCGAGCCCTACCGTGAGCTGATGGAGCAGGCGTGGGGGCCGGTCCGCGTCCTCATCGCTGCCGAGCAGCAGGAGGGCACGCACGTGCTGCGCGATCTCTACACGGCGCTCGGCGCGCGGCATCACAACGAGGGCCGCGACCTCGACCGTGCGACGATCGTCGAGGCGCTCGCCGAGGTCGGGCTGCCTGAGTCTCTTGCCGACGCGGCCGATTCCCCCGAGTACGACGACGCACTTAGCAAGTCGCACCACCTGGGCATGGATCCGGTGGGATACGAGGTCGGCACGCCGGTGATCCACGTCGACGGCGTGGCGTTTTTCGGCCCGGTGCTGACCCGCATCCCGCGCGGCGACGACGCGCTACGCGTGTGGGACGGCACCCGGCTGCTCGCCGGGTACCCGCACTTCTTCGAGATCAAGCGCACCCGCACCGAGAAGCCGACCTTCGACTGACGGTCGCGGTCAGCCCAACACGCCGCGACGCTGAGCCAAGCATCGGGCCAGTGCGATCCGCCCCTGCTGCTCTGGCAGTCCGGTGAGTCGCCACGCGTGCTCGGGCGGCGTCTCTGCCGAGATCTCGCCGGCCGCAGTCACGACCTGAGCCAGCTGCTCGTGCTGCCCGCGAACGAACTCGCGATCGGTTACCGCGCCGTGGCCCGGTACGAAGCTGGCGTGATTGCCGAGGGCGAGCAAGGCCTCGACAGTGTGCGGCCAGTCGAGTGGGAAGGAGTCCTCGAAGGACGGCGGGGCGCCTTCCTCGACAAGATCACCTGCGAAGATGACCGGGGTCGCGCTTACCGAGATGACGATGTCGTTGTCGGTGTGCCCGCGGCCCAGGAAGGCCAGCTCCACCACGCGGCCACCGAGGTCGAGGACGTGCCTTGCGGTGTCGAAGGTGTGGGTGGGCGACACGATCGGCGACGCGGCGACGTCTTCGGCTTCGGCCATCCGGCCTGCGTCGCGCAGCGAGCCGGCAACGGACGCGCGCACCGCCTCGCCAGTCGCAGCGACGACATCGGCGCAACGCGCCGACGACCAGATCTGCGCGCCGCCGAACGCCGCGTTGCCCAGATAGTGGTCGTAGTGGGCGTGCGTGTTCACCACGAGGAAGGGCATGCGGGTCACGTGCCGAACCGCATCGGCCAGGTCGGTGCCTTCCCGCAGGCTCGCGCGTGTGTCGATCACTGCGCACCGCTCGTCTCCGACGATCAGTCCGACGTTCAGGTCGTATGAGGTGTGACGCCGGACGAATACCCGGTCGCAGATCTCGACCCAGCAAGACACGATGTCAGCGTGCAGCATCTGTTCCACATAGTCGATCGCTCCGTTTGGGCGGCCGCGGTGATCGCCGGCGAGTATCGCCCTGAGTCACTGGCCGATGAAGGCTTCGTGCACATGTCCTTCGCCGACCAGGTGGCCGCTACTGCGCAACGCCACTATCGCGGCACCCGTGACCTCGTTGTCGTGGAGATCGATCCGGACGCCCTCGAGGCCGAGTTGCGGGTCGAGGACCTCACCTCGACGGGCGAATCCTTCCCTCATGTGTACGGACCGATCCCGGTCGGCGCCGCCGTTGCCGTGCACCGGCTCGAGCCTGATACCACCGGCGGTCACGATCAGGGCGGGCTGAGATGATGCCGACATGCGCGTCTACCTCGGCAGTGATCACGCGGGCTTCGACCTGAAGGCGGCACTCCTCGACCACATCTCGGGCCTCGGCCACGAGGCGATCGACTGCGGCGCCCTGACGCTGAACCTGGACGACGACTACCCGCCACCGTGCATCGCCGCGGCGAAGCGCACCATCGACGATCCCGGCAGCCTCGGGATTGTCATCGGTGGCTCAGGCAATGGCGAGCAGATCGCCGCGAACAAGGTGAAGGGTGTGCGCGCCGC
Organism: uncultured Actinomycetes bacterium; assembly: GCA_963733615.1. Lineage (GTDB taxonomy): Bacteria > Actinomycetota > Actinomycetes > Mycobacteriales > Jatrophihabitantaceae > DASXRA01. The sequence goes on from CAVTEA010000040.1 coordinate 120,807, forward strand.
ACTCGTGTGGAGCGACGACACCGCGCGACTGGCCCGCGAGCACAACGACGCGAACATCATGAGCCTCGGCGCGCGCAACCATCCGGTCGAAGACGCGCAGCGTTTCGTCGAGATATTCCTCGACACTGCGTTCTCGCAGGATCCGCGCCACATTCGGCGCATCGGCGAACTCACCGAGTACGAGCAGACCGGCCACATCTAGCGCAGCGTCACGGCGTTTTCGGAGGCTTCCAGTTGCGGTGCACGATCGCCAGCTCCTGCTCGGCCTGCGCCAGGTCGGCATCGGTAGGCCGGTTCGCATCGCGGGCGCGCATGGCGCGAACGGGGTCGAGTTGCGACGGCCCGGCGCCGACGATCTCGCGCAAGCCGCGCTCGGCCGGATCGTTTCGGCTTGCCCGCCAGGGCGTGCGCTTCGCCGGCGCGGCAGCTGGTTTGGCAACGGGCTCTGTCGGTACCGGCGCGACGCGCTCGGGCGCTGGGTCTGATTCGACGCTTCGCGAGATGCCCTCGCCGGGGCGCCACACGGCACGACGGCGGCGCCGTTGTCGGCGCTGACCCTTGGTCGGCTCAGTCGGCTCAGTCGGCTCGGGTACGTCTGGCACGAGACCATCCTGCCTGACCGGTCCCAGTCGCAGGGACGATCTGCGCGCAATTCGCATACCCGCAGCGGGGCCTTTGCGGTTGCTGAGGATGGTCGCCATCGGGTGGCTTATGGGTTTGCGAAAGGCGTCGCTCTCGCGACACCTCGCGGCACGACAGAGCGCCGTATCGGTCGAGGGTGGCTTTTGAATCGCGCCTCGTCGCGCTCCGGCATCCAGCGCGCAGCCAACCGGGCCGCAATGACCGTGATGTGTGATTCTGTCGGATCAGCAGTCTCACGGCGCTTCCGACTTGTGTACCCGTTTGGATCCGCCTACTTTTTCATCGGAACGACATGGTCTATCGGCGCTGAGATGATGATGTCTCGTCTAGCGCAGGGTCGCCGTTACAGCACAGTTTGATAGTTCGTCCGCCATTCGCGGCGGTCGAGACCGTGCGTCTTGGCCTGCTGACGCGGTGGTGCGCGAACCGGATCGGGCCGCCGGCGGCTCGCTTCCATTGTTCGCGCCTACCCGGCTGCCATCTGCCACTCAGCTTCGAGCCGCTAGGTTGGATGCGATGGACGAGAACCGAGCGCGTCGGGTCGTCGACGCACTGCGCGAACGGGGCATTGAGGCCCGCACCGCCAAGGAAGGCGTTTACCAGTTCGGAATCCGTGTCACGCTGCCCGGCGGCCGGGAAGCCGTCTGGGACTCCGACGGGTCCGCCGGACTCGAGGCGCAGGTCATGCGCGACGGAATGCTGGTGGGCTTCGTCCCCTCGATCGACGGGTCCGAGGACTTCGACGAGGCCGAAGTCGTCGATGCCATCTCCCGTACGGACTACGACCAGCCGATCGCCCGCCAGCGCGCTACCGCGCCACCGCCGGCTGCGCCGCTGCCCCGCGCCGGCGGGGTGTTTCGCCGGTTCTTCGACGGATTCCGCTACCGCTGAGGCTGGTCTGGATGGGCCTGCCGGCGTTGTTGCAGCGCCGCCTGAAGGCCTGCCTGGAACCTGGTGTGCGCGCCGAATTTGATCATGAGCGCCGCGATGTGGCGTTGGACGGTGCGGTAACCGACGGCAAGCTGGCGAGCTATCGCGTCGTCGGTCAGCCCGGACAGCAGCAACGCCACCAGTCGCTGCTCGTCGATCTGTGCTCGGCGTCGCTGCGCCATCGGCGCGTCGCTGCTCGTCGGCAACTCGAGCGGCAACGCCCGCTGCCAAAGACCTTCGAACAGTTTCGTGAGCGCGTCGAGCAGCGCCGAGGGATGAACGACGATCGCGGACTCGACACTTTCGGGCTCGCGCTGCAGCGGCAGGAACGCGTGCCGGTGGTCGACAAGGTAGAGGTTCATCGGCACTGTCGGCAGGACACGCGCCTGCTGGCCAGCGGCGACGCGCCGCTCGACGTCGTGCAGGCCGCCGCAGTGCTCGACCGACGCGCGTTCGTAGATGATCCGGCAGGCGAGCGCGGGATGGCGCACCGCGAGTTCGGCAGCGTCGACCGGCCCGTCGACGTAGGGCGGCTTGTCCAGACGGCAGATCTCGGTGCGGGCCCCGCGCCGAAGCTGGCGCAGGCGCTGAACCACGGCTCGGTGCCCCGTGACCACTTCGATCATGGTCGCGCTGTCGCCGGCGTTGGACCTGTCTCGGTGGGCGACCGCTAGCTGGCGCACCCGTTCCCGAGCCAGGCGCAGCCTCTTCTCGTAGTCATGCAGCGGCGTATCGAGCGCGATGTCCGGATCGACTGCGCGGTAGCCGGGCACGCTGTCGTCCTGCCGGATGAACCCCTTCGCATCGAGCGCGCCGATAACCGGCTCAAGGCGCTCTTCGAGCAGCCATAACGACGCGAGCTCGGGCAGCGTAGAGCTCGGTCTGGTGATCACCAGTTCATAGGCGGCCACTTCGGCGAGGCTCAACCCGGCCGCGGCGAGGCTGTCGTCAAAGTCGGACGCGCGAAGGCGCTTGCCCGAGGTCACGGCGGAACTTCCTCGTCGGTAGCGAGCCAGCCGCGCCGAATTGCTTGATAGCCCGCCTGGAATCGGGTCGCGGCGTCGAGCCGATGCATCATGTCTTTCAGATAGCGCCGGACGGTGCGCTCGTTGCAGTTGAGCTGCGTCGCGATGGCATGGTCGGTGAACCCCGCCGCGAGCAAGGGGAGCAGATCGGTGTCGATAGCTGTCGGCGCGTCATGTGCGTCTGGCAGTTCGGCGCGGCCGTTGCGCACCCGCAGCGGGATTGCGCGGTCCCAATACATCTCGAACAGGGCCGACAGGGCTTCGAGCAGGGCCGAGTCGTGGACGACGAGCGAGGACTCGATGTCGGTGCTGTTGTGCTGCAGCGGCAATAGCGCAGCGGGATAGTCGCTGAGGACGAGCTTGACCGGCACATCAGTCACCCGGGCCTGCTCTCCCATGGCCAGACCCACTTCGAGGTCGGCCAACCGGCCGGGAATCTCCAGGCCTTGCCGGTCGTAGAGCACCCGGTAGCGCACGCCGCGCCGGAGCAGATCCAGCTCGAGTGTGTTGACCTGCGGAGCTCGCGAGAGGTAAGGCGGCGCGTCGAATGCGCGCACCTCGCGGCGCGCCCCGCGCTGGAGCTCACCATAACGCTCCGCGATGGCCCGCCTACCGTGAATGATCTCGACGAGGTTGACCGGGTCCTGGCGACGGGCGGCTCCGCGAAAGGCTGTGGACAGGTCCGACCGGCGCTGGCGTGCCCGGGCCAGGGTGCGCTCGCCAGCTACGGCGAGCGCCTCGAACGCTACGTCAGGTGACACGGTCTGATAGCGCGGCGGATCGTCCGCCAGTCGCACGACTAGCCCGAGCTCCTCCAGGTGCACCAGCAGACTGGCCAGTTCATCGGCCCACAAACAGTCGGCGACCCATTCGTCGAGCTGGTCGAGCGGCGCCGGTGAATGGGCCAGGAGCCACTCGTAGAGCTCCTCTTCAGTCGCCGTCAGACCCAGGACCTGCAACATCGGCACATCGTTGCGCACCCCTCATCCAGATTCAACCGGTTCGCGACTGTGGCGTGAACCGGGCACCTTTGCGGCTTCCGCCCGCGTGTTGTGAGTGTCATCCTCATGATCCATCCGCTTCACGTCACATACACGGCAGCGCCTTCCTGGACGCTTCCGGGTTGACCGCCCCGTTCCTCCAGCCCTATGTGGCGACACGCGCAATCGACGTGAGTTGGTTGGCCCGCAGAAAGGGGAATCCGTGCGAATCACGGCAATCTCATCGAGCATCCGACGACCCTTCCGGCGAAAGCGGGTGCCGTCGCTCGGCGCCGTCTGGTGGTCATCGACCTCGGACGCGCGACGCCAGGACCTGATCATCAGTCCCGATGGCAGCCAAGGAGGCCAACCATGATCGGCAGACACAAAGTTCTGCGCACTAATACGTCGGTGATCGCCGCGGCGGTCACGACGTTGGGGATGGTGCTGATCCCCACCGTGCCTGCGCAGGCCGCCGCGCCCCCACCGTCGCAGAAGGCGGCGGAGGCGACCTACGCCAACGCAGCCTGCAACGTGGCCCAGAAGAGCGGCGCGCAGAAGGACCTCGCCCGCTGCTTCGCGGTGGTGCGCACCGGCCTCGACAAGCAGATCAAGGCCGATCCGAACGACCCGCCACCGACCGCGCTCGGCCCGGCGCAGATCCAGAACGCGTACAAGCTGCCGTCCGCAGGTCAGGGGCAGACGGTGGCCATCGTCGACGCGTTCGGTGACTCGCACGTGGAGGACGACCTCGCGGCATTCCGCTCGCAGTACGGGCTTGCCCCGTGCACGACGGCCAACGGATGTTTCCAGAAGGCCGACCAGAACGGCGGAACGAACTACCCCGCCGACGACCCGGGCTGGGGTCTTGAGACCTCACTCGACGTCGACGCCGTATCGGCGGCCTGCCCGAACTGCCACATCCTGCTCGTCGAGGGCAACGACAACGGCCTGGACAGCCTCGGGACGGCGGTGAACACCGCCGTGGCGATGGGTGCCAAGTACGTCTCGAACTCCTACGGCGTAGCCGGCGAGGCGTCCGACGAGCTCACGTTCGACCACTACTACAGCCACACCGGTGTTGCCGTGACGGCCTCGACGGGTGACTCCGGGAACGTCACCAACTGGCCCGCAACCAACCCGAACGTGGTCGGGGTCGGCGGCACGACGTTGACGGCGGACAGTTCCACCCGCGGCTGGCACGAGTGTGCCTGGGCCGACGGGGGATCCGGCTGCTCGCCGTTCGAGCCCAAGCCTGATTTCCAGTCCAGCCTGAACACCAACTGCGCCAACCGCGCGATCGCCGACATCTCCGCGGACGCCGATCCCGCCACCGGGCTCGCTGTCTACGACACGCTCGGCGAGAGCGGCTGGCTGCAGGTCGGCGGCACCAGCCTGTCCTCACCGCTGGTGGCCGCGATGTACGCCCTCGCGGGCACCCCGGTTCCCGGCACCTATCCGGACAGCTATCCGTACGCCGCACCGCAGGGGAGCCTGTTCGACGTCACCGACGGCGCGAATGGCGGTTGCGGCAACGTGCTGTGCCAGGCAGGCCCCGGATGGGACGGCCCGACCGGGCTGGGCACGCCGAACGGCGTCTGCGCGCTGACCACCGGCCCGCACGGCGACGTCGCCGGGCAGGTCACCGACAGCGGCACCGGTGCCCCGATCGCCGGCGCGACGGTCTCGACTCCGGACGGCTTCTCGGCGACCACCGAGGCTGACGGGGACTACGACCTCGCGGTTCCGGTCGGCACGTACGACGTGACAGCCACTGCCTTCGGCCACGCCTCGAAGACGACATCAGCCGTCCAGGTGACCGAACGGGCAGACCACCGCCGCGAACTTCGCGTTGGCCGCAATACCGAGCCACACCGTCTCCGGGAACGGTCACCGACGGATCCGGCCATGCCTGGCCGCTCTATTCGAAGATCACCATCGACGGCTACCCGGGCGGCGCGCTCTACACCAATCCGTTCAACGGTCACTACAGCGTCGACCTGCCGGAGGGTGGCGACTTCACCCTGCACATCTCACCGGTGGCGGCGGGCTACGTGACCAAGGACGTCGCGGTACACGTCGGCACGGCCGACCAGGTCGACGACGCCTCTGTGCTCGTCGATCAGTCCACCTGCATCGCGCCGGGATACGCCTACGTGTACGACGGCACCGGCGAGGCGTTCACCGGCTGGACCGGCACGACGCCGCAGGACGGCTGGACCACGGTCGACAATGCCGGCAACGGCGAGGTCTGGCGGTTCGACAACACGGGCAACCGGGCGAACCCACCGGGTGGCGACTCCAGCTTCGCGGTGATCGACTCTGATCACTACGGCTTCGGCAACCATCAGGACAGCTCGCTCGTCTCACCGGTCGCCGACCTGTCCGCGCAGACGTCTCCGGAGATCGGCTTCGACACGTACTACGACGAGTTCTTCAACTCAATCGCGGACGTAGACCTCAGCACCGACGGCGGCCAGACGTGGTCGAACGTTTGGCACCAGACGACGACGAGCGTCGAGGGCCACGTCGACATCCCGATCCCGCAGGCCGCCGGCAAGGCGAGCGTGCAGGCACGCTTCCACTACTCCGGCAGCTACGCCTGGTGGTGGGAGATCGACAACACGTTCATCGGCAACCGCACCTGCGCACCTCAGCACGCCGGTCTGGTCGCGGGCTTCGTGACCGACGACAACACCGGCGCCAAGCTCAACGGTGCCAAGGTCGCCAGTGACGGCAACCCGGCGAACTTCGGCGTTACGGCGGCTACGTCGGACGATCCGAACCTGCCGGACGGCTTCTACTGGGAGCTCAGCACGCTGACCGGCAATCAGCAGTTCACCGCCAGCGACGGCAAGTACATCCCGGCGAAGGCCACGGTGAATGTCGCCGCCGACTTCGTCACCCGCAAGGACTGGACGTTGACGGCCGGGCACCTGTCGATGACGCCGGGCAACGTGTGCGTCAGCGAGCGAATGGGTGTGGCCAAGAGCAAGACGGTCACCTTCACCGACGACGGAACGCAGCCGATTCACGTGAAGCTGGGTGAGCAGAGTGGCGCGTTCACGCCGATGGGCGTCAAGGCCGGTACCCCGTTGACGGGTGCCCCGTCGCAGACGATCAAGACGACCACGTCGTTCGCGGCGAAGGCCGGCACGCAGTCCGGATCCGGCAGCCAGCCGGCCGGCGCAGGTCCGTCCGCGCCGCCGTGGGCGGGCATCGCCAACTACCCGAAGGCGGTCATGGACAACGCCGTCGCCACCGCGGACGACGGCCGGGTCTTCTCGATGGCCGGCAACAACGGGAACGCCGGCTTCGCCAGCAGCTACGTCTATGACCCCTCGACCCAGCAGTGGAGCCCGATCGCCGACGCACCTGTGGCGGTGAACGGGGCGGGGGCCGTGTACCTCGACGGCAAGGTCTACCTCGCGGGCGGCTGGAACTCGGCAGGAAACGCGTCGGCCGGCCTGTACGTGTACGACACGGCGGGCAACACGTGGAGCCAGGCGGCCAGCCTGCCGAAGGGTGTGAGTGGGGCTGCCGCGACCGTCCTCGACGGGCAGATGTACGTGGTCGGCGGTTGCACCACCGGCGAGTGCGGGCCGACATCGAAGTCGGCGTTCCGCTACGACCCCAGTGCGGACAGCTGGACCCAGATTGCCGACTACCCGTCAGCCGAGGCGTTCCCCGCCTGTGCGGGTATCGCGGGTGAGGTCGTCTGCGCAGGCGGTATCAGCGCCGAGACCAACCAGGGATCGAAGGCGACCTACGCCTACGACCCGGGCTCGAACAGTTGGACGCAGGTCGCGGACATGCCGGTCGACGACTGGGCGATGTCCTACACCAACGCCAACAACAAGTTCCAGATCGTCGGCGGAGCGATCAACAACGGCACCGCGCTCACCAACCAGGCGCTGGAGTACGACCCGTCGGCCAACACCTGGACGGCATTGCCCAACGCGAACAACGCCGAGTACCGCGGCGGCGGTGGGTGCGGGCTCTACAAGATCGGCGGATCGAGCGGTGGCTTCGTGCCGCAGACGTTCGCCGAGGTCCTTCCCGGCTACGACCAGTGCGGCGGCGCTGCCGACGTGCCGTGGCTGTCGGCGAGCACCGGCGAGTTCGACCTGACGCCGGGGCAGTCGACGACCGTCACGGTGACCGTGGACTCCTCCGTCGTCTCGCAGCCGGGCGGATACACGGCCAAGTTCGGGGTCGGCACCGATACGCCGTACTCGGCCTCGCCGATCGGTGTCAGCATGCACGTGACCCCGCCGCTTTCGTGGGGCAAGATCACCGGCACGGTGACGGACGCTGCTACGGGCACCCCCGTCGCCGGAGCTACCGTGCAGATCGGCACGTTCGGTGGCACCGGAGCTGTGACCTACACCTTGAAGACCGACACCAGCGGCGGTTACCAGCTCTGGCTTGATGCTCGGTACAGCCCGCTGCAACTGATCGTCGCCAAGGACGGCTATCAGCCGCAGGTCAAGAATGTGAAGATCACCAAGGGTGCGACAGCGACCAGCAGCTTCGCGTTGCACAAGATCTAGCTGGCGGAAGGAGAACGGCCGACATCCCCTGCGGATGTCGCGCGCGGACGGGCGCCCGGTTCACGCTGGGCGCCCGTCCTACTGCCGTCTGGTCCGGCGGACACTCCGGCTCGAACAGCGGCCGGTTGCTGCCTGGGCTAATGGCACGTTAATGGCACGATCCGTTAGGACGATGACCGTGTACCCGCTCTTCGCGGCCACGCTTGCTCGGCTGGTCGGTCGGATTAATAGTGGCGCTTGCGCCATCGCGTGCGGCGGCCAAGGCATATCCCCGCCCGGTACTCGGTGATGGTCCTGGTCGCTGCCATTGCCAGCCTGGGTACGGCGAGACAGCGTCGGGACGTCAACTTGGACGCTGCGACGATCCGCGTGCGCCAGCAGTACCTCGAGGTAACCGGCCAAGGGCTAGTGCTCGGGCCGCCGAAGTCACGGGCAGGACGGCGAACCTTGATCATCCCGGCCGCGTTGGTGACGCTGCTGCGCGTCCACCTGGCCGAGTACGTCCAGATGGTCCGGATGCTCTGGTGTTCAGCGGGCCAACGGGCGTGCCGATCGGGATGGCGCGGATGGGTCATGACTCCATCGCTGCCGCGCTCGTGTACCAGCACGCCAGCCGCGAGGCTGACCAGTCGATCGCCGACCACCTGGACGCCAGGTTGCTCGACCGCACGAAGGACGCCTCTCCCGTATCGGAGACGGCGCCCTTTGCCTTGCTGTGTATGGGAATTCTTGGGTTGGAGCGGGTGACCGGGATCGAACCGGCATGGTCAGCTTGGAAGTTGCCGGGACCGGCGTCGTAGCCACCGGAATCACTGGGGTGCTGATGGTCCCGCGAGCCCTGGAGTGACCCTGATCGGACACCGGTAATGGCCCGCTAATGGCCCAGACTTCGCCGTTGCCCTTCGTAGCTGCCGCATTGCTCGGCTGGTCGGTCGTGTCAATGGTGGGCGCTTGCGCCCATCGCGTGCGACGCCGTAGGCGCCATTGACGCGGCCGGGCTGCCGTGGACGATTGTGCGGCGGAGGGCAGACACACCCGAGTCAGCCTCTGTGGTTCGTCCGGCCAACTGATGGGTCCGCCCCGGCTGCGGCCGAGGACGGCGCGCCGAAGGTGTCCGCCCGCAGGCCGTGAGCCGGGGCGGTTGCGCGGCCGGTAGGCCGCGCCTTGATCTCAGAGAGGTTTACTCAGCAGTGTTGGATTGCTGACCTGGGTCCTGCCGATGAATCTGGGCATGGATTGCTCTGGCCGCGTCACGTGCGGAGACGGCGGCGGTGTTGAGCGTCAGGTCAGCGTCCGAGAGTGGCCGTGTCTGGTCCCAGGCGCGCATTCGGGCGGCGGTGTCTGACGGTGAGCGGGCGATGAGGCGTTGCGCTGCGACGGCGCGAGGGCACCACAAGTAGACGGTCAACCATTGCGTGCCTGGCGTGGCGGTCGTCAGTGCGGTTATGGCTTCGACCTGGCCGACGTGCACGACGACCAGGTGGTCGGCGAGCTGCTCGCCGAGGAATGTGCGGTCGATGGCGTAGGTCGCGCCGTATCGCTCGTTGGTCCAGAGGATGTCTCCGCGCTCTTGTTGTGAGTGAAGCTCCTCCATGCTGGTCAAGCGGTAGCCGGCGGTTCGGCCTGGCCCGGCTTTCAGCCTCGGAAAGTGGACGTACTCGCTGCTGAGTTCGCATAGCGCTTGAGTGACTGTGTCCTTTCCAGCAGCGGGTGGGCCGTAAAGGACGATGCCGCGTGTCATTTCACCGGTCCACCGATTAGCGATTTGAGCAGCTCTGTCGCCTGACTTTGAAGCGGTGTGCTTGACCTGGAATTGTCGACCACGACATGAGACATGTTCGGTCTGAATGCAACGTCAATCCGCGACAGGTATGCGGGCCAGTCCGCCAGTTTCGCGGAGTCCCTTGCAGCGCCTCGGTGCCGTAAGTAGGTCTGCATGGTGTCTGGGTCGCAGTTGACCCACACGAGGGTCATTGTCGCTCCGAGCGCCGTAAAGTCAGCTTTGGTTCGGCTCAACCAGGATTCGGTCTGGAATTCGCGAATGAACGGCGCAGCGACAATGGCGCTGTTCCCGCATTCAACATTCTCGCGCGTCGCTGATATCAGCGCTTCGTATTCGCGCGGGCGAATTACCTCAAGGTAGATGTCGGATTCCCGATCATCTGGCGTGCATCCATGTGCCTCTAAAGCTGCCTCCACGACGGCGCGTGTCAACGTGTCTTTGTCGAGGACCGGCCAGCCAGTGCCATGAGCCAGGATGCGTGCGAGCTCCGTCTTGCCGCTACCGGCGTACCCGCCGATTAGGAGGACGTGCGGCTGGCCGCGCAGCTCGACTCGTTGGGCCGTGCTGGGGCGTTGAACCACACGCTTGGATCGCGACTTGCTCACGACCAGCCCCGCGTTGGAAAGGTCCTTCATCGCCTCGGTGATCGTGAACACGCTCACGCCCCACTCGGCGGCGAGTTCGCGGGTAGACGGCAGGACCTCCCCATCGCGGAGCACGCCAGCCTCGATCGAGGCTCTGATGTTGCGGGCGATCTGTTCTCGCAGGGAGCCGTCCCCGTGCGTCCGTCCTCGCGACGTGTCGGTCATCGGAGTCCTCGCAGTTCGACGATGTGATTGGCGTAAGGCTAGCAACGCCTAACAGTCGCGCCTGCATCCATCCGATTGCCAAGCAATCTGCGCGACACGCCGAGCTAGCAGTTGTCTGGAGAAGCTATCAACTGTTAGGTTCTGTGCACTGCGCCACAGGGGCGCGGCAAGTCCGAAGGGAATTGGTCATGCCGGTTTACGCGGTGAACAGCAAGGAACAGCCGATGACGGCGACGGGGATCGTGCAGGCGGTCACGGAGTGGGAGGACAAGCCGGGTGGTGGTCGTCGGCCGACGGATCGTCAGGCGAAGGACGAGAAGTCCGGGTTGGTGTTGTGGCTGGTTGAGGTCATGTACCTGATGGTGGCGTTCGGTCGGGAGTCCACGGCGACCTCGATGGTGCAGGTGCCGCTTGCGGCTCGTCCGGAGGTGCAGGCGTTGACCCGGATCGAGTTCGACGGGTTGCGCTGTGAGGTGCGCACGAACAAGGGCGGCGGTTTCGAGGAGCGTTGGTCGGCGGTGTCGATCAGTGGCGCGAAGCAGGCCCGTTCGTCTGGCGGGTCCTGATGGTTGCCCGGATCACTGACGAGCAAGTCATGTTGCCGGTGTTCGGCCCGTCCCTTACGGGGGACGGGCTGCCCCGGTGCACGGCGTGGACGACGAGGCAGGTGCCGTGTGCTCGGCCGGGGACGTTGTGGGCGAAGGGCCGGGGCGCGTTGTGCAAGCAGCATTACGCGTTCTGGTGCCAGGGGCGGCTGTGATGACCCGCCGCTGTGAGTGCAAGGACAAGGGCAAGCGGTGTCGGCACCGGCATCCGATGGTGACCGTGGACTACTCGCGTGGCCGGGCCGGCGGGTTCCGGATCGAGTCGCATTCGCTGTGGCGTCGCACGTATCGCGATCCGGGTTCGGTTGGGCGGGACACGCGTCGTGGACGGGGCCGGTCATGAGCAGCCAGGCCGACAAGGCGGTCGGCTACTTGGCCAAGTACCTCGCCAAGTCCAGCGCCGAGGAACCCACGGCCCGGGTGATCGATCGGACGTGTTTCCGCTGCTTGGCCGAGTTCGGCACGGCATCGACGGATCGGCGGGTGTACTGCCCGGCCTGCGTGGCCGCCTACGGCTTCCCCGCTCCGTCGATCCCGCAGACCGGCATTGAGACAGGAAGGGAGGTGGCGTGATGTCGCGCAAGCGGCAGACGGTTGTGCGCACGAACAAGGCTTACCGGGTCGATGGCTGGGTCGAGTTCGTGATCATCGTCGCCAAGATCGTGGCCTGGGTGTCGCGGTTGTTGTTCACCTGGCGCACCGAGGTCGCCCTGATCGCGACGGTGCTGACTGTGTATGGCTACGCCGGACGTCAGGGCGTGGTTCCGGCGTGGTCGCTGACGTTGGCGGCGTTGGTGGTGGTGGTGGCGGCGTGGCCGTGGTCGCGGCGGTTGGTGTTGGGCCGGTTGGCGTGTGCCCGGGCTCGTCGGCGGGTGTTGGCGTGTTGCCGTAACACCGGGGTCACCAACCGGGACGGCAAACTCCCGTGGGTTGCGAAGTCGCGGTGCACGCCGGTCGGGGAGCGGATCACGTTGTGGCTTCGACCTGGCCAGTCCGGTGAGCAACTCGAGGACCGGGTTGCGGAGTTGCGTGCGGCGTGCCGGGCGATGGATGCGCAGGTGATCCGCGACCGTGGCGACGCCTCCCGGGTGGTGATCGAGGTCATCCGCCGTGACCCGCTGGCGGCTCCCGCGCCGATGCGTTCCCCGTTGCTCGATCGCGCGTCGCGCCTGGCTGCGCGCCCGATGCGGACGGTGGAGGACTGATCTCGATGGCGTTGTTCTCCCGTGCCCGGTCGGGCGGGCCGGTGCAGTTGTCGATCTATGACCCGATCCATGTCGGGGTGGACCCGTTCGGGCAGGCGGTGACGCTGAACCTGGCCTGGCGTAACTGCCTGGTCGGCGGTGAACCGGGCGCGGGTAAGTCGGTGGTGCTGACCAACGTGATCGGGCACGCCGCGCTGAGCCTGGACGTGGACCTCGTGCTCATCGACGGCAAGGACATCGAACTGCCGCTGTGGTCCCCGCTGGCCGTCGAGCAGGTCGGGCGCGACATGGACGCCGCGATCGATCTGCTGGCCCGCCTGGACACGGACATGGCCGAGGTCTACGCGCAGTTGAAGCTGGCCGAGTTGCGTAAGCTGCCCCGCTCCTGGCGGCGGCAACGGCTCATCGTGATCGATGAGTTGGCGATGTTCCTGGTCGTGTTCGGCACCCCGGCCCAACGCAAAGAGTTCCTGCGGCTACTGCTGGGCCTGGTCAGCATGGGCCGCGCGGCCGGGCTGATGGTCCTGGCCGCCGCGCAACGCCCCTCCGCGAACGTGGTACCCACCGAGTTGCGCGATCTGATGTCTTACCGGTGTGCGCTGCGCTGCACCACCGACGCCTCCTCCGACATCGTGCTCGGTGAGGGGTGGGCAACCCTGGGCTACAGCGCCGCCGAGTTCGACCCCGCCGTGCAAGGCGTCGGCTACCTACTCGCCGACGGGGGCATGCCCCGCAAGTTCCGAGGCCCCTACCTCACCGATGACGACATCCGCCACCTGGTCGCCGCAGGCCTCGCGCTACGCGGCCGCGACGGGCAGGCAGCCGCCTGATGACCAACTTCCCGCAACTGCCCTCGACCGAGATGATGCAGGCCGTCGCGGTCGAGGTCGGTGCGTGCCTTCGCCCGCTCATGCAACGCCTCACCGACACAGCCACGGGTGAGTCGCGGGTGGTGCCGATCCCGTGCGGGGCCACCCTGGCCTCCTCGTGCCCGCCATGCGCGCAACGCAACCGCAAACTACGCATCCAGCAATGCCGGGAAGGCTGGCACCTGACCGAAGACCCGATCCCACCCGACCAGCCCGACAACCCCGACGACGACCAGGACGACGACGACCCCGACGACCAGGACGACGATCACGACGACCAGGACCAGGACGAGGACGCTGGGGAGTTGTCGCGGCGGGTGCGCTCGACCCGTCGCCGTCAAGACGCTCCTGACCTGCCCCGCCGTCCGGTGGAGGCGCGTTCGGTCGGGCAGGCCTACGAGACACCCAACGGCAAGACCTACCAGCCCTCGACGTTCCTCACCGTCACGATGGACTCCTACGGCCCCGTCCTCGAGGACGGCACCCCGTGCCACCCCGAGACCTACGACTACCGCCGCGCCGCGCTGGACGCGCTACACATGCCCAAACTCTGGGACCGGTTCAGCAAGAACCTGCGCCGCGCCGCCGGGTACCAGGTCCAGTACTTCGCCACCGTCGAACCACAAAAACGCCTCGCCCCGCACATCCACGCAGCACTGCGAGGCTCGATCCCACGCAAACTCATGAAACAAGTTCTCGCCGGGACCTACCACCAACTGTGGTGGCCACCCCACGACGAGGCCCTGTTCACCGACCCGGCGACGCTGCCCGTCTGGATCACCGATGATGACGGCGCCGGCCATTACGTCGACCCGAACACCGGGGAACTGCTGCCGACCTGGGACCAGGCCCTCGACGCCCTCGACGACGACCCGCACACCCACCCCGCACACGTGATGCGCTTCGGCACCCAACACAAGATCGTCGGGCTGATCGCCGGACCCAAGGCCGACAAGATGATCGGCTACCTGACCAAATACCTCACCAAGGACATCGCCGAAGGTGCCGCCCCGGTCGGGGAGCTGACCGACCGGCAACAAGAGCACGTGCGACGCCTGCACGAACAGGTCCGCTGGCTGCCCTGCTCACCGGAATGCGCGAACTGGCTGCGCTACGCCATCACCCCCAAGCACGCCAGCAAGGACATGGTCCCGGGCCGCTGCCACAAACGCGCCCACCACCCCGAACGCCTCGGCTGCGGCGGACGCCGGGTCCTGGTCTCGAAATACTGGACCGGCAAAACCCTCACCCAACACGCCGCCGACCGACTCGGCGCCGTCCGCGCAGTCCTGCAAGCAGCCGACATCGAACTACCCGCCGGTCATTCGGCAACCGAACTCACCGCCGACGGCAAACCCCGATGGACCTGGGAACCACTAGACCCCACCAAGCTCGGCCCCGGCGCCTACCGACGCGCCCTCACCGAATCCATTCGGCAACGCATCACCTGGCGCGACCAATACCAACAAGCCCGCGACAGCACCAGGCCACCGGGCCAGCACGACGACCGTTCGGCAATCGCGACGACAGAAGGGATCGGGTCACCGTGAGTGAGGTTGAACTGCTGACCGTTGTGGAGGCGGCGCAGCGGATGAAGGTCAGCGTCAAGCATGTCCGGCGCCTGGTCGCTGAGCGCCGTATCGCCTACGTGCCGGTGGGGCGGTGCGTGCGGCTCGATCCGGCCGACATCGTGGCTTACATCACGTCGGTGCGGGTTGAGCCGATGACTACCGCCGACGTGCTGCGGGACCTGCGGGGGGTGGCCTGACATGGCGAACAGGGACGGGCATCGCCGCTTCGGCACTGTTCGGCAACGGTCATCGGGCCGCTGGCAGGCGCGCTACCCCGGCCCGGACGGGCGACTGCGCTCGGCTCCCGAGACGTTCGCCCGCAAGCGGGACGCCGAGCGGTACTTGACGCTGGTTGAGGGTGCGATGGCCAAGGGCGAGTGGACCGATCCGGTACGGGCGAAGGTGCGCTTGCAGGACTACGCCGAACGGTGGATCGAGCAGCGTCCGAATCTGCGCCCGCGCACGGTGCAGTTGTACCGTTGGACGCTCAAGAAGCACATCGCGCCGTATCTGGGCGGTGTGCCGCTGGGCAACCTGGACGCGCCGCTGATCCGCGAGTGGCGGGCCAAACTGCTCACCGAAGGCGTCTCGCCGGGCATGGTCGCCAAGGCCTACCGGCTGCTGCGCGCGGTGTTGTGGACCGCCGTACGCGAGGATGAACTGCTACCGCGTAATCCGTGCCGTATCCCGGGCGCGGACAAGGAGACACCCGCCGAGCGGCCGACGCTCACGCTGGCCGAGGTCACCCGGCTCGCTGGCATGGTCCCGGTCCGCTTCTCGGTGATGATCCTCGTCGCGGCGCTGGCGAGCCTGCGCTTCGGCGAGGTCGCCGGTTGAACGGCAGGACATTGACCTGGACGCGGGCACGATCCGGGTCCGCCAGCAGTACCAGGAGATCACCGGCCGGGGTCTTGTGCTAGGCCCGCCCAAGTCACGCGCCGGGCTGCGCACCATCGCGATCCCGGCCCGGCTCGTGGCCCGGCTGCGGGAGCACCTGGACACCTACGTCGGCCCGGCCCGTCACGCGCTCGTGTTCACCGGCCCGGCCGGTGCCCCGATCCGGCGCGGGAACTTCAACAAGCTCACCAAATGGACGCACACCGTCGCCGCGCTCGGACGCCCCGGGCTGCACTTCCACGACCTACGCCACACCGGCAACACGCTCGCTGCAGGGAGCAAGGCCAGCACCCGTGACCTGATGACCCGCATGGGGCACGACTCGATGGCCGCTGCCCTGCTCTACCAGCACGCGAGCCGCGAGGCGGACAAGGCCATTGCGGACTACCTGGACGCCGCACTCAGCGACGACGACCAGGACGACGACGGCACGGCCGGGGCGCTGGTGCCAACCGGCTAATGGCCCGCTAATGGCCCATAGCGGTCGCGAACCGCTGCCGAGGACGTCGCTCCCTAACCCGGAACGGCGTCCTTTGCCTTGCTGTGTATGGGGATTCTCGCTGGGAGCGGGTGACCGGGAATCGAACCGGCATGGTCAGCTTGGAAGGCTGAAGTTCTACCATTGAACTACACCCGCAGCAGGCCACGATGCGTCTCGGCCGTGTGCGACACACAGATTACCGTCTCCGGGCCGGCCACCTGCGCCTCCGGGCGAACCGGCGGCGCCGGCGCCCGTACACTTGCCCGGAGTCAGCGCCCGGGGTGTGGCGCAGTTTGGTAGCGCACTCGCTTTGGGAGCGAGGGGCCGTGGGTTCGAATCCCGCCACCCCGACCGAGTCACCGCACACCCGGGCCGCATGCCGGCCGCCGCCCCACCATTTTCGAGAAGTCGAGGAGCACAGCACCGTGAAGAGCACCGTCGAGAACCTGAGCCCGACCCGCGTCGGCTCGCCGTCGAGGTGCCCTTCGACGAGCTCAAGCCGAGCCTGGACGCCGCGTACAAGAAGATCGGGTCGCAGATCCGCATCCCGGGCTTCCGTCCGGGCAAGGTCCCGGCCCGCATCATCGACCAGCGGGTCGGCCGCGCCGCGGTACTGGAGGAGGCCGTCAACGAGGCGCTTCCCAGGCACTACATCGAAGCCGTCCGCGAGCACGAGCGTGCGAGCCGCTCGGCCAGCCCGAGATCGAGGTCACCAACATCGACGACGGTGACGTCGCTGAGCTTCACCGCCGAGGTCGACATCCGTCCGGAGATCGCGCTGCCGGAGCTCGACGGCATCGCGGTCACCGTCGACGACGTCGAGGTCACTGACGCCGACGTCGACGAGCAGCTCGACGCGCTGCGCGAACGCTTCGGCAGCCTCAACGGCGTCGAGCGTGCGGTCGAGACGGGCGACTACGTCTCGCTCGACCTCGTCGCGACGGTCGACGGCGAGGAGATCGAGGGCGGCTCGGCCAACGGGCTGTCCTACGAGGTCGGCGCCGGCAACCTGATCGACGGCCTCGACGACGCGATCATCGGCAAGTCGGCCGGCGACACCGTGACCTTCCCGACCACGCTGCGGCAGGGCGAGCAGGCGGGCGAGCAGGCCGAGATCACCGCGACCGTCAACTCGGTCAAGGAAAGGAACTGCCCGAGCGTCGACGACGAGTTCGCCCAGCTGGCCAGCGAGTTCGACACCATCGACGAGCTGCGTGCCGACCTGCGTGAGCCGCATCGGCCGCGTCAAGCCGCGGGGCAGGGCGCCAGGCCCGCGACAAGCTGCTCGAGCACCTGGTCGAGTCGGTCGAGTTCCCGGTTCCGGAGTCGGCGGTGAAGGCCGAGGTCGACTATCGCGAGCACGACGTCGTCCACTCGCTCGGCCACGACGACGAGCTGTTCGACCGAACTGCTTCGAGGGCAGGGCAAGACCCGCGAGGAGTTCACCGCCGAGCTGCGCGAGATCGCCGAGAAGTCCGTGCGCGCCCAGTTCATCCTCGACGCGATCGCGGACGCCGGGAGGTCAGGTCGGCGACGCCGAGCTCACCGAGTACCTGGTCCGGCAGGCGGCGCGCTACAACATGGCGCCGCAGGAGTTCGCCAACCAGGTCGTGCAGGCGGGCAACCTCGCCGTCGCTGGTCGCGGACGTGCGGCGCAACAAGGCGCTGGCCGCGGTGCTCGAGTCCGCCAGCATCACCGACGCGTCCGGCAACACGGTCGATCTGTCCGTGCTCCCGGCCGCGCAGCTCGCCGACCCCGACCCGGACTCCGACGGGACGGACGGCACCCTGGGTTTGCGTGGTGCCGGGCGCATTCAACGGAATGGACGGACCGGCGCACGGGCGGAACAGCGCAGTCACGCCCTGAGCGAAAACGCGGCCGATGTCGGGGAGTCGTCGGCGCGGTCCGCTTCGTTAGGGTCGAATGACAGTCCCACCGACACCTCCGAAGAAAGGTCCGCGCCGTGAGCCGCTTCGATCCGGCAGCTACTGGTCTTCAGCAAGCAGCCGAGCGGAGCCGCTGCGTGCCATGGAGATGCGCAGCCCGGCGCCGGCATGACGCTGAACGACTCGGTCTACGACCGTCTGCTGCGCGAGCGGATCATCTTCCTCGGCCAGCCGGTCGACGACACGATCGCCAACCAGATCTGCGCGCAGCTGCTGCTGCTTGCCGCCGAGGACCAAGCCGCGACATCGCGCTCTACATCAACTCGCCGGGTGGATCGGTGACGGCCGGCATGGCGATCTTCGACACGATGGAACTCATCGACTGCGACGTCGCCACCTACGCGATGGGACTCGCCGCATCGATGGGGCAGTTCCTGCTCTCGGCCGGCACGAAGGGCAAGCGTTACGCCCTGCCGCACTGCCCGCATCCTGATGCACCAGCCGTCGGCGGGCATCGGCGGCACGGCGTCGGACATCGCGATCCAGGCCGAGCAGTTGAAGCTCACCAAGCGCGGAGATGGCCGAGCTCACCGCGGAGCACACCGGCCAGTCCGTCGAGCAGATCATCGCCGACTCCGACCGTGACCGCTGGTTCACCGCCCAGCAGGCGCTGGAGTACGGCTTCGTCGACCACATCGTGCGCCGGGCCAGCGAGGTCCCCGGCGGAGTGGCACCCTCGGCCTGAGAGGGAGTCTGAGACCATGAGCGAACTCTACACGCCGCTGGGCCGCCATGTCATGCAGGCCCCCCAGGGTCCGTCGTCACGCTACGTCCTGCCGTCGTTCGTCGAGCGGACGAACTACGGGATCAAGGAGTCCAACCCGTACAACAAGCTGTTCGAGGAGCGCATCATCTTCCTCGGCGCGCCGATCGACGACGTCGTCGCCAACGACGTCATGGCGCAGCTGATCGTGCTGGAGTCCACCGACCCCGACCGCGACATCCAGATCTACATCAACTCGCCCGGCGGGTCGTTCACCGCGCTGACGGCGATCTACGACACGCTGCAGTACGTCCGGCCCGAGATCCAGACCTACTGCATGGGGCAGGCGGCCTCCGCGGCGGCCGTGCTGCTCGCGGCCGGCACGAAGGGCAAGCGGTACGCCCTGCAGAACTCGCGCGTGCTGATCCACCAGCCGTCCGGCGGCAGGGCCGGGGCAGGTCACCGACCTGGAGATCCAGGCCAACGAGATCCTGCGCATGCGCGCACTGCTGGAAGAGATCCTGGCCCGGCACACCGGGCAGACCGTCGAGAAGGTGCGCGCCGACATCGAGCGCGACACGATCCTCACCGCCGAGCAGGCCAAGGAATACGGCATCGTCGACGAGGTCATCAGCACCCGCAAGCTGACCAACTGACACCGGTTGGTCCGTCGGCGTCGGGCCCTCGGGCCGTGCCGCTGCGCCGACAGAGCGCCGCGGCCGGGCGACAGGTGCTATCCGGCCGCCCGGCACGCCCGGGCTACCGCCCGGGATGCCCGCCGCGGCGCGCCCGGGCGGTGATTCCGGGGGACTTCCCCGGGGTTAACGGGTACCGATCGGGTCAGGGCACCGAACGATCAGAGGGGAACCGATCGCCCGTGGCACGTGTCGGCGAGACCGGTGACCTGCTCAAGTGCTCTTTCTGCGGGAAGAGCCAGAAGCAGGTCAAGAAGCTGATCGCGGGACCCGGCGTCTACATCTGCGACGAGTGCATCGACCTCTGCAACGAGATCATCGAGGAAGAGCTGGCCGAGACCAGCGAGTTCAGCTTCGACGAGTTGCCCAAGCCGAGCGAGATCTACGAGTTCCTGAACAGCTACGTCGTCGGCCAGGATCAGGCGAAGAAGACCCTCGCGGTGGCCGTCTACAACCACTACAAGCGGGTTCAGGCCGGTTCCGACGGCAAGCCGCGCAACGCCGAGTCGGCTGTCGAACTGGCCAAGTCCAACATCCTGCTGCTCGGGCCCACCGGATCAGGCAAGACCCTGCTCGCGCAGACGCTGGCCCGCATGCTCAACGTCCCGTTCGCCATCGCCGACGCCACCGCGCTCACCGAGGCGGGCTACGTCGGCGAGGACGTCGAGAACATCCTGCTCAAGCTGATCCAGGCCGCCGACTACGACGTCAAGCGCGCCGAGACCGGCATCATCTACATCGACGAGGTCGACAAGATCGCCCGCAAGGCGGAGAACCCGTCGATCACTCGCGACGTCTCCGGCGAGGGCGTGCAGCAGGCGCTGCTCAAGATCCTCGAGGGCACGACCGCGTCGGTGCCGCCGCAGGGTGGTCGCAAGCACCCGCACCAGGAGTTCATCCAGATCGACACGACCAACGTGCTATTCATCGTGGGCGGAGCGTTCGCCGGGCTCGACACGATCATCGAGGCGCGCATCGGCAAGAAGGGCCTCGGTTTCGGCGCCGAGTTGCGCACGAAGTTCGAGCGCGACCAGAAGGACGTCTTCGGCGACGTCATGCCCGAGGACTTGATGAAGTTCGGGCTGATTCCCGAGTTCATCGGTCGGCTGCCGGTGATCACGTCGGTGCGTCCGCTCGACCGCGACGCGCTCGTACAGATCCTGACCGAGCCACGCAACGCTCTGGTGAAGCAGTACAGCAAGCTGTTCGAACTCGACAACGTCGAACTCGAGTTCAGTGAGGACGCGCTCGAGGCGATCGCCGACCAGGCGGTGCTGCGCGGCACTGGCGCTCGTGGCCTGCGCGCGATCATGGAAGAAGTTCTGCTTTCGGTGATGTACGAGGTGCCCTCGCGGGAGGACGTCGCCCGCGTCGTCATCACCCGCGAGACCGTGCTCGACAACGTCTACCCGACGCTCGTGCCGCGCGAGCCACCCAAGCGCGAACGCCGCGAGAAGTCGGCCTGAGCGACCCGCCGTCCGACCGCAGCGGCGTCACATCAGGTCATCGCGCGTTGCGTCTGAGTGCGGCGCTTGCCAACCAGAACGCGGCGATGCTGAGCGGCAGTTCGACGAAGCCCGCCTCCAGCACAGCGACAGCGTGG
The DNA here is from genome assembly GCA_963733615.1 of uncultured Actinomycetes bacterium. GTDB lineage: Bacteria > Actinomycetota > Actinomycetes > Mycobacteriales > Jatrophihabitantaceae > DASXRA01. The sequence goes on from CAVTEA010000040.1 coordinate 142,105, forward strand.
TTCAGCCCGGGCGCTGAGGTGCACGTGTCGAACCACGAGTCGACGAGCAGCAACGTGCCCGTTGCGGTCGCCGCCAGGGCCGCGCGTATGTCGCCGCGCCGGAGCAGGACGGCTGTGGCGGCCGCGGCCACGGCAATCCCGGCGTCGAGACCGACCCAGGCCAGCGACCAGTTCTGCGCATGAAACGTGCGCGGCAGCGTGGCGCCGAGCAGCACACACCACGGCACCAGCGTGATCGCGACTGTCGCCGACACCAAGCGGCCCCACCTCAGCGCGTGGCCGGGCGGCCGGGCACCGGCCCGGCGCGTCTCGATGAATGGTGCGGTCGTCACTGTCTTCACAACCCGTCGCGGCGGCATTTCATGCCGCCTGCTGCGAGATAGCCGAGCCAAATCGATGCCCAGATCACGGCGAGCACCGCAGCACTGTGCCAGGCGATGAGGCTGACCGTGCTCAGCGCCACGCTGACGACGAGCAGGGCCGGCCCATGCCGGCGCGCAGTCGCGGTGCGCTCGCGCAAGTACTCGTCGAGCATGTCGGCGACGCGGTCGTCGATCGCGTCGCCATAGCGTTCGAGGAATTCCGACGTGAATCGATGATCGGTCATGGCCGCACCCCCCGCTGACGGATTCGGACAGACAACAGCCTGACGCGTTGGCCGGCCCGTGTCTGTCCGGCACGCCCACGATGTCAGCGGGGGGATATCCCTACCGCGCACTCGGGGGAATGCCGGATGTGCGCAGCGGGCGGCTGCAAATACGGCACGCCTGCCGGGTTCCGGCTGGCCCGTCGGCACGAGGCGAGTCGAGTGCGCGGGTCGACGAGCTGGTGACCAGCCGCCGTCGTGTCAGTCGTCAGACGAGACCGGATCGGCGCCTTACTCGTAGTGCAGGGCATCGAGGGGATTGAGCCTCGCCGCACGTCGCGCCGGGAACACCGCGGCGAAGATGCCGACCACGACGGCAACGATCGCGAACGTGATCAACTGCGGAATCGGCAGCACGAACTCGATGAAGTCGATGCGGACCGTGAGCAGCGCCGCGAGGATCAGCCCGAGGACGATGCCCAGCACCGCTCCGATCAGGGCGGTGACCACGCTCTCGTGTCTGATCATGCGACGGGTCTGGCGGCGGGTCATGCCGATCGCTCGCAGCATGCCGAGCTCGCGGGTGCGCTCGAATACCGTCAGCACAAGGGTGTTGACGATGCCGAAGATGCTCACGATGACCGATAGCGCCAGCAAGACGTAGAGGATGTTCAGGACGTTCTTCAGCCCACTGATCTGGTTGTCCTTGAACTGAGCGCGGGTGACCGCCTTCGCGTTCGGGAACGAGGCGAGGGATGCCTTCAACGCCTGGGTGTTCGCGTCGTTCACGCCGCCGCTCATCCGCACGAACGTGAACAGGTTCTTCGGCTGCTCGTAGTTCTTGTCGAACGTCGCGGTCGAGATTGTCACAGCGCCGAAAGGCGATCCGCCCGACGGTGCTCGGAAGATACCGATGAGCCGCAGGTTGAGCTTGCCGCCGGTCGGTGTCTCGACCGAGAGCGGCGAGCCGATGGTCAGGTGATGCGACTTCGCGTAGTCGGAGTCGACGAACGCGCCGTCGGCGCCGAGTTGGCCGAGCACTGCCTGCGAACCTTGCTTCCAGTCGATGCGGAGCACGTCGGCCGCCTGCGGATCGACGGCCGTGACCTGGATGGTCTTGTTGAAGATTCGGCCGTCGCCGACACGGACGCTGCCGATCGATTCGACTCCGGGCGCCTTCGCTGCGGCGAGTGCCGCACTGGTGGGGATCGGATCGAAGTTGTTCTGCGCGGTGACCGCGTAGTCGCCGACGAAGATCCGATCGACGGCGTCTTCGAACGGCTTGATGATGCCGGCGGCCAGGGCGGCCACGAGCGTGACCAGCGCGAGCCCGATCATCAACGCGGCTGCTGTGGCGGCGGTGCGTTGGGGGTCGCGCTGGGTGTTCTCGCTGCCGATCTGGGTCGCCGAGCGCTCGGTAAGCACGCCCGGGAAGTCGATGGGCCACTCCGGCGTCCACTGCGTGAACCGCCGCCGCGCGGCCATCAAGATCACGATGACGAGCAGCAGCGGGTTGAGCACGGCGCCGAGGACGAACGAGCCGACTCGCCGCGCGGTCGTGCCGGGCCCCCAGGCACCGTGGCGAAGGAGCCAGTACGGAAGGGAGAACAGCGGCCACACGAGCGCGGACAAGGCGACCGTCGACCAGCGGGCGACCGGATCCGCCGCGACAGCGACCGGCCGCACCAGCCGCGAGGAGAACACGGCCACGCCGATGAACACGAGCAGCGCGCCGATGAGCATGAACGTCAGCACCTGCGCTGTCCCGAGGCCGTGGACGAACAGACCCAGCGAGAGCGAAGCGAAGCCAAGGACGACGACCGATGCCGCGCCGACACCGCGGAAGCGGTGGAACCGACCCGGCGCGAGCTTCGCGCCCTCGCGCACTGCGGCGATCGGCGGAACCCGCGTTGCGCGCAGGGCCGGGCGCAGGCTCGCGAGCAGCGTGATCAACGTGCCCACGAGAAGCGATACAACGATGGTCCGCGTCTCGAAGACGAGGCCGTTGTTGGGCAGGGTGATGCCAGCGGCGTCGAAGACCTTGAACAACCCCTTGGCCAACCCCAGGCCGAGGAACAGGCCGGCCAGTGCTGCCAGAAAGCCCATGACGAGCGCCTCGGCGATGACCGACCCGAGCACCTGGCGCCGCGAAGCGCCGAGCGTGCGCAGGGTGGCGAACTCGCGGCTGCGCTGCGCGATGGTGATCGACAGCGAGTTGGCGATCACGAACGAGCCGACGAACAGCGCGATGCCACCGAACGCGAGCAGGAACGTCTGCAGGAATGAGATGAAGCCGCTCGTGTCGGAGGCATCCTTGGACGCCTGTTCGGTGCCGCTTCGCACCTGGGTTCCGGGCGGAAGGATCTTCTGGATGCTCGCGACCAGCTGATTGAGCGGGACGCCGTCCTTCGCAGCAATGAAGATCTCGTCGAGCTTGCCCTGCTTGCCGAAGAGTTTCTGTGCGGTCGCAAGATCGAATCCGGCGATGGTCGCGCCGCCGATCGACGACACCGCACCGAATTTGATTATGCCGGACAGGTGTAACTGCTCGACCGGCCCACGAGACTGGACGCCGATTGGCTGGCCGACGGTCAAGTGCTTCTTGTTCGCGGTCGATCGGTCGACGACAACCTCGTCCGCCTTGGGCCATGCGCCGGATACCAGTGTCAGCGAGTTGAACGCGGGCTGTTGCGGATCGACGCTGAAGCCCAGGTTCGGCGCGCCGCCGAAGACGATGGCCTTGCCGTCCTTGCCGATGAGATGCGCATCGCCGGTGACGGCGCCCGATGCCGCACGAACGTCAGGCAGTGCAGTCACTGTGGCGAGCAATGACTGGTCGAAGGACGGAGCGGTGCTGCCGCTGTCGCCGCCGAGCGTGAACGCCGACTTGCCGGTGATCGCGGCGTCGGTGTTCTTGTACGTCTGCTTGAAGATCGCGTCGAATGCGGTGGAAATCGAGTCGGTGAGGACGTACGTACCGCTCACCAAGGCGACGCCGAGGACGATACCCAGTGCAGTGAGCACCGTCCGCAACTTGCGTCCAAGCAGGCCCCGCAGGGCGAACCTGATCATCGGATGTTCAGGGTCTCGATTGCCGCGAGTATCTCGTGCGGGCTCGAGCGCGGCAGTTCCTGCACGATCTGCCCGTCGGCCAGGAAGAGCACCCGGTCGGCCATTGCGGCCGCCTGCGCGTCGTGCGTGACCATCACGGTCGTCTGGCCGTATGCATCGACCGATGCGCGCATGAGCTGCAGGATCTCGCCGCTCGTCGTGGAGTCGAGATTGCCGGTCGGCTCGTCGGCGAACACGACCGTGGGCCGCGAGACGAGAGCCCGCGCGATCGCGACACGTTGCTGTTGGCCGCCGGACAGCTCGGCCGGGCGGTGCGTAAGGCGGTCCTTGAGGCCTACCCGTTCGATGAGATCGTCGAACCAGACGGGATCGGGCTTCTCGCCCGCAATCGTCAACGGCAGCAGGACATTCTCGCGGGCGCTGAGCATCGGCAGCAGGTTGAAGAACTGGAAGATGAAGCCGATGTGTTGGCGGCGCAGCTTGGTCAGCGGAGTGTCGCCCAGCGTCGTGATCTCGATTCCGGCGATGCGAACGGAGCCGGACGTGGGCTTGTCCAGCCCGGCCAGGATGTGCATCAGCGTCGACTTGCCCGATCCCGACGGCCCCATGACGGCGGTCAATCGACCGGCGTCGATGTCGACGCTGACCCCGCGCAAAGCAGCTACGGCGGTATCGCCCTCGCCGAAGATGCGACCGAGGTCGCGGGCCTGCACAACCGCCGCCCGCGCCGCACTGCCCGGGCTGTCGTGAAGGTCTTGGCTGCTGCTCATCGGCCTCTCCTCCGCTAGATGCCAGCCCACAGCGATCCGTTGAGCGCGACGTCCTGCGCGTCGCGGCACCTTGTCGCACTTCCCCCTGAGCCCGCACAACGGGGCCTGACCGTGTTCCGACACCGCGCAATCCGCGCCCTTCAACCAAGCCCGGTCGGCAATGACGCTGCCCAAGCATGCACGCGTGGCCCGCTGATGGGAAGCAGGCGCTTCGGCACCGGCCCCTGATCTGAGAGCGCCCTCAGGTCGGCGCAGCGTTCGAGTCAGGCAAACGCGGTGGCGACCTCGACTAGCAGGCCTCAGTCGAAGATGATCACGGCCCGGTCTTCGACCGCGTCGTAGCCGAGGGTCTGATAGATCTTGTTCGAGGTCGGGTTGTCCAGGTCGGTGAACAGCACCGGCACAGCGCCGAGGTCGAGCACATCGCGTGTGGCAGCCGAGGTCGCGGCGGATCCGTAGCCGCGTCCGCGCTCACCGGGCGGGGTGTACACCGGGCCGATTCGCGCGCTGCCGCCCTCGACCGAGCGTCGCGACGCCAACGCCACCGGCCGGTCGCCGTCGATCCACAGCCAGTGCGCCCCGGAACGCAGGATCTCGTCCACCACGCCCTCGACGTCGCCGAGGATGCCTCCGGCCTCGGCGGTGAATGCCTTGAACCATGCGACGATCTGGGCTCGATCTTCGGCGGATGCAGGGCGCGCGCTGCCAGGCACGTCGTGCGGCGGACTCAGCTCGTCCAGGCGAAAGAGCCGCATCGCCATACGCTCGCGTATGCGCCGGCCCGGGAACGCACTTGCCGCCGCGTCGGCGATCTCGACCGGGCCGGAGATTCCGACGAGGTCCGGCAGTTCGGCGGCGAGTTTGACCACGGCGGTGATGCCGTCAGGGTCCCAGCCAGTGGTGAACAGCAGCGGGAAGACGCGGTTGGATCGGATGGCCACCGCGTTCGTGCCGGGCAGGGCGGCGAACCAGCACTCGGCAGTGCGGTCCGCCCGCAGATCAGCCACGATCGACCCGAGAATCGTGTTACGCACCGGATCGGCCGCGAGCAACCGCTCGAGTTCCGCGCGGATCGCTGCCGGGTCGGTGCTCACCGTCAGAGACATGATGGGAATCGTCGCGGGCGACCGCAGGAATCGCCAGCCAATAACCGCCTGATCCGGCCCGAGCGCCGTCCGTACCATGCTTGCGTGACCGCGAACTCATCGACGAGCGCCCAGAATCTGCCGACCCAGTACGTGCCGGCAGACGTAGAGAGCGCGCTCTATTCCCGATGGGTCGAACGCGGCTATTTCACCGCCGACGCGCACAGCGACAAGCCGCCGTTCACCATCGTGCTCCCACCGCCGAACGTCACCGGCAGCCTGCACCTGGGCAGCGCGCTCGGGCACACCCGATGATGGATGCACTGACCCGGCGCGAGCGCATGCAGGGCTACGAGACGCTGTGGCTGCCCGGCATGGACCACGCCAGCATCGCCGTGCACGCGCTCGTCGAACGGCACCTGTCCGAGACCGAGGGCAAGGGCCGTTTCGACTACACGCGCGAGGAGTTCGTCGCCAAGGTCCTGGGAATGGAAAGAGGAGTACGGCGGCCAGATCCTCGGACAGATGCGCCGCCTCGGCGACGGCGTCGACTGGACGCGCGAGCGCTTCACCATGGACGAGGGGCTGTCGCGCGCCGTCCAGACGATCTTCAAGCGGCTCTACGACGACGACCTGATCTATCGGGCCGAGCGCATCATCAACTGGTGCCCGCGCTGACCTGACCGCACTGTCCGACGCCGAGGTCGATCACTCCGACGAGGACGGTGAACTCGTCTCGATCCGTTACGGCGGTGCCGCCAGCGGTGACGAAGCATCGATCGTCGTGGCCACCACCCGGGCCGAGACGATGCTCGGCGACACGGCCGTCGCGGTGCATCCAGACGATGAGCGGTATGCCCACCTGATCGGCACGACGGTGGCTTTGCCGCTGACCAACCGGCGAATCCCGATCGTCGCCGACAAGCACGTCGACCCGTCGTTCGGCACCGGCGCGGTCAAGGTCACGCCCGCGCACGACCCGAACGACTTCGAGATCGGCCAGCGCCACAACCTGCCCATGCCTGGTGATCATGGACGAGCGCGCGATCATCACCGCACCCGGGCCGTTCCAGGGGCTCGACCGGCTCGAGGCCCGTACGCGATCGTCGCCGCGCTGCGCGAGGACGAGCGGATCGTCGCCGAGAAGCGGCCGTACGTGCACGCGGTCGGGCACTGCTCGCGCTGCGACACGGTGGTCGAGCCGCGGCTGTCGCTGCAGTGGTTCGTGCGCGTCGAGACGCTGGCCAAGGCCGCCGGCGACGCGGTGCGCGACGGCCGGGTCACGATCGAGCCCGCGTCGCTGGCACCGCGCTATTTCGACTGGGTCGACAACATGCGCGACTGGTGCATCAGCCGCCAGCTGTGGTGGGGGCACCGCATCCCGATCTGGTATTCCGCCGACGGCGACGAGGCGTGCTTCGGCCCCGACGAGCAACCGCCCCCCGGTTGGACGCAGGACCCCGACGTCCTCGACACGTGGTTCTCCTCGGCGCTGTGGCCGTTCTCGACGCTCGGCTGGCCGCAGGAAACCGAGGACCTCGCAAAGCTACTATCCCGACCGACGTGCTGCTCACCGGCTACGACATCCTGTTCTTCTGGGTCATCCGGATGATGATGTTCGGCCTCTACGCAATGGACGGCGAGCAGCCGTTCAACACCATCGTGCTGCACGGGCTGATCCGCGACCGCTTCGGCAAGAAGATGTCGAAGTCGAAAGGCAAGTACGGTCGACCCGCTCGAATGGATCGACGCCTACGGTGCCGATGCGGTGCGGTTCACCCTTGCGCGCGGCGCCAATCCGGGCACCGACGTCCCGGTCGGCGAGGAGTGGGTGGCAGGGCTCCGTAACTTCTGCAACAAGCTCTGGAACGCGACTCGATTCGCTTTGTTGAACGGGGCGACCGTCGCAGGCGAGCTGCCTCGGCGATTTGCCGGCCGCCGACCGGTGGATCCTCGCCCGGCTCGCAGCGGTCACCGCCGAAGTCGACGCGCTCTACGAGCGCTACGAGTTCGCCAAGATCGCCGACCTGCTCTATCACTTCGCCTGGGACGAGGTGTGCGACTGGTACGTCGAACTCGCCAAGATCTCGCTGGCATCCGAGACCGGCGATGCCACTCGCCGAGTGCTCGGCGAAGTGCTTCGACGTGCTGTTGCGCCTGCTGCACCCGATGACCCCGTTCGTCACCGAGGCGCTGTGGACCTCGCTCACCGGTGGCGAGTCGGCCGTGATCGCGTCGTGGCCGGTAGCCGACCCCTCGCGGGCCGATGCCGCCGCCGAGCGCGAGGTTGCCGCGATCCAGGCGGTCGTCACCGATGTGCGCCGGTTCCGGTCCGACCAGGGCGTCAAGCCGGCCCAGCGGGTGCCCGCAAGGCTGACCGGCCTGGCAGGCGGCGAGACCGAGATCCGGTCGTTGCTGCGGCTCGACATCGCAGGCGAGGACTTCTCACCGACCGCCTCGCTCACGACGGCAGGCGGCGTCGGCATCGAGTTTGACCTCTCCGGCACGATCGACGTCGGGGCCGAGCGCGCCCGGCTGGCCAAGGAACTCGCGGGCGCGCAGAAGGAACGCGACGTCAACTCGGCGAAGCTCGGCAACGCCGCGTTCACCGGCAAGGCGCCGGAGGCCGTGGTCGCCAAGGTCCGCGCTCGCCTCGACGCGGCCGAGGCCGACATCGTTCGCGTCCAGGCCGCACTCGAGGCGTTGCCGCACGCATGACCGTCCAGGTACGCGGCGCCGTCGCCACCGACGCGCAGCCGGTCCGGGTCGTGGGCCTGCGCACGTGGCCCGCTACCTATGCCCAGATTGCCGGCAGCGAGTACGTCGAGCAGGGCCTGGCCCGGTGGTGGACGGACGAGGCGGTAGGCGCGTCAATCCGCGGCGGCGTCCTCGTCGCCGAACTGGACGGTGCCGTCATCGGCATGGCCTCGGCGGGGGAGCGTGACGGGGCGCCGTACCTGTGGAAGCTCTATGTCGTCCCGGAACGGCAGGGCGTCGGCGCGGGCTCGGCGCTGCTCGCGGCCGTCGTCGACTCGCTGCCGGCCGGCTCGACCCGCCTCGGGTTGGACTACGTCGAAGGCAACGAACAGGCCGCGGCGTTCTATCGCGGCAGGGGCTTCCGGGAGATCGGCCGCAAGTCATCGGCGCTCGGATTCGGCCCGGACGAGATCCTCATGCAGCTGCGACTGCCCTAGCGGGGCCGCATCTCAGGTGATGATCTCGGCCGCAACCGCCACGGGCGGCAGGCCGGGCAGAGATGATCATGGCTGCGAACAGGGTGTGCGCGCGGCTGGCGCGGCGTTTCGTAGACTCGGGCGTCGTGGCAGTCACTGAAGCGGAGCGATACGCCGACCTGCTGCGCATGGCCGAGGTCGACATCACCGGCCGGTGGGGCGAGGGTCGCATGAATCCCACCAAGGAGCGCATCCAGGCGCTCGTCGACCTGCTGGGCGAGCCACAGCGCGCCTACCGCTCGATCCACCTGACCGGTACCAACGGCAAGACCAGCACCGCGCGGATGGTCGACGAGCTGCTGCGCGGCTTCGGACTGCGCACGGGCCGCTTCACCAGCCCGCACCTGTCGCGCATAACCGAACGCATCGTCCTCGACGGCGAACCCATCAGCCGACGCGCGTTCGTCGAGGCCTACCGCGAGCTGGCGCCCTACCTCGACCTCGTCGACGGCCAGTTCGACATCAAGCTCAGCTTCTTCGAGGTGATGGTCGCCCTCGCATACTCCATCTTCGCCGACGCGCCGGTCGACGTCGCGATCGTCGAGGTCGGACTCGGCGGTGAATGGGACGCGACGAACGTCATCGACAGCGAGGTTGCGGTCGTGACGCCGATCGACCTCGACCACACGCAGCTTCTCGGCGAATCCGTCGACAAGATCGCCAGCGGAGAAGGCCGGCATCATCAAGCCCGACGCCGTGGTGGTGATGGCCGCGCAGCCGGCCGATGCAGCCACCGAGTTGTTGCGCCGGGCCGCCGACGTCGGTGCCACGGTGGCCCGTGAGGGGCTCGAGTTCGGCGTGCTCGAGCGCCGGGTCGCCGTGGGCGGGCAGGTCATCACACTGCAGGGTCTCGGTGGCGTGTACGACGAGATCTTCCTGCCGCTGCACGGCGCGTACCAGGCGCAGAACGCCGCAATCGCCCTGGCGGCAGTCGAGGCGTTCTTCGGCGCGGGGAAAGCGTCCGGGCCGCTGGAGATCACAACGGTGCGCGAGGTGTTCGCGGCGGTGCGCTCGCCCGGACGTCTGGAATCGGTGCGCGCGGCGCCGAACGTTCTTATCGACGCGGCACATAACCCGCACGGAATGGCTGCCACCGTCGCGGCGATCGGCGAGGCGTTCGATTTCCGCAGGCTCATCGGCGTTGTCGGGGTGCTCGCCGGCAAGAACATCAGGGCGATGCTCGATGCGCTCGAACCTGCGCTCGACGAAGTCGTCGTCACGCAGAACAGCTCCGTGCGTGCGATTCCGGCCGACGAACTGGCCACGGTGGCCGTCGAGGTGTTCGGCGCCGATCGGGTCACCGTCGAGCCGCGGCTCGATGATGCCATCGAGACGGCCGTGCGGCTGGCCGAAGAGAACGCCGACGGCGTGCTGTCCGGAGCGGGCGTCCTCGTCACCGGCTCGGTTATCACGGCCGGCGAGGCGCGGACCTTGTTGCGGCGAGACGCCTGATGACCGAGGCAGGCGGTCCGGCCCCCGACGAGGATCAAACCGAACCGGTGCAGCCCACAGCTGAGCAGATCGCCGAGCGCAGCGTCCGGGTCAACCGGTCGACGCGCGGCGCGCTCGCCGCGGTGCTCTGCCTCGAAGCTTTCTCGGCGCTGCTTGTGCCGCGGGCGATAGCGCAGACTGCGACCGGGCTCGGCGGCGTCAAGACCGGTCTGCTGGTCGGGCTCGCGGTGATCCTGGTTGGTGCCGCGTTCGTACAGCGGCGGCGGTGGGGCATCGGGCTCGGCTCGCTGCTGCAACCGGTGTTCGTCGCGGTCGGCGTGTGGATCCACGCCTTCTTCGTGGTCGGCGTTCTGTTCGTAGCGGTATGGCTCTACCTGCTCAACCTGCGTCGCGAGATGGTGGGTACCCCGGGCGGCCTGCGCATGCTGATCTCCTGATGTCTTGAGCCGGCTTGCGCGCTCCCAGACGTCCATCGGGTCATGATCATCTCTGCTGGATCCGCCATGACCCACGGTTTCGACAGAGATGATCAATTGTGCCCGCGCGGATTTCTCGCTGTTACGACCCGGGAGGTTGTTGACGGCGCGGCGGCTTGATGGTGAGGGTGCGCTGGAGTGCCCACCTACCGCGAGGCGCACCGCCGCGGAACACCGGTGCCGGCATGGCGCCCGGTCGTCGGGTGGATACGCTGCGCCCATGACTGCGCCGACCCTTGAACGCACGCTGGTGATCGTCAAGCCCGACGGCGTCGCGCGTGGACTCGTGGGCGAGGTGATCCGGCGCGTCGAGGCGAAGGGCTACCGAATCGTCGCGCTCGAGCTACGCTCGGCGACCCGCGAGCTGCTCGCCGAGCACTATGCCGAGCACGTCGGCAAGGTGTTCTACGAGCCGCTGGTGCAATTCATGCTGTCGGGTCCGGTTGTCGCGTTCGTCGCCGAGGGCCAGCGGGTCATCGAGGGTTTCCGTTCGCTCGCCGGCGCCACCGAACCGACGGCGGCGCAGCCCGGCACGATCCGCGGCGACCTCGGCCGCGACTGGGGATTGCCCGTCGTGCAGAACCTCGTGCACGGCTCGGACTCGGTCGAGTCAGCCGAGCGCGAGATCAAGCTCTGGTTCCCCGGCTTCGGGTAAGGCCGCCAAAGCCCAACCGGAGCTCGAGTCCTCCTGATCAACAGAACGATCCGGTCGAATATCGACCGAAACCCTCTGTTGATCATGTCGCGCCGACGGCCGGCCGTCCAAAGCCCAGCGAAGCCCAGCCAAAGCCCAACCGGCACCCGATCAAAGTCCCATCAGTAACAACTGGCCCGCGAGTAACGCCTGACCCGCGCGTCGCAACCGGCTCAGAGTGCACGCCAACCATACGATTGGCATAGGACTCTGACCGGAAAGGTGACGTCGTGGCGTTCACCCCGCTTGCGCTGCTGCCTTCGCGCGGCGGCAGCGTGCTCGGCGGTGATCTCGCGGTCGATCTCGGCACCGCCAACACGCTGGTATACGCACGCGGACGGGGCATTCTGCTCAACGAGCCGTCAGTGGTCGCCGTCGATACGGCAACGAACGCAGTGGTGGCCGTCGGGGTCGATGCCAAGCACATGATCGGCCGTACGCCCGGTCACATCCGCGCGGTCAAGCCGATGCGCGACGGCGTGATCGCCGACTACGACATCACCGCAGAGATGCTGCGGTACTTCGTGCGCAAGGTGCTTCGCCGCCCGCCGATCCTCACCGGCCCGCGGGTGGTCGTGTGCGTCCCGTCGGGCATCACCAGCGTCGAGCAACGAGCGGTCAGCGAATCGGTGTACGCAGCGGGCGCGCGTCGGGTGCACATCATCGCCGAGCCGATGGCCGCGGCCATCGGTGCTGGACTACCGGTGAACCAGCCCTCGGGCTCCATGGTGGTCGACATCGGGGGTGGTACGACGGAGGTCGCGGTGATCGCGCTCGGCGGCATCGTCGCCTCGACAAGCCTGCGAGTGGCAGGCAATGCCCTCGACGAGGCGATCGTCGACCACGTCCGCGCGGAATTCGGCCTGCTGATCGGCGAACGTACGGCCGAGGAACTCAAGATCGCCGTCGGCTCGGCGTTCCCGGTGGCCGGCCCGAAGCGCGCTGAGATCCGGGGCCGCGAGATCGGCAGCGGGCTGCCGCGCAACGTGACGATCGCCGGCGACGAACTGCGCAAGGCGATGGACGTCCCGATCATGCGGATCATCGGTGCGGTCAAGGCGACGCTCGATCACTGCCCGCCCGAGCTTGCCGGTGACCTGGTCGCCAGAGGGATCGTGCTCACCGGCGGCGGTGCACTGCTGCGCGGCCTGGACGCGCGCCTGCAGCACGAGATCGGCATTCCGGTGCTCGTGGCCGACCGCCCGCTCGACTCCGTCGTGCTCGGTACCGGCACCGTGGTCGAGCACTTCGACCAGTTGCAGAAGGTCGTCGTCTACGGCCCACGCCGGTAGCCATGCGCCGGCTGACCGCACGCCAGCGACTCGCCGCGATCGCGCTTGCGGTCATCGCTTCGTGCTTCATCACCCTCGACGTTGCCGGCACCGGCCTGGACGGTACGCACGGCGGCGTCCGAGGAGCCCTGGGCGCGTTGTACCGAGGTACGGACGCGATCATCGGCCCGGTCCGGCATTTCGTGCAGGGCCTGCCCAGTGCGGGCACCAACCACGAGACGATTGCCAAGCTGCGTCACGAGAACGCCACGCTGAAGTCGCAGCTTGCGGCCGATGCCGCCGACGCGCGCACCAGGTCGAGCCTGGCCAAGCTGCAACTGGCCGCCGATAGCGGCGGGTACCGGGTCCTGCCCGCACGTGTCATCGCGCTGGGGCCGGGACAGGGGTTCGACTGGACCGCGACGCTGGACGTCGGCAGTCACGGTGGCGTTCGTGCGGGCCAGACGGTTACCGACGGTGTGGCGCTGGTCGGACGGGTGCTGCACACAAGTGCGACCAGTTGCGTGGTGTTGTTGGCGGCCGATCCGGGCTCTGGCGTCGGCGCGCGTGACATGCGCACTGCCCAACTCGCGATCGCGACCGGTCAAGGGCCGAAGGGCTACTCGGCGATGCCGCTGGATCCCGGCGTGGTGTTGCGGGTAGGCGATGCGCTGGAGACCGGACCTGCGGGCCACTCGAGCTACGCACCGGGCCTGGCCATCGGGACGATCACCGCGGTGCGTACGTCCGCCGACGGCGCTGTGACGGCGAGCGTGCGGCCCGCCGCGTCGGCGACGGCGCTCGACCTCGTCGGCGTGATCCTGACGCCGGGCTCGAGCGAATCGCAACGGCTGGCGCTGCGCCCCTCGACCGAGGCTCGTGGCCGATGACACTCTCGCGTGTCGCGGCGGCCCACGCGGCGATCCTGAGCGCGCTGCTGCTGCAGGCCACACTCGTCGCGCCGGAAGCGACCTCAACACAGGTCAGTCTTCCCGCCGTGCTCGCCGCGGCCGTCGCGGTGAACTGCGGCGTGGGCACCGGCATCTCGCTGGGCTTTGCGGCCGGCCTGGTCGCGGATCTTGGTTCGACGCATCCGGCCGGCGTGCTGGCGCTGTGCTGGCTCGGGGTGGGCGTGTTGTGCGGGCTGCTCGTCGAGTCGGCCAGGACACTGCGGGCACAGGTGGTGCTGATCGGCGTGGTGTGCGGGTTCAGCGGCAGCGTCGCGATGCTCGTGCTGAGCGCGCTGGGCGCGTCCGGAGCCACCGTCGAGGCCGCCGCACGTGGTTTGCTGCCGACCATCGCCGCCGACCTGCTGCTCGCCCTGATCGTGACTCCGATCGTGCGGCGGTTCCTGCGTTCGCAGGCGTTGCGGGTGCAGGCAACGGGCCATGGCTGAGCGGCGATCAGGTACTTCTCGGCGCCTGCAAGTCATCGCGGTTCTGGTCGCATCGCTGCTCGTGACCCTGTCGGGCCGGCTCTACTACGTGCAGATCCTCGACCGGAACAAGCCGCTGCAGACGGCCGGCGCACTGCACCAGGGGCGCATCCTCGTCCCCGCGCCGCGCGGTCAGATCGTCGATGCGCGCGGCCGCCCGCTCGTCACCAATCGCGTGACGCACGTCGTCACGGTCGACCGCGAGAAGCTGCAGGCCCAGCCAGACCACGGTGTCGCGGTGCTGTCGCGGCTGGCCCGGATACTCGGCATGCCCGCGCGCGACCTCGCTCAGGAGATCACCCCGTGCGGCATCCACGTCCCGTCCCCGTGCTGGACCGGCGAGCCGTATCAGCCGGTGCCGGTCGCTTCCAACGCGAAGACCGCGATAGTGCTGGCGCTGTCCGAGCATCGGGAGCTGTATCAAGGCGTCGCGGTCGAGACGCAGACCGTTCGCGACTACCCGGGCGGAACTCTCGCCGCGCACCTGCTCGGCTATACCGGTGCGGTGAGCGCGCAGGATGAGGAGCGAAACAAGATCCTGCGCGACGCCGACACCATCGGCCGGTCCGGCCTCGAACAGCAATACGATTCCATACTGCGGGGTACGGACGGTTCGCAGCTTGTGTCGCTCGACCCTCGCGGCATTGCCGTCGGTAATCCGCAGGATGTCCCGGCACAGCCGGGCGACACGCTCGTCACGAGCATCGACCGCGATGCGCAGCAACTCGCCGAGCAGGCGATCGCGAAGCAGATCGCGGCTTCACGGGCGAAGGGGAAGCCCGCCACCGGCGCCGCGGTGGTCATCATGGATCCGAACACGGGGCGCATCCTCGCCGCCGCCAGTTACCCGTCCTACGACCCGCAGGTGTTCGTCGGCGGCATCTCGGTGGCCGACTACGCCAAGCTCACCGCGCCGAGCGCGAACGATCCGCTGGTCAGTCGGGCAATCGCCGGAGCGTACGCGCCGGGCTCGACGTTCAAGCTGATCACGTCGTCATCGGTCGTGAGCCATGGCGAGGCGACCTTGGACGGCACCTACCCCTGCCCGCCATCACTCGCCATCGACGGGCGGGTGAAGACCAATTTCGAATCGGAGTCGCTCGGGCTACCCGGTGACTCTGGGCCAGGCGTTGCAGGTATCCTGCGACACCTGGTTCTACTCGTCCGCGGCCGATGAGTACTACGCCGACCAGGCGCGCCTGGACGCCGGCCAGAAAGCTGCCGAGTACCTGCAGCACACGGCCTCCGCGTTCGGCGTCGGCAAGCGCCCAGGTATCGACCTGCCGGCCGACGAGCAGTCCGCCGGTGGATACGCCGATCGCGAGACGCGCCTGGCTCGCTGGCATGCCAACAAGGCGCAGATATTGTGCCGATGCCGCAAGCGCGGGCTACCCGCAAGAGAGCAGACCCGGCGCAGCGCGCGTACCTCACCCAACTCGCCTCGGAGAACTGCACCGACGGGTGGCGATACCGCGCCGGTGACAACGCCGACATGGCGATCGGCCAGGGCGAGACGACGATGTCGCCGCTGCAGCTTGCCGTGGCCTACTCCGCGCTCGTCAACGGCGGCAGGATCTGGGAGCCGACACTGGGCTGGGCCGTCGTCGACGCAAACGGCAAGCTCGTCCGCACGATCGACGCCGAAGCTGCGCGAACAAAGCTGCCGGTCAGCCGCAGACGCTCGACTACATCGCAAACTCGCTGCGACTTCGACGCGGCTGGACGCGGTCTCTGGGGCGTTCGCGTTCGACGGTTCGTCGTACAAGACGCAGATCGGCGGCAAGACCGGCACGGCCGAGGTGTTCGGCAAGCAGGACACGTCCTGGCTGGCGACATGGGGGCCGGTCGGGCTGACCACGCGGGCATTCGACCGCGCGCGTTCGTGGTGGTCGGCATGGTCGAGCAGGCAGGGACGGGCGTCACCGCTGCCGGCGCCGATGGTGCGCACGGTGTACGACGGGCTGCTCGGCGCCGGACGTAGCGCAGTGCTGCCCGGGTCGCGTCCGGAGACGTCGCTGCCGGTCATGCGGCCCTCGACGGGGCGCAGCCGATGACGCTTCTCGCCCGGGATCCTCTCGCGCCGTTGATACTGAGCCCGCCGCCGATGGCCCGGCACCGGTCCCCGCGCCTCGACGGCTGGCTGATCGGCGCGGCATTCGCGCTCGCGCTGATCGGCGCGGTGCTGGTGTGGTCGGCCACCCGCTCGCGGCTGGCTGCCGACGGCGGCAATCCGCAGGCCTACCTGTATCGGCACCTGGTCAACGTCGCGATCGGCGTGGTGCTTGCGGTGTTCGCGTCGCGGGCAGATCCGCGGATGCTGCGTTTTCTCGGCCCGATCATCTACCTGCTCAGCCTGATCGGGCTGGTGGCCATCTTCGCTGTCGGCTCGACGGTGAACGGGGCGCGCGCCTGGATCCAGCTACCCGGCGGCCTGGCGCTGCAGCCGTCGGAGTTCATGAAGCTCGGGTTTGCTCGTCGGCATGGCGGTCATGTTCGCCCAGCGGGCGGCGGCTCGCCGGGTCGCGGCCCCGCCCACGAACGCCGACGTGTCGATCGCCGTCGCCATGACCGCTGTGCCGCTGGCGCTGGTCATGCTCCAGCCCGACCTCGGGTCGGCGATGGTGCTCGCCGCAGTTGCGTTCGGCCTGCTTGTGGCCGCGGACGTGCCCGCCCGCTGGACGCTCGGCCTGGTCCTGGTCGGTGCCGTCGGCGTCGTCGCCGCGGTGCGTTCGGGCGTGCTTGCCGACTACCAACTCGCGCGATTCCGGGTGTTCGCGCATCCGGGTTCTGACCCGAGAGGTGCTGCCTACAACGTGACCCAGGCGCACATCGCGTTCGCCAACGGCGGGCTGTTCGGCCGTGGCCTGTTCCACGGGCCGCAGACGCGCGGTGCGTTCGTCCCCGAACAGCAGACCGACTTCGTCTACAGCGTTGCCGGGGAGGAGTTCGGGCTCGTGGGCGCCGGGCTGATCATCGCGCTGTTCGCAGTGCTGTGCTGGCGCGGGCTGCGCATCGCCGCGCAGGCCGACCGCACCGGTCGGCTGGTCGCCGTGGGGATCGTGTGCTGGTTCGCGTTCCAGGCATTCCAGAACATCGGCATGAACCTGGGGCTGACCCCGGTCACCGGACTGCCGCTGCCGTTCGTCTCCTACGGCGGTTCATCGATGTTCGCCCAGTCGCTGGCGATCGGTCTGCTCGTCGCGGTGCATCGCCGGTCCACGCCTGGATCTGGGCCGGGCGAAGGCACGTAGCATGAATGCCCGTGGAGTCCCTGTTCGAGCGGCTGGAGCCGCTGTTGCCTCAGGTCAGCAAGCCGATCCAGTACGTCGGCGGTGAGCTGAACTCGCGGGTCAAGGAGTGGGACTCGGTCAGCGTCCGCTGGGCGCTCATGTATCCCGACGCCTACGAGGTCGGCCTGCCCAACCAGGGCGTACAGATCCTGTACGAGGTGCTGAACGAGCGGTCCGATGCTCTGGCCGAGCGCACCTACGCAGTGTGGCCCGATCTCGAGGCGCTGATGCGCGAGCACGGCATCGGCCAGTTCACCGTCGACGCGCACCGGCCGGTCGCCGCCTTCGACCTGCTCGGCGTCTCGTTCTCCACCGAGCTCGGCTACACCAACCTGCTTACCGCGCTCGACCTTGCCGGCATCCCGCTGCACGCGGCCGACCGCGACGACACGCCACCCGATCGTCATCGCCGGCGGGCACGCCGCGTTCAACCCCGAGCCGATCGCCGACTTCATCGACGCTGCTGTGCTGGGCGACGGCGAGCAGATCGTCGGTGCGATCACCGACGTCGTCCGCGACTGCGAAAGCGCGACGGCGTCGGCGGCGCGACGAACTGCTGGCCCGGCTGGCCCGCGACCGGCGGCGTCTACGTGCCGCGCTTCTACGACGTGACGTACCTGCCCGACGGCCGCATCGAGACGGTCAACCGCCAACCGGGCCGGCGTCCCCGAGCGCGTCAGCAAGCACACCGTCATGGATCTCGACGAGTGGCCCTACCCGAAGACTCCGCTCGTGCCGCTTGCCGAGTCGGTGCACGAGCGCATGTAGCGTCGAGATCTTCCGCGGCTGCACGCGCGGCTGCCGCTTCTGCCAGGCAGGCATGATCACCCGTCCGGTGCGCGAGCGTTCCATCACCGGCATCGGCGAGATGGTCGGCAAACGGCCTTGCGGCAACCGGATTCGAAGAGGTCGGCCTGCTGTCGCTGTCGAGCGCGGACCACTCCGAGATCGGCGAGATCGCCAAGGGCCTGGCCGACCGGTACGAGAGCGAGAAGGTGTCGCTGTCGCTGCCGTCAACCCGCGTCGACGCGTTCAACATCGACCTGGCCAACGAGCTGTCCCGCAACGGCCGCCGGTCGGGCCTGACGTTCGCGCCCGAGGGCGGCTCTGAGCGGCTGCGCCGGGTGATCAACAAGATGGTCTCCAAGGACGACCTGATCCGCACCGTCACCACTGCGTACACCAACGGGTGGCGGCAGGTGAAGCTGTACTTCATGTGCGGCCTGCCCACCGAGACCGACGAGGACGTCCTCGAGATCGCCGAAATGGCGCACGACGTCATCCGGGCCGGGCGCGAGGCCACGGGCAGCAAGGACATCCGCTGCACGGTGTCGATCGGCGGATTCGTGCCCAAGCCGCACACACCGTTCCAGTGGGCCGCGCAGGCCGATCCGCCGAGACTGTGGACAGTCGGTTGGCGAAGCTGCGGGCGGCGATCAACGCGAACCGGTCGCTGGGCCGCAACGTCGGAATGCGCTACCACGACGGCGAGCCGTCCCTCGTCGAAGGACTGCTCTCGCGCGGCGACCGAAGGGTGGGCGCGGTCATCGAGCAGGTGTGGCGCGACGGCGGTCGGTTCGACGGCTGGAGCGAGCACTTCTCGTTCGCCCGCTGGGTTGCCTCACGCCGAGAATGCCCTTACGCCACAAGGTCGATCGCTTGCCTGGTACACGACGCGTGAGCGCGACGCCGACGAGGTACTGCCGTGGGATCACCTCGACTCCGGCCTGGACAAGCAGTGGCTGTGGGACGACTGGCAGGACGCACTTGCCGAGTTCGAGCAGGACGACTGCCGGTGGACTCCCTGCTTCGACTGCGGTGTGTGCACGAACGATGGGCACCGACATCCAGGTCGGCCCGACCGGCAGGACGCTGTTACCGCTCGCCGCCAAGTGAGCCAGGCATAGATCCGGCTCGCCGTCACGGCTGACGTCGAACGCCTCTCGCGCACTGAGCTGAAAGGTCTAGACAACTCCAGCAACCGGGCCTAGCGTCTGCAGAATGGATGAATCGGACGAGACCCGCCATGCGGGAAAGATCCGGCGTCGCCACTTTCTGACCGCCTCCGCCGGGTCGGCGGCAGCCATCGCGCTGTCCGCCGGCCCGGCGGCGGCGCGTCCGGCACCAGCGGACGAGCGCGCAGCGCCGGAGCGTCATCGAGTCGTGCAAACCGGGCTGGCCGCCCTCATCGAATCCCGTTACGCCACGCTGCGCCGGCAGCGCGTCGGCGTGATCGCCAATCCCACCAGCGTTACCACGTCGCTGACCCACGAAGTCGACGCCATGCACGCGTCCACTGACGTCGAACTTGTCGCGGTCTTCGGACCCGAGCACGGTTTTCGCGGTACGGCCCAGGCGGGCGGTTCCGAGGGCGACTCCATCGACCCACGTACCGGGCTTCATGTCTATGACCTGTACGCGAAGTCCTGGCAGGACATGCAGGGGATCTTCGACAAGGCGGGCGTGCAGACCGTCATGTTCGACATCCAGGATGTCGGCGCTCGCTTCTACACCTACATCTGGACGATGTACGACGCGATGACGGCGGCCGCGGCCACCGGGCGGCGCTTCGTGGTTCTCGACCGGCCGAATCCGATCGGCGGGATGCGCGTGGCCGGGCCGCGGCTCGAGCCGCGACTCGAGACCGGGGTCGGCAAGGCGACGATCGTCCAGCAGCACGGCATGACCGTCGGCGAGCTCGCCCGGTTGTTCGCGGCTGAGTACGTGCCCGAGAGGGCGGGGCGCTCGCTCGACCTCACCGTCGTGCCGATGTCAGGGTGGCGACGCGACGACGACGGCTTTGCGACCGGCCTTCGCTGGGTGGCGCCCTCGCCGAACATCCCGACCGTCACGACCGCGCAGGTGTACGCCGGCCTGTGCTACTTCGAGGGCACCAACCTCTCGCAGGGACGCGGTACCACCCAACCGTTCGAGATCGTCGGCGCGCCCTACCTGGACGAGCGGTGGGCGATTGCGCTCAGCGCGATGCAACTGCCGGGCGCGGCGTTTCGCGAGGCGGCCTTCGCGCCCACCTCGTCCGCGTACTCGGGACAGGTGTGCCGGGGCGCGCAGACCTACGTCACCGATGGGGCAGCGTTCGATCCGATACGCACCGCCGTCGCGATGCTCATCACGCTCAAGCAGATCTACCCGGACTTCGCCTGGCGCTACGACACCGGCGACAAGGTCGACCCGTACTGGATCGACAAGCTCGCCGGAACCGACCAGGTCCGCACCGACATCGATGCCGGCAAGAGTGTCGAGCAGGTGGTGGCCGGCTGGCAGCCCGGCCTGGACGCGTTCCGGGCCGTTCGAGACAAGTACCTGCTGTACGGGAACGGGAGAACTCGATGACGCGTATTCGCCGCGGGGCGTGCCTGGTCGCAGCAGCGACGACTGTCGCTGCTCTGGTCGCCATGCCGGCCGGAGCCCGGCCGAGCGACCCGAGCGACTCGATCGAGGAGAACTCACCGGTGCAGGCGATCCCGGCTCCGGCCGACGCCCTGTACGGCATGCTCGGCCGACCGGCGCGCACGTTGCGCCCGGGCACCCCGCAGCAGGCGGGCCTGTTGCCCGGCCCGATCGAGCAGATCCCGGCCGATGTCGAGGCGGGGATGCTGCCGCAGGGCACCGGCAATCACCCGCTGTTCCCAGGTGCCGTGTCGCTTGTCGCACACAACGGACGCGTCGTCGAACGGACCGCGCACGGGTACGCCGTGCTGTATTCCGACAGCACGCCGACGATGCTGCCTGCGGACCAGCGAGTGCCCACCCAGGTTGACACGATCTATGACCTGGCGTCGCTGTCCAAGCTGTTCACCTCGATCGTGGCGATGCAACTGGTCGACCAGCACCGCCTCGATCTCAGCGCCCCGGTGGTGCAGTACCTGCCGGCATTCGCCTCGCACGGCAAGAGCGACATCACCATCGCGCAACTGCTGACCCACACGTCCGGGCTGCTGCCGGACCCGGTACCCGCCCTGTGGACGCTGCCGCCCGACCAGCGCGTCAACGGGATTCTCGACACGACGCCGGAAGCGCCCGCGGGTTCGCAGTACAAGTACTCCGACATCAACCTGATGACGATGGCGCTCGTCGAGCAGGCCATCACCGGCAAGACGCTCGATGTGCTCGTCCACGACGGGATCACCGGACCGCTACGCATGACCAGCACGATGTACAACCCGCCGCCGTCGCTGCTGCCGAGAATCGCCGCCGAGGAATACCAGCAGGTGCCCGACCGGGGCATGGTCCGCGGCGTCGTGCACGACGAGAACGCGTGGGCGCTCGGGGGAGTGGCCGGCCACGCAGGTGTGTTCTCCGATGCCGACGATCTGGCGATCCTCGCGCAGACGATGCTCAACGGCGGCGTGTACGGCCACACGCGAATCCTGTCCGAACAGGCGATCGTCGAGATGCTGACGAACCGCAACCAGGCCTTCGTCGGGCAGAACCAAGGCTACGGCTTCGAGCTGTACCAGCACTGGTACATGGGCGCGCTGGCCACGCCGTACACGATGGGCCACACCGGATTCACCGGCACCGACATCGTCATCGACCCGACGACCAGGTCGTTCTCGATCCTGCTGACCAACGCCGTGCATCCGAGTCGATCGTGGGGCTCGACCAACCCGGTGCGCCGGGCAGTCACCTACGACGTGGCGCGCGCGATCGCGGTGCGCCCGGCCGAGGGCGTGCAGTCGTGGTTCTCGGGCATGGCCGACCACGCGACGTGCACCCTCACCGCGCCGGTGCAACTGCGCAGCGATGGCGCCCGGCTCGACTTCGCGCTGTGGTACGACACCGAGCCGCAGTTCGATCCGCTGACGCTGCAGGTGTCGCGCGACGGTGGGACGACATGGGCGACGGTGCCGTTCACCATGCACGCCGGGCCGAGTCAGTACCCGACCGACGGCACGGTAAGCGGGTACGGCTGGCATCAGTGGCTCGGCGCGTCGGCCGACCTACCAGGTGGGGCCGGCCCCGTGCTGATCCGCTGGCAGTACACGACAGACAACCTGTACCACGGGCGCGGCGTGTACCTCGACGCCATCCGGGTGCACGACCAGGAGGGTGCCGCGTTCGACGATCAGCGCCCGGCAGATGCCGCGAGCATCAGCGCGGTCGGCTTCGCGCCCAGCGCGAACTGACCCGCCGCAGCCGCACACAACGCCTGCCCGCGGGCTCCGTGGCCGGTGGGCACTAACGTCGCAGGTGGGCACTTGCAACTGCCCACCCGGCGCTGAACTGCCCACCCGGGGTCCGACCCGGGGCGCTCGCTCGCAGCCGGTGGGTAGGGTCCCTCGCCGTGGCGGCAGACTGGTCGGCATGGCACGTCGCATCCCCGAAGGTCCGCCCCCGCCGCCGGTAGTGCAGCGAGTGCGGTTCCGCTATGCCAAGCGCGGACGCCTGCGATTCACGTCGCACCGCGACTTCGCCAGGGCGTTCGAGCGCGCCCTGCGCCGGGCGGGCGTCCCGATGGCGTACTCGGCCGGCTTCACGCCGCACCCGAAGATCTCCTACATCGGGGCGGCGCCGACGGGCGTCGCCAGCGAGGCGGAGTTTCTCGAGATCGGCCTGGCTCGGCGGGTCGACATCGGCGAATTGCGCAGGGCAATCGACGCCGCATTGCCGGAGGGTCTCGACATTGTCGAGGCTGTCGAGGCCGAAGGTGGCTCACTCGCCGAGCGAATGCAGGCCTCGGCGTGGCAGATCGAATTACCAGACGTGTCCGCCGGCGACCTCGCGCGGGCCGTCGAAACATTTCTGGACGCCGAGAAAGTCGAGATTGAGCGGCTGACGAAGGACGGCCGCAAGATCGTCGATGCCCGGCAACCGGTCGTATCGGCCACCGTGTCGCAAGCGGCTGACACGGCTGCGGCATCGCCGCGTGCAATACTGAACGTGGTCGTCCGGTTGGCGACGCCGGCCGTTCGGCCCGACGACCTACTCGCAGCGTTGCATTCCGTTGCCGGTCTCGCCCTCGACGTTTCGCGCTATAGCTACCGCGCGGTGCGCCTGGCGCAGGGGCCGCTTGACGGATCGGGCGCGGTCGGCGACCCATTCGTCGCCGATCGGGTGACGCGCGAGGCATCGTTGTAGTCCGTCCCGGACACCCGATCGTGGCCGCCCGATGTGGCCGCTGTCGGACAGCAGACTTTGCTGGCTGTCTCATGGCAACCAGCCTCAACCGCCTCTGTGCGGTCGCGGCTCGAACAGGCCCGAAAGGCCCGTTCGGGCAGCGCCCGGAGGCCGAACGGAGTGACCCGAGCAGATGCTCGAACCGGAGAACAACACAAGCAGTTCCGATACCGCCGACGCGGGCGAGCCGCCGACGACCAAGCCCAAGAGGGCCCCGCGCAAGGCGGCCGCCAAGAAGGCGACCGCGGATCTTGCCGGTGCGAAGGCGGCCGACGCGCAGGCCGCTGGCGCCACGCCGGCGAAGCGAGTGTCGCGGGCCCGCAAGGCAGCAGCCACCGCGATCGAGCCGGGCGCCGCGCCTGATCCGGCCCCGTCAGCCACGAACGAGTCCAGGGCCGCCGACGCTCCGAAGCCGGCGCGCAAGCGCGCCACCAAGCGGGCTGCCGGGGTAGTCGCGGATGCCGGACTCTCCGCGAATCAGCCTGCGGACGAGGTGACGGCGGCGCCGCCGGCCGGCGAGGCGGCGGCCGCACCCGCGAGCCGACGCCGCACCCGCCGATCCGCACCTGAGGTAACGCTGGTCGCGGAGACGGTCGCCGATCCGGCGCCGGCGCCGGTCGAACTGGCCCCCGCACCGGTGTTGTTCGTGGCACCGGCCGATGCCGCCCCGGCCCCGACGCGTCGGCGCCGGTCCACGGGATCTGCTGCAGCGGCGGCCGTGGACGTAACGGTGGCCCAGGAGGTGGTCGCCGAGATCGAGGAGGAACCCGAAGAGGTCCGCGAGGCGGCCGCCGAGGAGGCCACTGGCGCTCGCCGCAGGCGTCGCCGGGGCCGCCGGGGCCGTGGTGGCCGGGCACACGAAGGCGGCGACGAGGCGGCCGCCGACGAGGTAGACAGCGACGACACGCCCGGCGAAGAGGACGACGACACGCAGCAGTCCGCGGCCGCCGCGGAGCCGTCGGCGGAATCCGGCGACGAGAGCGGCGGAACATCACGACGGCGGCGCCGTCGCCGCAAGGCCGGGGTATCCGATGCTGATACGACCGGCGACGATCCGCCCAATACGGTCGTGCACGTCCGCGAGCCGCGCGATTCCGGTAGCGCCGACGACGGTGTGCGCGGGGTCAAGGGCTCGACCCGGCTCGAGGCCAAGCGCCAGCGCCGCCGCGACGGTCGCGAGACGGGTCGGCGCCGTCCGCCGATTCTAAGCGAGGCGGAGTTCCTCGCCCGGCGTGAGGCGGTGGACCGCGTCATGGCCGTGCGCCAGAACGGCGATCGCACCCAGATCGCGGTACTCGAGGACGACATCCTCGTCGAGCACTACGTCACCCGGGCCTCGGCGACGTCCTACGTCGGCAATGTCTACCTCGGCCGGGTGCAGAACGTTCTGCCCAGCATGGAGGCCGCCTTCGTCGATATCGGCAAGGGGCGCAACGGCGTTCTGTATGCCGGCGAGGTCAACTGGGACGCGGCCGGCCTGGAGGGCAAGGCTCGCGCGATCGAGGACGCTATCTCCTCCGGCGACACGGTGCTCGTGCAGGTCACGAAGGACCCGATCGCGCACAAGGGCGCGCGGCTGACCAGCCAGATCTCGCTGCCCGGGCGGTTCCTGGTGTACGTGCCGGGCGGCGGCATGACCGGAATCAGCCGCAAGCTTCCCGACGTCGAGCGGCACCGCCTCAAGGCGATCTTGAAGAAGATCGTTCCAGAAGACGCCGGTGTCATCGTGCGCACCGCGGCCGAGGGAGCCAGCGAGGAAGACCTGACCCGTGACGTCGAGCGGCTCAAGGCGCAGTGGGAGAAGATCGAGGCCAAGGCCAAGCAGCCGAAATCGGCTCCCCTGCTGGTACACGGCGAACCCGACCTGTCGATCCGCGTTGTACGCGACGTCTTCAACGAAGACTTCCGCAAGCTGCTCGTTTCCGGGGACGATGCCTGGGAGACGATCTCGAGCTACGTCGCCGACGTCGCGCCGGATCTGGCCGACCGGACCAGCCGGCACACGGGCGAGACCGACCTGTTCCACGAACTGCGGGTGGACGAGCAGATAACCAAGGCGATCGACCGCAAGGTGTGGCTGCCCTCTGGCGGTTCCCTGGTGATCGACCGGACCGAGGCGATGACGGTCATCGACGTCAACACCGGCAAGTACGTGGGCTCAGGTGGCAACCTCGAGCAGACCGTCACCCGAAACAACCTCGAGGCGGCCGAGGAGATCGTGCGCCAGCTTCGGTTGCGCGATATCGGCGGCATCGTCGTCATCGACTTCATCGACATGGTGCTCGAGAGCAACCGCGAACTCGTGTTGCGTCGGCTGACTGAATGTCTCGGACGCGACCGAACGAAGCATCAGGTCGCCGAGGTCACCTCACTCGGCCTAGTGCAGATGACCCGTAAACGCGTCGGTGAGGGACTGCTGGAAGCCTTCAGCGAGGTCTGCCCGACGTGCGACGGGCGCGGGGTGCTGGTGCACTCCGAGCCGGTCGACACGCGGCGCCCGTCCGAAGGCGGTGAGCAGCAGTCCAAGCGGCAGGGCAGGCGCGGTAAGAAGTCGAGCGAGCCGGTCGACACCGCCGAGCCGGCGCTCAAGCCCGAGCAGCGGCAGGCGGCCGCGAGCGCTATGGCTGCCATCGCCGGGGCGGTCCACCAGGACGTCGACGAGTCGGCAGCCGAGTCCGGGGTTGTGGCTGAGGTTTCGCCGGACGGCGCGCAGGGTGC
Organism: uncultured Actinomycetes bacterium; assembly: GCA_963733615.1. Taxonomy (GTDB): domain Bacteria; phylum Actinomycetota; class Actinomycetes; order Mycobacteriales; family Jatrophihabitantaceae; genus DASXRA01. Next base: position 168,328 of record CAVTEA010000040.1, read on the forward strand.
CGAGCCGCCAGCCGAGTCCGGCGGTGCGGCAGCCAGCTCACCGGACGGTGCGCCGAGTATGGAACCTAAGCCTGCGCCGCGTCGGCGTCGGCGTACTGCGAGCCGGCCGGCCGGCCCGCCGGTGGCGGTGGGACTCGACTGAAGCCGAGCCGGCTGACGTGCCGAGATGCCGCGGCAAAGGGCCGGCTCGGGCGCTTTGCCTCGCGCATCGGGCGTGCCGTAGGCTATGGGACGGCCCATCTAGCGGTGGGCCACAATTGCGTGTGCCCGGCACGGCGTCGCACTCATCGTCTGTGGAGTGCTTGTCCGTTCGTCACAAGTTCGTCCTGAGGAGTGGAAGTCCGCGATGTACGCCATCGTCAAGACCGGCGGCAAGCAGTACAAGGTCGCCGTCGGTGACGTCGTCCAGGTCGAGAAGCTCGACGCCGCCCCCGGTGATGAGGTGGCACTCGCCGCCATCCTGCTCGTCGACGGTGCGGTCGTGACACACAGCGCCGACACGCTGGCCAACGTCGCGGTCAAGGCCGAGGTGGTTGCCCAGACCAAGGGCCCGAAGATCCGCATTCACAAGTTCAAGAACAAGACCCGCTATCACAAACGGCAGGGCCATCGGCAGCACTTGACGCAGCTCAAGGTCACCGACATCACGCCTGCCGCGAAGTAGGGAATTCGACATGGCACACAAGAAGGGCGCATCCAGCTCCCGCAACGGTCGTGACTCCAACGCGCAGCGGCTCGGCGTCAAGCGGTTCGGCGGCCAGGTCGTCAACGCCGGCGAGATCCTCGTACGCCAGCGCGGCACGAAGTTCCACCCCGGCACCAACGTGGGCCGCGGCGGCGACGACACGCTGTTCGCACTCGTCCAGGGCAGTGTTGCCTTCGGCGAGTCACGGGGGCGCAAGACCGTGAGCATCGTCCCGGTGGCCTGACTGGGCCCCGCGACAACACACCGCCAGGGCGGGCCCGGGTACATCCCGGCGCCCGCCCCTTTGCGTTTCGGCCAAAGAGCCCGCCGATCGGGCAGCCTTCCCGGTCGCCAGCGCGCCGAGAGTTGCACAATCCGCTAGAGAGGAGGCAGCGCATGGCCAGCTTCGTAGATCGCCTCGTGTTGCATGTCGCTGCCGGAAACGGCGGGCATGGGGTCGCCTCCGTCCATCGGGAGAAGTTCAAGCCGCTCGGCGGCCCTGATGGGGGTAACGGCGGGCGCGGGGGCGATGTGACGCTGGTCGTCGATTCGAACGTGCACACCCTGCTCGACTTTCACCACCATCCGCATCAACGTGCCGGCAACGGCAAGCAGGGCGCGGGAAGCAACCGCAACGGTGCCGAGGGGGCCGACCTCGAACTGCGGGTGCCGGACGGCACGGTGGTGATCGCCGAGGACGGCGCCGTGCTCGCCGACCTCACCGGTGCCGGCACGCGCTTCGTGGCGGCCCGTGGCGGGCGCGGCGGACTGGGTAACGCGGCCCTGGCCTCAACCCGGCGCAAGGCGCCCGGATTCGCGTTGCTCGGCGAGCCGGGCGAGACCCGCGACCTCGTCCTCGAACTCAAGAGTGTCGCCGACGTGGGCCTGGTCGGGTTCCCGTCGGCCGGCAAGTCGTCGCTGATCGCGGCCATGTCAGCCGCCCGGCCCAAGATCGCTGATTACCCGTTCACCACGCTCGTCCCCAACCTGGGTGTCATCAGCGCCGGTGAGTCGACTTTCACCATGGCAGATGTTCCGGGCCTGATCCCGGGCGCCGCCGAGGGCAAGGGTCTCGGCCTGGACTTCCTGCGCCACGTCGAGCGGTGCTCGGTACTGCTGCACGTCATCGACTGCGCGACGCTCGAACCGGGGCGCGACCCCATCAGCGATCTGGACGCGATCGAATCGGAACTGCGCCGCTACGTAGGCACATTCGGCAATCTGCTCGCCCGCCCGCGACTGGTCGCGCTGAACAAGGTGGACGTACCCGAGGCAGCTGAACTGGCCGCGCTCGTGCGTCCCGAACTGCAGGCACGCGGGCTGGCGGTATTCGAGGTGTCTGCGGCCACCCATGCCGGGCTGCGTGAGCTCGCGTTCGCGCTGGCCGCACACGTCGACGCCGACCGCGCAGCGCGGCCGGCGCCGCAGCCTGCCCGGCTCCTCCTGCATCCGCAGCCTGTCGACGATCCAGGGTTCACCGCGGTCCCGGATCCCAATGATCCGGGCGGGTTCCTCGTGCGCGGCACCAAGCCCGAGCGCTGGGTGCGCCAAACCAACTTCGACAACGACGAGGCCGTCGGCTATCTCGGCGACCGGCTGGCCCGGCTCGGCGTCGAGGATGAGCTGGCCCGGCAAGGTGCCTTGCCGGGCGCTGCGGTCACCATCGGCGGCGTCACGTTCGATTTCGAACCGGCGTCCAGCATGGCCGATGCCGAGTACCGCCCGACGCGCCGCGGCGCGGACGAACGCCTCGATATATCCACCAGGGCCCGCGCCGAGGAGCGACTCGCCGCGAAGCGCTCGCGCCGGCGCCCGCAGGAAGACCCAGAGTGACCCGCGAGGCGATCGCCCGGGCGCAGCGCACCGTCGTCAAGGTCGGTTCGTCGTCGCTGACCTCGCGCGGACGTCTCGACAGTGCCCGCCTCGACTCGCTCGTCGATGCGCTCGCCCGGCGTAGGGCTGATGGACAACAGGTCGTGGTGGTGTCGTCGGGGGCGATCGCCGCGGGCATCGCACCGCTGGCGCTACGAGCACGACCGCGCGATCTCGCGACGCAGCAAGCCGCGGCGAGTGTCGGGCAATTGCTGCTCATCGAGCGCTATGCGTCCTCGTTCGCGCGCTACAACCTGACCGTCGGCCAGGTCCTGCTCACCGCCGACGACCTGCACCGGCGCGGCCACTACCGAAACGCGAACCGCACGCTCGAGCGGCTGCTGGCACTCGACGTCATCCCGATCGTGAACGAGAACGACACCGTTGCCACGCACGAGATCCGCTTCGGCGACAACGACCGGCTTGCCGCCCTGGTCGCCCACCTGGTGCGCGCCGACGCCCTCGTGCTGCTCTCCGATGTCGACGGCCTCTATAGCGCCGACCCACGGCGGACCGGGTCGCAGTTGATCAGCGAGGTACGCACGCTCGACGACCTTGCCGACGTTCGCGTGCGGGGTGCCGGCAGCGCAGTCGGCAGCGGCGGCATGTCGTCCAAGATCGAGGCGGCGACCATCGCGACCGGAGCGGGCATCCCGGTCGTGCTGGCCGCGGCGTCCTCGGTCGCCGCGGCGCTGGGCGGAGCGGCCGGCACGCTGTTTCATCCCTCCGGCGACAAGACGGCGTCGAGGTTGTTCTGGCTGCGGCACGCCACCCGCCCGCGCGGCCAGCTGGTTCTGGACGACGGGGCGGTGGCCGCGGTGGTGCGCCGGCGTGCTTCGCTGCTGCCGGCAGGCGTCACCAAGGTCAACGGCGATTTCGAGTCGGGCGACCCGGTCGAGCTGGTCGCACTCGACGGCACCGTCGTCGGCCGCGGCCTGGTCAGCTACGACTCCGCGGACCTGCCCGCACTGCTCGGCCGCAAGACGCACGATCTGCCCGAGCAGTTCCGGCGTGAGGTCGTGCACCGCGACGATCTCGTGCTGCTCACGCACACCGTTCGCCGCGGCACATCGTCCTCCTAATAGCACGCACTCTTCCCTCGCGGCCAAGATCACGTCATAGTGTCCTGCATCGGGGTCCGCCAGCCACCTTCCAGAAGGGGCAGTCGATGGTCCGCAACAGGATGGTCAATGCAGGCTCCGCAATCGTGGTCGCGCTTGGCGTACTGGTCGCCATGGTGGCGTTCGCCGGTCCCGCTTCGGCAAGTGTGCAGTATGTAGCGCTCGGCGACTCGTACGCTTCGGGCGTCGGCAGCCGTTCGTACTACGCCGACAGCGGATCGTGCTATCGCTCGCCGTACGCCTACGCCGTAACCGACGCCGCCCGGATCGGGGCCACGCTCACCTTCTCGGCGTGCAGCGGGGCGACGACATCGTCCGTGCAGAGCGGCCAGTTGGGCGGGCTGTCCAGCAACACGACCTGGGTCACCATCCAGGTCGGTGGCAACGACGCCGGATTCTCCTCCGTCATCACGACGTGCGCCGAGCCGTCCTGGCTCGGCGACTGCGCGTCCGCGGTGTCCGGCGCGCAGAACATCATCCGCAACACGCTGCCCGGGCGTCTGGACACGTTGTACAACAACATTCGCACGCGTGCGACCTCGGCCGGAGTCGTGGTCGTGGGCTACCCGCGGCTGTTCAACGGTGAGGACTGCAATGCCGCCACGTTCTTCAGCCCTGGCGATGAGTCGCTGCTGAACCAGACGGCCGACCTGCTCGACAACACCACGGCAAGCCGCGCCGCGGCGCACGGTTTCGCGTTCGTCAACCCGGAATCGGCGTTCATCGGGCATGCCGTCTGTGACAACGTCGAATGGGTCAACGGCCTGTCCAATCCGGTTCGGGAGTCCTACCACCCGAATCGCACCGGGCAGGCCGCCTACGCGAATCTGGTCGACGACGATCTCTGATCCGGCCCACGCACCGAGAAAAAAGAGAGACCGGGGAACCGCGCGCCGCCCGTAGGCTGAACGCATGTCTGCACAGCACGGCTCCGCGACAGAGCAGGACGTGCGTGGGGTGGCCGCCCGCGCCCGAGAAGCGGCGGCCGAACTCGCCCCGCTGACGCGTGGGCACAAGGACGCCGCCCTGCTCGCGATGGCCGACGCGATTGTCGACGCGACCGACGCGATTCTCGAGGCCAACTCGGCCGACGTCGCGGCCGGACGCGAGAGCGGCACGTCCAGCGCGCTGCTCGACCGGCTCTCGCTCACCCCGCAGCGCGTTGCGGCGATGGCCGAGGGCCTGCGTGACATCGCTGCCTTGCCAGACCCGGTGGGCGAGGTCGTGCGGGGATACACCCGGCCCAACGGGCTCGAGATTCGCCAGATCCGGGTACCGATCGGGGTCGTCGCGATCGTGTACGAAGCTCGCCCGAACGTCACGGTCGATGCTGCGGGGCTCGCGCTCAAGAGCGGCAACGCGGCCCTGCTGCGCGGTTCGGGGTCGGCCCACCGGTCCAACGGCGTGCTCGTCGACGTGCTGGCAGCGGCTGCCGAGAAGTCCGGCCTGCCACGCGACGCCGTCGCGCTCGTGCCCGGTACCGACCACGCGAGCGTGGGTCACCTACTCAAGGCTCGCGGGCTGGTCGACCTGATCATCCCGCGCGGTGGCGCCGGCCTGATCAACTTCGTCGTCGAGAACTCGACGGTCCCGGTGATCGAGACGGGGGTGGGCAACGTCCACGTCTATGTCGACGCCGAGTCTGACCTCGACATGGCCGAGCGCATCGTGATCAACGCGAAGGTGTCACGCCCGAGCGTGTGCAATGCGGCCGAGACCCTGCTCGTACATCGGGCGATCGCCGGCGAGTTCGTGCCGCGGGTCGTAAAAGCCTTACAGGAAAAGGGCGTCACGCTGCACGGCGACGCTGCCTTCGCGGCCGAACCGGGTGTCGTGCCGGCCACCGACGAGGACTGGGCAGCCGAGTATCTCTCGCTCGATCTTGCCGCCCGGGTGGTCGCCGATGTTGACGACGCGATCGCGCACATCCGTCGCTGGTCGTCCGGGCACACCGAGGCGATCGTGACCCGCAACCTCGACACGGCGCGCCGGTTCGTGGCCAGAGTCGATTCCGCGGCGGTGATGGTGAACGCGTCGACCCGCTTCACCGACGGCGCCGAGTTCGGTTTCGGCGCCGAGATCGGGATCTCGACACAGAAGATGCATGCCCGTGGACCGATGGGGCTGGCTGAGTTGACGACGACGAAGTGGGTCGTCACCGGCGAGGGTCAGCTGCGCTGAGTCTGGTCAGTACCGATGGTGGTGGGCGAATCGGCGTGCGCCGAAGAAGATCCACACCAGCGGGAAGATGAAGAACGGCGGAACGTGCACGACGGCGACCCACGCCACGCAGGCAGCTACGAGCAGCAAGATCAACACGGGTCGGCGGTCGACGCGGTGGCCACGGGTTCGCGGCGGTTGTGTGGTGCTCGGCAGGTCGGCGAACAGCGGTTCGAGGTCGGCGGCGGTGCGCGCCTGGTAGGCAAGCACGACCCGTTCGTCGTATTCGTCGGTGGTGAGGCGTCCGGCGCTGAAGTGCTCACCCAGCGAGACGGCCGCACGCTCGCGCTCGGCGGTGCCGATCCGGACGCCACGGATGGGGTCAGCCCCGCCAGTCATACGTAATAAGGTAATCGCCGATTGGTGGCGACGCCATCCTCGGCTGTCCAGGTAGCGAAGCACAGCGAGCACCCGTCGATGGTCCTCGCCGGACGACGGCAGGTCGAGCTTGGTGAAGATGTTCGCGACATGTTTCTCGACGGCGCGCTCGGTGACGACGAGCCGGGGTGCGATCGCCGAATTGGTACGGCCCTCGGCCGCCGTGACTATGGGCGCCGATGCGATGGATGTCATGTTTAGAGCCTGATCGCAGCGCCAGCCGTTCTCGATGGCGCCAGCACGTCTCATCGAGGTGTGGTTAACCGAACCGCATCACCCGATCCGGCAACGCAAATCGCCGTTCCGGCGGCGATCCGTAGGATTCGAGAACGTGACTGCGCGCAAGGTCGGCATCATGGGCGGGACGTTCGACCCGATCCATCATGGCCACCTCGTCGCGGCCAGCGAGGTAGCCGAGCAGTTCGCCCTCGACGAAGTGATCTTCGTGCCGACGGGCGCGCCATGGCAGAAGTCCGACAGCGAGGTAAGCCCCGCCGAGCATCGTTACCTGATGACCGTCATCGCGACGGCGTCCAACCCGCGGTTCTGGGTCAGCCGCGTCGACATCGACCGGCCCGGGCCGACGTACACCATCGACACGATCCGAGACATCGTCGCGCTGCGACCCGATGCCGAACTGTTCTTCATCACCGGGGCGGACGCCCTCGCCCAGATCCTGTCCTGGAAGGAGCACGAGGAGGCGGTACGTCTCGCGCGGTTCATCGGCGTCACGAGGCCCGGTTACGAACTCTCCGACGCCCACCTGCCAAGCGACACCGTGACCCTCGTCGACGTGCCCGCCATGGCGATCTCGTCCAGTGCGTGCCGCGCGCGCGTTCGCGGCGGACATCCGATCTGGTACCTCGTGCCCGACGGCGTCGTCCAGTACATCGCCAAGCACGGTCTCTACCGCCACGTAAGCTCGCCGCCGTGACAGCCACCGAGATTGCGCGCGAGATCGCGCTTGTGGCGGCCAATGCTGCCGTCGACAAGCTTGCCACCGACGTCGTCCTCATCGACGTCAGTGAGCGGCTCGTCATCACCGACATCTTCGTGATCGCGACCGGCTCCAACGAACGCCAGGTCGAGGCCATCGTCGACGAGATCGAGGAGAAGTTGCGACGTGCGGGCACCAAGCCGCTTCGCCGCGAGGGACGCCGCGACGGGCGATGGGTGCTGCTCGACTACGCCGACGTGGTGGTGCACGTGCAGCACGCCGAGGAGCGGGTGTTCTACGCCCTGGAGCGACTGTGGAAGGACTGCCCGACGATCCCGTTCACGCCGGAAGGCACGCAGTCGTGAGCCGGCCGGAATCCGATCCTCGATGACAGCCACCGGCAACCGTCTGGTCGCCAAGCGGCGGGTGCTGCTGTTGCGCCACGGTCGAACGCGCTGGAATGCCCAGCATCGCTTTCAGGGCCAGGCTGATCCGCCGCTCGACGACACTGGCAAGGCCCAGGCGTTCGAGGCCGCCGCTCTGGTCGCCGCCCTGCGGCCCGACCTGATTCTCTCCTCCGACGCGAAGCGGGCGATGCAGACCGCCGCGCCGCTCGGGGAGATCACCGGGCTGCGGGTGATAGCCGACCCGCGCTTTCGCGAGCGGTCGCTTGGCCACTGGGAGGGCTTGACCCGCGACGAGGTCGCCGAGCGTTATCCCGACGAGTACGACGACTGGATCGCGGGGCGCGACGTGAGCCGCCGCGGCGGCGAATCGCGCGAGCAGGTCGGCGAGCGGGCGCTCGAGGCGTTCAACGAGGTCGCAGACGATGTCCAACTGGCGGTCATCGTCACGCACAGCGCCACCGCGATGGCGTTGTGCGCCAACCTGCTCGGCCTGCCGCAGCGCGCGCCCGTGCTTGCGGCGCTGGCGAACTGTCACTGGTCCGAGCTGCGCCACGGGTCGCGATGGGAGTTGCGGGCGCACAACGTCGGTGCTCCCGGCCCGGTCATCCCGCGCCTGGATCTCGAAGAGGACGCCGCTGACGCTGACGCGTGAGCGGGGCACCTGCCGGAGACCTATGGCACGGGAGTGACATGACACACGTCGTACCGCCCTTCGAGTTGTGAGCGAACATGGTCGCCTC
>CAVTEA010000041.1:0-128356 GCA_963733615.1 uncultured Actinomycetes bacterium
ACGCCGACGTCTCGCGGTGGACGTCGGACTCGTTGTCGTTCGGCGCGCGCCTGCTCGCAGAGACAGGTGTGGCGGTGGCTCCGGGTATCGACTTCGACACCGTCGACGGTGAGAAGTTCATCCGCATGTCATTCGCCGGCGACGGCGGCGAGATCGCCCAGGCCGTCGAGATCATGGGCGACTGGCTCAAGGCGCAGGGCTAGGACGACAGTGCTAGGGCGCGCTGCGAAACCCTTTCGGCGCGTTGGGGGAGCCTGACGGGGCGGCGGTGTTTGATCAGAGCGTGTCGATTGTGTTGAGCAAGCCAGCAGCCGATGGACTGAGCGAGGCTGTGCGCGTGCTGCGGGAGTGGCAGTACGACGGGGCACCGGTGCAGCTGCATCCAGGGGACCTGGGCTGGCACTGGCGGTTCGGCGCAGAGGCGACGGCCGCGGCGGTCCGGACCTGGAGCCGCGACGGACAGATTCTCGCCGTCGGGCTGTTGGACGGTCCCGGGCTGTTGCGACTGGCGATCGCGCCAGAAGCTCAACACGACGAGGAGCTGGCCCAGCAGATGGTCGCCGACGTGACTCAGCCAGCGCGGCGTCCTGCCGCCGGGGAACGTATACATCGAGGCGTGATTCGGCGCATTGTTCAAAGGGCTGCTCTTCGATGACGGGTGGGACGCCGACGCGCCGTGGACACCGCTCCAGCGCGACCTCGCGGAGCCGGTGGAGGACTGCGGCGTGCGGATCGAGGTGATCGGTCCGAAGCGGGCCCGCGTGCGGGTCGCCGTTCAGCGCGCGGCGTTCGACAGGTCGACGTTCACGGACGAGCGCTGGCACGCGATGGCCGCCGGATTGCCATACGCCGACGCCCAGTGTCTGGTCGCGTACGACGACCAGAACACCGCGGTGGCGGGCGCGACGGTGTGGTCGGCCGGTCCGGGGCGGCCCGGGTTGCTCGAACCGATGGGCGTGCACCGCGAACATCGCGGTCACGGCTACGGCATGGCGATCACCGTCGCCGCGGCGGCCGCCCTCCGGGAGCTGGGCTCGTCGAGCGCGATCGTGTGCACCGAGAGCTCCAACGTCGGCGCTGTCGCCACCTACAAGTCGGCCGGCTTCCAACAACTGCCAAAAGTGCGGGACCTACACCGGAGCGCCTAGTACTGCAGCCGGTGTGCCAAGAACGCGGAAGGTGAGGCCGATGTAGGAGTCCCTCGCTGGATGCGGTGTTGTGCAGGAGATGAAGGTTGTGGCCCTTCGGCGCCGCCCTGCGGGGGGAGGCGTCAAACCACCTCGAGCTGTGTTGGTTGAAGACCGTCGTGGTGAGCGTCGAGGAAAAGGCGCACGTGATGTGTCAGGTGGGGATCGGGAAGGCGAGCGTGAGCGAACCGCTGTTGACGTGTCGAGAAGTAGGAGTGACATCGAAACCGGGCCGATCGGCTGGGGTCCGGGATGAGCCTGGCGGGTGCCCGCTGATTGGCCAGGTGGTGTCCGGCATGAAGGCGGCGCGAGCCCGGTCTGCGGCTTCTGCATGGAACTTGGGAAGGCAGGCGTCGACACTGTCGATCTCGACCACTTGGTGGTCCGGTTCGGCGAGAGGGAGCGCGCCCGGCGGCGGAAACCGTGAGGCGTTGAGTACCGTCGCGAGGCCTGCTGGCGGACCGGCTTGTAGTAGTGAAGAAGCCGCGGTAATCGCGGTGGAGCGAAGGGGCCGGCTCATTCGTGCCGACGTCGCGTGGGCAACCGGGCATCGTCTGGGAGGACTCGCGTGAGTGCGGCAGGGTTGCAGGACAAGTCGTTTGTGATCTCCAAGCGGTTGGTGTGGGAGGCATATGAGAAGGTCAAGGCGAACAAGGGCGCGGCCGGGGTCGATAGGGAGTCGCTGACGGCGTTCGAGGCCGATCTGAAGGGCAACCTCTACAAGATCTGGAATCGGATGGCGTCGGGGACGTACTTCCCGCCCCCGGTCAAGGCGGTGGTGATACCGAAGCCGCAGGGAGGTACTCGAACGTTAGGAGTGCCGACCGTGGCCGATCGCGTGGCGCAGACGGTGGTCGCGTTGACGCTGGAACCCCGTGTCGAGTCGATCTTCCATGACGACTCGTACGGGTACCGGCCAGGCCGCTCGGCGCTGCAAGCGGTCGAGCGGTGTCGACAGCGGTGCTTCCGCAGGGACTGGGTGATCGACCTTGATGTGGCCCAGTTCTTCGACTCCGTGCCGCATGACCTGATGGTCAAGGCGGTTGAGGCCAACACCGACCAGCCGTGGGTGCTGTTGTATGTGAAGCGGTGGCTCGTCGCGCCGCTGCAGCTGCCCGACGGCTCCCTTCAGCCGCGGGACCGCGGAACCCCACAAGGGTCAGCCGTGTCGCCCGTTTTGGCGAATCTGTTCATGCACTACGCGTTCGACCTGTTCCTGGTCCGGGAGTTCCCGGACGTGCAGTTCGAGCGTTACGCCGACGACGCGGTAGTGCATTGCGTGACCGAGCGGCAAGCCGAGCACATCAAGAATGCGCTCGGTGAGCGCCTGGCCGAACTCGGGCTGCACCTGCACCCGGACAAGACCAGGATCGTCTACTGCAAGGACGACAAGCGGCGCGGTGCCTAGGAGCACACGTCGTTCACGTTCCTCGGTTTCACCTTCACCCAGCGCACCGTGCTGGGACGGAGCGGGGCCATGTTCAACGGCTTGCTCCCCGCGGCCAGCGCGGCGGCGCTGAAGGTGATGGGACGACGGGTCCGCCAGTGGCGGATCCACCGGCACAACGCGAAGGATCTCGCCGAGATGGCCGCGTTCATCAACCCCATCGTTGGTGGCTGGATGAACTACTTCGGGCGGTTCTACCGATCGAGGCTCTATTTCCTCCTGCGGCGCATCAACTCCTACCTGATGCGCTGGGCACGGCAGAAATACCGACGACTGCACAGCTTCAAGGCCTTCCACCGATGGTGGCGCGGACTCCTCGATCGAGAGCCCACGCTGTTCGGGCACTGGGCCTGGGAGCGCGAGGTCCTACCACCTGGTGGATGAGAGGAGCGGAGTGACGGGAGACTGTCACGCTCCGTTCCGTGGGAGCCCGGAGGTGCGATCCCTCCGGGCCACCCGACTAGATCGTGATCTTCGATGCTGACAGGGCGGTGGGCTGGCGTTTCTGCGGGGTATGGCGCGGCCACCGGGCGAGCATCCGGTGTTTGTGTCGAACAACAGAGACGCCGCGGTGGCCGCGGCTCACAGGGTAGATCCTGATCGGTGGTGGAGGGCGTTCGGTGGGGTGATCGATCGGATCGCGCCGCGGTTCGCGCGGTACGAGCCGCTGCGCCACGCCGGTGGGTTGATGCTGGGGATGCTGTCCGGGCTGGATCGTAAGAACTGTTGGACGATCGCCGAACACCGCGGTGATCTGAGCCCGGACGGGCTGCAGCATCTGCTGGCCCGGGCGCGCTGGGACGCCGACGCGGTACGTGACGACCTGCGCGGCTATGTTCTGGACGCCTTCGCCGATTCGGCCGCGGTGCTGGTCATGGACGAGACCGGGGACCTGAAGAAGGGCGTGTGTTCGGTCGGGGTGCAGCGCCAGTACACCGGTACTGCGGGTCGGATCGAGAACGCCCAGGTCGCGGTCTATCTGACTTACGCCGCTGCTCGTGGGCATGCGCTGATCGACCGAGCCTTGTATCTGCCGCGTTCGCGGACTGACGACGCGCAGCGGTGCGCCGCGGCCGGAGTCCCCGCTGGTGTCGAGTTCGCAACCAAGCCGGCGCTCGCGACGACGATGATCGCCCGCGCCGTGCAGGCCTCATCATGAACTTCCTGAACCGGAGCAAGCCTCGATACATCGTCTCGTTGCACCAGCCGCTCGACGGCGTGGACACGACGGACGGCGGCGCGCGTGATCCGGCGTTTCGCCGGCGGCTGGCCGCCAATCTCGCCCTGCCGCAGAAGCCGTTCCCCTGTTTCGGCGGCTGTCATGGCACGATGACCGGCTGGTTCACGCACTACCACCGCACCGGTGCCGCGATCGTCGTCGAATTCCCCGCCAACGTGGCGCACAGCTACCTGACCGGACGCGCTGCGCCGGGAATCATCAAGGCCATCGGCGCCCGCTACGACACGACTGCCGACCACAATCCGTTCGGTCATGTGGATTCGGTGTCGGTGAAGGGGTCGGCGGTGACCTTCTCCGGGTGGGCACTGGACCCTGACATCAGGACCGGCTCGATGCTGGTGCGGGTCGCGGAGGGCAAGAGCATCCGCTGGCAGCACCCGACATCGGTCTACCGCAGAGACATCAACACGATCTTCCACGCCAGCGGCAACCACGGCTTCAAGGCCAGCATCACCGCCGCCAAGGGCGCACATACCTATTGCGTCTTTCTGATCAACCACAACACCGGCAACGCCAGCCCGCGCTACTGCTACCACGTCACCGTGTAGACGAGGTCGGCCAGCAGCGCCGGACCGATATGCAACCCGCTTGCGTGTCGGCTTAGTGCCACTGGCTCGAACCGGACTACGCGTGATCTTGCTTATTGACGTGCCAGATCAATACGGTCTGGCCGCCGAATCTCATTCATTCAACAGGGGAATCGCATCGTGGCCTTGAGCAGGCGTGTGTCCAGATGGACGGCAGTGGCAGTTGCCCCGTTGACATTGCTGAGCATTTCGCTCGGGTCAGCAGCCCATGCGCAGGCGCCTTCCGCGCCTTCCGCGACGGCGGCAACGGTCGGCGCTCCCTCGTACAAGCCGGCCGGTTGCAACAAGGCTGCCGTCACACCTGCGCATAGCAAGAGTCTCATCGCGCAGTGCTACGCAATCGGCCTGACGAATGCCACCGGCGCGCTGGCCGTCAGCGCCGACGGCCCGCCAGCCACGGCGCTCGGACCCGCCCAGATCCAGGCCGCTTACGACTTGCCGCACACCGGCGCGGGCGGGACTGTGGCCGTGGTCGACGCCGGCGGCTACGCGAATGCCGAGTCCGATCTGGCGGTCTTCCGCGGCTACTACGGTCTCCCGGCATGCACCACCGCCAATGGCTGCTTCGCGAAGGTCGACCAGAACGGCGGCACCAACTACCCGCCCGAGGACTCCGGCTGGTCGGTCGAGACCGCGCTGGACCTCGATGCCGTCTCCTCGGCCTGCCCGGCCTGCCACATCCTGCTGGTCGAGGGCAACACCGCCAGCCTCGACGACCTGGGGACCGCGGTCGACACGGCCGCGACCCGGGACCCGGTCGCGATCTCCAATTCCTACGGCGTGCCCGGCGAGGACAGCACCGAGCTCGGCGGCGAGCACTATTACGACCACAAGGGCATCGCCGTGACCGCCTCCACGGGCGACACCGGCAACGTCACGAACTGGCCGGCCACCAGCCCCAACGTGGTCGCCGTCGGCGGCACGACGCTCACGGCCGACAGCTCGCCTCGCGGCTGGACCGAGACCGCATGGGCAGGCGGCGGGTCGGGGTGTTCGCCCTACGAGCCACGCCCCGGTTACCAGGCGGACATCGACACGAACTGCCCGAATAACAAGGCAATCGCGGACCTCGCCGCGGACGCCGACCCGAGTACCGGCCTCGGCATCTACAACACGTCCGGGGAGAACGGCTGGGCGCAGTACGGCGGCACCTCGCTCTCGTCACCCCTGGTCGCAGCGATGTACGCGCTGGCCGGTCCACCGGCGTCAGGTACCTATCCGGTGAGCTACCCCTACGACGACCCGGCACGATCCGGTGACATCAACGACGTGACGTCCGGGTCGAACGGAACGTGCGGCACCGTGCTCTGCACCGCGGGCCCGGGCTGGGACGGCCCGACCGGTCTCGGCACCCCCAACGGCATCGGCGCTCTGTCGAACGGCCCTCGCGGCCAGATCGTCGGAACCGTCACCGACTCCGCGCACCACCGACCGATCGACGGCGCCACGGTAACGGCGACAGACTCCGCCGGGCACAGCTACAGCGCGACCACCGACGGGCACGGCCACTACACCCTTGCTGCCGGCGCCGGCACGTATGCCGTCACGGCAGGCAAGTTCGGCTACACCCCGATCTCGCGCAACGGCGTGGTGGTGACCACGAACCAGTCGGTCTCCGAGAGCTTTGCGTTGAAGGCGATTCCCACGCGCACCCTGTCCGGCACGATCACCGACGGCTTCGGACACGGCTGGCCGCTGTACGCCAAGATCACCGTCGTCGGCGACCCGCGCGGCCCGATCTACACCGACCCGTCAACCGGCCGCTACAGCGTCGACCTTCCTACCGGCGCGACGTACACGTTGCATGTGGACGCGGCAGGCGCGCCCGGCTACGCCAGCCAGGACGTCCAGGTGACCATCGGCAGCGCAACGTCCGGTGTCCGCAAGGACGTCCAGCTCCGCATAGATGGCGACCGGTGCACTGCACCTGGATACGCCTTCGATTACGACGGAATCGGCACCGGCTTCGGGGGATGGACCGGCAAGACTCCCCAGGACGGCTGGACGATCGGCGACAACTACGCCCAGGGCCAGACCTGGGCGTTCAACGACCCCGGCAAGCACGGCAACCTGACCGGCGATACCGGCAACTTCGCGATCGTCGACTCCGGCCTGTACGGCTACGGCGTGCAGAGCACCACCCTGACCACACCCGTGGTGGATCTGTCAGGCGTGAGCGCGCCGGAGATCGGGTTCGACACCGATTACCTGCTGATGTTCAACTGGTCCACCATCGGGGTCTCGCTGAGCCTCGACGGCGGGTCGACCTGGACCAACGTGTGGCGGCACTTCAGCCCGAACCTCAACGGCCACGTCGATATCCCGATCCCGCAGGCCGCCGGGAAGTCGTCGGTCAAGGTGCAGTTCCAATACAACGGGCACTGGCACGGTTGGTGGGAGCTGGACAACGTGTTCGTCGGCACCAGATCGTGTGACGCCGTGCCGGGTGGTCTGGTGAACGGCGTGGTGCGCGACGCGAACACCGGCCACGGTCTGGTCGGCGCCACCGTGACCGGTGCCGGCAGCACCGCCACGTCGATCGCGACACCTGACGACCCGACGGCGCCCGACGGCTTCTACTCACTTTTCAGCGCCCGCACCGGCCAGACGCCGCTGACGGCGAGCGATGGCAAGTACACGGCGGCGCACGGCGCAGTGCGCATACGGACCGACGCCGCCGTCGCCAAGAACTGGAACCTCGACGCCGGCCATCTCACGGTCAAGCCGGGCGCGATCACCGCATCGGTGACGCTCGGCAAGGCTGACACAGTGCCGATCACGTTCCGCAACAACGGGACGGCAAGCCTGCACGTCGACATCAGCGAACGCGACGGCGGCGTCCCGCCTGCGCCGCAGGCGGCGGGACGCGGCGCGGCACTGAAGCGCGTCAAGGCAGACGTCACCACACATGCCCTGGCCGCCAGCACCCCAACCGCTCCCGACGGCTCGGCGCACTCGACGCCCGCTGCGGCTCCGTGGACGAGCATCGCCGATCACCCGGGCACCACCATGGACAACGTCGTCGCGTACAACAACGGCCGCGCGTACTCGGTCGCGGGCATCGTCGACGGCGCCATCAGCGGGGCCGGCAACGCCTTCGATCCGTCGACGCAGTCGTGGACCGCGATCGCGCCAATGCCCGACCAACTCGAGGCGGCGCAGGGCACTTTCGTGAACGGCAAGCTCTACGTCACGGGCGGGTGGAACTCAACGGGCGACGACGTGGCGTCGACCTACGCCTACGACCCCAACCTCGGCACGTGGTCCAAGGTCGCGGACATGCCGATCGCGGTCAGCGCGGGCGGTGCCGCCGCACTAAATGGGCAGCTGTACGTCGTGGGCGGATGCACGAGCGCAGCGTGCGCACCGGCATCGGCTGCTGTCTACAGTTACGACCCGGCCTCGGACACGTGGACGCGCCACGCCGACTACCCGAGGGCGCTGTCGTTCCTCGGCTGTGCCGGGCTGGCAGGCCACCTCGTGTGCGCCGGTGGCAGCGATCCCGAGACCGGGGCCAGCGTCGCCGACACCTACAGCTACGACCCGGCGTCCGACACCTGGATTCAGGTCGCTGACCTGCCCTACCGCAGTTGGGGCGCCGCATACGCAGGCGCAAACGGAAGGCTGCAAGTCGTCGGTGGCGTGGCCAACGACCTCATCACCAACCAGGGCGAGCAGTACGATCCGTCGTCGGACACCTGGACCGCACTGCCGAACGCCGACAACGCTCTCTACCGCGGCGGCGGTTCGTGCGGCCTGTACGTCGTCGGAGGCGCCGACCGCAGCCTCGATGCGACGGCGGCTGCCGAGGCCCTGCCCCACTTCGACGACTGCACCGGGCCGACCGACGTTCCGTGGCTCGCCGAGAGCCCCACATCATTCGACCTCCCCCCAGGACACAGCCGAACCGTTTGGGTGAAGGTCGACTCGTCGAGTTTCACCCAGCCCGGTGACGCGTCCGCTCGCCTGGCGATCACCACCGACACGCCATACGACGTGCAGCCGCTCGACGTGAACCTGCACGTCAAACCCCCGAGGAGATAAGGGGAAAGTCTTGACTGCGCAGGAGTGGCGGAAACCCGGTCTCGTCCACGACCAGCACCGCGGCCGAATCGGCGAAGGCGTCCAGAACATAGCCGCGCAGGTCGTCACGTACCGCGTCGGCGTCCCAGCGCGCCCGGGCCAGCAGATGCTGCAGCCCGTCCGGGCTCAGATCACCGCGGTGTTCGGCGATCGTCCAACAGTTCTTACGATCCAGCCCGGACAGCATCCCCAGCATCAACCCACCGGCGTGGCGCAGCGGCTCGTACCGCGCGAACCGCGGCGCGATCCGATCGATCACCGCACCGAACGCCCTCCACCACCGATCAGGATCTACCCTGTGAGCCGCGGCCACCGCGGCGTCTCTGTTGTTCGACACAAACACCGGATGCTCGCCCGGTGGCCGCGCCATACCCCGCAGAAACGCCAGCCCACCGCCCTGTCAGCATCGAAGATCACGATCTACGGCTGCAGTACTAGGGCGGCTGCCGCGTCGGTGCGGGTTCGCCCCATGATCATCTCTGCCTGAGCTGCGTCTGATGACGGCTGCGGCAGAGACGATCAAGACTCGATGGGAAGTCTGGGAGCGCCGCACCCGTGCCAGGTCGCGACCTACGGCTGGTGCCCTGAGTACGGCGGCAGCGAGAAGTGCTCGCGGATCGTCGCCTGCACCTGTGGCACGGTAGCGGTCGCGTCGATCGTCGCCACGAACTCCTTGCGCTGGAACAGTTCGATGAGCGGCTTGGTCTGTTCGTGGTACTCGGCAAGACGGACGGCGAGCGCTTCGGGGTTGTCGTCGTCGCGGGTGATGAGCTGCCCACCGCAGACGTCGCACACGTCAGCAACCTTCGGTCGATAGGCGATCAGGTTGTAGTCGAGCCCGCACTGCGAGCACAGCCGACGCGCGAGCACCCGTCGTTGCACCTCGGTGTCGGGCAGGTCCAGGTTGATAACGCCGTCGATGTCGTAGCTCTCCAGGAAGAACTCCGCCTGCCGGGCACTGCGCGGGAAACCGTCGATGACGAACCCGTAGTTCCAGTCGTGGTCGTGCAGCCGCTGGCGCACGACCGCCTCGGCGATGTCGTCACCAACGAGCCGTCCGCTCGCGACGATCCGGCGCACCTGGGCGCCGAGCTTGGTGTGGTGCTGCACGTTCCAGCGGAAGATGTCGCCGACGCTGATGTGTTCGAGATCGAGGCCTTCGGACAGCAGCTTCGCCTGCGTGCCCTTGCCGCTGCCCTGGATACCCATGATCACGAACTTGCGCATGAGAGCTCCTCGAGCCGGGCCGGCAGCGGCTGCCACCGCGGAGATCGTCTCACGCGTGCAGGCCCGAGCGGCCTCAGCGGCCTCAGCGCGGCGGCCCGTCGGAGGCGACCTCCTCGAGGATCTCGACCGCGTCGCCCACCCGGATGGTGTCGCCCGGGGCCGGGGAGTCAGGGATGACGTTCATCGCGAACCAGGTTTCGCCGTCCCACCGGCGGACCCGGGCGAGGGTGGCGATGGGCTCTTTGGTCTTGCGGGCCGTCTCGGGGTCGATCATCGTCATCACGCATCGCGGACATCCCTTCGCCGCGCGGAAGGTGACCTCGCCGATGCGCAGGCGGCGCCACCCGTCCTCGGACCAGGCGGGCGCGCCGGACACCACGAGGTTGGGGCGGAACCGGGTCATCGGAAGCGGGCCGTCGGCGGCGTTGCGGCCTTCGGCGATCGCGTCGTTGAGCGCGTCGAGCGACTCGGCGGATGCCAGCAGCAGGGGGTAGCCGTCGGCGAAGGACACCCGGTCGTCCGGGAGGCTGAAGTTCGGGTTCGGACGGCGGCGGGTCGGATCGTCGAGATAGACCAGCCGCACCGGCACGCCCAGCAGCCTGCTGAACCACTCGTGCGCGTCCGGCGAGGCCGGCGATGCATCGAGGTTGCTGGACCAGATGTGCACCGGCATCAGGCTGGTGCCGCCGGGCGCCTTCACGGTCAGATCCGGCATGCCGGGCGCGGCCAGGTGCAGTCCGTTGCCGTCGAGGATCGGGTGGACAAGCACGAGGCGCGGATGCTCGCGGGCCGTCAGCAGCGATCCCTCGCTGTCGACGATCATCCAGCGGCGATCGCCGGCCAGTCCCCACGGCTCGACCTCGGCCTGCTGCAATTCGTCGCGCCGGCAGGACTTGACCGGATAGCGGTAGAGGTTCGTCAGCGTGATGGCCATATCGGACAGACTAATCGGCGGCGTCGACGGATATGGCGAAGTCGTGGCCCGCGGTCATTCCGGCTTGGACCGGCTGCTGATCAGCCGCCGGAACGCATCGAGGCGCTCCTGCGTCGAGTTCCCGGCCGCCACCCAGGCATCGAGAGTGCATGAAGCGGCGGACGCGAGGTGCTCGCACCCGGGCGGGCACTGCACCGCACCGTCCTCCAGGTCGGGAAACGCCCATAGCAGGTCATCGGCGCTGACGTGCGCGAGCCCGAAGGACCGCACCCCGGGTGTATCGATCACCCAACCTTCAGCGTCGGGCAATCGAAGCGCGATGACCGAACTCGACGTGTGCTGTCCCTTGCCCACGGCGCTGACCACGCCGGTGGCACGATTCGTCCCTGGGACGAGCGCGTTGATCAGCGTTGACTTGCCGACACCGGAATGGCCCACGAACACCGACATGTGCGTGACGAGCCGTGCTCGCAACTGGTCTTGATCGACCCCGCGACGTGTCACCACCACGCCGATGTCGAGTTGCCGGTAGCGCGCAAGCGTTTCCTCCGGTGGCGCGAGATCTGCCTTGGTGAGACACAGGATCGGCTCGAGCCCGGCCGCGAGAGCGGCGACCAGGCAACGGTCGATGAGGCCGTAGCGAGGCTCGGGCTCCGCCAGCGAGGTGACGATCACCATCTGATCGGCATTGGCGACGATCACCCGCTCGAACGGATCTGTGTCATCGGCCGTACGCCGCAGTATGGTTTCGCGCTCCTGAAGCCGCACGATGCGTACGAGGGTGTCGGGACCCTTGGAAATGTCGCCCACGACGCTGACCCGGTCGCCGACGACGATCCCCTTGCGCCCGAGTTCGCGGGCACGCATCGCTACCGTCTCGACGCCGTCGACGAGCACCGCGTACCGGCCACGATCGACGGCGAACACCATGCCGTCGAGGGCGCCCCCGTGCTCGGGACGCTGCTTGGAGCGAGGACGGGTTCCGCGGCCCGGTCTTACGTGTACGTCGTCCTCGTCCAGCCTGTCGACATCTCGCGCCACCGGCGACCTACGCGCCGAGCATCCGCGACCACATACCGGGGAAGTCCGGCAGCGTCTTGCTGGTCGTGCCGATGTCGTCGACTTCCACGCCGTCGACGGCGAGGCCCACAACGGCACCTGCCGTCGCCATCCGGTGATCGCCGTAGGCGCGCCAGACACCGCCGTGCAGCGGCGACGGGGTGATACGCAGGCCGTCGTCGGACGGGGTCACGGCGCCGCCGAGGCGGTTGATCTCGGTGGACAGAGCGGCAATGCGGTCGGTTTCGTGTCCGCGGGTGTGCGCCAGTCCGGTCAGCTTCGACGGGCCGTCGGCGAGCGCCGCCAGGGCGGCCACGACGGTCGCAAGTTCGGTGACGTGGCGAAGGTCCGCGTCGATTGCGGCGATGGTTCCGGTGCCGCGCACGGTGAGCCCGGAGCTGTCGAGTGACACGTCGCCCCCCATGCGGACCAGCAGATCGCGCAACTCGTCGCCGGGCTGCGTCGTCGATGTCGGCCAACCGGGCACGGTCACCTGGCCGCCGGTGACGAGAGCAGCAGCGAGGAACGGTGCCGCGTTGGACAGGTCCGGCTCGATCACCACGTCGTGCGCGTGGATCGACCTGGGCGCTACCCGCCACGACGTTGGCGTGGGCCTGGTGACGTCGACGCCCGCCTCCCGCAGGGCGTGGATCGTCATCTCGATGTGTGGCAACGAGACAGCCTCCCGCGCGCCGGTGTGGACGATCTCGATCCCCTTGTCGTAGCGGGCGCCCACGAGCAGGAGACCCGACACGAACTGCGACGAGATGGAGGCGTCCAGCTCGACGGTGCCGCCTGGCAGCGAGCCGGAGCCGCGCACCGTGAAGGGCAGCCGGGCGCGTCCGGCGTCGTCGATGACCGCCCCGGCCTGGCGCAGCGCGTCGATGAGTGTCCACATAGGACGCTCACGGGCGCGATCGTCACCGTCGATCGTCACCGGGCCGTGCGCGAGAGGTGCAAGTGCGGGTACGAACCGCATGACGGTGCCCGCGAGCCCTGCCTCGATCACCCCGCCGTGCAGCGGCCCCGGCGTGACGCGCCAGTCGGGGCCGTCGTCGTCGACGGCGACGCCGAGTGTGCGCAGCGCCTCGGCCATCAGCTCGGTGTCGCGAGCGCGCAGTGGCCGCTCGATACGTGAAGGCCCGTCGGAGAGGGCTGCCAGTATCAGCGCTCGATTCGTCAGCGACTTCGAACCGGGAAGTTCGACTAGCGCGCGCACCGGGTGCACCGATCGCGGTGCGTGCCATGGCCCAGAATCGGATGTCACGCGTTCAGTCTGCCCGATCAGGTACCGACCCGGCCGCTGCCACGGGAGAGTTCACGCCATAGGCGGGGCCGCCCGGACCGCGCGGCGAACCGGTCCGGGCATTCGAGCGGGGTGACGTGCCCGACTCCGTCGACCTCGTGGACACTGACGCCGGGGCAGAATTCGCCGATCCGGTCGCGGCGCGAGCGGCCGAGAGCCGCTCGGGGCTGCCGCAGAGGCAGACTGGTGGCATGTGTGGCCGCTATGTCAACGTCGCATCAACCGCTGACCTCACCGACGAGTTCGACGTCGAGGAGACCATCGGCGACGATGTCGCGCCGTCCTGGAACATTGCGCCCACCGATCCGGTCCGCGCCGTGGTGAAGCGCCACCCGCACGGCGAAGGAGAACAAGCGGCGCAGATCCGTCAGCTCAGGACCCTCGCCTGGGGCTTGGTGCCCAGTTGGTCGAAGGATCGCAAGGGCGGTGCGCGGATGATCAACGCGCGGATCGAGACCGTCACCGCGAAGCCTGCCTTCAAGGCGGCCGCCGCTCGCAGACGCTGCCTGCTGCCCTCCTTGGGATATTACGAGTGGCAGAAGACCGATCACGGCAAGGTGCCGTATTTCCTCCACGACCCAGCGGGCCGGATGCTCGCGATGGCCGGCTTGTACGAACTGTGGCGCGACCCCGCGCTCCCCGATGACGATCCCAATCGTTGGCTGTGGACCTGCACGGTCATCACCCAGCAGGCCCACGATCTGCTGGGCGAGATTCACGACCGCAATCCGGTGATCGTCCCGCGTAACCTGCAGGAACGGTGGCTGGACTGTTCCAGTGAGGATCCCGAGACCGCGCAACGGATCCTCGACCAGATCCCCGAAGCGCACCTCGAGCCATACGTCGTGTCGCCCGCGGTCGGCAACGTCCGCAACAACGGCCCCGAACTCATCCATCCCGTCGACCTTGCCAAGATGGAGCGGCAAGAGCCCCTTCAGCTTTGAGCGGTCGAACCCGCGAAGGTCGAGGTCTCGCGGCCACGGCCACCACGACGTGACCGTTAGCATCGTCGCGAGCCTCCGTCACGACGGTTTGATCCCGAGGAGCCAGCGGGTGCCTTCCTTGATCACCGACCTGCCCGCGACGATCGGCGGACGGTTGCCATGACCCGTATGGAGATCGAGACGCCCACCGGCACAGCGTGGGCAGACGTCGAACAGCCCGATGGTGACCCGGTTGCCGTCGTCTTCATCGGGCACGGCGCCGGCGGGGGAGTCGAGGCACCCGACGTACTGGCCACACGTGACGCCGCCCTTGCCGGCGGGCACCTCGTCGCGCGCATCACGCAGCCCTACCGGGTGGCCGGACGCCGGGCGCCGGCGCCTGCCGCGCGGCTGGACGAGGCATGGCTTGCCGTCACGACTGCACTGCTGGCGCAGTTCGGCCCGCTGCTGACTGTCCACTGTGGACGGTCAAGTGGCGCGCGAGTCGCCTGCCGCACGGCTACCGAGGCTGGTGCCGCCGCGGTTATCGCGCTGGCGTTCCCCGTCCATCCGCCGGGAAAGCCCGAGCGGAGCCGACTCGACGAACTGGAACTACCGAAGGTGCCGGTGCTGGTCGTTCAGGGCGATCGCGACCCGTTCGGCATGCCGCCGAAACGTCGCGGCCGGCGCGTCGTCGTGATCCGGGGCGCGAATCACTCGTTGCGCAACGATCGGCCGGGAATCCGCGCCGCGGTCAGTGGATTCCTAGCCGAGCACTTCCCGCAACGAGGGTAGGCCGGCATCTTTCGCCGACAACTGGGCCCGATCGTTCACGTCGACGGGAATCGGCCAGATGATGCCCAGGCCTGGGTCAAGCGGATTGACCGCGACTCCGGACATGCCCGGCGTCCACTCCGCATCGAAGCAGTAGAGGTACTGGCTGATTCCGGGGCTTACCGACTGGAACCCGTTGCACACTCCTGGGGGCACGAGCACCTGCGTGCCCTTGACCAGCGGCACGGTCACGACCTTGCCGCGACTGGGCGAATCCGGCCGGGCGTCGACGTAGGCGCCGAACGCCTCACCGTGCACGATCGCGACGAGCTTGGTCATCGCCTCACCGTGCAGGCCGCGGATCGCTCCCTGGCTGGTCTCGGTGGCATTGACCTGCAGCCACGGGCCGACCGTGCTCACGCCGCCGTCGGCAAACGCGCTGTGCCGAAACAGTTCGCGGATGGTGCCCCGGTCATCGGTGACCTGCTTCATCCGGATGACCAGCACTCCGTCGATGTCGGTGGTCTCGATGCGAAACGGCGTGATGTGCGGCGTGGTCATGGCACCGGATGCTCTCACGTGGCGATGGGGGCGACCACCGCCGAGGTGAGTGCGACGAGGTCGTCGGGCGCCAGTTCCACCTGCAGTCCGCGTTTGCCCGCCGACACGAAGACGCTCTGGTACCGGGTCGCGGATGCATCGACCACGACCGGCAGCCGGCTCTTCTGCGCGATCGGCGATATACCTCCGACGACATAGCCGGTGGCGCGCTCTGCCACGGAAGGCTCGGCCAGCGCGGCCTTCTTGCCGCCCGCGGTGGCAGCGAGCGCCTTGAGATCGAGTCGGCCCGATACCGGCACCACCGCGCAGACCAGGCGCGCATCGACCGATGCGATCAGCGTCTTGAACAGGCGCTCGGGCGCGACGCCGAGCGCGCCGGCGGCCTCTGCGCCGTATTCGTCGGCCCGCGCGTCGTGCCGGTACGGATGCAGGGTGTGCGCCACGTTCTCGCGGGTGAGGAGCTCCGTAGCGGGGGTTCCGGTCGCCACTCGCGAGACTGTACGGCGGCGGCCTTTCGCAGCTGTCGTTGCGTCGCGAGCGCCCGGAACTCCAGCACAATCCGTCATTCACCTCACTCACGACATACCAGCGTTCCGCCGCCCGCTCAACGACTGCTCCGGCAATCGAGCCGGGAATCGAGCCGGGAATCGAGCCGGCAATCGAGCCGGCAATCGAGCCGGGAATCGGGGCGGGCGCGGGTCTGTTCAGTTCGCAAGGGGCAGGGAAGGATGATGATTGTGGTTGGTGCACGCGAGCAGGTTTCGTCGATGCGGCAGTGGCCGGAATGGCCGAGTATTGGCTCTGACGAGCCGAGCGTCGCGATCCGGGGTCTGCGCCGGCCGGCCAGCGCCGTATCCTCCGTACAGCAGATCGGCGAAAATGTGGCCAGAGGGGATAGCGCGGTGCGCGAGGAGACGGTTGAAGAGCGGCGGGCGCGCTTCGAGCGCGATGCCCTGCCGTTCGTCGACCAGCTCTACGCCGCCGCAATGCGGATGACCCGTAACCCCGCTGACGCCGAAGATCTCGTTCAGGAGACGTTCGTCAAGGCTTTCGCCGCCTTCCACCAGTTCACCGAGGGCACGAACCTGAAGGCCTGGCTGTATCGCATCCTGACGAACACGTTCATCAACAACTACCGCAAGAAGCAGCGCCAGCCGCAGGAAGCCAACAGCGAGACCGTCGAGGACTGGCAGCTCGCCCGGGCCGAGTCACACACCTCCAACGGATTGCGCTCTGCCGAGATGGAGGCGCTCGACCACCTGCCGGACTCCGACGTGAAGCAGGCGCTGCAGGCGCTGCCCGAGGACTTCCGGCTAGCTGTATATCTCGCCGATGTCGAGGGTTTTGCGTACAAGGAGATCGCCGAAATCATGGGTACGCCGATCGGGACGGTGATGTCTCGCCTGCACCGAGGGCGCCGCCAGCTGCAGCGGCTGTTGGGCGACTACGCGCGCGAGCGAGGGCTCATCCCGACGGCGGTCGGAGGTGAGTCCTGATGAGTGGCCTCGGATTCGGCCCCGGCGGTATCGATTGCGACGATGTGCTCAAGGACGTGTTCCTCTATCTGGACGACGAATCCGACGCCGACCTGCGACATCGGATCCGTCAGCATCTTGACGACTGCGCGCCGTGCTTGCGCCAGTTCGGCGTTGAGCAGGACGTGAAGTCCCTGGTGGCCCGCTGTTGCGGTGGCGACATCGCCCCGCAGAGCCTGCGTGCCCGTATCCGCGTGCGCCTGTCCGAGGTCACCGTCGAGGCCGCGCACAACGAGTACCGCCCCGCGTAGCTGTTCTGACCTGAGTCGTTGCTGACGCCGGCGCGTGATTGATCAGCAGGGACGCCGCGTAGACCATCGCGGCCTCGATGACCATCCAGAGCAGTTGATACCAGTAGAAGAACGAGAAGCCCACGCTGTGGGCCCGGCCTGAGGCCTCCGATGCTGCATATGGCGCAACTCACAGCTGTACAGGGCAGTTCGACCATGGCCTACTGAACCGGCTTCGTCGGAGATACGTCGCGGAGCTGTCCATTAGGAATTTCCTTGCGTATCTGATTGTGCCCGCAGCGTCAGGTATGGACCGGATGCGCCGACCGCGGATAGGCCTGGTCGACCCGCCTGGCAGGTCCCGGGTCGGTCGGGCGGCGCGCCGGGCTCACTCTAGGCTGACGGCGATGTCTGCGCTGTCTGATCTGCTCGCCGCGAGCACCAAGCTCGACGATGCGCAGGTCAGCCATGTTCAGCGACTCGTCGGCGAGTGGCAGCTGCTGGCAGACCTGTCCTTCTCCGATCTGCTGCTCTGGGTGCCCTCGCCCGATGGTTCGTTTCTGTGCGTCGCGCAATGCCGTCCGACTACCGGGCCGACCGCATACCTGCACGACCAGGTCGGCACGGTCATCCGCGGCGGGCGCTCGACGCCTATGCGAGTGGCACTGAATGAGGCAAGGATCTATCGCGAGGCGGACCCGGACTGGGACGGCGATCTGCCCATAAGGCGCGAGGCGGTCCCGGTCCGGCTCAACGGATCGGCCATAGCCGTGCTCGGCCGCGACAGCAATCTGGCGAGCGTCCGTAGCCCAAGCCAACTCGAACTCGTCTACCTGCAAAGCGCCGCCGACCTTGCGGCCATGGTGGCCGACGGCTCGTTCCCCGCGGCCGAGTCCAATGCGGAGGAGGGGGCGGGCCCTCGGGTGGGTGACGGCCTGCTGCGCGTCGAAAGGGACGGGACGGTGCTCTACGCCAGCCCGAATGCCCTTTCGGCTTTTCGGCGGCTCGGCGTGAACGGCAATGTGCTCGGCGAACCGATCGGCGCGCTCACCAGCACGATCGTCGACGACCCGTTCGACGCGACTGACCTTGCACTGACGGTCGAGTCTGCAATCGCCGGCGGTAACCCCACCGGCGTTGAGGTCGACGGAGGCGGCGCGACGGTGGCTTTTCGGGCCCTGCCGCTGCACCCCAGAGGTGAGGTGCTCGGAGCGCTGATCCTGATGCAGGACGTGACCGAGGTTCGGCGTCGTGACCGGCAGATCATGAGCAAGGACGCGACGATCCGCGAGATCCACCATCGGGTCAAGAACAACCTGCAGACGGTCGCGGCGCTGTTGCGGCTGCAGGCTCGCCGAGTTGCACAACCAGAGGCTCGTTCGGCGCTGGAGGAGTCGATGCGGCGGATCAGTTCGATCGCGCTCGTGCACGACACCTTGTCGGTATCGGTCGACGAAGAGGTTTCCTTCGACGACATCATGGATCGACTGCTCGCCATGCTGGGCGACGTAACCGGCTCGGACGGGCGATTGCGGATGCGCCGCAGTGGATCGTTCGGCGAAATTCCGGCCGAGATAGCCACGGCATTGGTCCTGGTGCTGACCGAACTCGTGCAGAACGCGGTCGAGCATGCCTTCCCGGACTGGCACTCCGAGGAACAGCACGGCTGCGTCGAGGTCGCGGCCCGCCGAGTGCGCGGGCAGCTCACCGTCACTGTCACCGACGACGGCGTCGGGCTACCTCCAGGCTTCACGCCGGACAAAGGCGACCGGCTGGGCCTGCAGATCGTGCGCACGCTCGTCTCGGCCGAACTCGGTGGCGCCTTGGAACTGCGCTCACGTGATGACGGGAGGAGCGGTGCCCAGGCTCAAGTCACGGTATCGCTCGTGCGTCCGAGTGCGGACGCACGAAGCCGTCGATGAAGCGGATGGCGCAACCGACCTGCGTCGTCAGGCCATCCTCGCGCGGGCACGCGCCTTGCGACGCTTGAGAGCCCTGCGTTCGTCCTCGGACAGACCTCCCCAGACGCCCGCATCCTGGCCGCTCTCCAAGGCCCAGGCGAGGCATTCTCCGATGACCGGGCAACGCCGGCATACGGTCTTGGCCTGCTCGATTTGCAGTAGCGCGGGCCCGGTGTTCCCGATGGGGAAGAACAGCTCCGGGTCCTCGTCACGGCATATCGCGCGGTGACGCCAATCCATTGGTCGATCTCTCCTCTGGCTCGTAACCACGGCAAAGCTCCGACGCCCTGTCGCGCTTGTGAAGCATTTCACGAGCTGGCTCGCAGTTCAAGGAATCATTTATGTCATGCGGGCGATGTCACGTCAGAACGCATTTCATGCACGCCGACGCACGCAGCCACCCTGGTTGTTCCAGGCCGGCGTCCAGCCTTACTCAATCCGCCCCTGTCGGCAAGCGATGTCTGGTCATATCTTCCAAGATCCACGCGAAATTTACACAAGGCTAGTACAAATCGGACTAGATGACCATGTTGATCGCTCGTGGGATCGACCAGAACTGCATCGAATCGCGCGGCTCGAGCAGGTCGCCGTCGACCTGCACCGGAATCGGCTGATCGGCGCGCAGGACGAAACTGGGCAGATCGTGCTCAAGGACGGCACCCCAGCCGCCTGAACGAGGCTTCTTGCGGGTTATCTGCGCGAGGCTGTACACGACGCTGATCGCCCCCATCCGCCGTCGCGCATACAGGTCCAGCCCGGCGTCGAAGGACGCCTGCGGGGTGGGGCGCAGCGGCCGGTTGCCGACGAACGTCCAGGGATCGCAGTTGGCCACGACCGCGTAGAACAGGCCGTCGATTATCGTGCCGTCGGGCAGTTCGGCATGCAGCGTCGGACGCCTGCGGTCAAACGCCAGGTACTCGCGCAGCCCTACCCGGGCGTAGAGCGCATGAGTCGAGCGTTTGCCACGGCGCCGCCGCTTCTCAACTGCCGCGACGATCGCGGCATCGAAGCCGACACCCGCGGTGAAGGTGAACCAGCGATCCTCGAGCCGGCCCAGGCTGATCGGGCGACGCCGTCCCTTGCGCAATGCGTCGAGCAGGATTCCGGTCGATTCGATCGGATCGTTCGGCAGGCCGAGAGCCCGGGCGAACACGTTGGTCGAGCCGGCAGGCACCACGCCCAGGGCCGGAACGTGGCCGTGCACACCGTCGGTCAGCAGGCCATTTGCCACCTCGTTGACCGTGCCGTCGCCGCCGAGGGCCACGACGACGTCGACGTGATCGCGCATGGCCCGACAGGCGAGCGCAGCGGCATGGCCGCGATTAGCGGTTTCTTCGATCTGGAGGTCGGCCGAGTTGCCGAGTGCATGGGCAAGGACATCGCGCTGTCGCTCGGATGTGGAGGTGGCTCGCGGATTGACGACAACGAGCACACGCACGCGGGGCAGCGTACCTGCGGATACGCTGGTCCCGATGACTGCGCATCCCGACCATGAGTCCGTGCCCCGCCAACTGCGGGCTGGCGCGGCAATCGTGACGATGCAGGGCGTCGCGCTGGCGGTGACCGCGGCCGTCCTGATCGCCAAGACAATTGCCGATCATCCCGACAGCGTGACGCGGGCATTGCTGGGCGCGGCGATGGCGCTGCTCGGCGCGCTGGTGCTGATCTCATGCGGACGCGGGATGCTCGCGCTGCGCCCCGCGACCCGCACACCCGTCGTAGTACTGGAATTGCTCGCGCTGCCCGTGAGCTACAGCCTTGGCTTCCAGGCCGGGCTCGTGGCCTATGGTGCGCCGATCATGTTCAGTGCGCTGGCGGTGCTCTACCTGGTGTTCACTCCCGCGTCCCGGACCGCGCTCGATCGCGAGCTTGACCGTGACCGCGACGAGCGCAGCCCTACGTGAGTTCGCGGCGCAGCTTGGCCAGGCTGCGCGCGACCAGGCGCGACACCTGCATCTGCGAAACCCCGAGGAGTCCGGCGATCTCGGTCTGAGACTTTCCGGCGACGAATCGCAACAGCAGGACCTCGCGCTCCTGCTCGGAGAGTGTTGCGATCGCCGGTCGTAGCAGGGCGCGCTGCTCGACCTGGTCGAGGCGTTCGTCGAACTCGACGAGCGACGGGTTGTCGACGGTGCCGGTCTCTGACCGGGTCAGCACGTTCAGCGATACACCGGCGTACGCGCGCGCAACCTCGAGCGCCTCGATGACCTCGTCCTCGCTTATCTGCGCCCGGTAGGCAAGTTCAGCTACGGTCGGCGCCCGGTGCAGTTCCTGGCTCAGATCCGCCCTGGCGCTCGCGAGCGGCGCCTGCAGTTCTTGCGCTCGCCTCGGGACGTGGATCAGCCACCCGGCGTCTCGGAAATGCCGCTTGATCTCGCCGAGAATCGTCGGCGTGGCAAAGGTGGAGAACTCCACGCCCCGTCCGGGTTCGAAGCGGTCGATCGCCTTGAGCAGCCCGATTGCTCCGACCTGAACGAGGTCTGGGAATGGTTCGCTGCGACCGGTGAATCGGCGAGCAAGGTACTCGACGAGCGGGAGATGCGCTTCGGCAACCTGATCGCGCAGGCGGCGCCGCTCTGGGCTGTTCTTGGGCAGCGCGTGCATGTCGACAAGCATGTGTACGGCGTGCGACCGAACAGCGGCGGCGCCCTCGTCGAGAGAGTCGTCAGCGGTCACTGTGCCAGTGCCGCGCGCCGCTTGGTGAGGCCGATGGAAAGTGCGTGATCGCTGGTCGAGACTTCGATGTCGTCGGCCAGTGCACGCAGGACTGACCAGGCGAACCCCTCGCGATCAGGTTGTGCCCCAGCTTCGGCCGCAACGCTGGCGAGGAACTGGAAGCTGCCCTGGCGAAGGGTGAAGCGTGCGGTCAGCGAACTGTCGGGTTCGGCATGTGGCAGTAGGAGCGCGCACGCTTCGTCGACTGCGATACGTAAATCCTCGATCTCGTCGATTGTCAGGTCGCAGCGCGCTGCCAGCCCCGCGGTGATCATTCGCAGGATCGCCACGAAGGCGCCGCTGGCCGGGACCTGCAACTCGACGTCGTCGTGCGTGTGCTCGCCGGTCACGACGGTGCTCCTCGCTGCTCTGTCGCGGAATTGGGCATGTTCCACCGATCGATCAGCGCAGCCCCGTGCTGCGCGCCGAGCACGGACGGTGCAGCAGTGTCGAGGGCGAAGCGTCCACCGTCGAGCGGGCCGAGACCGATCCAGCGGGCGGCGATGACCCGGCTGACGTGCCCGTGCGCGACCAGGACCACCGGCCCATCAGGCAGCCGGGAAAGTACCCTGCGCAGCACGCGGTCTGCGCGATCGCCTACCTCGGCTGCGGTCTCGCCGCCGGGCACCGGGTGCGTCCACAGCGACCAGCCCGGCACCCGCTCGCGGATCTGCGCGGTGGTCAGGCCCTCGTAGTCGCCGTAGTCCCATTCGGCGAGGTCGGCGTCGATGGCGTCGACGTTGATTCCGGCGAGGGCTGCGGTGCGTGCCGCGCGCTGGCGCGGGCTGCACAGCACATAGGAGGGCTGAAGGTCACGAACGGTCTCGCGCAGCGCCACGGCCTGCTGCTCACCATGGTGGGTGAGGGGGAGGTCGGTGCGCCCGGTGTGGCGGCCGTTCTTGCTCCATTCGGTCTCACCGTGGCGGATGAGCCACAAGGCGGTGTCGTCGGGCAGCGGTCCGGGCAGTACGAAGGCCGGCCCCACACGGGAGCCGGCCTCGGTGTCGGTCGTACCGTTCACGCTGCTTTCTTGGTTTCCCAGAAGATCTTGTCGATCTCGGCGATGAGGTCGAGCAACTTCTGCCCCTCGGCCGGGTCGACGGCACCCTTACCGCCGGCTGCCCCGGCGGCCTTGGTCGCCCGGTTGAACAGGTCGTGCAGTTCGGGGTACTTCTCGAAGTGCGGCGGCTTGAAGTAGTCGGTCCACAACACCCACAGGTGGTGCTTGACCAGTTCGGCACGCTGCTCCTTGATCAGCAACGCCCGGGTGCGAAACACCGGGTCGTCGTTGCCGTGGTACTTCTCCATGATCGCCTTCACCGACTCGGCCTCGATCCGGGCCTGCGCCGGGTCGTATACGCCACACGGCAAATCGCAATGCGCGTGAGCTGTAATGGTGGGTCGGAACAATGGCATCGCTTTGACCTCCTGCGAGAACACCGGATTTGCGCTACTCGCTGGACCATACTCCCGGGGCGAACAGCGAGAAGGCAGCATGGGAGCCGTGCCCCTTCCCTGGCAGATGGTGCGCGTCGCAGGCCCTTCGATGGTGCCGACGCTCTACGACGGTGATGTCGTGCTGGTACGACACGGGGCCCGGGTGCGCCGCGGCGACGTGGTGCTCGCGCGCTTTCGCAGCATGCCCGATCGGTTCGTCGTCAAGCGCGCGGAGCGCCCGGACGGCGACGGATGGCTGCTGCGCAGTGACAACGACGCGACCTCGGGAGACAGCCGCAGCCATGGCATTGCCGACGTGTTGGGCAGGGTCGTGCTGCGCTGGCCGGACGGACGGCGTCGGTTGCCGCGTCGGGTTCGCTAGTTGCGTGGGCGGGGTCACCTGTCCGTGTGCGGGACAACCGTGCCAGACTCGGGTATTCGGGCGAACCCCGGCTACTCGATGTGCGGCGCCGTATCCCTGGCCCGGCAAGGATTGGGTGACCATCAATCGACGCTGATTGTGGGGCGAACGCAGTGCAATTCGATCCGTCGGATTTGACCGGGCCAGTGTTTCGTGCGCACGAGGGCGGAAAGCTCCGGGTGCAGAGCAAGCTGGCACTAACCGATCGCGAATCACTCTCGTTGGCCTACACGCCAGGAGTTGCCGAGGTGTGCAGCGCAATCGCGGGCGACGTCGCGCTGGCTCGCGAGTACACCTGGCGATCGCGGCTCGTCGCCGTCGTGAGTGACGGCACAGCAGTGCTTGGCCTCGGCAACATCGGGCCCGCGGCTGCGCTGCCGGTCATGGAGGGTAAAGCCGCGCTGTTCTGCGAGTTCGCCGGTATCAATGCGGTTCCCATCGTTTTGAACACCACCGACTCCGACGAGATCGTCCGCGTCGTCGAACAGATTGCTCCGTCATTCGGCGGCATCAACCTGGAAGACATCTCGGCTCCGCGCTGCTTCGACATCGAAGCGCGCTTGCGCGATCGCCTGTCGATACCGGTGTTTCACGACGATCAGCACGGCACGGCGGTCGTTGTCCTTGCGGCATTGCGTAATGCGGCGACGGTCACCGGCCGCGACCTGAGCCAGCTACGGGTTGTCGTGTCCGGTGCCGGCGCGGCAGGTGTTGCCTGTACTCGCATGCTGCTCGCAGCAGGCATCGGTGACATCGCGGTGGCCGACTCGCGAGGCATCGTCCACAGTGGACGGTCTGGCCTTACTCCGGTCAAGGAGAAACTGGCCGCGATGACCAATCGATTGGGCCTCGTCGGCTCGCTCGCTGACGCCCTGGTGGGTGCTGACGTGTTCCTCGGCGTGAGTGCGGGCGCGTTGGGCGAAGCGTCCGTGGCACGCATGGCGCCGAACGCGATCATCTTCGCTCTGGCCAACCCGACTCCGGAGGTCGCGCCCGACCTCGCGCACCGGTACGCGTCGGTGGTGGCCACCGGCCGAAGCGACTTTCCCAATCAGATCAACAATGTCCTAGCCTTTCCGGGCATCTTCGCGGGAGCGTTCGATGCCGGAGCGAGTGCCATCACCGAGGGCATGAAGCTGGCCGCCGCGGCGGCGCTCGGCGGCGTCGTCGCCGACGAACTCGCGCCCGACCGGATCGTGCCCACCCCGTTCGACGAGCGCGTCGTGCCGGCTGTTGCGGCAGCGGTTGCCGAGCAGGCCCGGCGAGACGGAGTCGCGGCGCGCGCTCAGCTGACGGTCTGAGCGCCTGGCCGGTGAGCCGGCGAGGACGCTGCGGTCAGCGGATGGCCGGCGATGCAGATCCTGCGGCGGGCAGCGGTTCCATGCGTGTCCAGGTGCGCTCGTCCAGCAGCGGCACGACCTGCGCCTCGATGATGTCCTTGAAGTGCGGTGTCTGCCGGTGGGCCTGGAATGCATCCTCGCTCGTGTACCGCTCGTAGAGCAGCACCGTTCGAGGATCGTCAATCTCCTGGTAGACAGAGAATTCAAGGCATCCTGGCTCGGTACGGCTGGCCTCTGCGTTCTTGCGCAGCAGGCGCACCACTGTGGATTCGTGCCCGGCGGTCACGACATACCGGGCGACGACGATCAACATGGTTCCTCCGAATGCTCGTCGTTGATCTGTTGGCGGTCGGTGATCGTCAGGCGGCGATCACGGGTCACCTTGACGGCCGGCGCCGAGGCCGCGGCGGAGTGCGCGTGGGGCAACCTCGTGCGATCAGGCGACGACGAGCTGACGTGACGTGCCGGCCGAGTGGTCGAGGCGATCCCAGGCCAGCGCGATCCGCCGTACCGCGTCGGCGAGCTGATCGGCAGGCAGCGCAAAGGGAATGCGCAGGAACCGCTCCAGCGTGCCGTCGAGGCCGAAGCGCGAACCTGGCACGAGCTGGATCCCCAGGTGGGCGGCGAGGCCGGTGAGCGGCGTGCACAGCGGCGCGTCGAGTTCGGCCCACACGGACAATCCCCCCTGGGGCACCGGCACCCGCCATTGCGGCAGGTACTCACCCAGCGCGGCAATGAGCTTGTCGCGCTGTTCGCGCAGCTGAACGCGCCGCGCCGTAGCGATCTCGTCCAAACGGTCGAGCAGGACGACGCCGACGAGCTGATCGAGTACCGAACCGGCGAGGTCGGTGGCCGCCCGCTGCACGGCGAGCCGCCGTACCAGATCGGCCGACGCCCTGATCCAACCGAGCCGAAGCCCACCCCACACCGGCTTGGACAGTGAGCCGATGGTGACCACGGAGGAGTCGAGCGCGGCAGTGGGTGGGCGCGGGCCGTCAAGGCCGAGGTCGACGAACGTCTCGTCGATGACCACCATCGTGCCGGTCCGCCGCGCGACGCGCAGCACGTCGCGGCGCTCGCGGTCGCCGATCAGCGCGCCGGTGGGATTCTGGAAGTCGGGCACGAGAAATGCCATACGGGGCAGGGTCTGGCGCAGCATCGCCTGTAACTCGCTGACCGGCCAGCCGTGCTCGGCAGAGATCGCCACGGGCACGATGCGCGTGCCATTTGCGCGCAGGGCGTCCAGGGCACCTGGGTAGGTCGGCAGCTCGGTGAGGACGCGATCGCCAGGCCCGACGAGCACTCGCAACAGCATGTCGAACCCGTGCAATGCGCCGTTCGTGATGAGGATCTGCTCGGTGCTGGTGGGCACGCCGCGTGCGGTGAACCGCGCGGCGACTGCGCGGCGTAGTTCCGGCAGGCCGAGCGGGTTGTACCCGCTGCCGGCCGCGGCCACCGGCAGCTGGGCCGACGCCTCGGCGACCGCCTCAGGCAGTACCCCGGGCGGGGCGGCCAGAGACGCGCAGGACAGATCGATTTCGTCGGCAGGTGCGATCGGGGCCGGCGCCCAGCGTGTCGGTGAGATGCGCCGGGCGGTGACCGGCACCGTGACGAAGCTGCCCGCACCGGTACGGCTGACGACGAACCCGTCGGCACGTAGCGAGTCGTAGGCGGCGGTGATAGTGGCCCGGCTCAGCGCGAGATGCTCTGCGAGCTCGCGCTCTGACGGCAGGCGTGTCTCCGGAGCGACGCGCCCGTCAAGCACGAGCGCGCTGATGCTCTCGGCGAGGGCGAGGTAGACAGGGCCTGGCAACTGATGCACATCCGGCAGTAACCGGGACAGGGCTCGTCCACTGACTCGGAAGATAGGTGGCACCAGGCCAGTCTGGCACGTCAATGGTCTGGCGCGACAGCGGATTACTGCAAATTGGCCGGAGTATTGGACTCGCGTCCCGCGTCGGTTGGCTTTGTCATTGGACCAGCGATTGGCCTGCCCCACCGCGTCGATCAACGTCACAGTCAAGGCCGAAATGCGACCAGTCGAACGAGGCGTTAATGCCTATATCGCAAGGATATTGAGCACAGGGGGTAGATGATCATGATCGCGATGACCGGACTCGGCGTGGCCATGCTCGTGGTAGCGCTCACGGCACTTGCCGCACTCGCCGTCAGCGTCGGAAACGACGACCATCGGCGTTCTTCGTCGAGCCCGAACTGACCGGGTGGATCGGCTCGGCCTGATCGGAGCGAGAGCGCGCAGGCGGGCAGGACGCTGCTCGGCCCGCGTGCGTAGCACCGGCTAATCGTCCTCGTCGTCCGAGCGGGCAAGCCAGGTCGCAAGCCGGTCGACGGCAATCTCGAAGTCCGGATTCGCATCGACGAACGTCTGCAGCCGGTCGGCCAGCCAGGCCAGGCTGACCTGCTCGTCGCCGCGTCGCTCGATGAGTTCCTCGATGCCGCGATCGGTGAAGTACATGGCCTAGGGCTCCTGATCTGCCTGGTAGCGCGCGCCGAGTTGGGCCCGCGCTCCGTCGAGCACGTCAAGGATCGCCACCGTCTCGTCCAGGGGCACGAGCGGGCTCTCCAGCTCACCGGCGCGAAGGCAGCGCTCGACCTCGACGACCTCCGGCCCGAAGCCTTCACCCTGCACGGTCTGGGTCAGCACCTCCTCGCCGGCTCCGTCGTGGACGGTGATGTACGGCGCCCGGTGCACCCGCTTGCCGATCGAGATCCACCCGTCGGTGCCGGTGACGACGCCGGTCAGCGGATTCTGGCCGAGGGCGGTGCACGACACCTGCGCGAAGCGCCCGTCGCGGTAGCCCCACTGCATCGCGGCTGTCACGTCCGAGCCGGTCGGGGAGAGGGACCCGGTGGCATGGACGGTGTCGGGCCGGCCGAGGAACAGCCAGGCGAACGTCGCCGGGTACACGCCGAGGTCGAGCAGCGCGCCGCCG
This sequence comes from uncultured Actinomycetes bacterium, assembly GCA_963733615.1. Classification (GTDB taxonomy): domain Bacteria; phylum Actinomycetota; class Actinomycetes; order Mycobacteriales; family Jatrophihabitantaceae; genus DASXRA01. Next base: position 27,922 of record CAVTEA010000041.1, read on the forward strand.
CCCGCTGCCAGGTTGTACAGACGATGCGCCGGATCGAACTCGAACCGGCGCGACAGGTCGGAGTGGACGCTGATCAGCTCGCCGATGCGGCCGGACGCCGCGATCTCCTGCGCCCGGCGGATGAGGGGATTGAGCCGCATCCACATGCCCTCCATACAGAACAGGCGCATGCGGCGTGCGGTGTCGACGATGTCGCGTGCCTGGCGCGCATTTAGGGCGAAGGCCTTCTCGACGAGCACCGGCCTGCCCGCCTGCAGCGCCAGCAATGCGTGCTCGTGATGCTGGCCGTGGGTGGTCGCGATGTAGACGACGTCGATATCGTCGCTGGCCACGAGGTCGGCGTAGCTGCCGTACGAGCGGGGGATGGTGAGCCGTTCGGCGAATGCGGCAGCCCGCGTCGCGTCCCGGGAACCGACCGCGACCACCTCGTTTCCCGGCGTTGCGGCGATCTCGCCGCCGACGGTCGCGGCATGCTGACCCGCGCCGAGGATTCCCCAGTGCACGGCGCGTCCAGGTTCTGGCGTATTCGGCATGGGGGTCAAGATAGCCACAAGGTCGAGTTGAGTGGCGCGTTCCCCGTTGAGTCGGCCGAGGCCACGACCGACTCAACGCAAAGCTGCGCGGCGCGGGTACCGCACCACTCGGCAGAAAGGGTCAGTAGCTGAAGGCGGTGGCCACGATCTCGCGCTGCTGCGCCTCGTGCACGCTGACCGACCCCACCGCAGGCGAGGCCGACGCACGCCGGGATGCGCGCAACAGCGGGCGGCCCTCGAGGTGCTCGGGCAGGTTCAACGCCATGAACGGCCACGGGCCCTGGTTGGCCGGCTCCTCCTGCACCCACACGAGCTGGGCGTTGGGATAGCGGTCGATCTCGGCGCGGATCTCGGCCGCCGGCAGCGGGTAGAGCTGCTCCACGCGCACGATCGCAACGTCGCCGCGCTGCTGCTCGGCACGTGCCGCGACGAGGTCGTAGTAGATCTTGCCGCTGCACAGCAGCACCCGGCGCACGCCGGAAGGATCGATGGTGTCGCCGATGGCCGGACGGAACGTGCCGGTCGTGAATTCGTCGACGTCGCTGACCGCGGCCTTGAGGCGAAGCAACGACTTCGGCGTGAACGCGATGAGCGGCCGACGAACCGGCGAGATGCCCTGGCGTCGCAGCAGGTGGAAGTAGTTCGCGGGCGAGGAGCACATCGCCACAGTCATGTTGTTCTCGGCGGCGAGTTGCAGGAAGCGTTCCGGGCGACCCGAGGAGTGGTCGGGGCCTTGACCCTCGTGCCCGTGGGGCAGCAGCAGCGTTATTGCCGAGCGCTGGCTCCACTTCGCCTCGCCGGAGGCGATGAACTCGTCGACGATGGTCTGGGCGCCGTTGCCGAAGTCGCCGAACTGCGCCTCCCAGCACACGAGCGCGTCCTCGCGGGTGACGGAGTAGCCGTATTCGAATCCCATCGCCGCATACTCGGACAGCAGCGAGTCGTAGGCCCAGAACGGCGCCTGCTCGGGTGCGAGGTAACGCAGCGGCGTGTACTCCTCGCCGGTCTTACGGTCGATGAGCACCGCGTGGCGCTGGGTGAACGTTCCGCGCCGCGAGTCTTGTCCGGCCAGGCGCACGGCCCGGCCTTCCAGCACGAGGGCGCCGAACGCGTACAGCTCGGCGGTGGACCAGTCGACGTTGCCGTTGCTGGCCATGGCGACCCGGCGATCGATCTGCGGCTTGAGCCTTGGGTGAACGGTGAAGTGCTCGGGCGGATTCGCGTAGGCGTCGGCTATCCGCTTGATGACCTCGGCGGTAGTCGCGGTGGTGACGGCTTGCGACGGGGAGATCTGCTCGATGTCGGGCTCAGGCGTTGGGCGCCCGGTGGCGTGGCGGGTCTCGACGAACACCTTTTCCAGCTGTGCCTGGAAGTCCTTCAAGGCCGCCTCGGCGTCTTCGAGCGTGATGTCGCCGCGGCCCATGAGCGCCTCGGTGTACAGCTTTCGGACACTGCGCTTGCTGTCGATGATGTCGTACATCAGTGGTTGCGTGTACGAGGGATTGTCGGCTTCGTTGTGGCCACGCCGTCGGTAGCACACCATGTCGATGACGACGTCCTTCTTGAACTCGCGCCGGTAGTCGACGGCGAGTCGTGCGACGCGCACGCATGCCTCGGGGTCGTCGCCGTTGACGTGGAAGATCGGCGCGGCGATCATGCGGGCGATGTCGGTGCAGTACAAGCTCGAGCGGGAAGCCGACGGGGACGTGGTGAATCCGACCTGGTTGTTGACGACGACGTGCACGGTTCCGCCCGTGCGATAGCCGCGCAGTTGCGAGAGGTTCAGCGTCTCGGCGACAACGCCCTGACCCGCGAATGCGGCGTCGCCGTGCATCAGCACGGGGAGCACCGTGAAACCCGCCTCGCCCTTGTTCAGCACGTCCTGCTTTGCCCGCACAATGCCTTCGAGCACGGGGTCGACGGCCTCGAGGTGCGAAGGATTCGCTGTGAGTGTGACCGCTACGTCTCGCCCACTTGGAGCTCGGAAGATGCCGTGGGCGCCGAGGTGGTACTTGACGTCGCCGGAACCCTGCGCGCTGCTCGGGTCCATGTTGCCTTCGAACTCGTTGAAGATCTTGGCGTACGGCTTGCCGACGATGTTGGCCAGCACGTTGAGCCGGCCGCGGTGCGGCATGCCGACCACAGCCTCGTCCATGCCGTGGTCGGCGGCCTGCGACAGCACGGCATCGAGCAGGGCGATGACCGTCTCGGCACCTTCGAGGCTGAACCGCTTCTGGCCCACGTACTTGGTCTGCAGGAACGTCTCGAACGCTTCGGCGACGTTGAGCCGGCCGAGAATATGCAGCTGTGCAGTCCGGTCCGGCGCGTCGCTCTTGACCTCGATGCGGGTCTGGATCCAGCGGCGCTGTTCGGGGTCGGTGATGTGCATGTACTCGACGCCCACTCGACGGCAGTACGCGTCGCGCAGTACGCCCAGTATGTCGCGCAGCTTCATCAGCTTCTCGCCGGCGAAGCCACCCACCGGGAACTCGCGGTCGAGATCCCACAGGGTGAGGCCGTGGCGGGTGATGTCGAGGTCCGGGTGGCTGCGGACGGTGTATTCGAGCGGGTCGGTGTCGGCCATCAGATGACCGCTGGTGCGGTAGGCGTTGATCAGCTCGATGACGCGCGCGTTCTTGTCTATCTGCCCCTCGTGGGCGAACTCGCGGTCGACGAGCCAGCGCACCGGCTCGTAGGGAATGCGCAGCGAGGCGAAGATCTCGTCGTAGAAATCGTCTGCGAGCAGCAACTGGTGGATGCGGCGCAGGAACTCGCCGGACTGCGCGCCCTGGATGATGCGGTGATCGTAGGTGGAGGTCAAAGTCATGGTCTTGCTGATCGCCTGCACCGTCAGCGCTTCTTCGCTCATGCCGCTGAACTCGGCCGGGTACTCCATCGCGCCGACGCCGACGATGGTGCCCTGACCCGCCATCAGGCGTGGCACGGAATGGTTCGTGCCCATCGTGCCGGTGTTGGTGAGGCTGATCGTCGTGCCGACAAAGTCGTCGGCGGTGAGTTTGCCGGTACGCGCGCGGCGGATTATGTCTTCGTACGCGCTCCAGAACCCCGCGAAGTCCATCGCTTCGGCGCTCTTGATGGCCGCCACGACCAGTGACCGTGAGCCGTCCTTGCCCGGTAGGTCGATCGCGAGGCCGAAGTTGACGTGTTCAGGGACGATCACTGCCGGCTTGCCGTCGACCTCGGCAAAGTGGCTGTTCATCTCGCGGTGGTCGGCCAGCGCCTTGACGATCGCAAATCCGATGACATGCGTGAAGCTGATCTTGCCGCCCCGGGAACGCCGTAGGTGGTTGTTGATCACCACCCGGTTGTCGGCGAGCAGCTTGGCCGGTACGGCGCGCACGCTGGTGGCGGTTGGCACCGCGAGCGAGTTCTGCATGTTCAGCACGACCCGAGCGGCCGCACCGCGCAACTGGACGGTCTGGTCACCGCCGGCAGGCGCTGGCGTCGCCTTGACCGGCGCGACAGGCGACGGTTGCTGTGCTCTTGCTGACGTCGCGCCTGCATCGGGTGCTGCGGTCGTGCGCTCGGTAGCGACCGGCTGACTGGCCTGCGGCACGGCCGCGCCGCGAGGCACTGCACCGTTCGAAGGCCGGTAGTCGGCAAAGAAGTCGTGCCACGCGGCGTCGACGCTCTTCGGATCGGCTAGGTAGCGCTCGTACATCTCCTCGACGAGCCACTCGTTGGCGCCGAAGTCTGCGCCAATCACTGGATGAGCTTCGCTTGTCGACTGTTCCGTGGTCGCCACGTCGTCCGGCCGCCTTGGGGTCTGTTGTCTCGATGTCGAGAGATTGCTGACGAGTTGATCCAGTCTCTCAGGTTACGCCCGGGCCTCTGGCTCGTCATGCGCACGAGACGCGGACCGCGCTCTTGGCAGGTGCCATTCCTCACAAGCCGGCTACCACGAGGTGGGCGGGGTGTTCGGGGTGAACAGGGTGGCGCACTTGATCAGTCCCCGAGTGCGCAGCAGCGTCGTGTCGACACCTGACGTTCCGGCCATAGCGGCAGATCCGAACGCAACCGCGGCGGCTGCGTCGTCGCGGCGCCGCACGGCGTCTCGCAGCCGGGCCATCTCGTCGTCGCCCGCGCGCAGCGAGGCACGCGCCGGCCGCAGCCACCGCTCGCGCAGGTCGCGCCCGCTCTTCCCGCCCGGCAGGGACGAGTCGGTGAGCGTACTGACGGCGTGCTCCAGCGCGGTGTAGCGATCGAGGGCGTAGGCGAGCGCGGCGCCCGGATCGCGCGGCGCCTTCAGCGCGTCGACCACCTTGGTGGCCGTTGCGCACGTGTCGTTGCTGCGCGACACGAAGCCCGTCGGCTGACCGACCGAGCAGCCGGCAACGGCCACGGCGGCTACGGCGGCGACTGCGACGAGCGGGACGAGCCTCACGGTCTTCAGGTGATGTCGCGGTTCATGCTGATGCCTGCCCCGAGGATGGCCATCCCGAGTCCCCAGACGAGGAGCACGCCGATGCCCGCACCTGCGGACATGAGGTGCACATTGTTGATCACGCGGTTGCCGGCGTCGTGCGGATCGGTGACGATCGAGTCGACCGCGCCGGTCGGCAGGTAGGGGTATATGTACTTGACGCCTGGGATGATCAGGAACAGCCGGGACAACACCAGAATGAATATGACGCCCACTGTCACGGCGACGATCTGGTTGCGCAATAGGGCGCCGGCCCCCAGGCCTACCAAGGCGAACAGCGCCAGCACGGCGAACGCGGCCAGCAGCGGGCCTTTCTGGTCGCTCAACGACACGTGGATGTGGCGGGCCGAGAGCCACGGCAGGGCCATCGCGAGCTGAATCGTCAGGCATATCAAGGCATACAGTGCCCCGACCAGGGCATAGGTGATTAGCTTCGCGGTGATGAGCGCCCACCTTGACGGTGTCGCGAGCACCGTCGGCGTGATCGTCTGGTAGCGGTACTCGGTGGTGACCGCGAGCGCGCCCAGCACGAAGATCGGCACGTAGGTGAACGCGCCGCTGGCCGAGATCATGATGTCGCGGACGTGGATGGCCAGCTCCGCATCGGTCCTACTGCCCGCAATGTTGCCCACCACGAACAGCGCCGTGAGCCCGATGCAGAGCAGCAGCATCCAGAACCAGACCTGGGTCGTGCCCAGCTTGCGGAACTCGGCGCGGATCAGGCCGACCACGGCGCACCTCCCTGGGGGCCCGCGGGCGGGCCGTATAGGCCACCGAGTGGTTGGCCCGGGTTCTGGGCCGCGTACGCACCCTCGGTCAAGGAGAAGAACAGCTGTTCGAGGTCGAACTTCTCGGTGCTCAGCTCATGTAGTTCGACGCCTGCCGTGAAAGCGAGGTGGCCGACGTGCTCCATCTCGATGCCGCGCACGCGCAGCGTCGTCGCGTCGGGGCGGTCGGGCTGATGGCCCGCGCTGGTCAGCGCCTCGACGAGCGGCTCGGGGCGCGGCGAGCGCACCACCACGGTGTCGGTGCCGGCGGTCAGTTCGGCGATCGATCCCTGACGCACCAGCTGCCCACGGTTGAGAATGACGACCCGGTCGGCGAATTCCTGGACCTCGTTGAGCAGGTGGCTGGACACGAGCACGGTGCGTCCCTCACTGGCGAGATAGCGGAAGAAGCCGCGCAGCCAGCGGATGCCCTCCGGGTCGAGGCCGTTCGCCGGCTCGTCCAGCAGCAGGATGTGTGGGTCGCCGAGTAGCGTCGCGGCGAGCGCGAGCCGCTGCCGCATGCCCATCGAGTAACCACGAACCTTGCGCCGCGCCGCGTCGCGCAGCCCGACCAGATCGAGCACTTCGTCGGCGCGGCGATCGGGCAACCGCGCTGCGGCACAGAGGATGCGCAGGTGGTTGCGCCCGGTACGGGCGGGGTGGAAGCTCGACGCCTCGAGTGCGGCGCCGACAACGGTCATCGGGTTGTGGATCTGTCGGTAGGGCACGCCGCCGATGGTCGAGTTGCCGGCGGTCGGGTGCACCAAGCCGAGAATCATGCGCAGCGTGGTGGTCTTTCCGGCGCCGTTCGGACCCAGGAAGCCCGTGACCGAGCCTGGCTCAACGGAGAAACTGAGCCGATCAACCGCGCGGACCGTGCGAAACACCTTGGTCAGCTCGTTGACGACGATGCGTCCGCGCTGATTCGGTGGTGGTGAGTACGGACCTTGCGAGCCCTGCGGACCGTGTGGGCCCGGCCCGGGAGGTGGCGCGTAGCTCTGGGTCACGGCCGTTATCCAAACATGGACGCATCGGTCCGTGCGGGAGGACCCGCGCGCTCAACGATCGGCGCGGCGCCGCACCTCCCGGATCGTGCAACTTCTTGCGGTCTCACGCCGCACGAAGTTGCACGATCGGGAGCGGTGCGGGCTCAACGCGGCATGATCAGGCAGGTACTGGACGCCGTGGCGACCAGTTTGCCCTCGGCGTCGCGCACCTCGCCCTCTGCGAACGCAACCCGCCGGCCGGGTCTGGTCACCCAGCCGCGCGCGATCAACTCGCCGCTGTGACCGTGCACCGGCCGCAGGTAGTTCACCTTGATCTCGATGCTGGTGTACGCGGCGCCGGCGGGCAGTGTGGACTGGACGGCGCACCCGGCTACCGAATCGACGGCTACACCGGCGCCGGTCAGGGGCGGGTGTGGGGCGTCCACGCCTCGCCGACGGCACGCACCGCCGACTACCTCGACCTGCTCCGAGGTCTCCAGCTGCCCGGGCGTCCAGCGAGCATCGTCACCGATGACGATGGGGCGATCGCCGCCGCCGTCCGGCGCAAGTGGCCGACCCGAGCCACCGCGGACGGCGAGCTATCGACTCCGTTCCTGTTCGCCTGCGAGCATCACCTGCGGCTCCGCGCTGCGGCCGCGCTCGAAGCCGACAACGCCCACGCCGGCCGGGGACGCTGGATGCGCAGGCTGGATACCGCCTTCCGGCGGGAGGAGGCGTGGGAGGAGTTCCGGTCCGCCACAGCCGTGCTCGGCCACGCAGCCGCATGGGTCCGCGCCAACGACGACCAGATCGCCCGGCAGGTCGCAGTGCGGCACCTACTTCCGGCGCACTACTCCACCGCCGGCGCGGAAGCGGCTGCCGCGCGGCTGTGCGGCATGTTCGAGCAGCGCTCGTTCGCGCTCCGCAACGCCGCGCGGACCAACCTGCTGCTCGGACTGGCCCGTCTGCATCTGAACAACCGCGACGACATCGGCACCTACCACCGGCTGCTGCGCGAGGCCGCCGAGCAGCGAGCCGGCCACCCCATCACCGGGGAGCGAACGAACCGAGACCCACGCGACGCGAACGGCGGCCCTCAGCCCTCTCTGCGTTGACCGGTCGGCTGCTGCTTCTGATGGCCTCAACATCGGGAACACTTCTTGCCAGAGGGCTGGCATCACTCGGCGCGGCCAGCACCCAGCGGTGCGTCGCTCAGTGGCTCGAGGTGAGGTGTCCGCTGAGGCGTCCGTGCATGTGTTCGCTGGCCTGGTTGAGCCCGATGATCTCGACGGTCTTGCCGTGGTGGGCGTACTTGGCCACGACCTGGTCCAGCGCGGCGACGGTGGAGGCGTCCCAGACGTGGGAATCGGTTAGATCGATGACGACGCGATCGGGGTCGCCGGCGAAGTCGAAGTGGTCTGACAGCAGCGAGGACGAGGCGAAGAACAGCTCACCGGCGACCCGGTAGACGACGGTCTGGGCGTCGGGATCGGTGACGGCGGTGACCTGGGACAGGTGCGCGACCCGGCGGGCGAACAGCAGGCAGGCCAGGACCACACCGGCTAGGACTCCGTAGGCGAGGTTGCCGGTGGCGACGGTGACGATGACCGTCAAGGCCATGACGGCGGTCTCGCTCTTGGGCATCCGCTTCAGGCGGGTCGGGGTGACGCTGTTCCAGTCGAAGGTCGATACCGACACCAGCACCATCACCGCGACCAGGGCCGCCATCGGGATACGAGAGACCACCGGGCCGCAGATCACGACCAGGATCAGCAGGAACAGCCCGGCGAGGAACGTCGACAGCCGGGTCCGGGCACCGGCCTTGATGTTGATCATGGTCTGGCCGATCATCGCGCAGCCGCCCATGCCGCCGAACAAGCCGGTGACGATGTTGGCGATCCCCTGGCCGGAGGATTCGCGGTTCTTGCTCGAGCCGGTATCGGTCAGGTCATCGACCAGCCGCGCCGTCAGCAGCGATTCGAGCAGGCCGACAAGAGCTATGGTGACCGCGGGCAGCGCGATGATCGACAGCGTGTGCGTGGTGTAGGGCACGTCTGGGAGTCCCAGATGCGGCAGAGAGCTGGGCAGCTTGCCCTTGTCACCCACAGTCGGCACCGCGACCCCGGCCGCGATCGTGAACGCCGTCAGCACCACGATCGCGACCAGCGGCGCGGGGATGACTCCGGTCAGTTTGGGGAAGCCCACCATGATTGCCAGCCCGACTCCGACGAGCGGATAGACCGCCCACGGCACGTGATGCAGGTTGGGCAGCTGGGCCAGGAACAGCAGGATGCCCAGCGCGTTCACGAAGCCGGTCATGACGCTGCGGGGTACGAACCGCATCAGGCTCGCCACCCCGACCAGGCCCAGCACGACCTGGATGACGCCGGCCAGCAGGACCGCCGCGACCAGGTAGTTCAGGCCGTACTTGATCGACAGCGGCGCCACCACCAGCGCGACCGAGCCGGTGGCGGCCGAGATCATCGCCGGGCGCCCGCCGACGATCGAGATCGCGACCGCCATGGTGAACGAGGCGAACAGCCCGACCCGGGGGTCGACATGGGCGATGACGGAGAACGAGATCGCCTCCGGGATCAGCGCGATACCGACCACGAGCGCAGCCAGGACCTCGGTCCGCAGGACGGTCGGTGAGGCCCAAACGGGACGCTCCGGTCGGCGCGGACGGGCAGCGGACAGGACGCGGGTGCGCATCGGCGAAGAAGAACTGGTGAGTGAGGGCATGAATCCACATCGGGGTTGGGCCCAGCGCGCGCGATGGGCGAGGAACAGGTCTGTCGGCAGGACGCATCGCTGATGCCGTGCCCGGGGCCCCGCGTGTCACATCGGGGGCCACGCACGGGCGGTGTCGGTGGCGAACTCCTGCGTACCGACCCAACTCTAACCTAAGGTGAGAGTTGAGTTGAAAATCGACGAGGCGTATCCGCACGATCGCGGCACGCGTGGGAGGAGCAGGCGGTGGGCGGGAGCCAAATGCAGATCGGTGAGGTCGCCGAACGCACCGGGCTGTCCATCAACACCATCCGCCACTACGACCAGGCCGGGCTCGTCACGCCCTCGGCCCGGTCCCACGGCGGGTTCCGCCTCTACACCGACAGCGACGTCGACCGGCTGCTGGTCATCCGCCGCATGAAGCCGCTCGGGTTCACCCTCGAGCAGATGCGCGAGCTGCTGGAGATAACCGACGCGCTCACTGCGTCCCATACGCCGGTGGGGCAGCGCGGCCGAGAGTTGCGCGTCACGGTGCGCCGCTATCGCGAACTGGTCGATCAGCGGCGGGAAGAGCTGATGACGGAACTGGCCTTCGCCGAGGAGTTCACAGCCACCCTGGACGCGCTCGCTTCCTCCGACGTCAACTGAGCGGCGCGACCCGGCCCGCTCGGTCGACGGTCTAACTTCATACCCTTGTTGTCACACCGCAATCAGAGGGGGGCGGGCGGGCACGATGGGCAGATGCCTGACATCGTCCCCGGCGACAGCGAGGTCGCCTTCGAGAATCCGTGGCTGCGCGTACGCGTCGACGAGATCACCTTCGCCGATGGATCGCAGGGCACGTACTCCGTACTGGAGAAGTCCGACTTCGTGGTCGTGATGCCCTGGGAGCGCGGGGGATTCTGGCTCGTCGAGCAGTACCGATACCCCGTCGGGCGGCGTTGCTGGGAGTTCCCGCAAGGGGCGTGGCCGAGCGGGCAGGGCGGCAGCCAGCGCGAGCTCGCGGCGCACGAGTTGCACGAGGAGACCGGGCACACGGCGAACGCCTGGCGCCATCTCGGGCGGCTGTTCACCGTGTACGGCTACAGCAACCAGGCATTCGACGTGTTCCTGGCCACCGGGCTCACCCCCGGCGAACCGCATCGCGAGCCCAGCGAGCAGGACATGATCCACCGCTGGTTCACCGAGCGCGATGTGCGCTCGATGATCAGCCGTGGCGAATTGCCCGACGCGCAGAGCGTCGCGGCCCTGGCAATGCTCGACGCGAACGGCGGCGTTCCCGTGGCCGGCGAGGCTATCGGCGCGCAAGCAGGCCGTTCAGCTCGCCATAGCTGAGCTCGCTCGCGATCGGCCCGTACGTGCCTGCCGTGAACAACTCGCGAGCGCTGCGCTGCGCGAGGCCGTAAGCGGCCACCGCAATCGACGAGCCGGCGCTGATGCGCGCGACGCCGATCGCCGCCAGTTCGGCGGTGGTAGGTGAGCCCGGGCCGACGAGCACGTTCAGTGGTGCGGTGATTCCCTTGACTAGCGCGGAAATCGTGCTGAGGTCGGCCACGCCAGGCACGAATATGCCGCTGGCGCCTGCGGCGATGTAGGCGGCGGCGCGCTCGAGAGTTTCGTCGAGCCGCTTGGCCGGGTCGCCCACGGACTTCAGGTAGGTGTCGGTGCGCACATTGATGTACAGCGGGATCCGCGCCGCGTCGGCGGCACTACGGGCGGCGGCGATTCGCTCGGCCTGATCGTCGGTGTCGCGCAACGGTTCGACGTCGCCGTGGAACGCGTCTTCGAGGTTGATGCCCACAGCTCCCGCGGCGAGGAACGCCTGCACCGTTTCGCCGACGCCCTCGGCATGCTCGGCGTAGCCGCTCTCGATGTCGGCCGTGACCGGAAGCGCTACGGCCTCGACGATGCGCGCCACGAGATCGACCGCGCGATCACGTTCAAGCACGTCACCGTCCGGGTAGCCGAGGCTCCACGCGACGCCCGCGCTCGTGGTTGCGATCGCGCTCGCACCGGCAGCCTCGACGATGCGCGCGCTCGCCACGTCCCATGCGTTGGCCAGGACGAGAACGGGATCGTTGGTGTGCAGGGACTGGAACAGCTGGGCCTTGTCGCGTTGCGAAGTCGTCATGGCGACAGTCCATCAAAGACCACCGACAAGTGTCTTGCGGGTATCGGCCGGGACCGTCGACGCGGGTACGCCGGGATCGGGACTTCCGGCGGCGCGGGCGAGCACAAGGGCCCCTGATCAACGAGACGTTGCGCGCCGCGGGCCGGGACATTGCTCTCTGATCTTGGCGGAGTCACTCGAACAGGCTGGATGTAGTGCACGGAGAGTGCCCAACCGGAGGACATCCAGTGACCATGTTGCAGATCCGCTCGGCTACCGACCGAACCACATACAGCTCCATGCCCGACGAGTCGCGTGGGATGTCGTCGACCAGACGGACACTCATATTGCGCATCGCCGGATGCATCGCCGCGATCGTCAGCATGCTGGGCGGCGCCTTCGTCGTTAGCGCGCCGGCCCAGGCCGCGGCTCCCGGATACGCCCTGTCGAGTTCGCGCATCGTCGGTGAGGCACCGGGCGGCTTCTCGGTTTACCTGTCGCCTTATGCGCCGCACCGGGGCACGCTTTCGCCGGCCATCTCGATCGTCACAGCCAACCTGCGCTCGGTCGGCCTGCCGGTCGTCTACAAGGGCTACGGCCACCCCGCCCACGTCCGCGGCATCATCACGGTGAGCGAAGGCCCGGCCGGATGCACGGGTGGCTCGGCAGTGCTCGCCAACACCTACTGGTACTACGGTCAGTTGAGCGGCGGCCTCCTCTACATGTACCGCTCGGACATCGTCATCTGTGCCGCGCGCTATGCCCGTTCGCCCTCCTGGCAGCGAGCCGCGATCCTTCGCCACGAGTTCGGTCACGCGATGGGCCTCGCGCACCTGAACTCCACCTATGGCAGTCACTACCAGGTGATGGCTGCCTACACCCATAGCGGCGTGAGCCAGTACGGCGCCGGCGATGTGGCCGGCCTTCGGCGCCTCGCCGCAGGGGCAGCCCGCGTGCGGGCCGGTCTCTAGTAGCTCCGCGATCCGGTCCAGTACTGGTTGCCGCCGTCGGGTGAGCCCAGCCCGGTCGGGCCGTCGAAACCGCTGACGGCGTTGCACAGATAGGTGTTGCTGCAGTTGGTCCCGTTGCTTCCCCCGACGACGTCGTACAGCGCGGACGGGTTGCGATAGAGCCCCTCGGCGAAGCGGGGGTTGGTCGGATGCCCCGCCATCGCGTAGATGGCCGAGACGATCGGCGTGGCGAGGCTGGTGCCGCCCACCTGCAACCAGCCCCCGTAACCGAACGTGTCGTACACGGCGAGGCCGGTGGCCGGATCGGAAACAGCGGACACATCGGCGACGGTGCGCATGTCGCACAGGCTGTCCTTCTGCCACGACGGTTTGTGGATGTAGGCCGAGCAACCGCTGGTGGCTCCGGCCCAGGCCGTCTCGGTCCAGCCGCGCGGGCTGCTGTCGCGGGTGAGGGTGGTGCCGCCGACCGCGATCACGTAGCGCGATGCGGCCGGGTAGCTGATGCCCCCGATGACCATCGCGCCGTTGCCGTACCCGTAGTCGCCGGTCGCGAACAGGGTCGGCGTGCGCAGCGCGTGGAAGTAGCCCTCGAGCGTCTGCTCGCCGGAGTACTCGCCCCGACTGCCGTAGCTGTTGGAGATGGCGTCGACATGCATCGCGTCCGCGGAGAGCACACCGGGCAGCAGATCGACGATCGAGGAGCTGTCGGCCTCGACGAGCAGGATCCGGCAGTTCGGGCAGGCGGCAGAGACGGCGTCGAGGTCGAGTGAGACCTCCACCCCCCAACCCGGATCGGGACTGGGTAGCGGGGCGGACGCGCCGTGCTCGTTGACCTTGCGGAAGCAGCCGCTCGCGCTGGTGCACGGCGGCAGGCCGTACTGGGCGCGGTACGCAGCCAGGTCGGTTTCGGCGTTCGGGTCGTCGTAGGCGTCGACGATCGCGACCGTGCGGCCCTGCCCGTCGTTTTCGCCGAGCGCGTATGCGGATCGGATATCGGCCGGGCCCAGTCCGTGAGGTTGATCGGTCGACGTGCCGGCAGCCGCGTTGACGAACGCCATGCACTGCATGTACGGGGCAGTGGCCGGTGTGGCACAGGCGCGCACTGCGGGCGCGCCCGGCTGCGGCTCGGTCGGCGGCATCGGGGGTGACACGGCCAGCGGGTAGGCGCGGGTGATCGTCTGATCGATGCTGCTGCCGTCGGCGTCGGACGCGCTGATGCGAAGGGATGCGAATCCGCTCGTGTCGCCGAGCGGGGGCTGGTCGTAGGCGAGCCGGTAACGCCCGTCGCCCAGTGACGTCGCGCTGACCGGCGTCCACGTTGTGCCGTCGTCATAGGAGACCTGCGCCGAGAACGACGTGAGCGGCGTTGCCGCCGCGCCGAGTTGATGCGAGACCGTGACGTCGACGGTGGCCGGGCCGCCGGCCGATACTACGTCGTCGATACCCGCTCCGGTCGCGTACCGGGCGAACAGCAGCGGCTCGAAACTGCAGTCCTCGGCCGGCGCGCCCGCCGGGACGTCGCCGCGACCGCCCCCGCCCTTGCCGCCGCAGGTCCAGCCGGGTGGCAGTTGATCAGGTGCCCGCTCGGCCGAGGCGAACGACCACTCGGTGTGCGTGTGCGTGGACGAAGGCCACCAGCTTGCCTGGCGAGCGGTGTCGTACACGAGGCGGTAGCTCGCCGGGTTCGGACTCAGCGGGAACGATGTGAAGCCGCCCCGTGCTTGGCCGACCGGCGTATCGCCTTGGTACAGCGAGAGATTCTCGGTGGCTGTCGGGTCGGGCAACATGAGATGACCGGACGGATCCTGGAATCCCCACAACTGCAGGTTGAGTGTGTCGCCGGCCCGGCACGCAGGGCATGACTGACCGGCTGAGGCGTTCTGCTGGATTCCAGGCGCGGTCGGCTGCGCCGACCAATCGGCGCTGGTGTGCTCGCCGGGGGTGTAGGTGCGCGGGATGTCGAAGGCAAAGCCGAAGCCGTCCAGCTCGTCGGTGATCAGCTCCTGCAGCCAGGTCATGCCGGGCTGGGACAGCACGTACTCCGTCCGGGCCAGCGGGGCGGCGAAGTTGCTGCCGGCCTGCACCTGCACCGCCTGCCACGGCAGGTAGCCGTTACGAGCCTCGAACTCTTTTCGCCCGGGCACCGAACTGTGGTAGCGCGCGTCGATCGTGGCGAGTTGGTCGGCCGTCACGTCATGGCTGAGGTTCGCTGGAATCGAGCCGATGTAAGGGAATTCCATGTCGTACTGGACGTGGTCGAGGCTGCCGTCCGGGTCACCGAGGCGCAGCGCAGGGTAGAAGTACAGCTCGCCGGTGTGCACTGGCGCCGTCGCGGTCGCGTACAGCGGGGCGGCCCCGAATTCCACGAACGTGTCCGTCAGGGTGACTCCGACCGCCGGATTGCGCTGGAGGTTGAGCTGCCCGACGGCCTGGCTGGTCGGCTGGGGCACCGTCGCCGAGACACGGTGACTCTTGCGCGCATCGAGCACGACGGTGGTGTCGCGCGTGACCTGCACCTCGGGTGCGGTGACCAGGGTGAAGTCCAGGCTGCCATCGGCGTGGTGGGTCGTGATGTATGCGGTGATGCTGTAGGCGCCGGCCGGAACGCTGAACGCGAGCTGACCGGAGTAGAAGCCCTGCTGGCCGAAGTAGGTGTCGATGTTGTCGGCGTTCATGGCGGTGGCGAGGTCGAAGCTGTCGCGCCGGCCGAGCCGGTCGAATGCCTTCACCGTCAGCGTGTACAGCTTTCCCGGTGGCTGCTGCTGCTGCGGGGAGCCCGATCGGGTCAGGCTGCGGATGCCGTCGAAGAGGTGCCCGCCCGTCGTGCCGGTGCGCTTCCCGGCCGCCCACTGCCGGGCGATCGCCCGGCCGAGTGCGGCAGGGTCTCGGACGGTGAGAGTCGACGACCCCGTCGCGGCCGTGCCGGGCAGCGCGCCAGCGCCGGTGCTGCTGTAGTTGGCGGTGAGTTGGATCGGGCCGGCTGCCGGTAGCGCGTTCACATCGAACAGGCCGATGTCGAGGGGCTGGCCGATGTAGCCCGCGGCATCTTGGGGGATGACGTACAGGTGGCTACCGCTCGAGAGCACCTGAAACGACGTGGCTGTGCCGCCCTCGCGTGGCACTACGGTGACCGCCGGCGGCCCACCGGCGGGCTGAGCGACAGACACGCGATCGCCGGTGAGAAGCGTGACCGTGCGTACCGCAGGTACGGGCGGTGTCGATGCGGGCGGATCTGCGGCCGCATGTGGCAGCACCGTCGCGGGAGCGACGGCGACTGCGAGAACTGCTGCGGACAGCGCAGATACGACGCGTTTTCTCATCCGGTCCTCCGAGATACCACTGAGCGTGGTACGCGACCGTACGCGGATCGAACGGAACCGGTCAAGCGAATCTCTTTCGGGTCAGGATGCCCTGCTGCGCGGTGTCTTGATGCCGAGACGTCGGCACGCCTGCGCGAACGTGATGCCGCTCGTCCACACCGACTCGAAGCCGATCTTCAACGTGCGGGCAAGGTGCGGATGCTCGATGACAACGGTCGTGAGGTCGTCGCCTCTCGCGATCGGGTCGGGCATCGTGAACAGCACGGTTCGCTCGTCGATGATGCCGAGTTTCATTGGCAATTCATCGACGAAGCGGGACGCAGGTCGGCTATGACGTCGCGGGCGTCATCCTCCAGCGCGGCCAGCCGGCCACGGTGGGTCATGATCAACTGCTCGATCGCGTGATCCGGCGGGATCGCGACGAACTTCGCGCTGCGTCCAGGGCGATCGCCGGCGAGCCCTTTGGCGACGAGGGTGCGCAGCACGTCGTAGATCCGCGGGCGCGGAACGCTCGCGAGCCGCGCGACCTCGGCCGGCGTCGAGGCGTCGCGGCGCACCAGTGCGACGTATGCGCGGGCCTCGTACTGCGTGAGTCCGAGACGTACCAGCCGGTCAACCGAGATCGGGACCTCCACGCGGCGAAGCTAGGAAGTCCGGCTCGGCATGTCAAACACGCAGGCGCCATAACGGGTCAAGGTGGCGCGGTTGCCTTCGGCGCGCGCGCCGATTCCATGTGCAGCGCCGAGCTGTGCACAGCGACAAGCCGTCTGGATGACCGTCGCGAGTCGTGAAGTCCCGACAGGGGCCGCCTACCCGGCCTCGGGTGACACGAGGCGAAACCATTGGACGACGACCGGTTCGCTCTCGCGCAGCGTCCAGTCAGGATCGCCCGCCTCGGCTCGGATGAGGTCGACGATCGCGTTCCAGTAGGCCACGTGATCCCGGCGCCAGTCGGCGGCGTCGGCAAAGCCTTCGCCCTCGTCGCGGGCGACGTCGTCGCCGACCAGATGCAGCGGCGTGATGGTCACCCGTGTCGTCTCGACCGTGCCGTGGACGGCGCCCTGGTGATCGACGAGCGGGAGTCGCTCGCCGACGCGGGGCAGCGGATCGCCCGTCAGGTACTCGACCGCGAGAGAGGACGTGGCCGTCTTCTCTCCGCGCAGCACCGCGGCAACCAGGCGATCACCGAGCCCGCCGTCGCCGTCGTATCCGAACGTCATGGTCTGGTCCATCCCGCAAGGTTGTCACGCACCACGGCGATCACCGAGACCGGCTCGGGGTCGGAGTCAGGGTCGAAATCGGGGTTGACAACCGATGTGGCCGCGGCCCGCTGAGGCGATCATTCCGCTATGCGGACATGGATGGTGCGGCGATGATCGAAGCGCGTGGTCTCACGAAACGGTTCGGCAAGACGGTCGCAGTCGATGACCTGTCATTCGACGTGCTGCCAGGGCGGGTCACGGGCTTCCTCGGTCCGAATGGCGCGGGCAAGTCAACGACGATGCGGATGATCCTCGGCCTGGACCATCCGACGAGTGGAGCCGTACGGGTGCTGGGCAGGCCGTACCCGCAGCACCGGCGCCCGCTGCACGAGGTCGGCGCCGTGCTCGAGTCCCGAGCCGTGCACGGAGGGCGCAGCGCCTTCAACCATCTGCTCTGCCTGGCGCAGAGCAACGGCATCGGCCGGCACCGGGTCGACGAGGTGCTTGAACTCGTCGGGCTCGAAGGCGTGCGGGGCAGGCGCGCACGCGGGTTCTCGCTGGGGATGAGCCAGCGCCTCGGTCTGGCGGCCGCGCTGCTCGGCGACCCGCAGGTGGTCCTGTGCGACGAGCCGGTTAACGGGCTCGACCCAGAGGGCATCAAGTGGATACGCACCGTCCTTCGGCGGCTGGCCGCCGAGGGCCGCACCGTGTTCGTCTCCAGCCACCTGATGAGCGAGATGGCACTGACCGCCGATCACGTCATCGTCGTAGGACGAGGCCGGCTGATCGCCGACGCCAGCGTGGCCGACATCGTGGCGCAGAGCGCGCGCAGTCACGTGCTCGTGCGCACGCCGGATTCGGCGCGCATGGAAGGACTGTTACGTGCCGCCGGCGCCACGGTTCGGCCGGGGGAGGAGGGCGGCATCGAGGTGAGTGGCGTGGACTGCACCGACGTGGGCGAAATCGCTGCGCGGCACGGGATAACCCTGCACGAACTCTCCCCACATCAGGCATCGCTCGAGGCTGCGTTCCTCGAACTCACCCAGGACAGCGTCGAGTTTCGCGTCGAGGAGAAGGTTTCATGAGCGCCGTTCTTGCCCCGCGGGCCGACACAGCACGCGAGCCGGCCACCACCGTCGGCTTCGGCAACGTGATGCACTCTGAGTGGACCAAGTTGCGGTCCGTGCGTTCCACCTACTGGACGCTGATCGTGGCCGTGCTGTCGACGGTCGCGCTCGGAGCGGTGATCTGCGCGCGGTGGGCGCAGATCGTTCGCAGCGACGGTCCCGGCAAGCTCGACGGGTTCGACGCCACCCTCACCAGCCTCAACGGCATCTACCTGGCGCAGATCGCGATCGGCACGCTCGGCGTCCTGGTGATCAGTTCGGAGTACGGCACGGGCATGATCCGCGCGACGTTCTCGGCGGTGCCGCAACGTCGCGTCGTGCTGGCCGCAAAGGGGATCGTCTTCGCCGCGGTGATGCTGCTGCTCGGCGAGGTGATGAGCTTCGCCGCATTCGGTATTGGGCAGGCGCTGCTTTCCGGCGCGCACGCCGGGGTCTCGTTGGGCCAGCCTGGGGTGCTTCGCGCGGTGCTCGGCGCGGGCATCTACCTCAGCGCCGTCGGCCTGCTCGGCTTCGGCCTTGGCGCCGTGATCAGGCATACCGCCGGCGCCCTCTCCGCCTTCTTCGGGCTGCTGTTCGGAGCCAGCGCGATCGCCGACCTGCTGCCGACGAGTTGGCACAACGATGTTCTGCCGTACATGCCGGCCAACGCGGGCAGCCAGATCTTTACGACCGTGCCCACTCATGGGTCGTTAGGTCCTTGGGCCGGCCTCGGTGTGTTCTGCCTCTACGCCGTCGGTGCCATCGTTGCCGGGTTCGCGCTCACCGCGCTACGAGACGCCTAGCCTGAGTGACCCGGGATGTTGACGGCCGTGGCGGCGTGAGTCTCATGATCAACAGAGCAGGAGGGGTCGATAGGTGGACATTGGCGTGCAGGTCGTAGCTTCGGATGATGTTCTTTACTGCGTGCGATTCACTGTCTCCCGAGGCCAGCCGTGAGCGTTCCATCCCCGCTCGGCTGACATCCCCGGGCATAGGCGCCTCGCCGTATGGTGGCCGTCATGGAACTCGTCGTTACCCGCAGCGCCGACGGGTTACCTGTCATTGGTCTCCAGGGAGCCCTTGATCTGCTGATCCGCACCGAGCGTGCACAGCGCCGTCGGGGAGGCGTTCGCCGACTCGCCCGGCAAGGTGTGCCCAGCCGATTCAGATAGAGGAGAGGTCGACTCCATGATCTTCATCGCTGCCAAGTTCGACATCCGCCCGGAAGACGCTGATAGCTGGCCTGAGATCACCCGGACCTTCACCGAGGCGACGCGGGCCGAGCCCGGATGCCTGTGGTTCGACTGGTCGCGCAGCGTCGACCGGCCGACCGAGTACGTCCTCGTCGAGGCATTCCGCGACGGCGACGCGGGCGCGGCACATGTCCAGTCCGAGCACTTCAAGACGGCTCAGCGCGAACTGCCGCCGCATCTGGTGGCTACGCCGCGCATCGTCAACATGACGATCCCGCAGCAGGACTGGTCCGAGCTCGGCGAGATGTCCGTCGACTCCAGCCCGCGCTCCTGAGAGTGCCGCTGATCCGGCCAGCAGGTGGGCAGTTGTGCCACAGGTGGGCACTTACAAGTGCCCACCCAGCGGGCAAGTGCCCACCCACCGCGAGGCGCACCGTCCGCAATGTCTAGCGCGGCGGCCAGAGCTCCCACTCGGCGTAGGCCTGGCGCCATTCGTTCTGGTAGGCCACGCGTGCCGGCTCGGGCAGGACGCCCAGGATGTGCGCCGTGGTGTCGGCGCTGGCACTGTCGAGCATCCACGGCAGGTACTGCGAAATACCGGGGCCGATCTGCTTGGTGTGCGCCATGCCGAACAGCTGCAACTGCTGCTCGGTCGCCGTCGAGTCGATCAGCGGCAGCGCGTCGTCCTCCTCGTGCTTGAGGTGCCCGCGCAGCCCGGTGGCCAGGTTGTCGACCACCTCGGCGAGCCGATCGCCGCCGTGGTCGCGGTCGGCCAACGCCGCGTCAACGTGTTCCAGCAGCGGGTCGATGGTGGCGTGCTCGGACTCCATCGCGTCGAGCAGGGCCAGGTCGTCCGGCCGGGCGGCCAGGGCCTGCCGCAACGCCGGCCACAGGGCCTCGTCCTCGGCGGTGTGGTGTATGTGCAGGTAGGACTTGAAGATCTCCCACCCCGCGGCCGTCCGCAGCAGCTGCTGCGGATCGTCGCCCGCGCGGGCGGTGACGTCGGCGATGCGCTCGAGCTCGCGCCGCAGCGCATCGTGCAGCACGAACATCATCGTCATGTCGTTCTTGAAGGTCTTGTTGGTCATGGCCTTCCTTCGCTGTGTAGTTGGGTACTTGGCGCGATGCGGCTCACGACCAGGTCGCGCCGGCCGGCTCCTTGATGGTCGCGTTGAGGCGGTTGAAGAGGTTCGTGGTCGCGATCATGAGCACGACGGCCGCGAGCCCCTGCTCGTCGAAGTGCTTGGTGGCCTCGTCCCAGATGTCGTCGGGCACCGTGTCTGCCCGGTCGCTGAGCCGCGTCGCGGACTCGGTGAGCGCCAGGGCGGCCCGCTCGGCGTCGGTGAAGTATGGCGACTCGCGCCACGCGGCCACGGCCCAGAGCCGCTCGTCGGTCTCTCCGGCCTTCTTCGCGGCGCGTGCGCCGGCATCGACGCAGGCGCTGCAGCCGTTGATCTGGCTCGCCCGCAGGTGCACGAGTTCCAGCGTTTCCTGCGGCACACCGCCCTTGCTCATGGCCTTGTAAAGGCGCTGGATGCCTTCCATCGCATCCGGCAGGACCATCGCGGGGTTCTTCATCCGTGCTTGCATGACTGGTCGCTCCTTCAGAGTCGTCGAGGATGCCGAACGCTCGGCCGGTCACGTCGGTGACCGGCCGGCTTCGTTCGTCACTGCTACGACGCGCGGCGGCGGGCGAAGGTGACAGCGCGCTGTGGCCGGGTTCGCTCGCGGAGGGTTGCACACCGTTGATCATCTCCGTCGAAGCCGCGAGTGACGGCGGATCCAGCAGCGATGATCAAGATCTGATGGGAAGTCTGGGAGCGCCGCACCCGAGCCGGCACCTGAGTCAGTTCTTTGACGCAGCGGTGCTGTCGGTGCTGTCGGGCCTAGGCGAGTACACGTCGTCCGTCGTGTCGATCATCGACGTGGTGAACGCGCGTTCGCGGCGGGTGTCACGGGTGAACGCGATGGCCCACGTCAGCAGAGCGCCGATCCGGTTGCGGTACCCGGTGAGAAATGCGATGTGGATGAAAAGCCATGACAGCCAACCGAGAAATCCGTCGAAGTGCAGCCGGCGCGTAGAGATCACCGCATGGCCGCGTGAGATGTACGCCGCGGACCCGAGGTCGCGGTAGTGGAACGGGCCCTTGGCGCCGTGCCCGGTCAGTTCGTGCCGGATGCGGCGGCCGGTGTAAAGACCGCCTTGCATGGCCACTTCCGCGACGCCGGGCAGGTCGCCGTGGCTCATCAGGTCGCCGATCACTGATATCTCCGGGTGGTCGGGGATGGTCAGGTTAGGGGTCACCTCGATCCGGCCGAGCTTGTCCTGCGTGGCTCCTGTCGCGCGGGCGATCTTGTCGGCCAGGGGCGGTGCTTTGACGCCCGCCGTCCAGAGCACGGTGCCGGCGTCGTATCGCGTTACGCCGCCTGCGGCGTCGCCTACGAGCAGGCCGAACCGGTCGACATCGGTAACCCGCGAGTGCATGTGTAGCTCGACGCCGTGAGCTTGCAGCACGCCGGCCGTCTTCTTCGACAGATTCGTTCCGAACGACGCGAGCGGCTCGGCTCCGCCGTCGAAGAGCAGCACACGCGCGTGATCCGGGTCGAGATGGCCGAACTCGGCCCGCAGCGTCTTGCTCGCCAGCTCCCGAAGCTGACCGGCCAGCTCGACGCCGGTCGGCCCGGCGCCGACCAGCGCAAATGTCAGCCAGCGTTGCTGTTCTGCCGGATCGGTCGCGGTCGCCGCCATCTCGAACGCACCGAACACCTTGCGCCGGATGGTGAGCGCATCGGACAACGTCTTCATGCCGGGCGCCCATTCGGCGTATTCGTCGTGACCGAAGTAGGACTGCTGCATGCCTGCCGCGACGATGAGCTCGTCGTAGGGCAACGTGAGCGTTGTGCCGCCGGGACGTCGCGCGAGAACGTGGCGCAACTGCGCGTCTATGTCGACGGCGTCGGCGAGTTCGACGTTCACGTTGCGGTGCCGGCGCAGGACGTGGCGAAGTGGATCGGCGATCTGCCCCTCGGAGAGGATGCCGGTCGCGCACTGGTACAGAAGCGGCTGGAACAGGTGGTGCCCGGCCCGGTCGATGAGCGTCACCTGCACCGGCGCACGGCGCAGGGCACGAGCGGCGAACAGCCCGCCGAAGCCGCCCCCGATGACAACCACACGATGCTCGCGCGCACCGTCGTCGCGGTCGGACATGTCTCAGCCGACCGGGTCGTGCCAGGCGTCACCGTCAGGCAGCAACGAGTCGGCCTCCTTGGGTCCCCAGCTGCCCTGCGCGTACTCGTGGACGGGGACGGCGTCGCCGAGGATCGGGTCGACCACCCGCCACGCCGCCTCGACCGCGTCCTGCCGCGCGAACGGGACTCGATTTCCCTCAAGCGCCGCACCGATCAACCGGTCGTATGGGCGCATGTCCGATCCTGGCTGCTGGGCGAAGGAGAGCTCTTCGACTTCGGGACGCCAGGCCGCTCCGGGCTTCTTACCCGCCAGGCTGAGCCCGATTGCCGCCTCCGGCCAGATCCGGAAGCGGAACTTGACGCCGAACCCCTTTCCCTCCAGGCCGAAGATCTCATACGGGATGGGACGGAACTGCAGTACGACCTCGGTGGCGGTAACCGGCATCGGTCTTGCCGGCACGGATGGCGATCGGAACGCCGGCCCATCGCCAGGTGTCGAGCGTCAAACGCAGCGCGACGTAGGTTTCCACCGTCGAGGCAGGATCGACGCCTTCCACGTCGTGATAGCCCTTGTACTGACCGCGCACGACCTCATTCGTGGTGAGCGGCCGCAGCGAACTGATCACCCGTGACTTCGAGTCCAGCCACGAGTCCATGCCCGAGCCGTCCGGCGGGTCGGCTATCACGGTGGCAAGGACCTGCAGCATGTGGTTCTGCACAACGTCTCGTATCGGCGCCGGTCTTGTCGTAGAAGCGGCCACGGTCGGCGACGCCGAATGCTTCGGCCATCGTGATCTGGATGCTCTCGACGTGTGTCCGGTTGAGCAGCGGTTCGAAGATCGAGTTGGCGAAGCGTGCGAACACGACGTTGTCCAGCGGGTCGAGGCCCAGCCAATGGTCGACCCGATAGATGTCGTCCTCGGCAAAGTATTTGTGCATCGTCGCGTTCAACGCCTGCGCGCTGGCGAGATCGGTGCCGAACGGCTTCTCGACCATCACCCGAGCGCCTCGTGCGCGTCCTGCGGAATCGATGCCCTGTGCGATCCGCCCGAACAGGAACGGCGGCACCTCCAGGTAGAACAGCAGCCGCCCGCCCTCGGGAACCTCGATCAGACATGGCGGTATAGGTGTTCGCGTCGCCGAGGTCGCCGTCGACGTAGCGCAGCAGGCTGAGCATCTTCTTGGCAGCCGGGGCGTTGGGATCCATCTTGTTCAGCCGTAAGGACGCCGCTGCGTAGTCGCGGAACTGCTCGAGCTTCCATCCGCTCTTGGCCACCCCGACGACGGGTACGTCGAGCACGCCGCGCTCGACCAGCCCGACGAGCGCGGGGAAGGTCTCCAACTTGGCCAGGTCCCCGGTCGCGCCGAAGATGACCAGGGCGTCTACGGGATCAGTTGCCATGCGTTTCGCCTGCCTGTTCTCGAGGTCTGATGCGGACGGTGCGCACCCGCCTCAGGCGAGGCGCTCGGCGATGTGGTCGCCAACGCGCAGCGCGTTGGCGATTGCTGTCAAGGACGGGTTCACTGCGCCGATGCTCGGGAAGAAGCTCGTGTCGACTACGTAGAGGTTGTCGTGGTCGTACGCCTTGCAGTTGACGTCCAAGGCGGAACTGCCCGGGTCGATGCCGAAGCGAACGGTTCCGGCCTGGTGGGCGGTGGCGCCGATCGGCATTCCCTTGTGCAGGTAGATGCTGTGATCGATCAGCCGGTGCTTGTGCATGCCCAGCTCGCCGAGCATGCCCTCCAGCTTGTGCATGAGCCGCTTGACACCTTCGGCGTTGTTGTTCTGGTCGAGCGTCAGCTTGATCCGGCCGTCATGTTCGAGGGTGACCCGGTTCTCGAACACCGGCAGGTCCTCACCGCACAGCCAGAAGTCCACTGCGTGATGGGCGAGTACCTCGAAGGGCATGCCCGGCGAGATCTTCCCGGCCCACCGGGGCGCGTTGGCCCTGATCTGCTCGGTGTCGGACTTGCCGAGCATCTGTATGCCACCGAGCGGGTAGTCCCAGTCATCGGCGCCGAGGTACCAGTCGTTGATCGCGAGGGTCTTCTGGAACTTCGTGGGATTCGGTTCCTTCGAAACTCCCATCAGCGCCAGGTTGTTGTGCCGCATGTAGTAGCGCCCGACGACGTCGGAGCTGTTCGCCAGCCCGTTCGGGAACGCGCTGTTGCGGGAGCGCAGCAGCAACGCCGCGCTGTTCACCGCCCCGCACGACACCACGACCACGTCCGCGCTGAGTCTGATCGTCGAGCCGTCGCCCAGCTGGACCACGACGGCACGGACCGTTCGGCCCGAGTCGTCGGTCTCCAGGTGATCGACATATGCGCCGGTCATCAACGTGACATTGTCATAGGTAAGGGCGGGATCGACACAGATGACCTGGGCGTCGGACTTGGCCTGGACCAGGCACGGGAATCCGTCGACCCGGTCGCATCGAATGCACGGGCTGGTGTGCGTTGCGCCTCCGGACTCGTCCTGGTCGAGAGCTACCCCGATCGGCAGGTGAAACGGGTGCAGGCCTTGCTTTTCCAGGTCGTCGCTCAGCTGCTGAATGCGTGGTTCGTGCTGCACGGGCGGGAATCGGTACTGAGCGCTGGCTGCTCCCTCGGTCGGGTCCTCGCCGTGTGCGCCGTGCACCAGATACAGGTGCTCGGCCTGCGTGTAGTACGGCTCGAGGTCCTGATAGTCGATCGGCCATGCGGGAGAGATGCCCGCGCTGTGTTCGATGATGCCGAAGTCCTGCGGCCGCAGCCGGAACAGCGCCGCGCCGTAGAACTTCGTGTTCCCGCCGACGTAATAGTTGACCTCCGGCGGGAACTCGTCGAGGTGCTCGTCGAGCCAGAACTCCGGTGCCCGGTACTTGCCCGAGACGAACACCGCGCTGGAGTCCCAGTTGTCGCGCTCACGTCGCAGGTAATCGCCCCGTTCGAGCAGGAGAACCCGCTTGCCGGTTGGGGCCAGCCGATGCGTCAGCGTCCCACCGCCGGCGCCGGATCCGATGACGATGACGTCGTAGTGTTTGTCCTCAGCCACAGGAGCTCCTCCCGATGTGGCGGAGCACGTTTCGTGCGACGCGCTGGTGAACGCAGTCCACTGTGCTGGACTCGCTCCGGCGTGCGCCTCACCCCGTCCGGATGAGGTAGCGCAGCTCGCGCGCGTCAACCATCCGTTGCGGGTGAGTACTCCGATCGCCAGGTCAAGGCAGCCTTTGCTGAGCTCGTCGATATTGGTCGTGCGGACTCGGAGGGGAGCGTCAGGTGAGCGAGCTCGACCTCGCGCGTATTCAGTTCGCGATGACCTCGATCTATCACTTTCTTTTCGTGCCGGTAACGATCGGTTTGGCATTTCTCACCGCGATCCTGCAGACCGCGTGGCACCGCAGCGGTAGATCGGACTATCTGCGGTTGACTCGTTTCTTCGGCGCACTGCTACTGATCAACGTCGCCGTGGCAGTGGTGACCGGACTGGTGCAGGAGTTCCAGTTCGGCATGGACTGGTCGGCATATTCCCGGACTGTCGGCGATGTATTCGGCGCGCCGCTCGCCATGGAAGGGCTCGCCGCATTCTTCCTGGAGTCGACGTTTCTCGGCGTGTGGGTGTTCGGCTGGGACAAGCTGCGGCCACGCGTCCATCTGGCCGCCATCTGGATGGTGGCTATCGGCGCGACTCTGTCGGCGGCGCTTCATCATCGCGGCGAACTCGTGGATGCAGCACCCGGTGGGCTACCAGATCAACCCATCAACCGGGCGCCCGCAGTTGAACAACATCGGTGCGGTGTTGACCAACCCGGTGTTCACCCGCAGCTACCTGCATGTCCTGCTCGCCTCGGCCGTGACCGCGTCGGTGGTGATGCTGGCGGTCTCCGCGTGGCAGTTGCGGCGTGGCAAGCAACCCGACGTCTTCCTGCCGGCGGCTCGCTTGGCCCTCGTCGTTCTGGCGCCGGCGATCATTCTCGCGATGCTCGTCGGAAGCGAGTTGGGGGTTACTCAGGACAAGTACCAGCCGATGAAGATCGCCGCGTCGGAGGCGCAGTGGAATACCTGCCAGCCTTGCTCCTTCTCGCTGTTCCAGATCGGCGGCGGCAATGCTGACCACACGCCGACGAAGATCATCCAGATACCGCATCTTCTGTCGCTGCTCGCGACCAACTCGTGGAACGGGAAGGTCTTGGGCCTCAACGCCGTGCAGAGCCAGTATCAGCAGCAGTACGGGCCGGGCTAATTACGTGCCCAACGTCTTCGTGCAGTACTGGTCGATGCGCGTCATGGCCTATACGGCCGGGCTGATCTTCCTGCTGTCGATGTGGGGGTTGTGGGCGTTACGGCGCAAACGGCTCGCCACGTCGCGCTGGTTCCTGCGAATAGCCGTGTGGTCGGCGATACTGCCGTTCCTGATGAACACCGCGGGCTGGCTGCTCACCGAGAACGGGCGCCAACCATGGATCGTCCAAGGCATTCAGCTCACCAAGAACGGTGTTTCCCCCTCGATCAATACGACCACTGTGGCCATCAGTCTGATCGTCTTCCTCGTTCTCTACGGCGCACTGGCCGTGATCGATTACGTGCTCATGCGGCGTTACGCACGCAAGGAACTCGCCGAACCGTCAGCCGACGACGCGGCGAGCCCGGCTCTGAGCATGAGCTATTGAGGTTGCGATGTCACTGGCGTCCTTCTGGTTCGAGCTCATTGCGGTGTTGTGGATCGGCTTCTTCGTGCTGGAGGGCTTCGACCTGGGCGTCGGCGCACTGCACGCGGTGATAGGCCGCACCGAGGCGGAACGGCGCGCCGCGATCAACACGATCGGGCCGTTCTGGGACGGCAACGAGGTGTGGCTGATCGTGGCGGCTGCCGGGATGTTCGCGGCCTTTCCCGGTTGGTACGCCACGATGTTCTCCGGCTTCTACCTGCTGCTCGTGATCGTGTTGGCCGGACTCATCGCTCGGGGCGTGTCATTCGAATTCCGCGGAAAGCTCGATCACACGCGGTGGCGGCGCACCTGGGACGTCGCGATGAGTGCCGGCAGTCTGATCGTGGCCGTCGGCCTGGGTATCGCGCTGGCGAACCTGCTGCATGGCGTTCCTATCGACAAGAATCAGGAGTTCACCGGCTCGGTGTGGGATCTGCTGCATCCCTACGCGTTGTTCACCGGGCTGACGGTGCTGCTGCTCTGCCTCGTGCACGGCTCGACGTACCTGGCGCTGACGACACGGGGAGCCATGCGCAGGCGGGCGCGACGGTCGGCTGCCTGGCTCGCGCCGCCGGCGGGGCTGGCCGTGCTCGGCTTCGTGATCTGGACGCATGCCTCGCAGCACAAGGGCGTTCTGGTCAACCCGATCGAAGCCTGCGCTGTGCTCGCGGTGTTCGCCGCGGCGTGGCTGGCTGCCGAAGGCCGCGAGGGGTGGGCGTTCGCCGCCACTACGGCCGCGCTGGCCAGCATGATCGGCTCGGTGTTCGTCGGTCTTTATCCCCGGGTGATGGTCTCGAGCAGCAACAGCGCCTACTCGCTCACCGTTGCGAACACAGCGTCCGGTGCGTACGCGCTGAAGGTTATGACCGCGATTGCGCTGGTCCTGCTGCCGTTCGTGCTGGCATACCAGGCCTGGAGCTACCACGTCTTCCACCGGCGGGTGACGGCCCGGCAGTTCGGGTCACCAGCCGATGCGGAGACGAAGACTGTGCCGCAGCAGCCGTGAGGACACTCGATCATCGACTGCTCCGGTACGCGTCGGCCGCCAGGCGGTACCTGGCGATATCGACGGCGATCGCGGTGTTCTCCGCGGCGCTGCTGATCGGGCAAGCCTTCGCCATCAGCGAGTTGGTCGTGCGGCCCTTCCAGCAACACGCGGGGCTCGCCGAGGTCCGTGGGCCGCTGCTCGTGTTGGGCCTGGTCGTCGTGCTGCGCGCCGGCCTGGCCTGGGCTGGGCAGGTGGCGGCCCATCGGGCCTCGGCCGACGTGAAGTCGCAACTGCGACGCCGCATGCTCAACCACGCCGTTCGACTCGGACCGTCCTGGCTGGCCCGCCAGCAGGCGGGCGATCTCGCCACGTCGGCCACGTATGGCATCGACGCGATGGACGGTTACTTCGCGCAGTACCTGCCGGCGCTCGCCACCGCCGCCGTCGTGCCCGCGGCCGTCATCGCGGTGGTGCTCAGCCAGGACGTCATAGCGGGGCTGATCATCCTCGCCACCCTGCCGCTCATCCCGTTCTTCGCCGCCCTCATCGGGCGCGGCACCGAACATGCGGCGCGCCGCCAATGGCGCACGCTCGCCGTGCTGGGCGGGCACTTCCTCGACGTCGTGCAGGGCCTGCCCACCCTGTTGCTGTTCGGCCGCGCAGACGCGCAGGCCCAGGCGATCAGACGGCGCGCCGACGAACACCGAAGGGCAACGATGCGGACCCTTCGCCTGACGTTCCTGTCCTCGGCAGCGCTGGAATTCATCGCCACCATCTCGGTGGCGATCGTGGCCGTGTCGGTCGGGTTGCGGCTGCTCGGCGGATCGCTGGACCTGCGCACCGGCCTGGTGGTGCTGATACTCGCGCCCGAGGCGTACTGGCCGATACGGCAGGTCGGGGCGCACTTTCACGCCAGCGCCGAGGGCGTTGCGGCCGCCGGGTCGATCTTCGCGGTGCTGGAGACGCCTGCTGCGCATACGAGTTCTCGTGCCGTGGTGGATCTGGCCCATGCGACGGTGCGCATCGAGGGCGTCGGCGTCGAATACGACGGCGAGCGTCCGGCGGTCGCGATCGCCGACCTGGTTGTGCGCCCGGGCGACTACGTAGGTGTCGCGGGCCCGAGCGGCTGTGGTAAGACCACACTGCTCTGGCTGTTGCTCGGCTTCGTGGCGCCGAGCGCGGGACGCATCGTCCTCGACGGGCCGTGCGGCGAGGTCGATCTCGCGGACGTCGATGTGGACCTCTGGCGATCCCAACTCGCGTGGGTGCCGCAAGAACCCTGGCTGGCACCGGTCAGCATCGCCGACAACGTCCTGCTGGCTCGGCCGGACGCAGATGCGGCGGCGGTCGCCCGCGCGCTGCACCTCGCGCACGCGGACGAATTCGTGAACGACCTCCCGGACGGGAGCGCCACGGTTCTCGGCGAGAACGGGGTCGGCCTGTCGGCCGGGCAACGTCAACGCATCGCGCTCGCCCGTGCTTTCCTGCGGGACGCCCCGCTCGTCCTGCTCGACGAGCCCACCGCGCATCTCGACCCGGCCAGCGAAGCGGCCGTCGCCGATGCGGTACGGCAATTGGCCCGCAACCGCACCGTGATCGCAGTCGCCCACCGGCCGGCGCTGCTGGCCGACAGCGATCGCATCGTCTTCATCGGCGAGCGATCAGGGCGGGCAGCGGTGTGAGCGCCGGGACCGACCGGTCGCTCGCCCGACTCGTGGCCGCCAGCCGATGCATGTCGGGCCGGCTGATCCTCGGCATCCTCGCCGGCGCCGCCGCATTCGGCGCCGGCGTCGGCCTCATGGCCACTGCGAGCTGGCTCATCTCGCGCGCATCGCAGATGCCGCCGGTTCTCACCCTCGGGGTCGCGGTGGCCGCGGTACGGGCGTTCGGCATCGCCCGTCCGGTTCTTCGCTATCTCGGCCGGCTCGTGTCGCACGATGCCGTGCTCCGCCAGGTTGCGGACTTTCGCGCGAGCGTCTACGAGCGGCTCGTTCCGCTCGCGCCTGCCCATCTGGGCCGGCGCCATCGTGGAGATGTCCTGGCCGGCCTCGTCCACGATGTCGACGCCGTCGGGGATTTCAGCCTGCGGGTGGTCGAGCCCGCAGCCGTCGCGGCGCTGGTGTCGGCCGGTTGCGTCGGGCTCGCTGCCGCGTTTCTGCCGTCCACCGCGGCCGTGCTCGGCCTCGGGTTGCTGGTCGCCGGGGTGGTCGCGCCATTGACGAGTGCCGCTGCGGCCCGCCGGGCGACCTCGGGCCTTGCCCCGCTGCGCGCGAAACTGTCGGCTGCCGTGGTGGATCTGCTGGCCGGGGCGCCCGACCTGATCGCCTGCGGTGCCACCGAGCGAATGCTCGCCCAGATCGACGAGCGCGATGCTGAGCTGACCCGCATGGCCCGGCGAGCGGCATGGGCCACCGGGCTGGGCTCCGGCATTGCCGTGCTCGCTGCCGGAGCGTCGGTCTGGGGGTCGGCCGCGCTTGCGACTCCGGCGGTGCATCGCGGGCAGCTGCCGGGCGTTGCGCTGGCCGTCGTCGTGCTTCTTCCGCTGGCGGCCTTCGAAGCACTGGTGCCGCTGCCACAGGCTGCCGTGCTGGTGACCCGCGTTCGCAGCGGCGCGCGGCGGCTGTTCGGGTTGCTCGACGAACAGCCCACGGTGCGAGCTACGTCCGCACCCGTGCCGTTTCCTGCGGGTCCTTATCCGGTCGAACTGCGCAGCGTCGCCGCTCGGTGGACGGAGGATTCACCGAACGTGCTCGACGGACTCGACCTGACGCTGTCGCCCGGTGAACACGTCGCGATAACCGGAGCGTCGGGCTCCGGGAAGTCGACGATCGCGGCTGTGCTGCTGCGCTTTCTCGACCCCGAGGGCGCAGGCAGCGTGCTGCTCGGTGGCGTCGACCTGCGCGATCTGCGCGTCGAGGACGTGCGCCGGACCATCGGCTGTGTCGCAGCCGACGCCCATGTGTTCGCCTCGGATCTGCGCGAGAACCTCAGGCTGGCGCGGCCGCAGGCAACAGACGACGAGTTGGTGGCCGTGCTGCGCCGGGTTCGCCTCGGTGACTGGTATTCGGCGCTGCCAGCGGGGCTCGCCACCTGGCTCGGGGAGGGCGGTGCCCTGATCTCCGGAGGGGAGCGCCGCCGGATCGCCCTGGCGCGCGTGCTGCTGGCCGATCAGCCCGTCCTGGTACTCGACGAGCCGACCGAAGGCCTCGACGGGCCAACCGCCACAGCGCTGATGGCCGACCTGCTTGACACGACATCGAGTCGAACCGTCCTGCTGCTCTGCCACCGACCCGAGGGGCTCGAACTCGTCGATCGGACATACCGCCTCGTCGACGGACATCTCGCCGTCGCCCATCCCGCCAGCAGCCCTCGCGAACCAGACCGCGTCACCGCAGTCATCCATCAGGGGTGATGACCGGTGGCACACCCGCAAGCAACGGTGGTCTCTTGCGGCCGACCCTCACCGGGCGAGCAGGTCGGTGCACCTTCCACTTTCGGGGACGACATGGCTGACTACCCGCTCATCGCCAACCACGGGCTGATCGGTGACTTGCAGACCTCCGCGCTGGTGACCACACACGGCTCGATCGATTGGTTCTGCTACCCGCGCTTCGACTCGCCGAGCGTCTTCGGGGCGCTGCTCGACCATCAGCATGGCGGGCGGTTTCAGATCTGCCCCGCGAGCGACGCGTTCGACACGAAGCAGATGTACCTGCCCGACACGGCAATTCTGGTGACTCGCTATCTCACCGAAGAGGGCGTGGGTGAGATCACCGACTTCATGCCGGTAAGCGGAAACGTCGCCACAGATCGCCACCGTCTCGTTCGGCTCGTGCGGTGCGTGCGCGGGAAGATGACCTTCGAGGTCGATATCGAGCCGCGGTTCGACTACTCCCGTCAGCCGCACAAGGCGTTCCTCACCGAGAACGGAGCCGTGTTCACCAGCGACCAGTCCTCGATGACCATGCACGCTGTCCGCGAGCCCACTGACGCCCGTGTGGCGCAGGCACGCACGAGCGACGCTGGCGATGTGCACCTGACCATTCCCCTTGAGAACGGGCAGATGAGAGGGCTCGTTCTCGAGACGGCCAGTGACGGTCCGCCGCGCGCGATGCGGGTCGCCGAGGCGCAGAGCATGTTCGACGACACCGTTCATTTCTGGCGGAACTGGATTGGCCAGTCGACCTACACCGGTCGATGGCGCGAGACGCTGCAGCGTTCGGCGATCACGCTGAAGCTGATGACGTACGCGCCTACCGGAGGCCTGGTCGCGGCGCCCACCACGGGACTACCCGAGCAGGTCGGCGGTGAGCGCAATTGGGACTACCGCTTCACGTGGATCCGGGACGCGTCCTTCTCGGTCTATGCCCTGCTCGGTATGGGCTTCACCGACGAAGCGGCCTCCTTCAGCCGCTGGTTGCTGGCTCGCGTCAAGGAGCGGTCCGGCGCCGAGACGCCGCTGAACCTCATGTACCGCGTCGACGGCTCCACCGACCTGACCGAGGAGACGATCGACCAGTGGGAGGGCTATCGAGGTTCCTACCCGGTTCGTATCGGCAACGGCGCCGCCGAGCAGCTGCAGCTGGACATCTTCGGCGAAGCCCTGGACAGCATCTTCTTCGCCTACCAGCGCGGGCTGGACCTCGGACACGCCGGCTGGCTGGAACTGCAGGAGATGCTGGACTGGCTCGCCGACCATTGGGACCAGCCGGAGGCAGGCATCTGGGAGACCCGTGGCGGGCCCAAGGACTTCACCTACGGACGGGTGATGAGCTGGGTGGCCTTCGATCGCGCCATCCGCATGGCCACGTCGCACGGCCGGCCCGCTCCGCTCGAGCGCTGGGCCGGCGTGCGCGACGCCTTGTATGCGCAAGTCATGGAACGCGGCTGGGACGCCGGCCGTGGCGCATTCGTCCAGCACTACGACGACAAGGTGCTCGACTCCGCGCTGCTGCGCATGTCGAGCGTCGGATTCATCGCCCCGCAAGACCCGATGTGGCTTTCGACGCTGCGCGCAATGGACGCCGAGTTGGTGACCGACAGCCTCGTCTATCGCTACGACCCGAGTGCGTCACCGGACGGTTTGCGCGGCTCGGAGGGCACGTTCTCGCTGTGCAGTTTCATGTACGTCGACGCATTGGCACGCGCCGGGCGCCTTGATGACGCGCGGCTGGCCTTCGAGAAGATGCTTACCTACGCGAACCATCTCGGTTTGTTCTCCGAAGAGATCGGAACTACTGGCGAGCAGTTGGGCAACTTCCCGCAGGCGTTCACCCACCTTGCGCTCATCGACGCTGCGATCACGCTGAACGCGCGACTCGATCAGGCGGCCGGCGTGCGCAGTCACCACGATTCGGCAAGGGCCCGCGGGTAGCACGTCCGGCACGTCGGTCTGAACCGGCAGAGGCCGACAACAGCTCCCAGACAATCGGGATTCTGCCGAGACGCGCCGCTGCTAGGTGCTTCGTCTGGCTGACAACCCGGCCCGCGCACGTTCGCCGTGGATGCCGGGTGAGCTCGCCGCGAATGAGGACGGTGGACTGACCTCTTGTAGCAAGACGTCCGTTGACTCTAGGCTCGCCGCATCCCCGCTGATTGCGCCATTGCGGGCCGGATCGTCCGAATGCCGCGAGGAGCCCGATGCACAGGCTGATCATGGTCGTATTGGCACTGGTCCCGGGGCCGGCGTGATGGCGGCAACCCGGGTTTCGGCCCGCCAGCCGCTGACCGCGTCGGGAACCAGGCGAGCATCCGCATGAGGGCTTCGCACCGCGCTCGCGTGTTCCTGCCCATCGCGACTTTCGTGGTTGCCGTGCCGCTTGCTGTCGCGGTGGCTGCTCCCTCCGCGGCGTCGAACCCGGTGCCGCTCGTCACGGCCCCGGCGTCGCTGGTCAACCCGTTGATCGGCACCGGTGTGGCCACGGCCGGCAAGGGATCGGGAGGTATCGCCGGCGGCGGTGACACGTTCCCCGGGCCGGACATGCCCTTCGGCATGATCCAGTGGAGCCCCGACACGTTCCCGCAGCGGCAGAACGGCGGCGGCTACTGGTACGAGTCGAGCCAGCTGACCGGGTTCAGCCTCGACCACCTCAGCGGTGCGGGGTGTCCCGTCTACGGCGACGTGCCGATCCTTCCGCTGGTGGGCGACCTGCCGGCCGACCCAACGGCGGCGACAGCCGGCTTCTCGCACACGAGCGAGACCGCCCAGGCCGGCTACTACGCCGTCACGACGACCGCGCCGGACGGATCGAACCCGGTTACCACTGAACTGAGCACGACGACGCGGGCCGGCGTGGCGCGGTTCGCGTTCCCCGCCTCCACGGCGTCACGCCTGCTGCTCAAGGTCGCCGACAGCGCCGAGAAGATCGTCAACGGCAAGCCCAAGTACCAGAAGGTCGACGCCACGACCGCGCAGGTCGTCGGCGACGACGAGGTGACCGGATCGGTCACGGCCGGCCACTTCTGCAACATCACCTCGTCGCACCAGCGCGACTACACGCTGCACTTCGACATCAGGTTCAGCAGGCCGTTCACCGCGAGCAGCGTCTGGGCCGGCGGACCGGGCAGCGATCCGGGCGGCGTCGCACTCACCTTCGATTCCACCAGCGACCCGTCCGTGACCGCGAAGGTCGGGATCTCCTACACCAGCGACGCCAACGCCGCCGCGAACCTCGACGCCGAGATTCCCGGCTGGGACCTCGACACGGTGCGGGCAGCAAACGTGCGGGCCTGGAACCAGATGTTGGGCCGCATCGAGATCGGCGGCGGGAGCGCGGACCAGCAAACCGTGTTCTACACCGCGCTGTACCACTCACTGCTCGACCCGCACGTGTTCAGCGACGTCAACGGCCAGTACCGCGGCATGGACGGGCAGGTGCATACCGTGCCACCCGGGCACGAGCAGTACGCCGACTACTCCGGCTGGGACATCTACCGCGACCAGGTGCAGCTGGCCGCACTCGTCGCCCCGCACGAGACGAGCGACGTCGTCCGGTCCATGCTCGAGGACTACGCGCAGGACGGTCTGCTGCCGAAGTGGTCCAACGCCAACGGCGAGAGCTTCGAGATGGTGGGCGATCCGGCCGACCCGATCATCGCCGATGCCTACGCGTTCGGCGCGCGCGACTTCGACACCGGCGCCGCGCTGCGGGCGATGATCGACGAGGCCACGACGACGAATGCCGTCCGTCCGGGCCAATCGGCGCTGGATCAGTACGGCTATCTGCCCTACGACCTCAAGTACGACTGTTGCAACTTCAACGCGGCGACGTCGACGCAGCTCGAGTACGAGACCGCCGACTATGCCATCGCGGCGTTCGCGAAAGCCCTGCACCAGCAGGACATCTACACGACGTTCGTCGGACGGGCGCAGGGTTGGCAGAACGCGTTCAACCCGGCCACCGGGTACGTGCAGGCCAAGCGGGCCGACGGGACGTGGGTGCCCGGCTTCACGCCCGGCACGAGCACCGGCATGGTCGAGGGCACCGCCGCCGAGTACACGCCGATGGTGCCGTTCAACGTCGGGGCGCTGGTCGCCGCGCGCGGCGGTGACCAGGCCTGGGAGTCCTATCTCGACAGTCTGACTGCCGATCTCGTCACGCCCGGTCCGGAGAACGCCAACCTCGCCAACGAGCCGAGCCTCGCCATCCCGTGGGAGTACGACTACGTCGGCGCCCCGTGGAAGACGCAGCAGGTCGTGCGCCAGGCGCAGGTCGAGCTGTTCCGCAACGCGCCGGCCGGCGAGCCGGGTAACGACGACCTGGGTGCGATGGGGTCCTGGTACGTCTGGTCGGCCCTCGGCTTGTACCCGCTGATCCCCGGCACCGACGCTCTCGTGCTCGGCAGCCCGGCGTTCCCGCGCGCGGTGCTGCACCTGGCCGGTACCGGGGCGATCACGGTCAACGCCCCGAGCGCTGCCCTCGACGCCCCGTACGTGCAGGCCCTCCGGCTCGACGGCCAGCCGTGGCCCAAGCTGTTCCTCACCGCGTCCCAGTACGCGCACGGCGCGCAGATCGACGTCGACCTCGGCACCGCTCCCGGAACCTGGGGCACCGGCCCGTCGGCCGAACCGCCCTCGGACGCCACCGGCGAGGCGACGGCGATCCCGTTCCTGCCGTCAGCCTCGGTGAGCGTCGCGTCCGGGGGATCGACCCCAGCCGAGGTGTCGGCCCGCAACGTCACGGCGCGCCCGGTAACAGTCGAGGTCGCTGCGGCCCCGCCGCCCAGTATCACGGTGACGCCGACGGCCACCACGGTGGTGATCCCCGCGGGCGGCACCGCCGGCACCGAGCTGTCCGTCTCAGTCGCCGCCGGCACCGCGCCGGGCAGCTACCGCGTGCCGATTACCCTGCGCGCCGGCCCGCACGGGCCACCCCGGCCGGTCACGCTCACCGTCACGGTGACCGCGGCGGCGTCATGACCGGCGGCATCTAGCGCCGGGCATTGCCGCAGGCGTTGTCGGCCGACACGCTTTGGCCGGCCGGACGGTGCATGCCGCGCCCGTCGTTCGCCTCGAACGGGCCGCGTACAAGGGTTTGGCCATCCGTCCGGAGTGAGGCGCCGCGTCCCGGACGCGCGTGACTATGAGGCGTGTCCGTCATCGCGATCGCTGTCTTCGCGGCCGCGGTGCTGCTGTATGTGACGTTTTCGCAGGTCCTGGACCGCGCTCACGTCACCGCGCCGGTCGTGTTCATCGTCGTCGGCGTGGTCCTCGGCACGATGCTTGCGCACCAGCCGGACCCCGTTCTCGTTCGGGGACTCGCCGAGGTGACCTTGGCGCTGCTGCTCTTTCACGACGCGGCACAGGTTCGGCCACACCAGTTGCGCGGCGACGTCGGGGTCTGTGCGCGGCTGCTTCTGCTCGCGCTGCCACTCACCATCGCTGCGGGCTTCGTGCTGGCCCGGGTTCTGTTCGCGGGGACGAGCGCCTGGCTGGCGTTGCTCCTCGCGGCTGCGCTCGCGCCGACCGATGCCGGGCTCGGTGCGGCGACCGTGCTCAATCCGGTCGTACCCGTACGGGTACGCCGGGTGCTTAACGTCGAGAGCGGTCTGAACGACGGGTTGGCCACTCCGATCGTGCTGTTCGCGCTGGCGGCCGCAAGTATCGGGGGACAGGATCAGGCCGTAGGGACGGCACTGCGAGAGCTCGCAGTCGGAGTCGTTCTCGGCATTGCCCTCGGCGCGATCGCCGGGCATGCGCTGTCGTGGGCGAGCAGTGCCGGATTCGCCGAACGGGGCCTGCTCCCGGTTGGCGCGGTCGCGGTTGCGCTGCTGTGCTACTACGGAGCCCTCGCCTTGGGCGGTAACGGATTCGTGGCGGCGTTCGTGGCGGGCGTGGCCTTCGCGCCGTCCCTCGCCCGACGTTCGGGCGCCGCGACGAACAGCGACTCGCTTCAGCTCACAGCGTGGCTCGGCACCTTGCTCGAGTACGCCGTCTGGTGGCTGTTCGGGGTCATCCTGCTGGCGCACCTCGACCGGATCGCCACCTGGTCGGGTGTGGTGTTCGCGCTGCTGTCGCTGACTGTCCTGCGCATGGTTCCGGTCGCGCTTGTCCTACTCGGGACCGGGTTCGCCCGGCCCACCCGGTGGTTCGTCGGCTGGTTCGGCCCTCGAGGGTTGGCCTCGGTCGTGTTCGCGCTGATCGCGTTGGAGGAGTACCCCGACAATGGCGACGTCGCCCGCATCACCGGCACCATCGCGCTCACCGTCTTGCTGAGCGTCGTTCTGCACGGGATCACCGCGGACATCGGGGCGAAGCGGTACGGCGCGTGGGTCACCCGCACCCAGCCCAGCGCCGAACTCGGCGCAGCGGTGGCACCGGTGGCGGGCCGCGGCACGACGCGGCGGTGGAACACGTCGACGCGATAGCGATGCTGCAGACGGAAGTCGGATTCGCCGGCTGAGTTCGCCGATCACGTGGTCTTGCGACGCTTGCCGGAACGAGACGCGGCCGCAGCGGACTCGCCGTCGTCGGCGGGTGCATGGATGTCGGCCGGCAGGACCGCGATGAGCAGGCGGCGGAGCCGATCCCGAATGTCCTCGACGTCCTTCGCGCTCGTCGCCTTGGCCCATCGCCGCTCGACCAGCGCGCCGATGTCGGCGGCGACCGGCCGCACAGCCTCGCCCCGTTCGGTGAGGAACAGCAGTCGCGAGCGCGCATCGTGGGGATTCGGCCGGCGTTCGAGGTAACCGGCCCGCTCGAGATGTTCGACAGATTCGGCCATCGTCTGCTTGCGGACGCCGGCGACCGTGGCGAGCTCGCCGATCGTGATGCCTTCGTGCGGAACGAACGGCAACACCTTGGCGTTGCCCGGGCCCAGATCGTCGAAGCCCGCGTCGCGCAGTGCGGCACCGATCTCCTGCGAGTACTGCAGATGAAGCTGCCGCAACAGGTAGGACAGGCGAGGCTTCGGCGGGAGGTCGACCGGCATCTTGACAGGCTCCTGTCTTTCTCCGAAAATAGTCAGGTACCTGTCTATTATGCTGCGGCGGGGTGCTCCCGTCCAGACCGAAGGGATCCAACATGCCGGTCGTAGACGTGCTCGACTCGACGATGTACTACGAGGACGAGGGCGACGGGACGCCCATGGTGTTCCTGCACGGCAACCCGACCTCGTCTCACCTGTGGCGGCGGGTGCTCGCCGCGATCGAGGGACCGGGACGCCGACTGGCCCCGGACCTGATCGGCATGGGGGCATCCGGCAAACCGTCCGTCCCCTATCGATTCGCCGACCACGCCCGCTACCTCGACGCGTGGTTCAGTGCGCTCGACCTCGACCTCGACGGCGTCGTGCTCGTCGGGCATGACTGGGGCGGCGCACTCGCCTTCGACTGGGCGACGCGCCATCCGGGCGCGGTGCGCGGCGTCGCGTTTCTCGAGACCATCGTGCGGCCGATGACGTGGTCCGACTTCGGTGCCGGCGCGCGCCCGTTGTTCGAGTCGTTCCGCGCGCCGGGGCAGGGCGAGCAGATCGTCCTCGACGGCAACGCGTTCATCGAACAGGCGCTGCCCAACACCATGCTCAGCGAGCTCTCCACCGCTGACTGGGACGCCTATCGTCGCCCGTATCCCACGGCCGAGTCGCGCCGGCCGCTGCTGCAGTGGCCGCGGGAGCTCCCGATCGAGGGCGAGCCCGCCGACGTCGTCGAGCGAGTCGAGGCATATGACGCATGGCTGGCATCGACGCCGGACGTGCCGAAGTTGCTCTTCGCGTTCGAGCCCGGACCGGGGACGATGATCGGACCCGAACTCGTCGAGTGGTGCCGCGCGAACATCGCTGCGCTGGAGGTCGAGCAGTGCGGCCGGGCCGGTCATCACGCCCCCGAGGACCAGCCCGACGCCATCGCCGCCGCATTGACGGCCTGGTGCGATCGGCACGCGCTTCGTGCGGGCGTGGCGCCGCGAC
Source organism: uncultured Actinomycetes bacterium (assembly GCA_963733615.1). Taxonomy (GTDB): domain Bacteria; phylum Actinomycetota; class Actinomycetes; order Mycobacteriales; family Jatrophihabitantaceae; genus DASXRA01. The sequence continues at coordinate 67,554 of CAVTEA010000041.1, forward strand.
GGGTGGTGTGATCGCGATGCGCGCGATCCGGCAACACGCCTTCGGTGCGCCGGAGGAGCTTCGCCTCGAGGAGGTCCCCGACCCCCATCCGCCGACCGGTGCGGTGCGCGTTCGGGTCACCTTCGCGGGCGTCCATCTCATAGATACGGCGATACGCCGCGGAGAGCGCACCGGCCCGTTCCCGCTCCCGCAACTGCCGATGACGCCCGGACGAGAGGTCGCCGGCGTGGTCGACGAGGTGGGTGCCGACGTCGACACCGACTGGATCGGGCGGCGTGTCGTTGCCGACCTCGGCGCAGCCAGCGGCGGCTACGCCGAACTGGCCATCGCCCGACTCGACGCGCTGCACGTCGTCCCGGCGGGCATGCGCGACGACCACGCCGTCGCCATGGTCGGCACGGGCCGCACCGCGATGTCCGTGCTCGAGGCTGGCGCGCCCACCGCGGCCGACGTCGTCCTCGTCACCGCCGCCGCGAGCGGTATCGGGGCGATACTCGTGCAGGCGCTGCGAGCCACCGGTTCGACCGTCATCGGTGTCGCCGGCGGGCCGGCCAAGGTCTCGACGGTAGCGGCGCTCGGGGCATCGGCCGCGATCGACTACCGCGTGCCGGGATGGCCGGACGCCGTCAGGTCGGCTGTCGGCAGCCGCCCGATCACCCTCGCGATGGATGGCGTCGGCGGCGACATCGGACGCTCCACCCTGGAGTTGCTTGCGCCCGGAGGGCGGCTGGTGATGTTCGGCACCGCATCCGGAGTACCGACCCAGCTGTCGGCAGCCGACGTGTACGCCCGGGGCATCGCTGTCACGGCAGCGATCGGCACCCGGCTCTTCCAGCGGCCGGGCGGCCTGCGTCCGCTCGAGGACCGCGCGTTGGCGGCTGCGACGTCCGGCGAGGTCGCGCCGCTCATCGGCCATGCCCATGCGTTGGCCGACGCCGCGGCCGCCCACCGACTCATCGAGGCCCGCTATACCACCGGAAAGGTCGTCCTCCACACGCAAGCCGTGCCCTAGCAAGTTCGATCGTCGACCTGGCTCGGCGTCGTCAATGCATGTGACGTTCGGTGGGCGGGGTGAAGGCCGCGAGCAGGGTGGACGTGATGAGCCCGGCTGCGTCGTCGCTCGTGATGCGGCCCGCGGCGGCGTCTTCGGCCGCGGCATGCATGAGGCTGAAGGTGGTGGTGATCAGCCACTGTTTCGGCAGGTCGGTGCGGAAGGTTCCCGCGCGTTGTCCTCGTTCGATGAGGTACTGCACGCGGCGCATGATCCGGTCGTGGATGCCGCGGATCCGCTCGGCCGGAAGTTCGCGATGTGCGGCCAGCAAGATGTTGCGGAACTGGTGGACGATCTGCCAGGACGAGGCGACCAGTCGGGTGAGCGCCGCGCTCGGGTCGCCGCCGGTGTTGGTGGCGTCGAGGACCGCGTCGGCATGCTCGACGGTCCGGACGAGGACGGCGTCGACGAGTTCGGCGCGAGTCTTGAAGTGGCCGTAGAGCGTGATCCGGCCGACGCCCGCGGCTGCGGCAATGTCGGCGATGCTCATCTCGGGATCGCGTGTCAGGCAGTCCGTGGCCGCGTCCAAGATTGCCGCGACGTTGCGGCGGGCATCGGCGCGCTGTGCCCTCGGGGCCGCACTGCGCACCTGGCTGGGAGGCATTGTCAGATTCACCCTTTCCTGATCAGATGTGTATGAGTTACCGGGCATCTCGTATCTCATACACGCCGATTCATGTTAACGCAGCCTAGTTGACTACAGCCGTAGAACGCGACCTGGCACGGGTGCGGCGCTGCCAGACTTCCCATCAGGTCTCGATCATCTCTGCTGGATCCGCCATTACTCGCGGTTTCGACAGAGATGATCAATGGTGTGCCAGCGCGGACTCTTAGCGCGGTGTCGGACTGTAACGATCTAGCGCTGTCGTACTAGCTTGAAGAGGAGGATGGACATGCTCGTCACGCGGAGGGGCCTTCGTGAACGGCCGCGTCACTGGCGATCGCCGCCGTTCTCGTAGCGACTACTGATCGCGACGACGACGAGATGTGCGGCGCCTGGGGTCAGCGGGAATGTGACTGGCGGATGGACCGCGCGGGTCATCTCGTTCGGGCTTACCCGTCGCGGTAACTGTGGAGGCGCAGCGGCATCTAGCCGTCGACGGTGCGAACCTGTCGCTGCGCGCCGTTGTCTGCGACCGGGGAATGGTCTCGTCAGTCGTGTACCGGTACTTCGCCAGTCGCGACGAGCTGCTCACCGCGTTGATCATCGATGCTTACGACGTCCCCCGGCCTGCGAAACCAGGTCAGCGGCTCAACGGGCAGCACCGCCCGCGACGTCGGCGAACTTCTGCGAGTCGTCAGGGTTCGAGGTCGGTCACTCCTTTGCCGCTCAGTATGTCGAACGGCACAGATACCTGGTCGTGCGCGATCATCCAATTGCCGTCGATCTTCCGGAAGCAGAAAGTGGCCCGGACCCACATACCGCTCGTCGCCGTCCCGTTCTGCAGCGTGCCGCTGAGTCGACCGAAGCAGCGCCCGAATGCCACCTCATCGCCCACAGCGAGTGTCAGGTCACGAACCTCATAAGCTACATCCTGGAAGATCGTGAACACCTTCGCCCAGTTCTTCAGTTTCGCCTCGACCCCGACATGCTGCAGCGGCGGCTCGACGTCGAAGGACACGACGTCCGTTGCGTAGACCTGCCTCAGGCTCTCGAGATCCCTGGCTCCGAGTCCTTCCACTAACTTGTCGAGTTGCTGCCTGATCTTGGCTTCGTCTACCTCGCGTTGCGTAGGCATCGCTACCTGTCCCTTCCATTCAGTGTGAAATATCTTCTTCCCAGTCCGCGCTGGCTCACCATTGATCATCTCTGTCGAAACCGCGAGTAATGGCGGATCCAGCAGAAATGATCAAGACCCGCTGGGACGTGGGGGAGCGCCGCACCCGTGCCAGGTCGCGATCTGGGGCTGTAGCTCAACTAGCTCCACAGATTCAGGTTCGCGTAGCCCGGCTGCCACTGGTCGCGGTAGGCCTGCTGGACTGGTGGGGGCAGCAGGCCGAGCACCGACGCGGTGTCATCCGGCGTCGCGCCTTCGAGCATCCACGGAATGAACCGCGCGACGTCGCCGGCGATCAGCTTGGCGCCCTCGGCGCCGAACGCCTGCCACTGCTCTGCGGTGATTGTCGCGTCGATGAGGGGCAGGCCCTCGTTCTCCTCGTGGCTGAGGTGCCCGCGCAACGCGGTAGCCAGGGCGTCGGTCAACTCGCCCAGGCGTTGTGGACCGGAGTCGCGGTCGGCCAGCGCCGCGTCGATCGCGGCCAGCAGCGGGTCGATCGCCGAATGCTCCGCCTCCATCGCGTCGAGCAACGCCACCCCGTCCGAATCGTCGGCAAGCGCCTTGCGCATCGGCGGCCACAGCATGTCGTCCTCGGTCGTGTGGTGAATGTGCAAGTAGGACTTGAACATCTCCCACCCGGCGGCCGTGCGCAGGACCTGCTTCGGGTCGTCGTCGGTGCGTGCGGTGACACGTGCGATGCGGTCCAGCTCGCGACGCAGCGCATCGTGCATCACGTACATCATCGTCATGTCGTTCTTGAAGGCCGTCAATTCGTCTCCTTGGCTGAAGCTGTCAGTCGGTCTGGCCTCGGCTAGCCGAACTGGCCGGGCTGGTAGTCGCCGGCGGGCTGACGGGTGATGACGTTCAGGCGGTTGAAGGCGTTGATGACGGCGATCAGCGAGACCAGGGCGCCGAGCTGTTCCTCGTCGTAGTGCTCGGCGGCCTTCGCCCAAACCTCGTCGGTGACGCCGCCGGCCGCGTCGGCGATCCGGGTGCCCTGCTCGGCGAGCTCGAGGGCGGCGCGCTCGGCTTCGGTGAAGCAGGTTGCCTCCCGCCAGGTTGCGACCAGGTTGATGCGCGACTGGCTGTCGCCGGCGTGCAGGGCGTCCTTGGTGTGCATGTCGGTGCAGAAGCCGCATCCGTTGATCTGGCTGGCGCGAAGCTTGACCAGCTCCTGCGTCACGGTGGGCAGGATCGCGTCGGTGATGACGTGGCCGGCGGAGGTGATGTGTTTGGCGGCCTTGAGCGCAATGGTGGTCTGGAAGAGGTCGAGGCGGGCGTCCACGGTGGATTCCTTTCGCGGATTCGTAATGCCGATCGGGTGGTTGGGGCTGTGCTAGCCGGGGATCACGCCGAGCTGTTTCATCTGGGAGAGGACGTCGACGACACCCCAGGTCTCGGCGATCCGGCCGTCGGCGAAGCGGGCGATGAAGATCTCGTTGTAGGTGACGGATTTGCCGGTTGGCGAGACGCCCATGTATTCGCCCTGATGGGTCCCGGTGACCGTGTTCCGGGCGACGAACTTGTCTCCCTCGACGATCAGGTCCTCGACCTTGACATGCAGGTCGGGGTACGCCCGAAGCAGAATCGCCCACACCTGCTTGATCGCCTGCGCGCCGGTCGCCTCGATCGGCAGCGGGGTGCCGATCCGCACGTCCGGGTGGAAGACCTCGTCGACCGTTTTCGAGACGAGCTCTAGATCCCCGCTGTTGAGGGCCTCGTGAAGGCGGGTGAACGTCGCCCTGTTGCTGGTCACCTGAGCTGCTGACATGGGGTTGCTCCTAGAGTGGAATTGAATATTCGGGCGGTCATCGCCCGATGGCACGGATCTTGAGGCTGATCGGGACCGTGTCGCTGACCACCAGGCCGCCACCCGTCCATCGATTGATGCCGAACTCGCCGCGACTGACTTGCGCGGTCGCGGAGAAGTCGGCCTGCCAACCGCCGTTCTTGCCGTTCTTGTCAGGGCCGAACCCGGTCACCGCGACAGCGAGCGGCACGTTGCGGGTGATGCCGTGCAACGTCAGGTCACCATCGATGACCCACCCCTCGCCGGCCCGGCGAATTCCGGTGGAGTGGTAACTGGCGCTCGGGTACTTGGCGACATCGAAGAAGGTTTCGGAACGGATGTGCTCGTCACGCTTCTCGTTGCCTGTGTCAAGGGACGCGAGATCGATGGTCGCGTTGACCGACGAGTCGAGCGGGTCCTCGCCGGTAACGATGGTGATGTCGTAGCCGGTGAATCGGCCGCTGACCGTGGTGATCAGAAGTTGGCGGACGGAGAAGGCGATGTCGGAGTGTGCCGGGTCGACCTTCCACGTGCCGGGTTTGTAGCCAGGGATCGCTGCGACAGCGTGACCGGAATCGTTGCTCATACCCAGACGACGAAGGAGCACCCGCCCAGGGGACAGTGGATTCAGAACTGTTCGAGGCGCCGGCGGAGGAATCGCCGTTCGGGTGTGGAGGTGGTCAGTTCGAGCGCCCGGCGGTAGGCCGCGCGGGCATCGTCGTCGCGGCCGAGACGCCGCAGCAGTTCGCCGCGGGTCGAGTGGAAGTACCGGTAGCTGTCCAGGTCGAGACGGTCGACCACGACCAGAGCCGCACCGGGATCGCCGGCCTGGGCAATCGCGACCGCGCGGTTGAGCTCCGCCACTGGCGAGCCGGTCAGCTCGACCAGCCGCCGGTACAGCTCGGCGATCTGCGGCCAGTCGATCCGCTCCCGGGTCTGCAGCGACGCGATCATGGCCTGGATGACGTAGGCGCCGCGCCCGCCCAGCGCGATCGCCCGGTCGAGCATCGCCCGTCCTCGCGTGAGCTGCGCGCGGTCCCAGAGCGTGCGGTCCTGATCGTCGAGCAGCACCAGATCCTCGCCGCCCTCGCCGGAGAACCGAGCCCGCCGACGGGCATGGTGGATCAACATGAGCGCGAGCAGACCGTGTGCCTCTGATTCGTCCGGCATGAGAGCGGTGAGCACTTGCCCGAGGCGGATGGCTTCGGCGCCGAGGTCGATCCGGCCGCTGTAGCCCTCGTTGTAGATCAGGTAGATCACCGCTAAGACGGCATCGAGGCGCTCGGGAAGTCGGTGTGCGTCGGGGACCGCGAAGGGGATCCCCGTGGCCCTGATCTTGGTCTTGGCGCGGGTCAGGCGGCGCTTCATGGTCTCTTCCGAGACCAGGAACGCCCGGGCGATCTCGGCAGTCTCGAGGCCGCCGAGGGCACGCAACGTGAGTGCCACCTGCCCCTCCATCGCCAGCGCGGGATGGCAACAGGTGAATATCAGTTCGAGTCGTTCGTCCTTGATCACAGCGTCGTCGAACTCCTCCACGGTGGCCTCCGGCACCGGCAGCAAGTGGATTTTCGCGGCGAGGGTGCGTTCCCGGCGGATCCGGTCGATCGCCCGGTTGCGGGCCGTTGTCACCAGCCACGCACCGGGATTGATCGGCACGCCCGAGGTGGTCCAGCGTTCCGCCGCGATCGTGAACGCCTCCTGCGCGGCTTCCTCGGCCTTGTCGAAGTCACCGAGGAAGCCGACGAGGGAGGCCAGCACTCGCCCCCACTCGGCGCGGAAGACGTCTTCGAGCGTGGTCAGCGTGGCACCACCGGCCGGATTTCCACAGTGCCGCCGAGTCGGGCGGCCGGGATGCGCGCCGCCAGGTCGATCGCCTCGTCCAGGTTGGCCGCCTCGACCAGGCATAGGCCGCCGAGCACCTCCTTGGTTTCGGCGAACGGGCCGTCGGTCATCAACGTCCGGCCGGCGACCACGCGCACGGTGGTTGCCGTCTCGACCGGCTCCAGCTGCGCAGCTTGCCCACACCGGGGGTCATCCAATAGGGCCAGGTACTCAGCGGCCGCTGCTTGACGTTCCGATTCGGACAACACTTGGTCGTAGCCGGGCTCGACGTAGACCATCAAGGCGAATTGCATGGCCACCTCCTGGGCAGTGGAATCTCAGCTATACGACGAACGAGGAACAGTGCACGGGACACCGCCGCCTTCACAAATCCTGGATGTCGTTGTACTCGGTGCCAGTCATCGCGTCGACGCCGCGCACGCCGGAGAGTGCGACCGACCACACGGCCAGCCAACCGCACCCTTCACCATCTTGGGGGAATCCCACTCCCAGATATCCGCCTCGCCCGGGAAGAGGTCGCGCTCGGTCCTGGCCCGCAACTCCCGGTTGAGCCGCGGGCCGAGGCGCAGCAGTGCGCAGAAAGCGTCGACCAGGTATTCGAGTTCACAGACCCCGCTGATGGCCACCAGGCGGCGCGCCTGTACGCCCTCGCCCTCACGCAGCGCAACGAAGGAGGCGACGACGCCGAACGAGTGCGCGACAACGGCCTCGAACGCGCCGTACTCGCCACTGAGCTGGCTGATGATGTCGCGGTACTCGAGGATCGTGGTCGTGTTCCCTCCGGACTCGCCGTGGCCTGGGGCGTCGAAGGCAATCGGGCTGTAGCCACGCTCAAGAAGCGCGGGCACGAATCCCGCGAACCGCGAGGCCCGTGATCGCCAGCCGTGCACCAGCAGCACCGGATGCTCGCCGCTTCCCCATTGATAGGTCACCACGGTTTTGCCGCGCACCGTCAAGGTGCCGCGGTGCGCGTCGTCGAGGACCGACTGCTCCCGGGGCCTCAGCTTCGCCCGAACGATCGGCAGGCGGAACAGGGTGAAGGCAGCCCGCCCCGCCAACGGCGGCGCAACGCGCGAGGTGAGATTCAGCAAGGCGCTGACGAGACCACTGATCGGACGCATGCCTGGCCCCCTCGTGGGTAACTCGTAGGGTGGCGCAGCGGACGCGCTTGCTGCCGCCAGTCGGCTGGGGGCTGCAGCGCGTTTCACCACGTCACCGTCACGCCGTCACGTCGGCCTATCGTCTCCAGCCTCAGCGCGAGCATGTCCTGCATCCGCAGCAGGCGCTCGGCGTCGGAGGCTTCGACCCGCAAGCTCAGCGCCTCAGGGGTCGCCTGCACAGTGCAATGCCCGCAATCGAATGTGACGGTGCCGAGCGAGTCGGACCATTCGACGCGCTGCACCTGTGGCGGCGGTGCGCCGGCGTGCATCCGCGGTCGATTGCCGTGATGTTGCCCGATCTGGTTGAGGTGTTCGCACAGCTGGACGAGATAGCGGCTTGCCCGTTCGGTCGTGACGTGGACTTCGGCAGTCGGCATCGAGTTCGCTCTCTGTTCGGGTCAGGGCGGCCAGCCAGCCGCGGACGCCGTTCGGGTGGACGGTGGTGTCGATCGTGGCCGGTCCGATCAAGTCGGTGTGCCACGGCGGGGCTCGCATGGACGCGTGTCGTATCCATTCGGCGCATCCTCAAGCTACGTCACGGCGCATGGTCGCGCTTGTGCCGGTTGCGATGACCGCCGCGGCGTACAGCGCGAGCAGGACCGCGGCGAGGGCCGGCGTGTGCAGCGTGCCGTCGCGTTGCTGACCGGCGAGCGCCTGCGCCAACGCCCCGGGCGCGAAGCGGTGCACGTTCGGCAGGTCGGCAAGCATGTTCTCCACGAACAGCAGCCAGGCGAACAGCGCGACGATCGTCGGCACCTGGGCACGCACAACCGCCCCGACACCGAGGCCGACCACCGCCCACAGCGCGGTTGCCAAGCCGCCGCCTGCGATCAGCACGGCGTAATCGCCTGTGCCGAGTTGGACGGTCAGCCCTCGGCCGGTGAGCGCGATGCTGCCCACGCCGGCGGCGGCACCTGTTGCGATCACGCCCACGACGAACCCGGTGATCAACACCGAGACGGTCTTCGCGGCGATGACCAGGCCACGCCGCGGCGTGAACAACAGGGTCGGCCGGATCGTCCCACTCCGGATCTCCCCGGTGATCGACAGCGCGCCGAGCAGGCTGGCGAACACCGCGCCGAGGTTCACGCCCACGTCGACGAACACGCCGCGCTGGTCGGCACGGCTGGTCAGGTGCGCAACCGATAGCCCGAACCCGTGCAGGAGAACAGCCAGGGCGACCAGGCCGACCATCGCGGCCAGCAGACCAACGACGCTGCGCGTCGAACGCAGCTTGTAGAACTCCGAGCGGAGCTGCTCCCTCATGACGCCTCCACCGATGTCAGCTCGAGATACGCGCCTTCCAAGGTCTTGCCGCCGCTGGCGAATTCGTCGATGCGCGCGTCGGCGACCAGCTTGCCTCGGTCGATGATCAGGACCCGGTCGACGGTCTGGGCCACCTCGGCGAGGACGTGGCTGGAGACGAGAACGGTGCCACCATGCTCGGCGAAGCCACGCAGGAACGAGCGCAGCCAATGCACCCCAGCCGGGTCCAGGCCGTTGATCGGCTCGTCGAGGATGAGGAGGTCCGGTTCGCTCAGTCGATGAGGGCCGGCTGCGGGTCTCGCGGCGGCTCGGTGGGTGTTGCCTCCAGGCCGATGCGTGTGTGCGCGCGAGCCAGCGGTCCGGGTGCCCACCAGTTCCAGCGGCCGAGCAGCCGCATGGTGGCTGGTACGAGCAGCGCCCGGATGAGGGTGGCGTCGAGGAAGATCCCGGCCGCCATGCCGATGCCGATGAGCTTGGTGACCACGATCTGGCCGGTGGCGAACCCGGCGGCGACGACAATGAGCAGGGCCGCGGCGGCGGTGATGATCCGGCCGGTGCGCTGCAGGCCGGTCGCGACGGACGCCGTGTTGTCTCCGGTGGCGTCCCACTGCTCGCGCACCCGCGAGAGCAGGAACACTTCGTAGTCGGTGGCAAGTCCGAACAGCTCGGCGAGTACGAGGATCAGCACGGTCGGTTCCAGGTTGCCGGTCGAGGTGAAGCCGAGCAGGCCGGCGAGGTGGCCGTCCTGGAATGTCCACACCAGCGCGCCGAACGTTGCCGCGATCGACACCACGTTGGTCAGGACCGCCTTGATCGGCAGCAGGATCGAGCCGAACGCGAGCAGCAGGACGCCGAACGTCACCAGCGCCATGAGCGCGAGCATCCACGGCAGTCGGTCGCTCAAGGACGCCATCTCGTCCCGGATCGTCGCGGGGTCGCCGCCCACCAGCAGGCGGGTGCCGTCCGGCGGGGTCAACGAGCGGATCTGACTGACCGCGTGCTGGGCGTGGCTGCCTGCGTACCCGCCGGTGTAGCCGGCCGAGATCAGCGTGGCGTTCCCGCGCTGCGCACTGACCTGCGCGCCGGTCACGTCGGGCAGCGCCCCGATCAGGGTGCGTATGTCGTCGACTTGCGCGAACGTCGCGTCCTGGAGCAGCACGAGGATCGGAGACGGCGCGGAGTCGGCGAATTCGGTCGAGACGCGCTCGGCCACCGTCCGGGCCGGATTACCCTGCGGCAGGATGCGCTCGTCGACGCTGCCGAAGCGCACATGCAGCAGAGGTGCGGCCAACACGGCCAGGACGAGCAGCGTCGCGGCGACGTAGCGGGTGGGGCGGCGCATCACGTTGCGCGCCAGCCGCGCCCAGGCGCCGGGGCCGGTCGGCGCGGCGGACCTGCGTCGCCACGGGATGCGAACCCGCAACGAGTTGATCCGGGGCCCGAGCATGGCGAGCACGGCGGGAAGCACGGTCAGCGCGCTGACCATCGCCACCAGCACTGCCGCCATGCCGCCGAGGGCCATAGACCTGAGGAAGACCTCGGGGAAGATCAGCAGGCTGGCCAGCGACGTGGCGACGAGCAGGCCGGAGACGAGGACCGTGCGACCGGCCGATGCAAGCGTTCGCGCGACTGCCTGATCGGTCGGGCGTCCCGAGCGCAGCTCCTCCCGGAACCGGTTGATCACGAGCAGCGAGTAGTCGATCGCCATGCCCAGCCCGAGCAGCGTGATGGCGTTGGCCGCGAACGTGGACACGTCCGCGACGAGCGTGATCGCGCGCGTCACCGTGAACGCACCGAGGATGGCGAGGATCCCGATGAGCAGGGGCATGCTCGCCGCCACGACCCCGCCGAAGATGAGGATCAGCAGGACCAGCACGATCGGTATCGCGATCATCTCGCCGCGTGTGACGTCGGCCTTGGTCAGCACATCGATGCGGTCCCCGGCGGCGATGGATCCGCCGATCTCGGTCGTCAGGCCGGGGGCGCCGAGCTGTGACTTGATCGCGTCGTACTGCGCGCGTTTCCCGCCGTCGTCCAGCGCTTTCAGCCGAATGACCAGGTACGTGGCGTGCCCGTCGCGGGACACGAGCCCCGGCGCACCGTCGTAGGTGCTGGCCACACTCGCGACCTGCGGCAATGCCCGCAGCCGCCGTGCCGTCGCCTCGACTGGGTCGCGGAAGGACGGGCGTAGGACTGTCGCGGTCGGGCTGGAGTACAGCGCCAGCACGTCCGGGCTCGCGCCGCCGAAGGTTCGCGCGAGCTGCGCATTGGCGCGCGCTGATTGGCTGCCCGGATCCTCGAACCCGCCGGTCACGAGCTTGCCGAACACGCCGGTTCCCCATGCTGCGCCCACGAGCGCGACCAGCAGTGCCATGCCGACGATGAGCCGCCGGCGCGCGACGGCGGCGCGCCCCCACCTGTCGAGCATGTCTATCTCCGGGTCCTGCGCCCACTGCGCTAATATGAACGTGCGTGTACGAGATGCGTCCATCACAATAACTCATACACGTATGTTCAAGAAATGGAGATACCGGAGTGCCTTCCCCTTGGCTCCCGGCGCGGCGCCGAGGGCGCAGCGCGCCGACGCCCGCCGCAACATCGCGGTCGAATGGATGATGCCGTGGCAGGTAGTGACCCGGCCAACGACGCGGCGGCAGGTCTTGCCGGAGCGAACCTGTCCGCTGTCGCGTGCGATAAGTGATCCCACGCGCACCTGGCGATCATGGTGGCGCGGCGCGGAACGTCTCCTATTTCGAACTCACGCGTTCAGGTTACGATGATAAGCTAACTAGAACACTGTTGTTCGAGTTTGGGGAACACTGGACTCCCGGCCAGCGAGAGGTCGGGCAGTCCATCAGAAAGGGCGAACCTACGTGACCAGAATTGACACATCGAACCCGCGATCCGACGTGCAGTCGCCCGATGTCGCGCGTCGCGCTGCCCGCCAACTTGCCCGACTTCGTGTCAACAGCCTTGCGATCTCGTTGATGCTCGTTGTCCAGTATGGCCTCGGGATCGTCGTCAACCTCTACGTCACGGTCCCTGCGACCGACCAGCACGACGGGATCGTGCAAGCGCTCGGCAGGGCATTGTCGAGCCGACCACTCGTTCTGGCCAGCCACGCGGTGCTCGGCCTGCTGATGCTCGTCGCCGGCATCTCCGTCCTTGTACGCGCGGTCATCGCTCGCCACCTGCCGTCGATCGCCGCATCGACCATCGGATACATCGCGATCATCGGCGCCGCGATCAGCGGAGCCGAGCTCGTTGACCAAGGACACCAGCGATCGTCTTTAGTCATGGCGCTCCTCACCGGGGTGGCTCTGCTCTGCTACCTCATCAATCTGTTTCTGGTCGGTCGAATCACTGAGCAGCCCCGATCGATGAGGTCCTGACCTGGCTCGACGACTGCGCCCGCTACGCGCTCAGCGTCGCCGCCCACCACCGCGTGACCGGCTCGAGCGTGCTCGCGACCTTCCGCGACACTGTTGCCGCGTATGGGATCGCAGCCGGTTGGGGTGAGCCTGTTGGGTGTTCACGTTGCGGGGTGAACTGGGCGAGGTCGTAGATGTGCAGGCTGGTCCCGATGGTGGCTACGCGGTCGAGGATGCGGTCGAAGGCGTGCCGGCCGAACTGGCGGTTCTGCTCGCTGGCGAACCGGTCGCCGAGTTCGGCGAGGGTCTGCTCGGGGGTGATGGCGCGGAAGGCGGGAAACACGACAATGTCCTCGCGCGCTTCGTGTACTTCATACATCCGGGTGAAGCTGTCCAGCGCGGCAACGTTGTCACGGTGTCGGCGAGACGGTGGACTTGCTGCAACCGGGGAAACACGTATGCCTCCTCGGGACCTTCGTGGAACCCTTCGATGTAGTCGTGGATGATCTGCGCGCCGGCGTGGACTGCCTGTGTTGGCATGGGCTGGCCGGCGTGCGTACTTCCTCACCAGAATATGGTCAGGAAGTAGAAGAAGACCAGGACAGCGGACTCATCGATCGACGCCGCCGACCACACCATGCGCTTCACCTGCGCAACCGCAGCCATGCCACGCGGCGGCCGCGCAGGTGAACCCCGAAGTCAGTACTCAGCCGCAGTGGGAAGGTGAGGAAGACCAACCACCCCCACCGTCGGCCCCGCCCCAAATGATGCACTTTCCGGGAGCGTTGAGCCTGACAGGGCCGGCATAGTAGAAATAGTTGCCTTCATCTACGGTTTCGTGAGATTGGTCGGCAAACTCAACGACGGCGGCGACGAATGTGCTTGTCCCGATGTACGCCGTCTTCGACGTGACCACGCAGTCCGTACTTCCGTTGTACAGCAGGTGGATGACTGAGTACTTGAGGTTGTGGTGGTCGATTTCATGATAGTTGCTGCCGCACGCCCCGGCCGGGGTCGCGACCGCGTTCGCCGGGCTGGCCACGGCTATTGATCCAGCAACGACCGCCGACGCCGCGAGGGCCAACCTGGCTGCATGGGTGAGTACGCGCATCTATCACACATCCGTTCTGTGCCCGCTGGGGCGGGGCGAAAGTTAACCCAAAGGTGGGCCGCTGGAGTGCTACTGCAGCGGCGAACGCCGAAGATACCCTAAACGCTCACCTGTCGGATTTGTGGCGAGATCTTGCTGCCCAAACCAATTCCGCAGCCCGACAGTGGAGATGACAGCACGTCCCCGGCGCTTTGGCGCGTTGGAGCCCGTCTTTGAGTCTGACGCTGGGAGCTGGTTCAGGGGTCCTGCATCGTTGCCGTCGAGCACGAGGGTCAGATCCTTCGTTCCCGCCCGGTTCCCGCGAGCGGCCACCTTGATGACAGTGGAAGTGGTTGTCGTGGACGAGGTGCATGAGCAGGACCGGTTCGTCGAGGGTATTGCGGCGATCGATGTCGGCAAGAGCGAGCTGAAGGTCTGTATTCGCGTTCCTGCGATGGTTTGGGTCGGCGACGGCAGGAAGTGCGGACCTATACGACGCGAACCCGTTCGATCTTGGAATGGCTGATTGGCTGCGCTGCGAGAGCGTGGATCTGGTGGTCATGGAGAACTCCACCCGAGCAGGTAGAACGGCGGCTGCGGATCAGGGCGCCGTGATGATGCCCGAGGGCAGGATGCGGGCTGCGGAGGCGCCGAAATCTTGTGCCGAAAGCTGGGATCACGAAGGAGATGGCTCCTCCACCCGGCAAGGGTTGCCCTTGCTCGGTGAACTGGACTGGGGTAGATGCGGGCGCTCTCAAAGGCGCCGGTCGCCGACAGCGTCACGTGCAGGATCACGCTCATGCCAGATCGCCATCGGTGGCGAAGTTGTAATAGCTGGCGAAGTTTCCCAGGCTGTAGGCGATCAGGTGGTGCCGGTAGAACTGCATTCCGCGCAGCACGTGCGGGCCGCTGGCGATGACCAGGCTGGCGCCGGCCTGGATGGCCATGTGCGCGAACGCCTCGGGGTTGCCCCGGTCCTCGCCGAGGAAGTACTCCTCGTGGCCGGTGACATGGTCGGCGGTGGCGCCCTCGGCGCCGGCGTGCATGTAAACGACGACGACGCTGGCCAGCCCAGCGGCCCGCTTGATCAGCGCCCGCGCGGCCGCGAGATCCAGCAGGCTGGCGGTGTCGCTGTAGGGCGCGAAGGCCACGAACGCCACCCGAACCCCGTGGGCCTTGACGAGTGTGATTTCGCCGGGCAGCCCGGTCTGGGCCAGGCCGGCCTCATGGATCGTGCGCACGGTCTGTGCCTGCCCCGCCGCGCCGAAGTCGAAGGAGTGGGGGTTCGCGTCACTCAAGATGGTGAATCCCGCGCCCTTGAGGTAACGCACATAATCCGGCGGGTCACGGAACTGCGAAACAGTCCCCGGCCGGGGCATGCATCGCGGCGCATTTGCCCGCCGTCGCTGTCGTAAGGGTGCCTTCGAGATTGCCGAAGACGATCTGCGCGCCCCTGGTGAGCTCCCGCTTGACCGGAGCGAGGTACATCCCCGGCTGCGGGGGCAGATCGGGGGTGTTCCCGAGCATCGTGTCACCCACCGCCGCGATGGTCACCGGCGCCAGGCGGGCCGGGGCCGGCGGTGCTTCCGGACTGCGGCGGCGCCCGTGGGATGGGGCGCGGCGGCCGTTCATGGACCCGCCGGCCAGACTTGCCGGCGCCCGAGCACGCCGCCACACCCAGCGCCGCGGCGAACATCAGCGCCAGAGCTCTCAGATGCGCCAGGCGCAGCATCGGGGCACAGAACTGCACCAGGCCAACCTAAGCCAACCTGGCTGAGCATCGGGGCCGACACGCAGTTTGCCCGCACGAACGCCTGGCCGGGGTGGCCCGTAACGCGATACATCGGCATTGATTCGCGGCACCGAAACCGCCCGCGCAAACCGTCTCATCGAGACCTGCACGACGAGGCCACAGCCGGACGATCTGCGCGCACCCACCAGCGCGATCGCCCGGTGTGTCTGCCGCGCCAATTCGGCGATATCGGAGCCGCCGCCCGTGCGTAACGCCACACGCAAGTGGTGGTGAATGAGCCACGCTCCAATCGCGCGCGCGTCCGGTCTTCACGCCAAGTCCAACCCTCATTAGCCTCAGTAGCGTCTTTCGTCACCATTGACACCAAAAGGATTCGAGGATGGTGGCGCTTCGGCGGCTAATTCCGCGCCACGACATAGGCAAATCGGACGCGGTGAGACGACGTGGCATGCCTAAGTCCCGGTATTTCCAGGCCCCCCCGGCAGGATTCGAACCTGCGCCACCGCCTCCGGAGGACGGTTGATCAACAGGTCAGGGACCGCAATAGACCTCTATGGCTACATTCAGGCCCTCAGGAGACCGAGAATCCTCTCGGGTGCTCACCGTTTCATTGCACGAACCATTGCACGCGTTGCCGTGGCCACCGGCCTCTTCGGCGCGGGGCATCTTCGGTCTGAGGGTTGGTTCAGGCCGCGGGTGCGGTGATGGTGACGATGAGTTCGGCGCCGAGGGCGGCGGCGATGCGCTCGAGCACCGGGATGGTCGGTACGGCCCCGCCGGCCTCGAGGCGAGATAGGGCGGGCTGGGTCATGCCGGCCCGGGCGGCGACCTCGGTCTGGGACAGGCCCAGTGCGAGGCGGCGTTCCCGGACCGCCTGTCCGATCAGGAACGCGCGGCGTGCCTCCTCGTATCCCTCGCGGAATTCCGGGTTGCCGCGGCGCCGGCGCGCGATCTGCTCGTAGGAGCGGTGCTCGGTGTCGGTGCTCATGTCAACCTCCCTCGCGTTCGTAGGTGTCGTGCGCGATGCCGTGCTCGGCTTCGCAGGTCTTCTGCGCCAGAACGGCGCGTTCCACTTCGGCGGTCTCGGCGCTGCGGGTCTTGCGGAACACGGTGAGCAAGACGACCCGGCGACGCGGTGCCAGCCAGTAGGTCACACGCGTCTGCTGGCGCAGCAGGTGGAATCTCAACTCGCGGACTTTGCCCTCTAGGTGGCGGGTGTAGGGCTCGCCGAGTGTTTCGGCACGTTCGGCGAGCATGCCGACCAGGAAGTCGACCCGGCCGAAGTCGCGGTCCGAGAGTCTGTCCAGCCACATACTCACCTCCCGCTCGACCTCGACCTCGTACAGTCCGGCCATGCATCTGACGGTATATGTATCTGATGCTATAGGCAAGCGGGTGCCGACGGAGCTCCTGCGCGCGCCTGTCGGCACCGATCGCCGAATCGGGTACACGGTCTATCAACGTCATCCCGGCTGAGGCCGGCTGTTATGTACGGCCGAGCGGCTCCCGCAAGGGATCGTCCTACGAGACTGCCATGGAGTTCGTCAGTGGCTGTCGGCACAACGTGCAGCCGGGCAGCACGAAGTCGGCGGCGCGGCCGAGTACCCGCCGTGATCCTCGCTTACGACCACGGGATCGTCCGTCCGCGCTGAACGTCATACCGCGGGATGACCCGGACAAGACCGCCGGGCGACGCGCCGGACCACCTGCCTAGGCAGGCTGGTGTCATGACGTTGAGGAGCTTTCGTTATGTAGGAATGTGCTGATGAGAGCAGTGGTGTTCGACAAGCCTCGCAGTGCGGCACGAGTCCTGCGCGCTCTGGCCTTCACTGCCTGCGTGCCCTATCTCGCGCTCAAGATCGCATGGGTGTCGGGCAGCCGCGTCGGCATCCCCGATGGCAGCATGCTGCTCGAGCACCACACCACGATGATCGTCGGAAACTCCGCCAGCGTCCTGCTCGATTCGATGGTCGTCGTGCTCGCACTGCTGCTCACCCAGCCATGGGGTCGACGGGCGCCGGTCTGGCCCCTCATTCTTCCGGCCTGGGCCGCCACCGGTCTGCTCAGCCCGATCATGGTCGGCTACCCGCTGCAACTCGGCGCTCGGCTGCTGGGTGGAACCGCGGCGCCCTCCGGGGGACCTGCCGCCCGCCCGTTCCTGGACGAGTGGGTGTTCACCGTCGTCTACACCGGCTTCATCGTCCAGGCTCTCGCCCTGGGTGCGCTCTTCGTCCTGTATGCACGCGCGCGCTGGGGACATCTGTGGCGAGGTCGGATCTCGGGGCTGGCGGGGCAGGGCCCGACGCGTGGCGTGCAGCGAGCCACGGCTCTGATGGCCTCCGCAGTAGTGCTCGTGCCGTTGACGGCCCATCTGCTGTGGGCCACCGGTTCGACGAGCGGACTCACCGCCACCAAGATCGCCGAACGGACGAGTGATTTCTACGCACTCGAGGCGGCCTACGTCTTGTTCGCGGTGATGACGGTGACGGGGCTGCTGCTGGTCGCGTTCCCACGCGCCCGCTCCCTGCCGCTGGTGCTTCCGCTGTCCCTGGCCTTCGTCGGCTCCGCGGCGCTCGCGTGCTGGGGCGGATACATGATGCTCACTGCGCTGGAAAATCGCGACCCGTCGCGGCGCATCAGCGAGCTGATGAACGTCACGTACTCGATGCAGCTCCTCGCTGGGATGCTGGTCTTCACCATGGGGGCATACTTCTTCGCCGAGCGTGCCGCGCAGCGGGGCCATGGTGAGGAGAGCGTGGCCAGTTCGGACTTAGAACTCCACATAGTGCTGACGCACGAGTGGGACCACGAAGCAGTCCTTCCGGGCCTGCCGGGGTAGGGCACATCTCCTTGCCCCATGGCTCTACGGCCTTAAGGCGATGCAGTCAGCTGAGCTCGGCTTGGAGGATCTGTGATGTGGGTTGGCGGCTGCCGATTCGGGCGGCGATGGCCGTGAGCGCGTTCTGTGGGTTGACCAGCTGGGTGGTTCCGGCGAGGCGGGCGTGCTCGATGACGATGGCGATGATCCCGGCGACAGTGACTGTCACGCTAAGCGTGTTCAGGGCGAGGCGGCGGGGTCGTCGTGCGGCCAGTCGCACGCCCAACAGCAGCGGGATGGGCAGATGCGTGGACATGGTGTTGACCAACTTTCTTCGCCTGGGCGGGCGGGCGGCGCTGGCGAGGGCGTTGACGATGGCGATGGTCGACGCGGTGACCGGCGGTGATCCGGCCGCGCCGAGCAGCCCAGCTCCCGGGCTGGTGAGCAGGGGTGCGAGCCCCCAGCCGATCGCCAGGCCCGCGGCCGCGGCGAGGAGGGCACGCTCAGGTGTTCGACGAGCAGCAGGGCCGCCACTGTGCCCTCGGCGTACCGGCCGCCTCGATGTTGCTCTGCTCTTACTGCAGCAGGGAGACGGCACGGTCCAGGTAGCGAGCCGCCGCGCCGAGGTCGGCCGCCGCGGCCGACCCCGGCGTGAATGACGGCGCCGCCAGCGCCGCGACGGCGCACGTGACGAGAGCGTCGCCCACCGCGATCACGGCGAGCGTACTGGTGATCGACCACCTGCCTTCCCGCACCGCCGGCCCGGCGTACTAGGACCGCGCCGGGCCGGGTCGCGCTGGCGACAGGAGGGCGCCGACGATCCTCACTGGCCCAAATTGTCCTGGCCATATGGGGTCAGCGTCACCGGGCCCAGCAGCCCTACGCTGGGGAGCTTGGGCCCACCCTGAAGGGATCCGATCGCTTCCGCCGAGCTGGGGACCTGGCCAGTCGCCGGTGTCGAAGGGGCGACCGCGACCGCGTTGCGCAGTGGCGTAGCGACTGTGATCTTCAGGGTGTTCGAACCGGCCCGTAGGTAGGGGCCGATATCAATCTGGTTGCGGTCGTTCTCATCGACACCGGACACGGCTTTCCCGTTAACCCAGATGTCGACCGTGTCAACTGCTGCGCCGACGTTCAGGTACGCCCCTGCCGTTGCCGCCGACCAGCCTGCGGGGAGTGTGAACGACGTCGTGTAGGCGCCGATGCCCGCGACGTTGGTGAGGTTGTCGCCAGGATCGAGCCCGGGGACGTTCTGCGGCGTGATCTGGGTCCACGAGGGCAGCGACCCGTCGGTCACGCCGGACGCCGGTTCCACGGTGAAGGTGCCCGAGGCCGGAATCGGCGTGTGGAGCGTCTGCGTTGGGTCACCCGAGGGCGTCTGAGTCCAGCTGTCCACCGACAGCTGCCACTTCGTCAGCGTAGGCATGCCATTGATCACCGACACGCTCGGCCCCTGGTCGACGGATGGGACGGTTATGTTGCTGGTCACGGTCTTGTCGTTGCTCAGTGTGGTGGTGTAGGTCCCGGTCGCCGAGGCCCTCGCGGCCAGGCTGCCCGAGCTGTCGTACACGACGTTATCGACTGCCTCCCCCGTTGCGTTGGCGGTCGTGCCCGTCGCGTGCAGGCCGCCGTCCGGCGGTGCGGCCTGGAACGGGTTGGCCGGGGTGATCGCGACGTCGACCGCATCAGCCGGGCCGATGCGCAGCGACAACGTCACGCGGCCGCCGGTCTCGGCGTAGTTCGCGATCGGGGTCACGGCTCCGGTCCACGTGTTGAGCAGGTACGGGGTACCGGTGCCGGTGAGCGTGACCGACGGGTGCACGGTAGTCGTAGAGCTCGTGTTGAACAGCTGGTAGTAGTCGACGTTCTGGGCATGCCGTGCGATGCCGAGCACCGGTGTCGCCGTGCCGGAGGAGTCATCCGCCGACGGGGTGTTCATCTGCGTCGCCGGGTCGATCCCCACGGACTTCAGGGCGACCGGCGCGTTCGCATCGGCGGACTGAGAGCCCGCCGCGGTCGAGTCCGGCACGACCTTGGTGTCTGGCGAGGCGGTGACCTTGGCCATCGCCGTCCGCACCTGCGCGTCGGCCGCCTGCATGCCGGCCAGCGTGCCGCCGGACGCGTTCGGCGCCGCGTTCGGAACTTGACCGATGATCACGATCGGCAGGCCGTGGCCGGCGAGCGCCGCGATCTTCTGCGCGACGTCCACCGGCAGCACTGACTGGTCGTACAGGACAAGCGACCGGTAGTCGCCGTGCCCAGGGAACAGTGTCTTCGCACCGTGTTCGGGATTGTTCGGGTCGGTCGCGAACGTCGCCGTCGGGTAGCGGAAGAATGCGGGGCTGACGTACCCGTAGAGGTATCCCGCCTGGGACAGCGACGACGAGCTGCGTAGCAGCTTGCCGGAGGTCGGCGTGTACGACCCGCCCGGCGTGGTCACCGTGCCCAGGTCCCAGCCGCTGGTCACGTTGTCCTGTCCCTGGCTGCCGAGGCCGAAGTCCTCGTGCAACACAGCCACGTCGAAAGCCGGCTGGCCCTGACGCAGCACGACATCGTGCCTCGCGACGTTGATGTTGTTGATTCGGTCGTCGGCGAACTGCGGCTGGTTGGGGCCGTTGGCGGCGGCATACCTGGTGTCCCCGCCGTAAGTGTTGCCTGGCCACAGTGCCGGAGAGCCGGCCGCGCCAATGGCGTAGGGCCAGCCGTGGTAGATGATCTGGCTGTCGCCGCCCGCCTGATCGGCATACACCGACTCGGCGTTGGGCTCGGTAGCGTCGGGCGAGGTGCCGTTGCCGGTCCCGTCGATGCCGAAGGGGTCCGCCCACACCTGCCCGCCGGCCTCGCAGCACTCGTTAGACAGCAGGTGGGGGCTCGCGTCCTGGTAGGTGCCGGACGCTACTACCTTGAACTGTTGCGACTCGTCTACTCCTGCCAATTCCAGGTGCTCGGTCTCGACGAGCCCGATATTCGCGGCCGCCTCGCCCGCGTCGATCGGATCGCCGTACGGTTGCAACCGCGCGACGAGGCCGTGCGCGCTGGCCCAGGAGTCAAGCGTCTTCACGTACTGGTTGATGTACAGGTCGTTCCACATCTGGCCGTAGTCGTCGCGCACCCGCCAGCCGAGCGTGGCGCCCTGGCCGTCGCTTTGCGGGAAGTCGAACGCCGGTTTGCCGGTCGCGTTCCGGCCCGTCGCGGCGAGCGCGGGCAGCAGGGAGGTCGGGTTGTAATCAAGGTCGCCCTGCCAGGAGGAGATCATGTCGGGCACCCAGTTGAGGTTGTTGGCGTTCTCCAGCGAGTCCTCGAATACGGCCGGCTTGCCGGTGTGCGCGTCCTGGTAGGCGATCGCCGCCTTCGTGGCGGGGTTGTCAAGGATGTGGTTGTCGAAGTAGTCGGTCATCGCCTTCGCGCTCGCGACGCTCAGGTGGCCGAGCCACTGGTTCGGCGTTGTCGCGGTGGCACCGGTCTTGTTCTGGGTGTCGCCGTGCAGGTAGAAGTCGATCAGCTCCCATGGCTGGCCGTTTCCAGCCGGCAGCGCGCCACCGGTGTAATGCAGCGAGCCTTCCGTCCAGTTCAACGCGTTCGGCGTGACGTCCTTCGTCACATTGATCGTCGTGCTGGGGTCGAGTTCGCGGGTGTTGTGGGTGGGCGCTGCGCTGCAGGTGTCCCACACCCCGTCACTGGCGGGGTGAGCGCTGCTGAGAGCCTTGTCGAGTGTCAGGGTCGAGCCGCTGATCGAGGTGATCGTCCTGGTCTCTGCCGCGCTGCCGGCGCCGACCGTCACCTCGTCGCCGACGGACAGAGTCGGCACCGTCCCATCCGGCTGCGTACCCCACGGGCCGATCCCGTACGCGCCCGCGGAGAACGCGTTCTCCCATGACGAGTCGTCATATCCGGCTGTGTTCCAGTCACTGGCCGGCGGTGTTGACGCGTCGGGCCAGGCTTTCCAGCTGGGGTCGGTGACGATCCGAGCCGGGCTGCTGCCATTAATCTGCACGGCAGCGATCACGCCCCCCGAGCCTTGGCTGGCGTTGGTCGCCGCCACGGCGATCACATTTTCCTGTCCGGCCGGGTTGAGGTCCTTGGTGATGTCGGCGTTCTGCGAGATCGGCCAGTTCGGGTAGCTGCTTGACGCGACCTGCACGCCGTTCACATAGGTGACCTCCGCGTCATCGGCATTGATGCGCAGTTGCGCCGCGGTGACCCCCGCCGGCGTTGTGAACGTCTTGCGCACGTAGATCGTGCCGGCCGCGGCGTTGCCGGCCGAGCCCGGAGTGTTCCAGATCCAGTCAGCGCCTGGGTTGCCGCTATAGGAGGGGGGCCCGGCGGTGATGGTCGTGTCTCCCGCTGTGGCTGGCCCAGACAATGCCGTCGTTTGGGCGACCTCGGTGTCAGCGGTACTTGGTGGCAGGCACTGCACGAGCTCCGCGGCCACCAGCGATTCCTTCTCGATGTCGGACATCCCGCCGGTGGCGTTCGTGACGTTTGCGCTGCTCGCGTTGGCAACGGGGTCTCCTGCGTAGTGCCACTGGGACAGCGCGGGCGCGAATGTCACGCCCGTGCCATTCGCGCCGGAGGTGCCTACGCTGGTGATCGTCACGGTCTGCGTGTAGCCGGGCTGGCCGAGGGTCAGCTGGTCGCCGGGGACGAGGTTGGTGAGGCTGGCTACCTTGACGTTGGTCGCGCCCGCGGTCGCGGCCGCGGCGAGCGTGGTCTGGATGGCGTTGTTGGCGCCGGCCAAGTGCATCTTCGTCAGCGGGGCGGTGAGCGTTACGCCCGTGCCGGGCGCAATGAACGTATCGCCGGCGAGGTGCGCGTTGGCCAGCGCAGTCTTCAGAGTGATACCCGTTCCGGTGTCGATCGCGCTCTCGCCGACTGTGTGGTCGCGGGTCAGCGCGGGCGTGAACGTGAGGCCAACCGACTTGAGCGCTAGCGGGTCACCGGAGGCGTGAGCACTCTTGAGCGGGCTGTAGAGCGTCAGGGTGCTGCCGCTGATCGTGGCGATCCGGTCTGGGCCCTGGCTCCCGCCCTGGCCGATCGTGATGTACTGGCCAGCCCGCAACCCAGCCGGGCTCGAGACCGTGACCTGCAGCGCACCGGCGTCCGCGGCCGCCGACAGTGTGGTGCCGCTGCCTGCGCCGCCCACGCTGGTGATTGTGCGTGATTCCGCGGCAGCTCCGGTGCCGATCGTGATGGTGTCACCCTTGAGGAAATTTGCCGTGCTCGCGACCTCGACGTTGGTGGCGCCCGCCGGCGCGGCGATGGCTCCGGAGCCGCCGGGAGGGAGGGCAATTGTTGTCGGCGTGGTGGCCATGTCGTAGGTGCCGACGCTAGCGATCACGTCCTTCTCTGCGGTCGCCCCGGACCCGATCGTCACATGCTCGCCCGCCACGAACTGCGCCGGGAGTTGAGCGGTGCCGGGGACGCCGGTGGTCGAGCCCGCTGGGGGGACGTGCAGCACGGTCGCCCCGGCGCTGGCCGGCTGTGACAGTTGGACCGCCGGTGATGCGGTGCCGACGTTCTTGATTGTCTCGGTCTCGGCCGCGCTGCCGCGCCCCAGGGTGATCTGGTCGCCCTCCAACAAGCCCGCGATACTTTGCAGCTGGACGGTGCTGTCGCCGGGATTCGCCGTGGCGCTGAGGGTGGTGCTCTCCCCGCCGAGCGCCGGCGCGGTCACCGGCGGCAACTCCCCGCCCGGGGCCTGGCCGGGCTGGTACTGCTGCACGCCGTAGGACAGGTCCTGGGCGTCGGCCGGCTGGTTCGGGCTGTACACGTCCGGGGCGTTGTTGTCCCATTGCGAGCCCTGGTTCATGTCGCCGATCACGTTGTCCTGCGCGGCGGCCTGCTGGTAGGTCTGGGTGCGCTGCGACCACAGCGGGCTACCCCAGCCGTACTGCTGGCCGAACTGTTGGCTGGAGGCGAACGTCAGGAACTGCTGCGTGCAGCCGTCGCAGTTTGCTCCCACCGGGAAGCCGTTCTGTTCGAAGCCGCCGCCGAAGTTGCCGGCCATTGTGGCGACCTCACGCTGGATCTCGGCGTTGCTGGTGTCGGCGACCGGCTGCCACCAGCGGAACTTCACCCGCGCCGCCGCCGGCGGCATGGCGAACGTGCCTGGCGACATCGTCGGGAAGTACTGCGAGCCCGGGCTTCCGGGATTCGGGGCGGGCGTGCTGGGGCTGGCGTACGCGGCCGGCGTGCCGAGCGCCACGAACGCAGCGGCGAGCGCGACCGGAATGGCGGCAGCGGCGGCGCGCCTGGTTCTGCGGTGCCGGGTCATCGCTTGCAGGAACACGTCGTCCTCCTCGTGTAGCGGCGGATTTCAGCCGGGCTGATACACGTCCTTGCGCTGGTTCACCGAGGGCGAGCCGGCACATGTAGCGTTCGAATTCGTCAAGCCGACGGGCTGGCGGTGGATGAGCACACGGGCCTGCAGCTTGCTGGCGATCAGGGGTGTCACCGCCAGCAGCGCTCACCGACCGAGGGTGGTCTGGTACCGGATCGACACTGATGACGCACAGGGCGCCGGTCGCAGGGATTTCCGGCCGTCCGCACCGCCGGTTCCCGCTCGCCGTGCACAACTAGGTAGCGGCCCCGACGCGGAGCGGCAGCCAACGGCGGCCCGGACAGTCCTCCGCCAGTACCCGGACATCGTGGGCGCGCAGTCCGGCGCCTGCCGCGCCGTGATCGCCTCATGCGCCGGGCCGTTTGTCACTCGCCATCATTTGCTGGAATCCTTTCCAGGAAATGCTGTTTTCATATTCGCACAGGAATGGGACATGTCAAGACTTTCGGATGAAGCCGGCTGGCCCTGATCCGCAAGCTGGGCTACGCCGCGTCCCACTGGGGTGGAGGCGCAACCGATCGGCGACGAGGAAGTACACGCGGAGTCGCGGGCGTACATCGCCGACACAGGTATGCGACTGCGACTGCGGAGACGAGACAGCATGAGCATCGCCATGCGTGGTCCCTTTGATTGGAATCGGTGCCAGCAGGGCCACGACCCCCGCATTCGGGCAACATGCCTGGGTCAACTCTGCAGTTTCCGCACCAGATGCCAGGTAGACAGGGCCTCACGAAATTTCAGGTCGGCAACGGGCTCTTGACTCGGCGGGAAGAAAAGACTACGAAAGGCCGGAATCCATTCCGGTACGGTTTCCGGCGCCGAGCCGCGGCTGAGGTCGGCTGCAAGGAAGGTAGTTCTATGAGACGTCGAAGGCTCCGCACCGCCGTGCTGATCGGTTCTGTCGCGGGTGACGGCATTGAGCGAAAGGCCATCACCGGCGTCAACGAGAACGACCGCAACCAGGTCGACATCGGCCCGTATCTGCGGACTGGCTCGAATGACTTGAGGATCAGCGTGGCCACGCCGCTGAGAACCGCCGTCGCGGTTGCCCCAGCGACGCCGGCAACCGGCCAGATCCCCGACTCCTCGGCGACGATCGGGACGCTGCAAGGGGCACGAAGATCTCCACCGTCGGTCTCATTGTCCCTGTGACGCTGACGCTCTACGGACGTTGGCATCACTCCAATAGCGGTTCCCAGCACGAGGAGGACGAGGGGTAATGAGACGCAAGCGATCGTTGTTGGCCGGGGTGACCTCGGTCGGCGCTTTGGCAGCCACCTTCATCGCAGTGCCGGCTCACGCCCCCGCTTCCCCCACGGGCGTTGCGATCGGATCGCAGGTAACGCTGTCCCAGCAGTTCGGGGCCGTAACAGCGAGCACCCAGACCGGAAGCTTGACGAACCTGCTCCTGCGCAACCCCGACGGATCACTGCCCGAGCAGTCGCTTACCGGCACGAACGCCATCGGCAGTTCCGTCGCCGACACGACCGGGCGGCGGTTTGAGAGTGCGCTCGGCGCTCCGGCGCGCGTCACCGTCGGCCGGGACAGCAAGACCGGTGCGGTCACCTCCATTCACCTCGACGGCATACCGCTCACCGCATCGCAGCTTCTCGGCACTGTGAGCGTCGGACAAAAGCCCAACTCGGTAGCGTTCACCCCCGACGGCCGGACGGCCTACGTCACCAACTTCGGCAGTGGCTCTGTCACCGCCGTCCCTGCGACCGTGGTCCCCTACGACGCGAGTCCGACCGCCGACTGGATCTGGAACACCCCCAACTCGAGCAGCAGCGTCGCCGCGAGTGGCACGATCTACCTGCGCAAGACCTTCACCACGCCGGCGGGAGCCACGCGAGCGAGCTTGCGGATCAACGCCGATAACGGGGAAGTCGCGTACGTCAACGGCGAACAGGTCGCGTCCGGCAACGACTGGTCCACCTCACAGAACGTCGACATCACGAACGACCTCAACCCGGCCGGCCAGGCAAACGTGATCGCCGTAGCCGCGACCAACGCGGGCGAGGGCTTCGCCGGCCTGATCGCCGCGGTCCAGTTCGACGGCAGCAGCCCGCAGCGACTTGTCACCGACACCAGCTGGAAGACGTGGCCAGCTTCGACGGCGAGCCCGCCGGTGTCGACAACCCCGCCGGCCGGCGACTGGAACACCGTGGGATACGACGACTCGGCCTGGGATAACGCATTCTCGACCGGCGACTACGGAATAGCCCCGTGGAACTCCCTTCGTGAGACGGGTGCCCCGATCAGCGTCGGAGGCAGCCCGTCGGGCATCGTGGTCGCGCCCAACGGCGACCTTCTCGTCGCCAACTACAGCGCGGACCAGCTCCAAGAGATCGATCCGTCATCGCGCACCATTGTCAGGACGATCCCTGTGGGCGTGCACCCGCAGTGGCCGGCTCTGACTCCCGACGGCAAAACGGTGCTGGTGCCCAATGCCGGGTCCAACTCCGTCACGGCGGTCGATATCGCAAGCGGAACGGTCGAGGCGACGATTCCCGTGGGAAGCGGTCCGACCGACATCGCCGTACCGGATGGCGGTAGCCGCGCCTACGTCACCAACCTGTCGTCCGACTCCATCACCCCGATCGACCTCGCGAGCCTCGAGCCACGACCGGACATCCCCGTTGGCTCGGGACCCATAGCGGCCGCCGCGACTCCCGACGGCCAAAACATCGTCGTCTCGCTCAACAAGGCCGGCGCCGTGGTTCTCATCGACGTCGCCACGGGCCAAGTCTCAGCACCGATCAGTGTCGGCGGCAGTCCCAACGGCATTGCCATCAGCCCTGACGGCACGACCGCCTACGTCGACGACTCCCCAGGTGCGGTCGTCCCGATTCGGCTGGCTACGCGAACCGTGCTGCCCGCGCTGCCGGCCGGCCCTTCCCCGAACGGGAACGGGATCTCGCCGGACGGCCGGCATCTGCTCGTGGTCGACAACTCCGGCAGCACCGTCGGCCGCTACGACCTCGGGCAAGTGCCGCCCTCTCCGGTCGCCGAGGACTGGGCGCTGACCACCACCCGGGGCGGCCAGGCGCTGCAATGGACCATCACGCAGCACTGGCAGCGGGACTTCCGGGGGAGCGCCGGTGCAGAGCCCTCGATTCCGTTCGCCGCCGGCATCACGAGCACCGTGTGGTACGACCCGACGAAGATCTATTCTCCATCCCCTGACACGCCGCCGTACCACCACAGCCAGTCAGCGGACCATTCGCAGGTCCTGGACTCCACCGGCCAGGGCCCGGCCACCGGCGGTCCCGGCCCCACGGACAGCTGGGCCATCTACAAGCTCTGGTCGCGCTACCACCTCGCCTCCGATCTCCGGCTCGACGTCAGCGGCGGATACCTCACCCGGTCCGCATCGACGTACGGCTACCTGACCGATGCCGGCGCCAGCTTCGAGCCCGGGCAGGCGGTCACCGCCGTGGCGGGGACCACCCGCAGCCTCACTGTGACCCTGGCCGCCTCCGACAAATATTCGACCGGGTACCAGCTGAATGCCTCGATACCGGACGCGGCAAGCCTCAGCTCGCTGCGTGACTTCTATCAGTCGCTACTCAATGGTGGCGCCGTTGCAGGGCAGACCTCCTATCTTTTCGGAAACGAGGTTTCCGGTTACATCACGGGATACGAGGCGCTCCCGGACGGAACGGCGCTGAACGTCGGAGTGCCGTCGAAGCGCCCGACCTCGGCTGAAAGCTATGGGGTTGACCCGGCCTTCGGTAATTACCTTGCAGCCATGTTTGGCGCCGTCGCCAGCGACGGCAAGCTGATCTTCGGCCTATCGTCAGGAAGCCATTACCAGGACACCGCGCTCTGGGCCCTGCTGGGCTTGTATCAGTACACGATTCATACTGGCGACCTCGCGCTATTCCGCAGTTACCAGGATGCAATCGCGCGCATGCTCTCCTTCTGGACGGGCAAGATCGCGGACAATGGCCTCGTACTCTCGAGTGCTTCCGACGGGAACTACTACGACGCCATGAACTTCGGCAGCACCTACTACTCCACTTATATCAACAACTTCGTGTACGAGGTGCTCGAGAACATGGCCGACCTGGAGCATGCTCTCGGCGGGCAGGACGCCGCCACCGGGCGAGATGCACAGGCGGAGCAGGAACGTGCGACCGCAACCGGCTACGCCAACACGGCGTCCGGCATCAAGAACGCCCTGAACACCACAATGTGGACACCGGACTCGCCGAACGGACCCATGTACGCCGACTGGATAGACAACGACAACGGCGAGCGCGTGTACTCGTTCATGGACGCTGCGCAGTACCCCGCGATTGCTTTCGGGATTGCTGACCACGCGCAGGCCAACGAGATCCTGTCGACTGCGGATGCGCGTCTCGCCCAGCTTCCTTCCCTGAATGGGTACACCGGAATGGGCACGCCCAACGTATTGTGGCCACTTCCCGCGTACGCGAATTCCGCCCACTACGCATTCGGTGTTTACATGAACGGCGGCATGTTCCTCTACGCAACCTATTATGAAGTGATGGCACGAGCCATGGCGGGAGACACTGACGGGGCCTATCAACGCCTCAAAAACTTCACGCAAGGCTTCCTGGACAATTCCTGGTGGGGTTTCAACTGGGCGCACCCATCAGGTGCTGTGGATAACTCCAACGGCAATGAACCCTACCTGCAGGACATGCTGCTCACAGCGTCATCGCTCACCCAGGGAATCCTCGGAGTCCGAGGCACGTGGGACGCATTAACGTCACACCGGCAATGCCCAGCGCGTGGAAATCGGCCCAGACGAGCATCATCTACCGTGGGATGCCGTACTGCGTGACGATCAATAATGGATCGCCCACCACCGCGCATGGGGCGTGCCGCGCGACGTAGCGCAGGGGAGCTGGCTCCTCCATGCGCCGTTGGGCTGCGAGGCCACCTCATCGTTCAGACTCGTCGGGAGGAATGGGCTCCGATCGGAGCAGGGCCACGCAGCCTCGCGCTTAGTCAGTGGCCGCCGAGTGGGTGAGGTGGCTGCGGTGCAGCCAGTCGTCGACCCAGACCCGATCAGGTTCGGCCTGAATCGATGAACTCGACGCGGGTGCTGTGCCGCTCGTACTGCTCGAACGCCACGGCGGGCCCGCCGTTCACCCCAATGGCACGCAGGCGAAGGCCGGTCACGAACGTGGCTGGCTCTAGGCAGATCCCCCTCTCGTCGCGGTCCTCCTGCCACTGACCGCGGTGCCGCGCATAGCGGAGCCGACCTGCACCCGCAGGATCATCCCGTGCCCCCTGCGCCGTCGACGGCACTCCGTAGCATGCTGTCGCCGAACCTCCGTACGGGTCTGGGATCCTGCGTCGAACGTTGCGGCGCGGGGGGAGGCTCACCCCTCACCGAAAGGTCGATGCGCTAGTCGCGGCCAGAAGGGTTGACGTAGGAATGACGTAGATCCGATATTGGTATACATGCGTCTGGATGAAGCCGACCGTAAAGCGACCGGCCGAGTTCGTCACTCGAGACAGAATCGACTGCCAATGGCGGTTGAAGTACCGCTGGATGTAAACGACCCTATTCGGGCTGTTGACGATCCCGCCCGGAGAGCTTCGCTTGATTAGCGCATTGATGTAGACAGCTCCACCCGACCGTGATGACGCGACGTAAGCATAAGTGCGGTATTTTGGACAGCCGATGCTGAATGGAGTGAACACCGGACTGAACGACTGCTGCACCGGCGTGACTCTTACGGTGCCCTTAACCACACCGGGGGCATGAAAGAAGCTGGGAAATGTGGTGGTAAACGTGCCATCGGCGGCTACTTCCGGGTGGGAGAACACCGTCGGAGTCGTGCTGCTGCCAAGATATACCCCAGCGTTCACTCGACCTTGTTCGAATCCTGTCCCGCCGGATCGCACGCTGACTTGGCCGGAGTTGGAGCATGTCCCGTTTGCGCTAAGGACCGGTGTCACGACTGCTGGCGTGATTGTTAGTGACCCGTTGAGTGTTCCCGCATCACTAACTGGGTCTCCCCCGAGAGTCGCGACAACGGTGCAGTGGACACCGACCGTGTAGTCCCCAGGCGTGATCTGAACAGTGCCGCCGTATGTATCTGCGGTTATGGACAGGTCGGGCCAGTTGCCCGCTGCGTCCGTAAGGGCGGGGTCGCTTGCATAGCCGACGAGTGGGGTTGTTGAGAAGATTACGGTCGCTTGCACGTCCTGAAGGAATCCAGATGGAACTGGTGGGCACGACGTTATCTGGTGGAACGTAAACGTCGAGCCAGCCGGCCCTGCAGACGGACTGGTAGAAAAGTCGGGCGTTATAGCCAATGCTGCGGAGTATGGAAATACGGTGACCGCTGCGGCTGCAAGTCCGCTCATTGCGAGGAACGAGATTGCTCTCTTTGACGACGACCTGTTAAGCCCGGCAGTGACAGAGCTACTTCTGCCCACGATTCCCTCCCGATCTGGACTTAGGTCTGGCCAGGTTACGGGTACTAACGATGAAGAACAACCGCCGGCATTAACTCTTGCGCCACTCGGGCGCCCGCTATTAGATCCAACAGGACGGACCGTTTATGCGACACAAGCTAACTTTCCACACGAGCGCAGCGCCAAAGCTGGGTGACTGGTACGAGGCCGCCACCGAGTTCGAGGTGTGATCCGCTTCGAGTTCAAAAGCATCGAGCGACTGGACGATTGCGGCTACCAGCGCGCGGTACTGTGACCGGTCGGCGACGAGGTCCTGGTCATCGCGCGGGCCGGACGGGGCGCTCGGTCTGGTACGCCCAACACGCTCCCAACTCCAGGCGATCGGAACGATCCCAGCTGACAGCGCCTGACGAGACGTGGCCTCGGATCGTAAGCCTTGGTCGATCACGTGGAGATCGAGGCGGTCCGATCCGGCGTTGCAGAAGGGGACCGATCGGTCTAATCTGCGCAGAGGTCAGACCACTTATCACCCGGTCTGCACCGGGCTGTGCCGCCAACCAGGCTGGCGGCACTCCCGCGCTTGGCCGTCGCCGGATGCCTTGCTAAGGAGATCGTTCATGGCCGAGTTCTCTCGTCCCGCTCGGTGCCAGATCCGTACCAGGCTGGCGGTGGTGGCGATCTGCAGCGTGGTTGCGGCTTCTGGCGTCGCGGCAAGTGCTCTGGCAGCCGTGCCGGCGGCGACCCGGTCGCCGGAGCTGCCGGTGTACCAGAACACGCATTACTCGTTCGCCGAACGTGCGGCGGACCTGGTGTCACGGATGACGCTCGCGGAGAAGGCGGTCGAACTGCGCTCCAACATGGCGAAGCCTCCTGCGGGGGATAACGCGATCCCGCGGCTGGGAGTGCATCAGTACACGTATTGGAACGAAGGCCAGCATGGGGTCAACACGCTCGGCGGGGATACCAACCCGGGCTCGGCCACTGGTGACGTGCACGCGACCAGCTTCCCCACGAACTTCGCGTCCACGATGAGCTGGGATCCTTCTCTGGTGTACGCGGAGTCCACCGCAATATCCGATGAAGCGCGAGGCTTTTTGGATAAGTCGCTGTGGAACACGGGGCAGAACAACATTGGTCCGTCGCCCAGTGACTATGGATCGCTGACCTATTGGGCGCCGACCGTCAACCTGGATCGCGACCCGCGCTGGGGCCGCACCGACGAGGCGTTCGGTGAGGACCCGTACTTGGCTGGTCGGATGGCGGGCGCGTTCGTGAACGGCTACCAGGGCCAGTCGATGGACGGCCGGCCTCTTACCGGGTATCTGAAAGTGGCGGCCACTGCCAAGCACTACCTCATGAACAACGTCGAGGGCAACCGCATGACGGGCAGTTCCAACACGTCCGATGCCAACATCCGGGACTACTACACGGCGCAATTCCAGAATCTGACCGAACAAGACCACGTGTCTGGGGTGATGACCTCCTACAACGCGGTCAATGGCACCCCGTCGGTCGCCGACACCTACACTGCCAACGAGCTGCTGCAGCGCACCTACGGGTTCAACGGGTACATCACCAGCGACTGCGGCGCGGTCGGCACCACGTACAAGAACCCGGACAGCACCGTCTACCCGGCAGGGCACGGCTGGGCACCGCCCGGCTGGACTACCGACCACGGCGACGCCAACGCGGTGTGGACGAACAACGCGACCGGGCAGCAGGTCTCCGGGGCGGCCGGCGGCGAGGCGTGGGCACTGCGCGCGGGCACCGACCTGACCTGCCGCGCACCCGCGGCGAGCGAGGCCAACCCGGCCAACATCCAACAGGCGATCCAGGCAGGAGTCCTGTCTGAAGGGGTGATCGACAACGCGCTGGTGCACGTGTTCGCCACCCGGATGGCGACCGGCGAGTTCGACCCGCCGTCTCAGGTGTCCTATACCAAGATCACCAAAAGCGCGATCCAGAGCCCGGCACACCAGGCGCTGGCCCGCAAGGTCGCCGACGAGGACCTGGTCCTGCTCAAGAACGACACCCTGGCCGGCACCGGCCGCCCGCTGCTTCCCGTCGACGCCTCGAAGCTGAACAACGTCGTCATCGTCGGCAACCTCGCCAACGCCGTCACTCTCGGCGACTACTCCGGGGATCCCTCGCTCCAGATCAGTGCGGTACAAGGCATCACGGAAGCGGTCCGCGCGGCCAACCCGAACGCTCAAGTGACCTTCGATGGGTGCGGCACGTCCACCACCGCCACCACGCCCGCCTCCTGCTCGCCCGCCACCGTCGCGGCCATGAAGAGCGCGGACCTGGTAGTCGCGTTCGCAGGTACCGATCTGAAGGTGGCCACCGAAGGCCTCGACCGCTCTTCACTGGCGATGCCGGGCAACTACAACTCCCTGCTCAGCCAGGTCGCCGCTGTAGGTAACCCACGCACCGCGCTAGTCATCCAGTCCGGCGGACCGGTCGACATCTCTGGCATCCAGCGCGACTTCCCGTCGATCGTGTTCAGCGGCTACAACGGCGAATCACAGGGCTCCGCGCTGGGCGACGCGCTCACCGGAGCGCAGAACCCGTCGGGGCATCTGGACTTCACCTGGTACAAGGACGACTCGCAGTTGCCGGACATGCAGAACTACGGGCTGACGCCGTCGGAGACGGGCGGCCTCGGCCGCACCGAGATGTACTTCACTGGTACTCCGACATACCCATTCGGCTACGGCCTGTCCTACAGCCGCTTCGCGTACTCGCACGTCACGGCGAACCCATCGGTGGCGGCCAACGGCTCCGTGGCGGTGAACTTCGACGTGACCAACACGAGCCAGACTGCGGGGGCGACAGTAGCGCAGCTCTACGCGGCGCCGACCTTCACCGTGCCGGGTGTTGAACTGCCCATCAAGCGGCTAGTGGGCTTCCAGAAGACGGCGGTGCTCCAGCCCGGACAGTCCCAGCACATCACACTCACCCTGCGGGCCGCGAAACTCAGCTTGTGGGACGAGGCGCAGCTCAAGCAGGTCGTCTACGACGGCGCGTACCAGTTCCAGGTCGGAGCCAGCTCCGCCGATATCGCGGCAGCGCCGGTCGTCGAAGTGCACGGTTCGCTCACCCCGCGCGTGCAGCATGTGACGGTGCAGCCGGACCAGGTCGTCTTCAAGCCCGGTGACACGCTTGATCTCACAGGCAAGAACCCGTGGCTCGCCGACGACACCGATCCGACGCTGCAGCAGCCGCACGCCGAGGCCGACCACATCGTTGAGGCTGTCAACAACGACCAATCCTTCGCCGACCTGGCCAAAGCCAGCGTGCGCTATGCCAGCAGCAACCCCCAGGTCGTCACCGTCAGCCCAGCCGGCAAGTTCACCACGCTCGCGCCGGGTGTTGCCACGATTAGCGTGACCGTCGACGGCGTCACCGGTACGACACCCATCGTCGTGCAGGACCCGTACGCGCTCACCACACCCGCGGCCGTATCACCCGGGTCCACCATCACCGTTACCACCACGCTCACCAATACGGACCAGCGGCCCGTTCGCGATCTTCAGCAGACACTTGCCGTGCCCGTCGGCTGGACGGCCACCGCGGTCTCGCCCGCGACGTTCGCCACAGTCGCCCCCGGCCAGAGCGCGGTCACGGCGTGGGCTATCAGCGTTCCCGTCGACGCAGCCACCGGCAGCTACCAGCCGTCCGCCACAGCGAGCTTCGACGATGGCGCGGGAGGCTATACAGAAGATGCCGCCGCCGAAACGTCCATCGGATGAGCCGCTGCCAGCACACCACTTGGCTCTTGCCGTAGAGATCGTGCAGATCTGGGAGCAGAACTGTGGTGATCGTTCGACTCCAACCGACCGAAAGACGCGACCACTGCTACCGATCTCACACTGAGTAGCGACTCTTCGTGCCACTTTCGAATCGGGCGCGGCAGTGAGCGGCACATAAGACTCGATCTTCCCGAGAAGACTCCATCAACTCGTCGAAGTGCGCCCGCCACCGCGCGCCGTCGACGCTGTGGCCCACGGCCACCCCAAGATCATCTGGACTATGCACAAGCCCGGCATGATCAAGCGGTGGCCGCCCTACATCACGCTGTCACGCCGAAGATCACGAAGTCCGGCTGTCGTACTAGGC
Organism: uncultured Actinomycetes bacterium; assembly: GCA_963733615.1. Taxonomy (GTDB): domain Bacteria; phylum Actinomycetota; class Actinomycetes; order Mycobacteriales; family Jatrophihabitantaceae; genus DASXRA01. Next base: position 102,333 of record CAVTEA010000041.1, read on the forward strand.
GCTGGCAGCCGGGTACGCCCTGTTCGCCGCGACTCCATGCTCCAGGTATGCGTCGTCGCCGTTGGCCCGTAGGGCGTTCGTGACGCGGGTGAGCAGCCGCGGAGGTAGCGCAGCAGAGAGTTCGCTGGTCGGCCCAGAACCTGATCTCTTCGATCTCGTCGTCGGAAGGCGACGCTTCGCGGTCGCCGAGCTGGCCGCCGTCGAAGATGAACAGCAGCTTGTCGCCCTCGTTCGGGTGCGGGGCCCAGTCGACGACGAGCAGCCGGCCGATCTCCACATCGATCCCGAGCTCTTCCGAGCACCTCTCGCCGCGCGGCTTGCTTGGGGCTCTCGCCGGGCTCGACGTAGCCGCCGGGGATGTCCCAGCCGTCCTTGTAGCTCGGCTTGACGAGCAGCACGCGGCCATCCGCGTCGCGGAACAGCACGCCCGCGGCCATCCGGGGCGTCGCCATCGGAGGAGCGCTCGACATGGGACCAGCTTAAGTCAGGCAGCGTGACCGAGGCGCCGAGCCAGGGCCACCAGCTCCGGACTCGGAGTCCGGCGAGGATCGCGAATCCACTGGTGGACGAGCTCGTGGGTCAGGAAGTGACGGCGTACCTGCTCCGGCGCGGCCTGCTCGGCGGTCAGCACCATCGCTTCCGCGTTGTCGCGCTTTGCGATCCGCGACAGGGCCCGAGCCACTTCTAAGCGATGGCGCACCTGCCGCTCACGCGGAAGTCTGCTGACATCGACGGCCTGGCCAAGTTCCGCTGCGAGATGAACGTCGCCGAGTTCGGCCGCTACCGACACTTCATGCATGGCAATGGTTGTCGGGCCGAATGACGTCCATACGTGGTTCGCGTCGTGCCCCAGCTCATTAGCGAGGGCTTTCCCGTGGCGAAGGAACGAGTTCGCCTCGGTCCGATCACCGGCACGCGCGGCCGCGAGCGCGCCCACGAATGTGAATGCGCCACGGACGGAAAGGCCGGCCGGGGTGCTCAGGTTGCCGGCTTCCGCCAGGCCGTCCTGCACGACCGCGATCGCGTCGTCGTACTGCGCGTTGCTGAGCAGCGTGTGCGCCACCGAGCGCGTGTAGTGACGCCGCCGCGACCGGGTCGTCCGCTGTCTGCACGGCTATGTCGCCGCGGTCGGCGCACACTCGCGCGAGGTCAAGGTCGCCGAGCTTGACGAGGACGCTCGCCGCGACCTGGTACAGGTAGGCAAGGGAGCGATTTGCTTCCAGGCGTACCGCTCCACGCTCGTGCGCCGTGACGTATGCGATCGGCAGCGCTTGATTCAGACGCATGATCACGTAGCCGAACTGCGAATCCTGGAATGCACTCCACGTCTCGTTGACCAGGCGCTTCAAGGTGGCGGCGTCGGCCGCTTCAACGCCGCGGTCCTTAACGGCGAAGCGTGCGTTGACAGCCCGGTAGCTCAGGATTAGCTCGCGCAGTGCGGGAACGCTCTGCCCGCGCGTCTCGATGTCGACGTCGGCGACGTCGTCCGGGAGCAGATCGTGGAGCGACACGTCGAGCGCCCTCGCCAATTGGCTGATGACCGAGACCCGGTCGAGCGCGGCACGCCCGTTCTCGATCTTCTCGACCCAGCTCTCGGTGCGGCCGACGAGGTCCGCGAGCGTCACCTGCGATAGGCCGCGCCGGCGACGGTAGTACGCAACGCGCTCGCCGATCGTCATCGGGTTCGAGACGCCCTTCATGTGCAAAGCGTGACACACAGAGCTGACAAGCGTCACTGATCACGAATCGACCCCGGAAAGAAATTCCGGGTTGATCGCCGGTTCCGGCCTTCTCCTTGCTGCATGGCTGGTTTGTCAGGCACGCCGCCCATGTGTCCCTGGGGGCCGTGTCTTCGCACCTATCAGAGTCAAAAAGGACCTGGGCGGGGCTGCCACCCCACCCAGGCGACGCATCCAGATCGGAGAACCAGATGCATGACAAGGCTACGACCGCCGGAGATGAACCACCGGTCGAGGCAGCAGGCGTGCTGACTCGTCGCCGAACCGAACGGTTCGCGAAGACGCTGCAGGCCGCGCTGCGCAAGCGGGCCGCGGGCGTGCCCACGTACACGGTGCCCGAGGCGGCGGCTCTGCTGAGCGTGTCGCAGGAACACCTCTACCGGCAGATCAAGTCCGATGCGTTTCCTGCCGTGGACATGCGCGGCCGGCGCGACCGAGGCAAGTACGTAGTACCGGCACGAGCGGTCGAAGCGTTGCTCAACGCTGCCACCGAGGCCGGTGGGCTCGTCGAGGCCGCGTCCTACTGCTCGCCTGGCGGTGCGGCGTGATGCGCGGGTGGACATGGGCGCGCGCGGCGCGGTGGTCGATCGGTCTCGGCGCGGTGTTCGTGTGGCTGGGCTGGTCGGGCCGGTCGTCGGCGTTCGGGTTGCGCCTGCTCGTGGTCGGCAGCCTGATGGTGGCCGTTCCAGTCGGGCTGTGGCTGCGCCGGGCGCTTGGATCGTCGCGTCGCGCGGCGCGCGGATCGACCGAACCGCTCACCGTCGCAATGACGGGGTGGCGTCGCGGTGGGCAGTGTGGCGCAACTCGGGCCGGTTCGCTGTGCGCCGTCGGATGAAGGTGCTCAAGCCGTCGACTCGGCAGATGACCTTCTGGCAGCGGATGCGGGTTTCGACGCTGGAGTTGGCGACGCCGTTGGCGCGGGTGGGTCGGCAGCGGATCTGGTCACCGATCGAGGACGTGACGATCCGGGTCGGTGGTCCGCGGACGGGGAAGTCGGGAGAGATCGCCGGGCGGATTCTGGACGCGCCGGGCGCGGTGATCGCGACCAGCACGCGGACGGATCTGCTGGAGTTGACGGGTCCGGTGCGGTCGCGGGTCGGGCCGGTGTGGGTGTTCAACCCGTCCGGGCTGGGCCGGTTGGAGTCGACGATCGTGTTCGACCCGCTGGTCGGCTGCGAGGACGCCGAAGACCGCGACTGACCGGGCGACGGACATGCTGTCCGGCGCCGAGGGCCCGGGTATCGAAGGCAGTGGTGATCGGGGGTTCTGGCAGGGCCAGGCGATCCGGGTCCTGGGCGGGTTGATGCACGCGGCCGCTCTCGGCGGTGCGTCGATGCTCGACGTGCAGCGCTGGGTCGCCGACCCGGATGCCTACGCCGGCGAGGTGCAGCGGCACCTGCGCAACTCCCGGCAGGAGTCGATCCGGGTCGACGCGTTGCAGTTCGTCACGACGAACAACAACACCCGCACGTCGATCACCTCGACGATCATGCCCGCGCTGGCTTGGCTGAACGACCCCCACGCGGCCGCGGCCGCCGGGCAGGCGACGACGCCGGGGCCGGTGCTGGTCGGCGGCGAGGTCCGGGTGAGCGAGCGGTCCGGGTTCGACGTCGGCGAGCTGCTCGCCTCGCGCGGCACGGTCTATCTGCTCGGTGCCGAGGACTCCCAGGTCGCGCCGCTGGTGTGCGCGCTGACCGGGCACATCGCCCGCACCGCCCGCCAACTCGCCTCGGAGATGCCCGGCGGGCGGCTGGACCCGAACCTGACCCTGGCGCTGGACGAGGCGGCGTTGATCTGCCCGATCCCTCTCGACCGATGGACGTCGGACATGGGCGGTCGCAACATCACCATCCATATCGCGGTGCAGTCGCGGGCGCAGCTGCGGCAGCGCTGGGGTGACACCGGCGCGGCCGCGATCTTGAACAACGCGGCGACGTTGATCGTGTTCGGCGGCGGCCGCGACACCGACGACCTGATGGTCTATTCGACGCTGGCGGGGGAGCGGCACGAGAAGACCCGCGTGCACGACCCGCACGGGCGTCTGGTGTCCACGGCCACGCAGCGGGTCTCGGTGCTGCCCCCGGCGCAGATCTCCCAGCTCGGGTTCGGGCAGGTGGTGATCTTCCGCCGGAACATGGCCCCGGTCATCGGCCGGGTCGAGATGGCGTGGAAGCGCCACGACGTGCGCACGGTCGCTCGGCAGGACCGCCGCTACGCCCGCCGCGAACAACGCCGCACGGTGTGGACGGCACGGCGCGCGGTCTGGGCGGTGCGCTGGGCGGAATTCCGCACCGCGCTCGATGCCGCGCTGACCGCGTTCGCCGCCTGGGTCGACCGCCTCGGCGAATCGCCGCACCGGGCGTGATGTCGACGGCGAGGCGAACCCCGATGCCTAACCGCCACCCGCTCACCACACTGCTGCGCCCGCTACGTTCCTACGCCGCACGGGTCACCGAACGGGCCGACGCCGACGCGGCCGCCGCCGGTCTCACGGTCGAGGTGCTGGCGGGCGGGGTCCGCCGCTACCGCGACCCGCGCCTGGACCAACTCGCCACGCGCCGCCCCGGCCAGGTGCCGGTCGCCGCACGCGAGGCAGCAGCCGACGCTGGCTGGTCGCCGGCCCGGTTCGTGGTCGCGGCGGGCAGGTGGTCCCGGTGACCCGGCACTCACGTCCCGGTCGGGTTGGTGTGCCTGGACTGCGCGGCCAGCCTGCATGTCGACGAGGTCACCGGCGTGCTGGTCGACCGGTGGGGCGAGCCCGTCTGTGGAGCGAGTTACCGCGCCCACGCACCTGATCTGCCCGCACTGAACGCTGGGCCGGCTGCGCCGGCAACACGCATGACAGACCGCCTGCGGCGGGCCGATCTCCTGGGTGGGGCCGGGGCTTACCGGCGCCGACTGCCCCGCATCAAGGACGCTGCGCGCCGCCTTCGGCGGTCCACCCAAAGAACGGGTGGCTCCTTGACCCGGGGCACCCCGCGACGCCGGTAGCTGGCGCCCCAAGGGCAGGCGGAGAAACCACCGCCAGCCCGCCACATCCGGCCCCACAACACGCACCACCAACCAACCGTTCCGAGGCGAGTTTCGCCAACCCCAGAAAGGGAAAACGCATGTCCACCACGATCACCACCGAAGGCAACCTGACCGCCGACGTCGAGCTGCGTTGGACGAAGGTCACCGGCCAGGCCGTCTGCTCGTTCCGGCTCGCCGTCTCATCACGCCGCAAGAACATGGACGGCGAGTACGTCGACACCGCGCCGGTGTTCTACGAGGCCACCTGCTGGGGGCAGCTCGCCGAGCACCTGGCCGACTCCGCCCGCAAGGGCGACCGGGTCCTCGTCCACGGGACCACCTACGACGAGGAGTGGACCGACCGCGAGGGCCGTACCCGGGTCAAGCACGTCCTGCAGGTCCAGGCCATCGGCGCATCGCTGCGCTACGCCACCACCCGCATCACCCGCGCTGGCAAGGCCGACCAGGCCGACGTCGAGCAGCCGTCCGAGCTGGCGTCGCTGGCCTGACGAAGCTGGCGGAGGCGCCGGTGCGAGCCCTGAGAAGCCGCCGGCGCCTCCTGCCCCTTACGGAGCAAGGAGATTCTTCCATGACTGACACGACAACGAACCCCACAATGAGCGACGCGGGCGGGCAGCGCAGCTACGACGCGGTACTGGCCGACGCGGTGCGGGTGCTCACCGAGGCCGCGCGCCGCACCATCACCTGGACCGACCGGGACGGGCACGAACGCCAGCAGCAGGCGGACTTCGCCGAGTTCGTCACCCACGCGGTCGCCGGCGCGGCGGCCAACCTCGGCGGCATCGAACACGTCCTGGCGGGGAGGCCGGGGTCGTGGGAGGCCGACAAGGTCCGCGACATGCTGCACGCGACCGTCGGCTACGACGAGGAATACCTGCTGGAGCACCGCACCGAGCCGGTCGTGGTGCGGGTGCACGTGGACGACATCCTCAACGAGCTGGGCTTCTGGAAGCTGTACGACGAGGCCCACGACGAACTCGACCGACGCCACGACGCGATCGGCATCCCCACCGCGGCCGGTGTGCCCGGTGATCCGACGTTCGAGGCCGCCCTCGCCGCGCTGGCGCCGGCCACCGCCGAGCAGGAGGCCGCGAGCGACGCAGTCGAGCAGCTGCGGGAGCGACTCGACTGCGCAGCAGAGGCACGAGTCGGCCGACTACGGCGAAGCGTTCAAGGCCAACATCCACCGGGCGGCCGCCGAGCTGTTCCCCGGCTTGCGGATGCCGGTCGAGGTCGTCGTCGAGCTGAACTGGCAAAACGACATCGGACTGTCCGACACCGAGTTCGAGTGCGGCGGCCCGGCGTGGCGGCTGTGGGACACGGCCCGGCTGAACACGCCGCTGCCCGGTTCCGGTATCCCGCTGCGCGACTACCCGCTCACCACCGACGTCGCGCAGATCGAAAGCGCCGCCGGCCGCACCCCGCTGGCCCGCCTCGAGAACCACACCGGCGAGGGGAGTGAGCGGTCATGACGAACAGCACCCTGCCTACCCAACACGTCCTGCCGCGACGGCAGGTTCGCTGGACCCGGCTCGGCGCCGGGATGGGCTACACCAACACCGAACCCAAACGCGAGCAGATCCGCGCCGCGATCGAGCAGATGCGCTGGCGCGACCCCGAACAGCTGCGCGACGTGCTCGACGCCGCACCGCTGCGCCTGATCGTCAACAGCCTGTTCTGCTCCGGGCGGAGTTGGGCGCTGGCTGCTGCAGCCGTCATCGCCCTGCCCGACCTACCCGAGCAGTCGCACGGTTTCCCCCGGTCGCTGCGGCTGATCGGGCTGGAGTCCGTCGACGGCGAGCGGTACGTGCTGCTCGACCTGGGCTACGAGGTCATCGACCTGCGCCACGACCACCCCGTCACGCAGGAGGTGGCCCGGTGAGCGAGGAGACCACAACACCAGCAGTCGACGAGCTGGGCGGGCTGCTGGCCGTGACCTGCTGGGTGATGCTGTGCGCCGCGTGTCGCATCGACTGGGCCGACGAGCCAGAGACCCTGTCGCATTTCGACACCGCCGAGCAGGCCGAGATCTACCTGTTCGGAGATGGCGGGTTCACGACCCGCGACGACGGGCGGGTGCTGTGCCCAGGGTGCAGCGCACGGGCCGACTGCGCCGAGGACGGCTACCACCGGTACTTGCCGTGGTGGCCGTCGCCCGATGACCCCGAGATCGAGTGGCGGCGCTGCGGGCACTGCGGTGGCGGGTTCGAAGACCGCCTGACCGCGCTCGGAGGAGGTGGCCGCCGGTGACCGCGACCATCACCAACCACCTCGGGCAAACCCTCACCGGGCAAGTCAAGTGTTGGATGGGCCGGCGCATCGTGGAGATCGAAACCTCCGACGGCGCGCGCCACATCGGCCATCTGCACCCCGACCGCCAGCCCGAGCCGCGTGGTGGACGGCCGCGAGTGTCCACTGTGGACGGTGGGCCGTGCTGACGGCGACCGACCGGCCCGACGAGCTGAACCGGCTGCGCGACATGCTGCTGCGCGACCAGGACATTTCCCGGCGCCGCCTGGCCGCAGATCCCGACCTGCATCAGCACAACGCGCTGATCAACAGCCAGGTTGCGCACCCGACATCAACGGACTCGACCGCGGGGCAATCGGCGCCGACGGTGCGCGGCGAGACCACGCGCGTCACCGAGCCCGACCGCGCTACCAGGCCGGAAGACGGCGCCGAGCGAGGCGATCGAGACACCGGTGATGCAGCGCTCGCCCGAGCCCGCGTGGCCGTCGAGTTGCTGGCCTCTCGTCGCCGCGCACTCGATCAGCAGCGGGCCGAGCAGGTTCGTGGTGAGCAACTCAACCGCTGGCATCGCGAGGACCAGACCGAGCGCGCCACCGCGGCGCCGGCCCGCGGCGACCAGCAAGTGCGGAGGGACGGATGACCAGCAACGGGCACGAGCCGAGCAGCGGGGAACGGTCCACGCTGGCCGGGTTGGCCCGCGAGTTCGAGCAGCTCTACCGCGACGTACGCGAACTGCGTTCGGTGGCGCGGCGGGTGGACGAGTTGGCCAGCTCAGTGGCGCAGCTGGCCGACACTCTCGGGGCAGCCAAGCCGTCCGGGCCGTCGCAGGTCGCGCCGACCTGGCTCGATCTCGGGACCGAGGCCAGCCCGAGCAACGCCGCCGCAGACGCCGAGGACATGCTGCGCATGCTGGGCGGCTGGGTCGCCGGGGTGTACCTGCGCTACTCCGATGCCCGGGTGCCGGACTGCTGGTTGTGGCACCCCGACGTGGTCGAGGAACTGCTGTGGCTACACGCCGCGTGGCTGGCCGCCTATGACCCCGAGGCGCCGGTGACCGCGGTCGGGGACTGGCACGACCGGCAACGCCCGGGCGTGGCCGCCCGGATCAAGACCTACGCCGGCATGTGCTCGCTGGAGGCGCACCAGCCGGGCCAGGACCGCGCCACGCCGGGTCCGGTCGCTCCGACGCTGGACGCGATCGCGGACATCGCAGCCTGGTGGGCGGCCCGCCGTGACCAGGCCGGGCCGGTCCCGAGCGCCGAGCAGATGGAAACGGCGCGCCAGCGGATCATCTCGCGGGGGCACCGGTGAGCGTGCAGAGCGGGCGGCGCGGAGTGTGGGCGGCCGGGCTGGGTGTGGCGGCCGGCGCCGGCGTGGCCACCGCGCACGGCCTGTATCAGGTCGCGGCCGCGTCGCGCGTGCCAGCGCCGATCGCGTGGCTCTACCCCCTGATCACCGACGGGCTCGCCTTGGTCGCCTACGCCGCCACGACCCGGCTCACCGACCGCGCACGCCACTACTCCGCCACCATCGTCATCCTCGCCGCCAGCCTGTCCGGGCTCGCCCAGGCGGTCTACCTCGCCGGCGGAATCGCGCAGAGCACGACCGCGCCGGTCGGGCTGCGGTTCGGCGTCGGCGCGTGGCCCGCGGCCGCGGCCGCGCTCACCGCGCACCTGCTCCATCTCATCGGCACCAGCCCGGCACCGGCAGCAGCGGCCGAGGACGACGCGTTGACACCTACGCGACAACTCCCGGCGCCCGACGCGGCGTCCAACGCGGGCAGCGTTCAGCCGTACAACCCGCCGACCGTTCAGCCGTACAACCCGACCCCCGCACCGGCGTTCAACTCCGCGGTCGTACAGCCGCCCCGTACAACCACCGACCCGGACGACCCCGCTGTACAACCGCGTTCAACGACCCCCGAACCGACGGCGGGCGCTGCAGCCGATCCCGGGCGGTCCAGGTCCGCGGGTGGCGCCGCCCCTGCGCGCGAGCGTGCCCACCAGGCGGCCCGAAGCCACTACGCCCGCCACGGCTCCCTTCCGACAGCGACCGAACTGATGGAGCTGGCCCAGGTCGCCCGCGGCACCGCCGGAACCGTGCTCAAAGACCTCCGCGACAACCGCCCCGCCCTGCACATCGTCAACGCCACCACCGACGAGGACACCAACCAGTGACCAGCACCCGAACCACCCGACCAAGCCTCACCAAAACGACCACGAATCAGCCCCAGCCACAGCACGCCACCACCGATCAGACCGACTCACCGACGCGACCAACTACCAAGCACAGGAATGCACACCTAGGCATCACGATCCGACGGGACAAGAACCCGGACAAAACCGACACGCGGCCGGATGGCCAGGGCGAACCAGTTGTTGATCTTGAAAGGGCGGTCTGAGCGTGCTGAGCATCCACCCGGGACACTCCGTGGAGTACCTGACCCGCGAGGTCGCGACCGGCCGGGAGAACTACTACACCGGCGCGGTCGCCGAGGGCGAGCCGCCCGGGCGCTGGCACGGCGCCGGCGCCGAGCAGCTCGGCCTGACCGGGCTGGTGGATCACCAGGACATGACCGCGCTCTACGAGCGTTTCCTCGACCCGCGCGACGAGCGCTTCCGCGACCCCGAGGCGTGGGACGAGATCGCGACGTTGGGCCATGCCGGGCGCAAGTACCCGACCGCGCAGGAGTTGTACGAGCGTTCATTGGACGCCGAGCCGTACGCGGACGCTGAACGGCGTGAACAGTTGCGGTTGAACGCGGAGAAGGCTGAACGCAAGAACGTCGCGTTCTTGGACGCCACGTTCAGCGTTCAAAAGAGCGTCACCGTGCTGCACGCCGCGTTCGAGGCGCAAGAGGTCAAGGCCCGCAACGCCGGCGACGAGGATGCGGCCGCGGCGTGGGGTGCGCACCGGCAGGCCGTCGAGGACGCGATCTGGGCCGGCAACAAAGCTGCGCTGGACTACCTCGCCGAGAAGGGCGGCTACTCGAGAGTCGGCCATCACGGCGGGGCGGCCGGCCGTTTCATCGACGCGCACGACTGGGTGATCGCCTCGTTCTTCCAGCACACCTCGCGGACCAACGATCCGCAGCTGCACATCCACAACGCGATCCTCAACCGCGTCCTGGGCACCGATGGGGTGTGGCGCACGCTGGACTCCAAGGCACTGCACAAGTGGCGCGGCGGCGCGGCCGCGGTCGGCGAGCGAACCACCGAGGAACACCTGGCCCGCTCCCTCGGCATCCGCATCGCCACCCGACCGGACGGCAAGTCGCGCGAGATCGTGGGTATCCGCGAGCAGGTGCTCAACCTGTTCAGCTCACGGCGGCGGGCGATCACCAAGGCGACCGCCGAGCTCGTCCAGGCGTTCGAGACCCGCTACGAGCGCGAGCCGAACCCGCTGGAGAGGGACCGGCTCCAACGCCAAGCCACCCTCGCCACCCGGCCACGGAAGTCACACGACGGAGAGACCACCGAGCAGCGACTGGACCGGATGGAGGCCCAGCTGCGCGCCGAGATCGACACCGGACTGCTCCAGGTGGCCACCGACGTGCTCAACCTCGCCGCCACCGCGCCCGAACCCGAGCGATGGTCACCACGAGCGGTCATCGAGGCCGCGCTCGCCGACGTGCAAGCCACCAAGGCCGCCTGGACCGCCGGCGACCTGACCCGGGCGATCTCCGACGCGCTGCCCGACCGGCTCGGCGACCTCGACGGCGCGCAGATCGCCGCCCTGCTCGACCACCTCACCGCCGAAGGCCTGAAACTCGCCACGCCCTTGATCCCGGACCGGCCCGGCGCCGACGCGCTACCCGACGAGCTGCGCCTGGCCGATGGCCGCTCCGTCTATGACGCCGCCGGCGCGAAGCTGTACGCGACACCGGAGCACGTGCACTCCGAGCGGATACTCGCCGCCGGCACCGCCCGCCGCGACGCCCTCACCCTCACCCCGGAAGCGGTCACCGGATTGCTGACCCGGCTGCGCGAGAGCGGGATCGAGCTCGGCGCAGACCAAGCCGCCGCCATCCGCGGCGTACTCACCTCCGGCGCCAGCGTCGAGTCACTGGTCGGTCCGGCCGGCACCGGCAAATCCTTCGTCGTCGGAGTGCTCAACCACGCCTGGACCGACCCCACGCTCTGGGACGGACAACGCCGGAAGGTCGTCGGTCTCGCCGCGAGCCAGATCGCCACCAACGTCCTCGCCGAAGAAGGCCTCACCGCGCGCAACATCACCCGCTGGCTGAACACCCAAGCCCGCCTCGCCGACGGCAGCACCCACCCGGACGATCTCCCGTGGCGGCTCGGCCGCGGAGACGTCGTCGTGGTCGACGAGTCCGCGATGGCCGACCTCGCCGCCCTCGCCGAAATCCACCACCACGTCCAGGCCGCCGGCGCCGAACTACTGCTGACCGGCGATCACCGCCAACTCGCCGCCGTCGGCGCCGCCGGCGGCATGCAACTCGCCGCCGAGGCCGGCCTGGCCTACGAACTCGCCGACGCCCGCCGCTTCCACGCCGAGTGGGAACGCGCCGCCTCATTGCGGCTGCGCGACGGCGACGAAACCGTGCTCGGCGAGTACTTCAAACACGGCCGCATCATCGACGGCGAGAACATCGAACACGCCCAACACCTCGCGTCCCAGGCGTGGCTAGCCGACACCCTCACCGGCAAACACTCGCTGCTGATCGTCGACACCAACGAACAAGCCGACCGCCTCTGCGCTCAGCTGCGCGCCGAACTCGTCCGCCTCGGCCGCGTCGAGGAAGACGGCGTGGCGCTCGGGCGGCAAGGAACTCTCGCCGGCGTCGGCGACCTCGTCCAAGCCCGACTCAACGGATGGGACCTCGAAGGCTACGAAGGCAACCGGCGCGGACCGATCAACCGCGAGACCTACCGCGTGCTCGCCACCCGCGACGACGGCGGCCTGATCGTCGCCCCGCTGCTCGGACGGGACCAGCTCGGCACGGACGTCCTCGGCGACCAGCTCACCCTGCCCGGCACCTACGTCAACGAACACATGACACTCGGCTACGCCTCAACCGTGCACGCCGCCCAAGGACTCACCGTCGACACCGCCCACTCAGTCGCCACGCACCGCACCGGCCACGCCGCGCTCTACGTCGCGCTCACCCGCGGCCGCGACCGCAACACCACCTACGTCGCCACCCGGTTCGCCCCCGACGACGCCCCGACCGGCACCGTCAACCAGGTCCGCCACCACGACCCGCGAGGCCTGCTCGCCGCCACCTTCGAGACCGCCGACCCCGAACTGTCCGCGCTGGCCACCGCCGTCGAAGCCGAACACGACAACCAGTCGATCCGCACCCCGGCCGAGCTGTTCGCCGACGCCGCCGAACTGGCCACCGCCGGGCGCACCAGCACCTGGCTCGACCAGCTCACCGCCGAGGGCGTGTTCACTCCCGCGCAGCGCGCGCAACTGGCCGCCGAGGACGGCGCCGCCAACCTCAACCGCCTGCTCCGCCGCGTCGAGATCGCCGGCCACGACCCCAAAGCCGTCCTCACCGAGGCGATCACCACCCGGCCGCTCGACCGACGCCCGGCAACTGTCCAACGTCATCCACCACCGCATCAGCGAAACCGTCAGCCTCGACCCGGTCGGCGACCGCTACGCCGACTGGACCCCGACCATCGATGACCCCGCCTACCAGACCTATCTCCACCGCCTCGCCCGAGCAGCCGACCAACGCCGCGACGAACTCGGGCAACAGGTCGGCGACCAACAACCCCAGTGGGCCATCGAGGCGTTCGGGCCGGTACCGACTGATGCGGCCTCCCGCGAACGGTGGGAAGAACGGGCCGGTGCCGTAGCGGCCCACCGGGAACTGACCGGCCACGACGACGACACCACCGCGCTGGGCGCGGCACCCAAGGCCGGACAGGTCGAGGCCTACGCCTCCTGGCGGGCAGCCTGGCGCGCGCTCGACCGACCCGACGCCGACCGCGCCGAAGCCGAAATGAGCGACGGCCAACTCCAACTACGCATCCGCGCCTACGAACGCGAGACGGCCTGGGCGCCCCGCTACGTCGCCAACGAACTCGCCGGCACCCGCCAAGCCGCCGACCGCCACCGGCAAACCGCCGCCACCCGCGCCGCCGAAGCCGCCGACACCACGGACGCCGAACAGCGCGTCCAGTTGGAGGAGGAAGCGGCTGACGCGGCCGCGCTCGCCGGCCTCCTCGACAACCGTGTCACCGAACTCGAAACCGTCGACGAAGCCCGCGCCCTGTGGTGGGCCCACACCGCCGGCACTCGCGCCGCCGCAGACCGCGCCGCAGCCGAACTCCAAGCCCGCCGCGCTGCCGACGGCCGTAACGACCAGGAGGTCACCGCCGACGAGATCCTCGCCGACGCCACCAGCCCAACCAGCGCTGACGACACCAACACTCGCGGCAACGTGCGCGACCACGCTGCCGAGGCGACCCGACGTGACAGCTCCGCAACGCGCGGCGAGAGCGAGGCACACGACTTCGCGCGTCGCGAAGACGCTCGTGATGATCAGGCCAGGGCAGCCGAGCCCACCGGCGCATCGCCACGCGACCGTGTTGGGGATCGCACCGCCAGGCCGCTCGCGGCGACAGCGTCCGCACAAGCTGATCGCTGGGACGAGGCGCGGCACGCTGCCGACGCCGCGGAAGACCCGCACCGCGAGATCCGCGACGAGGCCGACCTCGACGACGTGCAACAGCAGCGGGCCGCCGACCGCCAAGCCGTCGAGCGACTCCCGCATCCCGACGCCGCCGAGACCAATATCGAAGACGTCCGCGACACCGCTGCCCGTGAGCCGCAACGTGGCGGCGAGGACCACGTACGTGTTCCCACCTCAGGTGAGACCGCCGACTCCATCCGCCGCGCCCAACGCGCACTGGCCGAAATCCGCGCTCGCGACGCCGCCGATCACAAACGCGAAGCCGACCAGGCCCGCTCCGCCCAGCTCAACCGCTGGCATCAGGACGACCGGCAAGCCCACGCCCGCGAGGCCGGCCACGACAATGCGTTGACCCGAGGCTGATCCAGCGACCAACAGCTGCAAACAGACCCAACGCGAGGGCGGTCGACCACCACCGTGGCCGACCGCCCTTCTGCTAGCCAGCCTTCAAGTCGTCCATATCGATCGGGGGACGGGCACGCGTGCCCCACCACGCCCAGTCGAACGTGTCCAGCACACCTTCCAGCCAACCCGGTCGTGCCAACAGCCAGCTCGGCTTGTTCCGCCGCCCCCACAACGACTGCGCCTCGAACGCCTCCTCCTGCACATACTCCGGATGCGTCATGCGGCGCCGATGTGTGAGCGGCGAGCGCTCCGAGTACCACGGCCCGGTGTCGGGCCGCACGGTCGCATTGGCCAGCCACCGGCACGTGACCACGATCGCGGCGCCGTACCAGTCCGACTCTCCGCGCTGGACCCGATCGTCGTGCAGCTGCTCAGCGGCGAACCACCCGCGAGCGAACTCACGCACCGGGATGTTCACGTTGTCTGGCGGAGTCCCGTCCAGATGCGAGTGCAGCAACCGCACGCATCAAGGGTCACACGCCAGCCCGACAACGGTCCAGCACTGCATGACCGCGCCGGCTGGGCCCCAGCAGGTTCTACGGCCACGGCTGGCCGAACCTGCGCAGCCCGGCGGGCAATGGCAGCTCGCCGCCATCGAGCACGCCGACGTACCAGCGATCTGGCCAGCCGACCTCTGGCCGCGTCGGCGGTGGTGGCCACAGCTTGCGGTCGTCGGGTAAGCGCCGCCGCGGAACGTCCGCGTAGTCCGCCGGCCGCGCGTACTCGGTCGGTCTGATGTGCGAGGCATGCACCCACCCGGCACACAGCAGCGGCCGATGTGATTCGCCGAACGCCGTGACCTGCTCGGTCCAGCTCAGCAGCGCCCACCAGCCACCCGCACCATGACCCCAGGCGTCCAGCCGTCCAGCCCAGGGCGGAATATCGACCCGCACCAGCCGTCGAGGCGGCCTAACGCCCGTCGCCACGAATCACCCGCTGTTGAGGATCTCGACACCCTCCGGGGCGGGGAGATCGCCGTCCGGCCAAGGGCCGGCGTAGATGCCGTCCCAGCGCGTCAGGCATGGCCACTGCCCCGGGTCAGCTGGGAGCTTGACCACGCGCAGCGATTCGCGTTCCATCCACAGCGGCCTGCGATAGCTGCCCAGCCGGTACCCACGCTGCGTAGGGCATGGCCCGGCCGTCGCCGTCGATCGAGACGCGTTGCTGCCAGGTGATCAGCGCCCACTGCCTGCCGTCGCGGCCGTCGCCGAGCATGCGAAGGTGCGCGTGGTAAGGGTGGCGGTTGAGGTCGACGCGCATCATATCCATGTCGCATCATGTGTCATGTCGCAGGACATCGGTGACGAATTTGTGTCAGGACATCGGTGACAGTTCGGGTGGTCTTGGTGGTGACACTTCCGCCGCGAGGCTCTCGCGGTGGCTGTCAATGAACCGATCGATCCTCGTGTCCGGCTGGCGATCTCGCAGTGGCCCGATGATGCGCCGCGTGGCGCGGTCTCGACCTTCTGTGCCGAGCACGGCATCTCACGGAAGTCGTTCTACGAGATACGCAGACGTGTCAGGACCGATGGGCCGGCGGCCGTTCTGGAGCCCCGGTCCCGGCGTCCGAGGTCGAGTCCAGCGAAGCTGACTGACGAGGTCAAAGCGCAGGCGGTGGCGGTTCGTGCGGCACTGGAGGCCTCCGGTCTGGACCACGGGCCGATCAGTGTGCACGACAAGATGCACGCGATGGGTCTGAGCGGCGTGCCGTCCACAGCGTCGTTGGCGCGGATCTTCCGCGAGGCCGGTGTTGCTCGTCTGGAGCCGAACAAGAAGCCCCGCTCGGCCTGGCGACGCTTCGTCTATCCGGCCCCGAACGCGTGCTGGCAGCTTGACGCCACCGAGTACGTACTGACCGGCGGGCGCAAGTGCGTGATCTTCCAGCTGATCGATGACCACTCCCGCTACGCCGTCGCCTCGCATGCCGCCGCCGGTGAGACGGCCAAGGACGCGATCGCCGTGTTCACCAAGGCCGTGGCCGCTTATGGCGTGCCGCAACGACTGCTGTCCGACAACGGGCTCGCGCTGAATCCGTCGCGGCGAGGGGTCATCGGCCAGCTGGTCGCACACGTCGCCGCGCTGGGCGTGGAGGCCATCACGGGCAAGCCGCATAAGCCCACGACCCAGGGCAAGAACGAACGCTTTCACCAGACCCTGTTCCGCTATCTCGACAAGCAGCCACTCGCCGAGTCGCTGGCTGACCTGCAGGCCCAGGTGGATGCGTTCGACCACATCTACAACACCGAGCGGCCTCATCAAGGGCTGCCAGGACGTGTCACGCCGTTGGCCGCCTGGCAGGCCACCGCCAAGGCCGATCCGCCGCGCCCGAAACCGGACCGGCCCGTCTACCAGCCGCCCGTGCCCGCCGCGAACCCTCGGCCGAAGCCGCCACCAGATCTGCCCGCCGGCACCTACTCAGAACAGTCGCC
Organism: uncultured Actinomycetes bacterium; assembly: GCA_963733615.1. Lineage (GTDB taxonomy): Bacteria > Actinomycetota > Actinomycetes > Mycobacteriales > Jatrophihabitantaceae > DASXRA01. The sequence continues at coordinate 118,859 of CAVTEA010000041.1, forward strand.
ACGACAGGCACCATCGGGCTGGACTCAGTCCAGTACAAGGTCGGCCCGCGCCGCGCCTTCGAACAGGTCCTGGTCATCACCGACGGCACCCAACCCGGCGACAAGATCATCATCGCCGACCTCGACGGTGAAGTCCTCGCCGAACACGTCCGTCCCGCACCCGGAATCCGCTACGTCGGCAACGGCCGCCGACCCGGACGCCGCCCCCCGAATGACGAACCGTCACCAAAGTCCTGACACACCAACCGTCACCGATCTCCTGATGCAGAACTGTCACCGATGTCTTGAGACATCACATCCACGCGCATCATGACAACTCAGGTTAGTCGAACATCAGTTCGATGTCCACTCGATCTGTCGAGACTGAACAATCTGAGGGCCCGCCGGTCCCGAGTCGGACGAGCCCGGCTCCGCGAGACATACGCCGACGAACCAGCCGTCACCTGTCGGCGAACTGAATCAACCGCGGCGACGAGCTCCCATGACTACAGTGCAGCCACCGGGCGGCAGCTGTCAGTCCACCGTAAGGTTTCGGCTGATCGTCTTCGCCGCGTGACGCGGCGTGCACAGAAAGGGGTGCGTTCGTGGCTGGTCGTCCGCGCAAGCAGGCAGCGAAGCAAGCCAAGACGCTGGAGCAGCGGCTATGGGATACGGCGGACGCGCTGCGCGGGACCGACCAGGGCCTCGACCAGCACGATGCCTATCTGAAATAGATCTGTTCGGAAATCGATCGTTGCGAGCCTGCGCATCTCAAACTGTTCAGGTGCCGCGTATTTCGCCGTTCCCGGGCTGTTGATGTGCGATTCGGTCAGCGGGCTCAACTCGGTGAATAGCGCGACGCCAAGATCGATCACAACGATGGTCCCGTCCGCCAGATAACCAATGTTCGCCGGATGATGTCGCGATGGACAAAGTGCCCTTCGTTCCACATCGCATCGACCGCCGGTGAGAAGCGCCTGAGCGAGATTGCAAACATCATCGACCGACAATGGCCCGTTCTTCAGTCGGGCTCTAAGGGTTCCGCCTTCCAAGAATGGTTCGGTGTCCCCGAAGCGGTCAGCCCCGCCGACCGATCTAGTTTCAGGGCCCTTCAGAAGCGTCACGACATGCGGGCACGAAGTTGCCTTCGTCGCCGCGATCTTCGGTGAAATCGCTGCGTGCCGATCTCGACTTCGTCCTCGGCGGCACTCGTTCGATGAAGCGCCACCTTGAGGGCAACGTCAATGGAGTCGTCGGCAGCGCGGTAAACGCGCTTCTGCCCGCCCCCGAGGGACGGGACATGCACGGTGAACTCCGGGAAGGCCGCGACAACATCGCCGTCATTGAATGCTGCCGATGTAAATGTAAGCCCTTCACGATGTAGTCTCGGCGGTCATCGGGCTCACGCTGATCATGTATTGGTAGCGCACGCAGGCCGCTGTGTCACGATCTACGTACCTAGGTGAGTGGCGCTCGTTGGGGATTCCGCCCCATGCGGGCAAGACTGTTGCCTGGACCTTGACCGCTCGGCTCGCGAGAACGATCCATCGGGGCACTGAGTTGACGTCACGCCGGCTGCGCAGAACGACGGTTATCTGAGTACTTCAGCCGCCCCACGATGGCGTGAGAACGCATAAGTCTGCGCTTGTGGCCGGCGAGCGCGCGTGACCTCGAGGAATGGTGACCGCTGCCCGTGGGGGCGGGGGGCGTCAGCAGGCAATGCCCCAAACTGGCAGCTGCGAAGCCGGAGGACCGCAGTCGTGCGGACGCCAGTGCTGCGAAGAGGGGCCTACCGGCACTGTGGTGCCAACGTGTCTGGCGGGCGTCGCTGGTCGGCATCCGTAGCCCGCGCAGTTCAGGGACATACGTCGTAACCCTGTTCGAGGGAAAGCCGCTGCTGGTCACGCAGTTTCAGCACCGCGCCCGCGGTGAACGACTACGTCATCGAGGCGACACGGAGGACGCTGTCGGCGCTCATCTCCGCCGACGGCGTCGAGTCGATAGCCACGACACCGAAGGACCCCGGCTGCCTGCGGAGATCGAGCACATGCCGGGCGCCTTCGTCGTCCTCGACGCCGCGGCCAGCTCCCGCAGTTGACAACCGGAGCTGGACCCGGCTGATCTTTGTGCAGATCCGCCGCATGCCACCGGCGTGTCTGTTTCAGGCTGACGCTGTCGCGGCTGCCCATGACTTGACGATGTCGAGGAAGCCCCCGGCGAACTGGAAATGATGGTGCCGATAGCCGGCTTCTTCGCTTGTCATTCCGACCTCTGCCCCTAGGTCGACGACGTTCATCGCGTGGCCGGTGTTCGGCAGAATGAGGACCGTTGGTTTGGTTGCCGGCCTCGCGCAGGGCCTTGCTGACCCTTCGTGCGCTGAGTAGGGGCAGATTCGAGTCATAGTCGCCGACCAGATACAGCACGGGAACGGTGATCGTGCGGTAGTAATCGACAGGATCGGTCGTCCATTCGTCAGTTTCTTCCGAGTGGTTGGGCAGATCGTCGACAAGTTGCTGGTAGGACCGATACGGCGGAATGGAACCGAGGAAAGGCTCGGCGCACGGAGTCCGCGTAGGGCTGGACGGTGACTCGCGTCAGCGCGTCGTCGCGTCGAATGTCGGCCGACAGCTGGTCGAATCGTTCGGCGGCGACCGATCTGGCTGCCGACAAAGCAGAAGGTCATAGATGATCCGCCATAACTCGACGACCTTGCCGACTGCTTCTTGCGGGATACCTTGCTCGCGCAGATCGAAGCTGCGCCGATGGATCTCGGTCTCGATGGCGTTCGTGCCGGACGCGCCGATGCCTGCCACGAATGCGACATCCGGACGTCGGGCGGCCACCATCGGCGCGACCCAGGTGCCGTTACTGAACCCCCACACGCCGACGCGATCGGATCGAATGTCCGGGCGGGACTGCAGGTAGTCAACCCATGCCTCGGCGTCTAAAGACTTCTCCTCGAACGTTGGTTCGGGATTGCCGGTCGAGTCGCCGTGGCCGCGTCGGTCGTAGACCAAGGCGGCCAAACCCGCCTCGACGTAGTGCACGGCGAACGCCCGGTACCAATCGCGTCGCCCACCGGCGGCCCCGTGGACCAGGACGACGGCGGCATGCCGGACCATCGCCTGGCGGCTTCATCAAGGTGCCGGCCAGCGTGCCGTCGGGTCCGTTCATCCGAAGCTCTTCCTCCTCCCAACTGCGGACTCGCACGATCTCGAGCTCCTCTTGCTCGTCACTGCCTGCGCGCAGCGGCCACATGCCGCAGGATGCCGGCATTGCCTGCGGTTAGCGTGAAAAGCTCCAGGGCCTCGGAGGTCATCGTGCCCTCGGTGTGGGGATAGATCCGTACGAGGCGGTCCTGTTCGGAATAGAACAGGATTGGCGTACCACCGAAGTCGTCGGAATTCACGAACACTGAAATCCGCCGACCGTCCGCGACGCTGTACTGGGCGCTCAGGGCACGGTGAGGACGGAATGTCCCAGACCGCGACGCGCCGTAGTTCAAATGATCCGGACATGTTGCCGACCATGGCCGTACCGATGAACGTCTGCTCGTTCAGGGTGCCGGATAGCCGCAACTGCTCATCGCCGAATGTGGTGCTGCATGAGAGACGCCCAGATCATCGCGATCGGTAGCGACTGGCAGCGCAAAAGTTCGCCGGTTCGGCACGTCGAGCCTGACATCCCCGGTTGCGCCGATCGGGCCGATGACCTTGACGAATTCGACATGGTCACCGAGTTGGTAATACCCGACCCACTCCTCCCGGACGTCGGTCATCGTGGCAGCTCCCTACTTTGCTGGTCGGAATCGCGTGTGCGGCCGGCGTGACCCTGCGGACCCTGCAGTTGCTCGCCGAGCGAGGGCGGTTCTTGCCTAACGGGGTTGCAAAGTATCATCTGCAGAAATTACTCTGCAACCATGCGCGCACGCGACCTCGGGGTCTCGTTTGCGGGTCGCCCGGGCCCTTGGAATGCCATCACAGACGTTCCCGGCGTCGAGGTCGGCTATGCGACCTTGATCTCTGGTGACGGAGCGCTCCGCATCGGCGCTCGACCGGTTCGAACTGGCGTGACCGCAGTGTTGCCCCTCGGTCGCGAAGGCGTCGGAAAATCCTGCCCGGCGGGCTGGTACTCACTCAATGGAAATGGCGAGATGACCGGCACCGCCTGGCTGCGACGAGAGGGTCGGATCGCTATCGCTTCCCGTTCGGCATCACCAACACACACGCCATCGGACCAGTTCATCGTGGGATCATCGAGTGGTCGATCGGGCCACCAATCCGTCACTCGCCTCACGCTGGCACATGCCTGTCGTTGCCGAGACATGGGACGGCTACCTCAATGACATCAACGGCCGCCACGTAACTGCAGGAGGTCGCTTTCGGCGGCTCTCGACGCCGCCGCATCCGGCTCCCTCGTAGAAGGCTCGGTCGGCGGCGGAAACCGGAATGAACTGCTACGGCTTCAAAGGCGGGACGGGTACCGCGTCCCGCAAACTGGGAGATCGGCAGACGGACCTACACCCTCGGCACACTGATGCAGGCCAACTTCGGCAACCGTCACGAGTTGACGATCAGCGGCAGACACGTCGGCCCCCTACTCGCCGGTGATACTTCAGTCACACGAGAACTCGCTTACCCCGCCCGGCGCGGGGTCTTGTATCACGATCGTCGCAACCGACGCCCCTCCTTCCTGGCCAGTGCAAGGCACTTGCCCGGCGGGTGCCGCTCGGACTTGCCCGCACTGGCACGACCGGCAGTCATTTTTCGGAGGGAGACCTGTTTCTCGCCTTCTCCGCAACCAACGTCGGCGCATTGGACAGCGGACTCGGCGTCGCCGAGTCCGATCAACTCTCTACCCTGCACTTCATCCCGTGGGGTCAACTCGATCCCCTCTTCGAGGCCGTCGTGCAGTGCGTCGAGGAAACCCTAATCAACGCGCTCGTCGCCGGCAGGACCATGATCGGCCGCGACGGTCACCAGAGCCGCGGATTCCCGATCGAGCGTCTACCAGAACTCCTTGGCATCTAGTCGCTACGCCGGCACCAGCGCACCCAACGCGCCCTGGTCGTCGTCATCTTCGTCGTCGTCCGTCGCCGGGGCCCACACGAATCCGCCGACCTGTTCGGCAATGGCGTCAGTAATTCAGCCGGGACGTGCATGGAGCGTTCGCGATCGATGCGTCTGACCAGCCCATGATCTCCATGACGGCCGGCAGGGGAACGCGCAGCACCAACAGCATTGTTGCCGCCGTATGGCGCGCATCGTGCAGCGAGCTTTCCGCACGTTCGCGTCGCGCAGCAATGCCTTACATGTCTCGTAGTCAACTGTCGGATGCACTGGTCCGCCAAGCCGGTTCGTGAACACCCAGCCCTCATCACGCCACACGTTGGCGGCGTGAGTTCGCTCACTTGCGTTTCGTCAAGTAGTTCGGCTCCAGGATCGTCGCGAATGTTGGCCCCACCGCGGAGACTGGCCGGTCAGTTGGAGTTTGATGCGAGAGCGGCCTGGATCGTCTGCGCGAGCAGGACGGCGATCGTCATCGGCCCGACCCCGCCCGGGACCGGGGTGATCAGCGGGCTCGCTCTGCAGCTTCGTCGAATTCGACGTCGCCGACGTTGCCGTCGTTGTAGCCGGCGTCGATCACGACGGCACCCGGCTTGATCCAGTCGCCCTCGGATCAGTTCGGGCCTGCCGACCGCCGCCACGACGATGTCGGCCGCGCCGGACCAGGCCGGCGAGGTCGCTGGTCCTGGAGTGGCAGAAGGTGACGGTGGCGTCGCGGGCGAGGAGCAGCATGCCGACCGGCTTGCCGAGGATCGGGCTGCGGCCGACCACGACGGACGCTTGGCCGGCACGGGCGAACGCCGTAGGCGTCGAGAAGTCGCATGATGCCCGCCAGGGTGCACGACGCGAAGCCGGGCTCGCCGAAAGCCATCGCTCGCGAAGGAGGCCATGGTCACGCCGTCGACGTCCTTATCGGCGCGATAAGCTTCGAACACGGCTCGCTCGTCGATCTGGGGGGAACCGGGTGCTGGACCAGGATGCCGTCGACGTGCGTGTCCCCGGATAGGTCGTGAACCAGCCGCGACGGCCTCCGCGGTGTCGTATCGGACGGGCAGATCGTGTCGTCGCGAATCGAGGCCGCGGCTCGGCAGCGGTTCGCCTTCATCCGCACGTAGGTGTGGGAGGCGGGGTCGTCGCCGACCAGGACGGTCGCCAGGCACGGCCTGCGGCCGGAGTCTGCGAGAGAACGCGGCTGCGGATCTGCGGTCTCGGACGAAGGAGCTCCCATTGGCGACGGCAGTGCCGTCGATGACGGTGGCGGTCATGGCAGCTCTCCTCGAGAAGAGAGCACCCAGGCGGTCGATGCTCTGAGGTTCCGCTTCCCGGTGGTAACCCACCTTCGCCAGTCGCGTTGAAGCCGATCTTAGCTGGCGCGCTTGCGGCGACTCGCGCTCTTGCTGGTGCGCAGCCGGTAGGACTGGGTGCCGGTTTCGAGGATGTGGGCGTTGAAGGTGACCGGCCGACGATCGGCGACCGGGCGTGGGTCGGGGAACACGGTGCCCCTTCGGAGAACGGCAGGTTCGTGGCGATCGCGATGGAGGCTCGCTCTTCGCGTTCGGTGATGATCTGGAACAGCAGCTCGGCGCCGCGTGGGTCGATCTGGACGTAGCCGAGTTCGTCCAGACAGAGCAGGTCGAGGCGGCCGTAGCGGGCGACGACGCGGGACAGCTGGCGTTCGTCGGCGGCCTCGACGAGTTCGTTGACCAGTTGCGCGGTGGTGACGTAGCGGACCCGGCGGCCTTGTTCGCAGGCGGCCAGTCCGAGCCCGATCAGCAGGTGGGACTTGCCGGTGCCGGAGTCGCCGAGCAGCACGACCGGTTCGCCGGCGTCCAGGTAGTGCCCGGCGGCGAATTGGCCGAGGGTGGCGGGCTGGATGGTGGGGACGGCGTCGACGTTGAACTCCGCGAGCCGTTTCAGGCGGGGGAACTTCGCGTCGTTGACCCGGCGGGTGCGGCGTCGTTCGGTGCGGTCGTCGACCTCGGCGGCGAGCACTTCGGCGAGGAAGCCGAGGTGGGTTTGTCGTTCCCGGGTGGCGATCTCGGCCAGGCGGGCGGCTTCGGCACGGACGGTGGGCAGGTGCAGTTCGCGGGCGGCGGCGCCGATGGAGGCTTGCGCGGCGGCGTCGATGGTTTCGCCGGTTGTCGTGGTGGTCATGTGCCGCTCCCAGTCAGTAGGTCGTCGTAGTCGGTCAGGAGGGTGTCGGTCGGTCGTAGCGGGCCAGCGCGCCGATCGGGACGACGGGCGCGACCTGGTGGTGTCGCGGCGGGCGTCGATCAGCACGACCTGTGGGTCGAGGCAGCCGCTGCGACGGCGCGGTCCATCGCCGCGATCAGGGCGTGGCGGGCATGCTGCGGTGGGCGAGCAGGATCTCGATCAACGCGCGGGTTCCGGCGGCGTCGCCGCGAGCTCGGCGGGCGGCGTCCCAGTAGGCCTGATGCGAGGCGGTGAACGCCCGGGTCGCTTTCGCCTGGGCCAGTGCGGTGGCGCCGGGAAGCCCGCCGGGTTTGACCTTCAAGACCTCGAGGTAGTGATCCAGGGTGAGGACTTCGACGTATCTGCCCGACCGCCCGCTCGTGACGGGCGACCAGCGGCGGTCCGTCGTAGATCTCGACGGTGCGAGCGGCCAGGCGGACCGGGAGGCGGCGTCCGGCGTAGCGGGCCGGACGGAGTAGAAGCATTGCCGCACCGACACCGTGGCCCGGTTGTCGACGCGGGCTTCCAGCTGGCGGGCCGGGTCGAACCCGTCAGCGGGTAGCGGCATCAGGGTTCGGCGCTTCGACGGTGAACGCCGCCTCGATAGTGATCGGTCGGCCGGTGATCACCCGGTCGTCATCCATGACGTCGCCGGCGGCGAGCAGGTCGTTCAACGCGGCCAGTGAGTCGAACTTGGGGACCGGGACGAGATGGCGGCGGCGGAAGCGGCCGATCTCGCCCTCGACGCCGCGCTTCTCGTGCGCGCCCTCGATGCCGGGGAGGCAGAAGAACGAGTCGAAGCCGTAGTGACTGCGCAGGGCGGTGAACCGTTCGGACTCGGTGCGATCCCGGCCCTGCAGGACGCGGACCACGGCAGGTTTGAGGGTGTCATAACGCACCCGGGCAGGGACGCCGCCGAAATGCTCGAACGCCAGAACATGCCCTTCCAGGAAGGCTTCCTGGGCTTGCGTGCCGAACGCGACATGGAACGCCCGAGCCAATGCGACAGCCGCATCACGAACATCCAGCACTTGACCGTCTCCCCGTCGCGGGTCGGTAGAACTCACCGAAGTCGACCTCGGCCTCCGCCCCGGTCAGGTGCGTCCCTCCCCGCCGACAACCGACGGGTCGATCTGAACCAGGGGTGGGGCCAACATTCGTGACGACACACCGCACCCACCCGCACGGGATGATCACCACCCCAGGTGGAGCCAACATTCATGCAGAACGACGGCCAAAGTGGGGCCAGGTCAGGTGATCACACGCACTCAATGGCCTGATCCGCGCGGTGGCGCTCGAATTGCAAGAGCTAGCTGCAGCGGTATGCCTACCGTTCGCCGTCCGGCGCGGGACTTCACGTCCGTCGTCACGACGCCGCCACTGTGCCGTTGCGGGCAATGCGCTCCGTACTTACGCCCACGGGTTTCGCAGCTGGCAGCCGTGTTGCCAGACGAACTGCTGGATCTGTCTTCGTCTCGATCCTGCGCCCTCGAGCACCACCGGGTTCAGAACGACGGCTCATGAGCGTCAGCAGATGCGCCACGGCAGCGACATCTGCGCGCGATGGTCGTGGCTAAGGTCATGCAGCTTGAGGTACCTCGGTGCTCCGGCTACTGACCGAGCTGCCGGATCCGTTCGTTCCGGCCCGTAACGAGACGCTCCCCGAGCGGGTTCGCTGCGCCGCGGTCGGAGTGGTGGCGGCGGATGCATTCGAGTGTCAGGTCAAAGCGATCGCCGATTGACGGGTGCATGCCGCGGGACTGGTTAATCGTGCAGCCCGTCTGTCCCGCGCGGTTGCGCGGGAAAACGATTTAGCCGCCGATGGTGGATGCGATCCGATAGAAGTCGCCCGCGTCCTTCGGGATTTCGGTGACCAGGTCTGGTGCGAACCTGTTGGTCCATCCCGGAGTCGACCACGTCGGGATGATGCCGTCACTACCAAGCCAAAACTCGGCGCCATCGGCGGAATGACGTCGCATGCCGTAGCCACGGTCGTAGATGACCTCGAGCTCGAAGGGACCGACGCCGGGCGCGGCGCAGCCCACAGGGCGCGCTGCCACACATAGAGACGCTCGCAGTCACGATCAGGATCACCACCGGCCCGGTAGTACGACGCAAAGTCGAGGTCCGGATCAATGACTGCACTCATCTTGGCTGCCATCATCCATCGCGCTGATCGGCCAGCGGAGGTCACTCATCTCGGCACGAGCCCGAGAGCTGCTCGCTACTGATCCATACGCGCAGGGTTGACGGGCTTGCC
>CAVTEA010000042.1:0-284802 GCA_963733615.1 uncultured Actinomycetes bacterium
GCTTCTCTCGCGGATTGTGCAACTTGCTGCGTCCTCAGACCGCAAGAAGTTGCACGATCGGGGCTTGTGGATGACGGACGCGGCGAGCGGCCTAGTTCGGCCAGACTGCGCCGATGGATTGGCAGGAACGCACTCGCCGCCAGGCCGGCACGATCGGTCGTGATCAATTGCGCCGGGCCGGGCTGACCGAGGACCGCGTCCGCGGCATGGTCTCGCGGTGCGAGTTGGTCGAGCTGCTACCCGGCGTGTACTCGCCCCGGCCGGTTCCGGCTTCGACGCGGCAACGGATGTGGGCGGCGGTGCTCTGGTCGGACGGTGGCGTGATCAGCCATCGCTCGGCCGCCTCGCTGTGGAAACTGCCCGTGGCGCGGACGACAACGGTCCATGTCACGGTCGCAGACCGCCGCTACCGCAAGCCCGTGGCCGGTGTTCGGCTGCATCGCGTGCCGCTCGGACGGCTGCACTCCATCCGCTACGACGACCTGCCCATCACCGACCGGGTGCGCACGATCATCGATCTGCTCCGCACCGAGCGACCCGGCGGGGCTAGCGATCTGGTCGACCGCGCATTCCAAGAGGGCTGGATCGACGAGACCGCCCTGGCCGGCGCGCTTCGCGATGAGCCCTGCCGCACAGGCAACGTTCAGTTACGCCGGCTCCTGGCCAGCATCGAACCTGGCGCCCAGGCGGCGTCGGAGCGCAAGCTGCACGCGATTCTGCGGCGTGGCGGCGTTACCGGCTGGGCACCGCAGTACCCGATCAGGTTGGCGCATCGGACGGTGTGCGCCGACGTCGCCTTCCCGACGCAGATGGTCGTCATCGAGGTAGACGGTCGGCGCCACCACGACGAGTTCTCCGATCGGTTCGAGGGTGACCGGCAGCGTCAGAACGAACTGGTGGCGCTCGGCTGGCGGGTTCTGCGCTTCACCTGGAAGCGCCTCACCCAGACACCGGACGCCGTCCTCGCCGAGATCGTGCAACTTCTTGCGGCCTGAGGCCGCAAGAAGTTGCACGATCGAAGGAGCTAGCTACGTGGCGTTCCACTCGAAGGGGACCATCTCGCGCAGGATGCGCCGGCGGCGGTTACGCGGCAGGTGGTCGATGTAGAGGATGCCGCGCAGGTGCTCGGTCTCGTGGATCAGGCAACGGGCGAAGAACCCGCTTCCGGTGACCTCGACGGGCGCGCCGGTCTTGTCGACGCCACGCACGGTGACCTGCGTCGGGCGGGCCAGTTCGTGGTAAGGGCCGGGCACCGACAGGCAGCCCTCCTCGCCGTCGTCCAAACCCCCCGACGTCGAGACGATCTGCGGGTTGACCACGTGCCCGACGTGCGCGACACCGTCGGAGTCCGGGCAGTCATAGACGAATACGGCCAGGTCGACACCTACCTGCGGCGCCGCCAGGCCCACGCCGGATGCAACCCGCATCGTCGCGAACATGTCGTCGATCAGCGTGGCCAGCGACTCGTCGAAGGAGGTGACCGGGCGGCTGACGCGATGCAGCACAGGATCACCGACGACGGTGACCAAGCGCGGAGTTCCTGCCACGAGCCGCCAGCTTAATCGGTGGCGGGCACCCGGCGGTCGACGAGTGACGCTGCGAGGACGAGGACGCCGAGCACGGCCGTCACGACCACGCAGTTGAGCACGACCCGGCCGTAGCCGTGTTCGCCGACGTTGACGAACGGGTACGGATACCAGGAGGTGAGTTCACCGTGTACGAGCGTGTACCCGAGCCACGCGACCGGCCAGATCAGGGCCAGTTGCATCGTCGGCACGTCGATGCGCGGACGGGGCCCGAACACCAGCCAGCCGACGACGGCGGCGATCGGCGAGACGTAGTGCAACGCGACGTCGGTCGCCTTTTCCCAGCCGGTCAGGCTCTGCAGGCCGGCGAGCACTGAGCTGTAGATGATCCCGGTGACGGCGATGCCGATCAGGCCGTCCAGGCGCAGCACCCGCCACCAGCGCCCGTCCCGGGATGCGTTGGCCGCGAGCGTCGCCGCGCCGGCCACGACCAGGATGTTGCTCTCGACGGTGAAGAAGCTGAAGAACCGGATCACCCGGGTCGGCCGCGGAACGATGCCGTTGCGCAGGACGAGGACGAGTTGAATCACGAGGGCGGCGGCCACGAACCCGGCCAGAATGCCGTGGAACATGCGGCTGACCCGGCTATCGCGCCACGTCGCTGCCATACGGTCCGCCAAGGTGAGTGGCCGATGAGGTGATCAGTATGGCGTCGTGAACCCGGCGCAACCAGGCGCAGCGCGGGGTGTCACGAGATTGGCGCACCGCCGGGCAACGAACGGCGGGTCGACTGCGGATGCCGAGAACAGGCGGCGTGCTCCGTCGGCGATCGCGCTGACGCTGCGCGCTGTGGGCGGCCTGGCCACGGTGGAGATAGCCAACGCGTTCCTGGTACCCGAAGCGACGATGGCGCAGCGCATCAGCCAGGCCAAGCAACGCATCAAGGGCAAGGTGGTGCGCACATCCCAGGCACCATTAACACGTTCGGAGGAACGTCGACGACCGAGTACGGACCGCTTCTGAAGACCGTCTATCCGGCGGCCGACTTCACCACGGTCGAGCGGTACAACAACTTCAACAGCGGTGACATGAGCAATCCGTGCCGAGTCAGCTAATACGACAGCCGTAGTTCGTAACAGTGCCACACCGTGCTAGGAGTCCGCGCTGGCACACGCTTGATCATCTCTGTCGAAACCGCGAGGAATGGCAGATCCAGCAGAGATGATCAAGACCCGATGGGAAGTCTGGGAGCGCCGCACTCGTGCCAGATCGCGATCTTCGGCTGTCGTACTAACCGCCTTTTCCGTCGCGATCCGTATTCGCTCAGTTGATCACTCGCCGGGTTCGACGAGATGGTCCAGACGGGCATGCGGCGTCGACTCGTGCGTGTAGCTAGGCTGATTCTCGATCCGGTAGACGCTGGCGGCGGCGCCTGGCGAGTCGTTGAACAGGATGTGCCCGGTGTCGGCGTCCATGAATTGCGGGCCTTTGCACGGCCCGTCATCGCAGAGAACGCGGATGACCGCTCCTGTGTCCATTGATCGAGTGTGCGGGCTCTTGGTGCTGCCGAGTAGGGGACAAAGGTCCCCCGGGAGGGGGCCCTAGGTAAGGACAGTGCGGCGTTGACGGGGACTCGCGGCGCTCGCCTATTGTTGGAGTCAACATGACAGCGACCACCTGGGGTTTGCTCGTCGCCACGTTCGTGGCCTGCTTCGTCGAGATGGTCGAGGCGACCACGATCGTCATGGCGATGGGCTTCACGCGGAGCTGGCGGTCTGCGCTGGCAGGCACCGGCGCGGCGCTCGCGGCGCTCGCGGTTTTTACCGCCGCGGCCGGCTATGCGTTGACGTCGTGGCTTCCGGAATCGGCCCTGCAGTTGGTGATTGGCTCACTGCTGCTGATCTTCGGCCTGCAATGGCTGCGGAAGGCGATCCTTCGGGCGTCGGGACGCAAGGCAACCCATGACGAGGACAAGATCTACCGGGACGAGGTCGAGGCGGCCCGCGCCGCCGGCGAACCGCTGTCGGGCTTGGACGTCTTCTCGTTCATGGTCTCGTTCAAGGGCGTGTTTCTCGAAGGCATGGAGGTCGTGTTCATCGTGATCACGTTCGGCCTGAACGCCAAGGACGTGCCGGTCGCGGTCGTCGGGGCAGGCGCCGCGGTCATCGCGGTGCTCGTCGTTGCGGCCGCGGCGAGACGGCCGCTGGCGATGGTGCCGGAGAACACGCTCAAGTACGTGGTCGGGCTACTGCTGGCGTCGTTCGGCACCTACTGGGCGGTCGAGGGCGTGGGCATCGTCCACCCGAACCGCGACAGCCTCGTCTGGCCCGGACACGATCTGGCGATTCTCGGCCTGCTCGTCGTGTGGTTCACGCTCAGCCGTGTCTTCGTAGCCGCGCTTCGCGTGCCCGACCCTGTCCTGGAGACGGCTCAGTGAAATTCGTCAAATCCCTCCTCCAGTTCTGGTACGACTTCGTCATCGGAGACGACTGGAAGATCGCCGTCGCAGTTGTGGCCGCCCTCGCGTTGCTCATTGCCGCCACTCTCGCAAACCTCCTGCCAGACAAGGCACTTACCGTCGTCGGCGGACTGCTCGTCGTCGCATTCTTCAGTGTGAGCCTCGGCATCGACGTCCGGCCCAAGTCGAAGCGGTAGGGCGCCGCTACGCCGAGCCCACCCGGTCCGCCAGCAGCGAGGCCGCGTCCAGTCCCGCGGCGATCAGATCCTCGCCGTGCTGACCGAGCACAACACCCGTCACGTCCGTCGGGTGGCCGTCCACGACGCGACGCGTGCGGAACATGAAGCATCCGCCGGCGGCATCGTCGGATCCGGTCTTGATGCCGACGAATCCGCGCGTGCCGAGCAGGGTGTCGGTGTTGTGCACCGTGCCGGCCACCGGCAGGTCGTACTCGCGCGTGGCGACCATCGCCGCGAATGCGGGATCGCGCATGGCTGCTTGCGCGAGCCGGACCTGATCCGCGGCCGTCGAGCGGGTGCCCTCGTCCAGGCCGCTCGGGTCGGTGTAGGTCGTGTGCCTCATGTGCAGCGTCTGCGCGGCGTGGTTCATCTCGCCGACGAAGGACGGCACGCTACCTGCGACCTGACGGGCGAGCATCATCGCCACGTTGTTCGCCGACGGCAGCAACAGGGCCGCCAGCGCCTGGCGTTCGGTGAGCACCTCTCCGGCCTGAACGGGCACCAGTGACTCGTCGTTCGCCTGGCGCGCCTCGGTGTCCGCGGCGTCGTCCTCGCCGACGGTCAGCCGGAAACCGTCCGTGCCGACGGCAAGAGGCGCGGCGCGAAGCACGAGGTAGGCCGTCATCACCTTGGCGATGCTGGCGATCGGCGCCGGATGCTGGCCGGGGCTCGATTCGAGCGGCCCGCCGCCGACGGTGAACGAAGCCTGTCCCTGCGCGGGCCATTCGCCGTCGGACAGGTACACGCGCCGGGCGTCGCCGTGGGTGAGCCGGACTGTGGCGTAGGAACACAGTGCGATCACGAGTAGTACGCCGGCCGCTACTGCTCGTCGCGCGCGGCGCCGGCGCATGCCGTAGTGCAGGGTGGGCGGCGGGAACGACCTCGGCGCTTGCGCGGACCGGATGAGCACTGACATGCACAGCAGGCTCGCAGCGCGCAGCTATCGTCGACATTCGTCGCGCGCTTATGGCGCGCTTATGCCTGCTAGCTGAGACTCACAGTCTTCGGCCGTGACTGTGGGGCGGAAAGATGGATTCAGTGCGTGTACTCCTCGCCGATGACGAACGGTTGCTCGCCGACACGGTCGCTGACGGATTGCGCAAGCTCGCGATGGCCGTTGACGTCTGCTATGACGGAGAGGCGGCCATCGAGCGGCTCAGCGTGCACCGCTACGACGTCGCCGTGCTCGACCGTGACATGCCCCGGCGCACCGGCGATGACGTGTGCCGCTGGATGATCGACTCACGCCTGGGCACGCGCGTCCTGATCCTCACTGCCGCCGCCGGCATCCGCGACCGCGTCGACGGCCTCGGGCTCGGCGCCGACGACTACCTGACCAAACCGTTCGCGTTCGCTGAACTCGCCGCACGCATCCAGGCGCTCGCCCGCCGGCCGCCGGCCGGATTCGCGCCGGTACTCGATGCGTACGGGGTCGTGCTCGACATCCCGCGGCACCGTGCATTCCGGGACGGGCGGTTGCTCGATCTCACCCCGAAGGAGTTCGCGGTATTGACGGTGCTGATGCATGCGCCGGACCAGGTCGTCAGTTCCGAGCAGCTCCTCGAACAGGCATGGGACGAGCACGCCGACCCGTTCACGAATGCGGTGCGCGTCGCGGTGATGACGTTGCGCCGGAAGCTCGGCGATCCCCCGATCGTGCACACCGTGCCGCGCGTCGGCTACCGGTTCGGCGGGGACGCCTGATGCGCATGACCATCCGCCGCCGGCTGATCATGGCGTTGCTGATCACCGCGCCGATCGGTCTCGTCTACCTCGACTGGTGCCTCTACAACGGGCAGAACATCTTCCGCACCTATCGGGGTGCATTCGTATCCTGCGATCACGGCTGGCGCAGCGCGCTCAACGGCTGCACCTCGTTCAGCCCGCTGAGCGCCTGGATCGAGATCGCCGTGTTCACCGGCCTGATGGTCGGCGTCGCGGTGTTGCTGGCGCGGTGGGTGCTCGGCCCGCTCCAGACGATGACCGACATCGTCACCCAGCTCGGGCCGACCAGTCTGGGCTTGCGGATGCAGGCGCAGGGCCCGCACGATGCGACGCGCCGACTCGCCGACGCCATCGACGCGATGCTCGATCGGGTCGCCGAGGGCTATGAAGCGCAGCGTCGATTCGCGGCAAGCGCGTCACATGAGCTGCGCACCCCACTGGCCACGCAGCGCGCCCTGATCGAGGTGAGCCTGCAGTCGGCGTTGACCAGCGAGCAACTAGAACTGCTCTCACGGCAACTGCTCGCCACCAACGAGCGCAACGAAGCCCTCATCGAGGGCCTGCTCGTACTCGCCGAGACCGAGCGCGGACTGCTGCGCAGCGAGCCGCAGCGTCTGGACCACATCCTCGCGGCGGCGATCCAGACGCTGCAGCCGTCCGCGGCCGAACGCGGCGTGCGGATCGAGCACAACCTCGATCCGGTAACCGCCCTCGGCGAGCAACCGCTCCTGGAACGGCTGGCCACGAACCTCGTGCAGAACGCGGTCAAGTACAACGTGGACGACGGCTGGGTGCGGGTCACCCTGACCTCGCCCGCGACCCTGCTCGTCACGAACAGCGGGCCCCGGGTCGCCCCCGAGCAGGTCAACGGCCTGTTCGAGCCGTTCCGGCGCGCGAGCGGCGACCGTCTCGACCACGGTGGCGGCGTCGGGCTCGGTCTGACGATCGCACGATCGATCGTCGCGGCGCATGGGGGCTACATCGCAGCGTCCGCGATTCCGGACGGCGGTCTTGCCGTCGAGGTGCGCCTGCCCGCCTGGACGTGAGATCACCTCGGCGCCGCCACGTCCAGTTGCCGCGTCATGGCGGTGACAGTTGCGGCTTGCGCGGCGTTGAAGCTGCGGTTGCCGTCCTCGGCGTTGTTGTGGCGGCCTTCGGTGAGCACCACCACCGCATACCGGTTCGCTGCGACGTAGCCGGTGGTGTTCACTACGGCGTCGTCGGGGTCGTCGGCTGATCCGGCGGCCCAACCCTGTTTCACCGCAGCAGTTTTGGCGATTGCGGCGATGCCGAACGCCTGATCGGTGCCGTCCTTCGCGATGCGCCGCATGTGGTGCATCGCGTTACCCAGCCAGGGCCACACGGCCGGGTCGGCCTTGAGCTTGGCGTACAGCAGCGCGAGGCCCGCCGCGGTGACGTGCGTATTGCCCCACCGGCCGGGTATCTCGTTGGCCGACCCGAGGCCGGGCAGCCGGTAGTGGCTCTCGATCCAGGGTTCCAGACCTGCGGCCCCGGCCTGCGACCACAGCGTGTTCGCTGCGTCGTCGTCGGAACGGGTGATCATCGAGTACGCCAGATCGGCGGCGTCACCGGACATCTGCCCGGTGTCCAGCAGGTAGGCGGCGATCATCACCTTCACCACCGACGCCGTCGCGAACAGCCCGTGGGTGTCGCCTGCCGTGTAGCAGGCGCCGGTTGCGGTATCGACCACGGCAACTGCGGTTCGCAGCCCGTCCGCCGCGCCCACGCGGGCCGCAGCCGGAACCTGATCCGACCACCGCGACCTTCCCGGGCCGGACGTGCAGTGCACGCCAGTGCCTGTCCAGTCGGCGAAGCGGCGGATGATGATCGGCGCCACGCCGAGCGCTACCGCGGCGGCGACGATCAGCATGATCATCCAGGTGCGCCCGGCCCTGGTTGGTCCTCGGGCAGGCGGAGCGA
The DNA here is from genome assembly GCA_963733615.1 of uncultured Actinomycetes bacterium. Lineage (GTDB taxonomy): Bacteria > Actinomycetota > Actinomycetes > Mycobacteriales > Jatrophihabitantaceae > DASXRA01. Next base: position 7,890 of record CAVTEA010000042.1, read on the forward strand.
CCGGCGGCGCGTAGGTCAGCTGCGGCATGAACGGTCCTATCGGCTCGGCAGGAACCGGGCCTGCGGCCCCGGTGTGCTGCAGCCTGCACATCAGCCGATATGGAACGGGTCAGCGTCTCGCTTATGGGCGCCTTATGGCCTGCCCGCTTGGATGTTGAGCCCGCCCTGCTACCAACGCCGTCGTTCGGGCGGCGGGCCGTACGGGTAGGGCGCGGCGAGCTGCGGGCCGTCCCGGCTCTGCCCGCCCCGGACGATCAGCCCGATCAATGCACCGGTGGCGAACCCGAATACGTGGGCGAGGTAGGCGACCGATCCGGCCGAGGAAATCCCGTAGCCGGCGGCATATGCCCACTGCAGGACGAACCACATGCCGAGCACCAGCCACGCGGGCAGCCGCAGCGGGATGAAGAACAGGAACGGGACGAGGCTCCAGACTTTCGCCCGCGGGTAAAGGACGATGTACGCGCCCAGCACTCCCGCGATGGCGCCGGACGCGCCGATCAGCACCTCGCGCGAGTCCTGGTTGGCGAAGGCGAAGCCGTAGGCGGCAACGACGCCACACAGCAGATAGAACAGCGTGAACCGCACGCGGCCGAACCGGTCCTCGATGTTGTTGCCGAAGACCCATAGGAAAAGCATGTTGCCGAGCAGATGCAGCCAGCTGCCGTGCAGGAACATCGACGTCACCGCCGACAGCAGCGGAATCTTGTGGTAGCTCGGACGATCGAGCACGCAGCCGACGCCCTGCGCGTTCGCACCGATCTGCCCGTTCGGGACGAGTGGCAACGGGCGGTTGTGCACCAACTCGACCGGGATTGCCGCGTAATGGTCGAAGAAAGCCTGCTGCCGGCAGGTCTGCACGAGGTCGGCCGCGCTCGTCACGGTCGTCGCGCCGGCCGGCGTCAGCAGGAAGACGATGAGATTCGCGGCGATCAGCGCGTACGTGACCCACGGCGTTCGGCGCAGCGGATTGACGTCATGGACCGGGATCACCACGCACTCAGTCTGCGGCAAGCCCGCTGGTTGCGGGGCGCGGCGATTTGCCCGTTGAGTGGTGCGTTATCCGTCGAGTGGTGCGTTACAACGCACCACTCAAGCGCAAACGCACCACTCAACGAGACTGTCGACGATGCGCGTGTGGGTCGGGGTGGCCGGCGCCGGCGAGCGCCGTGGCAGGAACGCCCTGCCGTACGCCCGTCTCTGCTGCTCGCTCGGCGGCCGCGAGAACTCGGTGGAGGCGAAGCGCGGTGGCGATCTGGTCAGACACTCGATCACTCCTAGTTGTGTATCGATCGGTAAGAAACCCGGTAAGAAACTAGGAGGGCAGCTTCGGATCTGTCAAGGCGGTAACGTACCGATAGGTAAACAACTCGGAGGACTGATGGCTGGGGGCCGCCCACGGGCGTTCGACATTGACGATGCGCTCGACCGTGCTCTGGAGGTCTTCTGGCGTCAGGGCTACGAGGGCACCTCGTTGTCGGATCTGACCGACGCAATGGGCATCAACCGCCCCAGCCTCTACGCCGCATTCGGTAACAAGGAGCAGTTGTTTGCCCGCGTGCGCGACCGGTACGTAGCCGGGCCCGCGGCCTTCGCCGCCGCCGCGCTCGACCTCCCTCGTGCCCGCGACGTCGTCGAGGCGCTGGCCTACGGCGCGATCGAGCTGACCGCGGGAGATCGTGGCTGCCTCAACGTGCGATGCGCGCAAGGCTGCGGCCCGGACGCCGAATCGGTCCGACAAGATGTCATAGCGAGCCGCAAGGTTGACCAGGCTGCGCTGCGACGCCGCCTCGAACGTGCCCGATCGGCCGGCGACCTGCCCCCGGACTCCAGCCCCGCGGACCTGGCCCGGTTCGTCTTCACCCTGACCGACGGCATCGCCGTCCAGGCGGCGAGCGGCGCCAGCCGAAGCCAGCTCCGGCGCGTCGTTGACACGGCTCTGCAGGCCTGGCCCGGCTAGTACGGCAGCCGCTAGATCGTTGCAGTCCCACCCCGTGAGGAGCACACCATTGATCATCTCTGTCGAAGCCGCGAGTGACGGCGGATTCAGCAGAGACGATCAAGACCCGACGGGAAGTCCGGGAGCGCCGCACCTACCGGCCGGGGTATGGCCGGACCGGGCTGGGTCAGCCCGTGAAGGACTGGGGGCCGAAGCGGCCCGACGCCACGAGGACGGCGAGAGCGAGTATGGCCAGGGTCACCACGATTCCCTGGACCTCGCGACGACGGACGTGCGCGATGAACGCGGTGGCCATCAGCAACGCCAGACCGACGGCGGCCAGCGGCACCAGAACCGGCGCGATGTCGAGCGTGGCGGGCAGGATAAGGCCAACCGCAGCCAGGACCTCGAGGGCGCCGATGGCCTTGATGCCGCCGGCGCTGAAACCTTCGAGGACTGGAGTGGAGGCGGTCAGCTTCTCCTTGGGCTGGGCCAGTTTCATGGCGCCGCTGGCCAGGAAGGCTGCGGCCAGCAGTCCAGAAACGATCCACAGGGCGATGTTCACGGGTCTCCTCGCAGGGTTGTGAGCGACTTCGGTTTCGAAGTCGGAAGGCTTCCTGTTCGCTGGATGGTGCTCGTCTGAGCAGTACGACGACGCAACCCCGCCGAATGTGAGGTGACGGGCCTAGCTCACACTTCTGTGTGGTGTTTTCGCCGTACTGATGCGGGCCGCTTCGACCGAGGGAGTCGTTGACACCGTGAGCACCGAATCTGAGCGCGGAGACGCCCGGTTCGATCCGGGCCTGAGTGCGATCATGAGCGAGCGGCGTCAGCTGACCAACGTTGCCTACCGGCTGCTCGGCTCGCTGGCCGAGGCTGAGGATGTCGTGCAGGAGACCTACGCGCGTTGGTATGCGATGTCTCGGCCACAGCAGCAAGCCATCGAGGTCCCCGGTGCGTGGCTGACCAGGGTTGCCAGTCGCATCTGCCTGGATCTGCTCGGGTCGGCGCGGGCCCGGCGCGAGCGCTATGTGGGGGAATGGATCCCCGAGCCGCTGCCCGACCGTCGCGAGTGGATCAGCGGGCGGCCGGGTGCCGCCGCCGACCCGGCCGATCGAGTCACGCTCGACGAGTCGGTCACCATGGCTTTCCTGGTTGTGCTCGAATCGATGACCCCGCCCGAGCGGGTCGCCTTCATCCTGCACGATGTTTTCGGCTACCCCTTCGCCGAAGTCGCCGAGATCGTCGGCCGTAGTCCGGCGGCGTGTCGCCAGCTGGCATCCTCGGCCCGCCGCCGCATCGGCTCGGCACAGTCTCCTGCGACTCTGCCGACCCAGCAGGCCGGCATCGTCCGGGACTTCAAGCAGGCGTGGGAAGCCCAAGACATCAGCGCCCTCATCGGCCTGCTCGACCCCGACGCCAAGGCGATCGCTGACGGTGGCGGCGTGGTCAGCGCCGCGCTGCTCCCGGTCGAGGGCAGCGAGCAGATCGCGCGCGTCTTGCTCGATGTCTCCGGCCTGGCACCGGATCTGACGATCCTGCAGCGTACGGTCAACGGCCAGCCCGGCCTGGTGGGCCAGCAAGACGGCGTCACCGTGGTGGTGATGGCCTTCGACATCGCAGGCGACCGGATCAAACACATCTGGGCAGTACGCAACCCCGACAAGCTCAGAGCCTGGACGACCGCCTGACGCGCCGTCTTCCCCGTTGAGTGGTGCGTTATCCGTCGAGTGGTGCGTTACAACGCACCACTCAAGCGCAAACGCACCACTCAACGAGACTCGCAGGCTGCGCCGAAAGCGCGGCTCGTCACTCGGTGCGAAGCGCCGTGGCGGGACGGACTTTGGCGGCCCAGCCTGCAGGCAGCAGGGCACCGAGCACCGCGATCAGCAGCCCGCCCAGCACGAGCAGCGCGAGCGTGGTTGGGCGCAGCACGGCGACGTCCGCCGACGGCAGGTGTTCGCCCGTGGTATTGGCCATGAGCGGCATGACGTAGTGATGGAGCGCGACGCCGATAGGGACGCCGACCACGCCGGCCAACAGGCCGATCGCGCCGACCGAGGTGAGCACCATGGCGACGGTTTGGCGCGGTGTCATGCCGAGGGCCTTGAAGGTGCCGAGGTCGTGCACACGGTCGCGGGTGTCGAGGACGACGGTGTTGAGCACGCCGAGCCCGGCGACGACGACCAGCATGACGGTGAGCATGGCGATCAGCGCGTCCATCGCCGCGATGACGTCGGACTTGTTGGACTGGTTGGGCCCGGCCTCCGCGCCGATCGGCCGCAGCGTGGAGTTCAGCGCGTCCAGATACGACGACAGGCTGGTGCCGGGGCGGAGTTCGACGCGAAACTCGCTCGGCTGGGCGGGCAGCCCGAGCGCGCCGAGGGTGGACGTACTCGTCAGCACGTCCATGCCGTCGTCGCTGAGCGTGAACGCCTCGCCGACCAGGCGCACCTGCGTGGACCGCCCGCCCTCGCTGAGCGTGAGCGTGTCGCCGAGGTGGGCGCCCGCCGCGGTGAGGAATCTTCCGGTGACGACGGCCTGATCGGGCCCGATGAGCCAATGACCGGAGACCATCTGGTGGGTGGCCCAGGAGGAGTCGCCCTGGTAGCCGATCACCATCGTCTGGCCGGCGAGTCCGGAGACGTCGAGCTGGGCCTGCCTGATGCCGTAATAGCTGCGGGTGCCGGGTTGTGCGCTGATCGCGGCGGCGACCGCACGCGGGTCGGCCTGCTTGGTGGGCTGGTTGCCGGGGCCGGGCACGCGGATCGCGCCCTTGCCCACGATGGCCGCTCCGCCGGTGTCCACCCTGACGGCGCCGGCCGAGTCGAGCTCACGACTGTTCTGTACGTCGTTGAGCGACAAGGCCAGCCCGACCGCGAACGTGACGGCGACCGCGCCGAACACGACGGTGGCGGCCATCAGCGCGGAGCGGGCGGGGCGGGCGAACGGGTTGGCCAGGCCGATTCCCATCGAGCGCGGTACCGGCAAGCGGCCGGCGAGACGCTGCGCTCGGCGTCCGCGGCTGGCTCGGGCGGTTCGCCCGACCGCGATCGCATCGACCGCATGCAAGCGTCCGGCACGAAGCGCGGGCAGCACGGCGGCGACGGCGACGGCGGCAAGAGCAGCGGCGGGCACGCCGATGTCGACCCACATCGGGATGGACAGGTCCGTGGTGCCGTAGCTGCGGTCGGCGCCGTTCAGCACCGGAACGGCCAGCAGGTTGCCGGCCACCGCGCCGAGCACCACTCCGATGCCCGCGGGGATCGCTGCCTGTGCGACGTACGCGCGGGTGACCTGGGCAGGCGTGAAGCCGAGGGCCTTGAGGATGCCGATGCGACGGGTGGCTGCGCCCACCGCGCCGCTGACGACGGTGCTGATGATCAGCACGGACAGCACCAGTCCGAGGATGCCGAAGGCGGTCACGAACGGCACGAACGCTGCGGTGTTCGAAGCCTGCAACTGCTTGATGGCGAGCCAGGACTGGGTTCCGGTCAGCGCGCCGTGCGCAGCGAGCGTGGCGATGGCGCTCCGGTCAGCGGCGATCTCGGCATCGGTGGCTGCGTGGTCGAACCGGTAGAGCATCTGGTAGCCGGGCGCGACACCCGCCGGCGTGAGCGCGGGCAGCTCGGCGGGCGTCACCCAAGCGTCGGCGGTTTGGCTCACCGAGTCGGCCACGCCGACCACGGTCAGCGTCGGTCGGCCCGGCGCGTCCGCGAACTGCAGTTGCCGCACGTCCGGTGGCAGATCCGCGTTCGAGGACAACACGATCTGGCCCGGCCCGGTGGCCCAGTGGCCGCGGGTGATCGTGACGTCATCGACTGGACCGCCGGGGTCGGCCCGGCCGACCAAGGTCAGCGGCGGCAGCTCGAAGCCGGCCGGCAGGAATGCGGAATCGGTAGTGCGGGGGCTCGCCGAGACGGTTGAGAACGGGCCGGCCGCGGCGGATGCCCCGGACGCGTGCGCGGTGTCGGCGAGCTGTGCCGTCGTCGTCTTGGCGCCGTCGAACCGGGCGGTGAGGTGAGCCCCGTGCTGCCTGGCAAACCCGTGGTCGAACGGAGCGTTCGAAGCGACCAGCAGCCCGGCGGCCAGCACCGAGGCGGCAACCGCGATCAGCGTGGTCAGAACCAGCACCGTGGTCTGTACGCGTCGGCGCCCGACGCCGGCACGCACGACCTTGCCGAGCGCGGTCATCTCGACACCGCGGAGAGGTCCCGAGCGATCCGGCCGTCGACCAACTCGATGGTCCGAGTCGCGCAGGACTCGGCAAGGGCGAGGTCATGAGTGACCAGCACGATGGTCTGCCCGTCGGCGTTGAGCTCGGCCAGCAGCGTCCGCACCTCGTCGCCGGTGGCGGTGTCGAGCGCGCCCGTCGGCTCGTCGGCCAACAGCAAGGCCGGTCGATTGATCAGCGCCCTCGCGACCGCGACCCGCTGGCGTTCCCCGCCGGACATCCGGCCCGGGTACGCGTGGGCGTGCCGTTCGATACCGAGGTACGCCAGCAGTTCCGCCGTGCGCTTGCGGGCCTTCGATGAGGCCATGCCGGCAAGCTGCGCGGGCAGCAGGACGTTGTCGGCCACCGTCAGATCGTCGAGCAGGTTGAAGAATTGGAAGACCATGCCGATCCGGTTGCGCCGGTAGCGGGCCGAGGCGGCCTCGCTCAAGGTGTCGACCCGGACGCCGTCGACGGTCACGCTGCCCGCGGACGGCCGGTCGAGGCCGGCGATCAGGTTGAGCAGCGTCGACTTGCCGCTTCCGGACGGGCCGAGCACGGCCAGCGCCTCGCCGGCCCGAACGGTCAACGACAGCGCGTCCAACGCCGGTGGTCCATCGTCGTAGCGTTTGCTCACGTCGCGGATCTCGATGATCGGCGTCGTCATGGGTCCTCCACCAGACTGGTCGGTTCGGTCGCCTTGACGTTATGAGTGCGCCAATGTCGGCCGCGTCGCCCGCAATGACGAATTCGGCTACCACGCCAGGCTGATCCGCGGCGCGGGTCATCCCTCCGATGTACGCGGCAGGATGATGTCGTCGGCACGCGTCCTTGTCACACTGGACCGGTGAAGCAGGCGGTGATCGCCGACCGGTGGCGGGCTGGGATCGCGGCGTTGCGCCGCGCCACGAGCCCACCGCCGCGCTTGTCACGCGCGGCGTGGACGGCCGATGCGATCCTCGCCGTCGTCTTGGCGGCGAGCACGGTGAACTACGCCCTGAAGGCACGATCGGGGATCGACTTCACTGAGCGCCCCAAGCCCATCCCCGGCTTCGCGCTCGGCCCGCCGCCTGGGCACGTATTCGTCGGACCTGGGCAGTTGGTCCTTGCGGTGCTGACCGGGCTGCCGCTGGTGATGCGGCGCCGGTATCCGCTGACCGTCTTCTGGTTCGTCCTTGTCGCGACGCTGGTGTTCCATGCGCGCGTCCGCGATCCGGATACAGCGCTGTTCACCTTCGTGTCGTGCCTGATCGCCGCCTACAGCGCCGCGGTGTACAGCCCGTACCGCGCACGCGCGATTGCCAGCCTGGTGCTGGGTGCTGCGCTGCTCGGCGTCCTGCATGACGCGAACGTGCCCGACATTACGGCGGGCTATGTGCCGTTCTTCGTCGTTCTCGGGCTCGGCATCGCCGCCAACACCATCCACACCTGGAAGGAGCGAGTCGCTCAGCTGCAGGCCGCACAGGACGGAGCGACTCGGCAGGCGGTGCAGCGCGAGCGCGCCCGCATCGCCCGCGAACTGCACGACGTCGTCACCCACAATGTCGCCGTCATGGTGGTGCAGGCCGGCGCCGCGCGGAAGGTGATCGACGCGGCACCCGACCAGGCTCGCGGCGCGCTGCTGGCCGTCGAGGCTGGCGGACGGGCCGCGCTGGCAGAATTGCGGCACGTCATGGGGCTGCTCACTGTGTCCGGCGACGGCCCGGAGCCGGTCGAGCTGGCCCCGCAGCCCGGCCTCGAACAACTTGCCGCGCTCGTCGGGCGGGTGCGCGACGCGGGCACCCCGGTCGAGCTGGCCGTGACCGGAACGCCGACGCCGCTGACCGCCGGCGTCGACCTCACCGCCTACCGCATCGTGCAGGAGGCCCTGACAAACACGCTGAAACACGCTGCGGGATCGAGCGTTCGGATCTGCGTGCACTACGCGGACGACTCCGTCCGAGTCGAGGTGACCGACACCGGCGGGGACTCGACGGTGGTGGATACCTCTGGCAATGGCCGCGGGCTGGTGGGCCTGCGTGAGCGCCTCGCGGTATACGGCGGGACGCTGCAGGCCGGTGTGCTGCCGGCCGGCGGGTTTAGGGTGCGTGCCGTGATCCCGATCGAGCAGCCGTGAGCGACCCGGCGCGTGTGGTCATCGCCGACGACCAGGCGCTGGTGCGCACCGGGTTCGCGATGATCCTCAGAGCCGACGGCATCGACGTGGTCGGCGAGGCCGCTGACGGCGCGCAAGCCATCGACGAGGTGCGCCGCACCCGTCCCGACGTGGTGCTCATGGACATCCGGATGCCGGTGATGGACGGTCTGGAGGCCACGCGGCGCATCCTGTCCGACGCGTCCGCGCCGCCGCGGGTGATCATGCTGACCACCTTCGACCTGGACCAGTACGTCTACGCGGCACTCAGTGCGGGCGCCAGCGGATTCCTACTCAAGGACGTCACGCCCGAGCACCTCGTCGCGGCGGTTCGGCTGGTGCGCTCCGGCGATGCCCTGCTAGCTCCGTCGATCACTCGCCGGCTCGTCGAGCGATTCGCTGCCCGCAATGACGGTCCAGTGGCCCGGCACCGTGACCTGGCAGCGCTCACCCCGCGCGAACTGGAGATCCTGCAACAGCTCGCCACCGGGTTGAGCAACGCCGAACTCGCCGCTCACTTTCAGCTCAGCGAGGCAACGGTCAAGACCCATGTCGCGCGGGTCCTGGCCAAGTTGCGCTTGCGCGATCGAGCCCAGGCTGTCGTGATCGCCTACGAATCCGGCTTGATCACGCCAGGCGCGACCCCGGCCGGCCAGCCGGCCGCGCGGCCCGGCAATGTGCCCTAGGGGTCCCGGGGAGCATTCGCGGCGCTACGACTTGTCTGCATCGGTCTTGCGTCCGAAAGCCCGCTTCGCCACAGCCGCTGTCGGGGTGCTTACAGAACTTTGGAGAGGAACGCTTTCGTCCGCTCCCGCTGGGGATTCGACAGCACTTCGCGAGGCGGACCGGACTCGACGACGATGCCGCCGTCCATGAATACCAGCTGGTCGGCAACTTCGCGGGCGAAGCCCATTTCGTGCGTTACGACGATCATCGTCATGCCGTCGATAGCGAGCTGCCTCATCACGTCGAGCACTTCACCTACCAGTTCCGGATCCAGAGCGGAGGTCGGCTCGTCGAAGAGCATCAGCTTGGGGTCCATGGCCAGTGCACGTGCGATCGCAACTCGCTGCTGCTGGCCGCCGGAGAGTTGTGCCGGGTAGGTCTTCTCCTTGTCCGCCAGGCCAACTCGGTCGAGCAGCTTGCGCCCTGACTCGATCGCGTCGTTCTTGCGCCGCTTCTTGACCCGGATGGGGGCCTCAATGACGTTCTCCAGTGCGGTCATGTGCGGGAAGAGATTGAAGTGCTGGAACACCATGCCGATGTCGCGACGTTGTTTGGACGCCTCCTTCTGCGGCAGCTCGTGTAACTTGTCGCCCTTCTCGGCATAACCGACCAACACGCCATCGACGTAGAGCCGTCCCGCGTTGACCTGCTCGAGGTGGTTGATGCAGCGCAGGAACGTCGACTTGCCGGACCCGGACGGACCTACCATGCACAGAACGTCCCTGCGCTGCACCTGCAGGGTGATGCCGTTGAGCACGTTAAGTGCGCCGAAGTTCTTGCAAACAGACTCGGCCCGCACCATTGGTGTCTGTGTCACCGCGAACCCGCCCCGCCCTGTTGCTGTACCTGGGCTTTGGCCAGCGCTCGCAGCTGCCGCGCCGTGAGCTGACGTGACGATCCGCGCGCGTAGTAACGCTCGAGGTAGTGCTGGCCGATCATGAGGACGCTGGTGATAGCGAGGTACCACGTGGACGCGACGAGAAGGAGCGGCACCGGCCGGTAGATCACCCCGGCAATGCCCCGCTGGGTCGTGTAGATGTCCAGCGTGTAGGGCACCGCGGTGACGAGGGAGGTGGTCTTCAGCATGCTGATCACCTCGTTGCCGGTTGGCGGAATGATCACGCGCATCGCTTGCGGCAACACGATGCGGCGCATCGTCATCGACCAGGTCATGCCGAGCGCGGTCGCGGCCTCAGTCTGTCCTTCGTCCACTGAGAAGATGCCTGCGCGCACGATCTCCGCCATGTAGGCAGCTTCGTTCAGACCCAAACCCAGTGCGGCGAAGAAGAACGCCGCGTTGAGGGTCTGAATGTTCAGATGACCAAACTGGTGCACGAATGGGATGCCGAAGGCCAGATGCGGGTACAAGGACGTGAACAGCCCCCAGAACACGAGCTGCACGTAGACCGGCGTGCCGCGGAAGATCCACAAGTACACCCAGGCTGTCGACCGAAGCACCCCGTTGGGTGACAGTCGCATGATTGCGAGCAATACGCCCAGCGCGACGCCGAGCACCATTGCCCATACCGTCAGCTGCAGCGTATTCCAGGCTGCGGTCGAGATCCGATTGTCGAATAGGTACGCGCGGTAGGTGTCCCAGTGGTAGTTGGGGTTGGTTGCCGCGCCGTACACGAACAGCCCGATCAGCAACAGGACGATCGTCGCCGCGATCCACCGCCACGGGTGCCGCAGCGGTACGGCCTCGATCGCCTCGGCGGGCGCCGCAGGTTCGGCCGTCAGCTCCTTCGAAGTCATGTCGAGCGGCTAGCTGATCGCAGCGTTGACGGTAGCCGTTTTGATCTCGCCGGACTGGACACCCCACTTCGTGCAGATCTGGTCGTACGTGCCGTTGTCCATCAGGGTCTGCAGGGCCTTCTGCATCGCCTGTATGAGGGTCGATCCCTTCGCGATCGGCCAGCCGTACGGAGCCGCCTCCGCGATCTGCCCTGCCTGCTGCAGCTTCCCGCCGCTCTGTTTGATCGCGTACGCCGTCACCGGAGAGTCGGCCGACATCGCGTCTGCCTTGCCCAGCACGACGGCATTGGTCGCGTCGTCCTGGTTCTCGTACGCCAGGACCTTGATCGGCTTCTTCCCGGCCTTGGTGCACGCCTTGGTCTTGGCCGGTAGCTCGTCTTGCTGCTCGGTCGTCGTTGACTGAACGGACACCGTTAGACCACACGCGTTGTTCGGATCGACAGTCTTTCCGACCGGTGAGGCCCACAAGATGCCGGCAGTGAAGTAGTTGACGAAATCGACGGTCTTCTCCCGCTCCTTGGTATCGGTGAACGACGACATGCCGATGTCGTAGGTGCCTACCGTAACGGCGGGAATGATCTTGGAGAAGTCCGCCTGACGAAAATCGGTGGTCAGGCCGAGGACCTTCGCGGCGGCGTTCAGGACGTCGACATCGAAGCCGACGACTTTTCCGGAGGGGTCGAGGTATTCGACCGGTGTGTACGGCACGTTGACGCCGACGATCAGCTTCCCGGCCGACTTGATCTTGCTCGGGACCAGCGTCGCAAGGGATGCGTTCTGGGTGACCGTCGGCGTGACGGTCCCGGTCGGTCCCGTGCCTTTCTCCTTGTTACTGGCGCAGCCGGTGAGGATGACCCCGGCTCCCACGCCGATGGCGACGAGAGTGCGCAGGGGATGGGTTGACTTGAACATGACGGCCTCCTGTGTGAGCGGCCAGTGCCCAACGATAAGTCGCCGGGCACTGCGCGGAGCGTTGTGCGATGGAACCGTTACGACGCCGTGTTACCGCGGCGATCCGTTTCAATAGCGGGTGCCCAATTTGGTCCGTGGTGCCGTGGCCGGCACCCTGCTGCCGGCAGCACGGCGGCCCACCTTCGTCAGCGGTCACCGTCGCCCTGACACGATAGGCGCAGGATGTGGCTTTTTCGGGTAAGCGCGGCCGACCAGAAAAACGGCAACCACGCCGGCGCCGGTGCAGTCGCAACGGACGAACCCTTGCGGGCAATCGGCAACAGGCAAGGCCCTGCGAGCCGGCGCCCGTCCGGGCGCAGTTCGCGTCGTCGGCGGTTGGTCGCAGGCGCATGAGTCGTCAGCCGGTCATATGACGCCGGAGGTGCGATCATGACGCCATGTGGCAGATCAAGATCCAAGCCACTCCGTTGGAGACGCTCGGCGCACTGCTGACCCGAGATCGGTCCGAACGGTTGATGGCGAACGCCGCTCGGGCTCGTGCCCTGCTCGCCGGCCGGGTCGTGTGGAACGTCAATGCCACTGCCCACGGCGGTGGCGTCGCTGAGATGTTGCAGGCGTTGCTCGCTTACGCGCGCGGCGCGGGGGTTGATGCCCGGTGGTTGGTGCTTGACGCCGACCCGGCGTTCTTCGCGATCACCAAGCGGGTTCACAACGCGCTGCACGGCGAGATGGATAGCGGATCCGACCTCGGTGCATCACAGCACGAGCACTACGCGCGGGTGCTTGAAAAGAATCAGGCCAGCCTGCGCAATCTGGTCCAGCCGGGCGACATCGTGCTGCTGCACGACCCGCAGACCGCCGGTCTTATCGACGGCGTACGCGAGACGGGCGCGCGTGCCGTATGGCGTTGCCACGTCGGCCGGGATGAGCCCGATGCCGTGACCGACCGGGGCTGGGAGTTCTTGCGGGGCTATCTCGAGAACGCCGACGCGTTCATCTTCTCGCGGGAACGGTACGTCCCGGAATGGCTGCCGCCTGAGCGGGTGCGAGTGATCCCGCCGTCCATAGACCCGTTCTCGTCCAAGAACCGTGACCTGGACGACGCCGAGGTTGGGCGAGTGCTCCGCCGGGTCGGGTTGATCGCCGGAGTCGACAGCGAGGAGGTCGCGTTCACCCGGCGCGACGGCACGCCAGGGGTGGTGCACCGGCGCGAGAATCTGTTGTCGGGATGGGAGCCACCTCCTGCCGACGCGCCACTGGTCGTCCAGGTCAGTCGCTGGGACCGCCTCAAAGACATGGCTGGTGTGCTGGCAGCCTTCGGCGCCTACGTGGGAGAGGCGAGGCAGGATGCGCATCTGATGCTCGCGGGCCCGGATGTGTCCGGAGTCAGCGACGATCCCGAGGGCGCCGAGGTCCTTGCCGCTTGCCGTGCCGAGTGGGAGCGGCTGCCCGGCCCGATACGCGCACGGTGCCACCTGGCCAGCATCCCGATGGATGATGTCGACGAGAACGCGATCATCGTCAACGCTGTGCAGCGGCACGCGACGGTGGTGGTCCAGAAGAGCCTCGTCGAAGGGTTCGGCCTTACCGTCACGGAAGCGATGTGGAAGAGCCGACCTGTGCTCGCCAGCGCGGTAGGCGGTATCCAGGACCAGATCCTCGACGGCAGGGACGGCTTGTTGTTGCCCGACCCGCACGACCTACCCGGCTTCGCGCAGCGGTTGCTGCTGCTCCTCGATGACCCCTCGCTGGCCGCGGCGTTAGGAAGGCAGGGCCGGGAGCGCGTCCGCGACGCCTTTATCGGCGACCGGCACCTGATCGAGTACGTCGACCTGTTCGATGAGCTGATCGCGCCGTGACATCACCCGGCGCGAGGGCGATGTTCGAACGCCTATTCGCGCCGCACTGTGGCTAGACCTGGCTCATCGTCCGGCGCATTATGGCTCAGCGACCTTCGCGCCAAGGCTTTCGCGCCTCTGCTGAGGCCGGAGCAGAAGGAGGGGGAAATGAGAATAGGTTCACAAGCGGAGTTTGAGCCTGAGCATAAGGCCAGATGGGGACCTGTATGTGGTGTTCTGTTCGTGGTGCTACTGGTGGTGAGTTCCTTCATCTTCTCAACGCTAAGCACCAGCAAGTCTCCGGCCTATATTCTCAACTGGTATTCGAGTGACAGTCATAGGACTGAGGTATTTATATCGACCTTAATTGCCGACATTGCTGTGGTGTTCGGGCTGTTTTGGTTCGGGTACCTGCGGGACCGATTCGGTCGTACCGACCTCGGCGCCCGCCTCTCACCCATTCTGCTGGCCGGAGCCGTCCTGTTTGCCGGCGGGGGATTGGTGTTCTCGGGGGCGCAGTTCGCGCTGGCAGATGAACCCAAGAAGATGCAGCCCGCCACCGCTCAGACCCTGAACTTCCTCGCCGCTGACCTCGGCATAGCCGGGGTTACCGTAGGCGTGTCCATCGTGATGTGGGCTGCGGGCTTCATCATCTTCCAGACCAGGATCCTGCCGCGCTGGATCGCCTGGATCAGCTTCGTCCTGGCTGTGGTGGCACTGGCTGGGCCGCTCGGGTTCTTCGCCTTCCTGGCGACAGGAATCTGGATTCTGATCGTGGCCTTCTTCATGTGGCAGTACGAACAAAAGCTGCCAGCGCCCGGCGACACCCATCCGCTGTCGTCTCCGACGGCACCCCTGTATGACCCCAAGGTTCCCTCGCCAGAGGCTGAGGCAGCGAGCGGCTAAAAGGCTCTGAGCGGCCATGCCGCGGACGAACTTCCGGTTGCGACCACTAAGGAGCACGTCGAACCGTTCGACCGCCCCGTGCCCGATCACCAGACCCACTTTGCCGTGGGCTGCTCCGGCGAAGAGGCAAGATGGCGGACATGACCGACGAGGTCCAGGACGATCGGGTGATCGGACTGGTCACTGCCCTTGAGCACGACGATGGCATGGTCGAGCCGATCCTGCGGCGCGTGTGGACCGAGATCCCCGCCTATGAAGCGGTCAGCCGCGTGCAGATCGTCGATAGTGTCCATCGGATCCTCAGGCGCGCGTGTCGCACACTGGTGGCCGGGGAGGTGCCTCCCGCCGAGGAGCTCTGGGAAGCCGAGACAGCGACGACGGAGCGGCTCCGGGCTGGGGTGCCGATCGAGGACATCATGGCCGGGTTCCGGGTCACGATCGCGAGCATCCAGCGCCGGCTGGTCGAGCTGGCGGCCGAGCACGGCGTCGACGGAGCTGACGTGGTCGCGTTGACCTCACTGCTGTGGAAGCTGAGCGACGCATTCTCCGTGCAAGGTGCGGCCGCCTACCACCAGCAGGCTCTCGCCCTCGCGATCGCGGACCAGCGACGCCGCGACGAGTGGCTGACACGTGCTCTCGCCGGTGATCTACGCCCGGAGCAACTGGCGATGGCGCAGACCATCTATCGCCTGCGCTGGAACGGGACCTACCGCGCGTTCTGTACCGGTCCGAGCGACGAAAGGACGATCGAACGGGCCCAGCGCGCGCTGGCTCAGCAACGGACACACGGGGTGATGATGATGCCGACCGAGGACCGGCTCGTGGGGCTCGTCGCGTGCCTGCCTACCCCGGTGCCCGATCTGCTGATCGCACTGGGGCCACCAGCGCCGCTAGAGCGGCTCGAGCCGTCTTACCGGAAAGCACAACACGTCTTGGCGTCCGCGCGACTGCACCACCGCGATGGTGTCCACACTCCGGAGAGCCTGGGATGGCGACTCGCCGTCCCGAGTCTGGGGGACTTGGGCGAGTTGCTGCGGGACCGCTATCTCCAGCCGCTGCACCACTCAGGTTCCTTCGGCGACCAGGTCATCGAGGCACTGCGCAGTTATCTCTCCAACGACCGGAGCATTCCTCGCACCGCAGCGTCCCTGCATGTGCACGTCAACACACTCCGCTACAGACTCGCGCGCTTCGAGGAGTTGACAGGCCGCTCGCTGAAGGACACCGACACCCTTGTAGAGCTGGCTCTGGTGCTCTACGCCGTCCCTGCTTCGTAACTGGCTACGAAGCAGCGAGTTGAGCGATGGACGGAGATTCGTAGCGGGCGGTGTGCGGCACGGCGCATTGTGCTGGGGTCCGGTTCATGCGCCATCGCCGATGACGCTTTCCCGCGGCCCCCGTGTCGCCCTTCCGTCTGGGAACCCCTGTGCCCACTGCGCCCAGTGCCATTCACGCCCAGCGTGATCAGGCATACCGCGTTCACCGGCCCAAGGCCGTCTCCTCCGTTGCGTTGGCGCCGTTTCGGTCGCTCAGCACTGGCCGATCCACCGGCCTGACGGGCCGTCTCTGATGAGCACCCGAGTCTGGATCGCCGGCGTCGGCATGACGACGCTCGGTATCCACACCGACCTCAGCAACCATGACCTCGCCCGCTGGGCGGTGCGGGACGCCCTGTCCGACGCGGGAGCCGGCACGAAGACGATCGACGTCGCCTTCTTCGGTACTGCGACGCATGGCTTTCTCGACGGGCAGGCGATGATCTCCGGCCAGATCGCCCTTCGCGGGTTGGGCATCGAGCGCATCCCGATCCATAACGTGGAGAATGCCTGCGCCACCGGCACATCCGCTCTGAGCCTGGCAGTGACCCATGTGCTGGCCGGTGAGGCTGACGTGGCCCTGGCCGTCGGCGCCGAGAAGATGCACGTCGGAGATCCGGAGCGCACGATGGCGCTCTTCGACACGGCATACGACGTCTCCGACCCGATGGCGCTCACCCGCACGCTCAAGGAACTGGGCGGGAACCTCAACGAACCAGGCCTGGGCCGACGGTCGATCTTCATGGACATCTACGCGGCGATGGCACGCAACCACATGAGACTGCACGGCACGACGCCGGCGCAGCTCGCCGCGGTCGCCGCGAAGAACCACGCCCATGCGGTGGACAACGCGCGTGCGCACTACCGCCGGGCGATGAAGGTCGAGGAAGTACTGGCGGCCCGCAGGCTGTCCCACCCGCTGACCGTCGCGATGTGTGCGCCGGTGACTGACGGTGCGGCCGCCGTCGTGGTGTGCAGTGACGAGGGTCTGCGCCGGATCGGTGCCGAGCGCCCGGTGCGGGTCCTCGCGGCAGTGATCGGTACTGGCAGCGACCGCGACACCAGCACCTTCGACGGCCACATCAGTCAGCACGTCGCGGCGCGCGCCTACGAGAAGGCCGGTGTCGGGCCCGAGGACGTCGACGTGGCGGAGGTGCACGACGCCACCGCCTTCGGGGAGGTGCTCCAGACCGAGATGCTCGGCCTGGTGCCACCGGGTGAGGGCGGGCCAGCCGCCGCGCGCGGCGAGACCACAATCGGGGGACGCATCCCGGTCAACCCATCGGGTGGTCTGGAGTCCAAAGGCCACCCCATAGGTGCCACCGGCCTCGGTCAGGTCTTCGAGTTGACCGAGCAGCTGCGCGGCGCCGCCGGCTCCCGACAGGTGCCAGGGGCACGAGTCGCCCTCGCAGAGAACGGCGGTGGCTTCCACCGCGGCGAGGAAGCCACTGCGTCCGTCGTCATCCTGGCAGGCAGCTGACGCATGGCCGTCATCGACTTCTTCGACCGGGGCTGGAGCATCAATTCGGCAGGCGTCGCGTACCGATCCGCCGCTGAGGTCTGGACATACGACGACGCGGGACGAATGTCGTGCCGGATCGCGCATGGCCTGCTCGAGGCCGGTACGACGCGGGAGACCAAGGTGGCCGTGCTCTCGCCCAACGCCCCACTCGCGTGGATCTGCGTGCTCGGCATCTGGCGCGCAGGCGGCGCATGGGTACCGCTCAACCCGGGTAGCCCGGTGGAGGACACCGCAACGCTCCTCGAACGCTTCGACGTCGAGGTGCTCTTCTACGACCGCTCACTCGACGCGCAGGTGGAGCAGATCCGCGCGCGTCTGGGAAGCGTTCTGCTCATCGCACTCGGCGAGGGCACCAACGACGTCCACTTCGGCTCCTGGATCGACGGTCGGCCCGAGACCAGGCCCGACGTCGCCTATGACATGGACGACGTGGTGGCCGTCGCGGCCACCGGTGGCACGACCGGGTTGCCGAAGGGCGTGATGAACACCCACCGCACCTTCTCCACCATGGTGGCCCACCAGATGTTGGCCCTGTCCTACCCGGACGGTGCGAAGATCGTGAACCTGGTGGCGGCGCCGATGACGCATACCGCCGGACTGCTCAGCTTGCAGACCACAGCCCGCGGCGGCGCGGTCGTCAGCGTGCCGCGGGCGACCCCGGACGAAATCCTTCCCGCGATCGAGCAGTACGGCGTCACGGAGGTCTTTCTCCCGCCGACCGTGGTCTATCGCCTGCTCGACGTGCTCGAGCACCGCGACGCCGACACCTCGTCCCTTCGTTACCTCATTTACGGCGCTGCCCCGATGTCGGTAGAGAAGCTCCGGCTCGGCTTCGAACGACTCGGGCCCGTGTTCATCGAGGGTTACGGTCAGATGGAAGCACCTCTCGCGATCACATTCCTCCGGCCCCAGGAGCACCTCGTCGACGGGCGGATCGCACCGGCGAACCGTCTGTCCTCGTGCGGGCGTCCCTATCCGCTGGTCACGCTGGTGGTGAAGCACACCGACACGGGCGCGGAGCTCGCCACCGGCGAGACCGGCGAGATCTGCGTGCGTGGCGACCTCGTCATGAAGGGCTACTACCGGGACCCGGACCGGACCGCGGAAGTGCTCAAGGACGGATGGCTCCACACCGGCGACGTAGGCCACCTCGACGAGCACGGGTACCTGCACCTGACCGACCGCAAGAAGGACCTGATCATCTCAGGCGGCTTCAACGTTTATCCCAGTGAAGTCGAGCAGGTCATCTGGGCGCACCCAGCCGTCGCAGACTGCGCTGTCATCGGCGCGCCCGACGACGACTGGGGCGAGCGCGTGACGGCCGTCGTGGAGCTCAAGCCAGGCCAGACGGCGACCGCCGACGAGCTGAAGCACCGCTGCCGCGAGGCGCTCGGCCCGATCCGTTCGCCGAAGGAGGTCGTCTTCGTCGACCTGCTGCCGCGCAGCGTCAACGGGAAGGTCCTGAAGAAGGATGTCCGCGCCGGCTTCTGGGCCGACCGCGACCGAGCCATCTGAATCTGAAAGGAGAACCATGAATGAGTTGCGCTTGGCTGACAAGGTCGCCGTCGTCATGGGGGCCGGCTCCATCGCCGAGGGTTGGGGCAACGGGAAGGCCACGGCAGTCACGTTCGCGCGCGAGGGTGCCTACGTCGTGTGCGTCGATGTGAACCTCGCCGCAGCCGATCAGACTGCCGAGATCATCCACGGTGAAGGTGGGCAGGCCCTCGCCCTCCAGGCCGACGTCCGCAGTCCAGCCGACATCGCGTCCGTGTTCGATCACGTCCGCGCAGAGCACGGTCGCGTCGATGTGCTCGACAACAACGTCGGCATCGGAACGATCGGCGGCGTCGTCGAGACCTCGCGCGAGGACTGGCAGCGCGTCATGGACGTGAACGTGAAGAGCGCCTACCTGGCGATGAAGCACGCGATCCCCTTAATGGAAGCCGCTGGAGGCGGGTCGATCATCAACATTTCGTCAGTCACCTCATTGCGGTACAGCGGGATTCCGTACATCTCCTACGCCAGCTCGAAGGCGGCTCTGAACCAGCTCACGAAGGTGGCAGCGGCGCAGTACGCCCGGGAGCAGATCCGCGTCAACGCAGTGCTACCCGGGCTGATGAAGACCCCGATGATCTCCTCCCAGCCAGCGGTCGTCGAGGCGTACGCAAACGGGGATGTGGAGGAGATGTGGCGCCGACGGGCACGCCAAGTGCCGATGGGGCGCATGGGCGATGCATGGGACGTCGCGAACGCTGCGATGTTCCTCGCTTGCGACGAGTCACGTTTCATCACTGGCGTCGAGCTCGTCGTGGACGGCGGCATGACCCTGGGCTGGTCAGAACCCGAGCGCGCGACAGGGGGCGATGACGAGTGAAGCGACTTGACGGAAAGATCGCAGTGGTGATGGGAGCCGGCTCCATCGCGGATGGTTGGGGCAACGGCAAGGCCACGGCTGTGACGTTCGCCCACGAGGGCGCACATGTCGTCTGTGTCGACTCCAACAGGGATGCCGCGGAGGAGACGGCCACGATCATCACCGGCAAGGGCGGATCCGCGATCGCCCTACGCGCCGATGTCATCCACGAGGAAGACATCGCGGGAGTCTTCAGCAAAGTCGCGAAGGAGCACGGTCGACTCGACGTGCTCGACAACAACGTGGGCATCACGCGTGTGGGCGGCGTGGTCGATACGTCAGAGGACGACTGGGACCTGGTGATGACTACGAACGTGACCAGTGCCTACCTGGCGATGAAACACGCCGTCCCGCTGATGCAGAGCGCCGGCGGCGGATCGATCATCAACATCTCGTCCGTCGCGTCCATCCGATACGGAGGCGTGCCCTACATTGGCTACGCGGCTTCGAAGGCCGCCCTCAACCATCTGACCCGCGTGACCGCAGCGGAGTACGCACCTCAACAGATCCGTGTCAACGCGATCCTGCCCGGGCTGATGAAGACTCCGACGGTCGCCAACTCCGTGGGTCTGACCTCGGCCTACGGCGACGGCGACGTTGAGCAGATGTGGCGCGCTCGCGCGAAGCTGGTGCCAATGGGTCGAATGGGCGATGCATGGGACGTCGCGAACGCAGCACTGTTCCTCGCAAGCGACGCATCGAGATTCGTGACAGGCGTCGAACTGGTCGTCGACGGAGGAATGAGCCTCTACGCGGGAGCAGCGGCCACGGCTGAGGAGAAGAAATGAGCGATGTCACCAGCGCGGAGCGGCCCCCTCTCGGGATCCGACTACTGCATGCCCTGGGGAAGGAGCCGAACTGGTCGGCCATGACGGCTGAGGAGCTCGCCGACTTCGCCGACACCCAGAACCGCAAGCGTGCGTCCCGCCTGGCGCGGCTAATCACTGGACGGCCGGACCAAGGCGCGGTGATCCAGTGGCGCGAAGTGCAGTTGCCGGGTCGCAAGTTACTGGTGCGGGTATACCGCCCCTCGCCCCGACGAGCCGCTGCGAACGTCAACCTGCCGCTCGTGGTCCACGTCCACGGCGGGGGCTTCGTCGGAACGGCCGTGCAGAGCGACTGGGTGAACAGCCACCTCGCCGCCCGGCTTCCCGCCGTGGTCGTCTCGGTGGAACACCGTCTGCTCGCGCCGGGACTTCCCTTGGAGGCCGCAGCCGACGACGGCTGGGGCGTGCTCAACACAGTTGTGCACGATGCCGGGCGGTGGGGGATCGACCCGGCACAGGTCGCCGTCTTCGGTGAGAGCACCGGCGGTGCGATCACGGCGCTCTCGGCGATCCGCGCCCGGGATTGCGGCCTGGCACTGCGAGCCCAGGTGCTGAGCAACCCCTGCGTCGACGTCACTGCGCACGCTTACAACCATCCGTCGATGGTCGAGTATGCCGACAGCCCGACGCTGACGAAGGCGCAGATCGACCTGTTCATCCGACTCGCTGTCCCGCCGGGAACCGATCCCCGTGCGGTCTCACCACTGCAGGCCGGCGACCTGAGCGGGCTCGCCCCAGCTCTCGTGGTCGTGCCGACCTTCGATCCGGTGGCCGACCACGGCCGCACCTACGCGAAGCACCTGCGAGAGGCCGGAACCCCCGCCCGAATCGCTGAATATCCCGGCGCGACGCACGCCTTCCTCAGCATGCCTAACGTGGTACCGCAAGCGAAGCCGGCGCGGGCGGAGATCCTCGAGTTCCTGAGGGTCAGCTTGACTGCATGAAACGCGTCGACGAGGCCAGCGGGATCTCTGCGTAGGAGCGATGGAAGCGGTGATCCATCGCCTCGGGATACCCCACCCCCGTTCCTGACGTTCTCGTTCATGGGACAGCGAGATGTGGGCGAGTTCGGCATCGGGCTCGCGGTCGCCGTCGCGCTGGACGCGTTCCTTCTGCGCACGGTGCTGGTCCCCGCCCTCATGCACCTGTTCGGTGCGGCCAACTGGTGGCTGCCCCGCTGGCTCGACCGGCGCCGGCCGCCATAGTCAGGGATGACGTCACCGACGCTGATGTGTTGCCAACGCTGTTCGATTTGGCGGGTTGCGCGTCTGCCGGGTGGGAGGAAACGCTCGATCCGCCGGGGCAGGTACCAGCCGGCACGCCACTTGCCGAGTTGCACGATCCACGGTCAGACGTCGTCGGGTCTGCCGGGGACATTGAAACCCCCTGTCCATCACGACATCGGCCGGTACCACCAAGTCGTCGCCGGGCCGCCTCTCGGCCCGTTCGACCGCGGTGGCCTCGACGTTCTCGAACATGTAGATGCTCCAACTGATTTGGTGGTCAAGCGTCGAGTGGGCAGGACGGGCGATGCTGCCGATCCGGCGGTCGTACGACCGCCTCCGCCGCGCCGTTGACGTGCCTCAAAATGCTCCTGCTGCGGTCGAGAGAGTTAGGACAGCGGTGATGCGGCGGCCGGGTCGAGCAAGAGTTCTTCGACATTGATGATGTTGCTGACGTCAAACCCGTGCATGTCCGCAGCGAACTCGGGACTGGCCATATACGCGGCGGTGACCTCGGCGGGGTCCGCTCTGTCTCGGTAGGAGATCAGGGCGATCAGTCGGCGCGCGTCGGCGTCGTGGTCGGTCCAGATGCCGTGGGTGGTGACCCCGAAGGCGCGCAGGCTGGCAACGTGGCGAGGCCAGTGCGCCGTCACGTAATCCTCTAGCGCGTCGGCCGTGCGGAGGGTGTAGATCCTGAGTTGGTACATGATCGCGAGGCGCCTTTCGGTTGCGTTCGGCTTTCGAGGGTGTGGCCCGGGAGACCGGTCAACTGATGAGGCTCACACAAAGTGCGGCGACGGCCGCGCCCTGCAACACGGCCCGGGGCACGATGACGCGGTCCCACGCGCGTTGCGGTACTGCGCGCCGCGGTGATCGCAGCGAGCTGCGCCAGGAGGGTCACGACTGCGCTTCCGGGCCGGCGGACAGGGGCGGCAGCACGCCCATCTGCTGGAACATCTGCATCAGGTTCAGTTCGTCCCAGTGCTCTACGAACATGCCGTCTTCGACGCGCCAGATGTCGATGGTGCGCATCTCGACCGGGTTGCCGGTGGCGGGGATGCCCATGAAGTCCCCGGTGTGGGTGCCTCGGTGGACGAAGCGGCCAACCACCCGGTCACCGGAGATCACAAGGTCCTCCATCGTGGCGCTCACATCCGGGAGGCCGGCGAAGAATGCGGTCCAGAACTGACGGTTCGCCTCGCGTCCGTCGGCGACGAAGGCATTGTGGTTGATGTAGTCCTCGGCGACGAATCGGTCCACCAGGTCCGGGTCGTGGTCGTTGACCATCGCGAGGAAGGTCTCTGCGAGCTGCTGGCTGTCCGTGTTCATGTCGTTCTCCTTGTTTGGGTTAGCAGTGCTAGTAGCAGCGACGCTAACCCTGTGGCTGGCGACCTGTCAATAGCGCTGCTCGCGCCGGTAGCGGTGATACGATCGGTGCATGACTATCGAGGATCGTCGGCTACGCGACCGCGTCGCCCGTCGCCGGCTGATCACTGCGACGGCCCGTGCCCTGGCCGAGCGTGAGGGCTGGGACGTCGTGACCACCCGTCGGTTGTCCAGCGAGATTGAGTACAGCCAGCCGGTGCTCTACAAGCACTTCGCGGCGATGGAGGACATCGTCGAGGCCGTTGCTCTGGAGGGTTTCGGTGAACTTGCCGAGACACTCGCCGCGGCCCGACGCGGTGCCCTCGGGCCGGAGGAGGAGTTGGGTCGGGTCGCGCACGCGTTCACGCGTTTCGCTGCCGAGAACCCGGCGCTGTACGACGCGATGTTCACCCGCGCCGCGAGGCTGCACTTCGGCGCTGAGGACACCCCGGCTGCTGTGTCGGCGGGGTTCGCCCAATTGCGCGCGGCGGTTGATCCCCTGGCCGGCGGCCGGGATGTCGAGACCCTCACCGAGGTGCTGTGGGCGGCATTGCATGGGCTGACCATGCTCGGCCGCAACGACCGGCTGCGCCCGGGCCGTGACGACGAACGCATCGAGCTCTTGGTCGCCCAGTTCCGCGGCACTGGCTCCTGAGCGCCAAGCCGGCAGATTGGACGTTCTCGCGGGCGAAGTGAGCGAGTACGTCTCGCTGGCGACCTGCATCGGTCGATCCTGCAGCGGTCGGACGCGGTCGTCGCGCTAAGAGGTCGATCCCATTGTGCGCGAGCGCGTTCCTCCGAGTAGATGACCTGACAGCTCGTCGATCAGATCCTCTCCGGTGACCGAGCGCTCGACTAGTCCACCGAGGCATTCGCGGGTGTGCTCGTCGACGATGAACACGATCTTGATCGGGCGGCCGTCGGTGGTGGCGTCGAACTGGAAGTCCACGGCCCAGCCCTCGCCGCGGGCGTCGTGGTAGGCGTTACGGAACCCGCGCCGCGGATGCGTCTTCGCCCACGCCCGCAGCCA
The DNA here is from genome assembly GCA_963733615.1 of uncultured Actinomycetes bacterium. GTDB lineage: Bacteria > Actinomycetota > Actinomycetes > Mycobacteriales > Jatrophihabitantaceae > DASXRA01. The sequence continues at coordinate 32,009 of CAVTEA010000042.1, forward strand.
GGCACGCATGGCCGCGTCCGGGTCGGCCACGGTGGTGGCTGTCGGCTCTCGTCGCTGCGTCGTGCGGTTCTGCCCGGTCACCCGGCAAGCGAACCGCTCACTCCCGCCCATGACCCTCATGAGGTGAGCGACACCGCCCGCCGGCGTTCCGGGCGTAGAAGTTTCCCCGGGCGATCTCCTTCAGCGCCGCCTTCTCCAGCTCGGCGTCGGCGAGCAGCCGCTTGAGCGTGGAGTTCTCCTTCTCGAGGTCCTTGAGCCGCTTCGCGTCGTCGGCCTTCAGCCCGCCGAACTGGTTGCGCCAGCGGTAGTAGGTCTTGATCGGCTAGTCGCGGTGCGAGCCAGCCAGCGTGCGTCATGTGGTGTCGTACCACTCGCGAACCCTGTCATGAGCATCTTCGACGCGTTCTCCGGTAATGCGGAGCAACACACCGAGCGCGACGCAGGCCTGCATGACGAAGTGGTCAGGTGGCAGGGAGATCTCGCTTGGATCCTCCTCCCGAAACGCGGCATGAAGGACGTCAGCAAGTCGTGCGTACTCGGGCTTGATGATCTTGACGAACTCGGGATACAGCGTGACGGAGAGTTCGGTCAGCTCAGACACGTTCGGCCGGTGCCCGACAACTGCCGCTGCTCGGCCGCGAAGCAGGAAGTCCAGGTACGCGACCAACCTGATGAACGCGGAATCAGGCAACCTGGTGGTCGCTCCGCCGACAGCGACGAAGGCAGCACCGTTTTCCGCCCGGGTCGCGGCGAGGATTTCGCAGAGCATCGGCCACACGATTTCGTCGTCGGACGGGTGCTCTTGCGTCGGCGGGGCAGCTTGGGTTGGCCGCTCCCGACGTGCTTTCCATGCCACACCGATCACCTTGGTCGTCGTGGGTCTGGTGCTGATGTGATCCAGAAGATACCTGGAGGTTGGCCTTCGAGCGGGTCAGTCGGCTTGGGGCTGAGCACCATCGTTGTAGTCGTGCGGTCAGGCGACGGCTGTGTTGCACCATCGTGGTTGTGCGGCTAGGCGGGTGATGCCGAGTCGGGTGGCGATCTCGGTCCAGGAGAAGCCGGAGCGGCGCAATCCGGCTACGGCGGTGGCGGTGGCTCGGTCGACTTCTTCGGCCAGGGCCACGAGGTCGCGGAGTCGTTCGACGTCGCCGGATGCGATGCGGCGCCGTGTGTTGCGACGATTCGGCGGGCGAAGGCGGCGTAGTCGTCGTTCTCTACGCGGGCTCGGGTTCGGCGGTTTCGTGTCAAGGCGGCCTTGACAGTGTTCGGCCGTTCGGAGTGGTCGGGGTCAAAGCTCAGCCCTCCTCGGTCGTGTCGGTGAAGGCAAGCTCTACCTGGCCACTGTGATCGACCTGTACTCACGTCGGCTGCTGGCCTGCCCGATCAGCGAGCACCCCGACGCCGAGCTGGTCTGTGACGCGATCAAGATCGCCGCCGCGGTGCGCGGCGGCCGTCAGAAGATCGAGGGTGTCGTGTTCCACAGCGACCGCGGATCGACCGGCGGATTCCAGGGGTCGTCGCAACACCTCGATCCGGAGGTGGAATGCGATGTCGAAACTCAAGGACCCGACGGTGGGCAGGCCGGTGGGGGCGCGGCGGCAGTGGGCGGCGGATCGGGCGTTGCGTGCGCCGATGCGTTCTCCTGGCCGGCCGGTGCCGTCGCGTGCGGTGGAGCGCGCGTTCTGGCGGCTGATCGCCACCGGGGTCAGCAGCGAGGACGCGGCTGCCGAGATCGGCGTGTCAACGCCGGTGGCGGGCAGGTGGTTTCGACACGCTGGCGGGATGTCGCCGATCAGCCTGGCCGAGCCCACCGGCCGTTATCTGTCGTTCGCTGAGCGGGAGGAGATTGCGCTGCTGAACGCGCAGAATCACGGGGTGCGTGAGATCGCCCGGCGCATCGGTCGAGCCCCTTCGACGATCTCCCGTGAACTGCGCCGCAACGCCGCCACCCGCGCCTCGCAGCGGGGCTACCGCGCCGGGGTGGCGCAGTGGAAGGCGCAGCAGGCTGCCAAGCGCCCCAAGCCGGCCAAGCTCACCACGAACACGCGACTGCGCGAGTACATCGAACAACGCCTGTCCGGCGCCGTCGTCGATGCCGCTGGGCGGCCGATCCCGGGGCCGAACGTGCCGTGGGCCGGACGGCGGCACGGCCGCCGCCAGGACCGGCGCTGGGGCACCGCGTGGAGCCCGGAGCAGATCAGCCAGCGCCTCACGGTCGACTTCCCCGAGGATGAGTCGATGAGGATCAGCCACGAGACGATCTACGCCTCGCTCTACGTTCAAGGCCGCGGCGCGCTCAAACGCGAGCTGACCGCGTGCCTGCGAACCGGGCGGGCGCTACGTGTTCCACGTGCCCGCACCCACGGCAAGGGCAAGACGTTCGTTACCGACGAGGTCAAGATCAGCCAGCGCCCTGCCGAGGTCGCCGACCGGGCCGTGCCGGGGCACTGGGAAGGCGATCTGATCATCGGGCTGGACAAGTCGGCCATCGGCACGCTGGTGGAGCGCACCACCCGGTACACGATGCTGCTGCACCTGCCACGCATGGACGGCTTCGGCGCTACTCCCTACGCCAAGAACGGTCCGCCGCTGGCCGGGCACGGCGCCGAGGCCGTCAACGCCGCGATCGCAGCACAGTTCGCGACGCTGCCGGAGCAGCTACGCCGGTCGCTGACCTGGGACCAGGGCGCCGAGCTGGCCTACCACGTCCAGTTGAAGATCGACACGGGTCTGCAGGTCTACTTCTGCGACCCGCACTCGCCCTGGCAGCGCGGCAGCAACGAGAACACCAACGGCCTGCTGCGCCAGTACTTCCCGAAAGGAACCGACCTGTCCCGCTGGAGCATCAAGGACCTCGCCGCAGTCGCCACGACCCTCAACAGCCGGCCACGCAAGACACTCCAGTGGCGCACTCCCGCCGAAGCCTTCGCCCAGCACCTATCCTCGTTCCCACAAGCCGGTGTTGCATCGACCCCTTGAACCTAAGACCTACGCAGCTGGCGATTTCACCCGCCTGTGCAAGGACAAACTCGGGATTGTCCAGTCGATGGGCCGAGTCGGGTCGTGCTTCGATAACGCCGCCGCGGAGTCGTTCTTCTCCACCCTCGAACACGAAGTCCGCTCCCGGCACACCTTCGCCACCAAGGCCGCGGCACGCAAGATCGTTCTCGCCTGGTGCCACGAGTTCTACAACACCCGACGACGGCACAGCAGCGCCAACCTGCTGCCGACGGCCGAGTTTGAGAAGATCACCGCTGACCAACCGGCAGCGGCATAAGGAACCCTTCACGATCTTGGGGGAATCCCAATACGCCGCGCCGTCTGCAATCGCGGATGGGCAACCGCCACGAACTGCGTCCGATGATCACCGAGAGGGCCGAGATCATCGGCAAGGTATTCGCGTCGAAGTCGGCCTAGCCCACGCCGATAGGCCGCCTTTAGGCGGCTCGGCACTACAGAGGCCCTGTACCAGCCAGGTACAGGGCCCATTTTCGTCGGTTGGTGGGCTTGACCGGCAAGGTACGGACGAAGGGCATGGCTGTGGAGGACGTTCTTCCCTGACTGGCGGTGCATCGTCGCGGCACAGACTGGAGTGGTGCATTCCCAGGTGATCATGCGTGTCCTCTGCCAGGACGGTGTGTGCAAGGGCGTGCAGTACATGGACGCTGATACCGGGCGAATTCTGTTCACGAAGTCACCGGAGGCCGCAGCCTGCGTCTACGAGCTCGTCGGCAGCGCTGTGTCGTCGCATGCGTCGCATCCACAGGCCCGGCTCGTCTTATCGATCGCGGACGACGGAGTGCAAGAACGGGCCAGCTGAGAGGCGTAGCGCAGCCCGGGCGCCTGGTTTCAGCGGCCCTTCGCATGTCCGCGAGGGCCCGCGGGCTGAATGCTGCGATCGAGACGCTCGGCCTTCGATGTCCATCTGCGTACGGTCGGCGGCGTTGACATCGCGATCCCGCCCCTGCGCCGGCCCCTGCGGGCCCTGGTGGAAGACGTGCTAGCCGCGCTCGCGCACCACGCCGTCGCGAGCCGAGTCGACCTACTGGTAACTGTCACCCAAGAAGATGTCACCCTGGACACTCGCTACGACGGAGAACCACTCCCCGATGGGGTCCGGGATGACTTGCCGGCCAGCGCCCGCGACCGCGACCATACGGCGGCGTCATAGAGATGAACCTAACCTCCGCCACTGCTGGCACCACGCTGATCTGGCGGGTCCCAATCCCTGACGAATTACGAACCTGACCAGGCGCGATTCCGGACGCTGAAACGCGAGCGCTAGGCGGACCGACTGCTTGCGCGGCGTGAGACGATCCGGCGTCTTCAACAGGTACCAGCGTCCAATTCGTCACGTGGCAAACGCACGCTGGCCAGGAAACATAAACGGAATCGCACAGGCCTAGCCCAAGCCGATAGGCGGCCTTTTAGTACTGCAACGGCATTTAGGGTGGGTATCCGCGGGTGCGGTAGTGGCTGATGCGGGCTTGGTGTTGGCGTCGTCGTCGCCAGCGTGACCAGGACCAGACGTGATCCGGTTTGTGCTCGTGTCGCAGGATGAGGTGCACGAGCAGGCGGCGGATCTCCGGTAACGTGTAGTTGATCATGTCTTGGTCGTGGACGCCGATTCCCCTTTTGCGGCAAGGGCTTTGGTGCCGCTAAGCCAGGCCAGGGCGAGCATGGACAGGGTGATGTGGGCATACCAGGCCCGCCAGCTGCGCACTTGGTAGTGGTCCAGACCGGCCTCGTTCTTGGCCTGTTGGAAGCACTCTTCGACCCGCCAGCGGGACCCGGCGATCCAGGCCAGGTCCACCAGACTGGATCGGCGGGGCCCGTAGCAGATGTAGTAGGCGATCTCGGTTGGGTCGCTGATCGAGCGGCGGGCCAGTAGCCAGTGCCCGCGCCCGGGTGCCCAGCCGATACGGATCGGCAGGCGGGCCCAGTCGTAGTCGCGGGGTCCGTGCGCACCCGCACCGACCGACAAGCGCCGCCACGCCTGGGCCGGCAGCCCGGCGATCAGCTTGTCGGCCCGGCCAGTGCAGGCGGTGGTGATCACGTCGTCGTTGCAGCGGGTCGCCAGCACGTAGGAGACGTCGCGCTGTTCGAGCCAGACCCGTAGGTACTTCACCTGCCCGTATGCCTCGTCCGCGGTGACCCAGGAGAACGGCACACCGGCCTGGATCGCGCGGTCCAGCATCGCCTGCGCGAGCACGGGTTTGGTCGCGAACTCAACATCGTCCGGGATCCCCGCGACCCGGCACCGGGCCCGGTCATCGGTCCAGGACTCGGGCAGGTAGAGCTCTCGATCGACCAACGCATGCCCAGCCGCGCTCGCGTAAGCCAGAAAGACACCGATCTGACAGTTCTCGATCCGCCCCGCCGTACCCGAATACTGCCGCTGCACCCCCGCCGAGCGAGTGCCCTTCTTCAGGAACCCCGTGTCATCGACGACCAGCACGCCCCGGCGATCACCGAGACGCTCGACGACATAGTCACGCACGTCATCACGAACCCCATCGATGTCCCAATCCGCCCGACGCAGCAACCGCTGCATCCCATCCGGGGCAACCTCACCGGCGTGTTCGGCCAGCGTCCACCCGTTCTTCCGCTCCAACCCCGCAACCAGCCCGGACACGTACTCCCGCACCCGAGCCCGCGGCTCCGCCCGAAAGAACCTGCCCGACACCCGCTCATGCAACCCATCCAGCTCAGCAGCAACCACATCAACGACCACACCAACATGATCGACTACACGTCAAGCAACTGCCGTTGCAGTATTAGGCCCCCAGGCAGCAGAGAGGCCCTGTACCAGCCAGGTACAGGGCCCATTTTCACTGGTCGGGGTGGCGGGATTCGAACCCACGACCTCTTCGTCCCGAAGGCACTATCTGCGGCTTATACACCCTTACTGGGGCAGTGTCAACTGTCCCGGTTGAATCGGGCTGCTGGTGATCGGAGCCCGCTGGGGTTCGTCATGGACCGGCGAGGCAGGCCCCCTCTTAGGCCCCCGGTCGCACACTCGCCCTCGCGCCAACCGCGAAGAGGTCCGGCACCCCGTCGCCGCCGGTTGGGATACATCTTGCGATCAGGTTGTGGCCGAATCGAGCCGTCAGGCCGGGGTGAACTCAGCCTGTCGTGGCCGAGGCCCCTTGAGTCCGGGGATACACGGGATACACGGGATACATCGGATACGCATCGGGTGGGTCCCATGCCGGACCAGGGATGCACCTTGGGATACATCGCCAGACACTCGCGATGCTCGGAATTGCTGACCTGTAGGTGCCAGGGATACACGGGATACACGGGATACACATCCGGTACGCCCCCCCGCGGCTGTGTCATGGGATACGCGTTGGCCAGGGTCAGACGTCGATCGATCTTTGCTCTTTGATCGCCGGTCCAATCGGCACGTCATGGCCCTCCTGTCCGTAACCGAACCGACCTTGCTCTCCAAACTGCATATTCGCGAGACGAACGGCCTTTGCGCGTTGCAATGCCCACCGACGGCAAGCGGTACTCACATGACGCGTTTGCCCTGAGCGCGTAGCTTGCTTAGGGTGCTGACGGTAGAGCCAAGTTGTACGGTCCAAGTTATATCCGTCAGTAATCTGCGATAGCGCAGCGAACATCGCGATATCCTCATCGCCTGGAAGACCAACCCAGCCACCTATGGCGCGAAGCGACAAACTTCGAAGCATTAGGCCCGCGCAATGGATCGGCCAGTTGCCTCCATGTGACTCCGCCCAGGCATTCGCTGCTCCTGCTGGAACGATGCCGTATTCGAGCGCCGAGTCCCAGGTGACGCGGGAACCGTCTGGCATAAGATCATCGGCTTGGCCTACTGCCCAATGAATGTGTGCATCGTCGAAATGGGCGACGAGGGTTGCAAGTGCGCCTGGCAAAAGAACATCGTCCGCATCCAGTACTTGAATAAGGTCGCCCAACGCCCTGCCTAGGGCGAGATTGCGCGTCGCAGCTATTCCGAGATGGGCATCATTCTGCTCATAGCGGCAGTACTTCAACGTGCTGAAGCGATCCTTGAGGCACGGCTTTGCCCCGTCCTCTTGCACCACCCACTCAAGGTCCCAGCCGGGCGGCAGCGTCTGCTGTTCCACGCCGAGGATGGTCTCCGCAAGATGATCCGCGCTGGGCGCGAATGCCGCGGTAATAACCGAAACGGTTGGCACGATGCGCTACCTTTCCCATCTCTTGAGCTGATGCGTATAGCTGATGGCCGTGCGGTCTGCTGGATATGTAGAGTCGGAGATTTCGACCACGCGACCAAGTGTGTCGATCGATCGGCTGTGCAGACAAAGGAGTGGAACACCTTGATCCATTCCCCAATCCTGGCGCTGCCGAGTAGTTGGCTGAACGGCAACGATGGCGTTTTCGAGGCGATCAATTTCAATTCCTACGGTGTACAACTGATGCCAATGGCCTCCAGGCCACGGCTCATTCTCCGGGTCGAGAAGCGCTGGATTACCTTCTATGAGTGCAACTGGGATGTACGAGACACTAGAAAGGGCGAGCGTGCCGGCACTCTTATTCGTGGTCGTGTACGTGCGCCGTAACAGCTCTGTGCCCGGGTCAACTGCAAATTCTTGTGCGAGGTGATCGTCGGCCGAAACCCTCTCGTACGAGACTGCAAAATGCGTGTCATTGATCGGGACTCCGAGTGCGAGTTCGACCGCTCCTGTCGATGCACGCTCTTCCTCGGGCCGCAGAGCTAGGTCCTTCTGGGTCTGGGCCGCTTCAGGACCAAAGGCGATCTCAAGCGACTTCCGCTCAGGAGGCGTTCGAACCCGGGCTGGCGCCCCTCGTCCGCTCGTAATTCGGCCCTCGCCGAGGAGTACTCCAAATGCCTCACGTACGGGTCCGTCAGAGCATCCCCACTTCTCCCGCAGGACTCGGACAGACGGTAGGGAGTCACCAGGTTTGAACTCTCCGGCTGTGATTCGGGCACGGAGGTCGTCTGCGATCTGATCGTGGATCGCGACGGTGCCAACAGTTCGTTCGGGCTGCATGACTGCGACTTTATCAGCGAGTTCGCAACTTCGGTAGCGAAGTGCTTGCGCTCCTCCTCCGCATGCTCTAGCGTCCTCGGTACCTCGCTACCGAAGTAGCGAAGAAGCGGACTTGAGAGGAGCACCACGTGAGCATCACCCCTGTTTGGGTGGTACCCGGCGATGAGCCGACTGCTGGCGAGCTGGCAGCGATTGAGCGCGAGATGCCGCTCATCGACGCCGAGCTGAACCTGCTGGACGCGCAGATCGCGGTCCTGTGCGCCGAGGGGCGCGTCACAGCGATGGACCACCGCAGAGTGCGGCGGGCGGCGCGCCGCGTTCTGGAGATCCGCCGCGAGTTCGTTACTGAGAGCGGCGCTGCTCCGTCTGGTCAGGCGGTGGCGTGATGACGAATCGTCTGATCGCCCGATTGCTCGACCGGACCGAGGCCACGGTGTGGACCGGCCATTGCGAACGCTTGGAGGCGGCCGGGTTCGAGGTCACCCGCGAGGGCCGTTGGGCGCGCACCTACCGAGACCCGCGCGTCGCCGACGCGCTCGCATCGGCCCGCGAGGTCGAGGCCGCACGTACCCGTGGCTTCGACGTCGAGGCCGACCCGGAGTACGCCGCGCACGCCGCGCACTCGCTGCCTGGTGAGCCCGACTGCGCGTACTGCCCGCCGACGGATGACTTCGCCGTCGAGGCCGAGCCGTTCGGCCCGGTCACCTACACCACGACGCGGAAGGTGGCGTGATCGCCATGAGGAAGCACCTGGGCGCGCTGGTTGTGATCGTCCTGATCCTCCTGTACGTGCCGCACGCTGGCACTAGCGCACAGAAGATTCAGCACGAGCTCGGCGGGGCGCTAACCAGTGTCGGACACGCCGTCGGCCAGTTCCTCGACGGAGCGGGCAACGGAGCGAGCAAATGACCGCCGCCGTCCGTCCGAGCACGGTCGGCCATGGGCGCGGCTGGGCGTATGCGGGTGCGCTTCTCGGCGCAGGGGTATCGGTCGCGGCGAATGTGGCGCACTCGTACGTCCCGCCTTCGAATGCCCCTGCCGGGTGGCATCCGCACGTCGGTGCCGTGGTGGGTGCGGTGTTCTGGCCGGTCGCGCTGTTGGTGGCGATCGAGGTCTTGGCGCGGGTGGCGTGGCCAGCGGCCGGCCGCTGGCTCTTGGTCCGCTTCGGCGGGCTCGGGCCGGTCGCGGTGGTCGCCGCCGTGGTCTCCTACCGGCACCTGTCCGGCCTGCTCGCCTTCTACGGCGAGGACGGCATCACTTGCACGGTCGGCCCATTGGCCGTGGACGGGCTAATGATCATGGCCACTGGCGCACTGCTCGCCACGGGAGCCGCGGTCACCGAGCGGTCTACCACGGCGCGGGGGCGGACAGCGGACACCGGCAAGGGCGGACAGCCGGACACCGGCACGTCCCGGCAGGCGGACAGTGCGCGGACAGGCCAGACGGACAGGCGGACACCGGCGCGCGACCGGGTGTCACAGGTTGGCCGGGTGGACACGTCCGCGCGGGTGGCCGCGCTGCGCGGCCGGGGCCTGTCCGCCAAGGAGATCGCCACCCAACTCGGCGTGACTGAGCGGACGGTGCGCCGTCACGCCGCCCGCCAGCTTGCTCAGGACACGACATCGAACACAGGGGAGGTTTCGGCATGAGTTCCGAACCGATCGACCTAAGCGAACACCGCGCCCGCCGCGGTGACCGTCAGATCAAGCCTGATTCGGCAGAGACGTCCTATGAGGTCGTGCTCGACGATGTTGTCGAGCCGGACATCGTGCCTGCCCCGCCAGTTGACGGGCCGACGCCAGCGGACGGGCAGCGTGCCTCGCTGATTCCGTCCGCGTTGCACCGGGCGAACCTGAAAGACACCGTTGCCGGTCGGCCGGTCGTGCTGCGCACGTCTCGGCATTCCACGCGCTACGCGCGCCGTGGTACGCGACGAAGCTCGTCATGTTCGCACTGCGTGGTCTGCTTCGTCTGGTCGGTAGCCAGCTCGCCTGGTGGTGGGTGCGTGATCACTTCAGGCTGATGCAGAGCGCGGCCGATGACAACGCGCGGTTGGAGTGGCACAAGCTGCATCGCGAGATCAAGGACACCCGCCGTTGGCGGGGCATCGTCCTGGTGGGCGAGCTGCTGGCACTTCTTCTCGGGGTGCCGATCCTGTGGGTCTCGCTTCCGGGCCTCTTGCTCGCGGTCGCAGCCGTGGGTGTGGTGCTGGCGCTGGCCCATCATGGCCGTCCTGTTGGCCACACGCTGATCGGTACCGCGGTGGTGGCGGCCAGGTTCCGCAAGCTGAATCTGGACATCGTGCAGCGGGCCTACTACGCGGCCGGTTTGGGGCACCCGGACAAGCCCGATCAGCAGGTCACCTTCGGTACGCAGATGGCCCGTGACGGCGGCGGCTCGCACGTGCTCGTGGACCTGCCTTACGGCAAGGGCCTCGATGATGCGATCAAGGCCCTTCCCGCGATCGCGTCCGGGTTGGACGTCACTGTCTCGCAGGTTTTCATCACCCGCGACGCCACCTCGCAGCGGCGGCACCGGCTGTGGGTGGCCGATCAGGACCCGCTGGCGATCCCGGCCGGGCGGACCCCGCTGCTGCGTCTGCGGCCGACCGACATTTGGGAACCGGCACCGTTCGGGCTCGATGAACGGGGCGGCAAGGTTGGCCTGTCGCTGATGTGGAACTCGGTCCTCGTCGGCGCGCAGCCGCGCAAGGGCAAGACGTTCTCGGCCCGGTCGCTTGCGCTGTACTCGGCGCTGGACCCGTACGTGCGCCTGTCGGTGTTCGACGGCAAGGGCTCGCCGGACTGGCGCAAGTTCGGCCTCGTCGCTCACCGATGCTCCTTCGGTCTGGCGATGACCCGTGACGGTGATCCCGTCGAGGCGCTCATCCAGGCGCTTCGCGAGATGAAGGCCGACGTGCAGGACCGCTATCACCGCCTGTCCAAGCTGCCCGCCAGCATCTGCCCGGAAGGCAAGCTCACTCGAGAGATCGCCCGCGACCCGAAGTACGGCATGCCCGTGCACCTGATCTTCATCGATGAGTTCCAGGAGTACTACGACACCCCCGACCCCGAGGTAAACAAGGAGATCGCGCAGTTGCTCATGTTCGCGGTCAAGGTCGCCCCCGCCGCCGGGGTCAGCCTCGTCGGCTCAACGCAGAAGCCGTCCGGGATCGGCTCGGGCCAGGTCGCCCAACTGTTCAACGGATTCCGTGACAACTTCCAGGTCCGCTTCGCGCTGCGCACCGGCTCCTGGCAAGTCAGTGACCTAGTGCTCGGCGCGGGCGCCTACTCCGAGGGCTACGACTCCTCCCGGCTGCTGCCGCAGTACAAGGGTGTGGGCATTCTGCGCGGCGCGGCCGACGAAACCCCAACCGTGCGCACCTTCCTAGCCGACCAGGCCGACGCGGAAAAGATCCTCGTCTACGCACGTGGCCTGCGTGAGCGGGCCGGGACGCTGTCCGGTTACGCGGCCGGTGAAGCCACGATCCGCGAGAGCCGCGACGTGCTCGCCGACGCTGCCGCCGTCTACAGCGGAGACGCGCGGCTGCACTGGCAGACCATCGCCGCCCGTCTTGCCGAGCGGGTGCCGGAGCACTACGCCGACATCACCGCTGATGCCATCTCCGCGCAGTTGCGCGCGCTCGGCGTGACCAGCATCGACGTCAAGCGCCACGGCACGGTCCTCAAAGGAGCCAAGCTCGACGACATCACCGCCGCCATCAACCGCCGAAACGGTAACGCAATGTAACCGCGCACGGCTCGGGTCGGGTAGCGGCACCCCCGCAACCAAGTAGCGCCCGCGCTACCCGGCCACAACACCACCAACGCCAAGCAATCACAGGGCCGTATTTCCGCCAGTAGCGGTCGCGGCCACGGCTCAACGCGCCCAAAAACGCCTCACCGGAGGACCCACGTGTTCCAGCTCGCCGCTACCGCAACCCCGCACACCACTACCCACAGTCACCACTCAGTTCCGGGCTGGGTCTTCCTAGCCCTGCTCGCCTGGGCCGCTGGCTACCTGTTCATCTGCTGGATCAGGCCCTTCCGCCACTGCCACCGCTGCAAAGGACTCGGCAGACGCCCGGCCCGCATCGGACGCGGATACCGCCCCTGCAACCCCTGCGACAGCACCGGCTACCGCATCCGCGCAGGCCGCCACCTCCTCAAATACCTGCGCGACATCCGCCGCGCTGGCACGCCCCGGAACGGAAACCACCGATGAGCACTGGACACGACGCCAACCCCCGACCGCGCCATCGAGAGGACCAATCCGCAATGAGGACCACCATCAACATCGAGCTGCTGCGCGGCGCGCTGGAAGCCGTCGAGGCCGACCCCGAGCGCTTCGACGCCCAGGGGTGGGCGACACGCGACAACAGCGGCGAGTCCTACAGCCTGGCTGCACGTGTGTGCCAGCTCGCCGGTCACTCGATCAACTGGAACCGAGCAAATCAGTGGGGCAACGCCACGTTCCTCACTGATGGCCGTGCCATCCCCGACGCGGCAAACGAACTGCTCGGTCTGGGGACGATCGACGCGCACAAGCTGTTCGACGTTGCGAACGACATCCGCCGTACCCGCAAGATCGCAGAGCGGCTGATCAAGCGGGCCACACATGGCAAGGCCAGCCGATGAGCGCGGCTGACAGCGGCCTACTGAACGCGGCGCTGAGTGCCGCCGCTCGCGGCTGGCCAGTGTTCCCCGTCCGCGTTGGAGCAAAGCGCCCGGCGTTTCCCGATCACACCGCGACACGCTGCACCGGTCGTGATGCCCGCTGCACCAAAGGGCACCAGGGCTGGGAACCGCGCGCCACCACTAACCCCGACCGCATCCGGCGAGGGTGGGCCGCTGCGCCGTTCAACATCGGCATCGCATGCGGACCGGCCGCGCTCGTCGTGATCGACCTGGACGTGCCTAAGCCCGGCGAAGAGATCGCGCCGGAAGCGTGGCGGATCGATGGTGTGCGGACCGGCGAAGACGTGCTGGCAGTTCTCGCCGAACGCGCCGGAGAGCCCTTCGCGGCGCTGTACGACACGTACACCGTCGTTACCGGCCGGGGCGGTCGGCACTTGTACTTCCGCGCGCCGGAAGGCCCCAGAATGGGGAACACGCAAGGCGAGCTCGGCTGGCTCATTGACACACGCGCACACGGCGGATACGTCGTCGGTGCCGGATCGAATGTCAACGGACGGCGATACACGCTCGGATGCGATCTGCCGCCGGCGCCGCTGCCCGCGTGGCTGTTCGAGCGCCTTTATCGGGCTGCGCCGCCGCCGAGTGTCCCTGTCAGCGTCGCGACCGGGACGGGCCGTCGCGCGGCATACCTCAACGCGGCGATCTGCCGGGAGATCGATCGCGTGACGACATCGACCGAGGGCGGGCGCAACGCGTCCCTGTACAGAGCCGCAGTCGCGCTCGGCCAGCTCGTCGCGGGAAACGCACTAACCCCGACCGAGGTCGAAACCCTGCTGGAACAGGCGGCAGCACCGCACATCGCGGCCGGTGCCTACAGCCCAGCAGAAGCCCGCAACACCATCGCATCCGGCCTGCGTGCCGGTGCCAAGCGACCTCGCACGGTCGCCGCATGAACGCCAACAATCGCACCGAGGGAGACGCCGCCGTGACCGCGACAAACCCAACTGACGCACCATTCCTGCGGGCCGTCCGCGACGACGGCGACCAGGGCGAGGCCAAGCCCGCACGGCTACGCACGCACTGGACCGCCGATGAGCTGATGGCGATGGAGTTCGTGCCGCCCGTGTGGGCCGTGCCCGGAATCATCTGCGAAGGCGTTTCCCTGCTGTGCGGCCCGCCGAAGGTCGGCAAGTCCTGGGCATCCCTTGGGCTCGGACTCGCCGTGGCGACCGGAAGCCAAGCATTCGATGCGATCCCTGTCGAGGTCGGCCCGGTCTTGTATCTGGCGCTAGAGGACACGCCGCGCCGTCTGCAATCGCGGATGGGCAAGATCCTTGGCGACCAACCAGCGCCATCCGGGCTCACCCTCGCTACCGAGTGTCCACTGATCGGGCAAGGCGGGGATGAGGCAATCGCATCATGGCTCGACCGCAACCGCGACGCTCGCATGGTCGTCATCGACGTATTCGCCAAGATCCGCGGTGCCGCCCCGCTCGGCGCATCCGCATACGAGGCCGACTACGCCGCCGTGGGGGCGATCAAGCGACTGGCGGACAACTACGCCGTGCCGTTCGTGCTCGTCCATCACGTTCGTAAGGCGGCCTCTGAGGACTTCCTGGTCGAGGTTTCCGGCACGAACGGGGTAGCCGGTGCTGCCGACGCGACGCTCGTCCTCAAGCGCGGCAGGGGACAGGCAGACGGCGTGCTCCACGTGACCGGTCGAGACGTTGACGAATCCGAATACGCCCTGTCGTTCAACGCCGTGTCGGGCACCTGGTCCCTGCTCGACGGTCCCGCCGATGAGCACCAGACGACCGACACTCGCGCCGCCATCTTGCGATTCCTCCGCGCGCATCCGGACAGCGGCCCTCGCGTGATTGCCGAGAGCACCGGTCTCGGCGAGCCGAACGTCAAAGCCACCTGCCGCCGCATGCTCGCGGCCGGACTGCTCACCTCAGACGGCAAGGCCCGTTACAGCGTTCCGGACCGTGCCTGATGTGTATCCCGTGTATCCCGTGTATCCCGCGTATCCGTCTCCAACCTCACCAGCGACCACTCACAAGGGGAAACCATCAGTGACGCACCCGAGTCGGCGGTACCCAGAACACCAGGCTCGCGCCGAAAGTCGCTCTACGGCCAAATGGGGGGCTTCTGAGGGCGATTCTCCCGAGCCCAGCACGGCGGATGGCCCCACGGCGGCTGTCGGCATGACCGGCGCGCAGAACGAAGCTGAAGGCTTCTACGGTGCGCTTCCGGCCATGCCTGCCGCACTGCTCTACACAATCCCCGAGGTAATGACCTTGTTGCGGCTCGGAAAGACCCAAGTCTTTGACGAGCTACGGCGAGGCCGAATCCGCTCGGTCAAGGTCGGCCGCGCCCGCCGTGTTCCAGCGCAGTGCCTTAGCGAATTCGTCGCCCTGTTAATGCGTGAAGCCGAGGAGGCTGCCTGATGACAACCGCAGAGGAGTCGGAGAAGAAGAAGCGCGGCCGACGCGGCGAGGGCACGATTTACTGGGACAAGGCAAAGAAGTGCTATCGCGGGGAAATCTCTCTTGGATACACACCGTCAGGCCGTCGCAAGCGACGGAAAGTGTACGGCGCGACTAAGGCCGCTGTGCGAGACGGGTTCCGCGAACTGAGGGAGGAAGCCGAAAACGGGGTCAAGACCGAGGCCAGTTACACCGTCGCCCAGGCGGTAAGGGACTGGCTCGCGCGCGGCCTCGTAGGACGACACTCCAACACCATCGAAAAGAACAAGATACTTGCTGAAACGCATGTGATACCCGGTCTCGGCAAAGCCAAGCTGCGCGACCTGACAGCCGACGACGTAGACGATTGGTTGAATAGCAAGAAGAAGATGCTAGCGACCCGGACTCTCAAAGAATGCCTCGCTGTGCTCCGGCGCTCTATTCAGCACGCGCAACGCCGAGACAAGGTGCTGCGAAACGTGGCTCAACTTGTCACGGTCCCACAAGGACGTCCAGGGCGCCCGAGCAAGGCAATGACATTTGACCAGGCGAAGGCTGTCATGGAGGCGAGCAAGAAAACACGGATACACGCCTATTTCGTCCTGTCGTTGCTCACGGGCGTGCGCACCGAGGAAGCGCGGGCGCTTACTTGGGATCGAGTGCATCTCGAAAAGAAAGGCGACCTACCGCCACATGTAGAAGTCTGGCGGTCAGTTCGAAAAGGCGGCGACACGAAGACGAGGAAGAGTCGGCGAACCCTGGCCCTGCCCGATGAAGTCGTGCGTGTTCTCAAAGCGCACCAGGATCGGCAGCAAGTAATTCGCGTCAGGGCAGCGGCCAATGGAATGTGGACGGAGAGCAATCTCGTTTTCTGCACCCGCTACGGCGAAGGGCTGAGTGCCCAGAGCGTGCGCCGGACCCTGGCAGTGGCCTTGCGGTTAGCCGGGCTGCCAGTCGAGTGGACGCCACGGGAGCTACGGCACAGCTTCGTCTCGCTGATGTCCGCGCACGGAGCCTCAATCGAGCTGATCTCGCAGCTCGTCGGCCACACGACGACGGCGACCACGGAGACGGTGTACCGCCACGAGCTGCGCCCAGTGATCACCGAGGGAGCCGAGATCATCGGCAACGTGTTCGGCAATGGGGATGCGTCGGTGGCTTAGGCCCCCTCTTAGGCCCCCAGACAGCAGAAAGGCCCTGTACCAGCCAGGTACAGGGCCCATTTTTGTTGGTCGGGGTGGCGGGATTCGAACCCACGGCCTCTTCGTCCCGAACGAAGCGCGCTACCAAGCTGCGCCACACCCCGTGCGCGCCCGCCGTACTGCCGAGCGCAACCGCGCCAGCATAGCCGAGCTAGGTGCGGGCGCTGAAACGGGATCGGGGTACGAGAGTCAGCAACGATGCCTCCGGGCGGCAGGCGATCCGGACGGGCGCGAACGGACTGGTGCCGAGGCCGGCGCATACGTGGAACCACATGCGCTCGTCCCATTGGTGCAGCCATCGGGCACGCCGCACGTCGATGCCGCAGTTGGTGACGATCGCGGGCCCGAACGGGATCCGGATCTGTCCGCCGTGTGTGTGACCGGCCAGCACCAGGTCATAGCCATCGTTGGCGAAAGCCGCGAGCAGTGCAGGCTCAGGCGAATGCGTGACGCCGATGCGGACGGCGGCGTCGGTGTCAGCGGCCCCGGCGATCAGCGCGTACCTCGCGCGTCGCAGGTGGGGATCATCGGTGCCCGCAAGGGCGATCGTGACATCGCCCACCTTGAGTGTCGCCCGGTTGTGCGTGAGGTCGAGCCATCCGGCGTTCTGCATCGCGGTGGCAAGCTGCGGCCAGGGAAGCTTCGACCCGAACACCCGGTTGCGCTCCGGCGCAAAATAGCGCATCGGGTTCTTGAACTTCGGTGCGTAGTAGTCGTTATTGCCGGGCACGAAAGCCCCGGGGAAGTCGAACAGCGGGTCGAACATGTCCATGATCGCTGGAATCGCACGGGGGTCTGAGATTGTGTCGCCCGTATTGATCACCAGGTCGGGCGAGAGGCGGGCGAGGTTGCGAACCCAGTCCTGCTTGCGCCGTTGCCGCGCGGTGACGTGCAGGTCCGAGATGTGCAGCAAGCGCAGTGGCGCGGCACCCGGTTCGAGGACCGGGACGTCGAAATGACGCACCGTAAAGGCATTGCACTCGACCAGGCCGCCGTATGCGAGAGCGGCGCCGCCGAGGCCGATAGAGGCCGCGGCGACACGTCCGAAGCGAGACATGCGGTCGAGGGTACGGTGACGATCGTGCCCGAGCTCAAAGCGCGTCTTCGTGCCGACCTGAACGCCTCGATGAAGGCCCGTGACGAGCTGACCACCGCAACCCTGCGGATGACTCTGACCGCGATCACCAACGACGAGGTTGCGGGCAAGTCCGCCCGCGAACTGTCCGACGACGAGGTGCTGCGCGTGATCACTCGCGAGGCGAAGAAGCGCCGCGAGGCTGCGGAGGCCTACGATGCCGCCGGACGTGTCGAGCTGGCCGCGCGAGAACGCGCTGAAGGCGAGGTGCTCGACCGGTATCTGCCCGAGCAGTTCGGCGACGACGAGCTGTCGGCGCTGGTGCGAGCCGCCGTCGCCGAGGCCGGCGCGACGAGCCCACGTGACATGGGCGCGGTCATGAAGATCGTGCAGCCGCAGGTTGCCGGCCGGGCCGACGGCAAGCGGGTCAGCGACGAGGTGCGCCGGCAGCTCACCGGCTGAGCGGCGCGAACGCCCAGCCGGCTGATCGGCTCCCGGTAGGCGATCGCGAAGGCGACCGGCCGCAGCTGTCAACCAGTCGCTCGCTATCGGTCATGCCGCTGTGAATCCCTGGCGCCAGCTCGGATGCTCCGGGCGCCACGCCAGCTCGCGCTTGGCCTTCGCATTCGACGCGCCGCGGATCTCGGTCATAAAGACCGCCCCGGTCTCGCCGGCGAACAGCCGCCCAATGAACCGCGGCACACGCATCGGCTTCTTGGCGCCGAGCTGCTGAGCCAGCGCCGGCAACCACTCCGCAACCGGTGCCGGATCGTCGTCCACGATGTTGTAGACACCGCGGCTGCCGTACTCGACGGCCGCCGCCGTCGCTTCCGCGGCGTCGGCGATGTGGATGAACGACCACACGCCCCCGCCGTCGCCGACCAGCGGGAACTTGCGCTTGCGGACCAGCTCGAACTGCTCCTCGCCCGGCGCCAGTGAAGTGTCTGGCCCGTAGAACGCGCCGTAGCGCAGCACGATCCCCTCCGTCCACCGTGCGTCCAGGGTCGCCTGCTCGAGGTGGCGGATTGCCGCCATGGCCGCGCGTGTCTCGCGCGGGGGTGAGGGGTCGAGCGGGTCCTCCTCACTCTTGACCGCACTGCCGGTGCGTGCGTAGAGCCCGTACACCGCGCTCTGCGCCACGAATCGCCGCACTCCTACCGCCTGTCCGGCCGAGAGCAGGTGGTCCGTCCCCTCGGTCCGCAGCCGGCTGGTCAGCGCGAAATCGCGATCGAAGTGACGCATGTCCACCGACCCGATCGCGGTCAGCTCATGGACGATCACGTCCGGCTTCGCCCTGGCTACGGCGTCGGCGACCTGATCGGGATCGAGCGCGTCCGCGACCACCGGCACAGCGCCCAGCTCGTCGAGCATCGCCTTCTTCGACGTGCTGCGCGTCATGCCGTGAACCTCATGACCCGCGGCAACCAGCCGCGGCACCAGCCGCTTTCCAATCGCTCCCGTCGCACCTGCCACAAACACTCTCATCAGCAAACTCCGTGATCGAGGATTACCTGCACCAATGAAGACAAGACGGCAACCTCGGCTGTGACATCTAAGCGCACGGCGAAGCCTCTGTTGATCAGGATCGCCGGAGTCGACCGGGCTGACGGCGGGATTTCGTTGATCAAAAGAGTCGCTGGCTGAGATCACCACCTCTGCACTCCGACCGGGCAGGGCACGGCGAGCTGGCCCACAACCTCGTCAAGATCAGCCCGCTGGTGATTCAGCGGCCTGCCACGCGGGCGGTGCCGGCCGACGGTTCGAGCTGCCGTGATCCAGCTAAGAGCGAGTCGGTGTACTTGCGGATGGTGACCCACTCGAACAGTGCCAGCCCGAGGTTGAAGGCGAGCGCGATCCCGATCTCCCAGTGCGCCGGGACGTGTGCCGAGACGCCTGCTGCCAGGCACCTTTGCAAAGAGGATCTTCCGGTTGTAGACGGCCAGGAAGGCAAGGACGTAGATCGAGAAGATCACCGCCCAGTTCAGGGTCGGTGCCCACGGACGCGCGGCCAGTTTCTGCGGCGTGTTGTAGAGCTTCTGCAACGCGCGTCGCGGACCCACGTCGAGGTAGCGGTAGGCGACCAGCCACCACAACAGGATGTAGTAGTGGAACCAGTTGACCGCCATCGCGGCAACGACGATGTGCACCGTGTACTCCGTTCGCGCTCACCGAGGAGTTCGTTGCGGTCTATCGCATGCATCCGCTGATCCCGGATCATTTCGATTTCCGCCGTGCCGGCAAGGACGAACAGACGCTCGGCGCAACGGAGTTCGGCGAGCTGACCGGTCCGGCGGGCGCCGACATCCTGCGCCACAACGCGCTGGCCGATCTCGTCTACACGTTCGCGACCATGAATCCAGGCCTGGTGACGCTGCACAACTTCCCGAAGTACCTGCAGACGTTCAAGCGGCCCGACAACGGCGAGCTGATGGACCTGGCGGCCACCGACATCCTGCGCTGCCGCGAACTCGGCGTTCCCCGCTACACCGAGTTCCGTGCTGGAGCGGCACTGCACGTACTGAAGAACTCGACGAACGCCTTCGCGATCTGGAGCCGCAACGGCACCTCAGTGGTTGTGGCCGGTCCTCGCTGGGCGTCGCGCAGCAGACTGAAGATCCACGGGACCGGCCCTTGGTACGACAGCCGTAGATCTTCGCGAACACCGTTGATCATCTCTGCCGAAGCCGCGGGTCAGGGCGGGTCAGGGCAGATCCAGCAGAGATGATCAAGACCGGGTGGGAGGTCTGGGCGCGAAGCACCCGTGCCAGGTCGCGATCATGGCTGTAGAACTGGCGGTCGTCGGCCCCCCCCGGCGTCAGAGCGGAACGGTCGTCGGCCCCCGGCGTCAGAGCGAACGGTCGTCGGTTCCCGGCGTCAGAGCGAACGGGTCGTCGTACCGGCGCGAGCGCTAGCCGGTTGTCGTACCGGGCGTGAGATGCGGTGGCGTGCCGCTACGGCCGCCTCCGCCACCGCGGCGGGTCCGGGTCGTGCCACCAGTCGGGGGTTGCCCAGTCGGGCCAGGTCGCGGCTTGGTGTTCGTCGGTTTGGGAAGAACCGGCGCGCTGTACGGCGGAGTGCCATTGCTCACGCACAGCGTGATGGAGGAGCCGGGCGGTGCCATGACGGACGGGCTCTGGAACGCCACGGCGCCGTAGGCCGTCGAGCTTCCGCAGTCGACGACGGAGCGGCCGACCTTGAATCCGCTCTGCTGCAGCGTCTTTTTCGCCAGGTCGAAGGGCTGGTTGATGACATTGGGAACCGAGACGCCATTCGGGACGTCGTTCGGGTCCGGCCACGTCCATTGCTGGCCTTGCAGTGTCGACGTCAGCGCGTTGGCCCAGAGCCGGGCGGTGTATTCACCCGTGAGGTGACCGGCTTGGTCGGCGCTCATGCCGTCCAGCCCGGATATCGGCTTTCGTGAATTGGTGATGTCGAACATCGCCATAGTCGCGGTGAGGTTCGGCGTCACTCCGACGAACCAGAGCGTGGCGTTCGTGGAGACCTGGTGACCGTGCGCGTCGGTGGCGTTGACGGTGCCGGACTTACCGGCAATCGCGAGCCCGGGGTTCGCGTTGTAGAGATCCTGGAACTGCGGCGCCGATGTGCCCTGCTTGGTGTCGCCGTCAAGCACCTGCAGGGCGTAGCGGGCCACCTGCGGGTTGAGTACCGGCATACAGGGCGAGCGCTTGAAGTCGAAGTCCTTACCGTCGGGCCCCTTGACCGCGGACACGGGCGCAGGCGGGCAGAACGTGCCGTCGTTCGCGACGGTTGCGTACGCGCTGGCCAGCTGGAGCGGGCTCGTCGCAGCCGGACCCAGCGTGAACGTCGCCTGGTTCTCGCTGATAAAGGTCTGCGCAATGGTCTTCTTCGGCTCGGCCGGATTCGTCGCGCGCAGCGCGTTCATGCCCAGGGCCAGTGCCGTGTTGACGATCGGCGTGAGGTCGCAGGAGAACAGTTCGTCTTCGAGCGCGACGTAGTACGTGTTCGACGATTTCGCCGTCGCCGAGAGCATGCTTTCGGTGGGAGTGAACCCGGTGCCCTCAGAGGCGTTCTCGGCCGTGAACGCCGTGCCGCCGCAGTGCTGCGTGCTGTAGGTGGTCTTGCTGGGATCGTTGTTGGTGAGCGGGTAGCTCGTGGGCACGCCGACCTTGAGCGCGGCGAGCATCGAGAAGAACTTGTAGGTCGACCCGGCGCCCGCGGTCGCCTGGTTGAACAGCGGCAACACGGTGTGCCGTCCGTCGGGGGCGAGCCCGTACTTCTTGCTCGTCGCCATCGCCAGGATGTTGCCGGTGTGCGGGTCGACGATCGGCATGATCGCGACCGACGGCGACTTGGACGTCACCTGATTCCACAGCGACTGCTGCACGCTGTTCTGCAGGTGCGGATCGATGGTGGTGGTGATCTTCAGGCCACCGGTCGTGATCAGCTTGCTGCTGATGCCGGCCCGGTTCTCGAGCCAGTCGGTGACGTAGTCACAGAAGAATCCGCCGTTGAGGACGATCGAGTTGGCTCCGGCGCAGCCCTGCGGTTGAGCCTGCTGGGACGTGGTGGCAAGCGAGAGCGCCGTGGCCTTGTACTTGTCTGCCGAGGCCTGGCTGATGTCGCCGACATCGGCGAGATTCTGGATGACCTGGTTGCGGCGGTTGATCGCGGCTTTGCGATTCGCCGGGACGAACGGGTCGAACTCGCTCGGCGCCTTCACGACGCCGACCAGCAACGCCGCCTCGGGCAGGGTCAGCTTGCTGACGCTCTTGCCGAAGAAGTTCTTGGCCGCGACGCCGATGCCGTAGGAGTTCTCGCCGAAGAACGCGATGTTCAGGTACTTCCCGAGAATCTCGTCCTTCGTGTCCTTCCTTTCGATGTCCAGAGCGCACTGCGCGTCTTCCATCTTGCGGCTGAGGGTCTGGCTGATGGCCGCCTCGCGCTCGGCATCGGTGTCGGCCTGGTAGTACCGCACCTGCTTGACGTACTGCATCGTGAGGGTCGAGCCGCCCTGCGTGTCGCCCCCGGACGAGCTGACCGCCGAGCGCAGCAGGCCACGCATGTCGACACCGTGATGGCGGTAGAAGCGGCGGTCCTCGGTGTCGATCAAGGCCTTCTGCAGGTACTTCGGCACCTCCGACAGCTTGACCAGCTCACGATCCTGGGTGAACAGGGTGGCAAGTTGGGTCGCGCCGTCCTTCGCGTAGATGATCGTCTTCTGCGGCGGCGGCGTCTCGATCAGATTGCACTTGGTGTTGAGGAACTTGTCAGCCTGCTTGCCGGCCACGATGCCCAGGCCGCCCACATAGGGAAGCACCAGACCCGCGGCAAGTACGGCGCAAACGACGATCACGCCGAACAGCTTGAGGATTGTCTCTGCCGGGTTCGGACGAGCTGCCACGAGGAGTCAGGGTACGGGAGTCAACCAGGCGGACCCTATTTGCGCTGTCGCGTGCCGCCGGTCGAGGCGGTGCTGAGCAGTTCGCCGATGCGGCGCAAGCCAGCCAGGTCGTGAATGTCCGTCGGCAGCGCGGGCACCGAAATCGTGGCCACGTCGGGGTGTGCGGCGGCGAACCGGCGCGCCATGCGCTCGTCGCGTTCGGCGGCAGTGGCCGTCTCGACATGCACGCGCAACGCCGCCTCGGCCAGGGCGAGATCCGCCTCGGACTTGTCGGCGAGGGCGTCGGCAGCCGCCTCGGCGCGCCCTGCGGTCAGCCCGTCGACGCAGCGGTGCACCCGGTTGACGACGAGCCCGGCGAGCGGCATGCCGTCCGTCGAGAGTCGTTCGACGAAGAAGGACGCCTCGCGCAGCGCGTCCGGTTCGGGGGCGGCGATCACCACGAATGCCGTGCCCGGCGCCTTGAGCAGCCGATAGGTCTGCTCGGCGCGTTGCCGGAATCCGCCGAACATCGTCTCCAGCGCGGCGACGAACGCCGAGACGTCCTCCAGCAGATCTCCGCCGAGGATCTTCGAGAGGATCTTGGCGAAGACGGTGAAACCCGCGGTGACGACCTTCATGTACGCCCGCCCACCGGCGCGTGCCGGCGCGGTGAGCAGCCGGATCATCTTGCCGTCGAGGAAGCGTCCGAGCCGCTGCGGCGCGTCGAGAAAGTCCAGCGCCGATCGCGACGGCGGCGTGTCGACGACGATGAGATCCCACTTGCCGCTCTCTGCGAGCTGCGAGAGCTTCTCCATCGCCATGTACTCCTGCGTGCCGGCGAACGAAGACGAAAGGGCCTGGTAGAAGGGATTGGCGAAGATCTGCTCAGCGCGCTCGGGCGTCGAGTGTGCGGACACGACCTCATCGAAGGTCCGCTTCATGTCGAGCATCATTGCGAACAGCTCGCCGTCGGCGTGCTTGACGGCGCGTGGCGTGTTGTCGAGCTCGGTGAGTCCCATCGACTGCGCCAGCCGCCGCGCCGGATCGATCGTGAGCACGACGGTCCGCCGCCCTGCGGCGGCCGCAAGCAGGCCCATCGCCGCGGCAGTGGTCGTCTTGCCGACGCCGCCGCTGCCGCAGGTGACGACGATTCGGGTCGTCTTGTCGGTGAGCAGGGCCTCGATATCGAGGACGTGGACGCTGCGACGGTTCATCAGGCGTCGTCCTCAATGTGCTCGCCGTGCGGGAGGAACCAGCCGGCGAGCTCGTTGATCTCGCCGAGGTCGAGCGGGGGGGTCAGGTCGGGCAGTTCGATCTGCGGGGCCGCGACCGCGGCGAGCCGGGCCAGGTTCTCGACCTGGACGGCCTGGCGGTCGGCGTACTCGGCGAGCTGCGCCGCGAGCGGCCGCGACAGGGCGGCGTCGATTCCTGCGGCGGCGAGTCCACGCCCGAGCGCGGCGAGGTCGACGCGCCCGCGCTTGCCGACCTGGCCGTCGCCGACCAGGGTCGGGCGAGCGCGGTTGACGATCACCGCCCCGAGCGGGTAGCCGGCGCCGGTCAGGTCGACGGCCGCGTCGATCGTCTCCTGGACCGGCATCTCCTCGAGCAACGTGACGAGGTGGATGGCGGTGCGCGGGCCGTGCAGCAGTTCGATGACTCCAGTGCTCTGCCGGTTGATCGGCCCGGTCTTGGTCAGGTTCGCCACCTCGCGAGTGGCGTCCAGGAACTGCCGGATACGCCCGGTGGGCGGGGCGTCCAGGACCACCGCGTCGTACACGAAGCGGCCGGTCTTGTCGGTGCGGGTGGCGGCCTCCTTGACCTTGCCCGTCAGCAGTACGTCGCGAAGCCCGGGCGCGAGAGTGGTGACGAAGTCGATGGCGCCCATCCGCCGCAGCGCCCGTCCGGCGCGCTTGAGGTTGTAGAACATCTCGAGGTACTCGATCAGCGCCAACTCTGGATCGATGGCGAGGCCGACGATCTCACCGCCGCCCTCTGCGGTGGCAAGGTGCAACTCTTCGTAGGGAAGTGCGGGTACGTCGAAGAGCTGCGCCAGCGCCTGCCGGCCCTCGACCTCGACAAGAAGTACCCGGTGGCCGCCCTCTGCCAGCGCCACGGCGAGCGCGGTGGCGACAGTCGTCTTGCCGGTGCCGCCCTTGCCGGTAACGACGTGCAACCGCACATCAGGCGAGATTCCGGCCACCAAGTGGGGCGCCGTATGTGCGGGGGCATGCACCCACTCAGCGTAGAGCCGATCCGTGATTGGGATCGTCATAGGCTGCACCGCATGACTTCGCCGCTAGCCCGACTCAACGACCTCGGAATCGCACTACCGCCCGTCTCACCACCATTGGCGGCGTATGTCCCAGCAGTGCGTACCGGCTCGATCGTGTACACCGCGGGACAGTTGCCGTTCATCGACGGACAGCTGCCGGCTACCGGCAAGGTCGGCGGTGAGGTCAGCGGTGACGAAGCGGCCTACCTCGCCCGCATCTGCGCGCTCAACGGCCTGGCCGCGGTGCACGCGCTGGTCGGGCTCGACGCCGTGACGCGCGTGGTGAAGGTCGTCGGCTTCGTCGCATCGACGCCTGACTTCACCGGCCAGCCGGCCGTGATCAACGGCGCGAGCGAGTTGCTGCGTGAGGTGTTCGGCGATGCCGGAGCGCACGCGCGCTCGGCCGTCGGCGTCGCGGCTCTGCCGATGGACGCCCCGGTCGAGGTCGAGTTGATCGTCGAGGTGCGGTGACCACGCCGGTCCGCGACGCGTCGACGGTGGTCCTGTTACGCGACGGCGTCGGCGGTATCGAGGCCTGGCTGCTGACCCGCGTCACCCAGATGGCGTTCGCGGCCGGGATGACCGTGTTCCCTGGTGGACGCGTCGATCCGGCCGATCGTGACGTGCCCTGGGCCGGCACGCCGGCCGCTGAATTCGCGGCACGGCTGGGCTGTGCTGAAGACGCTGCCCGCGCGCTGGTCGGCGCCGCGGTGCGCGAGACGTTCGAAGAGACGGGCGTGCTGCTCACCGACCCACCGGCAGACCTGCGCGGCGTGCGTGCTGACGTCGAGGCGGGCCGGGTGCAGTTCAGCGAGCTGTTGCGCGAGCGCGGGCTGGCCGTCGACGCAGGCGCCCTGCAGCCCTTCGCCCGCTGGGTCACCCCTGCGGGCGAATCGCGCAGGTACGACACGAGGTTCTTCGTGGCGGCACTCCCGTCCGGGGCCGTGCCCGAAGACGTCACGACCGAATCGTCGATGGCCGAGTGGGTGCCCGTCCGGGCCGCCGTCGCACAGTACGAGCGCGGCGAGCGGCAGATGCTGCCGCCGACGGTCGTCACCCTCCGGCTGATCGCCGAGTCGCCCACGGTCGCCGCCGTGCTGGTAACCGCGAGCACGCGCGATGTGGACGCGGTGCGTCCCGTGCTCGGCCGAGACGATCAGGGCACGTACGCCGAACTACCGGACGGCAGCCGGGTCAGGCTCGCTCGATGAACGGGCTTTCCTACGAGCAGCTGCGCCAGGTGACCTCGCACGCGGCCGTCGTGCTTGCCGGCAATCCGGGGCCGATGACCCTCGACGGCACGAACACCTGGCTGCTGCGCGCCGCCGGGAGGTCGGAGGCGATCGTCGTCGACCCGGGCCCGGACGACGCGACGCACCTGGCGGCGGTCGCCGCTGCGGCCGGTCGGGTGGCGATCATCCTGCTCACGCACGGCCACCTCGATCACAGCGCGGGCGCGCGGCGCCTGCACGAGCTGACCGGTGCGCAGGTGCGCGCGCTCGACCCGGCGCATCGGCTCGGGTCCGAGGGATTGGCCGAGGGCGACGTCGTGGCGGCCGCCGGCGTCGAGTTGCGTGTGTGGGCGACCCCGGGGCACTCGGCGGACTCGCTGTCGTTTCTGCTCGATCCTGCCGACGGCACGGCTGCCGCGGTGCTGACCGGCGACACGATCCTGGGTCGCGGCACCACCATGGTCGCGTATCCCGACGGCGACCTCGGCGACTACCTCGCGTCGGTGCGGCGACTCGGCGAGCTCGGGCCGATCACGGTGCTACCCGGGCACGGCCCGGAACTGCCGAGCGCGGGCGAGGTTGCCGCCGCGTACCTCGCGCATCGCGAGCAACGGCTCGAACAGGTTCGGCTGGCTCTTTCTGCTTTGGGTGAGGACGCGCTGCCGAGGGCTGTCGTCGAGCTGGTGTACGCCGACGTCGACCCAGTGCTGTGGCCGGCCGCGGACCAGTCGGTACGTGCGCAGCTGGCGTTTCTACGCGGCGATCGCGGCCACTAGCGCCTCGGCGAATCGCGCGATCGTCGAGCCGTCCTCGGCACCGTGGTGTGGGTTCAGCTCGGTGACCGTCAATGCCCTGAGGTTGGGCGCCCGAAGCAACTCGCCGAGAGCGTCCATCACGATGTCGAACGGCAGTCCCTGACCTCGGCCGGCGTTCTCCGACAGCGGCAGGTCGTTGAAATCGACGAGGTCGGTGTCGAAGTGGACGAGCAGGTGGTCGAAGCCCGCCATCTGTTCGAGCGCCGCTCTGGCAGCGGCCTGCGCGTCCCGGGCAATTGCCTTGGACGTCGTGAACGGGATGTCGAGGTCGGCGAGCAGGTCACGCTCTCCCGGCGTCAGCCGGTTCTGGTCGAGTCCGAAGTACCGGATCCGATCGGGGCCGAGCAGCGGGGCGGTTACGTCCGGCAGCGACCCGGGTGCCCCGACCAGGTGCGAGACGACCATCCAGTCGAGCGCACCTTCCGCGGTGGTCGAGGGAGTGTTCAGATCGGCGTGCAGGTCGACGTAGATCAGGCCGACTCGGCCGACTCGGCCGCTGTGGCCGGCGACGACGCCGAGTTCGATCGAGCAGTCGCCGCCGAGCACAAGTAGCGGCCGGGTCGAATCGAATACCTCGGCTACCCGCTGGGCGATCGCCCGCGTCACCTCGGCGACGGCCTCGACGTTCTGCGCGGTCGGCCGGTGCATGTCGGGCGTCCAGCGACGGCGGGGCAGGTCGCCGAGATCGTCGACGTCGACGCCCGCCTTCTGGAACCGGTCGACCAGGCCGGCGGCCCGCAACGCGGACGGTGCGTCCTCCTGTCCGGGCGCGAACGCTCCCATGCTCGACGGCACGCCGAGCAGTCCTATCCGAGATCTCGTCACCATCGTTTGAGTTTGACTGGTTAGCTAGCAACCAGTCAATGACATTGGCCGGTAGCTCGGGATACCCTCCGCGCATGGCCGAACTCGGCAGTCGCGAGGCTCCTGGCCGGCTGGAAGCTGTGCGGGCCTTCGTCAACACCCTTGATCTCGAGGCTGGCACCGATGCACTGGCCGGCCCGTCCGAGCTCGCCGGGCACCTCATCGCGTGGCGGCTGATGTCGCCCGGTCGCATTCTCGGCGCGACCGACGTGCGGATGGCGATCGAGCTTCGCGAGGGCCTGCGCACGCTGCTTCGCGCGCACAATGTGCAGCCTGTGCACACCGCCCCCGCAGTCGACGTCCTCAACCGGGTCACCGCGCAGGCCGGTTTGCGTCCCGCGATGACCTACGGCGAGTCGGTTGGCTACCACGTGCTGCGCGGGGGAGGCGTGGGCGCACTGGGCGCGCTGGTGGCCATCGTCTACGCCAGCGAGGCGCAGGGCATCTGGACGCGTATGAAGGCATGCGCGGCCGACGACTGCCACTGGGCGTACTACGACGCATCACGCAACCACGCGTCGCGCTGGTGCCACATGCAACTGTGCGGCAACCGATCCAAGGGCCAGAGCTTCCGTGCCCGCCGCGGCGCCGTTCGTGCCGCGGCGCGAGCGCCCGCATCTGCTCGCGACTGAACGCGGTTGCCCAGTCTTAATCGCGGCCCGCACGAGCCAGCCGCCTACTCGCGCCTGTTGTAGATCGCGCTAGCCGGCGCGGGGACTAGCGCGCCCGCCGAGCTAGACGTTCGCGATCGAGAATGACGACACTCTTCCCCTCCAGGCGCAGCCACCCGCGTGACGCGAAGTCGGCCAGCGCCTTGTTGACGGTCTCGCGAGAGGCGCCGACGAGCTGGGCGAGTTCCTCCTGGGTGAGATCGTGCGTGACGCGCAGTTGGCCGCCATCGACCGATCCGAACTTCTGCGCGAGCAGCAGCAACTGCTTGGCAACCCGGCCCGGCACGTCGACGAAGATCAGGTCGGCGAGCATCGTGTTGGTGCGTCGCAGCCGACGGGCGATCACGTGCAGCAACTGGATTGCGATCTGCGGACGCTCCTGCACCCACTGCTGCAGCGCCGCCTTGGGCAGGCGGGCCAGGCGGGCATCGGTGACGACCACCGCGGTGGCGGTGCGTGGCCCCGGGTCGAACAGCGACAGCTCGCCGAACTGGTCGGCCGGACCCATGACCGCGACGAGATTCTCGCGACCGTCCGAGGAGCGCCGGCCAAGTTTCACCTTGCCCTCGAGCACGATGTAGAGGCTGTCGCCCGGCTCGCCCTCCTGGAACAGGATCGTGCCCCGCGCGGAGTCGAATACTTCAAACTGGTTGCCGAGCGCCTCGATGTCTTCGGGCGCCACACCCTGGAACAGCCCGGCTCTTCGCAGAACCTCGTCCACGTCAGCTCCTTCGATGCTCGCGTTAAATGGGTGCGAGCCTGGTCACAGTCGTGCGAATTCTACGGGCATGCGAATCGGCCGTGCGCGGGCGCTGGGTGGCGGTAGCTGACGGCCGATCGTCCCGCTCCCGAACGGTCACGCGTCAAGATCAAACGGCAGGTTCGCCATGTCTACTGCGGACGCCTGCGGCCGGATGCGGGAAGCAACCGGTGCAGCGACAGCCTCTGCCGGAACCTGCGCAGTGCGGAGTCAGTGCCTTCACGCACGAAGGTGTCGAGCTCGTCGGGATTTGCCTCGTCGAGGAACTCCTCGATCTGACGCTCTGGCGCGGCCCGGTTCAACGGCTCCTCGACTCGGCCCATGAAGAGCATGAAACCGAGCAGGAGAGCCGGGAACAGCAGTACCAGTAAGCCAGCCATGATCCTTCGATTGTGCAACATCTCGCCGTGGTGCAGGAGCCCGGTCGACTTGTCCTACCCTGCGCGTTCGAGGGTGCGCTGTGGGTATGACAACTCCCGATGGGGGCGGGGCCTTCGGGCGCCGCGCACTGCGCGCGGCCGTATGTCGGCGAGGCCTCGTAGGCTTGAGCGCTGTGTCGCCCGCAACCGCCGTGCCTGCCACGGCAGCAGCCGAGTCCCCACTAGCCCTCACCCGCCGCGCGCGGCGCATCAACCGCGAACTCGCCGCCCTGTATCCCGACGCGCATTGCGAACTTGACTTCACGACGCCGCTCGAGCTGTCCGTCGCCACGATTCTGTCCGCGCAATGCACCGATAAGCGCGTCAACGAGGTGACACCGGCGCTGTTTAAGCGGTATCCGGACGCAGCGGCATACGCCGGGGCGGATCGTGCCGAACTCGAAGAGATGATCCGCACGACGGGCTTCTTCCGGAACAAGGCGAATTCGTTGATGAAGCTCGGCCAGGCGCTGGTCGATCGGTTCGACGGCGAGGTGCCTGCCACGCTCGCCGAACTCGTCACGCTGCCGGGCTTCGGGCGCAAGACCGCGAATGTGGTTCTGGGTAATGCCTTTGACGTACCGGGCATCACCATCGACACGCATTTCAGCCGGCTGGCGCGGCGGTGGAAGTGGACGGCGCAGACCGATCCGGTGAAGATCGAGTCCGACGTCGCGGCCCTGGTCCCGAAGAAGGAGTGGACGATCCTGTCGCACCGCGTGATCTGGCATGGACGGCGCGTCTGCCAAGCCCGCAAGCCTGCCTGCGGCGCATGCGCAATCGCCCGGTTCTGCCCGTCCTTCGGTGAAGGCCCGACCGACCCCGAGGTGGCCGCCAAACTCGTCAAGACATCAGAGCAGGTAGCGGCAACGGCATGAGCCGACGGCGGGGAGCGATCAGCCCGAGCGGAGCTCCCGCATGACCCCGCCCGACGGTGCGCTGCCCGAGTGGCTCGAGCCGCTCGTCAAGTCGTTGCATGACATCACGTTCGCCGATCTGTCCCGCTTCGGCCCCCCAGACGACGGAAGCGGACGCGAGTCCGCGGTCCTGATCGCGTTGGCGGCGGACGACGACGGGCCCGGCGTGCTGCTGATCGAGCGCGCGGCGACGATGCGCACGCACGCAGGCCAGGCGGCGTTTCCCGGGGGTGCCGCCGATCCCGGCGAGGACCCGGAACAGACCGCCCTTCGTGAGGCGCAGGAGGAGGTCGGCCTCGACCCGGCGAGCGTGCGCGTCGTCGCCACGCTGCCCGCGCTGTTCCTGCCGCCGTCCGGGTTCGTCGTGCGGCCGGTGCTCGCGTGGTGGCAGCATCCGCATCCGGTGCACGCAGTGGCGGTTGACGAAGTGGCCAGCGTCGCGGTGGTCCCGGTGGCCGACCTGGTCGATCCGGAAAACCGTTTCCGTGTCGCGCATCCTTCTGGCTTTCGCGGGCCCGGCTTCGACGCGGGCGGGTTGTTCATCTGGGGGTTTACCGCCGGGCTCCTCGACCGCCTGCTCACCCTCGGCGGTTGGGCCCGCGACTGGGACCGGACCCGTCTGCGCCCGCTGCCTTAACCGGCCGCCAGGGTGTCCCGGTACCGTGCCCCCATGGTGATCCGCAGAGCGGGCGCGGTGCTGGTTGCTCTCGGGCTCATCGGCACTGTCGCCGCCTGCTCGAATCGGCAGGCCTCGCCGAACCGCGAAGGCCACCCCGGCGCCGAGACGGCGTCGGTGGTCGGCGGGGTCCAGCAGGTCACAGTCACAGTCGACGCCAGTTTCCGGTTCGACCCGTCGACGATCACGGTGCATCCCGGCCCGGTCAAGATCATTCTGGTGCACAAGGGCAGCGGCGCACCGCACGATCTTGCGGTCTCCGGATTCCCCGCTGACAACATCCCGCTCGTAACCGCGGGTGCCACCAAGTCGGCGACGTTCACTGCACCCTCGCCCGGCACATACACGTTCATCTGCACGATCCACCAGGCGCAGGGAATGACGGGCAAGCTCGTCGTTCTACCGAGCTGACGTTGTGAGTGTTGTGGACTGGATCATTCTCGTCGCCGCGATCGGCTACGCGGTGGGCGGTTTTCGTAACGGCGCCGTGGTCGGCCTGTTCTCGCTGGTGGGTTTCTTCGGCGGCGCAGCGGTAGGCGCGCAACTGGCGCGGCCGCTCGGCTCGCATCTGGCCGGCGGGCAGGCGCAGGTGCCGGTCGCGATCGTGTGCGTGCTCATGGTGTCGATGGCCGGCCAGTTGCTTGCCGTCTGGGGCGCCGGGCGCCTGCGCCAGTACATCACGTGGCGGCAGGCGCAGGCCCTCGACTCGGGCGTCGGCGCCGCGCTGGGCGTCGTATCGGTGCTGCTCGTGGCCTGGATGGTGGCGGTGCCGCTCGCATCGTCGCCGTACCCGTCGCTGTCGTCGGCCGTGCGGCGCTCCACGATCGTGCGCAACGTCGACGGCGTGATGCCCACGCCGGTGCGCGACGTGTACGCATCGCTGCGAAGGTTCATCGACCGCAGCGGATTCCCGCCGGTATTCGGCGACCTGCAGAGCACCCGAATCGTCAACGTCGGCCCGCCGGATCCGAAGCTGCTGCGTTCACCCGCGGTCAGCGCCGTCCGGGGATCGGTGCTCAAGGTCTACGGCCAGGCGCTGTCATGTGGCCGCGGAATCGAGGGATCAGGGTTCGTCTACGCACCGCAGCATGTGCTGACCAACGCGCACGTCGTGGCCGGCACGTCCGAGACGAGTGTCGTGACACCTGCCGGGCAACTCGCCGCGCACGTCGTCGTGTACGACCCCCAGCGCGACGTCGCCGTGCTGTACGTGCCGGGATTGACGGCCAGCCCGCTGCGTCTCGCCACTACGCCGTCGGAGACGAACGCGAGTGCGATCGTCCTCGGCTACCCCGAGGACGGGCCGTTCGACGTCAGGCCGGCGCGTATCCGCGACCGGGAGAACATCGACGGGCACGACATCTACGGCAAGGGATCGGTCGAACGCGAGATCTACTCGATCCGCTCGATCGTGCGCAGCGGCAACTCCGGTGGCCCGTTGATCTCGCCGGAAGGCACCGTGCTCGGCGTGGTGTTCGCGACCGCGCTCGACTCGTCCGACACCGGATTTGCCCTTACCGACAACGAGATCAGCGACGACGCGACGGCGGGCCGGTCGGCGACGGTGTCGGTCGGCACGGGCCACTGCACCCCGGGCGGCTAGTCGCCGCCCCGGCCGGCCAGGCTCAGCAGCGGCAGCAAGGCCAAGACCGCCGATCCCGCCGCGAGTGCCGGATAGCCGCCGTGGACGAACATGAGCGTCGACGCCGTCGTCGCGATCGTGGACGTGCCCCAGCTGAGCGCCTCGACGGCGCCCTGCGCCCGGGGTGCGTCACTGCCGGGCAGCTGCCGGGCCAGCAACCCGCTGCCGCCGACGATGCCGAGATTCCATCCGTATCCGAGCATGAACAGCCCGGCAGTGAGCGCCGGCCCGCTCGGTGACGTCGCCGCGAAGGCCGCCGATCCGGCGAGCGTGACGAGCCCGGCCACCATCACCGGGCGCGCGCCGAGCCGGTCGAGCAACCAGCCGGACACCGGTGCGAGGGCGAACATGCCGAGGGTATGTGCCGAGAGCATCGTCCCGATCGCGTCCAGGTGCGCACCGTGCATGTGCATCGACAGCGGTGCAGCGGTCATGACGGCGACCATCACCACCTGTGCCGTGACCATGCTGGCCGCCGCCGACCGAACCGCGGGCCTGCTGAAGAGTGTGGGCTGACCAGCCCGCACGGTACGGGCGGGACGGGTTCGCGGCGCGCCGATCGCGGCGAGCAGCGCGCCGAGGCAGGCCAGTGCCGCCAGCAGGAACGGTCCCGCCATGGGTGAAAGGCCCACGCGGATCGCGGCGTCCTGCGCGGGCATCATGAGCAGCGGACGCCGACGGCGCCCACGGTCCCGGCCCAGATCACCGAGCCGATCGCGACCCCGCGCCGGTGCGGAAGGTAGAGGTCGGCGGCGGCGTATCGCGACAGCTGCGCCCCGGCGTTGCCGATGCCGAGCAGGCCCATGCCGGTGATCAGCACTGCGATGTTGCCGGCCGGCACGGCGGCGGCCGCGAGAAGGGCACCCTCGAGCGCTGCGACGTACCCGGCAAGCAGGCCGGCCCGCCGGCCGTAGCGCGACATCAGCCGCGACAGCACGATCGCGCCCGATCCCGTCCCGGCGACCCCTGCGGTACTGGGCAGCCCGGCCCACGCCGCCCCGAACTCGTCAGCGGCCACGAGCGTGCTGACCGCGCTGGCGCTGGCCATCGCGGCGGTCATCAACGCCGCGGACGTGAACAAGGCCGCGAGCGGCCGCCGCCGCAACTGCGTATTCCAGGCTGTCACACCAGGAAACGCTAGGAATTCCGATCCGATCTATGAAGGGGAACCAAACGGCGTTCATCGGAATCGGCTTGTTGAACGTGAAGAATTCATGGCCAATACCTTGCAGATGGACAAAGCCACCAGTGCGATCGACTCCACCGACTGGCGCATCCTGGAGGAGTTGCAGCGCGACGGCCGGCTCTCCTTCAACCAGCTTGCGCGGCGGGTGAATCTCTCCGCGCCGGCCGTTGCCGAGCGAGTCCGCCGTCTCGAGGAGCGTGGCGTGATCGCCGGCTACCAGGCGCGCGTGGATCCCGCTCAGGCCGGCTTGCCGCTGACCGCATTCGTGCAGATGCGGTGCACTCCCGGGCGTTGCCTGCTCAAGACGACCAGCGCCGACGACCTGCCGGAGGTCGTCGAGATCCACAAGCTTTCCGGCAACTCCTGCACGATGCTCAAGGTCCGGGTGGCGTCCATGCTGCACCTCGAAGGGCTCTTCGAGCGCATCGGCGAGCACGGCGAGATCAACACCCACGTCGTGCTCTCGACGCAGATCGAGGGACGCCCGGTGGGGCCGCCGGCCGAGCAGGCCCGAACGGTCACGCCGGCAATCGGCTGGCTTCGCGCCTAGATCTCGGCCTGGGTCCTATCCGTTGAGTGGTGCGTTCCGGCTTGAGTGGTGCGGTAGAGCGCACCACTCAAGCGATAACGCACCACTCAACGGGAAGGCGTCTGCGGGGCGCGGGACACTAGGGCAGCTTGGCCCAGTGGATCAGCTCGCCGCTGATCAGCTCGGGCACCTCGTTCTGCGGGAAGTGGCCAACCCCGTCGAGTACCCGCCATTCGTAATCGCCGGTGACGTAGCGGCCTGAACCCTGCGCGGTGCGGGGAAGCACGCATCCGTCGAAGTCGCCGTGCAGGTGGAGCACGGGCGCGGTGACCGGCTGCTGCAGTGCGCGAGCATAGCGGCGGCCGTCCGAACGCGGCAGCGAGCGCACCAACCACCGGAAGTACTCCAGCGAGCAATGCGCCACCGGATGGATGCGCAGGGCAGTGGCGTATCGCTCGACATCGGCGATGTACCCGGGGGTGCCCCGCCAGCGAGGACCGCTCCACGTGTCGAACAGCGCGCGCACGTAGTCCGAGTCCCGGGTCAGCCGCGCTTCTGGCCGGCGTGGGATCTGGAAGCTGCGCAGGGCGTACGCCGAGGCATGCGCCTGCCCGCGCGGGTCAGACAGGATCGCGGCGCGCAGCCGCAGCGGATGCGCGGCGCCGAGCACCACGAGGCGGCGCACGACCCGCGGGTGCAGCGCGGCCACCGTCCAGGCGAGCAAGCCACCGACGTCGTTTCCGACGAGGACGGCGTCGCGTTCGCCGAGCGCGCGCACCAGTTGTGCGATGTCGGCGGTGAGGTTCGGCGCGTCGTAGCCACGCGGAGGCTTGTCACTCGCGCCGTAGCCGCGCAGGTCGACAGCGACTGCGCGGTAACCGGCATCGGCGAGATCGACCAGCTGCTGCCGCCAGCTCCACCAGAACTGCGGGAACCCGTGCAGCATCAGCACGAGCGGGCCGGTGCCCACTTCGGCAACGTGGAGCGCGATGCCGTTCGCGCGAACCATCCGGTGAGTCCACGGTCCGTCGATCAGCACGACGGAGTCGTCCGGCGATGTGGACGCCGGGTCTCTTCCCATCGGCCGATTATGCGTGCTCGTTGGAGCGTTTGAGGGCGGCGATGGTTTCCTTGCCGGTCGAGATGGTGCGCTGTGGTGCCTTTACCCGCTTGACGCTCTTGTAGCCCAGCAGTCCGAGGGCGGCGACGAGCAGCAGCAGCAGGCCGAACACGATGAGGTAAGCCGCCCACCGCCAGATGCCGGCCGCGACGAGACCTTCGGCAAGCGCTATGAGGCCGAACGTCAACGAGAACAGCAAGAGCACGACTGCGCCGACGAAGAAGCCGATTCCCGCGCCGGCATTCTTGAACGACGACGTGAGCTCGAGTTTGGCCAGTTCGATCTCGCCGTGCAGCACAGTCGAGAAGTTCTTCGACGCTTCCTGGACGAGCGATCCGATCGACGGCTGAGTGTCCTCTTTGGTCGTGCTGGCCACGATTGGGCTCCTACTCCTCGGTTATGGCGCCGGAACTGGCGGCATGCTCCATGGTGGCCGCAAGTTGCCGCAGATCATTCCAGCCGGGTGGGCTCCGGCGCATCTGGCTCATCAGGTGCGTTCAGCGCCTCCGGCACGTCGAACATGCGCGCCACGGGCAGATCGGTCGAACTGTGCACCGCGATCGACAGCGCGATGCAGACCGCCACGAGGTCGAACACCGGCTGGGAAACCTCAAGCCCCGCGTCCAGCGCCAACAGGCCGTAGACGACGCTTGCGAACCCTTTCGGCCCGAACCAGGCCACGGCGGCGACTTCGCGGCGGCTGAGCTTTGCCCGCCAGAGGCTGAGCACCAAGGCGGCCGGTCGAACCAGGACGAGCGCGAGGATCGCGACCGCCCACGCGCCGATCGGAACGCGATGCAGCAATTGCGGGGTGAGCAGCGCCCCGAACACCAGCAGGGCGGCCAGCTTGAGTAGCTCCGCGATCAGATCGCCGAATTCCTCGAATGCCTGATGTGCATTCGGCGCGATCGTCGCCAGCGTCGAGCCCGCCGCGAATGCCGCCAGGTAGCCATTCGCGTGGGTCAGATGGCAGGTGGCGTACAGGATCACGGCGACGCTGAAGGCGCCGAGCGGCGCCATTTTCGCCTCGCTGCCCGCACCGGGGAGGCGGGTGAGCAGTTGCGCGGCCACCGGCATGGCGATGCCGAGGGCAATGCCGCCGGCAAGTTCGCCGACGACCGTCCAGATGTGGGTTTCGCCGTGCGAGGCCGCGGCGATCAGCACGACGACCACCGGCAGCGCGAGGCCGTCGTTGAGGCCGGACTCGACGTTGAGCAAGCGGCGCAGGCGCACCGGCACGTCGGTGCGCCCGATGATCGCCGAGGCGAAGACCGGGTCGGTCGGGGACAGGATCGCGCCGACCAGGAAGCTCGCCGTCCAGTCCAGCGGGGTGCACGCCTTGGTGAGTAGGGCGATGCCGGCGAACGTCAACGGCATGCCGAGGCCGAGTGCGCGGCCCGCGGTACGCCCGGTCGCCTTCAGCTCGGGCAGGGCGGCGCGCATGCCGTCGGTGTAGAGCACGCTGAAAAGGGCGAGGTCGGCGAGGGTGACGACGACCGGATCGTGCGGCTTGATATCGATCCACTGCAGCCCGCCGTTGCCGGTCACGGCGCCCGCCAGCAGGAACAGCAGGGCGGTCGAGAGCACGGTGCGCGCCGCGAAGCCGGAAACGAGGACGACGAGAAACAGGGTCGCGCCGAATGTGAGGATAAGGGCCACTCGGCTCACTTT
Source organism: uncultured Actinomycetes bacterium (assembly GCA_963733615.1). Classification (GTDB taxonomy): domain Bacteria; phylum Actinomycetota; class Actinomycetes; order Mycobacteriales; family Jatrophihabitantaceae; genus DASXRA01. Next base: position 69,551 of record CAVTEA010000042.1, read on the forward strand.
CCGGTCGTTGGGTACCCATTCGCCGACCAGACTTCCCGGCACGCCGCGGCACAGCCTACCGACCCCGTGTCGGCGGCGCTGAGTAACGATCAGGGCTGGTTGCGTCTGGCGCTGCGGTCTGCTCTGGCGTCCTGACGTATGCGATCGTGCAACGTCTTGCGCGCTGATGACGCAAGACGTTGCACGATCGAAAAGGCAGGGTGGCGCTGAGTGGCTAGGTATCTGATAACGGGCGCGACCAGAGGCATCGGCCGGGCGCTCGTCGACGCGCTCGCACCGTCGCATGAGGTGATCGCGCTGGGCCGCTCGGCAGCGGCGCTCGCGTCCCTGCCGGTAGCGCAGCGCATTGTCGCTGATCTTGCGAATCCCGCGGCACTCGCTGATGCGATGCCGCCGATCGACCGACTGGATGGCGTTGTGCACAGCGCCGGCATCGCCGTCCTCGGACCTGTGTCCACTGTGGACACTGCGCAGTGGACGCGACAGTTCGTGGTGAACGTCGTGGCCCCGGCGGAGTTGACCCGCCTGCTGCTGCCGGCGTTGCGCACGGCCGGTGGTTCGGTGGTGTTCGTCAACTCCGGGCAGGGACAGCGCGTCAAGGCGCGATGGGCCGGCTACGCGGCCAGCAAGTTCGCGCTGCGCGCGGTTGCCGATGCGCTCAGGCTCGAGGAACCGATGCTGCGCGTGACGACGGTGTATGCCGGACGTACCGCCACCGACATGCAGCGTGGCGTGCGCGCGTTCGAAGGCGCCGAGTACGCCGAGGGCGACTACATGCGGCCGACGACCGTGGCTGCCGCGATCGCGCAAGTGCTGGACGCGCCGCCCGACGCGACCGCGACCGAACTGACGCTGCGTCCGCGGCGCTGACGATCATGGTGCCGGCCGGCGTAGGGCCGGCACCATGATCGTCTCGGTTATTCCTCGGTGGTGGCGGTGGGGAGTTTTTCGGCGATGAGGTCCATGACGGTGGACTCGGTGAGGGTGGTGACGTCGCCGAGTTGGCGGTTTTCGGCGATGTCGCGCAGGAGTCGGCGCATGATTTTGCCGGAGCGGGTTTTGGGGAGTTCGGGGACGACGAGGATTTGGCGGGGTTTGGCGATGGGGCCGATTTCGTGGGAGACGTGTTCGCGCAGGGTTTTCGCGAGGGTGTCGCCTTCTTCGGCGTCGCTGCGCAGGATGACGAAGGCGACGATGCCTTGTCCGGTGGTCGGGTCTGAGGCGCCGACGACGGCGGCTTCGGCGACAGCGGGGTGGGAGACGAGGGCGGATTCGACTTCGGTGGTGGAGATGTTGTGGCCGGAGACGAGCATGACGTCATCGACTCGGCCGAGCAGCCACAGGTCGCCGTCGTGGTCTTTCTTGGCGCCGTCGCCGGCGAAGTAGTAGCCGTGTTCGGCGAAGCGGGCCCAGTAGGTGTCGCGGTAGCGGTCCGGGTCGCCCCAGATGCCGCGCAGCATGGCGGGCCAGGGTTCGGTGAGTACGAGGTATCCGCCGGCGCCGTGGGGGACGGGGGTGCCGTCGTTGTCGACGACTTCGGCGGCGATGCCGGGTAGCGGGCGGGTCGCCGAGCCGGGTTTGGTGGCAGTGACGCCGGGGAGTGGGCTGATCATGATGGCGCCGGTTTCGGTTTGCCACCAGGTGTCGACGACCGGGGTGCGGTCTGCGCCGATGACGCGCCGGTACCAGATCCAGGCTTCGGGGTTGATCGGTTCGCCCACGCTGCCGAGCAGCCGCAGTGAGGACAGGTCGTATCGGGCGGGGATCTGCTCGCCCCATTTCATGAAGGTGCGGATGGTGGTGGGCGCGGTGTAGAGGATGGAGATCTTGTATTTGGCGATCATCTCCCACCAGCGGCCCTCGTGCGGGGTGTTCGGGGTGCCTTCGTAGAGGAACGAGGTGGCCCGGTTGGACAGCGGCCCGTACACGATGTACGAGTGCCCGGTCACCCAGCCGATATCGGCCCCGCACCAGTACACATCGGTATCGGGCTTGAGATCGAAGACCGCGTGATGGGTGTAGGACACCTGGGTCAGATACCCACCGGTGGTGTGCAAGATCCCCTTCGGCTTACCCGTGGTGCCCGAGGTGTACATGACATACAGCGGATGCTCGGCATCGAAGGCGCGCGCGGTGTGCTGCGCGGACTGGCGCGCCACCATCTCATGCCACCAGTGGTCGCGGCCCGGCGTCCACTCGACGTCCTGGCCGGTACGACGCACCACCAGCACCGAACGAACGTCCGCGCACGACCCGAGCGCCTCATCCACCGCCGCCTTCAACGGGCTCGCCGCCCCACGCCGGTACCCGCCATCGGCGGTGATCACCACCCGCGCGTCACAATCGGTGATCCGATCAATCAACGCCTGCGCCGAGAACCCACCGAAGACCACCGTGTGCGGCGCCCCGATGCGCGCACACGCCAACATCGCGACCACCGTCTCGGGCAGCATCGGCATGTAAATCGCGACCCGATCACCGGGCTCCACCCCGAGTTCGAGCAGCGCATTCGCCGCCCGACACACCTCATCCTTCAACTGCGCATAGGTGATCGTGCGCGTATCACCCGGCTCGCCCTCCCAGAAATACGCCACCTGATCGCCATGCCCAGCCGCCACATGACGATCGACACAGTTATACGCAACATTCAACCGCCCACCCACAAACCACTTCGCGAACGGCCGCTCCCACTCCAACACCTGCGACCACGGCACCTCCCAATCCAGGCGCCGCGCCGCCGCCTCCCAAAACGCCAACCGATCCGCCGCCGCCTCGTCGTACGCCCCAGCCCCCACATTCGCCGCAGCCGCAAACGACGCGCCAGGCTCGAAACGACGCTCCTCACGCAACAGATTCGACAGGGTCTCGTCAGACACGTTCTACCTCGCAGTCGTCGATGGGCTTTCCTTCGCACCGTAGTAGGACGCGGCGAGTGACGAAACTGCCCGGTTAGCCTGCACGAGTGACGGATCCGCTGGCGCCTCTTCTCGACCTGCCGGGGGTGGCGGACGGTGTGGACCGTGCGCGGGCCGCGGTTGACGCTCTGCTCGGCAACCGGGTCCTGCGGCGCCGCTCGGCAGACGTCTCGGCCGAATCGTCGCTGCGTGGCGCATGGGCGTCTGCGTGCCTGGCCGGAGCCGAGGTCGAACTCGACGACCTGCGGTCGGGCAAAGGGCTCGACCAACCCGTAGTGCAGGGGGCGTTGCGGGCACAGTCGGCGATCGGGGCGCTTGCCGACACCTGGACGCGGGCGCCGCGCCAGGCGCTTGCCCGGCTGCACGCCCTGGCGGCAGCCGATGTCGCCGACGCATCGCTGCTCGGCCGTCCGAGCGCCTCGACCGGGCGGATCGACACGCTCGTGGAAGTGCTCGCGACAACGTCGGCGCCTGCAGTGATCGTGGCGGGTGTCGTGCACGGCGAGTTGCTGTCGCTGGATGCGTTCGCGCCCGTGTCTGGTCTGGTAGCTCGCGCGTCGGTGCGGCTGACGCTGGTGGAACGCGGGCTCGACCCGAAGTCGCTCGTCGTAGTCGAGGCGGGTCATCGCGAACTGAGCGACGAGTACGACGCGGCGCTGCGGGCCTACCGCGAGGGCACGCCGGCGGGCGTAGCTGCGTGGTTAGGGCATTGCGCCGACGCAGTGGTCGCGGGCGCGCGGGAGGCGATGGCGATCTGTGAGGCTATTGCCCGAGGCTGACGCATTGGCCGTACATGGACGGCGGCGCCGCGTGGTGGCGGCGCCGCCTGAGCACTGTCCGTCGGGTTACCAAAGCGTGCACCTGTCCGCATGTCAGACGCGGGCCGGCTGGCGGTCCGCGTCGACTCACCTATTGCGTGGTGGGTTCGCCGCGTGGGTGCCCGGTGGACCGTGTCGGTTGAGGGTCGCTGGGGGCTGGACCGCCATCGACGAACCTCGTCCGTAGTGCTCATTTGACGCCGTGATCGGGCTCGGCACAAGACCTTCCCGCCGTGTAATTCGAATGAAGAGGCTATGCGGCGGTCCTGAACGCGACTCGTGATCAACCTGCGCGGTCAGGTCGGTCGTGCGAGGTATTTCATGATCAACACAATGATCCGGTCAGCGGGCCACCAGCACCCAGCGCATAACCCGCGTCAGCAGCGTCCCAGGTCGCAGCACCTAAGTCGCGTCGCGGGCGCCCTTGCGGCGGTTGGTGTACCAGAGAAATCCCGCGGCGGCGACGCCTGCGCCCGCCAGCGAGATCGTGGCCGCCGGCTTCGGCGGGCGCAGCCCAGAGATGCGCTCGCGCAACGGCACTGCATTGCTGAACGTGAGCATCGGCCAACCGCGCTCCAGGGCCGCCTTGCGCAGTGCGCGATCGGCGTTGACCACGGCGGGATGGCCGACCTCCTCGAGCATGGGCAGGTCGGTGAACGAATCGGAGTAGCCGTAGCAGGTCGACAAGTCATAGCCGTGCACATCGGCCAGCTCGCGGATTGCCTGCGCTTTCTCCGGTCCGTACACGTAACGAGCGATCTCACCGGTGTACTTGCCGTCGACGACGACCATGCGGGTCGCGATGATCTCGTCCGCGCCCACCATGGCCCCAATCGGTGCCACGAGCTCCTCGCCGGATGAGGAGACGATGACGACGTCACGACCGGCGGCTTTGTGTTGCTGGATCAGCTCGACCGCCTCGTCATAGACGAGCGGGTCGATGATGTCGTGCAGGGTCTCGGCGACGACATCGCGCACCTGCGCGACATCCCAGCCGGTGCACATGGCAGTGATGAAGTCGCGCATGCGATCCATCTGATCCTCGTCGGCGCCGGCAAGTGCGAATACGAACTGGGCGTAGGCGCTCCGCAATACGGTTCGTCGATTGATCAGGCCGCTTTGATAAAAGGGTTTGCCGAACGCCAGGGCGCTCGACTTGGCGATGATCGTCTTGTCGAGGTCGAAGAACGCCGCGGTCTTTGCCACGTTTATCGAGGATACGGACGATCGGTGATGACTGCGCGCTGCCACTGGACGGATCGGCTTCCCGGCGTCAAATCGGTCGTCCACAGGGCGGCGTGTCGTCCACAGATGGTCTGTTGCCGTGGTTTAGGCGCGCAATCGCCGCTTGGCTTGGTTCGTGGACGGGAACCCTGCACTGAACTCGCCGATCGTCGGCGTCGTCGGCGGTTGCGGTGGCGCCGGTGCGAGCACCTTCGCCTGCGTGCTTGCGGCGACTGCCGCATCGGCCGGACCTGCGGTCCTGATCGATCTCGACCCCGTTGCCGGCGGTATCGACGTGCTGCTCGGCGTCGAGGGCGTGCCCGGGGCTCGGTGGTCCGGCCTTCGGCTGGCCGGTGGCCGCCTCGATCCGCAGGTGCTCGCTGAAGGGCTGCCGCGATGGGGATCGGTTGCCGTCCTGTCGGCCGACGCAATGCCCGATAGCGACGCTGTGGCGCAGACCCTCGAGGTCGCCAGCCGCGCCGCGCCGGTAGTCGTCGACCTCGGCCGTTGGCAGTCACCAGCACGGTCGGCAGCCGTAGCTCGATGTGCCTTGATCGTGCTGGTGTGCGGGTCTGACGTGCGATCGGTGACTGGAGCGCGCGCGGTGGCCGTTGCGTTGGGCGATCCGACCATGGGTGTGCTCGTCGTACGGTCCGGACGCGACCCGGCGCCTGCACGGCGCGTCGCCGGGTTGATCGGCGCTCCGCTGGTGGGTGCGGTGCCACCCGCTCCGCGGCGCGATGACGCGCCACTCGACCCGCGATCGCTGCCGCGCGCAATGGCCAGAGTGGCGCGCGGGGTGCTCGACGCGATTTGCGGTCTCGAGGTTGCGGGATGAACGCCGAGGCGCAGTTCGTCGACCGGGTACGGCAGCGTCTTGCCGCATCCTCCGGCGCCGATGTCGGTGTCGTGGTGCGTGCCGAGTCCAGTACCTCGGTCATCGCCGATGACGCGTCGCTGGCGGCGCTCGAGCGTGACGTTGTTGCCCAGCTCTCCGGCGCAGGCCCGCTTGAGCCGCTGCTTGCCCTGCCCGGCATTACCGACGTGCTGGTCAACAGCCCGAGCGAAGTGTGGCTCGATCGCGGGCGCGGGCTCGAACGCGCAGCTGTCACATTCCGCGACGACACCTCGGTGCGCCGGCTGGCTCAGCGCCTCGCGGCCGTTGCCGGACGTCGCCTCGACGACGGTTCGCCCTTCGTCGATGCCGCGATGCCCGATGGCACCCGGTTGCACGCAGTGCTGCCGCCCATCACGCCGCACACCACATTGTCGCTGCGCGTCCTGGCACGGCGCCGGTTCGAGCTCAACGAACTGGTCGAGGTGCGTGTGGCCGCACTCCTTCGGGCCATCGTCGCCGCCCGGCTGACCGTCGTGATCAGCGGTGGCACCGGTACAGGCAAGACAACGCTGTTAGGTGCGATGCTCGCCTGCGTATCACCGGCGGAGCGTTTGGTGGTGATCGAAGACGCCACGGAACTGGTCACCTCGCACCCGCACGTAGTGCGCCTGGTGACCCGTACGCCGAATGTCGAGGGCTCCGGAGCCGTTGGCCTTCGCGACCTGGTGCGCCAGGCGCTGCGGATGCGTCCGGACAGGTTGGTGGTGGGTGAGTTTCGCGGTGCAGAAATCGCTGAATTGCTCGTCGCGCTGAATACCGGGCACGAAGGCGGCGCCGCCACGCTGCACGCCAATACGGCAGCGGATGTGCCGGCGAGACTGGCCGCCCTAGGCGCGCTCGGCGGTCTCTCTCTTTCCGCGGTGGCCAGCCAGGTCGTCAGCGCGCTTGACGTCGTGGTGCACCTGCGTCACGGCCGCTTTGGCGCGCGCGGAGTCGCCGAGATCGGCCTGATCGAGCGCCGTGGCAACGACATGCAGGTGGTGCCGGTGTGGTCGTCTGCCAATGGGCTGAGCGATCGGGCGGTGGCGCTCGCCGAACGCCTGGCACAGCGCGGCATCGACACCGCGGGCCTGTTGCCATGAGTCTTGCGTTGCTTGCGCTGGGGTTCTCCGCGCTCGTCTGGCCCTCCCCGCGCCTCGGTGACGTTCGCATGCGCGGCCTGATCGACATGGCACGGCTCGCCCCACCGCTCACCTCCCTTCACCGTCGGTGGCAGTTCACGCTGCCATCGCGTGCGGTTGGCCTCGTTGCTGCTGCCGTCGCCGGCGCCGGGGCGATGGCGTGGCGCGGTCCCGCGGTCGGCGTGGCGGCCGGTGTCGCAGCCGCGCTTGCCTCGGCGGGTATGGCTCGTGCGGCGACGCGCCGCTCAGTCCGCATGCATGATCGCGATCTGTCTGCGGCACTGCGGTTGCTGCGCGCAGAACTTGACGTCGGCAGTTCCGGACACTCGGCGCTGCTGGCGGCGGCGGCCACGGCCGGTGTCTACCGGCCCGCATTTGAGGCATGCGCGCGAGCGGCACGCGATGGCGACGACCTGGTTGCTGCCATCTCGACGTCGGGCACGTCCACGCCGCGCGAGTTGATGCTCGTTGCGCAGGCGTGGCAGCTGGCCGACAGGCTCGGGGTCCCGATCGCCGACGTGCTGGCGCGCGTCGACGACGACGTGGCGGCTCGCCGGGCTCAGGAGCGCGTTGTGGCATCTGCACTTGCCGGTCCTCGCTCGTCTGCTGCTTTGCTCGCAGGCCTGCCGGCGTTAGGCATCCTGCTGGGTACGGCCATGCGAGCGCATCCGCTTCGGGTGCTGTTCGATTCGGTCGGCGGTCGGCTGCTGCTCTGCGCAGGCGTTCTGCTCGACGCTGCCGGTGTCCTGTGGACCAACCGGCTCATCACATCTGCGGAGCGGTCATGACCGCAGTGAGATTGACGCGCGCATGAGTCTCGCCTTCTGCTGGCTGGCGGCCGCGATCTGGCTTTCGGCGCAGCGGCAGCGACGCTCGCGCCCGCCTCGGCGCGGCCCGTCTCTCGACGCTTTGCGCTGGCTCGCGGCCGCGCTCGTCGCAGTCGCTGCGGTTGTTCTGCTCGGCGCCGTCCGCGGGGTGATCCTGGCCGCCGTCGTGGCGCCGTTCGTCGCCGTCGGCGTGGGCCGCCTGGGCGCACGCGTTCATTCGAGCGACGCGAGCGGCGAGCTCGGGCGGATGCCGCTGGTGCTCGACGTGATTGCCGCGACGATGCGCGTTGGTCAGCCCCTCGAGGCGGCTCTGGTTGCAGCCGCGCCCCTGGCTGGTGCGCATCTCGATGCCGAGTTACGTCGGGTCGCTGGACTTCTGCGCTACGGCGCCGACCCCGCGACCGCGTGGGGCTCGCTCACCGCCGCGGCGCTGGCCCCGATCGGGCGAACCGCTTGCCGCAGCGCTGAGAGCGGCATACGCCTGGCGCGTGGCTTCGAACTTCTCGCGGCCGAATTGCGCGACGAACGCCGGGCGGCCGCTGTAGGACGAGCCCATCGCGCAGGCGTGTGGGCGATGGCACCGCTGGGTCTTTGTTTCCTCCCCGCATTTGCCTGCCTGGGCGTACTACCAGTCATCGTCGGCATTGCCCACGACGTTCTCAACGGCGCCGGCCGATGAACCGGCGCGCGCCCCGGGCGGCTCACTTAGCCGGTCGGCGGCTGCAGCACGAGCGTCAGGGTCGTCGAGCAGTGCGAGCGCAGCGGCCTCCGAGATCGGGCGGGAGAACAGGAAGCCCTGCGCGAGCAGGCATCCCAGCTCTCGCAGCGCGGCCTGTTGTGCGACGTTCTCCACGCCTTCGGCCACGGTCCGCAGGCCCAGCGATTGGCTCATGCGGATGATGCTGCGGGCAAGCGCCGGTGTCGGCTCGTCGATCCCCAGGCGTTCGACGAAGCTGCGATCGATCTTGATCGTGTCGATCGGCAGGCGCTGCAGATGGCCGTAGGACGAGAACCCGGTGCCGAAGTCGTCGATTGCCAGGTGCAGGCCGAGGTCTCGCAGAGTGCGAAGCCGGTCGATGAGCGTGATGTCGTCCGCCAGGACGCTCTCGGTGATCTCCAAGGACAGCGCAGCGGCCGGCAGGCCCGATTCCTGCAGAGCCGCCCGGACCACGTCGACGATGTCGTCATGCTGGAGTTGGCGCGGGGAGACGTTGACGCTCATCGTGATCTCGCGACTCGCGCTCCTGCGCATCACCATTGCGGCCATGCACGCCTGGCGCAGCACCCACGCCCCGATCGGGATGATCAGGCCGGTCTGTTCGGCATGCGGGATGAACTGGTCGGGCGAGGTGAGGCCACGGGTGGGATGTTGCCAGCGGATGAGCGCCTCGAAGCCGGTGATCTGCTCGGTGTCGACCCGGACGATGGGCTGATACAACACGGTGAACTCGCTGCGCTCCACAGCGCGCCGCAACTCAGAGCGTGTGGTCAGCTCCTGCTGCACCTGCTCGTGCATGTCGGGGTGGAATCGCCGCCAGGTCGCCTTGCCCGACGCTTTGGCCGCGTACATCGCAAGATCTGCGTCGCGAAGCAACTGGTCGACATCGCAGCCGGTCGCGTCCGCCACCCGGATACCGATGCTGGCGTGTGCGTGCACTTCCGCGCCAGGCAGCGTCACCGGAGTGTCCAGCGCCGCAAGTATCCGGCCCGCAACTGTCTCGGCCACCGCCTCGTCGTTGACGACAACGACAAACTCGTCGCCGCCGAGTCGGGCCAGAGTGTCAGTGGCCCGAGTGGAGTGCCGCAGGCGTTCGGCGACGACAACCAGCAACCGGTCGCCCTCCTGGTGGCCAAGGCTGTCGTTGACCGCCTTGAAGTCGTCGAGATCGACCAGAAGCACCGCCGGGCGCACCCTCGAGTGCGCCGCCTCTTCCAGCGCGGTGATGATCCGCTCACGCAGGCCCGCTCGATTGGCAAGGTTGGTCAGCGGATCATGGAATGCCCAGTGCGACAGTTCAGCCTCGAGCGTCTTGCGCTCCCGAACGTCGCGCAGGTTCACAACGATGCCGTGCACGTCGGCTATGTGAAGCATTGCTGTCGCGGTGGCTTCGAGGTCAACCCAACCGCCGCCCGCATAGCGGCAGCGGATGTCAAGGGCATGTGCCCAGCCGTCGTCAGCGGCGTGCGCCAGCCACACGAGCAATGCCTCGGCGTCCTTGGGATGAACGAGATCGACGATCGGAACCCCAGCAAGCGTCTCCGGATCCAGTCCGAGGATCCGCTCGGCCGCGGCGTTGACCGTCCGGATAGCGCCGTCGGCCTCCAGCACCAGCACGATGTCCTGCGATCCCTCGATCACCGCCTCCGCCCAGCCGCGCTGATCAGCATCGAGCGCGAAGCCTGCGGTACCGGCGAGCACGGCAAGCAGGTATCGGACGCTCTCGACCAAGCGGCCGGTTGCGGCGAGTACGTAACGTGGACGCCCCCGTCGCACGATCGGTATCAGCAAGAGCCTTTCGCTGTGCGCCGAGCCGCCCGGGCGAGCGCCGAACGCGGCCTGTACCCCGACCTGGCTGATCGTCTGCCCGGTCTCGAGGGCGGCGCGGGAGAAGTCTGGCAACGCATTGGGTGCAATCGCCAGAGGTTCATAGGCCGCGAGCAGGCCGCCGCTGCGCACGGCGACGAGTCCGGCCTCGGACGCAATCAGCAGGGCCGCGCCTGCGTGCCGATCGGTACCGAGCAGCGCTACGGCGGCCTCACACGTCGCGGCGTAGACCTCGTCGCGATCCGTGGCAGCGGCGAGCCGTCGCCCCGCCTCGGCGAGTACCTCGTGGGTGCGTTGCTCAGCCTGCAGCGCGCCTGCCTCTGCGTTACTGGCCATCGGCGGACGCTTCCAGTATCTGGTGCGACGGCACGTATACCGCGATCGGTTCGCGCACGCCGGACAGCATCACGGCATAGTTGGCCAGGCGGGCGAGCAAGCTGGGCGTCAGCTCATGACCTTTGGCGACCAGTTTCAAGCCGTCCAGAGTCACGACATCGGCGGAGAGCACCATCCCCGGCGCTAGCTCGGCCACGGGCACCAGGCACGTCACTCGCGACGCCCGGTCGGCAAGTACCAGATCGAGAGCGTCGAGCAGGGTGGGGTCGTACACGCCGCCGCGCGTTCGTAGTTCTGCGAGCGCGTCAGCGGGCTCTGTGCCGGCCGACTCCAGAGTGTCAAAGTCCGACGCGAGTCGTAGCACGCGACCGCCGAACGGTACTGCGTCGCCGGCGCGCATGTCACTGGGAGCCTGGCCGTCGAACTGCGCGCCTTGGCTCAGGATGGCTGCGCGCACCTCCTCGATGCGCGGGATCCCGGCCAGCACCTGGTCTGCGATCCGAGGCAATCGCTCGATGAGGTCACCTTCCTCGTGGGTGAGCGGTTCTCCCCGCTCGGCCCGTTCGAGTACGTCAGCGGGCACCGCAACCGCCCCGAGCTGGGCAAACATCGCAGCCAGCTCGACCTGCCAGGCCGCCGATTCGCGTCCACTTGCCTGCACGATGGAGGTGACGAGTCTTCGCAGACGCAAGCCGCGCTCGAACATGGCTGGATTGGCCAGGGCCAATACATCGGTAAGCGCGCGCACACTGCCCCGCAGGGTGTTCTCGAGCAGGTCGCGTTCGGCTGTGATCAGGCGGTACTGCTCGACACCGGCTTGCAACGCGTCGATGAGCTCGTCGCGACCGCACGGCTTGAGGAGCAGCCGGATGATTCCCCCCTCGTTCACCACCGCGGCCGCGCCGGCCAGGTCGGCTTGCCCGGTCAGCAGGATGCGCGAGGTGTCCGGGTTCGCTGCCCGCGCAGCAGCAAGGAAGCTGGCGCCGTTCATCTGGGGCATCTGGAAGTCCGACAGCACGACCGAGTACGGCCCGGCATCTCGAATGCGCTCCAGGGCCAGTGCAGGGCCGGCGGCCGTCTCGACGGAGAATTGGCTGCGCAGTAGCCGGCGCAGGCCATCGAGCACGTGCGGCTCGTCGTCGACCAGCAGGATCCGGGCAAGCGTCGCGTCGCTCATGGCTTTCCCCGCTCTTCGCGCGAGCGCTCATCGCTTGCATTCGCTGCGCTCCTCGCTCGCTGGCGCTCGCTGCGCTGCTCGCTCATGGCTCCACCAGCGGAGCGATATCGGCGAGCGACCAGTCAGCGCGCAGGACGTCGGCGTCGAACCAGCCTTCGTTCACGAGGCAGGCGCCATCCGCACCGGGATCTGCGGTAGGGCACACATAGGCGATGTGGCGATCGGCGATCACCCTCGCGACCCGCACGGCGTCGGGCACCGACATCGGCACGCTCAACTCGACGCTCGGTCGCAGGTCGTGCGTAGCGACCGCCTCGACGATCGTCGTCGGGATGCCCCAGAGGCTGAGCAGGTAGGCGCCCGCTTGCGCATGCGTAACGCGGAATTCGTCGCGTTCCAGATTGGCGGCAGCGCCACCGTGCAGGTCTGGCGCGCCGAGCACCCGCTCGAAGGCGGCGGGGCGGCAGAGGGCGAAGACGAGCTGCCCGCACTCGGCTACGAGCGCCGCGCTGAAGGCATCGGCGGCCTGGTCGGATCGCACCAGCCGCGCGGCGATCTTGGCCGACAACGACGCGTGCGCGTTGACCCGATCGAGCCACGCGCTCGTCGCGTCACCTTGCCGGACTGGCGTCGCGAGCTCCAGCATCAGCGAGATCGAACGTATCGTGCGCAACCCGAGCCGGATGAGAGCCTGGTCGACCGAGGTGATCTCGCCGCCGCCCCCGAACAACGATGAATTCGCAAGTTGCAACACCTTGATCGTCAAGGCGATATCACTTTGCACGACCGCGGCGATGTCGTGCGCATTGCTGCCCGATCTGTCGACCACGGCGCGCAGCCGCGCCAACGTGCCCGAAACCCATGGCAACGCATCGATGCCGCTGATCTCGGCCCGGATGGCCTCGCCGTCGAACGCCTCGCGCAACCACAGCGCCTGCTCGATCGCGGCGACGAGATCGACCCGGCTGCAGGGTTTGTCGAGCAACCGGTGCGCCACCGAGACCACCTTGAGCAGGTCGTCGGCATCGGTATGCCCGGACAGCATCAACCGGCCGGTGTCGGGCCACTGATCGCGCACAGTTCGCAACAGTTGCCCGCCGTCCATGCCGGGCATCCGGAAATCGGCGACGATCACATCGACGGGCTGGGCCGCCATTGCCGCCAGGGCGGCGGGCCCGCCGTCGACGAACTGCATGTCCCAGACGTGCTGGTGTGATCGCAGGTTGCGGCGTATGCCGTCAAGCACTCTCGGCTCGTCGTCGACGAACATCACTCGAATCATCGGACCAGCTCCTCGGCGTGGTCGACGGAATCGACGCCGTCGATGCCGCCCGCATCCGGCTCGCTGCGACCCCGCACAGGCAGGCGGACGGTGAACGTCGTGCCGACGCCCTGCTGCGAGGTGAACGTGATCGAACCCGAGTGCCGGTCGGTCACCAGTGCATAGGCAAGTGCCAGGCCCTGCCCCGTCCCACGGCCAACCTCCTTCGTCGTGAAGAACGGCTCGAATATGCGTCCTGCGATCTCTGCGGGAATCCCGGACCCCGTATCGCTGATCTCGACGACGGCGGCCGCATTGTCGAGGTACGTCCGTACCGTGATCGTCCCGCGCCCTGCGCCGCGCTCCGCCTTCTCGGCGATGGCATGGGCGGCATTGACCACGAGGTTGACCAGCACCTGATTGATGTCGCCCGGATGGCACCAGACCGGCGGCAGTTCGCCCAACTCGACGACCACATCCGCGACATCCTTGATCGTATTGCCCGCCACGATAAGGGTGTTCTCGACGGCGAGATTCAGATTGGTCGGCGACTTCTCGTCCGCGCCCGGATGCCCGAACGCCTTCATCGCTCGAACGATCGCCGCCACGCGGTCGACCCCCTCGAGCGTCTGCGCGATCGCCTGCGGCACCTCGGCGGCCAGAAACTCGACGTCGATCGTCTCGGCCGGATGCTCCGCCGATCTGATCAGGTCGTCGAAAGCGTCGCCGAGGAAGCGCACGTTGTCGCCGACGAACTGGATCGGGGTGTTGATCTCGTGCGCCATTCCGGAGGCCAGTTGCCCGACCGACTCAAGCTTTTGGGCATGGCGCAGTTCGACCTCCAAACGTGTCCGGTCGGTGACGTCGCGCAGGTTCGCCACGATTCCCCCGACGGCAGGCAGGTGCTGCAGATCGGTCAGCGCGGCCTCCATGAGGCGGTAGGAACCATCGCCGTGACGCATCCGGAAGTGCAGGGCCCGCGGCGCGCCGTCGCCGGATGACACGTCGCGCAAGCGGGCCGACACCGCAGCGCGGTCGTCGGGATGCAGCAGATCGGCAAGCGAGGTATCGATCAACTCCGAGTCGGTTCGCCCGATGATCGCGAGCGAGGCCGGGCTGACGTAGCGGAATACCCCGTCGGCGTCGAACACCAGCGTCAGGTCGGACGAGTTGCGAATCAGCGCGCGTAGGCGGTCGGCAGCAGCGAGTTCGGCAGCCTGTTCGAGGTCGAGTGCGGCCCAGCGACGCCGGGACGACGCGAACGCCAGCATCAAGCCGATCAACAGCGTGCCGACACCCCCGACGATGATCACGATGTACCGGGCGACGTTGTGCTCGGTACGCCCGGCGCGGGCCGACATCAAGGTCTCGGCGGGAACCAGCAGTCCGGTAGTGGTCGCGACCGTCGGGCTGTTCGGCGCGTCCGAGCCCAGCCGCTGGTAGGCGTCGGTCACCGCGCCGCGGTCCAGACGCTGCGCCTCGTCGAGGCGGTTCTGGGTGATCAGGTCGATCTCTGCGATCACGCTTTGGTTGAGCGTGTCGATGGCGGCGTCGATCGGCCGGCCGAGGGACGGCGCGAGCCTTTCCAGAGTGTCGCCCTCGGCGGTGAGCCGCGTGCGCAGCGCGGCATTGTCGCGGACGTCTGACGGGGTCATCGGTTCGCCGAAGAGGAACGCGGCAGGGTGAAAGCGAACGGCGTCGGCCAGGTGCGAGATCCGGATCAGCGAGTTCTGCGCGAGGCGCTGCCGGGTGTCTTGCCGGCTGAGCGTCAGCACACCCAGGATGGCCGCCACCACCAGGCCTGCTGCGACGGCCACGACGAGCGTGGCGGTGAGCCTGCGGCGTAGCGGCGACGAGGGTCGATGCGCGCGGCGCCGCTGATTCGGGCGAGCCCTCCCAGCACTCAATGGGCGCCGCACCATCAGGGGTACCTCCGAAAGTCGTCCCGGTTCGGTGCTGTGTCCTGGAAAGCACCGAGCCGGCTCCACGCGGTCCCCCGACCGCAGCCCAAACCGCCGTAAGGAGACTGTTTGGTCTGTGTATCAGAGAGAGTAAGCGATCTTGACGGCATACCGCTAAGGCCGAACGTCCTAGCCACCGGCGTCACGTGGCATTCGTGACTCGACAGCCGATATGCGCGATCCCTGTCCCGATTCCTGCTCGGCTTGGGGGATGCCGGCCGCGACGATCCGGTCGCGTCCGGACCGTTTCGCCTCGTACAGCCGCCTGTCTGCCGCGCTGACGAGATCGTCGGGCGACGCGCCCGGGCCGGTGACGCAACCGCCGCTGACCGTGACCGAGATGTCGTGGCCGTCTGCCCAGGTCGGCGTCGCCCTGGTCACCTCGCGGATCCGCTCCGCGACGCGCATGGCGCCGTCCGCGTCTGTCGCCGGCAGGATGACGAGGAATTCCTCGCCGCCCCACCGGCCCGTGATGTCGCCCGAACGAAGCTGCTGGGTCATCCGATTGGCGAATGTGCACAGCACCTGGTCGCCGGCGGAGTGGCCATAGGTGTCGTTGACGCGTTTGAAGTGGTCGATGTCGAGCAGGATCACGCTGAGCTGGTCGCGGCCACGCCGGGCGGCAGCGTGCTGGCGGGTCAGCTGCTCTTCGAGGTGACGCCGGTTGTAGAGGCCGGTGAGGATGTCGGTCCGGCTCACCTGCTCGAGTTGCGCGTTGCGGACGTGCAGCCGGTCCTGCAGCTTCTTCACGTGCGCGGCGGCGGCGACCCGAGCGACGAGTTCGGCCGGCTCGAACGGCTTCTTGAGGTAGTCGTGGGCACCGCCGCGCAGACCGGCCAGGACGTCGTCCATGCTGGTGCGGGCGGTCAGGAACACGATCGGGATGTCCTTGAGCTCGTCGTCGAGTTTGAGCCGGGCGAGGACCTGGTGGCCGTCGAGCCCGGGCATCTCCACGTCGAGCAACACGACGTCGGGCGGCGACTCGTGGCATCGCGCGATAGCGGACTCGCCGTCCTCGGCCTCGACGACGAAGTACCCCGCCTCCTCCAGCCGGGAGCGGACGACGGCACGAACGACGAGGGAGTCGTCGGCGATGAGCACGGTCGCGTCGTTGCTCATAGCCGTGCCGCCAACGTGCCGGTGTCGACGATGAGCATGAGTCGGTCGGCGGTCTGGACGGTGCCCGACACGAGTGCGTGTGCCTGGCCGTCCGGCGTGTGCCGGATGTCGTCGTCGTCGACGCGCTGCAGGCCGGTCACCTCGTCGACGAGCAGGCCGAAGCTCTTGCCGGCCACGTCGAGCACGAGGACGTGTGATCCCTGCGCACCGAGCGTGGACAGCACCGTCAGCGGCGGATGGCCGGGGAGCAGGCCGGCAACGTCGCGCTGCGGATCGGGCAACATGACCATGCCCGACGTTTCCCGTACGGCGCGGATTTCCTCGACCGGCAGGCAGTAGGCGGTGCCGCTTGTGCGGAAGCACACCATCGTCATCACGGGTGAACCACCCTCTGCTTGGCATCGAGCAGACGCAGCAGCTCGTCGGCCGCATAACCCTCGAGGGCCTGCTCGACATGCGTCTGGTCGCTCTGCACAGCCAGCCGGGCCGCGGCGAAGGCGCGTTGCGCCGACGGCTGATCACCGGACGCTTCCAGCGCGAGGCCGAGATGCAGATGGGCCATCGCATCGTCGGGCGCGACGTATGCCCACTTGCGGAACGCGACCACGGCGGCCCGGCAGTTGCCTTCGTCGAGGGCCAGTTGTCCAGCGCGGGCAAGCTGGGCCGAATCGGCGGTAGCGTGGCGCACCACCTCGCCACCGGGCCGGCGCGCCAGTCGCCGTGCGGCACGATCGTGGTCTTCGGGACGCAGACGTGTCGCGGAGGCGCGAGCGACGAGCGGCCCGGCGGCTGGCACCTGCGGATGCCCGGCAGCGCGGCGCCGGTAGAGGTAGGAGTCGGCGATGCGCACGGTGTCGAACCGCTCGCTGATCGCCCAGATCGTCTCGGCCGAGCCCAGGAACAGGTAGCCGTCGGCGGGGAGTGCATCGGCGACCCGGTCGAGGAATGCCGTGGTGCGCTCCTGCGTGATGTAGATGAGCACGTTGCGGCAGAAGACCACCTGGCAGGTTCGCACCCGCTCCGGAAGCGGATCGATGAGGTTGTGGCGTAGCACCGTGACCCGCTTGCGTACCGCGTCGCTGACCCGAAAGGATCGGCCCGCGCTGACCAGGTGCCGTTGCCGCCGGGCGGGTGACAGGCCGGAGAGCTCACGAGTCGCGTACTGGGCCGCGGCCGTTCGCTGCAACGCCGCCGTCGACAAGTCGGTTGCGATGATCGTGCCGTCGATGCCCTGTTCTTCGAGGACCATCGCGAGCGTGTACGCCTCCTGTCCGTTGGCGCAGCCGGCGCTCCAGATCGTCACCGGCTCGGACAGCTTGGGCAGCACGTCGTGTGCCAGCACGTCGAAGTGGTCCGGATGGCGGAAGAAGCCCGTCTCCTGCACGGTGACCCGGTTCAGCAGACTCTGCAGCGCCTCGGGTTGCGCGTCGAGTGTTGCCAGATATGCCTGCGGGCTCTGCCCGCGCGCGGTGGCCTCGGTGCGGATGCAGCGGCGCAGCCGGCCACGCAGCGTGGGCTCTGGACGCAGCCCGGTCCGCTGGTCCAACAGCGCGGCCACACGGTCGATGACGGCTTCTACGGCGGGGTTGTGGGTCATTGGCGATCGCCGTCGCTGATCGCTTGCACAGCGCGCTGCACCGCAGCGGCGAGTTGCTCCAACGGGTGCAGGTCGGTGACCGCGCCGAGTTGCCGGGCGGCGCGCGGCATGCCGAACACAGCGCACGACTTCTCGTCCTGGGCGAGGGTCAGGCCGCCGCTTTCGCGGATTGCGAGCAACCCCCGCGCGCCGTCTTCGCCCATCCCGGTGAGCAGCACGCCCACAGCGGCGGGGCCTGCGTGCGCGGCGACCGAATCGAACAGGACGTCAGCCGAAGGCCGATGGGGAGTGGCAGGTGCGGGATCGAGTTCGAGGCGACACCGCAGGCCAAGTCGCAGGTGAACGCCGCTGGGCGCGAGGTACACGTGGCCGGGCTGGGCGTTCTGGCCGTGCTCGGCCATCTCGACAGGCAGCGCGGACGTCCGGCACATCCACCCGAGCAACCCGCCGGTGAACTCCGGATGCAGGTGTTGCACGACCAGTACCGGAGCCGCCAGGCCGTCCAGGCCGGCGAGCAAGGTCGCGAACGCACTCGGGCCGCCCGTGGAAGCGGCCATCGCGACCACCGGCCGCCGCCCGTGGTGTGGCGCGGCCCCGCGGGGCGGCGCTGCGATCGGGCGTCCGCGCATGTGGCGGATGACCGTGACGGTGCGCAACTGCCGCACCTTTTCGCGCAGCTCGCGTGCACCGTCGAGCGTCCATTGCGCCGGGACGGGAAGGGCGTCAAGGGCGCCTGCGACGAGAGCCTTGACCACGCAAGGGGAATCTCGATCGGTGCTGCCGGGCGAGAGCACCAGGATCGGCGTCGGCGTGCGGTCCATGATCTGAGCGATGGCTGCTCGGCCGTCGTCGTCCTCGCTCAGATCGAGCACGACGATGTCGGGGCGGATGCTGGCGACCAGGGCGATCGCAGCGGCGGTCGTGATGGGCTGGTCGACCACGGTGATGTCGCCGTCGGCCTCGAGGGCCTGGACGAGCTGCGCGGCCTGCCGGGACCGGGACCCTGCGGTGATCGCACGAATCGGCTGGCTGCTCATGCGCGCGCTCCGAGCAGCCGGTGCACCGCGGCCAGCAGGCTGCCTTCGTCGAATCCGCTCTTGATGATGTAGCCATCGGCGCCGGCGTCGAGCCCGCGCTGGCGGTCGGTGTCGCTGGAGCGGGAGCTGAGGATGAGTACCGGAATGTTCACCAGCGTCGGGTGGGCCCGGATCGCTTCGGTCAGCGCGAAGCCGTCCATGTTCGGCATCTCGATGTCGGTGAGCACCAGGTCGCTCGGTTCCTCGGCGAGCCGCGTCAGCGCCTGGACGCCGTCGATGGCGACCCGCACGTCGAAGCCCGCCCGTTCGAGGATGGTGCGCTGCAACTCGCGCACGGTCAGCGCATCGTCGACGACGAGGATCTTTCGGCGCGCCGCCTCCGAGCCGTCCGAACGTTCTGCGCCAGCTCGTGGCGCCGCGGCCGCAACTGTGTGGCGTGCGCGCTGGATGAGGCCGGGCGGATCCAGCACCACCAGCACCGTGCCGTCGGGCTCCACGCTCGCGCCCGCGACGGCCGGCAGATGGGGCAGCACCCGGCTCAGTCCCTTCAGCACCACGTCGCGCTGGCCGACGAGACGATCGACGCGGAATGCGTGCCTGCGCGCCGTGTCGGCGAGCACCACGATCACGCCGGGCGAATCCTGCTGCTCGTCGATGCGCAGCGTCGCCGCGAGAGATGACACCGGCACCGGGCGACCGTCGACCAGAACGACCGGCCTGCCCTCCGCGTGGGCCTGCGCGTGTGGCTGTGCCGACTGCGACACGACGACCCGGTGGAAAGGCAGTGCGAAGCGCTGGCCTGCCGCCTCGACGAGTAGGCACCGCAGCACTGCCAGCGTGATCGGCACGATGACCCGGAACTCCGTGCCGGCGTTGGGCTCTGAGCGCACCTCGACCCGGCCGCGAGCCGCCTCGACGTTCGCCCGCACGACATCGAGCCCGACGCCACGTCCGGACACGTCGGTGACAAAGGCCATGGTCGACAGCCCGGCCTGGAACATGAGCTGCAGCACTTCCTCGTCGGTCATCAGTCTGGGTGTCAATGCCCTTGCGGCTGCCTTCGCGCCGAACGGCTTCGACGTCAATGCCGCGCCCGTCGTCCGTGATCGCGATGATCACTTCGGATCCCAGCTGCATGGCGTGCAACGTGACCGTGCCCTGGGCCGGCTTGCCGGCGGCAACCCGATCCTCCGGCAGCTCGATGCCGTGGTCGACGGCGTTGCGGACGATGTGCAGCAGGGAGTCGGAAAGCTCGCTCAGCACGGCACGATCGAGCTCGGTGTCGGTACCGCGCACCTCCCAGCGGACGTCCTTGCGCTGGGCGCGCGCCAGATCGCGAACGGCCCGCTGGAGCTGATCGGTGATCGAGGCGACCGGAACCATACGGGTGCGCATGGTCCGGTCCTGCAGCTCGTTCACCGACCGGGACAGGTCGTTGAACTCGCTGATCGCGGCCGGGTCGACGCCGAATCGGTGTTTGAGCATGTGTCCCAGCCGCAGCTGCGCAGTGGCCGATTCGCTGACCAGACGGACCAACTCGTCGAGTCGGCGCATGGACACCATGACCGATCCGCCGTTGCCGTCCTCGAAGGCAGGTGCCGCGGGCATGACCAACTCGGGCGGTCGCGATGCCGGTTCGATGATCGGCCGTTCAGGTGTCGGCGCGACGAGCGGCGGGGCGACGAGTGGCGCGGCCGGGCTGCCCGCCGGTTCGCTGTGCCGGGAAACGACCGCTCCCAGCCGATCGGAACCGGCCAGCAACGTATCGATCACCTCGGGTGTCACCGGGCAGCGGCCGGAACGCAGCTCGTCGAGCAACTCCTCGAGCGAGTGCGCGCTCTGGCTGACGTCGTCGAGCCCAGCCACCGCCGACGAGCCCTTGAGCGTATGGACTTCGCGGAAGATCGACCGGAGGAGTTCCTCGTTGCCTCCAGCCTGCTCGAGTTCCAGCAGCAGCTTGCCGAGGTGGCGCAATCGCACCTCGGCTTCCTGTACGAACAGCGTCCGGACCTGCTCGGCGCCGAGCATGGTCAGCCGATCCCGGCGGCGGGCGCACCAGTGCGGGCATCGGGCCCACCAAGGCGCTCCGATGCGAGCAGTGCGGCTGGGTCGAGCAGCACGACCACGCGCCGGTCGACCTGGAAGGTGCCGGCCGTGCCCGGCAGTTCCGATGCCGCGGTCGGCGAGTCGAGCGCGATGCGCTCCGGGAATCCGGACGCTGCCAGCCCGATCGGCCCGCTCGGGCTGATCAAGACCACAGCGAAGGCGACGTCGCCCATGTCGCCGACGCCCAGCAACGCCGCGGCATCGAGCAGCGGGACGATCTCGCCGCGGAGGTTGAACAGGCCGAGCACGACGGACGGAGCGGTCACCAACGGCATGACAGCCGGAGCCGCCACCACCTGGCGCACCCATTCGACAGGCACGGCGTAGACGTCGGCTCCGACCGGAAGTAGCACGGCTTGCATCGGATCACCGCTGACCGTTGCTGGCGTTTGCCGCGCTCGCCTCGAGATTGCCGGCCAGGTCGGCGAGGTTGCCACTGGCGGTGGCGATCTGCTGGGCCGTGGCCGAGACCTGGCGGCTGGCGTCGCTGAGCTGCTCCATCGTCTCGACGACCTGAGCCGTGGCGCTGCGCTGCTGCTGCGTGGTCAGGCGCACCTGGCCGTTGGCGTCGGTCACCGCGTCGAGCAGGGTGAGGCCCTGCTGGAGTTGCTTGGTGCCTTTCTCCATGGCCATGACCGTCGCGTTGGTCTCGCCCTGCACCGCGCTGACGATCGTCGCGATGTCGCCGGCGGAGACCTTCGAGCGTTCGGCGAGGCGTCGCACCTCGTCGGCCACGACGGCGAAGCCCATGCCGTTCTCGCCGGCCCTCGCCGCCTCGATCGCGGCGTTGAGCGCGAGCAGGTTGGTCTGGTCGGCGATCTCGTTGATCAGATCGAGTAGCCGGTCGATGTCATTGACGCGGTTCGCGAGGGCCAGGGTGCGCTCGCTGGAGGTAGCGATGTCGGCCTCGGCTCGCTCCAGGTTGTCGCGGGTTTCGGACGTCTGGCGGGCAACATCGTCGACAGTGTCGGCGATCGCGATGGACGCCCGGGCGAGCTCCTCGGTGGTCGCCGTGGCCTGCAGGATCGCCGCGCTCTGCTGCGTGGTCGTCGTCGCCAGCTCGTCCGACGATGCGGACAGTTCAGCGGCGGCCGAGTTGACCTCAGTTCCGGCGGACGTGACCTGTTCGACCAGCGCCTCGCACGTCGTGAGCATGGTGTTGAACGCCTCGCCCAGCGTCACCAGTTCGGTGGAACCAGACGGTTTGACCCTCGTGGCGAGATCGCCGTCGGCTACCTTCTCGGCGGCGTTGGTCAACCGGCGCACGGGTCTGGTGGTCCACCAAGCCAGACCGATCGACGCGACCACGATCAGCATGCCGCCGATGACGACGAGCAGCGTGGCGAGATTGCGTTGGCTGTTGACCGACGCCAGCACGTCCGAGGCGCGTTCCTGCGCAACCACTGTCCAGCCCAGTTCGTCCACGACGTCGTAACCGCCGATCACCCGGCGTCCGTGCGTGTCGGTGAACTTCGCCGCGCCGGGCTGACCGGTGCGCTTCGCGTCTGTGATCGCCGCGTTGTTGACCGTGTTGCGAAGGGCGCCGGCGTTGAGCATCGCGACGTCGTCGCGGGGTGTCTGCAGATCGGTGCTGTAGATCAGTTGGCCCTGCGCGTCCACTGCGACGATCTCGTCGGTGCTGCGTTCCAGCTCAGGGTCGAGAATCCGCGCCAGGCCCTCGGGCCGCATGTTGCCTATTGCGACGCCCGCCACGCGGCCATCCGTGCCTATCACGGGCTGAGCGATGATCCATTGCAGATGCTCGCCGCGGCGAAGCAGCGAGGTCAGTACCGGCTGGCCGGCCACCGCGCTGCGGAACCACGATTCGCTCGATGGGTCGATGGTGAGTTTCGGATTGCTGGACGAGAGCACCTTGCCGCTTCGGTCAGTGACCTCGAGCAGCGAATAGTCGTCGGCATAGGCCTTGACGAGTCCGTTGAGCGTCGTGGCGAGGGCCCGATTTCCCGCCATCCCGGAGGCCGTTCTCGCGACGACGACCATGCCCTCGCGGCGCTCCTGCAGCCAGTCCTCCAGCCGCAGGGTTACCGCGCGCGCGAGCGCAACGCCCTTCTGTTTGCCGGCTGCGGTGAGACTCGACGACGCATGGGACGTGAGCAGCACGGTCAGCAGGATTGGCAACGGCAACGACACGGCGAGCATTGCCGCCACCAGGCGCACGACAAACCGCCGGGGCAACCGGCGCAACCGCGCTCGGATCGTCATGGTCATCTCAGTCCCTGCCGGTCAGGATCGCGGTGCTTTCCGGCACGGCTACCTGCGAACCGATGGCCGCGAGGCTGGCGTCGACCAGCGCGATGCGCACGTCCAAACCGTCGAGGTCGAGCCACTCGCTTGCCACGGGATAGACGATCGCGCCTAGCGCTGCGGCCGTTCGGGCCTGCCGGGCGGGCGAGGCGTAGCTGCCGGCGAGCAGCACCGCCAGTCGCCGGATGCGCGCGGTCCATGCGCCGGCCGGGTTCAGCGCGTCCCGAGCGCCGACGTCGCCGACGAGCAGTTCGACGGTCGCGCGATGGTCAATGACGAGGTTCGCGAACTGGCGCAGCACGTGCTGCCGCTCGGCGGTTGCCGGCGCGTATTCGGCAGTTGCCAGCAATCCGTCGAAGGCGGTGAGGCACGGTTGCACGACCGCGGCGAGCAGTTCCGCCTTGGACTTGAAGTGATGCAGCACGGCGCCCCGCGTGAGCCCGACCTGGTCGCCGATCTCCTGCAAGGTCGTGCCCGGATAGCCATGCGCGCGGAACCTGGCTGACGCCGCGTCCCGGATGGCATCCCGCGTCTCTGCGGTCGCTTTACGCACTGGGGTCCCTTTTCTGCGAGCCCGAACAGGCCTGCACGCGCGGGCCCCCGCCGCACCGCGTCTTGTGTATCGGCAGCGGCGCGGCCGACTTGACCCGCTAGTCAATAGATCTCGGGTGCGAAGCAACGTGCGCCCAGATCAGGCTGTGTCGGTCTCGTCCAGATATGCCGCGGCAACCCGCTTCGGGACGACCATGCGCCACGCTTCGATGACGAGTTCGGTCAGTTCCGTGACGTCGACGGCGGCCAGCCTGACCCGAACCCAGTTGTAGCGCTCGTCCGAGCGAAGCGGCATCAGGAATTTCTCGGGGTCGCTCGCGACCAGCGCCACCCGTTCCTCGCGCGGGAATCCGAAGCCCATGATCGTTTCGTCCGGAGATATCGACGCGTAGACGAGGCGGCCGACCCGGAACTTCACCCGGTCGCCGACGAGTCGTTCCTCGGTGCGCGGAAGGCTGCGTGCCAGGCGCCGCACGTCGTCAATCGTCGCCATTGTCTGGCCAGGCCGCGCGGGTCATCACGAACTCCTTATCGGTCAGGTGGCCACTGTGCCCGCTGCCACCGACAACGTTTCCTCGCGAGCGTCCCGGCGCGTTAGGCGCCTGTAGTCTGCGGGCGGGGTGACCTGATGACTATTTCGCAGCCGGTAGAGACGCCACTGCTTCGACGCATCCGCGAGTCGGTGATCGGCGACGACCAGGTGATGCCCGGGCCTTACGGGCCGCGGCGAGTCACCTACGCCGACTACACCGCCTCGGGCCGTGCGTTGGGGTTCATCGAGGACTTCATCCGGGACGAGGTGCTGCCCCGGTACGCGAACACGCACACCGAATCCAGCGGCACCGGCCTGCAGACCACCCGGCTGCGCGAAGACGCCCGGCGGATCATCCGAGACAACGTCGGCGGCGACGACGACACCGTGGTCATCTTCTGCGGATCCGGCTCGACCGGCGCCATCGACAAGCTGATCGGCATACTCGGCCTGCGCATCCCGGCCGAACTCGACGACACCTACCAGTTGAGCGCGCAGATACCGCCCGAGCAGCGGCCGGTCGTGTTCATCGGCCCCTACGAGCACCACTCGAACGAGCTGCCCTGGCGCGAGTCGATCGCCGATGTCGTGCTCATCCCGCAAGACGCCGACGGGCACATCGACATCGCGCGCCTGGAACAGCTGCTGATCGCGCACGAGGAACGCCCACTCAAGATCGGCTCGTTCTCCGCGGCGAGCAACGTCACGGGCATCGTCAGCAACACCGACCGCGTCTCGGCCCTGCTGCACGAGCATGGCGCGCTGTCGTTCTGGGACTTCGCCGCTGCCGCGCCGTACGTCGACATCTGCATGTACGGCGAGCGCCCGCGCGCCTATAAGGACGCCATCTTCGTCAGCCCGCACAAGTTCATCGGCGGGCCCGGCACGCCCGGGGTTCTCGTCGTGCGCCGCGAGTTGCTGCACAACCGGGTGCCGGACGTTCCGGGCGGTGGCACCGTCGCCTACGTCAATCCCACCGAGCACCGCTACCTCGACGATCCGGTGCAGCGCGAGGAGGGCGGCACCCCGGCCATCATCGAATCGATCCGGGCCGGCCTGGTCTTCCAGCTCAAACAGGCCGTCGGCGTCGACGTCATTCGCGAACACGAGGCCTACTACCTGCGCCGCGCCGTCGACGCCTGGACGCAGGAGCCCGGCATCGAGATCCTGGGCAACCTCGACTCCGAGCGGCTCTCGATCCTGTCGTTCGTCGTGCGCGCACCGAGCGGGCGCTACCTGCACCACAACTACGTCGTAGCCCTGCTCAACGACCTGTTCGGCATCCAGTCGCGCGGCGGCTGCTCGTGCGCCGGGCCGTACGGGCATCGCCTGCTCGGCATCGACATCGAGCGCTCGCATGCGTTCGCGCACGAGATCGAGCACGGCTGCGAGGGCATCAAGCCCGGCTGGGTACGGGTCAACTTCAACTACTTCATCGCAGAGGCAGTCTTCGACTACATCATCGAGGCCGTGCGGCTCGTGGCCCGGGAGGGCTGGCGGCTGTTGCCCGACTACCACTTCGATCCCGCCAGCGGACTGTGGCGCCACCGTGCCGGGCCGGTCGAGCCGCCGCTGCGTCTCGCGCAGGTCGGCTACGGTGCGGACGGCGCGATGAACTATCCGCGCCTTGACGACCGGGCCCCGGAATCCGCCCTCGCCGAATACCTGGATGCGGCGCGCGCGATCTTCGCAGCCGAACCGTGCGCGGCGCATGACTCGTCGGTCGGCGTTGCGATGTCTCGCGAGTTCGAGCAACTGCGGTGGTTCGAGCTGCCCCCGGCTTGCCTGATCGAGACGTGACCGCCTTTCTGCGTTGAGTGGTGCGTTTCGGCGCGAGTGGTGCGGTATAACGCACCACTCAAGCGATAACGCACCACTCAACGGGAGAGAGCGGCGGCCGCAGGGCTACCAGCGGTCGTGCACCAGGGGGCGGATGCGCCGGTCGTAGAGGTCGCCGATGGCACGCATCGTGTCGTCCGGCAACGGGTCGAGGGTCGCCGCCAATGCGTTGCCGCGCACCTGCCCGACGTTGCGGGCGCCGGGAATCACGGTGGTCACGCCCGGTTGCTGGATGATCCAGCGCAGCGCCGCCGCGGCTGGCGGCACACCTGCGGGCAGCAGGTCACCGAAGTCGCGGGCGGCGTCCACCCCGGTGTCGAAGGCGATGCCCGAGAACGTCTCGCCGACGTCGAAGGCCTCGCCATGCCGGTTGTAGTTGCGGTGATCGTCCGCGCCGAACGTCGTGTCGTGTGTGTAGCGGCCCGACAGCAATCCGGAGGCGAGCGGCACGCGCGCGATGATGCCGACGCCGGCCGCCGCCGCGGCGGGCAGCACCTGCTCGAGCGGCTTCTGCCGGAACGCGTTGAGGATTATCTGCACGCTCGCGACCCCTGGCCGCGCGATGGCGGTGAGTGCCTCGGCGCAGGTTTCGACGCTCACGCCGTATGCGGCGATGCGCTGCTCTTCGACGAGGGTGTCCAGGCTGTCGTAGACGGCGTCTGTCGAGTAGACGGGGGTTGGCGGGCAGTGCAGTTGCACGAGGTCGAGCGTGTCGACGCCGAGGTTGGTCCGGGACCGGTCGGTCCACTTGCGGAAGTTGTCGAGGACGTACTCGTCGGGTACCTGGGCGACGCGCCGCCCCATCTTGGTAGCGACCGTGATCTCGGCGTCCGGGCGGCGCCTGCGGAACGCGCCGATGGTCTGCTCGCTGCGTCCGTCGCCGTACACGTCGGCGGTGTCGAAGAAGGTGACGCCTACGTCAGCCGCGGCGTCGAGGACGGCTGCGGCGGCAGCGTCGTCCACCGAGCCCCAGTCGCTGCCGAGTTGCCAGGTGCCCAAACCAATGACCGAGACGCGCCGCTTCGTGCGGCCGAGTACGCGTTGTTCCATGGCGTCACTCTTACCGCATCACGCGTGGGCCACATCTCCCGGCTGATCGCAAACCCGGGCAACGCCGACTCGGGCGGTATGTCCGCGCTTCCCATGTGGCGACTGCGGGTTCATCCTGTGCGTGACGCGCCACGTGCGCCGTCCTGCCCGGCCAGCGGGCGAGACGCGACGTGCGCAGAAGAGGGGGTGGCTCGAGTGAGCCTGCTGAACAAGGCGAAGTCAATGCTGTCGAAGAACAGCGATAAAGCCGGCGGCGTCATCGACAAGGCTGGGGACGCGTTCGACCAGAAGACCGGCGGCAAGTACGCCGGCCAGGTAGACGCCGCGCAGGACAAGGCCAAGGACCTGATCGACGGCGACAAAGACAAAGGCACGGGCACAGACAAAGACACCGCCTGAGCGGGGCGTCCGGCCAGCCAGCGGCGCGTGCTGAACGCGCGCCGCGAAATGTCCTTGTCAGACAGGCAGTTTGCCGGTGAGCAGGCGTTGCAGCGTTGGTGCGATCAGCGCGATCACCTGCTCGCTCGACGCGCCGGCCAGTGGCTCCACCGCGAGAACGTGGCGCACCAGCACGATGCCAAGCAGGTGCGACGCCATGAGGCATGCCCGCAACTCACCTTGGTCCTGGCCCAGCGCCGCCACGAGGGGCGCGAATAGCTCGGTGACCAGGAACTCGCGCAGCAGTGCGGCGGATTTCGGGTCGGACGCGGCCGAGCGAAGCAGGCCGAGCAGCGGGCTCTGCGTGGACTGCTGATCCCAGGTCTCGGCGAACAGACGGCTCACTCGTTCGCCGACTCCTCGGCGGTTGCCCTTGAGCACTTGCGGTAGGACGACTGCTGGGTCGAACGGCCACTGCACCGCCTCGACCAGCAGGTTCGCCTTCGATCCGAAGAAATGGACGATCAGCGGCGGAGTGACGCCGGCTTCGGCGGCGATCGCCCGCAGGCTCGTGTCGGCGTAGCCGGATACGGCGAACTGGCGGCGAGCTGCCTCGAGGATTGCGGCTCTCGTGCCGGAGTCGCCATGCCCTCGTCCGCCCCTGCGGCGTCCTGACCTGTTGCTCGTCATCGAATTCGGCATGCCTCCTATCTTGACACAAACACTGACCGCGTACAGTTGACCGCGTTCAATTGAACGCGGGCAGTAGACTTTTGGAAGGAGCCCTGATGGCCGAGGACACCCAGATAGAGACGGGGCCGAATCTCGTCCCGAGCATTCGGCGACCCAACCCGATTCGGCGCGCCGCGCTCGCGCTGACGGGCTCGTTGACGCTCATGTTCACGTTCATCGCGCTGTTTCTCACGGCATTCCACGATCCGGAGCCGAATCGAGTACCGGTTGCGATCGTCGGTTCGCTGGATAACGCGCGTCAGGTGCAGCAGCAGATCGAGCGCACCGGCCCGGGCTCGATCCACGCCGTCGCAGTCGCCACGACCACCGACGCGCGCCGGGCCATATTGCACCAGCAGGTTCAGGCCGCCCTGGTGATGGAGCCGGGGCATCCCCGCCTCATCGTGGCGAGCGCAGCGAGCGTGCTCGAGACTGCCGCGCTCAAGCAACTCGCCGCACGTGCGGTAGGACCGGACGCGGCTGCTCTCGTCGTCGACGATCTACGCCCGCTGCCCCGCGGCGACTCGAAGGGCATGTCGACGGTGTTCGTGGCATTCGGTGTGACGATCGCCGGCCTCGGAGCCGGCGTCGCGCTGTCGATACTCGGCCGCGGGCTGCGCACGCTGCACGTGCTGGCGGCACTGCTCGGCCTGGGCGTGCTCGCCGGTCTCGGCGTCGCCGTCCTTGCCGACCCGGTGATCGGTGCCCTCACCGGAGCGTTCTGGCCGC
This sequence comes from uncultured Actinomycetes bacterium, assembly GCA_963733615.1. GTDB lineage: Bacteria > Actinomycetota > Actinomycetes > Mycobacteriales > Jatrophihabitantaceae > DASXRA01. The sequence continues at coordinate 98,570 of CAVTEA010000042.1, forward strand.
TGGCCGGCGTGGTCGCGATGCTCGTGGTAGCCGTTGCGGCGTCCGTGTGCGGACTCGGCCGCCTGATCGGGCCACTGGGGCTCGGGCTCGGGGTGCTGGTGGTGCTGCTTCTCTCGGTCTCGTCGGCCGGCGGGCCGCTCGGTTACTACATGCTGCCCGAGTTCTACCGCGCGATCAGCCAGTGGCTGCCGACCGGCACTGCGATGACTGCGATCCGTCACGTCGTGTACTTCGACAACCAGCGCATGCTGCACTGCCTGGTCGTGCTGGCAGTGTGGGCGGTCGGCGGCCTGCTGACCGTCGCCGTGGGCCGGCTGCGCGTACAGCGTGAGCCGATCGGGCCGGGTCGCCATTCGATGACACGTAACCTGCCCTAGCATTCGACCGTGGCTGATCAGACGTCGACCGACGTTGCCTCGGCAGTGCTGGTGGGCGGCGGCATCCTGCTGCTACTCGTCCTGCGGGTAGGCCTTCGGATCATTCACGGACGCATGCGATTGGTCACCGTCACGGTGGCCGTCATCTTCTTCATCTGCGCGGCCGCGTACCTGGTGGGCCGCGGGCAGCAAGCGTCCTGACCCAGGCATGATGTCGGGCGATGGTGGATGTGCTGGCCTGAACGGTTCGCCGCGGGTGGGCAGAATTTCTTAGTACACCGACAGGTTGGCGGTCTGTCGGGCGTAGTGGGCGTCGAGTTCGGCGCGGTCTTGCGGCCAGCCTGGGGCGTCGGGTCGGGTCTGCCATGGGTGGGGTCCGTCGGCGGGACGGTACTCGACGCCCAGGGCGTCGAGGCGGTGCTCGTGTTCGCGTAGCCGGTGCAGGAAGTTGGTGGAGTCTCGCGGCCCGGTGGACCAGACGGCCTCGGCGAACGCGGCGAGCCGGGGGAACGCCATGTAGTCGAGCAGGCGGACGTCGTCGATGTGCTCGGTCCACAGGTGCGCTGCTGCGCCGATGACGCGCGCGGCTTCGGCGTTGGTGAGTTCGTCGGGGACGGGGCGGAAGGCGTAGATGTCAGCCAGGGTGGTGACGCTGCCGATGGGAACGGGTTCGTCGTCGCGGTGGGATTGGCGGAAGTCAAGGTAGACCTGGGTGCGCGGCGAGGTGATGGTGTCGTGACCGGCGCGGGCTGCGGCCACGGCGCCGCGAGTTCCGCGCCAGGACAGCACGGTCGCGCCGGGTGGGAGGCCGCCTTCGATGATCTCGTCCCAGCCGCAGAGTTTGCGGTGGTGGCGGGCGAGGTGGTCGGCGAGGCGGTGGATGTACCAGCTTTGCAGCTGCTCCTCGGTGGTCAGGCCGAGTTCGCGCATGCGCTGCTGGGCGCGGGGGCTGGCCCGCCATTCGTCTTTCGGGCATTCGTCGCCGCCGATGCAGATGTACTCGCTGGGGAACAGTGCGATGACCTCGTCGAGCACATTGCTGAAGAACTCGATGGTGCCGTCTTCGACGTTGAGGGTGTGGGTCTGGATACCCCAGTCGGCGCAGACGGGCAGCGGCGCGTCGCCGTTGCCCAGTTCGGGGTAGGCGGCGATCGCGGCTTGGGTGTGGCCGGGCAGATCGATTTCGGGGACGATGGTGACGTGCCGCGTGGCGGCGTACGCGACGATCTCGCGGATGTCGTCCTGGGTGTAGAAGCCGCCGTGGGGCCGGTCGTCGTAGCGGCGGTGTCGGCTCGCGCCGACCGGGCTGCGGTGGCGCCAGGACCCAACCTCGGTCAGACGCGGGTAGCGGCGAATCTCGACGCGCCAGCCTTGGTCGTCGGTCAGATGCAGTTGCAGCACGTTCAGCTTGTGCAGGGCCATCAGGTCGATCAGCCGCATCACCTCGCGTTTGGGCAGGAACCGGCGTGCCACGTCGAGCAGGAAGCCTCGCCATCCGAAAGCCGGGCCGTCGGTGATCTGTACCGCCGGCACCGGCCACGGACCGGATCCGACTGGTGCGGCGCGCAGTAGTTGCGGCGGCAGCAGCTGGCGCAGTGTCTGTGCGCCGTAGAACACACCGGCGGCGTCGCCGCCGACGATGTGTACCCAGTTCGGCGCAACGGTTAGCCGGTAGTGCTCCGGCGCCAGATCGTCGACGAGGGACAGCTCGATGCGCTGACCGGCCTCGCCGGTCGGCGCGGGCAGCGGGTAACCCGTCGGGGCGGCCAGAGTGCTGCGCAGCCAGGTGGCGACGGGGGCGAGCTGGTCTGGTGCCGCGATCGTCGTCCGGTCGTCGAGGAGGAACTCGCCGCGACCGGCGTGCAGCTCCGTCGGCTGTGGAATCAGCATGCGGCGTGGTTGGGTTCGAGATCGACGACGGTGCCGCTGCGGCGTGCGCGCTCGGCTGCCAACACCGCCCGGTGGCTGGCCACGCACTCCCATACGTCGGTGCCGAGCAGGCTCTGATCGCCTGCGGCAACTGCGGCGAGGAACGCCTCGGTCAGTCCGAGGTCACCGCCTCCGTGGCCACCGGCCGCGGAGGCATCATCGCCTGACTGCGTGTCGATGAGCTCTTGGGCGCCGGTGCGGAAGTCGATGTGGCGCAGCATGCGGCCGTTGCCGGACAGGTAGCCGTGGGTGCCGAAGATCCGTGTCTTGCGGTGTTCGAGCTCGGTGAATGCCGTCATCGTGAACGACGCGGTGACCCCGCCAGGGTGTTCCATGATCACTACCTGGTGGTCGACCACGTCGTTGTCGCAGGCATACACGCATCGCCCGTACGGTCCGGTACGCAGCGCGTCGAGCACGCCCTGCGGGGTATCGGCGTCGGTCACAGCGCCCAGTGGCCAGAAACGCCGCGGCCCGTCGAGCGCGTTCACATATAGCCGTACCGCCGAGTATGGGCAGTCTGGCTCGACGGCGCAGTCCGTGCAGCGCGCGCCGGCTCCGGTTGGGGCCTGCTCGCGCCGGAAGTGCAGAAGGTTCCCGAACGAGGACAACCGCTGCGGTGCCGAACCGAGCACGTATATCAACCAGTCGAGGTCATGGCACGACTTCGTCAGCAGTGACGGTCCGGAGTCGTCTTCGCGCCGCCAGTTCCCCCGTACGTAGGAGTGGGCGAAGTGCCACCAGCCGATGGGTTCGAGATGTTGCACGCCGGTGACTTGTCCGCAGCGCCCGGAGTCGAGTAACTCCTTCAATCGGCGGGTGTAGGAGGTGTAGCGCATGACGTGCCCGGCGGTGAACAGCACTCCTGCGGCCTGCACCGCCTCGGCGATCCGCAGGCAGCCGGCTTCGCTGGACGCCATTGGCTTCTCCAGCAGTATGTGGTAGCCGAGTTTCGCGAAGGCCACCGCCGGCTCGACGTGCAGGTGATCCAGTGTCGAGATCACCACGGCATCGGCCACCCGCCCGGCCGCGGCGAGGTCGGTCCAATCCGCGAAGCACTGGTCCGCCGGGACACCGAATCGCTGCGCGAACCGGGCCCGGCGCACCGGATCGGGCTCGGCCACCGCGACGACTCGTCCACGACCGGAGGCAACTGTCGCCTCCGAGTACACGATCCCACGCAAACCCGCGCCGACGACGGCAAGCGTCACAGGATTCATTGTTGGTCCTAGCTCTCGACAAGGCGCCGCCGGAGGTGCTTATTGCTAGGTTCCGGCGTAAATCGTGGATCTTTGTATCCCCATCCGGCGCGCTGCGTCAAGCGGCGCCGTTAAAACCCGTCGGCGAGCCAGAACGTTGCCGACGGCGAGTCGACGACGGTCAGGATGTCGGCCCAGGTGGCCCGCAGAGGAAGCGCCATCGCGGTGCTCGACTCGACGGTGTGGGTGTGCGTCGCGAGGCCGGTCAGTGGCACGTCGCTCGGTCGCGATGACGTGGTGCGCGCTTATATCGAGCCCGAGAACATGGCCCGCCTCGGCACGGAACCGGAACAGGCGCGCCGGTCGGCCCAATCGCCCGCTCGCGGTGCCCGCGGGCATCTCCTCGACCTGCTGGCGGGCTACCAGCTCGTCAACCACGCTCTCGACAGTGCTGCGAGAGAGTCCTGTGCGGGCACGCACTGCGGCCAATGTCAGCGGGCCGGCACCGCGCAGCGCGCGCAGCATGACGACGGCGTTGATCTGCCGCATCAGTGCGGGGTCGGCGCCCCGCGAAGAAGTGGTTGACATCGGCTTCTCCGGGGAGCAATCTGGCGTCAATACTTTGGCTAGGATCCAACATAAGTCAGGAGCCGCAGTGCAGCCAGCCACCGAAACGTCGGGCGATCCGGCAGCCGGTCAAGTAGGCCCGGACACCCGTGACCTGCGGATCGGCGCGGTCGGCTTCGGTGCTCGCGGTCGGCTGGCCCGGCTCGCGCATCGGCCAGGGAACGGAGCCGAGGTCGTCGCGGTGTGCGATCCGGCAGAGGCAGCGCGCCAGCGCGCTGTCGACAAGATCGGGCCGTCGGTGGCGACGTGCGCAACTGTCGGTCAGCTGCTCGCCTACCAATTGGATGCCGTTCTCGTTCTCAGCCCGGACGACTCGCACGAGGACATCGTGTGCGAACTGCTGGCCGCCGGCATCGCTACATACGTCGAAAAGCCGCTGGCGATCACGGTGGCGGGCTGCGATCGCATTCTGCGTGCCGCTCGGGACAACGCGGCGCCGCTGTACGTCGGGCACAACATGCGACACGTTCCCGTGATCCGCAAGATGCGAGAGCTCATCGTCCGAGGCGATATCGGGGAAGTGAAGGCCGTCTGGTGCCGGCACTTCGTCGGGCACGGCGGAGATTACTACTTCAAGGACTGGCATGCCGACCGGCGGCGCACAACGTCCCTGTTGCTGCAGAAAGGCGTGCACGACATCGACGTGATCCATTGGCTTGCCGGCGGCTATACCCGGCGCGTCACGGCGATGGGCGGGCTCACCGTGTACGGGCAGATCACCAGCAGAAGAGAAAACAGCGATCGCACCTACGACGACTTCTACTCACTCGCCAACTGGCCCCCGCTGGCTCAGCGCGAACTCAACCCTGTCCTCGACGTCGAGGACCTGTCGATGGCCACGATGGCGCTCGACAACGGGGTGTTCGCCACTTACGAGCAGTGTCACTACACGCCCGACTACTGGCGCAACTACACGGTGATCGGCACCGAGGGCCGACTGGAGAACTTCGGCGATCTCATCGACGCGGAGATCCGGGTTTGGAATCGCAGGACCGACTACAAGGCGGCCGGAGATGTGCGGCAGGTACTGCCCGCCGGGCCACGTCGCGGTCACGGCGGCGCGGACGACTCGATACTGAACGAGTTCTTCGACCTCGTCCGGACCGGCACGGTCGCCAACATCACGCCTGTGGCAGCGCGCGAGAGCGTTGCAGTGGCGTGCCTTGCTACTGAGTCGTTGCGCGGCGGAGGCGGCGTGCGCGGCGTCCCCCCGCTCGACCCTGATCTGGCCGCGTACTTCGTTCGCGGCCGACAACTCTGACCGCAATCACCGACAAGGGAGCCGCACATGCCTATCTGTCATCCAGTCGGATCGAGGTTGTCCCGCAACGCTCGCGTCCCGCTTGGTGTCGCGCTTGCTATATGCGCCCTCGTCGTGTCTGCGTGTACCACGGGCGAGAAGACCAGCACGGGCGGTTCCGGCAGCGACACCGGCACGATGACCGTCACCTTGTGGAACAACATCCCGGCGGTCGATGCCGCCAAGGCGATCAGCGCCGGCTTCGAGAAGCAGCATCCGGGCGTGAAGATCAATGTCCGGTACGCGCCGAACCCGAACAACGCTTACAACACCATGGTCACTGGGCTGCTCGCGGCGAACTCGGTAGACATCGTCGGACGCTTCGCCCAGACACCGGACCTGTACCCGCCCACGTCCACCGGCATCACACCGACAGGTGAGGCCGCGCGAATCGCGGCAGGCCAGGAGGCGGACCTGACGGACCAGCCGTTCATGAGCCGCCTCGACAAGTCGCAGCAGGGCTACACGGCCGGCTACAAGGGTCGCATCTACGGCGTGCTGGCCGACCAGTTCGCCGCGTACCCGTGCGTGTTCTACAAGAAATCGATGTTCAGGCAGTACGGCCTCGCGACTCCGGACACCTACAGCCAACTGCTGAACGTCTTACAGACCTTCCAGGCGCACAATCTCACGCCGCTCATGGTCCCCGCCAAGGACGGCTACCAGGACTTCATCCGCAACGCGATCGTCGACCGCAACCTCATGAAAGGCCAGCCGTCTTCGGCGGCCGAGCAGGTCGGCATCGGGCGCTCGCAAGCTTTCTGGTCGGGCAAGCAAACCTGGAACGACCCCTTGTACCGCGATGTCTACAACCAGTACGTGCAGATCATGCAGTACAGCGAGAAGAACGCTGCCGGCGTCGCCTCGGCAACCGCGGTGGGAACGTGGGCCGCGAACACCCACGACTACCCCATGTACCTGACCGGATCGTGGGACGGACCGGTCATCGCCCAGTCAAACCCGCAGCTCGACTACGGATTCTTCTGCATGCCCACCTCGGACAACACGTCGGAGAACAGGCTCATCCTCAGCCCGGACCTGATCTGGACAGTTCCGAACAACGCCCCCCACAAGAAGCTCGCGCTGGAGTGGCTCGACTACTTCACCCAGCCGGCCAACTACGAGATCTGGCTGCAACACACCGGCGCATACCCGACAGTCACCGGAACCAAACCAGCAACGAAACCATGGACCGACTGGTTGTCAGCGCACGGTGACGGAGCGTTCGAGCACATCACAGGACCATGGATCCCGAACGGCGCACCGGAGGATGCGTCCGGACCAGACGAGCTGAAGATGGTGCCGCTGGGCAGCGAAAGCGTCGACACGGCGCAGCGCAAGGCGGCCAGCGACTATTCCCGGGCCCGAGGCCACTAGTAATCATGGCGCGCAGCCCATTCGGCACGCAGCGAACCCGCGGCTACATCCCGTGGCTCAGCATCGCCATCCCAGCAGCCGGCTGGCTGACGTTCGGGCTGTACCCGTCGGCGGCAACGTTGTTCTATTCGCTGACCCGGTATTCGGGGCTGCCCGGCACGCCGCTGAACTATTGCGGGCTCTGCAACTACCGGGCAGCCACCACCAACCTGTTGCCCACAGTGGGGTCGAGCATCCGAATCACGCTCATCTACACGTTGGGAATCACGATCATCCAGACCGCACTCGCACTAGGCCTCGCCGTGCTCCTGCGGCGAGCGGGGCGAATGTACAACCTCTACAGAGCACTGGTCTTCCTGCCCGGGATCTTCAGCGTGGTGATCATCGGGGCCGCGTTCACACTGATCTTCGACCCGATCAATGGGCCCGCGCAGGCGATCATCCAGCAAGTCTTCGGCGCGAGCTCGGCGTTCCTCGGCTCCAGCACGGTAGCCCTACCGATCGTCATGGGCGTGGCGATCTGGTCCGGCACCGGATACGCGATGCTGATTTTCATCGCCGGGCTGCGCCGCATCCCCGCCGACGTGCTCGAGGCGGCAGCGCTGGACGGCGCCGGGCGGTGGCGGTCGTTCTGGCGGGTGTCCTGGCCGCTGCTTGCGCCGGCGACGACCGTCAACGTGTTCCTCGCCGCGATGTCGGCACGCTCGGGGAGTACGCCCTCATCCTCGTCCTCGCCGACGGAAACTTCGGCACCCAGACGATCGGCGTGTACATGTTCAACAGCGCCTTCGGTCCGGACAGCCAACTCGGCTACGGATCGATGCTGGCCGTGGTGCAGTTCGTTCTCACCCTCATCCTCGGTGGCGGATTGCTGATCCTCCTGCGCCGCCGGGAGGTGTCGCTGTGAGCGCATCCGCAGCCACCGAGCAGATCCTGGCGCCGGGCGCGACCGAGCAGCCTGCCCACGCAGCACGCAGACCGCCCCGCCGACGGCGGATCATGCCCGCCATCGGGCGCCATACCGCCTGCCTCGATCATCTCGCTCGGGCTCTTCGCCCTGCCGATGCTGTATCTGTGCGTGCAGGCGTTCAAGCCGTACCCGCAGTTCCTGCAGCATCCGACAGCGCTTCCGAGCCATTGGACGCTGTCGAACCTCGATACCGCCTGGCAGCAGGGCAACTTCGGGCGCGAGCTCGTCAACAGCCTCGTCTACGCCATCATTCCGAACGTCGTGACCCTGATTCTGGGCGTGTTCCTCGCGTTCCCGATCTCGCGCGGATACATGCGCGGCGCGAACTTCCTCTATGCGTTCTTCATCTTCTCCGGCTTCCTACCCGGAGCGCTGATCCCGCTGTTCGTCGAGGCCAAGAACCTGCACATGTACAACAACATGCCGGGCTTCGTGATCTTGCACAGTCTGGCCGGCGCCGGGTTTCTTCTTCTTCGTCGGCTACATCAAGACGATTCCCCGTGAGTTGGATGAGGCAGCAGCGCTCGACGGCTGCGGCTACGTCCGATTCATCCTCACCATCGTGATGCCGGAAATGCGCCCGGCGCTGGCCACATTCGGAGTCTTCGGCTTCGTCTATGCGTGGAACAGCCTAATCATGCCGCTGGTCATGCTGGCCGACCCGAAACTCTGGCCGGTCACGCTCGGCCTGTACTCATTCCTTGGCGAGCATTCGTCCAACTGGCCGATGGTCGCCGCTGGAACGCTAATCGTCGCGGCCCCCATCCTGGTCGTCTTCGTCCTCCTCCAGCGGTATCTCGTGGAGGGCGTCGCAGGCGGCGCCATGGCCGGCAGCCGGGGGATCACGAGCACACCGAACGAAGACACCACCACAGACCGATAACGGCGGACACGCGTCCGCCCAACGGTGAACGGAGACACCATGAGTCGTCCACGCAGGCTCACAGCTGCGGCGGTCGCGGGCCTGACCGTCCTCGCCTTGCAGGAAGTCCCCGTGCAGGCAAGCCCCGGCGATACCGTCGTCGGCCCGCCGGCCATCGCATCGAGCGCCAGCGGCTGGACCGCGCTCGCGTACCAAGACGGCGCGCAGCGCGTGCACGTTCGGCAGTACCACGCCGGTCGCTACGTACGCGACCAGGTGATCGGGGCAGGGCCGGCCGCGGAGCCGACGGTCGGCCTGGACGCCGCCGGAAATGCCGTTCTCGCCTGGCGCGACGGTACGAGCGATATCGCCGTGCGCAGCATCACGACGACTGGAACCGTGTCGGCAGTCCAAGGGCAGAACGGGCCTGGCAATCAGAGCGACCCGCACGTCTCGGTCGCGGCCGGCGGGCCATTCGTCCTGACATGGCTGGAAGCACAGGGGATGGGGGCGGCGCACGTCGAGATCGCTGAATACCGGGCCGACGGCACGTCTGCCTACCCCGCCGAACAGGTGGACGCCGAGGGCGGCGCCGCCGAGCCGGCCGTTGGCGTCGACGCCGTAGGCGTTGCGGCCGTCGCCTGGCGACAGGACGGGCACATCGAGTTTGCCCGGGTGACAGCGAGCGGCGCGATCACCCGCTCGGCGACGACCGCGGACGCGGGCAGCGGGTCGACCGACAACCGGAGCCCGGCCGTGGCCAGCCTTGCCAACGGCGATTTCGTCATCGCATATAGCGCCGATCTCGGCGGCGACTGGTCGATACAGGCGCGCGGCTACCGAGCCAATCTTGGGTCACGGTTCGCCGAGGTCAATGCGAACCCAGGCGACACACGCGGCGAGAGCACGCCGTCGATAGGTACCGACGACACGGGTGGATTCGTACTCGCCTGGACTGATGGCACCGACGCGTTCGTTCGCGGCTTCAACTCAGACGGAACGACGGCCAGCCGCCACCCGCTAGAACGTGTCGCGCAGGGCATCAGCTCGATCAGTATCGGCGTTGACACCTACGACGCCTCCTTCGCTGTGGCGACGGTGCACACAAATGCCCGCCTAGATGTCGGATTCGGCTTGCAGAACCTGGCCCGGCCCGGCGCGACGATCACCGGCCCACTGTCGACTGTCTCCGCAGCAGGCACCACCATGAGCTTCGACGATTCCGACCTCGCCAAGGTAACAGCCGCCGAGTCCGCCAACCCCCAACTGGCACCGCAGCCGCTGGCCGCCGTGCTCGCCAGCGCCAACAGCACCGCCAACCCCCTGTGTCACGACACGCATTCCACGCCACCCGCAACAGGCTTCTGCTGGGACGACACGTATGGCGACGACTCCTCATACGCCTACGTTCCGCAGGGGTTCACCGAGCTACGCGTCGACGGGCGTCGACTGCTCGTCACCAGCTGGTACAGCACCTACCAGAACCCGTCCGGCACCAACTACGTACGCATCACCTTCATCGACATCACCGACCCGGCACACATCACCTACCAGCATGTCCTCGCCGTTGACCCAACCAGCAACACCGACGTCTTCGCGCCCGAGATCGGCCACGCCGACGCCATCGTCGCCGCAGGCCACTACCTCCTGCTCGCGAGCGGCGGTGACAGCTTCGACGTCTTCGACCTCGACCACATCTGGAAGATGAACGGCAACACCGGCGCCGTAGGCCGCCAGCCCGACGGCACGTTCTCGGCCAGCTGGCACCTGTGGGCCATGCCCCGCGTCGCCCGCTTCACCTACCCGGTGCCCGGCTGCGGCACCTACTTCGGTGACCTGCCATGCATCACCTCCGCCTCGCTCGATGACAGCACAAGTCCGGCAACGCTCGTCACCACCGAGGGCGGCCTGTTCGACGGCCCGCAGGACTTCACCGACCAGACCGCGGACATCGTCCGCTGGCCGATCGATCCCGCAACCGGGCTGCCCGCGCGATCCGCCGACGGAATAGTCCATGCGACGGCGCGGCTACGAACGCACATCCCCAGCATCCAAGGCGGCACGTCCTACCACGGCGAGTACGTCTTCGCCGGACCATGCCCCGAATTCGTGCCCGGCATGTACAACATCCCCAGCTGCCTCTACAAGACAGGATTCCACGAGCCAACCCGGCTGTGGACCCGCGGCGGAATCAACCTCGAGAACGTGTTCTACGACCCACCGACAAATCAACTCTGGACACTGAGCGAATCACCGCGCAGCCGCGTCGTCTACCACCTGCCACTGCGCTACACCCCCGGACGCCCCGCGACCACACCCGAGGTTGGCCGATGAAGCGCGAGGCATGTGTGGTGGGACACGCCAGACTCCCTCCCTCGTGCCGACGGCGGATCTTGTCACGATCGATCCCAGCCGCGTTCTCTGGCGATATCCGGTCAGCGGAGCGATCAAGGGTGAAAGCACGCTCGGCGGTTGCATTCCATCCTGGGTGAGAGGGGTGAGCTGCGCCCAGACGTCAAATGCATCGGCGCAATTCGACGCCGACTACTTCATCGAAGAGGAGCCTCGTGCAGTCCGTAGCGGCAAGCCGCGTTATGCAAGAACTGGTCAGCCAGCCCGACGTATGGCGGCGCGCGCTCGCACTCGCCGACCAGGTCCGTCCGTTGCTCACCGCGCCCGCGCGGCGCACGTTGATCACTGGATGCGGGACATCGGCGTTCGTGGCGATGAGCCTGGCAGCATTACGAGAAGCGGCTGGATTCGGCGAGACCGACGCGGCGTTCCCCGCCGAGGTCATCGCGGCCCGCGACTACGACCAGGTAATCGTGTTAAGTCGATCAGGGACTACAACAGAGGTGTTGTCGCTGCTTGACGCGCTGCCCCGGTCGGTGCGACGCGTCGCGATCACCGGACCGGCGGCCAGCCCGCTGACCGAGCGGGTCGATGAGACGATTGCCCTTGACTTCGCCGAGGATTTCGCCATCGTGCAGACCAGATTCCCCACGGCTGTGCTGGCGCTGGCTCGCTGCGCGTTCGGCTACCCGACCTCCGAGCTGCCGGCCGAGGCCGAGCGGGCGCTGAGTTGGCCGCTGCCCGATGGTCTGGAGGACGTGTCGCATCTCGTCTTCCTCGGTCATCGATGGACCCTCGGTCTCGCGCACGAGGCGGCGCTCAAGGCGCGCGAGATCGCGCAGGTCTGGTCGGAGTCACACCCAGCACTGGACTATCGCCACGGCCCGGTCGCTGCCGCGGGCGAGCACACCCTGATCATGGCATTCAGCGAGTCCCGCCGGGGCTGGGCGAGCAGATCGCGGCGACAGATGCGTGCTTGTTCGAACCCAGCCTCGACCCACTGGCCCGGCTGGTAGTCGTGCAGCGACTAGCAGCGGCACTGGCCGATGCGAAAGGCCTCGACATCGATCAGCCGCCGCACTTGACCAGGTCTGTCGTGCTCCCGCCCGCGGCCGCGCACGTCAGCATCGCCTAAGACTGACCAGACCCGCGGCCGTCACGGTGTACGCCGACATAAGGCTGACGGCTCCGGCGGTCGCGAGTCTGACCGTCCTCGCGTTGCGGCGGGAAATCGGCGTACGCGAATAGCGGCGGCGCCATCGGCGGGCCGGCCATGGCGAGCAGCGATGCAATGCAACAGGCGTGAATTGCCTAGTCCATCAAGGAGGCGACGGCCACTGATCGTCACCGCGGCAGGCACACATTCGCGAAGAGATCCCGATCGGAAAGGGTTGTGGCTGTGAACATGAATGTCGATCGTCGTTCGTTTCTGCGTGGCGCTGGGGTGGTGGTCGGCTCGGCGGTGGTCGCTGGGTCGGCGTTCTCGAGTGTTGCGGCCGCGGATACGGCGTCGGGTGCTGGGTATGTTGATGTGCAGTTGCTCAATATCACTGATCTGCATGGGTATCTGCAGCCGCCGGCGCCGGGTGACGGTGGTTTGATCACGGGTGCGGGCGGGGCGCGTGTGACGGTCGGTGGGGCCGGCTACCTCGCGACGCACTTGGCGCGGTTGCGGGAGGGGCAGCGCAACTCGATCTTCTTCTCTTCGGGTGACAACTTCTCGGGTTGGCCGTTCGAGGTCGATGTGCATGCGAACGAGCCGACGATCGAGGTGCTGAACGCGTTGGGTCTCGAGTTCAGCACGGTGGGCAACCACGAGCTGGATCACTCGGTCAGCTTCCTTATCGAGCACATGCAGCACGGTGCGCCGTTCCCGGTCATCGGGCAGGACGACAGCTTTGTCGACTCGACCGGCCGACGTTTCCACGGTGCGGATTTCCCTTTCTACACGGCGAATATCGTGTACCGCGACAACGGCAGGGCACTTGTCCCGCCGTATAACGTGGTGATGGTCGATGCCGGTGACGGTCGGCAGGTGCCGGTCGGGTTCATCCACCTGACCGTGGCGGATACGCCGAGTGGGGTCGACGTCCTATCAGCCGGAGCTGAAGTCACTGGACCCGGTCGATGCGGCCAACGCCGTCGTCGCGCGAGTTGAAACGCCGCGGTGTCAAGGCGATCATCGTCAACATCCACGACGGTGGCGTCGCGGGCAATGACTACAACTCCGGTACCAACCCGAGTGGCCCAGTCTTCGCGATGGCCGCGCGGATCAGCCCGGATATGGCGGCGATCGTGACGGGTCACTGGCACTGCCGGTTCAACATGATGGTCCACGATCCGAACGGTGTGCCGCGCCCGGTGGTGGAGGCCGGCTACTACGGCCAGCTGATCAACGAGATCAACCTCAAGCTGGATCGCGACACCGGTGAGGTGATCCGTGAGCTGACGGTGTCGACGAATCATGCCGTGACCCGTGACGTGCCGGTCGACAAGGAGGTGCAGGACATCGCCGACTACTGGACCGCGCAGGGCGCGAAGCGTTACGCGACGCCGCTGGCGAAGCAGACCGGCTGACTTCACCCGCGTCGCGAACGCTGACGGCCGAGACGACCATGGGCAACCTCGCTGCCGACTGGGCGCAGTGGGATGCGCCAGCAGATACGGGAAACACTGTCGACCTCGCGCATGGTCGCGGTCAAGCCGGCCACCGGCTCCACCCCGTTCCGCGGCGATCTGCTCTACACCAAGGGCGCGAACGCCGCCGACGCCGACGGTGTGGTCCTCTTCGGCGAGGCGTGGACAGCCTTCGGCTACGGCGATCCCGCACTCACCGTGACCGTGACGGGCGCGCAGATCCACGACGCCCTGGAGCAGCAGTGGAAACCGCAGGTCGATGGCACCGTGAAGTTCGCGCCGTTCGCTGTCTCGGCCAACGTCGAGGTCCGCTACGACGCCTCCCTCCCGGTCGGGCAGCGGGTCGACCCGGTCGACGTGCTCATTGACGGCAAGCCGCTCGACGTCGCCGCGAGTTACCGCATCTCCGCCCTCGTCTACACACTCATCGGCGCCGACGGCTACACCGCATTCGCCGGCTTCACCGACCCGATGCGCGGCCCGAAGCGCGACCACGAAAGCTTCATCGCCTACCTGCGCGCACACCCCACTGTCAGCCCTACCCCGCTGGACCGGGTACGCCCCAAGTAGCTCGGTCAGGCGCGGCTGATAGCGAGACCGTTGACGCGGATGGTCTTCCCACTGGTCAGCACCTTGATCGGCACCGTGCCGCGGCGTCACCTGCTGGAATCGATGACTGCGACAGCGGCCTGAGGAGACTGCACATGCATGACGATCACGTCCTGATCGAGCAGCGGCTGCGCCGCATTCTGAGTCGTGTCGAGCGGGCGGTGTACTCCGAGCGGGCGCCGCTCGACCTCGCGGTGTGGCAGGCGCCGGGTGAGCCGGCGCCGGTCGCCGAGGCGCTGGCCGCGACGTACACGCCGGCTCGGGTGGGCGACCGGTGGGGCCCGCCGTGGGCGACGGCCTGGTTCCGCGTGACCGGCGGCGTGCCGCCACGGTGGACGGGCCGAACGGTCGAGGCGTTGATCGACATCGGGTTCGATCCGAACCTGACCGGCTTCCACGCCGAGGGACTGGTGTATCGCGGCGACGGTTCGCCGGTGAAGGGGCTGAACCCGCGCACGCAGTGGGTGCGGGTGTCGCCGGACGAGCCGGTCGAGCTGTACATCGAGGCGGCTGCCAACCCCGTGATCCTCTCCGACAGCCTGTTCTGGCCGACCCCGCTCGGCGACCGCGAGACCGCCGGCGACGAGCCGCTGTACTGCATCGAGCGTGCAGAGCTGGCGGTGTTCGAACCGGAGGTGTGGGAACTGCAGCATGACCTGGAGGTGCTGGGCGAACTGGCCGCCGAGCTGGATCTCGGCGATCCGCGGAAATGGCAGATCCTGCGCGCGATCGACCGCAGTCTGGACCGCATCGACATACACGGCATCGTGGCCAGCGCGTCCGCAGCCCGGGCCGAGCTGCGCGACGTCCTCTCCGCTCCAGCGCGGGCGAGCGCGCACCGGGTGAGTGCGGTCGGGCATGCCCATATCGACTCGGCGTGGTTGTGGCCGGTGCGCGAGACGATCCGCAAGGTGGCCCGCACCACGGCGAACGTCACCGACCTGATGCACAGCCATCCTGAGCTTGTCTATGCGATGTCGTCGGCGCAACAGCTGGCCTGGCTGCGTGACGACCGGCCCGAGGTGTTCGCCCGGGTAGCCGATCGTGTCAAGGCCGGGCAGTTCGTGCCCGTGGGCGGGATGTGGGTGGAGTCCGACACGAACATGCCCGGTGGTGAGGCGCTGGCCCGGCAGTTCGCGCACGGCAAGCGGTTCTTCCTGGACGAATTCGGCGTGGAGACCGAGGAGGTGTGGCTGCCCGACTCGTTCGGCTACACATCCGCGCTGCCGCAACTGATCGCCCTCTCCGGGTCACGGTGGTTCCTCACCCAGAAGATCTCGTGGAACCAGACGAACCGGTTCCCGCACCACACGTTCTGGTGGGAGGGTCTCGACGGCACCCGGATCTTCACGCACTTCCCGCCGGTCGACACCTACAACTCGATGCTCTCCGGCGCCGAGCTCGCGCACGCCTCGCGCAACTTCGCCGACAAGGGCGGAGCGAGCGGGTCGCTCGTGCCGTTCGGATATGGCGACGGTGGCGGCGGGCCGACCCGGGAGATGCTGGCCAGGGCTGCGCGGCTGCGCGACCTGGACGGCTCGCCGCGGGTGGGCATCGAGCGCCCGGCTGAGTTCTTCGCGCGCGCCGAGGCGGAGTATCCGGACGCCCCGGTATGGTCCGGCGAGCTGTACCTCGAGACCCACCGCGGCACGTACACCTCGCAGGCGAAGACCAAGCAGGGCAACCGGCGCTGCGAGCACCTGCTGCGCGAGGCCGAGCTGTGGTGCGCCGCGGCGGCCGTACGCCGGGGTACGGCCTATCCGTACGAGCAGCTGGACCGGATCTGGAAGCTCGTGCTGCTGCAGCAATTCCACGACATCCTGCCCGGCTCGTCGATCCGCTGGGTGCACCGCGAAGCGGTTGCCAACTATGCCGCGATCGCCGCTGAGCTGGAGACGCTGATCGCGAACGCCGCCAGCGCGCCCTGGTAGGTGACGGCGACACGCGGCTCGTCTTCAACGCGGCGCCGCATGCCCGTAACGGCGTACCTGCCTTGGGCGCCCGGCCGCGATCGGAGCCTGTGCCGCCGAGCGTCGTGGAGGAGGACGGCGGCTACGTGCTCGACAACGGCCGGCTGCGCGTCACGGTCGATCGCTGTGGCCTGCTCACCTCGGTGCTCGACGGACGGACGTGAGGTGATCGCCCCGGGCAGTGTCGGCAACCTGCTGCAACTGCACCCGGATACGCCGAACGTGTCCGACGCCTGGGACATCGAGGCGTTCTACCGCCACGTGGTTACCGATCTGCCTGGCGAAGTGTCCACAGTGCGACGGTGAGGTGCGCGTCGTCCGCTCGTTCGGCCGGTCGACCGTCATGCAGACCATCACCCTCGACGGCGGCGCCGTCGTCTTCGACACCGACATCGACTGGCACGAGCGAGAGAAGCTGCTCAAGGCCGGCTTCGACCTGGACGTGACGGCCGACCGCTCGGCGTCGGAGATCCAGTTCGGGCACGTCTACCGCCCTACGCACACCAACACCAGCTGGGACGCCGCCAAGTTCGAGATCTGCGCGCATCGCTTCGTGCACGTCGCCGAGTCCGGGTACGGCGTCGCCGTGGTCAACGACAGCACCTACGGCCACGACGTGACACGCCGCGAGCGCGCGGGCGGCGGTGTCACCACCGTCGTGCGGCTGTCGCTGCTGCGCGCGCCGCGCAGCCCCGACCCTGAAACCGACCAGGGACGGCACCGGCTTCGCTACGCGCTCGTGCCGGGCGCGGGCATCGTCGACGCCGCCCGTGAGGGCTACCGCATCAACCTGCCCGAACGCGAGCTCATCGGCGGCGATGCGGTCGATCCGCTCGTGACGGTGGACAACGAGGGCGTAGTGATCGAGTCGGTGAAGCTGGCCGACGACCGCTCGGGCGACATCGTCGTGCGCCTCTACGAGGCCCTCGGCGCACGCACCACGGCGACGCTGCGGCCCGGATTCGCGACGGCTCGGGCCCGCGCCGTCGACCTGCTGGAACGCCCGATCGGCGACCTGGCGCTCACCGACCAGGGCATCGTGCTCGCATTGCGGCCGTTCCAGATCGTCACGGCTCGTCTCACGGTCGGGCGCGGCAACGGCGGCCAGGGCGGGACCGGCCAGCCCGGCGCAGCTGTTCGCCGATCTGGGTGAGCAGCAGGGGTTTGCGCCGCTCGGGCTGTTGCAGAGCGGCCCGTCGCCGTACGGCGATGGGGGCAGCGAGATCGCGGCCGTCCTGATCGCGGCTGAGAAGGCCGCGCGCGAGGCACTGGAACAGGCGATGCGCTCGAGCAGCCCGACCGTGGACGGCTGGCAACAGACATTCCATGTCTTCGACTACAACGACGACTTCTTCGAGGTCGGCACCGTCGAGAGTTCGCAGTGGCGGATCGCCGACCGTTCCGAGGCGATCAAGATCCGGGCCAGCGCAGCACTGGGTGGGTTGTGGGGCAACCACGGGTAACGAGCCGCCTACGCGATGACCTACGTGGACGCCGACGAGAACCGCTCACCGGCGGTCACCGCTATATGTGGCGGCGCAGCGCCAACATCTCCGCCCTCATCTGGCTCGGCGAGGTGAAGCGACTCGATCCAGTCATCGAACTCACTGCTCACGCTCGCCAGTGTGCCAACCGATCCCGCGCAACATCCGCACAGTGCCGCTGATGGTGCGCACACTCGCGCCGATGGTCGCGCGTTGCGCTGGTCGTCGATAGAAACGTTTGAACATGGTGCGCCGGCGCTGGGATTGCGGGTAGAAGGGAAACGTGACGCTCACCTACTGCTGGGATCTGTCGGCCGCCGACTGGATCGCCCACAGCGACCTGCGGTGGTCGCAGCTCGTGGGCTTCGGCCCTGCCAGCTTCGAGGCCTACGCGCGGCTTCGGTTCCTGCCCGACCCAGTGCGCCCTGGCCAAAGCGAGAACGACGCGCTTGGGCAGGTAACGCCGGGCCACGTCGAGAAGCACACCTCGCCAGGCGAAGCGCGGCCCGTCGGCGATTTCGACCGTCGGCACCGCCCACGGCCCGGACCGGTCGGAGCGCCGCGTAGCAAGCTCGACGGCAGCAGCCGCAGCGTGTGCACGCCGTAGGAACTCCGGCCGCGGCACCACCCGTAACGCCCACGCCGATTGGTGAGACGCTTAGCCGGTAGTGCTCGGCGGGCAGTTCCTCGCTCAGGTCAAGGGCGACGCTGGCTTCGTCCTCGTCCGCGGTTATTGGGTATCCGGTGCGGGAGTCGAGTGCGGCGCGCAGCGAGGTGGCGACCGCGTCGAGTGCATGCGGAGCCGTGATCTGCGGGCTCTCGGTGAGCAGGAACTCGCCGCTGCGGCTGCAGCTCGGTGGGATGAGGGATCAGCACGGGGAGCCTTCCGGTTCGAGGTCCACGACGGTGCCGTCGCGCCGGGAACGCTCAGCGGCCCATACCGTTCGATTGCTGGCCAGGCATTGCCGCGTGTCGGTACCCAGCAAGCTTTGATCGCCGGATGCCACCGCGGCCAGGAAGGCTTCGATAAGGCCGGCATCTCCTCCGCCGTGCCCACCGGCCGCCGATGCGTCGTTGCCGGACTGGGTGTCGATGATCTCCTGCTGGCCAGTGCGGAAGTCGACGTACCGCAGCACCCGCCCGTTGCCGGACAAGTAGCCGTGGGTGCCGAAGATCCGCGTCTTGCGGTGTTCGAGTTCTGTGAACGCGCTCATCGTGAACGAAGCGGTGACGCCGCCGGGATGGTCCATGATGACAACCTGCTGGTCGACGACGTCGTTATCGGCACCGTAGACGCACCGTCCGTAGGGACCGGTCCGCAGTGCGTCGAGCACTCCGTCCGGAGTATCCGCGTCGGTCACTGCGCTGAGCGGCCAGAACCGCCGCCGCCCGTCGAGGCTGTTCAGGTAGAGCCGCTTCGCTGAGTACGGGCAAGCGGATTCGACGCCGCAGTCCGTACACCGCGTCCCGGCTCCGGGTGGCGCCTGGTCGGGCCGGAAGTGCAGCAGGCTGCCGAAGGAGGACACCCGCAGCGGAGTTGAGCCCATGACGTGCATCAACCAGTCGATGTCATGACAGGACTTGGTCAGCAGCAACGGACCGGACTCCGCCTCGCGACGCCAGTTGCCGCGGACGAACGAGTGCGCGAAGTGCCACCAACCGACCGGCTCGAGATGTTGCACACCGGTGACCTGTCCACACCGGCCCGAGTCGAGCAGTTCCTTCAACCGCCGAGTGTACGGCGTGTAGCGCAGCACGTGAGCAACGGTGAAGATCACTCCGGCGGCGTCGACCGCGTGCGCGATCTGGAGACACTCGGCTTCGCTGGGGGCCATCGGCTTTTCCAGCAGCAGGTGATATCCCAGTCCCGCAAGGGTGATCGCCGGTTCGGTATGGAGGTGGTCCAATGTCGCGATCACGGCCGCGTCAGCCACTCGGCCCGCAGCGGCGAGCTCTGTCCAGTCCTCGAAGCACCGCCCGAGCGGCACGTCGAAACGCTCGGAGAAGCGGGCCCGCCGTACCGGATCCGGCTCTGCGACCGCTACGACGCGTCCGCGACCGGAGGTCACGGCCGCTTCGGCGTATACCGTGCCCCGCAATCCAGCACCCACGACCGCCAAGGTGGTCTTGTGCATCAGGCTAGTTTTCCGTTCTGGGCACGTACCACGGTCTCCCCAAACTTAACGTTGGAGAGCATCATTAAGCGCCGTTTGTTTGTAGGCCACGCGCCGTGACGGCGTCAAGGTATGAGCATGGCCGATGCACCTATTGCCGGCGGAGATCTGCACCGCCTGCTGCAGTTCAACTCGTTGACCGCACTTCGTGCCCTGCGCCGACGCGGCAGCATGACCATGAGCACGCTCGCGGAGCAGAGTCGGGGTCGTGAGCAACGACGGGCAGATGATGTTGGTCGCCGGCCTACCTCGATGAGCCGAAGTGAACATCGCCGAGCGTCCCGCTCTCGTCAACCGCGACGAGTCAACGGCGCCATACCTCGTGGATGCCAGGAATCTCGGCGCTCGTCGGGGCGCGGAACCGGACAGTCATGTATGCCCCTCTTGACGCGGGATGACGCGAGGTCTAAAAAGAGGAACGGCATTAATGATGCTCTCCGGCTTAATGTTGACAATGCGTCGGAAACCAGCGATAAGCAAGGGGGCCAAGCGTGGCGGTTACCGCGACGACCGCGCGGCCACCGAGTGTAGATGCGACTCGAAATCGCTTCAGGCGAGCAGCTGGTCGATGGCGCTTCCTCGGCCGACGCGTCGGGTTCTACCTGTTCACCGCGTGGGCTGCCGTCACCCTGAACTTCTTGATTCCGCGGTTCATGCCGGGCGATCCGGCGCAAGCGCTGGTGGACAAACTCCAACAGCTGACCGGACAGCGCCCGGCACCGGAAGAGCTGGCCGCGATCCGTCGCTTCTACGGCAACCCGCGGCACAACATGTTCAGCCAGTATCTCGAATACTGGAACGGGGTCCTGCACTTCAACTTCGGGGTATCAGTCAGCCACTATCCGACCCCGGTGAGTGAGATCGTGCGGCAGGCACTGCCGTGGACCGTAGTACTCGTCGGCGCGACCACCGTCTTGGCCTGGTTGCTCGGGACGCTGGTCGGCATCTTCATGGGCTGGCGACCCGGGGGCCGGTTCGACTCGATCGCGGCACCGATGACGACCTTCTTCCACGCCATTCCGTCGTTCTGGCTAGGGCTGCTCGTCCTGTGGGGCTTCGCCTTCCGGCTCGGCTGGTTTCCGCTGGGCGGTGGCTACAACCCCGACCTGACGCAGGGCCTGAATCCGTCGTTCATCGGGAGCGCTTTGCACTATGGGGTGCTTCCCGCGTTCGCACTGATCTTCGTGGGATTCAACGGCTGGGTCTTCGGCATGCGAAACATGATGGTGACGACGATCAGCGAGGACTACGTGCTCCTTGCCCGGGCCAAGGGCCTGTCGACGAAGCGGATCATGTTTCGCTACGCCGCCCGCAACGCGATGTTGCCCAACGTCACCGGCCTCGCGTTGGCGATCGGCAGTGTGATCGGTGGCGTGCTCGTGACCGAGATCGTCTTTACCTATCCCGGCTTGGGTTACGTGCTCTTCGAAGCTGTCCAGGACAAGGACTATCCCGTCATGCAGACGATCTTCTTGCTGATCACACTTCTCGCGCTGTTGGCCAACTTCCTTGCCGACTCGCTGTATGTGCTCTTGGACCCGCGAACGCGGGACGGTTCGTAAGCCGTGCTCAAGGAATTCACCCGCGGCTGGAAGGTTCGTCTGGGCCTGGGCATCTTCCTGACCTTCTTGCTCGCCGTCGCAGCCGGTCCCTGGTTCGTCTCGCATGTCGTGCACCTCGATCCCCGCGCCGTCGACTATCGGTACCTCGGGGCGGGTCCGAACGTGCACCACCTGCTGGGCACGACCACGAATGGCGAGGACGTTCTTGCTCAACTGATCATCGGTGCACGCGGGTCCGTGCTGATCGGGCTTATCGCGGCGCTCGTGGCGACAGGGATGGCCGTGGCGGTTGGCGTAGCCGGTGCCTTCCTGGGTGGCTGGTCCGACCACGTCTCGACCTTGCTGACGAACCTGTTGCTCACGCTGCCCGGCCTGCCGCTCATCCTGGTGATCGCGGGCTACCTGCACGGCGGCCAGATCCTGACCATCGGACTGCTTCTTGGTTTTCTCGGCTGGGCCGGAGGCGCACGAAACCTGCGTGCGCAGACGCTGTCCCTGCGGAGCCGAGACTTCGTCACCGCGATGCGGATGTTGGGGGAGAGCCGCTGGCGCCTCATGTGTTTCGAGGTGCTGCCACACCTGTTGAGCCTGCTTTCCGCGCTCTTCCTCTACGGGATCGTCGGCGGAATCCTCGGCGAGGCATCGCTGGCCTTCCTCGGTATCGGGTCCGGTGACTCGCTGACCTGGGGTGTGATGATCAGCGAGGCGCAACGCCAGAACGGTCTGCTGCGTGGCATGTGGTGGTGGTTCGTTCCACCCGGGTTGTGCATCGCGTTGATCAGTACCGGCGTCGCGTTCATCAACTTCGGTGTCGACGAGGTCACCAATCCGAAACTGCGCTCGGCCCGGTACAAGGCCGTGCGAAAGTTCCGGAGTCCGGTGACTGAACCGGCCCAGGACCAGCCGCATGATGCAGCCAGATTGCTCGACGTCCGCCACCTGACCGTCGAGTACCTGGGCGAGCGCGGCGCTGTGCGGGCGTGCGACGACCTGTCCTTTACGCTCGACCGAGGCGAGATACTCGGTGTCGCCGGCGAATCAGGTTCCGGGAAGTCGACCCTGATTACCGCCCTGACCCGCCTGCAACGCCCGCCGGCGGTCACGAGCGGCGGGCAGGTCCTGTTGCACAGCCGGCCCGGCGAGCGGCCGCTCGACCTGGTCGCCCTTCCGGAGCGGGAGCTGCGCGAACTGCGCTGGCGGCGCGTCGCGATCGTCCTCCAGAACGCCATGGATGCGCTGAACCCGGTGATGCGACTCGATGCTCAGTTCGCCGACGTCCTGCACGCCCACGACCGAAACTTGTCGGCGAAGCAGATAGATCAGCGCACCCGAGAACTGCTGGTCATGGTTGGTATCTCCGCGGATCGGGTGCGGTCGTATCCGCACGAGCTCTCCGGTGGCATGCGTCAGCGAGCGATGATCGCACTCGCGTTGGCCTGCGACCCGCAGCTCGTGGTTATGGACGAGCCGACTACGGCCGTGGACGTCGTGATGCAACGGCAAATCCTGTCGCAGATCCTGCAGCTGCGCGAACGGCTCGGGTTCGCGGTCGTGTTCGTCACGCACGATCTGTCGCTGCTGCTGGAACTCGCCGACCGGATCGCCATCATGTACGCGGGGCGCATCGTCGAGATCGGCACCTCGAAAGACATCTACTTCACGCCGAAGCATCCCTACACGACGGCGTTACGTGACTCCTTCCCGCCGCTACGGGAACCCGTGACACACCTGGACGGCATCCCAGGCTCGCCGCCGGATCTACGGCACCTGCCGGGCGGTTGCGCGTTCCACAGTCGCTGTGCGCACGCGACGAGGGCGTGTGAGACCGCACCGCCGGTCCTGCGCCGCGTCGACAACCAGGATGTGGCCTGTGTGCTCCACGAGCACGCGCCCGAGGCGGCTGCGGCACCGGTGGAGGCGAGCCGATGATGGACCGACCCGTCCTGGAAGCCGTCGGCGTCACCAAGTACTTTCCGGTCCGCTCCGGTGGCCGCGCGGGGAGCGTTGTGCACGCGGTCGAGGATGCGACTGTGCGGTTGTACCCGGGGCGGATCGTCGCGCTGGTGGGCGAGAGCGGATCCGGTAAGACGACGCTGGCCCGGCTGCTCGCCCTGTTCTATCCGGTCACGTCTGGAGAGATTCGGCTCAAGGGCGTGCCGACCGGCGGCCGCCGACGCAAGTCGCGCGACCACCACCGCGCCGTCCAGCTGATCTTCCAGGATCCGTTCGGCTCGCTGAACTCGCTGCATCGCGTCCGGTACAGCCTCGAGCGCGCGTTGCGAATCCACGGCAAGGCCCGCGGCCGGGCCCAACTCGACGCGAAGGTGGCCGAGCTACTCGAGCGGGTGAATCTGACACCGCCCGAGGAGTTCATGGACAAGTTCCCCCACGAGCTCTCCGGCGGGCAGCGACAGCGTGTCGTGGTCGCTCGCGCGCTGGCCGTCGAACCAGCCGTGCTGCTCGGCGATGAGCCGATCTCGATGCTCGACGTCTCGATCCGGCTCGACATCCTGAACCTGCTCCGCCGGTTGCGCGATGACGACGGCCTGGCGCTGCTGTACATCACGCACGACATCGCCAGCGCGCGGTACCTGAGCGACGAGATCAACGTGATGTACGCCGGCCAGGTCATCGAGGGTGGGCCGACTGAGTCGGTGATTCACCGATCGGCCCATCCGTACACACGGCTGCTCGTCGATTCGTCGCCGGATCCTGCTCAAAGCATCGGCGACGACGGCGTGGCTCCGTTCAGCGAGGTCGGCGGCACGGGGGAGCCGCCGAGCCTGATCGACCCGCCGGCCGGATGCCGCTTCCATCCACGGTGCCCGTTCGCCATGGACGAGTGCCGGACGCAGTTTCCGGAACGGACCGAACTGGGTGACGGCCATTGGACTCACTGCTGGCTGCATCAGAAGGGTCGGGTCGAGGTGCTGTGGGGCCCCACAGAAAGCTCGACCGGCAGGCTCGGCGAACCACAACCCCGGAGGAAGCGTGCTAGCGAGCACCCAATCGACTCGGCGACTCCCTAAGGCCGAGCGCCTAGCGGCAATTCTCGACACGATCGAACGCACCGGATCGGTGTCGGTCACCGCCCTGGCAGCGCAGTTCGCCGTGTCCGCATCAAGTCTGCGTCGCGATCTACGGATCCTGCAGGATCAGCATGTGCTGCGCCGAACGCACGGTGGCGCCGTGGCCCAGTCAGATGCCAGGGAGTACCCGGTCACGCTGCGGCGTGAGTCACGGCTCGTCCACAAGCGCGCGATTGCCGTCCAGGCCCTGACCGAAGTGGGATACGGACGGACCATCATCGGGCTCAACGGTGGGACGACCACGGTCGAGCTGGCCCGAAGGCTTCAGGATCGATCCGGTCTCGCCGTGGTCACCAACTCCATCGATGTTGCGGCGGAACTGCTCGGTCGCGACCGGCTGCACTGCATTGTCCTGGGTGGCACGGGCCGCAGCCTTTCGCACGAGGTGGTGGGCCCATGGACCCAGCGGCTCCTGTCCACCCTGAAGATGGACGTGGTCTTCCTCGGTGCGGACGGCATCTCGGCCGCGGGCGGCCTTACGACACATGACTCCGCGGAAGCCACGGTCAATCGGGCAATGGTGTACCGCGCCCGCCGCGCAGTCGCACTGGTCGACGGGACCAAGGTCGGGCGCTGCACGGCTGCGCAGATCGCGCCCTGTTCCGCGATACACGCGGTCATAACCGATACGTCGGCCGACGCGCACGCGCTGGCTGAGCTGCGAGCCGCGGGCTGTGCCGTGACCGTCGTATCGCCCGGCGCGGCGGCGGTGTTGCGCCGCCGCGCCGGGTAGATGCCTGCGATCACTTCGCCGGGGCGAGACCCATGATGACGACCGCCGGCTCGGTGTAGAGACCGAGCGCCGGGAAGGCTTCCCCTTGATAGGGACCGCTGAACACCCAGTGCTTGACGCTGACGATCGCGGCCGCTCCGCCTGCCGTGAGCGGGATGTAGTACTTCTGCTGCGCGAATCGGCGCTGCACGTCCCAGCTGAGCTGCTGGATGTCCGAGTCCGAGGTTGCCGCCCCGAGCCGGTTGAGCAGGTCGTCCATCGCCGGATCGCGCAACCGTGACATGTCGGCCTGCGCGACCTGTCCGACGGGTGCCGTGGTGGCGCTGTTGAGGTAGCTGAAGTTGCAGAACGTGCCGCAGCCGCCGCCCTGCCACATGATGAGGTCGAACTGACCCTTGTTGAGCGCATCGCTGTAGCTGTTGTCACTCAACTGGTGGACGTCGACCTGCAGCCCAAGCGTTTGTTTCCACTGTGCTGCGACCACTCGAGCCTCGGAGACGTAGTTCTGGTTGGTCGTCAGAGTGATCGGGTAGCGATGCCCACCGTTGGTGAGCGTGCCACCGGTGATGCTGTACCCGCCCGCGGCGAGTTCGGCCTTGGCTTGGGCAACATCCTGCTTCTGGCTGGTGTCGCGAAGTTCTGGCGCAACCTGATCGCCGAATACGGTCGGGTCCATGCTCGTGACGTTCGGCGGCTTACCGCCGGTGTTGTTGACCTGGGCGATGCGCGCGGTGTCGATTGCGTCCCACAGGGCGGTGCGCACGTGCAGGTCCGTGAACACGGGCTTGGTGTAGTTGAAGGTCACCTCGGAGAACGAGTTCGTCGCCTGCCACGACTTGTGGTTCTGCGGATCAGCCTTGACCCATTGGTCCTGGATCCCTGGCCACGAGATGTTCGCCCAGTCGGCGTCGCCCTTGAGCATCATCGCCTGCGCGGCGTCGGCCGTTCCGGCTGCGATCACCTTGACGGACTTGACGCCTTTGGACTTGCCGCCCCACCAATCGTCGCGCACCTTCAGCGTGATCTGCTGTGGAGCGAACTTGTCCACGACGAACGGGCCGGTCGTCACCGGATTGGGGTTTGTCCACTTGGCTACATCCTGCTTGGCCCAGATGTGCTCCGGCACGATGAACGCGCCGGTCCAGCTGTAAGGACCGAACGTGGTCCGGGCCGGCTTGGTGAAATGAAAACGGACCGTGTGATCGTCCGGGGTCTCGAGTGACTGGAAGTCCTGAGGCACCGTGAACGGCAGGTCCGGATGCTGCTTGGGCAGCGTCACGAATCGGTACTTCACGTCCGCCGAGGTGAAAGGCTGCCCGTCGGACCACTTGACGCCCTGGCGCAAGTGCATCGTCAGGGTCTTCGCATCGGTGGACCAGTCCCACGACTGGGCCAGGTACGGACGCGTTGTCATGTGGTTGTCGTCAAGATAGACGAGCGGTTCGTACATCATGTTCGCGAGCGAGAACACGTTTGGTGATGCAATGTTGAAGTTGTCGACGAATGAAGGATTGTTGCCGAAGCCCACGACCCGTAACACGCCGGACTCTGCGCTGGCCGCCGACGACCCACACCCGGCAAGCAGCGCGCCGACGAGTGCGCCGGTCACTGCGACGGCACAGACGCGTCGCGTTCTCAATGCTCGAACCACCGTCCACCTTCTTCCTACTCCGATGAGCAATACGCCAGGACGCAGCGTGGGCGACTGACCCATTCGTGTCAATCGCATCGGTGTTCGCGGTACGAGCGAAGCGTGATGCGGCGCAGCTCGGCGCGGTGAGTGCGGTCGTGATCGGAGGACGGATCCCGTTGTAGGACGAGCGATTCGGCGATCCGCGACCCGGTTGCCGCGTCCGGTGAGCCTCGCTGCGAAGTCGCATTGAGCGGCGGCAAGACGCGCAGACCGATTGCGCAGTTTCGGTGTAGATCTTGAGCGTTTCGGCGCTTCCCGCGTAGACACTCAACTGAGCAGGCATCGACATGCCTTCGCGGATTCAGAACTGATCTCGTACAGCCCGGAAGGGGCACAGACATGTCGTGGGAACGCAAGGTCGGGCGCCGTGGGTTTCTTGGGGTGACCGGTGCAGCCGTGGTGGGCGCCGTCGTCGGCGCGCCGGCGATGGCGGCCGTCGGCCAGCGGGCGTACGCCTCGGAGAACGCTGTCGAGCCTGATCCGGACAGGTATGTGGACGTGCAGTTGGTGAACATCACCGATCTGCACGGCTACCTGCAGCCGACCGAGACCGCCGGGTACAACATCGTCAACGACTTCACGGGCCGCGCGCTGGTCGTGGGCGGAGTCGGATATCTCGCCGCACATCTCAAGCGGATTCGTGCCGGTCGACCGAACTCGATCTTCTTCGCCGCGGGTGACAACTTCTCCGGATGGCCGTTCGAGGCCGACGCAATGGCCAACGAACCCACGGTAGAAGTGCTGAATCGAATGGGGCTGCAGTTCAGCACGCTGGGCAACCATGAGCTCGACCAGCGGTTCCCGGAGTTCCTCATCGACCATATGGAGAAGGGCACTCCGCTAGCCATGCCCGGACGCGACGACTCGTTCGTCGACTCCACCGGTAAGCGATTCCGTGGCGCCGACTTCGCCTTCTATTCGTCCAACGTGGTCTTCAGCGACTCGGGCTACACCGTCGTCCCGCCATACAACATCGTGTACGTGAACGCCGGACGCGGGCGCAAGCTGCCGATCGGCTTCATCCATCTGACCGTCATGGGCACCACGACCGGATCGACGTCGTACCAACCGGATATGAGCCAGCTCGACGAACTCGCGTCGATCAACAAGTACGCGGCCGTTCTCAAGAAGAAGGGCGTGAACGCGATCGTGCTCGTAATGCACGACGGCGGCCTCGCCGGGCACGACATCAACGGGCTCACCAATCCGACCGGGCCGTGTTTCCAACTGGCGGCGCAGGCCTCGCCTGACATCGCAGCCGTCGTCACCGGCCACTGGCACGAGCCGTTCAACGGCATGCTGCCCGACCCCAACGGCGTGCCGCGACCGGTGGTCGAAGCCGGCTGCTACGGGCAGCTCATCAACGAGATCACGCTCAAGCTCGATCCCCGCACCGGGGAGGTGGTGCGCCAGCTCACGACCTCGATCAATCACCCGACGACGCACGACATCCCGCCGGACCCGGAGCTGCAGACCATCGCGAACTACTGGGTGGACGAGGGCGTGAAGCGATACAACGCGCCGATCGCGCGGCAGACCGCGGACTTCACCCGCATGGCAAGCAGCCTCGGTGAGAGCACGATGAGCGACCTCGCCGCCGACGTGGTGCTCTGGCTCGGGAACCAGGACGGCAGCTCGGCCGACCTCGCGATCTTCGCCGCCCGTCCACTGACCGGGTCGACCGCGCTGCACGGGGACGGTCTGTTCTATGCGGCCGGCGACACCCCGGGTGACACGGACGGAGTGGTGCTGTTCGGCGACGCATGGAATGCGTTCGGGTACGGCAATCCGGTACTCACGGTGAGCGTCACCGGAGCCCAGATCCACACGGCGCTGGAGAGTCAATGGGTCACGAAGGGCAACACGGTCGCATTCGCACCCCTCGCCGTCTCGGCCAACGTGCAGTACCGGGTCGACGCCAGCCAACCGGTCGGACAGCGGATCGACCCGACCGAGATCCAGCTCAGCGGACGCCCACTCGATCTGTCGGCCTCGTACCGCCTGGCCGGCCTGTGCTACACGCTCATCGGCGCCGACGGCACCACCGCATTCCACGGCTTCACCGACGCGGTGCGAAACGACCGTGACCACGAGGGGTTCATCCGATATCTGCGTGAACACCCGACAATCAGTCCTGCTCCGTTGACCCGTGCCCAGGCGAAGAACTGAAAGGGACCACGATGTCAACGACGATCCGAGCCTTCGCCGGCTACGGCCGCAATCAGACTGAGTTCAGCGGCCCCGCGACCAATCTGAACCTGGCCCAGGGCGCGCCGAGCCCGTCCGAAGGCGTCCACCCGACCGGTCGCAATCACGCAGTCGCCGTCGACCCGGCGGGCAATGTCTACGTGGCGGCCACCGTGAACAACGTCGTCGGGCGGATCGAGGGACCCGATCACTGGACCGACCAACGTCTGCCGGGCGGTTTCGTCGAGCCGACCGGGGCCCTGCCGTGGACCGTGATCGCCGCGGCCGGCACGCCGAAGTACGTGCTGCAGCCGGCGATCGTCGACGGCAAGAGCGCGATCCGTTGGCTGGGCACCGACGTCGCCACCGACACGTGGTTGTACGCCGTACCGTCCACGTTCGTCGGCGCCACGGCTGCCTGCTCGGCCACCTTGTCCGGACGAGGCACGGTCTACCTGGACTTCTGGACCGGCAGCGCCGATATCCGCACGCAGGCAATCACGTTGAGCAGCACCCCACAGACCCTGACGGTGACGGCCGCGATCTCGGGGAACACTCAGTTCCAGATCCGTACGCCGATCGCACAGGCTTCCGTGGACGTGACCGTGTGGGACGTTTCGGTACAGCAGCACGCCGCCACCGGGCTTGCCACGCCGATCGCCGGCGTCATGAACCAGGCCGGCACCCCGACCGAACGAGGGCGGGCAACTGAGAGCGCGTTGAACTACCCGACCGGTGTCGCGGTCGACCAGGGCGGCACGGTCGTCATCGCCGACACTTTCAACAACGCCGTACGCACAGTCGGACGGGACGGGCGAATCCGCACGCTGGCCAGCCGCCTGCATCATCCGTTCGGGGTGGCCGTCGACCGGCACGGGACGGTCTACGTCGCTGACACCTACGCCAACGTCGTCGCCGCGATCGGCCGCAGTGGCCGGCTGAGTGTCGTGGCCGGCACTGGCGAGGCGGGCTATGGCGGGGACGGAGCCCTTGCGACGAAGGCGACCTTGGACCATCCCATGGACGTCGCCATCGGGCCGGACGGCTCGGTGTACATCGCCGACACGTTCAACAACCGCATCCGCAAGGTCGATCAGCACGGGATCATCACCACGGCGGTCGGTACGGGCGGCGCCGGGTTCAGTGGCGACGGCGGGCCGGCGCAGGGTGCCGAACTCCATGCGCCGCACGGGTTGGCGGTGGGCCAGGACGGTGCCGTGTACATCGCGGACACCGTCAACAACGTCGTGCGCTCCGTTGTCCGGGGTGCCATCGACACCATCGCGGGTAGCGGGTCCTATGGCACGGCGGGCCAAGCTGGCGGGCTGGCAAGGTCGGCCAAGCTGGCCGAGCCACTCGGCGTCGCGGTCGACGACCGATCTGCGGTCGTGTACGTGGTCGACAACAGCCAGGGCATCATGATGCTCGTTCCCCAGTGACGGCGAAGTCAGCCTATGCACCTGGCTGCAGGCCAGGCGAACGACGACCACCCGATCGACTCTTCCCGGGCTACGCGTTCGACCTGGACGGCACGCTCTACCTTGGCGATACGGCGCTGCCCCGCGCGATCGAGTCGCTCAACCGGCTGCGCCGGGTCGGATGCCGGGTCGTGTTCGTTACCAACAAGTCCCTGGAGTCGCCTGCGGACTACGCCCTGAAGTAGGACGGGCTCGGCGCGTGCCGCAGCGAGCGCGACGTCGTGTCGGCCACCGACGCGCTGGCCCGCGCTGGTCATGGTCTGAGGCGATCACTGGGAACGTCCGGCTGCGGTGGGGCAAACGCGCAGGCGCGCTGCGCACTTGGCCGCGATGCCTTGCGCTCGCCCGGCCGAGGTGTCTGCATATGGGTCATCGCCGTCACCGAGCGGCCACTTCGTGGAGGCGCCAATGCTTCGCCGAATGTTCGTCGTGCTCGCCGTGCTCGCCGCATCGCTCACAGTCCCGACCCTGAGTCCGGCACGAGCGGATCCGGTGCCGACCCTGCAAGCGATGTTCAACGATCCGCAGGTCGACGGCAGCATGGACACCTCGTTGCAGGACGCTATCGCCGCCCTCATCGACAGCGCGGCTGCGGGTTCACGCATCGACATCGGCGCGTACACCTTCGAGAACCAAGACCTGGCCGACAAGCTCTACGCCGCCTACCAGCGCGGCGTCGCGGTCACGCTGGTCGCCGAGGCCTGCCCGAACATCGCGTGCGGTGGGACCAATCCCGGTCCGGGTCCGGTCCTCACGCAGTTGCAGGGGGAGCTGCCTGCCGGGTCGGTCGTGCTGTGCGTCGACGGCTGCCTCGGGCCGGGTACCGATATCGACCATCAGAAGATCTGGGTATTCAGCCAGCTCACCGACGGGCGCACGAACGTCGTCGTCCAGAGTTCGGAGAACATCCCGAACGGCCCCGATCCACTCCACAACAACCTGCTGATCAGCGCGAACGACCCGGCCCTCGCAACCGGATACCGAGCCGTGATCACCAAGATGAAAACCGACACCGCGTCCCCGTGGTCGGGCACCATCATCTCGACGAGTGGAAGGGTCACGGTCTGGATGTCGCCCCGCGACACCGCGGCCGACCAGGCCGCATACGGGGACTCAGACTTCCTGGCCGCGCAACTCAATGACATCGACTGCACCCAGGGCGGCACAATCCGGTTCGTCGAGTCGCAATGGGCCGCGGATCGGCCGCACATCGACTCCGCTGTACTCGCGGCCAGGCAGGCGGGCTGCCAGGTGGAGATTCTCGTATCGGCAAGCAATCAGACAGTGCAGGACACCTGGAAGTTCGTCCAGGCCGGCATTCCGGTGTACATGTTCCGGGTGGGCGGCTGTCGATACGGGATCAACGGCTGCCCGGGCGACGTCCATTCCAAGATCATTCTCGTCGACGGATACTCCAGATCTGCCGGCACGCGCAAGCAGTACGTCTACATGGGCTCGCACAACATCAACAACGGGTCCTTACAGAATGCCGATGACGCCCTCGTCAGGGTCGACGACGCGAGTATCTACGCCGGCTACAACGCAAACTTCCAGCAGATGCACGACGAAGCGATCAAGATCTTTCCGGCCGCATACCCGAACGCGACCCTCACGTCGGTCAACACGGTGAACAACAACGGTGCCGGCGATCAACGCAGTCCGGCGATCGCGACCAGCCGGACCGGCTATCGGTCGGTGGTCTGGGAGGACGACTCCGACAACACGACCGTCGCAGGCACTCAGATCTGGATCCGCACGTACGCGCCGAGCGGGCAGAGCCTCTACGAGATACGCGTCGATCAGGGCGGGACCGGCAACTGGTCGCACCAGCAGCCCGACGTCGGGGTGGACGACGCCGGGAACGCCTACGTCGTGTGGTCCGAGGACGCCGATGGCAACGGGTCGTACAACATCGACCTGCGCGAGATCGCGCCGAACGGAACGTTGTCGGCGCCGATCTTCCCCAACGATCCGGAATGGCGGGGCAACCAGCTCGATCCGCACATCGCGGTAGCCCCGAACGGTGCGTTCGACGTCGTCTGGGAGGACCAGGCCGATCCGTCGAGTTCGACGACGCACATCCACGCCGTGGGCTACGGTTCGGTCGACAGCCGCCTGTGGGGCCCGATCCAGGTCGACGCGGCCGACAGCGCGAATCGGCCGGATGTCGCCCTGGACGGCACCGGCGCTGCCACCGTCGTGTGGCAGCAGGCCACGGACATCGCCCAGGCCAGGCTGTCGCCTGCCGGCGCGGTCACCCGCGCTGCTGCGTTGGTCAACACGGTGACGGCCAGCGATCAGCTGGCTCCTGCGGTCGCGGTCACGCCGGCCGGCGACTCCATCATCGCGTGGAGCAGTCATCTCGGTACGGACGCGAACGGGTATCCGAAGTGGCGGATCCGTGTCCGCGGGTTCACCACCACGTTCGCGCCGCGCTTCGTCGAGACGCAGGTGACCCCGGAGCCCACGGCGGCCGACGCGATGTATCCCCCGCTCGGGACGCAGGGCACGCCGCGCATCGGCATCGCGGACTCGCGGCAGGCGGTTGTGAGCTGGACCGAGATCGACCCGTGGAACTCGGTCCGGGGCGACGAGATCTATGCGGCCGGCGTGAACTCCGACGGCACTTCGGTCGGCCGATTCCCAGCGACCCGGATGAACCCGATCGTGCAGGGACCGCAGATCGTCGCGGCGCTCGCGGTGTCTCCGGTCGGCGGCTTCGACATCACCTACCAGTCCGACGACGACGGCAACGGCTACAGCGATATCACCGGCCGGTTCGGGTTCACCAACATCGCGTACTGAGAGGCCGGTCGCGCGGTTCCTGAGCAGGCGCCTCGAACAGCTTCTGACCCCGCTGTCCCCTGGGTCATCAGTGCGACCAGATTCTGCGGGGCGCGCGGGGTGAGGACCCGGTCCAGGGTGGGCGGATCATGTCGGCGCAGACCAGCATGAGCGCGGCGGCGTGCAGATTGTCTGTCGTGTCGAGATCACCACGGCATCGGCCACCCGCCCGGCCGCGGCGAGGTCGGTCCAATCCGCGAAGCACTGGTCCGCCGGGACACCGAATCGCTGCGCGAACCGGGCCCGGCGCACCGGATCGGGCTCGGCCACCGCGACGACTCGTCCACGACCGGAGGCAACTGTCGCCTCCGAGTACACGATCCCACGCAAACCCGCGCCGACGACGGCAAGCGTCACAGGATTCATTGTTGGTCCTAGCTCTCGACAAGGTGCCGCCGGAGGTGCTTATTGCTAGGTTCCGGCGTAAATCGTGGATCTTTGTATCCTCATCCGCCGCGCTGCGTCAAGCGGCGCCGTTAGAATCCGTCGGCGAGCCAGAACGTTGCCGACGGCGAGTCGACGACGGTCAGGATGTCGGCCCAGGTAGCCCGCAGAGGAAGCGCCATCGCGGTGCTCGACTCGACGGTGTGGGTATGCGTCGCGAGGCCGGTCAGTGGCACGTCGCTCGGGAGATGAGCGCGCACCTGTGTGATTGCTCGGGCGTGGGCCTGGCCGGCGATTGCGGCGAACAGGTCGTGACGTGCCGGCCCGTGCGTCGGCCGAAGGCCGATCTCGCGGAGTTCGACGACGTTGTCGCGCCAGGCAACCGATGCGTAAGCGGTGATCTCGCCTGCCATCTCGGCCACGAACAGGTCGGTATCGTCGAGACGGCGCATGGCGGAGCCGTGCCAGCCGTCGGTGGTGCGAACGGCGCTCAGTGGCCGGTGTGCGTTGTACTGGTCATAGATCGCGGCGAGATCGGCGCGGCACTCGCTCAGCGTCGCTCGCCGGATTCGATAGCGCAGTGGCGATCCTGGCCCGCTGGCCAGTGGCCCCTCGCGGGCAGCGAGGCGTACTTGTGTCCAGCCGAGCGAGCCGTATACCTGCGGCGTCCCGGTGAACAGCATCGACCAGGCAAAGCCGGTCTCACTCATTGCCGTAATCGCGAGTTGGAGGAGTCGTCGGGCGTGGCCTCGCCGCCGGGCATCGTGTCGGGTCGCTACTGCTGCGATGCCTCCGACCGGTTGTGGCTCACCGAGGGTGTTGCGCAGCACGCGGGGGACGATGCATACGACCGCGAGCACGCCGGAACCGTCGACTGCAACGAACGCGCGGCGCAGCGGGTCCGGGTCGGCGGTCCAGTCGGCGTGTAGCCGTTCCACACTCGCCCACAATGAGGCGGCCCAAAGGCTGTGTATCCCTGGGATGTCGTCGGCGCGGGCGGTCCGGTACTCGACGGGGCGCCAGGCGGAGTGGGTCACCGCTGCTGTGCGGGCGTGCTGTCGATCGGAATGCTGAGTTCTCGGTCGAGGGCGAACAGTGCCCGTTCGGCTTGGTCGAGCGCGAGCCGCACGGCCCCGGTCACGACGGCCCGGTCGCCGAGCGTCGACACGCCGAGCTTTGGCATCGCGAGGCAGCGCGGCGTGAGATGCCTCTCGAGTCGATCGAGTAGCAGGTCACCGGCTGCTGCGGCCGGGCCTCCGATGATCAGAGTGCCGGGGTTGTAGGCGAGCACGATCGCGGACAGTCCCGGTGCCAGCAGTGCCGCGAACTCGTCCACGGCGGTGAGCGCGGCATGCTCGCCAGCCCCTGCAGCGCCGAGGATGTGCCGAGCTTTCCGACCGGCTGCGCTTGTGACGCCCAGCGATGCGAGCGGGTGGGCGAGCACGTCGCTCCAGCCGAGTTCCTTCACCCAGCCGAACTCTCCGGCGGCGCCTTTCTCGCCGCGGAAGAGCCGGCCGTCGAGCATGACGCCGGCGGCGAAGCTGCGGCCCACGCTGACCCAGGCGAGGTTGTCGCTGTCGGCGGCGGCGCCGCGCCAGCGTTCTGCTATCGCCGAGAGGTTGATGTCGTTCTCGATGACGAGCGGGCATTCGAGCCAGCCACCAAGGTGAGCGCCGAGATCGAAGTCGTTCCACTCGGGGAGCACTCGGCAGACGGTGACGACCCCGTTGTGCACGATGCCCAGCGTGCCTGCCGCGGCGGCGTGCAGCGCAGCGCGGTCGAGCTTGGCCTTGGCCAGACAACGGCGGGTGGCAAGCCGGGCAGCTGCGAGCCGGTCAGCGCGGGAGGCGGACCTTGTGGTCGCCTCGCGGTGCTCGGCGCGGGTCGTGCCGTCCAGATCGGCAACGGTCGCGATGACGTGGTGCGCGCTTATGTCGAGCCCGAGAACATGGCCCGCCTCGGCACGGAACCGGAACAGGCGCGCCGGTCGGCCCAATCGCCCGCTCGCGGTGCCCGCGGGCATCTCCTCGACCTGCTGGCGGGCTACCAGTTCGTCAACCACGCTCTCGACAGTGCTGCGCGAGAGTCCTGTGCGGGCACGTACTGCGGCCAATGTCAGCGGGCCGGCACCGCGCAGCGCGCGCAGCATGACGACGGCGTTGATCTGCCGCATCAGTGCGGGGTCAGCGCCCCGCGAAGAAGTGGTTGACATCGGCTCCTCCGGGGAGCAATCTAGCACCAATAATTTGGTTAATATCCAACATAAGTCGGGAGCCGCAGCGCATCGGCACCCTCTGGCTCTATCCGGGCAGCGGCGCGATCAACGGCCTGAACATCCTCGGAAACCGCGTGGAAATGGATACTAGCTGGGGGGTCATGACCAATCTCGCCGCGGTGACTTCACCAGTGACGGCATCGCTGCTGTCGAAGCCCGGGACGGCACCGGGTCGACCTACCTCTACCCAGGGACCGCAGCGGTAAAGGGTGAAAGCACGCTCGGCGGTTGCATTCCATCCTGGGTGAGAGGGGTGAGCTGCGCCCAGACGTCAAATGCATCGGCGCAATTCGACGCCGACTACTTCATCGAAGAGGAGCCTCGTGCAGTCCGTAGCGGCAAGCCGCGTTATGCAAGAACTGGTCAGCCAGCCCGACGTATGGCGGCGCGCGCTCGCACTCGCCGACCAGGTCCGTCCGTTGCTCACCGCGCCCGCGCGGCGCACGTTGATCACTGGATGCGGGACATCGGCGTTCGTGGCGATGAGCCTGGCAGCATTACGAGAAGCGGCTGGATTCGGCGAGACCGACGCGGCGTTCCCCGCCGAGGTCATCGCGGCCCGCGACTACGACCAGGTAATCGTGTTAAGTCGATCAGGGACCACAACAGAGGTGTTGTCGCTGCTTGACGCGCTGCCCCGGTCGGTGCGACGCGTCGCGATCACCGGACCGGCGGCCAGCCCGCTGACCGAGCGGGTCGATGAGACGATTGCCCTTGACTTCGCCGAGGATTTCGCCATCGTGCAGACCAGATTCCCCACGGCTGTGCTGGCGCTGGCTCGCTGCGCGTTCGGCTACCCGACCTCCGAGCTGCCGGCCGAGGCCGAGCGGGCGCTGAGTTGGCCGCTGCCCGATGGTCTGGAGGACGTGTCGCATCTCGTCTTCCTCGGTCATCGATGGACCCTCGGTCTCGCGCACGAGGCGGCGCTCAAGGCGCGCGAGATCGCGCAGGTCTGGTCGGAGTCACACCCAGCACTGGACTATCGCCACGGCCCGGTCGCTGCCGCGGGCGAGCACACCCTGATCATGGCATTCAGCGAGCTCCCGCCGGGGCTGGGCGAGCAGATCGCGGCGACAGATGCGTGCTTGTTCGAACCCAGCCTCGACCCACTGGCCCGGCTGGTAGTCGTGCAGCGACTAGCAGCGGCACTGGCCGATGCGAAAGGCCTCGACATCGATCAGCCGCCGCACTTGACCAGGTCTGTCGTGCTCCCGCCCGCGGCCGCGCACGTCAGCATCGCCTAAGACCATCGCATCCAGCACTCCAACGCACTGATGTGCCGCTGTCGGCGGGGTTCTAGCCGATGTGCGCCCATTGGCTAGGTCACCATCAATACTCATCGACGGCAGCGCGATCGCGTGATTCGTGAAGTAGCGCGCCCAAGCGACGATGGTGACCTGCTCCTTCGTCAGTTCGTCGTTTCCCTCGGCGGCGTCACAGTGTGCAACGCACACGTAGTCGGGGCGCCGATGACACTTCTGCGTTTGTCAAGCAGCTGCGGTTGTACAGGGTCTGATCCCGCCGGCCGTCCACTGATCCTCGTCGGCGAGTTCGGTCCGGGCAACGAGGTGTTCCGCATTGTCGACGTCGCCCTCAAGGCGGCCACGATCGAGCTGACGGTTGCCGGCCGCATCAAGCCGACCGTGGAGTCCGGTCAGGTCATCACGTCGATCAAGCTCGTCGAGGTGCGCGCCGTAGGCCGCTTCGGCCGGCTGTCGCGAGCCGATCCCCGCTGCCACGGCCCGGTCCTTGCGAGCGGTGATGGAGAAGTGCACGCCGTGGCGGCGGGAGGCGGCGATGACATCGGCGCCGTAGTAGGCCGAGTCCGCCCGCAACACCATCAGCTCGCTCACGCAGCAGGACCGAGTGGTCTTGATCGCGTCGGCGACCAGTCTCGCGGCGCCGCGCGCGGAGTTCGCCGAGCCCTTGCGCAACCGGGTGGCCACGATCAGCGGCGCCGACGAGGCGGTCGAGACCGTGGCCAGCAGCGCGTTGAGCCCTTTGACGCCGGAGTAGCCGTAACCGGCACCCTGCTTGGCGTCGCCGAACGTCGAGCGCACCGTGTCGTCGATGTCCAGATAGCTGACCGGCTCGCCTGTGCTGATGATCGGGGCGTGCTGAGCGAGCCCGGCCAGGACCCTCGCGGCGATAGCGTCGAGCTGGCGCACGTACCCGAACCGGAACGCGCGCACGAACGTCCCCAATGTCGAGGGCGCCCGCACCCCGGTGAACAAGCGACCCATCCCGCCATGGCGCAGCAAGTCCATGTCAGCCATCGAGTCCGCACCCGCGACCATGCCGCGACAGGCGAGTCAACCTTCGCCCCAGCACCACCGGGAACGCTCAGATCTGCGCTGGACAGCGCAGTCAGCCCGGCGCGCTCGGCCAGCGCGAGCGCCGGAACCAGCCCGGCGCACGACACCAAGCTCGGATCATCGAAACGCGCCGACCGCACCGGGACGACATGAGAGAGTTGCATCTACGAGATGCCCTTCATGACCAGCAGGATCGAGCCCTAGATAAGTCCGATTCTCCTGCCACGCAAGGGCATTCTCGCCCTACAACCCGCTGATCAACGGCTCACTGCGGTGCAATCGGGCTTAGCCAGCTCGGTCCCGGGCCACTCCATCAGGCTGTGCGTCGGCGTCCCGTCAGGCGATGGTGGTTGAGTCGGCCCGGGGCGCGGTGTCGGGGTTGCTCCCGGTCCGTTTCCCCAGGCCGCTCGCCGAACCCGCCGTGCCGGTCTCCCGGCAACGGGCTCTCCACGGTGTCTGCCGTTAGGCGTGGTTGGGCAAGAGCCAGGGGTTGGGGATCTTGCTGCCGCGGTATCGGTAGCGGGTGACCGGCACCGATGCGATGTTGAACAGCTCGATCCCGTCCGCCGTCGGCCTGCGCCACCGGCCGTGTGGTCCGGTGAGGTGGCGGCGGACGTCTTTCCAGTTCCAGCGCCGCAGGTGCATCCACCAGCGGATCACCCGGCGCCATGCGAAGGTTTCCAGGGATCTGAGGGTGTGTTTGCAGACTGCGTGCCGGAAGGAGTTGGCCCATCCGCGCATGATCTGGTTGAGCCGGATCAGCACGTCCCTGGGTGGCTGCTGCGATGTCCTGCGGGTGAGGTCGTGCACCTTCTGTTTCACCGATCGGATCGGCCGCTCGGCGATGAAGGTGTAGACGTACCACTTGCTCGTGCCTCGCTTGCGGCGCCACTGGATGTGGAACCCCAGGAAGTCGAGCCCCTCGCTCATGTGCACGATCCGGGTCTTGGCTGGTGAGAGCCGCAGGCCCATCGGTTCGAGCACGGTGGCGATGTCGTCGTGCAGGGATCGCAAATCCCATCGCTGGCTGCCGACTACATGGTGGCCGCATGCCGCTGGCGGCGCAGGTCGAGTCGTTGCCTCGCGTAGGTATGACCGTCTGGTGCCGAGTTGAGGACGAGCGACGCAATGTCAGCGAGGCCGAACACTTCTCCGCCCCCTCCCCACGTGCCTTCGGGGACCTCGGTGGGAAACACCCAGACGATGTAGGGGTCACGGGTACGGCCCATCTGCTCCTCGGCGTCGAGCACAGCCTCGGTTACCGCGGCAATCATGGTCGCCCGTCGCTGGTCGTCGTACTGCCCCTCAGGCAGCTGCGGTACCAGCTTGTAGCGGGGTCGGTCGGTCATGTGGCCTGCGACGAACACTCGCGCGGGCCGATGGACCCACACCCAGGTGATTGATCTGGCTTCGGTGTTTGTCGGGTCGGTGCCTTCGTGGATGAGCATTACATCGGTGAGCGCTGCGATCAGCAGATCTTCGACCTCGGTGGTCAGTGCACCTTCGGGGATGTGAATATCGAGCATTGGCATGGCGGACTCCTCGGTGGTGTTCGGCGGGCGTGGGTCGTGGTTGTTGGCCTCTCGGAGCGCATAACCCCGGGGCGGCGGGTTGGTGGGTTAGGCGACGAGGGAGGGGGGCTCGAGGGTCGAGGCGTGTCGCTGGTTGATGGCGAGGGCGGCGAGGATGGCTGACAGGCCGACGGCGAAGGCCACCCACCAGGCGTGGTGGTAGACGGTGAGTCTCGCGGCGGCGGACGCGGTGCCCAGAATCGCGACCAGGACACTCACGCCCGCTACGGATCCAAGTTGTGCTGACATTTGGACGATTGCGCTGCCGGTGGCCGCTTCTTCCGGCGCCAAATCGACGGTGGCCGCCGACACGGCCGCGGGCAGTGCCAGTCCGAGACCGAGGCCGATGAGCAGCCATCCCGGCAGGAAGTGCGCGGCGTACCCGTGCCCAGTGCTGACCAATGTGATCAATAGAACCGCTCCGACGGCGGAGATGACCAGACCCACCGCAGACACGGTGCCGACGCGTGCCTTCTGTTTCTGTACGAGCCCCTCGGCGACTCCGGCTCCGACGGCAAACATAACGGGCGCGGGGACGGTGGCGAATCCGGTGCGCAGCGGGGAATAGTCCCAGTGGCCCTGCAGCCAGAGGATGGCTGAGAGCAGCAGCAAGCCGAAGGCTCCAAAGGCGAGCATCGCTACCAGGTTGCTCGCGCCGAAGACCCGGTTGCGGAAGTACTCCAGTTGCACGACCGGCGCCTGGTGCCGCGACGAGCGCAGCAGGAACGCGACGAGCGCGACCGCAGCTAGGACCAGTAACGCCACCACCCGCGCGCTGCTCCAGCTCCAGTCCGGAGCCTTCACCACGCCCAGGCAGGCCGCTGCGACCGCGGCCACCATCAGCAGGCCGCCAGCAATGTCGGGAAACGGGCCGCTGCGTTCGTGGGTGGTGTTCGGTACTACGGCAAGCGCTAATGCGAGTGCGCCGATCGCGACCGGAATGTTGATCAAAAACAGCCAGCGCCAGGAGGCCTGGATGAGGGCGCCTCCAACGATCGGCCCGCAGGCCGCGGACAGCGCGCCGGTGGTCACCCAGATCTTGACGTAGGAGGAGACCTTGGCCGGTGGTGCGCTGGTCAGTACGAGCCCGAGGCTGCTGGGGGTGAGCACGGCGGCGCCGACAGCCTGCAGAACGCGGAAAGAGACCAATACCCATAGGTCGCTGCTGAGCCCGGCCCCCAGACTCGCAGCTGCGAATACTGCCAGTCCGAGAATGAACGCGGACTTGCGGCCGTACCGGTCGGCGAGGCGGCCGGCCGGGACGAGTAGCGCGGCGTAGACGATGGCGTAGGCGTTGAGTACCCAGCTCAGATCCGACAGCGACCCGGCGGCGACCCCACGCCCAATTGCCGGCAGTCCGACGTTGGTGATCCAGACGTCGAGCTGGGCCAGGAAGGTCGCCGCGCACAGCACGGCCAGGACGAGCGCTGGCGGGGCGTGCCGTGCCGATTCAGACCGTCGGGCGGCAGGAACGGCGGTGTCATGAAGTGTCATCTGGTTGTCCTTGACCTAGGTCCGGGCACGAAATTGGGCCGGCGGCGCGCGACGTGTGGAGGCGATCAGGCGGTCTGGTGCGTCTCGTCGTGTCTGACGGGGAAGGCGGCAATGATTTCGTCGGCGACGCGGGCAGGGTCATCGAGAGGGAGGAACGTTCGGCCGCCCTCAACCTCAATGACGCGTGCGTCGGGGAACACCTCGGCGAGGCGGTGGGCGAAGTCGAGTTTGAAGTAGCGATCGGCCGCGCCCCACACCATCAGAACGGGCTTGGTGAATCGGTTCAGCCGGGTTGACACGTCCAGTAGATCGTTGGCGTCGAGGCCGCGCATGAATCGGGCCGTGTCTCGCCGGACGCCGGCGTAGGTGAGGCCCGGGGTGATCCAGCGCCGCGTCATCTGGGCATCCAACGGTGTCGCGACCGGTGGACCGAAGCCGAGAACGGGAGTGTCGCGCCCACGTGGGTCGGACGGTGTTCATGAGCACCCGCAGGCGTCCCGGTCGGCGGCCGACTTTGACGAGCATGCCGAACGGTGCGGGCGGGAACTTGTCGAACGCGTCGCAGTTCGTGAGGCCCAGTCGTCCGACCCGTGAGTCGTCGGTGTCGATCGCGAACTGGCGCAGCGCCCCGCCGGTGTCATTGCCGACCAAAGTCACATCGTCTAGATCGAGCGCGTCCAGGAAGTCGAGCACCAGCTGGGCGACGCCGCGCGGGCTCAGATCAGCATCTGGGTTAAGCCCGACGGGGTGGGCACCCAGCGGCAGGTCGAGGGCGTAGGAGCGTATGCCCGCGGCTGCACGGGCCTCGCCCACCGCAGTCCACAGTTCGCCGTTGACGAGCAGGCCATGCAGGAACACCACCGGCGGTCTTGTGCTTTTCGTGCCTGCGGTCCGATAGTGCACTGACCCTTGCGGAAGGTCGGCGGTCGGCACGGGTGTCTCCTCGCGTACTGTGTCGGAATGACTCCGTCACCATACATACTGTTTGTATGACCAGCAACCGGCCCTCTCAGACGGCCCGCTCGGCCGCTACCCGCGATGCGCTGGTCGTGGCCGCGCGGACGTTATTCGCTGCCCGCGGCTATGGCGATGTGGGCACTGAGGAGATCGTGCGGGCCGCCGGATTGACCCGCGGCGCGCTGTATCACCACTTCGCCGACAAGTCTGATCTGTTCGCCGCCGCGTTTGAGGAGGTGGAGGTCGAGACCACCGCGCGCATCGGCGGTGCCGTGGAGGCGGCAGGAGCCATCGACCCGATCACGGCCATGAAGCTGGGCGCGTCCGCTTTCCTCGACGTGTGCGCGGAGCCGCAGATGGCGCGCATCATGCTGCTCGACGCGCCGTCGGTGCTGGGCTGGGAACGGTGGACCGAGATCAGCAACCAGCACAACATGAGGCTCGTGCAGGCGCTGCTCGCCGCGGGCATCGAGGTCGGCCGCATCCCTGACCAGCCCATTGCGCCGCTGGCGCACACCCTGCTGGGCGCGCTGCGGGAGGCAGCGCTCTACCTTGCCCGCGCTGAGGACCGCAACGTGGCCCGCGCCGAGGTAGGGGCTGTCATGGACCGCTTCATCCAGTCCATCGCGACAGGCTGAGGCAGCGCGGCCGACCGGCCCACGCTCCTGTGCGGCAATGCCTCGCACCATCACGGGCAAGCGATTCACGGCCTGCTCAGCGACGCGCTGAGCAGGCAGTCTTCCTAGCGACGTTGACCGACCGTCGCATCCTCCACGATCAGGTTCTCACCGGCACGAACTCGTGGAACTGGGCCGCCCGCAAAATCGTGAACGGGATCCCGGACTCTGCGACTGCCTGCTCGGCGGCCAGTTTGGACCTGAAGAACCCAGCGGTACCCGGTCGGCTCCCGTCACCGAGATGTACACCAGATGCGCAACCCCGCCCGCGGATACCGCCCGCACCAGATTGCGGGTGGCGTCATCAGGCGCTGTTGCGTTGGGTGCAGGCAGAGCGTGCCGGGACTGGATGGCCGGCAAGTTCGCTACCCGTCAGAGGGACAAAGCCAACTCGTCGAACGCGACGCGGACCCGATCATGCATAGGCCGGTCGACGGTGATCGCGTAGTGGCCGCGGCGTAGGTTCTGCACGAACGCATGCCCGGCCGAGATGGTTCGCGCGGACGCGACACGTTTGCGCCCGCGCATCGGCCGCAGCCTGGCCTCGAGGCCGACCATGGTCGGCCTCGACCGCATTGTTCGCGTACTGCTCCCTGCCATGCCGAGCGGCCGGTCGGAGTTCCTCGATGACACGCGGGTAGACCACCGCCCGATCAGTCACGACCTCGTCCGGGACCGGCCCGAAGCCAAGCGCGCCCCTAGCGCGAATACCAGCGCACGGCGACCGCGATCACCTCACCCGGGAACCGGTACCCGGCCGGAGCGGACGAGCCAGAGGTTGAGCTGATCATCCGATCAGCGTCCGACACGGAGACATCACCCAATGCAACAGCGCCCGTGTGGGACCGCGCCACCGCGAGATCGATCGAGTGTGCGGTGGCCAGCCGGTGGGCGGCCTGCATGAACGCGTCAGCCTCGTGCTCGATGCTGATGCCTCGGCTTGCCGCAGTAGCGCGGAGATGCGCGTGAGCGACTTTCCGTCACGCATCAGGCCACCGCCAGGCGGGTCGGATCGACGGCGGGCAGGGTGGGCACCGCGTGTGCTCCCTCGGTTCGATTCACATGATGGAGGAGAAGTTCGACCGCCGCGGTGGCACTGCACGAGTGCGTGGCCATGAAACGGCGTAGCTCCTCCGCCAGCTGCTCCTCGAGGTAGAGCGTGAAGTGGACGGCCATCGGCGTGTCCTTCCAGGAGGTCAATCGAGCAGGCGACCGGTGTGGCATGACGTCGAGGCCGCGCAGGGGCCAGGCCGCCGGTTCACGCCGCAGCCACCTCGTCCTGTAG
Organism: uncultured Actinomycetes bacterium; assembly: GCA_963733615.1. Lineage (GTDB taxonomy): Bacteria > Actinomycetota > Actinomycetes > Mycobacteriales > Jatrophihabitantaceae > DASXRA01. The sequence goes on from CAVTEA010000042.1 coordinate 142,981, forward strand.
CGCGTAGTAACGGCTGGGGACCCAGGGTCCCGGTCGTCGGCGATCGATCCGCGAGCGACGCACATCTCCCCAACGCACTGCAGGCGGATACGAACACATCGTCTGTGTCATGTCGTGTCAGCAGCGCCATCAGTCCGATAGCCGAGGCGGCGGAAGTTCTCATGCAAGTCGAGGATGTCGACCAGGGTGCGGCCGCTCCTGATCTCATCGCGAGTAGCCTGCTCGGACGCTTCGCGCCGGAGCGCAAGCCTGAGGACGTCGTCGACGCGTTCTGCGGTGACGGCAACGACGCCGTCGGCGTCACCGATGATCAAGTCCCCGGTCCGGATGCGCACGCCGCCGCAGATAACCTCGTCCCCGACCGTGCCCGGCTGATTCTTGTCGGTGCCTTTGATGCTGACCGCGCGGGAGAACACCGGGAACCTGAGCGCGATGATCGAACGGATGTCGCGCACTGCGCCGTCGATCACTAGGCCCGCCACGCCGCGCTGCTGGGCTGAGAGGGTCAGCAAGTCACCCCATGCGCCGGCTTCGGTGAACGATTTCGCGTCGACGACGAGCACGTCGCCAGGCTTTGCGACGGTCACCGCGTAGTGCAGTGCAAGGTTGTCGCCCGGACGGCAGCCGACCGTTAATGCCGGGCGCCCTGTCTTGATCACTGCACAGTTGTGCCATAATCTGTATGTGCGTTCAATCGATCTCACGGCGGCTGCCCGGATCCGCGAGGCGGCGATGGGGCTGTTCGCCGAGCGCGGCGTCGCCGCGGTCAGCGTGCGTGACGTCGCCGCCGCCGCGGACGTATCGCCGTCGCTGGTCATCCACCACTACAAGTCCAAGGACGGGCTGAAGGCCGCTGTCGATGAGCGTGCGATCGCGGCGTTGATCGAGGTCGTCGCCGAGTTAGCCGAGGCCGGGCCGGTCGAGGCGGCGTCCGCGTCGTTGGCCGCGAAGTTCGCCGCGAACCTCGACGCGCAGCCGGTGCTGCCGGCCTACATCCGGCGCATGCTCGTCGACGGCGGGCCGGCGGGCGCGGCGCTGTTCCGGTCGCTGTTCGACGCGTCGGTGCGGGCGGTGGACGCGCTGGAGATAGCCGGTGTGGTGCGCCCCGCCGGCGACGGACCGGCGCGGGCCGCGTTCCTGATGGTCAGCGACCTCGCGGTGATCATCCTGCGCGAGCAGCTCGCCGGCGTGCTGGGTGTCGACCCGCTCAGTGCCGAGGGCGTGGCCCGGTGGACGAAAACCGTCATGGAGCTGTACGGGCCCGGCCTGTTCACTTCGGAGGCCGGCGCGTGACCGCGGTCATCTCGGTGGATGGGCTCACTCGGTGGTTCGGGCCGCGGCGCGGCGTCCTCGACGTGGCGTTGGAGGTCCACGCCGGCGAGGTGTTCGGGTTCCTCGGTCCGAACGGGGCGGGCAAGTCGACGACGATCCGGCTGCTGCTCGGGCTGTACCGCGCTACGTCGGGGCGGATGCGCGTGTTCGGCCTGGACCCGACCGCAGGCAGCGTCGAGATCCACCGCCGCGTCGGCTACCTGCCCGGTGAGCTGGCGCTGTACCCGCGGCTGACCGGCCAGCAGCACCTGGACTACGTCGCCCGGGTGCGGGGCCTGACCGATCACGCCTACCGCGACGAGCTGGTCAAGCGGTTCCAGGTCGAGCTCGACCGCCCGGTACGCGCGCTGTCCAAGGGCAACCGGCAGAAGATCGGCCTGGTGCTCGCGTTCATGCACCGCCCCGACCTGCTCGTCCTGGACGAGCCGACCTCCGGGCTCGACCCGTTGCTGCAGGACGAGTTCGCGCACCTGGTCCGCGAGACGGTGTCCGACGGACGCACGGTGTTCCTCTCCTCGCACGAACTGGACGAGGTGCAACGCGTCGTCGACCGCCTCTCGATCATCAAGGAAGGCCGCATCGTCATCACCGACACCGTCGAGGGACTACGCCGCGCCGCCCCGCGCACCGTCGAGTTCCGCTTCGCCCGGCCTATCGACCCGGCGCGGTTCGCCGACTTGCCTGGCGTGCACGTGCTGAGCCACGACACCACCCGGCTCGTGCTCTCGGTCACCGGGCCGGTCGCGCCCCTGCTACGGGTGGCCGCCGATCTCGACGCGGTGGACCTAACAGCGCGCCGCGCCGATCTCGACGAGCTGTTCCTGACCTACTACCGCACCGACGAGCCGGAGGAGGCCACCCATGCGCGCTGATACCACGCGGCTGGACCTGCGGCTGCGCCGCCGCTCGCTGATCGGCTACACAGTGGGCATGGCGCTGTACGCGTTGATCATCGTGGCGCTCTACCCCTCATTCAGGGACGACGCCAGCCTGAACAAGCTCACCGAGAACGGCAACACCGTCGCGGCGCTGTTCGGGGCGACCGGCTCGCTGACCAGCCCGTCCGGGTGGCTCAACTCGAACCTGTACGCCAACTTCGTCCCGCTGATCGCGCTGCTGCTGGCCGTCGGCTACGGCGCGGCGAGCATCGCCGGGCAGGACGAGGACGGCACCCTCGGTCTGGTCGCCACGTTGCCGCTCTCGCGGCAGCGGCTCGTCGCGGAGAAGTTCGCCGCCATGTGCGTGCTCGCGGTGCCCGTCGCGCTGGTGACAATGCTGTGCGTGCTCGCCGGTCCGGGCTTCGAGCTGCACATCGGCGTCGGCAACCTGATCGGCGCCACGGTGGGCGTGGTCTTGCTCGCGATCGACTTCGGCGCGCTGGCCATGCTGATCGGGGCGGCCACCGGCAGCCGGGGCACCGCACTGGGCATCACCTCCGCGCTCGCCGCGGCGGCCTACATAATCAGCTCACTCGCCCCAGTGGTGCACTGGATACACCCGATCCGGTTCACGTCACCGTTCTTCTACGCCGTCGGCGACGGGCAAATCGTGCGCGGGCTGAGCGCCGGGTCGGCAGCCGTGCTCGCCGGCGTCGCCGTCCTGCTCGGCATCGCCACGGCCGAAGCATTCGCCCGCCTCGACGTCCACTGACCTGACCGAATACAGCCGCCGAGCACGGCCCGCATAGCGCCGCCAGCGGAATCAGCTAAGGCGTCAGACCCTCACCGCATGGATGGAGCGAAGATGAGCAAGGCCCGCACGCTGACAACCCGGCTGGCCACCAGGATGCTGAGGACCCGCTGGTTCGTCCGGGCACCAATCTGGCTGTTCCGCGTGCGGCTCGGATTCCTGTTCGGCCACCGGCTGCTGATGCTGGAGCACGTCGGACGCAAATCCGGGCTCACGCGCTACGTCGCGCTGGAAGTGGTCGCCCGAGTTGGCGACGAGTACACCGTCGCCGCTGGTTTCGGCGAACGGGCCCAATGGCTACGCAACCTCGAAGCGCACCCGCACGCCCATATCTCGGTCGGCACGCGGGTGCGTATGCCGGTAGTCGCGCACAGGCTGACCGCTGACCAGGCGGCGGATGTGCTACGTCGCTACCAGGCCAAGTACCCCCGCGCGTGGGCCAAGCTGTCCCCCGTTTTTGAGCAGACGCTCGGCGAGCCCGTTGGCGAGTCCGGCGCGGCGCTCCCTCTGGTGCGGTTCGTACCCGGCGACGCGGCCTAACCTCCCCGCCCGCTCGGGGATCCCCGACTGACACGGGCCCGGCGCTGCCAGGCTCTTGCTCGCAAGGTCAAGGTGCAGACTTCAAGCCGTGTGGTGTCGATTCGCCGGTCAGGGCTGGAGCAGGGTCTTGATGGCGCGGCGTTCGTCCATGGCCTTGTAGCCCTCGGCGACCTGCTCAAGCGGCAGGGTGAGGTCGAAGACCTTGCCGGGCTCGATCTGCCGGGTCCAGATGCGATCGAGGAGGTCGGGCAGGAACCGGCGCTCTGGGGCGGGGCCGCCATGCAGGTGGGTGTGGCTGTAGAACAGCTCTTGGCCGGGCAGGGTCACGTCGTGGGAGACCCCGACATAGCCGACGCGCCCGCCGGGGCGGGTAGAGCGGATGGCCTGCATCATCGACTCCTGAGTTCCCACTGCCTCGATCACGCTGTGCGCGCCGAGCCCGCCGGTGAGGTCCTTGATCACGGCCACACCATCGTCGCCGCGTTCGGTGACGATGACGGTGGCGCCGAACTCGCGGGCCAGCTGCTGGCGCTGCTCGTGGCGGGAGAAGGCGATGATGTGTTCGGCGCCGAGTTGTTGGGCGGCGAGCACGCCGAGCAGGCCGACCGCGCCGTCACCGACGCCGGAGTCGGCGTGCTGACGGAAGCGCCGCAGACCATGATCATGACCGCCAGGCCCGACCGACGTCAGTCAGCCACTATTGCCACGCCAAGCGCGGGGGTTGACAGCGGCATTGAGACTCCATTCGCGCCGCCCTGCTCGACGATGACCTCGCTGCCGGCGGCGGGCGACTCGGCCGTGGTCTCGGCGGTGTTCTCGGTTATCGGCTCGTCCGGAGTCGTTCGGGCAAGCCTTCCATCGGTACACGACGGTGCCCGTGGTCACGCGCCGCGCTGCGCGGCGCGCGGCCGGGTGGCGGGGGCGACGGCGAGATGGTTCTTGAGCTTGCCGCCGTAGCTGGCCACGCCGTCGACCAGCTTGCCGACGACGGGGAAGTCGCCGATCAGCTCGCGCACCTCGGTGGCGGTGTCGGCGAAGGCTTCCGGGGTGCGCTCGGCGAGGTCGGTGACCCAGCCCAGCACCTCGTCGCGGTCGAGGCGCAGCTTGTCCGCGAGAGCTGCCCAGTCGTCGCCGAGGACGAGGTTCTTCTGGTATTTCCCGTTGACCTCCATCGCCATCGCCATCGTTCGCAGGTTGAACTGGCCGACGCGGTCGGCGTTGCCGGGATAGGGCAGTACCGAGGAGATGTCGTAGAGCGGCGACGGCCGGGCGTGTGCGCCTTCGAGGAGGATCGAGTAGTTCTTGCCGTGCGCGTCCGGGCCGTAGATCAGCCAGTTGTAGGCCAGCGCCTCGATGTAATGCCTGGCGGAGGCCAGCGCCTCGTCGGGGCTCTGCACCTCGCGCATCAGCTCGATCATCCTGACGACACCCGGGCCCTTGCCGGGGCGCAGCTGGTCGCCACGCTCGTACTTGTCTCTCGGCGCGATCCCGAGCGCCTGGCACATGTCCTCCTGGTGGACGCGCACCGCCTCGCCCTGATCGTCATAGTCGCGGTCATAGCGGGCGAGCACCACGGCGCGCTCGTCGCCGAAGGGCAGGACCAACGACACAGCCGTGTCGAGTCCCAGCTTGCGGGCCGCGACCAGGCACATGTGCTCGTTGACGTCCTGGTCGGCTAGGTTGGGCAACGCGGGCTTGAGGATGTGCGTGGTCGCGTACCGGCCGCTGGGCACGCTCCACTGCTCTGTGGCCGGGTCGAAGTGTAGGGCGAACTTCGACTGGGCACCGGCGAGGGAGAACTGGCCGGGGTAGTTGCTGTCGGTCCAGGCCGCGCGGTCGAGGACCAGGCCGTGCAGGCGGCTTGCGATGTACTGCTCGTCGACCGGGATCAGCTCGCCGCCGCTGGTTGCCTCCTCGACCCGATCGGGCAGCACGAACTGGACGGCACCGGCGACGTCCTCGCCGACGTGGGTGAGCAGCGCGAACGGGCTGTCGGGGGAGACTCGGAATTGCGCCGCCCAACGGTCGAGCACGATGGGGTTCTCCGGCAGCAGGCCGCGCAGGAACGGGTCGACCACCTTGTGCTGGTGCACGCTCCGGGTCGGCCGCATCGACAGCGACAGCGGCGTGGCGTCCGGGTCGGCGCGGTAGTCGTCCTCGTAGGTGAACGACAGCCGCCCGTAGCGGTCCTGGGTGAGTTGCCCGGCGACGCGGCCGTCGAGGATGACAGCGAGTAGCTTGGGTCGGGAAACCGGCGGCACGTCAGCGGCCCTTCTTGTTGACCGGCCGCGCCTTCGGCATCGCCATTTTCGTGGCTGCGCCGCCCGACACCTGCGGCCGTGGCACGCGGGTTGTAGCCGTCACGGTGTCGGGGCGCACCGTGGCGCTGCGCGGTGCATGATGCTCCACGACGACCCCGGCAGCGCCGCCGCGGGGCGCGAGGTCCAGGTTCACCGTCATGCCCAGCGCGGACAGCAGCTGCAGCACCTTCGCTACCGCGGCGCCGCCGTGGCCGGACTCGACTTGGTTGACCCAGAGGCGGCTGACGCCCACCCGCGCGGCCAGCTCGGCCTGGGTCATGCCCAGCGCCTTGCGCCGGTCGTGGACCAGATTGCCCAGGTCCTTGGCGGTCTTGACCCGCATAGTCCGGCCTCCTCGATCAGCACCGGTAGAACATGCATGCTATCGCTTACATTCCGTAATATCTACAATAACTTACAGCCAGCAATGTCAGCAATACCTTACATTCCCGGATGCCTAGTACGGACTGGTCCACGCGCAGCGGCAGGCGGGGGTCAGGCTGACTCCTCGAGGTGTGCGGGTGCAGGCCATGGCGTACGGGGAGGTCGTCGCCGGCATGGACTGACGACACCAGCGCCGCCGCCCTGGTTGGGTCGACGGTGCCGTCACCGCACTGGCCGTGGAAGTCCGGAGGGTGAAGCCGTCCTGAGTCACCCGGCGGTCTTCGTGGTCGGCCCGGTCGTAAGCGCGGGGGCGTCTGCCGGATTGTTGGTCGCCAGCAGTTCGGTGTTGCCGATGTGGATGGTGAGGTCGGGGAGGACGCCGAGTCGGTGGCAGGTGGGGCAGGATGGTGGCCAGTGTCGGTGGTGGCCGGGTGTGATGGGTTGGTAGCCGGTCCCGGTGCAGGTAGGGCATTGGTGGTAGCCGGTGACCTGTGCCTGCACGTCGAGCAGATCGATGATCTGTTGTTTGCCGTGCGGGTCGAGTTCGTCGATGCGGGCGCGGGCCTGGTGCAGTGTCTCGCGGTCGGCGACGGTGGGATCCGCTACTCGGGTGAGCGCTTCCCGGATGCCCTGCAGGCGGGTCAGGGCTTGTTGAGCGGCGGCCAGTTCGGCGTGTCGGGGCTGGACCATGAGCCGCGCGGTGGTGGCATCGAACCCGGCTGCGCGGGCCGCTTGGTACTCGGTGGCGATCGCATGTTGCAGCCGGGACACGTCGCCGGCGGCCTCGGCGATGCGGGGTACGAGGGTGTCGGCGCCGATCTCCAGTCTTGAGCCGCTGCTGCCCTTGCCGGTGGCAGGGCCCCCGAGCAGGGCGCCGTCGACCCGTGCGGCTTGCGGTGACTGGGGGTGGGGGAGTGGTCAGGGCGGTCCGGACCTGGGACCAGACCGCGTCATCCAGGGTTTGGACTCGGATGGAGCGGCAGCCGCAACGATCCGGGTCGCCGGCGGGAGTCTGCTTGCGATGCCGGCACACGTAGACCGGGTTATCGCGCCCCGCGGTCCTGCCGTGGAAGTAGCGGCCGCACGGCGTGCGGACTCGGCCGCCGAGCAGATAGGCGCTGTGGCGGTGCGCGGGTCGGGCGGTGTCGCGTTTCCAGGCCATCCAGGCGGCGTGCTCGGCGGCGGTGAGGATCGCCGGGATGGCAACCCGCAGGTCGCGCCAGCGCCACGCCCCGGCCGCGGTGGTCGGTCCGTCGCCGCGGACCCAGCGAGACAGCGTGCCCTTCGTCCACGGCTTGCCGCTGGCCGACCGGTGCCCGACGCCGTTCAGGTCCTTGATCGCCCGTGTCAGCGGGACCCGGTCGCGCACGAGCAGCCGCCACACCGTCGAGTCCGACGCCACCGCCCCGAACACCCCGGGCTGATCGGCCAGCACCGCGATGTCGCTGATGCACTCCGCGCCATCCGCGACCGCGACCGCCAGATCGCTCAGCACCCGTCCCGGATCGTGCGCGGTCTGCGGCGCGGCCAGCGCCCTCGACAGTCGGCCGGTCAACGTCGACGCGTCGGCCAGATCGGCCAGCAGCCGGGTGCCCGCGTGCGACACGACCCAGCCCCGTCCGCAGTCACCGTCACCCGCGCACGGCGCGTTGTAACCTGCACCAAGGAAGTGCCTCCCCGTTCGACGATTCTGGTCCTTCAGCAAGCTCAGAATCCCTTACAGGGCGGGCACTTTCCTTCATCTACACGCCCGAGCAGCCGCCCGGATCTTGAAGAGCCGGGGCTAGGCGGAATGATCACCACCCCAGGTGGGCCAACATTCATGCAGAACGACGGCCGAAGTGGTCAGGTGATCACACGCACGGTTCAGTTCAGTAGAAGGCCATCGCGCACCGGATCCGGGCAAGAGCCGACACGCCACCGCCCAGCGTGAGCTCGCCGGGCGCTCGGTACTTCCAGGTGAACTTCCTTACCCTCAGCCGTGAGGGTGGTGTCGGCCATCTTCTCGAAATGGCTTCGGCGAGTGCCCACGCCCGCTTTGGACGTCAAGTCGTGCGCCGGAATGTTCGGTGCGGACGATGATCCCGGTTTTGTCAAGAAGGCGGCGAATCAGCGACGGACAAACCTGCAGGCGAAGACCTTCCGCTGGTAGCTCTAATTGCAGCGAGGCGAATCTTCGAGAACTAGTCCAGATGCGCACCTTGTGGGCCCCGACGGGTAGCCGTACACACACCGAGTCACCGTTGTGCAGGGTTTGATAAGCGTTGCCGTCGACCTCGACGATGTAGCGGCGAGCGCGGTCAATGTAGGCATCTTGGCGAGCCAAAGTAAGTTCGGCATCCACGATCCCGTCCGCACGCTCGCCCATCACAGCGCGCGTCTGTTGCTGTAGTAATACCCGCCCGCATAACTAGCGCCGGCCAGGCTCGCGTTGACGCCCCAGTTCCGGGCCGTCTTGCCCCAGTTGATCGCTGCTCGATGTGCACGAGATGCCGTGCTCGCGAGCCGGTTTCCACCTCCGCGCCATCACCTCTGCACGATGTTCCTCGCGCGCCACCCACGCGCCAAGCCAGCACTGAGCCCATAGCCAGCGAGCGGGGACTGTCCGAAATTTTGTGTGAGGGCCTCGGCGTGACCTCCCCGGCTTCATGCCGTGGGGATGGAGATGATCACGCATGGCGCAGGAGAAGAACGATGCAGCGATGGGGCCGAGCGGCGAGTTGGTGCTCGCCTCTGATCCCGGGCTGGCGGTGTTGGCCGAGCGGCTCGTTGCCGCGGCGAGGACGCCGTGGGCCGGCACCTTGCCGAAACAACGGTGCGCCGCTGCCTCGATGCCGGCTTCTGGGGTGTCGTCCTCACCTCGAACGCGGCCCCGCACCACCCGATGTGGTGGACCGATCAGGAGTGGATGCGTCGGATGACCAAGGAGATCACCGGCTGACAACGATCGCCGGCCAGACCGCCGAGATTTCTTACCCACGCCTTCGTTACGGCGCGATTCACCGACCCGGGAGCGCGATTCACCGACCCGGGAGGGCGACGCCAGAGCCGATGTCAGGCGTGCTTGCGGCGACGCGGACTCCTGGCTATGGCTCATGTGGTCGCGCCTCTACCGTGTCAAACCCTCTGTCCACAGAGCGGTAGTTCTCCACAGATCGCACTCGACCCGGTGCACGCGTAGCGTCAAGCCGCTTGGCTGATCGGCATGAGACTTTTTGAGTGGATCCGCCAGCGGGCAAAGGCAATTCGTAGCGCGATCGACGCCGGTATGACGACCGCCGAGTACGCGGTGGGCACGATCGCTGCCGTGGCCTTCGCGGCGGTGCTGTACAAGGTCGTGCGCAGTAGTGCGGTTCAGTCCGCGCTCACTTCGATCATCCAGTCGGCCCTGCACTCGATCTGACACCGGTCTCGTGGCTATTCGTATTCGGCGTCTCCCCGGCAGGGCCGAACGACCTCGCTGCGGCCGATCGCGCCGATACCGCACAGATGCCGGGATGGTGACCGCCGAACTCGCCGCCGCCCTGCCAGTCCTGATGATCCTGGTGGCCGTCGCGCTGTCAGCGGTCTCGGTGGCTGGCGAGCGCGTGCGCGCGGCCGACGCCGCCCGCGAGGCCGCGCGGGCAGCGGCTCGCGATGACTCCGTGGCGGCCGCGCGGCTGGCGGCGGCATCGGCGCCTGGGGCGTCGCTGACGATCAGCCGGTCGGGCGACCAGGTCCAGGCTCGGGTCCGGATCGTCGTGCATCCGATGGGTGGCTGGCTGCCCGGCCTGGCAGTGGTCGAACACGCGGTTGCGGCTGCTGAGCCGGATGCGACGACCGGCGTTGTGCCGTAATGGTCGGCCTTCGCCGGGCCGACCGCGGCGCAGCCAGCGTGTGGGTACTGGTCTGCTCGGCGCTGGTGCTTCTCATGGGCATCGCCGTCTCGCTGCGTACGTCGGCCGTGCTCGCTCGTCACCGTGCCGGGTCCGCGGCCGACCTGGCAGCGCTCGCCGCCGCCGGCGCCATCGGCCTGGCTGACGATGTCTGCGCCCAGGCGGTTCCCATTGCGCGCGCAAACGGCGGCGTGCTGGTCGGATGTCATGCCGCACTTGCCGGGGACGGCCGCAGCGGCACGGTCGATGTCCGGGTATCCGTCGCCGTGGAGCTACCTGGTGCGGGCAGTTCCACCGCGACAGCGTCGGCGCGTGCAGGTCGCCTGAGTACGGCGAATCCGTCGACTTCGGCAGCCTCCGACGGTCTCGACGGGAAGGCCCACCTGGTTGAAGAATCCGGGGGGCCAGAACAACGATTCAGGTTCTGGCTGCGCTGTGTGTGGCAACATGAGTCGCGGCATGACGGCGGTCGGTCCGCGCCGTGCGGCCGATGAGACGGCAACACATGGAGGTGGGTCGTGCAGGTCTCGCTGTCGAGCAAGACCTTGGCAGGTCAGACGGTCCTCTCGGTCAAGGGTGAGGTAGATATGGACTCCGCGCCGACTTTGCGGGATCGCCTCACCGACCTCGTCGACTCCGGTCAGCGAACCGTCATCGTCGACCTGTCCGAAGTCGGATTCCTCGACTCAACGGGCCTGGGCACGCTCGTGGCAGCCCGCAAACACGCGACCGAACTAGGCGGGGCGTTGCCGCTGGTCTGCAGCCAGGATCGCGTTCTCAAGCTGTTCCGGATAACCGGGCTCGACGCCGTATTTGCCATCCATGCGTCAGTTGACGAGGCGATTCGGAGCCTGCCAAGCGCAACTGAGTGACCTGCGCGACAGTAGGTAGTACACGGGCGGCTACACTCCCCCGATCATGTCCTGCCGCGTCGGTTACCGACGCCGGCGCTGGGCGTCAAACCCGCCTTGAGTATGCATGGCCTGTTAAGGAGTCTGGATGGCGATGGCCAATCAGCATGAACTGATCGCTGCCCCGGCAATTTCCGGGGGCGAGCACGGCCTGGTAGCCGTGATTCTCGTCGTGGCTCTCGCCGCCCTGGGATTCGCCTACGTGCTTGTCCAAGAGGTGCTCAAGGCCGATCAGGGCACGCCTCGCATGCAGGAGATATCCAAGGCCGTGCAGGAGGGCGCCCGCGCCTACCTGAATCGGCAGTTCAGGACCCTCGGTGTCTTCGCGGTCATCGTGTTCCTGCTCCTGCTGGCATTGCCGGTGAACGACGGCGGATTCATCGTGCAGTTCGGGCGGGCGCTGTTCTTCCTGGTCGGTGCGGCGTTCTCCGCGACGGTCGGCTACGTCGGCATGACGCTTGCCACGCAGGCGAACGTGCGTGTTGCGGCGGCGGCCCGAATCGGGCAGGGCGCGAGCGGCTTCCGGGTCGCATTCCGCACCGGTGGCATCGTCGGCATGCTCACGGTCGGTCTCGGCCTGCTCGGCGCGTCGATCGTGCTGCTGATCTTCAACGACCATGCCCCGACCGTTCTCGAGGGCTTCGGCTTCGGCGGCGCATTGCTGGCCATGTTCATGCGTGTCGGCGGCGGCATCTTCACCAAGGCCGCCGACGTCGGCGCCGACCTCGTCGGCAAGGTCGAGGCGGGCATCCCGGAGGACGACCCGCGCAACGCCGCCACCATCGCCGACAACGTCGGCGACAACGTGGGCGACTGCGCCGGTATGGCAGCCGACCTCTTCGAGTCCTACGCCGTCATGCTCGTGGCCGCTCTGATCCTGGGCCAGACCGCATTCGGCGCCAAGGGTCTGCTGCTGCCGCTGATCATCGGCGGTATCGGCATCATCAGCTCGGTCGTTGGTGTCTTCACCACGAACCTGCGTTCGTCCGACCGCAACGGCCTGGTGGCGATCAACCGCGGGTTCTTCCTGTCTGCAGCGGTGTCTCTCGTCCTGGTCGCGATCGTCGCGTTCAGCTACCTGCCCACCAAGTTCTCCGACTTCGCCGGGGTCCCCCACTCAAAGGGCAACCCAGCGGTCATCGCCTTCGTCGCGGTACTGATCGGTATCGTGCTCGCGGTCCTAATCCAGCAGCTGACCGGTTACTTCACCGACACGATCCGCCGTCCGGTCACCGATGTCGCGCGCACCTCTCTCACCGGGCCCGCGACCGTCATCCTGGCGGGCATCTCGCTGGGCCTCGAGTCCGCCGTGTACACCGCCATCCTGATCGCACTCGCGGTGTTCGGCGCGTTCCTGCTCGGCAGCGGGTCGATCGCGGTCGCCCTGTTCGCGGTCGCCCTGGCCGGGTGTGGTCTGCTGACCACCGCCGGCGTCATCGTCTCGATGGACACGTTCGGGCCGGTCAGCGACAATGCGCAGGGCATCGCCGAGATGAGCGGTGACATCGACGAGGCGGGCGCTCGCGTCCTCACCGACCTCGACGCAGTCGGCAACACCACCAAGGCGATCACCAAGGGCATCGCGATCGCCACGGCCGTCCTCGCGGCTACGGCGCTGTTCGGCTCGTTCACCGATGCGGTTTCGATCGCTATCGCGAAGACTGGCACGGTTCCAGCAGACGACAACTTCGCCTTCATCACGAACCTCACTCAGCCCAACAACCTGGTGGGCCTGATCATCGGAGCCTCGGTCGTCTTCCTGTTCAGCAGCCTGGCGATCAGCGCCGTGGGCCGGGCAGCCGGGCGGGTCGTGTTCGAGGTACGCGAGCAGTTCCGTACCCACCCCGGGATCATGGAGGGCACCGAGAAGCCCGAGTACGCCCGCGTCGTCGACATCTGCACGAAGGACTCGCTTCGCGAACTCGCTACCCCCGGTCTGCTGGCGATCCTCGCCCCGATCGTCATCGGGTTCACCTTCGGCGTCGCCCCACTGGCCGGCTATCTGACCGGGGCGATCGGCGCCGGCGTTCTCATGGCGGTCTTCCTGGCGAATTCCGGCGGTGCGTGGGACAACGCGAAGAAGATGGTCGAGGACGGCAACTTCGGCGGCAAGGGCAGCGAGGCGCACTCCGCGACGGTCATCGGCGACACGGTGGGCGACCCGTTCAAGGACACCGCGGGCCCCGCCATCAACCCGCTGATCAAGGTCATGAACCTCGTCTCGGTGCTCATCGCGCCGGCGGTCGTCAAGCTCAGCCTGGGCGACAGCGCCTCGGCCGGCTTCCGGGCCCTCATCTCGATCGTCGCGTTCGGCATCATCGTCGCGGCCATCGTCGTGTCGAAGCGGCGCAAGGTGTCGATGGGTGCCTCGCCGGCCGACGCCGCGCCCACCACGTCACAGCCGATCAACACCCCGGCCGGTAGCTGAGCTCAGCAAAGCCAGGCCGCGCCACGGCGCTATCCGGACAAGATGCCGGAACAGCGCCGTGGCGCGACGCCGAGTCCGGCTGTGCTCTGCCAGGCTTTGCCGGTGCAGTTCTCGCTCTTCGGTGCCGCCGCGGCCGAACCCGTGCTGAACGATGTCGACGGCGTGCTCCTGGCAGGCGGGCACTGGGCCCGCCTGGGCGGCACGGCGCGGCTGTCCGTCGTGGTCGCCGCCAGGTGGCGAGCCGAGGCACTGACTGAGGCGTTTACCGATCGGGGCGTCGCCGAGCAGGCTTCCGCGGTCGTGCCAGCAGAGGGCGGCGTGGCTGCCCGCACTGCATTCTCCGCGGCGCTGGCCCCACTCGCCGCCCGCTGGATGCGGGGCGCGAACGAAGGACCGCCGCCCGGATTCGTGCTGAGTGCGGGCGGCCTGCGGCTGTGGGCAATCGCGACGGGACGGCGCGACGACTCCGGCTACCTGCTCGCAACCGCAGACGCCGACCATCCGTTGCACCGGCTAGCGGGCGCGCAACTGGCCCGGATGGGCCTAACCGCGGTGTCGCTCACGCAGCGCCCAGGGCCGGGATGGCGCATCACGTCGGCGAAGCGGCTGCGCCGCCTCGCCGAACTGGTCGGCGAACCTCCGGCCGGCGGCGAGCTTGACTGGCCACCGCTGTAGGGCCCGCGGGGTGGCCGATCAGCCCGGCGGCGGCGTCCAATGGGGCAGTTCGCGCCGGCGATCGGCGATGAAGACGGGTATGCAGCCGACATTGGCGACATCGGTTCGGAGGTGGCGGCGGCGCCGTTCGTGGGTGACGTCACATGGTGCAATCACCGGGCGCGCAGGGGGCGACACCGGCTCGACATGACCGACAGTGCAAGACCGTTCAACCCGTAGGTCACGGCTGTCATGTACCGTCCGCCCCGTTGGCATACATAGAAAGCAGCGTGACGAACAGCAGCGCGAGGAGAAGACGTGGCGAGTAAGGGCGCGCGGGCGAGCACCGGCAACAAGCTGGTGATCGTCGAGTCGCCGGCGAAGGCCAAGACGATCGGCGGCTATCTCGGCAAGGGCTATACGGTCGAGGCCTCCATCGGCCATATCCGCGACCTGCCACGCAATGCCGCCGACGTCCCGGCAAAGTACAAGGGCACGCCGTGGGCCCGCCTCGGCGTCGACACCGAGCATGACTTCGAACCCCTGTACGTCATAAGCCCGGACCGCAAGCAGCAGGTCAGCAAGCTCAAGGCGCTGGTCAAGGACTCCGACGAGGTCTACCTCGCGACGGACGAGGACCGCGAAGGCGAGGCCATCGCCTGGCACCTCGTGCAGACGCTCAATCCGCAGGTACCGGTGCGGCGCATGGTGTTCCACGAGATCACCCCGCACGCGATAGCCGCGGCTGTAGCGGCGCCCCGAGATATCGACGAGCGCCTCGTCGACGCGCAGGAGACGCGGCGCATCCTCGATCGCCTGTACGGCTACGAAGTAAGCCCGGTGTTATGGAAGAAGGTGCTGCCGAGGCTGTCGGCCGGCCGGGTGCAATCGGTGGCCACCCGCATCGTGGTCGAGCGCGAGCGGGCGCGGATGCAGTTCAAGACCGCCGAGTACTGGGACGTCGAGGGAACATTCCGGCCCGACGTTCGCAAAGACGGCGACCCGGAGCAGTTCAGCGCCACCCTCGTCGCCCTTGACGACATGCGCATCGCCACCGGGCGCGACTTCGACGCCGCGACCGGCAAAGCGCCGTCGAACGTCCTGCATCTGGACGAGGCCGGTGCCCACGGCCTGGCGGCGCGCCTGGACGGGCGGCCGTTCGAGGTCGTCCGGGTCGAGGAGAAGCCGTACCGCCGGCGTCCCTACGCCCCGTTCATGACCTCGACCCTGCAGCAGGAGGGCAGCCGCAAGCTGCGCTGGTCGTCGGCCACCACCATGCGGGTGGCCCAGCGGCTGTACGAGAACGGCTACATCACCTATATGCGTACCGACTCGACGAACCTGTCCGAGACGGCGCTGGCCGCGGCCCGCCAGCAGGCACGCGAGCTCTACGGCGACGCGTACGTCCCGGCCGAGCCGCGCGTCTACAGCCGCAAGGTCAAGAACGCCCAGGAGGCGCACGAGGCCATCCGCCCGGCCGGCGACTCGTTCCGCACGCCGGGCGAGTTGCACAGCCAGCTCACCTCGGACGAGTTCCGCCTCTACGAGCTGATCTGGCAGCGCACCCTCGCCTCGCAGATGGCCGACGCGGTGGGGACGACGGTGTCGGTGCGGCTCGCCGGCATCTCGGCCGCTGACGAACGGGCCGAGTTCTCCACCTCCGGACGCACGATCACGTTCCCCGGCTTCCTGCGCGCCTACGTCGAGGACACCGACGATCAGGGGGCCGAGAAGGACGACGCCGAGAAGCGCCTGCCCAAGCTCGAGCAGCGCCAGGCGCTGACGCCGACCGGATTCGAGGCCGAGGGCCACTCCACGTCACCGCCCGCGCGCTACACCGAGGCGTCGCTGGTCAAGGCGATGGAAGAGCTCGGCATCGGGCGGCCGTCCACCTACGCGTCGATCATGCAGACCATCCAGGACCGCGGCTACGTCTGGAAGAAGGGCTCCGCGCTGGTTCCCTCGTGGACGGCGTTCGCGGTGATCGGCCTGCTCGAGTCGTACTTCGCCCGTCTCGTCGACTACGGGTTCACGGCAAGCGTCGAGAACGACCTCGACTCGATCGCCGGTGGCACGGCGTCGCGGGTCGAGTGGCTGCGGCGGTTCTACTTCGGCGCGAACGGCGCGGTCACCGATCCGGCCCGGATCTCCGCGCAGGGCGGCTTGAAGCGGCTCATCGAGTCGCGGCTGGAGGAGATCGACGCGCGTGGCGTCAACTCGATCCCGCTGGCCGACGGCGTGGTCGTGCGGGTCGGGCGCTACGGGCCCTACCTGCAACGCGAAGAAGAGCGAGCCTCGATTCCCGAGGATCTGGCACCCGACGAGCTCACGCCGGAGAAGGTCGAGGAGTTGCTGAGCGCGCCGTCCGGCGACCGCTCACTCGGCATCGGCGACGGCGGTCGCGAGATCACCGCCAAGACAGGTCGGTACGGCCCGTACGTCACCGACGGGGAGAAGTCGGCGTCGCTGTTCAAGACGATGGCGCTCGACACGGTCTCGCTGGCGGATGCCTTGAAGCTGCTTACCCTGCCGCGCGTGCTCGGCGTCGACGACGGCGAGGAGGTCACCGCGCAGAACGGTCGCTACGGCCCGTACGTCAAGCGGGGCAGCGACTCGCGCTCGCTCGACACCGAGGACCAGCTCTTCACGGTCACGCTCGACGACGCCAAAGTGCTGTTCGCGCAGCCGAAGACGCGTGGTCGGCGTACGGCCGCCGCGCCGCCGTTGCGCGAGGTCGGCGACGATCCGACGACGGGCAAGCCGATGGTGATCAAGGACGGCCGGTTCGGGCCGTACGTCACCGATGGCGAGACGAACGCATCGTTGCGCCGCGGTGACTCGGTCGAGGAACTCACGGTCGACCGCGCCGCGGAACTGCTTGCCGACCGGCGGGCCAGGGGGCCGGCGACGAAGAAGGCGCCCGCAAAGCGTGCGCCGCGCAAGGCGGCAGCGAAGCGGGCACCGGCCAAGAAGGCTCCCGCCAAGAAGGCCCAGGCGAGCAAGAAGTAGCGGGCTCGGTCAGGCTTGGGCGCGCGCGATGTGCGCCACTGCCGACGAGTGCACGGTGCCACCGGAGTCGATCATCGACGCCGCAGCCCGTTCGACGACCCGGACGAGCTCGTTGCGGCCGGCATCGTCGAGCGCTGCAACCTGTGGTCCGACCGCAGTCACCGACAGCGTCGCGACGAGCTGGCGCGCCCCGTCGTCGAAGGTGTGCGGCAGCTCCTCGCGGGTGACCGTGACGTCGGAGAAGCCGGCGCTTTCGACCAGTAAGGCAACCTCGCCGCGGTCGGGAAGTCCCCACGGTCCGGCTCGGTAGCTGGCCGCGGCGGCATCGCCGAGAACGGCGCCGATTGCCTGGGCAAGAGCCTCGAACGCCGGGCTCTCGTCGATTCCGCTCCAGACCGCGATGCCCAGCCGTGCGCCGGCCCGTGCTGCGCGGCGCATCTCGGCCAGCGCGGCCGGGCGGTCGGGGAAGAACTGCAGACCCTGCTGGCAGATCACTGCATCCATCGAGTCGCTGGGCACGTCGAGCGCGTCCGCGCGACATTCGAGGTAGCTGATCGGAGCGGCGTCCGGCTGCGGTGGTTTGTTCCGCGCCATACCGAGCATCGCCGGGCTGAAATCGCAGGCGACGACGCGGCCTGACCCGCCGGCCCGAATTGCTGCGAGCCGGGCGACCGTGCCTGGTCCGGTGGCGACATCGAGCAGACTCTCACCCGGCATCAGACCGACATGATCGAGCAGCAGGTTCGCCCATGGCGCGAACAGCCGCGGCACCATCAGCTCGTCGTAGACATTCAGCGTGCCAGCGCCGGCCGCCGCGAATCGCGCTCCCCAGCTTGCGTTTCCCGTCACGGCAGCACAATTTCACCGGGCTGAGCGTGGCGCAACAAGCGCGGTCACGCCTGCTGGAACTCCAGCCGATTGCCGAACGGATCGGACGTGTGGAAGCGCCGCACCCCGGGCACCTGGCCGTCGCTGCGCACACAGTCGTGGCCGGCAGCCAGCAGCCGGGTGGCCAGCGTGTCGAGGTCGTCGACCAGGAACGCCGGATGTGCCTTGCGCGCTGGATGAAACGGGAATTCGACCCCCAGATGCAGCATGGCGCCGGACGATCCGGCGCCGGAGGAGAACCAGCAACCGCCGCGTCCGGCCAGTGCGGCCGGCTTGGGTACCTCGGTCATGCGCAGCAGGCCGCCGTAGAAGGACCGTGCCTCGTCCTCGCCGCCGCTCGGGATGGCGACCTGCACGTGGTCGTAGCCGACGATCATGGCTTGTGACCGACGCAGAAGATGCGCCGAAACGGGAACAATGTGCCATGTGCGCCCTGCGGATACGCGCAGGCGAGCTGAGTGGCGTAGGCCGCCTCGAATTCGGCGCGCTCGGCCTCGTCGGTCAAGACGGCGAAGATCGGCCGCAGGCCGGTGCCACGTACCCATTCGAGCACCGGGTCGTCGCCGTGCAGCACGTGCAGGTACGTGGTTTCCCACGCGTCCGCGGTCCAGCCGCCATCAAGCAGGAGGGCCGCGTATTTCGCCGGGGAGTCGACGGGGTCGTTGTGGCGCAGCACGTCGCCGAGTTGCGTGCGCCAGCGTGGCGAGCCGGCCAGCGACCGCATCAGCGTGTGCGACGGTGAGTCGAAGTTGCCCGGCACCTGCCAGGCGAACCACGCACCTGACGGCAGTGCGGACGCCCATGACCGCAGCAACTCGCGGTGCAACGGGACCCACTGGAATGCGGCGTTGCTGACGATCACGTCAGTGTCCGGGGTGGGTTGCCACGATTCGATGTCTGCGACGCGAAACGACATGTTGCCCTCGGCGGTCGCCTTCTCGATCATTTCGGGCGAGGAGTCGATGCCCTCGACGACCGCGTCCGGCCATCGTCTTGCGAGCAGCGACGTCAAATTGCCTGACCCGCAACCTAAATCGACTACCCGCCGCGGCGTTGTCGCCTTGATCTGGGCGATCAGGTCGAGGAACGGTCGGTCGCGGTGGCCGGAGAACTTGCTGTACTGGGTGGGATCCCACTGCATGTGACTAATCCTCTCGACATCAAGAGACTATCTCTTGGTGTCAAGAGATGTGGCAGACTAGCCGACATGGGTGACGAGGTTGACGAGATCGTCGAGGCATGGCGACGTGAGCGTAGCGACCTCGATGTCGAGCCGATGCAGATACTGTCGCGCATCAGCCGCATCGCCGAGATTCTCGACGATCGCCGCGCGGCCGCGTTCGTCGAGCACGGCCTGCAGGCCCACGAGTTCGACGTGCTGGCCGCGCTTCGCCGCAGCGGCGACCCGTTCGAGATGACGGCCGGCGAACTGTGCATCGCGACGCATGTCACGTCGGGCACCATGACGAGCCGCCTCGACCGGCTGGTGTCGCGCAAGCTCGTCCTACGACGCCCCGATGAGGACGACGGCCGCCTGGTTCGGGTGCGGCTGACCGCCACGGGCCGGCGCCGCGTCGACGGTGCGATCACCGCCCTGCTCGACTCCGAGCGTGAGTTGCTCGCGAAGCTGAATGCAGCAAAGCGTGATCGACTGGCCGGAACCCTGCGAGACCTCCTCGCGGCCGTAACGCGAAACTGAGAGCTTGCGCGTGCCGCGCAGGAAGCGGCCCGGGCTCGTATATACGCTGTCGGCGGTACCCGAGATGCTCAGGGGGTGCACATCGGCGCCGACCGTGCGAGCGCGAACGCTGACAGTCCAATGGTGGACGTCGGCGAACTCAGCACGCCCGTAGCCCCCCAGCCAAGCATCAACCGGCGCGGGGGCTCGGCGGTCGAGGACCACAGCGACGTCAAGCCAGCGGTTTCCTCCGTCGCTGCCGTCAAAGGCGTATTGCGCACCAAGCCGTTCCGGCGCCTCTGGTACGCCACCGCGCTGTCGAGCCTGGGCGACTGGCTCGGCCTGCTCGCCACCACGGCGCTGGCTACCTCGCTTGCCCACGGCTATCAGGCGCAGAACTACGCACTCGGCGGCGTTCTGGTGGTGAAGCTCATGCCGGCGATCGTGCTGGGGCCGCTGGCCGGCGCGTTCGCCGACCGGTTCGACCGGCGCCGCACGATGGTCGTCGGCGACGCGGTTCGGTTCGTTCTCTTCCTGACGATCCCGCTCGCTCATCTGGTCGTCAGCGAACATCAGACGCTCGTCTGGCTTTACGTAGCGAGCTTCCTGATCGAGTGCGTCAGCCTGTTCTGGTTGCCGGCCAAGGACGCGTCGGTGCCGAACCTCGTGCGCCGCGACCAGATCGAGGCGGCGAACCAGCTCAGCCTGATCACGACGTACGGCTTCACGCCGGTGCTCGGCGCGGCGCTGTTCTCGGTGCTGTCGCTGATCACGAACGTCCTGGCCCGGCATGTGCCGTTCTTCCGCACCAACCCGACCAATCTTGCGCTGTATCTGAACGCGGCAACGTTCCTGGTCGGGGCAATCGTCGTGTACTTCATCCGCGAGATCAGCGGACATCGTTCCGGGCGCCCGCTCGACGAGAAGCCCGGCCTGCTCGCGCTGATCCGCGAGGGCGCCAGCTTCGTGCGGTCGTCTCGCCTGGTGGGCGGCCTGATCATCGGCCTGGTCGGCGCGTTCGCAGCGGGCGGCGCCGTCATCGGAGCGGGCAAGATCTTCGTTGCCAGCCTGGGCGGCGGCAACGCGGCCTACGGCGTGTTGTTCGGGTCGGTATTCGTTGGGCTCGGGTCCGGAATGGCCTTCGGGCCGCGTATCGCGCAGGGCCTGTCGCGGCGACGCATGTTCGGGCTCTCGATCGTGTTCGGCGGCGTCTGCCTCGGGCTTGCCGCCGTGATGCCGCAGGTCGCCCTGGCCATGATCTTCGTGCTCGGGGTCGGATTCGGCGCAGGCATCGCCTACCTGTCCGGCACGACGCTGATGGGCACCGATGTCGACGACGAGATGCGCGGGCGCGTCTTCGCGCTGCTGCAGTCCCTGATTCGGGTCGTGCTCATCCTGAGCCTCGCGGCCGTTCCGTTCGTGGTCGCGCAGGTAGGCCGTAACACGATCGCGATCGGCGGGGGGCACGTCACCATCGACGGCACCCGGATCGTGCTGCTCGCCGGCGGACTGCTCGCAGTCGCCGCCGGGCTACTCGCCTACCGCAAGATGGACGACCGGCAGCGCACCCCGGTCTGGGCCGACATCAAGGCGTCGCTGCGCGGCGACACTGCGGCCCGGCGCCGGATGTCGACCGGTGGCGTGCTGATCGCATTCGAGGGAGGCGAGGGCTCCGGCAAGTCGACCCAGGTTCGGCTGCTGGCCCAGGCGCTCACCGCGGCCGACCACAGCGTGTGCGTCACGCACGAGCCCGGCGCCACGCTCGCGGGCCGCAAGATCCGCGAGATGGTCCTGCACAACGACGAGCCGCTCAATGCGCGTGCCGAGGCGCTGCTGTTCGCCGCCGACCGCGCCCAGCACGTCGACACCGTGATCAAGCCGGCCCTGGACGCCGGCGAGGTGGTCATCACCGACCGGTTCAGCGATTCATCGCTGGCTTATCAGGGCGTAGGCCGCGATCTGAAGATCGAGGACATTCGACGCATCTCGCGGTGGGCCACCGGCGGTATCACTCCGGACCTCGTCGTCCTGCTCGACGTCGCTGCCGAGGTCGGCCTGAACCGGGTGCGGGTGCGCGGGGCGCAGGACCGGCTCGAGCGCGAGTCCATCGAGTTTCACGAGCGGGTTCGTACCGCGTTTCGCGCGCTGGCCGAGGCCGACTCCCATCGCTACCTGCTGCTTGACGCCTCGCGCCCGCCGGACGAGATCGCGGGCCAGGTGCTCGCGGCGGTCAATCGCCTGCTCGTCGGCCGCGCCAGCGGGCACCGGCACGCCCGGGTGCGACAGGGGGAGCCGACGTGAGCGTGTGGGACGACCTCGTCGGTCAGCGCGCGGCCGTCGACGTGCTGCGCAGCGCCGCGCGCGCTGCGGTCGACCTCTACGCGTCGCCCAACCGGACCGAGGCCGCCTCCAACGCCATGACGCATGCGTGGCTGTTCACCGGCCCGGCAGGTTCGGGCCGGTCCGTCGCAGCGCGCGCGTTCGCTGCGGCGTTGCAGTGCGTGCGCGACGGTGAGCCCGGATGCGGCGAGTGCTCCGGGTGCCACACGACGCTGACCCGCAGCCATCCAGACGTTCATGCTGTCGTCCCCGAGGGATTGTCCATCTCCGTGGCGGAGATGCGCGCTGTGGTGGCCACCGCGGCACGCCTTCCCGCGCTCGGCCGCTGGCAGGTCGTCGTGATCGAGGACGCCGACCGGCTCACCGAGGCCGCGTCCAACGCGCTGCTCAAGGCGATCGAGGAGCCACCGCCGCGCACAGTCTTCCTGCTGTGCGCGCCCTCGACGCATCCCGACGACGTGTCGGTCACCATCAGGTCGCGCTGCCGGCACATCACGCTGCGCATCCCGCCGGCCGATGCCGTGGCCGCGGTGCTGCAACGGCAAGGCGTCGATGCCGAAACCGCCACTTGGGCAGCGCAGGCCGGCCAGGGTCACGTCGGGCGGTCGCGGCGGCTGGCGCGCGACGACGCCGCGCGGCAGCGACGCGCCGCCGTGCTCGCCATCCCCGCGTCGCTGACCTCGCTGCAGGCCTGCCTCGACGCCGCCGATCATCTCGTGCGTGCCGCCGAGGCCGAGGCCGCCGCGATCTCCACTGAACGCAACGCAGGCGAGGCCGAGGCGCTGCAGGTCGCCCTCGGCGCGGGCGGCACCGGCAAGGGCACGGCTGCGTCTGCGCGCAGCGGGGCGGGCGCCGTACGCGACCTCGAACGCCGGCAGAAGTCGCGGGCCACCCGAACTCAGCGGGATGCCCTCGACCGCGCCCTCGTCGATCTGGCGGCGTTCTACCGTGACGTGCTGCTTGTGCAGGCGGGAGCCAACGCTGCACCTGCGCATCCGGACTTCGCCGGCGATGCGCGTTCGGTTGCCGGGCGCCTGGCGCCGGCCGGCGTCCTGCTGCGCCTCGACGCCGTTCTTGCGTGCCGCGAGGCGGTCGAACTCAACGTCAAGCCCCGGATCGCGGTTGAGGCGATGACCGCCGCGCTGCGGCTGCCGTAGCGCGACAGTCGTAGATCGTTACAGGCCCACACCGTGCTGGGAGTCCGCGCTGGCACACCGTTGATCATCTCCGTCGAAGCCGCGAGTAATGGCGGATCCAGCAGGGATGTTCAAGACCTCGATGGGAAGTCTGGGAGCGGGCCTCGCCGAGCGCCGCCGCAGACGTGGCACGACGTAAAGCCGCCAGCTGGTCGGTACGTCCGACTAGCTGGCGGCTGGTGACACGTTGAGCCACACGCTGAGTATGTGCCTCCTCGGTGGACTCCTTGGGCCTTCTGAGGCTCGAGGGTCGCCCTCACCGGGACGCCGCGGCGAGGTCCTTCAAGAAGGCAGCCACGCGGTGGCGGCGGTTGGATCCGTGCCGTCGGCCGGTCGTGCTGCGTCGGTAGGCGGCGGCCTCGTCGATGAGTCGCTGGTGACGCTCGGTGGCGATCGTGCTGGTCAGGTTGGCGTTCATCTGGTTTCTCCTCGGTCGGCCTGATGGAACAAGCTTGCGAGTAAGGCCGAGGCCGCCACATCGGGAGCGCGCCTTATATTGGGCGATCGGGTGCCTCAGATATGCGTCTAGGTGCCCCCTCCTAGACGCTCCCCGGCCCCTAAGGTCTCCGGTTTCGCGGAGTTGTCATACCTAAGACGAGGCAGCGAACGCTCTGGGTATGACAACTCACTAGCCGTGGCACGGGACTAGGCTGCGCGGATGGGGATGATCTGCGCCGTGGTCTTCCAGCGGCAGGGCCGGCTGTACTACGCCGACCCCGGTTCGCTCACTCCGAGTGTCGGCGAGCACGTGCTGTACCCCACCGAGGACGGCCCGGAGGTCGCCGAGGTCATGTGGGCGCCGCAGTACGTCAGCGACGATATTGGCGGCCTGCCGGTCTTAGCGGGACTTGCCGGAGCAGACGACATCGAGCGCGGCGAGATCAGCCGCAAGAAGCGGGCAGCCGCCCGGGTGGCCGCGCGCAAACTCATCCGCGAACACGACCTGCCGATGAAGGTCAGCGGCGTCGACTATGTGCACGACAGCGGGCGCACCACGATCTACTTCACCGCGCCGCACCGGGTCGACTTCCGGGCGCTCGTTCGCGACCTCTCGGCCACCCTGCATGGGCGGGTCGAGCTGCGTCAGCTGTCCGCACGAGATGAAGCCCGGCTTTCCGGTGGCATCGGATCCTGCGGGCGTGAGCTGTGCTGCTCGACCTTCCTGGTCGACTTCGAGCCGGTTTCGGTGCGCATGGCCAAGGATCAGGACCTTCCGCTCAACCCGTTGCGGATCTCGGGCGCCTGCGGGCGACTGATGTGCTGCCTGAAGTACGAGCACCCGCTCTATCAGGACTTCGCTGAGAATGCGCCGGCGGTCGGCTCCTCGGTTGAGACGCCTGACGGCGAAGGAACGGTCGTCGGCCACAACGTGCCGAGCGAATCGGTGGTGGTGCGCCTTGCTGCCGACGGTCGACGCAGCCCCTGCGCGCTCGCCTCAGTGTGCTCCTCGCGCAAGGCGTACGAGTCTCGCTCGGATTCGGTCACCTGAGCAGGTGGCCGCGGTTCGCGGCGCCCCTCGCCGGCTCGCTACACTGACGCGTCGCGCCACATCGACGGCGTGCGCCGCCTTAGCTCAGTCGGCCAGAGCAACGCATTCGTAATGCGTGGGTCCGGGGTTCGATTCCCCGAGGCGGCTCCACCCTCCAGCCCAGCGTTTCCAGGGATTTTCGCCGATCACGGCCCGCTTTCGTGTCCCTGGCCCGTGGCCTGAGACGGCTTCGTGGCCTGAACTGCTCTGGCATCCGGCGCATCGCGAGTGCCAGGGCAGATCGACGTCCGCGGGGATCGATCGTCTGGCTGCCGAGTGGTTCGGCGCGGGTCAAGGTCTACGCCGGCATCGATCCGGTCGATGGCCAAGACATGTGGCTGCGGGAAACGGTGAGGGCTGGCCGCCGCACCAGGTGAGAGGTTGAGCGCGACACGACCCTGCATGCTTTGCGGCACTCCGCCGCCACGGAACTGATCGCGGTCGGTGTCGATCCGCGAACGGTTGCCAGAAGGCTCGGCCACGCGGGCGGTGGCTCGACGACGCTCCGGGTCTACTCCGCCTGGGTGGCCGAAGCCGATCAGCGAGCCGCAGCAGCCCTCGCAGCTCGAATTACGCCGATGCTCACGCGCTCGTCGGTGAACGAGACCGAAAGACTCACGCTCGCGACCGGTCTGCGCACCGTCCGACGCCGAGCTCTGCGAAGAGCTGTTTGCCGACGCTGTTGCAATCAGAAGTTCTGGCGTCTTTCGACGGCATCCCAGCCTCAGCACACGGCGTGCCACCAGCGAGGTCGTCGACCGCTTCGCGCACGATGAGCCGATGCGGGCGGCCGGCGCGGCTCTTTTGTGGTCGGCGTGGCACCACAGGCGGGTCATGCTCGGCTCAGGGCGTGTCTCCTAACTCGGCCGCAGCCCTCGCTTGCGGTCGGGCGCGAGCGACCGCACGACCAGCGGCGCCTTCCCTTTCGGCTTCCTCGATCGGTGGTGTTGGGCTGGTCCGGCGCAGGACGGTGAGTGCGATGAGGACGGCGGCGAGCAGGAGCACGGCGCTGAGGGTCAGCCCGAGCGCGTACCCGTCGTTGACGGCCTGGAGCGTGCCGCCCGGGCCGGTGCGGCGGGCCGCCGCGGTGCCGAGGGTGGCGAGACCGAGCGAGGCGCCGATCTGGCGTGAACTATTGAGCAGGCCGGACGCAGTGCCGGCCTCGTGGGGGGCGACGCCGATGGTGGCGGTGGAGACGACCGGCCCGAGACAGAGCCCGAAGCCGACGCTGGCGACGACTGATGGACCCAGGACGTCCCCGGCGAAAGAGCCGCCGGGGCTGATCAGGCCGAACCACGCGAACCCGATTGCGGTGAGCAGTCCGCCGCCGACCAGGAGGGTCTGGGGAGCGAGGCGGTAGCCGAGCTTGACGGCGAGCACCGATCCGGCGATCACGCCAAGGGCGAAGGGCAGGAACTCGACGCCGGTCAGGGCCGGGCCGATCCCGAGCACCCGTTGTAGGTAGAGGGACATGAAGTAGAAGCTCGAGGCCATGGCGGCGCCGACCAGGAGGTTGTAGGTGTTCGCGCCGGCAACCGAGCGATTGGCGAGCAGGCCGAGTCGGATCAGTGGTTCGTGGGCGATGGCCCGCTCGACGTAGATGAACGCGGCCAGCAGTGCGGCGGCGACTGCCAGGGTCGTCACGGTGACCGCCGACGTCCATGCGTACTGGTTGGTTCGCACGACGCCGAACACGAGCAGGGTCATGCCCGCCGTGCCCAGGACGGCGCCCAGCACGTCCAGGCGGCCGCTTCGAGCGGACGGTGGTTCGGCGGGGATAGCCCGCCAGGCCAGAGCTAGCGCCCCGGCGGCCATCGGGACGTTCACGAACATGACCCACCGCCAGCCCGCGTACTCGGTCAGTAGGCCGCCGATCAGGACGCCGAAGGCGCCGCCGGCGGCGTTCGTCGCGCTCCAGACGCCGAAGGCGCGGACTCGGGCCCGGCCGGACGGAAACGTCGAGGTCAGCAAGGCCAACGCGGCCGGCGCCAGTGTCGCGGCCCCGATGCCCTGCACGGCGCGAGCGGCGACGAGGCCGCTGGGTTCCTGGGCGAGTCCGCCCGCGAGGGAGGCGAGCCCGAACAATCCGAGCCCGAGCAGCAGGACACGCTTGCGACCGAACCGATCGGCGGCCTTGCCGCCCAGCAGGAGCAGGCCACCGAATCCGAGAGCGTAAGCGTCGATCACCCAGGTCACGCCCACCGCGCTGAAGCCAAGGCCGGCAGCGATCTGCGGGAGCCCGACGTTCACGACCGAGAGGTCCAACGACACCATGAACTGCACGACGGCCACCGCGGCGAGGATCAGCCCTGGCCGGGCGCCCGAACTGAGAACCGAGCTTCCCGTTGCCTGTTCCGTACTGGACAACGCCACTCAGTCCTTTCCGTCATCTTGGTGGCGAGAAACCTCGGCGAGGCTCGCCCGCATGCTCGGTTCAGCCACGCCGCCACCCGGAGGCCGGATCACGGTGTCGAACAGATCAAGAGCGTCAGTAGAATTTCGGAACATGTTCCGAAAATATCATCGAGGTCCGCCGATGTCGAACACACAGACCGAAGCCGCACCGATTCCGCGCAAGAGGAGGGCGGCCCAGCATGATGGAACCGTGCCCCGACCCCATGCACCGAACGGCCGCACCGGCCGGCCACCCGTGACCTCCCGTGCGCAGATCCTGGCGGCGGCCCGTCAACTCATCGATGGGGACGGCTGGGAAAAGCTGACGATTCGTCGGCTGGCCGCCGAGATCGGCATCGGGGCGACGACCCTGTACCACCACGTACGAGACAAGGAGGACCTGTTACTCCTCTTGCTCGACGAATACGCCAGTCAGGTTCCGCACCCCGATCTGCCCAGCAACCCGCGGGACCGCATCCTCGTGGCCACCACTGCCCTGCACGATGCCCTCGCTGCCTGGCCGTGGGCCGCAGAGATCCTCACCGCTGACGGTTTCGTCGGACTCCTCGGCGAATCGGCCCTGTCTATGGTCGAGACCATCGTGGCCGGAGCCATCGACCACGGATGCACGCCGGTGCAGGCCGTCGATGTGTTCCGCAGCATCTGGTACTACACGGTCGGCGAGATCCTCGTCCGCGCGCACTCCGCCCGGCGACCGGCCGGCGGCGGGCGGCCTCCCCGTCGCGACGGCTTCTTCGGCAGCATCGACGCGTCCCGCCTGCCACGTTTGGCCGCGCTCGGCGATCAATGGCCAGCGCTGGCCGCCCGAGACACATACCCCCGGGCGCTCCAGGCCTTCGTGGACGGACTTCTCGCACAAGCCGCATCGGCAACTCCCTAGCCTCAAAGGCGAGCGCGGACGGAGCCCGATCGTGGCCAGCAGCGTCGGTGTCGTCCCGATGCCATCGTTGACGGGTCGGCGCCCGGCCGGTTTGGGTGAGAGTGGGCCGAGTCGCGAACGGACAGAGGACTGGAGCCGCGACGCCAGATGCGAAAGCGCCGGCCCGCCGAAGCGGGCCGGCGCTCCTGCTGGGAACCGTTAGTGCCGTGTGGGGGATGTGGACGGCGGCCCGGACGGGTGGGTGGCCGGGGCGCTCGGATGGGTGCTCGGCGGCCCGGATGGATGGGTGGAGGGCGCCTCGGTCGGGTGGTTCGGGGCGGTCGGGTGGTCAGAGTCGGAGGGGTGGTCTGAGGCGGACGGCTTGCCGCTTGGGTGTGCGGAGGCCAGGACGGTCACGCAGTAGGCGGCCACGTTGTCCTTTCCGCCTGCGGCCGTGATGAGCGCTGTGAACGCCGGGTTGTTCAGCGCCTTGCCGGGGTTGGTGGCCACGCCCGCGTTGTAGGCGGTGCACAGCCCCCGCAGGGAAGGCGACGGCGTGGCGTGCGGTGTGTGGGTGGCCGGGCCGGACGAGTGCTCGCCGCCCTGACCGGGTGCGCCGGGTGAGGTGGTGGGCTTGTTCGACGAGTGGGTGCTCGCCGATCCGGACGGGTGGTCGGACTTCGACGCGTTCCCGCTGGGGGCAGCGTGCGCCTCGTGCTGCAGTGGGCCGGGCAGGTGATGTGTCGCCGCGGCCACGGCGACACCCCCGGTGGCCGCTGCGGCAAAACCCGCACCGATGACAACCTTGGCGGCCAGTAGCTTGGCCGCTGCCGTCTTGAGCAAAGAACGCCTCCTAGCAGTACCGACAGGACTGAGATGAGCCGCCCGAAAATGCGCCAGCGCCGCCTGCTCCCCGGCCAGTTCGTCGGGCGTCGCCGAGCCTGCTGCAGCGGCAAACACTTGGCGCAGCGCAGCGGGCCCGATCTCGCCCTGCCCGCTCAGTAGCTGCTCGGCCGCGGCGTCGGTGATCTTTGATCGACGGTTCTTGCTCATCTCGTTACGTCAGCGTCGAAAGGCCATGGCGTGTCACACCGGGCGTTGCGGTGCGCTCGGACTCGGGCGCCGGGTCGTCGTCGTCAAGCCTCGCAGCGAGGCGCCGCACGCCGCGATAGGCCGACGTACGGACGGCGCCCGGGCGCTTGCCCAGCACCCGCGCTGCCGACTTCGCGTCGAGTCCGACCACGACCCGCAAGAGGACGGCTTCGGCCTGCTCGCGCGGCAGCGAGCGGATAAGGGCCAGCGCGGCGCGGGTGCCCACCGCCTCGAACGCCGCGCCGGCGGTGCTCTCTACGGCGGCCTTGCCGATCAGCGTGTCGACCGGGACCGGATCGGTGCCGCGCCGCTTGCGCGCACGCAGGTGATCGAGTGCCCGGTGGCGTCCGATCGTGGAAACCCAGCCCCGGAACCCGTCCCCGTCGCCCCGGAACCCCGCCAGGTCACGGCAGACCTGGGCCCACGTCTCGGACGCCACGTCCTCGGCGTCACCACCCACCAGCGCAGTCAGGTACCGCAGCAACCCAGGCTGAATGACCCGGTAGAGAAAGCTGAAACCGGCCTCGTCGCCGTGCTGCGCTGCCTGCACGGCGCGGGCCAGAGCCGCGTCATCAGAATCGTCCGCCTGGTCCATCAGTTGGTCAGCGCTACTGCGGCCGGTTTCGTTACAGCCGCCGACACTCACTCGGCGGCACGGTGCCCGCTCAACCCTTCGGCTGTCAAGCTGTGTCGGCCGATTCGGCGTCAATGAGGTCAGCATGGCAAAGCCCCAGAGCGAAGCTGTCGAGGCGCTGTGTTCGCTGAGCAACGCCCGCCGCTCCGCGGTCAAGGCGTGCGATGCCCTGAGGTTCCATCCGGCCAGCATCACGGCGAGGGACGGTGGGCGACGACCCTTCGGGGAAGAGTTGTGGCACAGCGCAGTGGATCGTTGTGCGAATGCGGGCACGGGCGTCCTGTTTCTCGCAGGGCCTTGTCGACGTCTTTCGGGTTCACGTCATGCTCTTTGGCGGTTTGCTTCTCCGCTCGGGTCACGGCGTGCTTGATCGCGTCTTCGACTTTGTTCTCCCCGACTATGACGAGCCCGGCCGGGAACTCACCGGAGTCGCGCAGGACCTTAGACCCTGGACATGTTCGGCCGGCCCCCGGAGCCTGAGTGCAAATGTGGGCCTCAGTGGGGGGCTTGCGTAACGACATGGTTCGCCGGGAGCCCGCCACCGTTTCGGGTGGCCATAGGGAGAAGGTGGCCGGATGGCCGCGCCCACCCAAGCTACGGACAACGTCGCTCACGCAGCCGTCGGCCTGGCCGCCGCGGTCATGGTCCCAATGCTCATCGGCAAGGGACGCGGGCGGGCCGTCATCGCGGGCATCGCAGGTGCCGTATTGCACATGCTGCTCGACGCACCGCTGGCAACGGTGATGGCGAACCACGGGCTCCAGTTCTGAGTAGGAGCGGGGGTGATCGACGAGAGTCTTGGTGGCCGACCGGGCGGGCTCACACGGGGTTAGGAGCCGACATGAGTATTCGGACGACAGGGGCTCCGCCCCAGGGCATGCACCGCTTGCAGCTCGAAACGGGCCTGGCGCAGATGACGTCCGCGGAGCGAGCGGCCCGGGGTAAACAAGCACGGGCGGCGGTGCCGCGCGACAGTCACGCGGTGTTCGACCCGCCGGAGGATCGGGCCGACCCCATCGGCCTGCTGGAAGAGCAGGCGACGTCGCGGGTGCCGGAGTTGGTGCCGATCCGATGGGGCCGGATGTCGGTCTCCCCGTTCACCTACTACCGCGGTGCGGCGCTGCCAATGGCGAGCGACCTGGCGACCACTCCGGTGTCGGGGCTGGCGGTACAGGCGTGTGGGGATGCGCATCTGTCGAACTTCGGAATCTTCGGTTCGGCAGAGCACCGCCTGGTCTTCGACGTCAACGACTTCGATGAGACGCTGCCCGGCCCGTGGGAGTGGGATGTCAAGCGGCTGGCGGCCAGCCTGGAAGTCGCGGCCCGCGGGAACGGGGTTGCGGGCAAGGATCGCCGCGAGATCGTCACTGCGGCGGTGGCGCAGTACCGGCAGGCGATGCGGGCCTTTGCCGGGATGACGAACCTGGAGGTCTGGTACGCGCACGCAGACTTGGACGAGCTGCGCGCGCATTTCGACTCACAACTGAAACAGCGTCAGCGCAAGATTCTGGACAGGGACCTGGCCAAGGCGCGCACCCACGACAGCATGCAGGAAGTGGCCAAGCTGACCCACCTCGTGGACGGCCGGCCGCAGATCATCTCCGACCCGCCACTGCTCGTGCCGATCGACGAACTGCTGCCCAAACAGGAGGACACGGCGAGGTTCCAATCGCAACTGCTCGACCTGATCGCCAAATACCGCCGCACGCTGGAAACCGACCGCCGCTTCCTGCTCGAGCAGTACGAGTTCGCTGACATGGCCCGCAAGGTCGTCGGCGTCGGCAGCGTCGGGACGCGGTGTTGGATCATCTTGATGCTCGGCCGCAACGAATCTGATCCGCTGTTCCTGCAGGTGAAGGAGGCGCAGACGTCGGTGCTCAGTCGGTTCGTCGGAACCAGCAGGTACACCAATCAGGGCCAGCGGGTGGTCGCGGGGCAGCGGCTGATGCAGGCGAGCAGCGACATCTTCCTGGGCTGGCAGCAGACCGAGGCCGGACTCGACGGGCAGCAGCGCGACTTCTACGTCCGCCAACTGCGCGACTGGAAATACTCCATCCCCATCGAGTCCCTGTTGCCGCACGGCATGCGGATCTACGGAGAAATGTGCGGGTGGACGCTTGCGCGAGCCCATGCCCGCTCCGGCGACCGCATCGCCATAGGCGCGTACCTCGGCAGCTCGGACGTCTTCGACAAAGCCATCACCCGATTCGCGGCCGCCTACGCCGACCAGAACGAACAAGACCACAGTTCTCTCGTCAACGCCATCGCGACAGGACGACTGACCGCCGAACGCGACCTATGAGAGTCCGGCGACGGTACAGGCCCACGGACGGGGGACATGCCAGCGATCGAGGCGTGGGCCAGCGCCTCCGGCGCATGACCTGGATCGAGGAACCTCGACCGCCGGTGGCTCGTCCATGCCTTCGAGTGACCCGGCGGTCAAGTCCTGACGCCGGGCGATCGCTGCAATCCTCCAATCAATACTTGACGATCCGCTCGGCTTCGGCGCGGATTCGTACAGCGTCGGGCAGCCAGGCGTTCTCCATGGGGGTGGCGTACGGGACGGGTGTCGGGTCGCTGGCCAGCAAGGTCGGCGGCGCGTCGAGCAGTTCGAAGTGTTCGGCGGCGATGCGGGCGATGAGAGTTGCCCCCCAGCCTCCTGCGGCCGGTCCTTCCTGGACGACGAGCAGCCGTGAGGTCTTGCCCAGTGATTCGGCGACGGTGGCGATGTCGAAGGGGACGAGCGTGCGCGGGTCGATGACCTCGGCGGAGATGCCCTGACTGGCGAGATCGTCCGCCGCGGCCACGGCCCGGTGACGCATCTGCTGTGTGGCGACGATCGTGATGTCGGAACCCCGACGGACGATGTCGGCGACGCCGATGGGGACCAGGTAGCGATCGTCGGCCAACACGGGCAACTGGCCTTTGACGCCAAAGAGGTTCTTGTGTTCGAAGACGAGTACCGGGTCGTCGTCGCGAATCGCCGAGCGCAGGAGTCCGTAGAGGTCTTCGACGGTGCCGGGGACGACGATCTTCAAGCCGGGCACGTTGAGGAACCAGTTTTCGGCCTGTTGGGAGTGCTGAGGTCCGAATCCAGCGCCGGCGCCGTTGGCCATCCGGATGGTTACCGGTACGCGCACCTGCCCGCCGGTTGTGTAGCGATACTTCGCCAGGGAGTTGACGATCTGGTCGAAACACACGCCGGCGAAGTCGGCGAACATGATCTCCGCGATTGGGCGGAGCCCCATGAGTGCCGCGCCGATGGCGGTGCCGACGATGGCCTGCTCGGCGATGGGTGTGTCGCGCACTCGGTTTCCGAAGCGTTCTTTGAGGCCTTCGGTGGCCTTGAACGCGCCGCCTGCGGCGCCCACATCCTCGCCGAGAAAGACGACGCGATCGTCAGCGGCGAGCTCGTCGGCGAGCGCCCGCGCAATGGCCTTGCGGTAGTTGGTCTCGACCAGTTCGCGGGTCGGCGCCACATGTGTAGTCATCAGGCCACCCATACGTCTTCGAAGCGTTCTGCTGGATCCGGGTCGGGCCAGGACATGGCGCGTTGCGCTGCTTCGCGAACGGTAGTCGCGGCCGTTTCACGGAGCGCGTCCAGTTGGGCGTCGACGACACCGAGCTCGCGCAGGTGTCGTTCAGCGATCACGAGCGGGTCGCGCGCCATCCATTCTTCCAGCTCACCGGCGGGCCGGTACTTGGCCGGATCGGATCGGGAGTGGCCGAGCTGACGGTAGGTCATGGCCTCGATGAGGGTTGGCCCGTGACCGGAGCGGGCCCGTTCGACCGCCTCGCGCGCGGTGGCCTGGACGGCGAGGACGTCGTTGCCGTCGACGCGCACCCCGGGCATCGCATAGCTCGCGGCGCGCTCGGCCAGAACGGGGTTGGCGGTCGTCGAGGCGACCGGGGAGTACTCGCCGTAGAGGTTGTTCTCGATGACGAAGACGACGGGCAGCCTCCACACCGAGGCCATGTTCAAGGTCTCGTGGAATGTTCCGATGTTGGCTGCACCGTCGCCGAAGAACGTCACGCTGACCGCGCCGGTGCCGAGCACTTGCGCTGCCCACGCGGCGCCGGCGCTTATCGGCAGGTGCGCGCCGACGATGGCGAAGGAGCCGAGCGCGCCGACGCTGATGTCGGTGAGGTGCATGGAGCCGCCTTTGCCACGGCACAGGCCGTTCGCCTTGCCGAGGATCTCGCCGAACGCGCGATCCAGCGGTGCTCCTTGGGCGAGCACGGTG
Organism: uncultured Actinomycetes bacterium; assembly: GCA_963733615.1. Taxonomy (GTDB): domain Bacteria; phylum Actinomycetota; class Actinomycetes; order Mycobacteriales; family Jatrophihabitantaceae; genus DASXRA01. The sequence continues at coordinate 176,977 of CAVTEA010000042.1, forward strand.
CCGTGCCCGCGGTAGGTACAGGTCGAGGTGTCGCCGGGGCGGAGCGCGGCGCTGACGCCGACGGCGACGGCTTCCTGGCCTTGGTAAAGGTGGGTGCTGCCGCGGACGAGGCTGCGGGTGAACCAGTCTTTGACGGTGTCTTCGAAGAATCGGATCTCGTGCATGCGGCGCAGCAGCTCGAGCAGCTCGACCCGATCTGTGGTTGCGAGTACGGGCGTGGCGGTCAAGTGCGTTGTCTCCTCGTCAGTTGTGCGGGGCCGCGCAGCTGCCTGCGCTGCTGAAGGTGGCGGGCAGGGTCACGGTCTGCGGCTCGCCACCGCCGAGGCGGGCAAGCAGCAGGCGAGCGGCGGTGGTGCCCATGGCGTGGGGGTCGCGGCGGATCGTTGCGAGCGCGGGGGTGAGGAATTCGGCGAGTGGGACGTCGTCGCAGGTCACCACCGAGATGTCGCCCGGGATGCGCAGCGCGCGTGCGGCCAGCTCGCGCAGCACGCCGACCAGGATCTGGTTGCCGCCGGCAATGATCGCGGTCGGGGGGCGGCGGCTGTCGAGCAGCTCGCGGGTGGCCGCGCTGCCGTGCAATTCGGTGAACGCCCCGGAGCGCACCTGGCACAGCACGCCGCGATGCGCCGCGGTGGCCTCCTCGATCGCGGCGACGCGCTCGCGGGTGGGGCGGACGTGCGGCGAGCCGGCGACGAGCGCGATGCGTTTGTGCCCGAGCGCCACGAGGTGCTCGACCGCCTGTGTCATGCCGTCGTGATGCTCAGACAGCACAGCGCTCGCCGGCTCGTCGAGCTCGAGGTCACGGTCGATCAGCACGCACGGCTTCGGGATGCGTCGCAGCGCGATGATCGTGTCCTCGTTGGTCTCGTCCGCGACCGACAGCAGCAGGCCGTCGACCCGGCGTTGCTGGAACAGCTTGATGTGTGTGGCGTCGAGGTTGGCCTCGTTGACGGAGTTGGTCAGCAGCATCGCGTAGCCGGCCTCACGCAGCGCCACCTCGGCGCCGAGCGCGATCTGGGCGAGCAACGGGTTGGAGATGTCGCCGACGACGAAGCCGACCGTCTGCGTGGCGCCGCGGCGCAGCATCTGCGCGAGCATGTTCGGCTCGTAGCCGAGCTCCTCGACGGCGGCCATGACGCGCTCGCGCATGGACGGGCTGACGTCCGGATGCCCGGACAGCACCCGCGACACCGACGACATCGCCACCCCGGCGCGGTCGGCGACCTGGCGCATGCCAGCCCGATCCTCAAGCGAGGTCGCGGTGGCGAAGGAGTCCTCGCGCCGCGGCCGCCGCGCGGCCCGTGGACTCACGACGCCGCCTTCAGGAGCAGGTCGCGCAGCAGCGCGGACTCGCCGACGGTGTCGATGCGGTTGCAGTCGTGCCAGTCCTGCCAGGTGTACTCGAGCGCGAGGTAGCCCGGGTAGTGCTGTCGCAGCAGTTGCGCGACGACCGAGGTCCAGTCGATGGAGTCCTCGGCGACGGTGACCTGCAGGCGTCCGGGCGCGCCGGGGCGGATCTGCAGGTGCCGTGCGTGCGGCAGCAATGGGTCGATCTCCGACTGCGGCACTCCGCCGAAGACGTAGTGCGCGTAGTCCAGGGTGATCCGCAACCCGGGCACGGCGTCCAGCAGTTGCGCTGTCTTCGCCGGTGTATCGATCAGCGACTCGGTGTGTGGCTCGACCGACAAGGCCAGCCCCGCCGCGTGGGCGGTCTCGACCCGGCGGCGCAGGGCCGCGGCCGATCGCGCGAGGGCGTCGTCGAAGGTGTCGCCCGCGAACAGCACGCCCGGCAGGGTGGTCAGGCCGGGCGCTCCGACGATGCGCGCGAACTCGACCGCGTCGGCGAAGAACTCCTGCGAGCGCTGTTGCTGAACCGGATCCGGGTTGTTGACGGACATGGTCTCGAAGTCGGTCCACGGGATCGCGAAGACGTCGGCCACCTGCAGGCCCCGGGCCGCGACCCGTTCGCGGATCGCGCCGGCGGCCTGCGGCACCGAGCCGTGCACCTGCTCCGGGCGGACATGCGAGCGGTTGCTCATGAAGCCGATGTCGACCGCCTGCAGGCCGAGTGCGCCGATCAGGTCGAGTGCGGCGGCGTGCGGCAGCAACGGCCAGGTGTAGTCGGCGCCGGACAGCCGTAGGGATGTCGTCATGGGTTCTCTCCCGGAATCCATTCCAGTACAGTGCACGCCGAGGAGGATCCGTGCAACGCATCTGCTTTCTGATGGAGATCATCCCGGGACAGGAAGCCGAGTACGAGCGGCGCCACGCCGAGATCTGGCCGGATCTCGTGGCCGAACTCCAGGACGCCGGCGTACGGAACTACACGCTGTTTCGCCGCGGCGCCTCGGTCATCGCCTACGCCGAGTGCGACCCGGATGTCGTCACAGCCTTCGGAAAGGTCGGCGCCACCGACGTCAACCAGCGGTGGGCGCAATGGTTCACCGACGTGCTGGCCACGCACACCGACGCCGACGGCAACCTGGTCGAGGCCGCCGAGGTGTGGCACCTGGACTAACCTGCCTGACCTCATGGCACTTCCAGTTCGTGCGTCGCGAGCGGCACGACGTCCGCGTCGAGCCACGGCCACAGCGTCAGCGAGGCGAGCGCCGCGTGCAGCGCCGTCGCGTCCGGAACTCGCCAGATGCCGACGTTGGCACGCTGGCCCGGCAGCCGCCAGATCCGCACCAGTGTGCCCTCGGCCATGAGGCGGCGCCCCGCCTCGCGCTCGCGACTGATCAGGTCGTCCAGATCGGGACGATCGCGCAGCACCGCCCAGTCCTGGCGCAGTGTCACAAGAAACTCCACGTCAGTATGCCAACCAGCCGCCGCTGACGTTCAGTGTCGCCGCGGTGATGAACGAGGCGCGCCGCGAGGCCAGGAACAACACCGCCGCCGCGACCTCGTCGGCGGTACCGAGTCGGCCGAGCGGCGTCGCCGCGATGGTCGAGTCCAGCGCGTCGGCGCCGAGGTCGGTGGTCAACATCTGCGTGTCGATCGCGCCGGGGGCGACCGTGTTGACCGTGATCGCCGCCGGGCCGTACGTGCGCGCCAGGCCCCGGCACAGCGAGACAAGGCCGCCCTTGCTCGCGGCGTACACGGCCGATCCGCCGTAGCCGCCGCTCCACCAACCCTGCGACGTGGCAGCGACGAGCCGTCCGCCGCTGCCCTGCCGCACCATCAGGTCACCGGCGGCGCGCAGCAGGAAGAACGACGCCTTGAGGTTGACGTCGTGCTGGGCGTCCCAGTCGTCCTCGGTCACTGCATGGAGGTCGCGCCGGCGCAGCACGCCGGCGAGGTGCGCGACGACGTCCAGTCCGCCGAGCGCTGCGACCGCATCCTGAACGAGCCGCTCGCACTCGGCGGGATGGCGCAGGTCGGCCGTTACGGCGTGGTGGCCGAGCCCGTCAGCGGCGACGTCGCTCGCGACGACTCGCGCCCCCGCCGCCGCGAACGCATCGGCCACGGCCCGGCCGATTCCGCCGGCCGCGCCCGTGACGAGAACCCGCGAGCCGCCGAGGCCGTCGTCCAGCCAGCTCATCGATCCAGCCGGTGCTGCGCGACGTAGTCCCAATCGAGCTCCCAGCCGAGACCCGGCGAGTCGGGCAGCGGCAGCTCGCCGTCGACGAGGTCCGGTCGGTTGGCGATCAGTCGCCACCAAAAGGGATCCCGATCCGGGTGGAAGCACTCGGCGTAGGTGCCGTGCGGGATGCTCGCGAGCAGGTGCGTGCTGACCTGCGGCTCCTCGTGATGACCCATCTGCACGTCGTACGCGGACGCGATCGCCGCAGTGCGGCGCCACGCCGTAGGCCCCCCGGACCAGGACGCATCGAAGTTGCACACATCGATCGCGCCGGCTTCCATCAGGTCACGACAGCCGCTGGAGGACACCTCGCTCTGCCCGGCGCAGACGGGAATCCCGCCCAGGTAGCGCACGTCGCGCAGCGCCCGGCGATCGTTGTGCCATTGCGCCGGCTCCTCGAACCAGCGAATGTTCTCCCCGGCGATGCGCCGCGACAGATCGACTGCGTCCGCGACCTGGTAACCCTGGTTGGCGTCGATGCACAGCACGAAGTCCGAGCCCGCCGCCGCACGCGCCCGGCGCACCCGCTCGGCATCCTCGGCCGGTGAACGCCCGCCGACCTTGAACTTCATTCCGGCCATGCCCAACTCGTCGCGGTAGTACGCGACCTCGTCCTCGATGGCGCCGAGCGGTTCGCCGTAGTAGCCGCCGATGGCGATCATCGGCACCCGCGCACGCGCCCCGCCCCAGAGCAGCCACAGTGGTTGGCCGAGCGCCTTGCCGACGGCGTCCCAGACGGCGGTGTCGAGTGCGGCCAGGGCGACGAGTCCGATGCGGCGATCACGCAAGATGTCGAACGTTGCGGGGTAGGCCGCCTGCCAGCACAGCTCCGTGGCCATCGCATCCAGGCCGACCACGCGGGGCTCGATCTCGTCGTGCAGAACGGTCTCGATGGACTTGGCCGCGGCGTCCTCGTCGCCGACGTACGCCTCACCGATCACGCCCTCGTCGGTGATCAGCCGGACGATCAGCGTGGCGCGGTGAGTCATCCGGTAGTAACTGCCCCGGAACTCGCGCGCCAGCGGTGCCCGCACTGGAACCGTCTCGATACGGCGGATCGTGAGGCGCCCGGGCCTCGTTGCCACGGGACCCGGCGCGCTTCGCAGCTCGTCGAGCCCGGTCGCTGCGGCTTCGATGGCCATGCATACTCCCTCGACCCGGATTTTCGGCTCACGATGAGCGTCTGGAATCGATGCCAGCCTGTCACGAGGGGATGCGCCGGTCAAGCAAGCGTCTCATCGCAATTGATCAGTGATCGATTCCGCGACTATCAAAGGACTACACAAGGCCAGCCGAAAGCGGCTAGGTCTTGACACGGCCGATCGAGCGGACTACGAAAGGCTGGAATCCATTCCGGCGCGGCAATCCGCACCAGCCCCGAGAGAGGTCACCATGCGTATGCCACCAGGTCTGACAACTGTGGCAGTTGCCGGTGCGCTAGCCGCCCTGGCGCTCAGCGCGTGCAGCACCGGCAAAGCGAGCACCGGCCCGTCGAGTTCATCGGCTCCCGTGTCTGCACCGACCGCCGAACCGACGAAGGAGCAGGACGCCGTGCAGTTCCGGCAGGCGACGCCGGGCAGTGGAAAGGGCGTCAAGATCGGGCTCATCGCCCTCGACGACTCGGTCCCCTTCTCCAAGCTCGTCAGCGACAGCGTCCGCAAGCAAGCGCAGCTCGCCGGCGCGCAGCTCGTGTACTGCGACTCCAAGGGCGACGGCGCCACGGCGCTGGCCTGCGCCAAGACGTTCAAGGTCCAAGGCGTCAAGGGCTACCTGAACTTCCAGTCGGACGCGAAGTCCGCCAACGCGATCTGCACGGCCGGGCCGAGCGGCCCCGTCATCGCCATCGACATCGAGCAGGGCTCGTGCCAGACCGCGTTCATGGGCGCGAACAACAGCTACGCCGGCTTCCTCGCCGGCAAGGCGCTCGGCACGTACATGAAGCAGAAGTTCGACTGCAAGTACGACGCCTACGTGTCGATGGAGGAGCCGGACGCCGGGCAGGTCAACACCGAGCGCATGGGCGGCTATCGCGACGGCTTCACCTCGGTTTGCGGCAAGATCAAGAACCTCAAGACCGAGAACGCGTTCCGCATCGACCAGGCACGCACCACGTTCACCGATGTTCTGACCACGCTGCCCGGGGCGCACCACATCGTGGTGGCCGGCATCAACGACGACGCGATCGAGGGCGCGCTCGCCGCGGCCAAGACCGCCGGACGCACCAACGACCTGTACGTCTCCGGGCAGGGAGCGGACCCGTCCTCGTGGTGCCTCATGAAATCCAACCCGCAGTGGGTCGGCGACACCGCCTACTTCCCCGAACGCTACGGCGAGATCGGCGTGCCGTACCTGCTCGACGCCATCGCCGGCAAGACGATCCCGAAGAACCTGCTCGTGCCGCACCAGATCATCAACGCCAGCAACATCGACAGCGTCTACCACCCGTCCTGCTGATGTCGTTGCCTCTGGCCGACACGCCCACGTTCTCGCTGCGGGCCCGCGGAGTACGCAAGTCCTTCGCGGGTACCGAGGTACTGCACGGGGTCGACATCGACATCGCCGGCGGCCGGGTCGTCGCGTTGCTCGGCGAGAACGGCGCGGGCAAGTCGACGCTGGTGCGCGTCCTCGCCGGCGCGCACGCCCCGGACGCGGGCACTCTGGAGTTCTCCACGCCCAGTGGCGTCGTAGACACGGTGCACAGCCTGGATCCGCTGTCGGCCCGGCGGCGCGGCATCCGGATGATCTTCCAGGAGCTCTCCGACGCACCCGACCTCACCGTCGCCGAGAACATCAGCCTCGGGCAATGGCCGACCCGGCGGGGCGTGATCCGCTGGGGCGCGCTGCGGCGGCGGGCGCGTGAGGTACTCGACGGCTTGGGCGTGCACCTCGACCTGGACGCGACCGTCGGGTCGTTGCGGATCGGCGAGCGGCAGATCGTCGAGATAGCGCGGGCATTGTCCGAGGACGCGACATGCCTCGTCCTCGACGAGCCGACCGCGGCGCTGTCGTCGGAAGAGGTGGATCGGCTGTTCAGCTTCGTGCGACGGCTGCGCGACCGCCGCGTCGCGCTCGTCTACATCACGCACCGTCTGGACGAGGTCGCGGCCATCGCCGACGACGTCGTCGTGCTGCGCGACGGGACGGTGTCGGGCGCCGGGCCGGCCGGACAGTTCGATCGTCGCAGCCTGGTGACCGCCATGGTCGGACGCGACATCGGGGCGGTGGCCCGGCCGGCCTCAACCGCTCGTCGCACGCAAGGCGAGCCGGTGCTGGTCTTCTCGGGGGCGGGCGCGGACGGCGCATTCCGCGACATCGACCTCGCGGTGGCGCCGGGCGAGGTGGTGTGCCTGTACGGCAAGATCGGCAGCGGCACCGCCGAGGTCGCCGACGCCGTGTTCGGACGCCGCGCTCTCACGTCGGGCACCCTGCGGGTGCTGGGCGGGCCGCCGGCCAATCAGCCGCGGCAGGCGATCGAGAACGGGGTGGGCTACCTCGCCGCGGACCGCGCCCGCGAGGGCGTCCTGCTCGCCCGCACGGTCGGCGAGAACCTCGCGGCGCCGTCGTGGTCGCGGCTGGGCCGGCGCGGCCTGATCGGCACGCAGGTCGAGAAGGCCGCATTCGGACGGTGGCGCGACGTGCTGAAGATCCAGGCGGCAGCCGGCGCCGACCAGCCGATCGCGAGCCTGTCCGGCGGCAACCAGCAGAAGGTGCTGCTCGCCCGCTGGCTCGAACGCGGTAGTCCCCTGCTCGCCCTCGTCGAGCCGACGCGCGGCGTCGACGTCGGCGCCCGCGCCGACATCTACCGGGTGCTGCGCGACCTCGCCGCCCAGGGCACCGCCGTCCTGGTCGCGACGAGCGACTACGAGGAGGTCGTCCAGCTCGCCGATCGGGCCGTCGTCATGGCGCGCGGGACGCTCGTGCGGGAACTGCGCGGCGACGAGATCACCACCGAGGTGCTCACCGATGCGGCGGGCGGATGACTGATTCTCATCCCGCCGTGGGCGGGGCCCCTCGCTCGAGCGCTCATCGTATGGAGGCCAACGTGTCCGAGGTCATGAACCGCACCGCCGAGCCGAACGCAGACGTCGCCGACGTCGCCGACGCGGGCGACGCGGCCGCGGCCCGCCGCCGGCGGTCGGTACCGGAACTGGCGGCGCTGCTCACCGTCCTGGTGGGGCTGTTCGTGTTCTTCTCCGTCCAGTCCAAGTACTTCCTGACCAGCGACAACATCATCAACGTGCTGACCGCGATCGCGGTCACCGGCATCATCGCGGTACCCGGCACGATGCTGCTCATCGCCGGACAGGTCGACCTCTCGGTCGGCAGCGGCGCGGCGTTCTGCGGCGTCGTGATGGCCACCGTCGCCCAGACGCAGACGATCGGCCTGTCGGTCGTGGTCGCCATCCTCGCGGGCATCGTCATCGGCGTGGTCAACGGCTTCCTGGTCACCGTCGTCGGCGTCAACGCGCTGATCACGACGCTCGGCATGCTGGCCGTGCTGCGCGGGCTCACCGAGGTACGCGCCAACGGCGCGACCGTCCCGCTGGCCAACTTCGGCGGTCTCGGCACCGGTCGGCCGTTCCTGAGCATCCCGGTGCCGGTGCTGGTGCTCATCGGCGTCGTGATCATCGCCGTGTTGACCATGCGCTACACGGTCTTCGGACGCTCGCTCTACGCGGCCGGGTCGAACCCGACCGCCGCCCGGCTGGTTGGCGTCCGCACCAAGAAGATGATCTTCATCGGGTTCATGGCGAGCGGGCTCGGGGTGGCGGTGTCCGGGTTGATCCTCGACTCGCAGCTCTCGGCGGCCTCGCCGAACGCGGCCACCGGCCTGGAGCTGTCGGTGGTAACCGCGATCGTGCTGGGCGGCGCGAGCCTCTCCGGCGGACGCGGCACCGTGCAGGGCACGCTCGTCGGGCTGCTGATCATCGGCGTCCTCAACAACGGCCTGACCCTGCTCAACGTCTCCAGCTTCTACCAGCAGGTGGCCAGCGGCAGCCTGCTGATCGTGGCGGTCAGCTTCGACCAGTTGCGCCAGCGGCTGGGGGGCGGCACGTGACGCGACTGCGGCTCGGCGTGATCGGCTGCGGGTCCTGGGCGGTGGCGGCACACCTTCCCAGCCTGGCCACCCGCCCCGACGACGTCGAGTTCGTCGGCGTGAGCCGGCACGGCGCGGAGGCGCTCAAGCGCGTCCAGGACCGGTTCGGCTTCGCCGTGGCCAGCGAGGACTACCGCGACGTCCTGGCCGCCGGGGTCGACATCGCCGTGGTCGCCAGCCCCACCGCGCTGCACCATGAGCACGCGAAGGCCGCGCTCGACGCCGGCGCGCACGTGCTGTGCGAGAAGCCGTTCACGCTCACCGCCGCCGAGGCGTGGGATCTCGTCGCAGCCGCCGAGCGCGCACAGCGGCACCTGCTCGTCTCGTTCGGATGGAACTACACCCCGATGGTCGAGCGGGCCCGCGCACTGATCGACATCGGCGACGTCGAGCAGATCTCGATCACCATGTCGTCGCAGACCCGCGAGCTGCTCTCCGACACCGGCGCCTACCCGGACGCCAGCCCCGACACCGTCCCCGAGTCGCGCACCTGGACCGACCCGGCCGTCTCCGGCGGCGGCTACGGGCAGGCCCAGCTCTCGCACGCGCTGGCGCTCGCGCTGTGGCTGACCGGGGCGCGAGTGCGCGGCGCGTTCGGGCTGATGTCGTCGCTCGGTGCTCGCGTCGAACTGCACGACGCCCTGGCCCTGTCGCTCGACGGCGGCGGCATCGCCAGCGTCGGCGGGGCGTCGGCGTTCACCGGCGCGGACGGCAACAAGCACCACCTGGCCGTCGAGGCGGTCGGCAGCGCCGGGCAGTTCCACGTGGACGTCTTCCGCGAGCGCGTCTCATTGTTCCGTCCCGACACGGGTCAGACGGACCTGCCCGTCCAGCCCGGCGAGGGCGCCTACGACGGGGCACTCGCGACGCAGCGGCTCGTCGACCTGGCACTCGGGCGTTCCGTAGACAATCCGGCGCCGGGCGAGCTCGGGGCGCGCACCGTCGAGGCGCTCGAACTCGCCTACCGCAGCGCGGCATCCGGCGCATTCGAGGAACGCGCATGAAGATCGCCGCGGTCGACGCCATCCCGGTCGCCTACCCGGAGCCGAACGACCACGGCAGCACGCGGCACCTGCTGCTCGTCCGGATCACCGGCGACGACGGTCAGATGGGCTGGGGCGAGGCGGTCACCATGTGGCCCGAGGCGACCGCCGCGGCCGCGGCGCTGGTCGCCGGCCTCACGCCGCTCGTCACCGGGCGCGAGCCCACCGAACACGCGGCGATCCATGCCGCCCTCGTCGGCCATACCTGGTGGTACGGAAACGGCGGCATCGCGTCGTTCGCCATCTCGGCCATCGACATCGCCCTGTGGGACCTCGCCGGGAAGTCGCTCGGTTGCAACGTGCTCGATCTGATGGGCGGCGCGGTCCACGACAGCCTGCCGATCCTGATCAGCTGCCACGCAGCGGATTCCGACCTCGACGCGATGGCGGCGACGATGGCCGGCTGGGTGCACTCGTCGAACGCGGTGGGCATCAAGGTCGGCTTCGGCAAGCGCGGCGATGCACGCCTCGGCGTGGACGCGGACCGCGACGAGGCATTCGTGGCCGCGCTGCGGCGCGAGCTCGGCCCGGCGCCGGCGATCATGGTCGACCTGGCCGCCACACTGCACTGGGACGTTCGCACCGCGATCCGGCGCACCCAGGCGTTCGAGCAGTACGACATCGACTGGATCGAGGAACCTCTGGGCGCCGACAACCCGGCCGGCTACCGCGAGCTGCGCGCCCGCACCTCCACGAGAATCGCCTACGGCGAAAGGGAATGGACGCCACGCGGCATCCAGCGCATCCTCGCCGACGGCACCGTCGACGTCGTCGGCGTCGACCCCGGCCGCTGCGAGGGCATCACCGGCTGGCTCGCCGCCGCCGCCCATACCCAGGCGTACGGAGTCGAGATCAACGCGCACGCCTGGTCGAGCGCCATCGTCACCGCAGCCAGCCTCGCCCTGTCGCTGGCGTCACCCAACTGCCGCCAGATCGAGGTCAAACCCCTTCCCAATCCGATGCAGCACGAACTAGCACGGCAGCCCGTCACTCCGCATGACGGTCGGCTCACCGCACTTGACCGTCCCGGTCTCGGCGTCGAGATCGACGAATCAGTCGTCGAGCGCTACCGCATCTGAACTTCCACCGGAGCCCCCCATGCGATCATTCCGCCGTCTCTCCGCCGGCCTCGTCGCCCTCCTGTACGTCGCCGGACTCGCGGCTTCGGCGCATGCCACGCCGGCCGGCCAGAGCTCGGTCAAGGTCGGGCAACTGACCACCGAGTACGCCCACAACCCCTTGGGTATCGACGTGGCGCGACCCAGGCTGAGCTGGCAGCTCAGCTCACCGGACCGTGACCAGAAACAAACGGCGTACCAGATCCTCGTGTCATCCAGTCCGTCCGATCTCGCCAAATCCCAAGGTGACGTCTGGGATTCCGGGAAAGTGAACTCTGGCCAGTCCGTGAACGTGCAATACGGCGGTCCCGACCTGGCCTCGCGCACGCGGTACTACTGGGAGGTCCGCGTTTGGGACAGCGACGGTGTGCCCTCCGCTTGGAGTCCGCCAGCCTGGTGGGAGACCGCGATCCTGCATCCCGCCGAATGGACAGCCGACTGGATCGGACCGCCGAGCGTCGACTTGCAACCGGACCTCAACGGGGACGACTGGATCTGGTACCCCGAGGGCAATCTGGCACAGGGCTCTCCGTCCGGTACCCGGTACTTCCGGCTGGACTTCGACGTGCCGAGCGACCGGACCGTCGCAGCCGCGACGCTCACCGCGACCGCCGACAACCAGGTCACCGCCTACCTCAACGGCAACCAGGTCGCGACGAGCAGCGACTGGACCAAAGCGGCGCGACAGGACGTCGCCGCTTCGCTGACACCTGGCGCGAACGTGCTCGCGTTGGCCGCGACCAACCAGGGCGCGGGCGCGGCCGGCCTCATCGCCCGGCTGCGCATCAGCTTCACCAGCGGCGATCCGCTGGTCATCGACACCGGCGGATCTGCCAAGGCGGCCAACACAGCAGCGACCGGCTGGCAAGCGCAGGGCTTCGACGACTCGGCCTGGCCGGACGCGCTGGACCTCGGCACGTACGGCATCGCACCATGGAAACAGCAAGTCACCGTAGCTCCCCCGGCGCAGGTCGCCGGACCCCTGCTGCGCAAGGAGTTCACCGCCACCAAGCCCATCACGCGCGCCCGCGCCTACATCACCGGACTGGGCAACTACACGCTGCGCCTCAACGGGCAGAAGGTCGGCGACCGCCTCCTGGATCCCGCCTACACGGAATACGACAAGACCGTCCTCTACGCCACCTACGACGTAACAGCCGACATCCATACCGGGCAGAATGCAGTCGCTGTCACGCTGGCGCCGGGGTTCTACTACTACAACACGCCCAAGCTGCTCATGCAGCTAGTGATCGACTACGCCGACGGCACCAGCACCACGATCGCGAGCGACAACAGTTGGCAGATCGATACGTCCGGCCCGACGATCTTCGCCGCCACCGGTGGCGCCAGCGGCCAGCCAGTCTTCGGAGGCGAGACCTACGACGCGCGTCGCAATCCGGTCGGCTGGGATCAGCCGGGCTTCGATGCCACCGGATGGCAGCCCGCCACGGTGCTGCCGGCACCCGGGGGGCGCCTCGTTGCGGAGTCGGTCGAGCCGGTGACCGTCGCCGAGGACGTAACGCCGGTCGCAGTGACGCAGCCGAAGCCGGGCAGCTACGTGGTCGATATGGGGCGCACGCTCACCGGGTGGATCCGGCTGACGGCAACCGGCCAGCCGGGTGCGAAGGTGTCCATGCAATACGGCGAGAAGTTGAACGCCGACGGCACCGTCTACGCGATCCCCAATCCCGGACCGCGTCCACGCTGGCAGCGCGACGAATACATCTTCGGTGGTTCCGGCGTCGAGACATGGGAACCGTCGTTCACGTTCAAGTCGTTCCGCTACGTCCAGTTCGATGGTCTTGACGCGCCACCCGCACAGGGAAGCGTGATCGGGCGCGTGGTCCACAGCTCGGTGCGAACTACGGGAGAGTTCTCCTCATCGGACACGCTCTACGACCAGATTCACCAGGCGATGCAACGAACCACACTCAACGTCCTGCTGGGCTACCCGGCAATCGACCCGGCAAACGAGCGGAACGGCTGGACCGCCGACACCCAACTGATCACGCCGTCGATGACCGACAACTTCGGTATGGACGCATTCCTGGCGCAGTGGCTCGACGACATCCAAGACGGTCAACACACTGACGGCTCCATTTCGAAGATTGATCCGATCCGGGACGGCTGCTGTTACGGCGGCTCGGCACCCGAATGGACCGCCGCATACCCGCTCGTCGCCTGGGACCTCTACGTGCGATACGGCGACCTCGGCGTGCTCGAGGCACACTACGATTCACTCACCAGTTACATGCAATCGCAGTACGGCACCCTGAATGACGGGATCGCGTCGGCCAGCGTGTACGGCGACTGGTACTCACCCGGCTACGGTCCAGGCCCGGAAGATCGACGATTGACCGCGACGGCCTACGTCTATCGGCAGGCCACGGTGATGGCCGATATTGCGACCGCGCTCGGACACTCCGACGACGCGGCGAGCTATCAGTCAACTGCCGACTTGATCAAAACCAAATTCAACGCGCTCTTCCTGGACACCGCTTCCGGGCAATACCGGACAGCGATCGATCCCGGCTACCGGCAGGCATCCAACGCCATCCCACTCGCGTTCGGCATGGTCCCAGACCAATACCGAGCATCCGTGGTGCAAGGACTGGTCGACGACGTCGTTGCACACGGCGGGCACCTCAACACCGGAATACTCGGTACACCTGCATTGCTCGACGTACTCACGAGCAACGGACACGCTGATCTCGCGCACACAATCGCGAACCAGACGACCTACCCGAGTTGGGGTCAGTGGCTCCAGGCCGGCGCCGACACCTTGTGGGAGCAGTGGGGGCTCAACGCACGCGCGCACGACCACCCGATGTTCGGAACCGTCGACGCCTGGTTCTACCAGGACGTCGCCGGCATCTCACCGGACCCGCAGTCTCCGGGCTACCAGCACAGCATCATCAAGCCCTACCCGATGGCCACGCCAAGCCAGGCGTCGGCGAGCATCGACACGGTATACGGCCAGATCGAGGTCTCGTGGACGGCCGGCACCACGGCGTTCAACCTCAACGCCCGGGTGCCCGGCAACGCCACTGCGACCGTCGACGTACCCGTTGCCAACTGCTCGGTGGTGACCGAGGGCAGCCAGCCGGCCGACCAGGCGCCCGGCATCAAATCGCTCGGAATCGCCGATGGCTACGCGCAATTCGACGTCGGCTCCGGCAACTACCACTTCCGATGCGGCCAGTGAGGGCAACGATCCGGACAGCGCTGGCTGCGGCCGTATTGGTCATCGCCACCGCCGTTCACGCCCACGCCGCCGCACCGCCGAGCCTTGCGGTGACGGGCCTGCGCGTCGATTACCTCGCCGCGCCAGCAACGATCGACGACCGCACGCCGCAGCTCACGTGGCAACTGTCGTCGCCCGAGCACGACGCCGCCCAACAGGCGTACCAGGTGCAGGCTGCGTCCAGCAGCGCGGCCCTCGACGCCGGGCACCCTGATCTGTGGGACACCGGCCGCATCGCCGGCCCGGCGACCAGCGCCACCTACGCGGGCCAGCCACTCAGCTCACGTCAATCGGTGTACTGGCGCGTGCGCGCCTGGGACGGGCATGGTCAGCCGTCGGCGTGGACGGCGACGCAGTTCGAGATGGGCCTGCTCGACCCCAGCGACTGGCAAGCGCAGTGGATCACCGAGCGCAGCTGGGCCGATCACACCGCCCCACACCCGGTCGCGGTATCCATCCCGGCCCAAGACACCCGATACCTGCGCCTAGACGTCACGAAGCTCGGCCTGCCGCTCAAGGAGCCGGGCTTTCCCGACCCGGTGTGGCGGCTGCAGCTGGCCGAGATCGCCGTGCTCGACACCGCCGGCACCGACGTCGCTCCGGGCGCGCCAGTCTCGGTATCGGAGAGCAACACGGCTGCCGGTGCCTGGGAGCCGGCGTTCCTCACCGACGGACTGCTCACGGCAAGCCAGGGCCGCTACGGCTACACCAGCTACGAACGGCACAGCGCCGACCTGAACGGCGATATCTGGGTACAACTGGACCTCGGCACGGTCCGGCATGTCGACGAGGTCGTCCTATACCCCCGCACGGACCTGCAGACCGCGGATGGTCAGGTGCCGAACTTCCCGGTCGACTACACCATCCAGACCGCCGACGACCCGGCCGGACCGTTCACCGTGGCCACCACGGTCACCGGCCAGCAGCCGCCGGCACCGCCCGGGCCCACCCCGGCCGCGCTGCCGATTTTCGCCCGGCAGTTCCCGGTCACCGGCGCGGTCGCAAGTGCGCGGCTGTACGTGACCGGGCTGGGCATGGTCGACGCGACGCTCAACGGACGGCCGGTTTCCGACGCCGTGCTCCAGCCACCGAACACCGACTACACGCAACGCGTCGAATACGCGACCTACGACGTCACGCGCGCACTCCGGCCGGGCACTAACACTCTCGGCGCCATGCTCGGCAGCGGCCTGTACGACGTGCCGGGCACGCCGGGACGCTACGAGAAGCTCGCGCGTTCGGGGGGTCCGCCGAGACTGCTCGCCCAGCTGGAGATCACCTATCGCGACGGCCAGCACGCCGTGATCGCGACGGACGGCTCATGGCACGTCTGCCCTCGGCCCGGTGACGTTCAGCAACTGGTACGGCGGCGAGGACGTGGACGCCCGTCGTCCGCAGCTCGGCGACGACTCGTCGAACTGGGCCAATGCCGTCATCGCCGGGCCGCCCGGCCCGCACACCGTGCTCAGTGCACAGGCCACGCCGCCGGTACGCGTGATCGCGACCGAGCAGCCGGTGGCGATCACCCAGCCGCGGCCGGGCGTCTGGGTCGCCGACTTCGGCCACCAGCTCGCCGGCTGGGAACAGCTGCAGATCAGCGGCCCGGCCGGCACGACCGTGACTGTCCGGCCCGCCGAGCGCCTGGCTCCGGACGGCACCGCGCTGCAGGATGGTGGCACCGGCTCCCCGTTCTGGGACAGCTACACCCTCGCCGGTCACGGCACCGAGACGTGGCATCCACGCTTCGACTACCACGGCTTCCGATACCTGCAGCTCGACGGCCTGCCGGCGCCGCCAGGGCCGGGCACGGTGAGCGCGCTCGTGCTGCGGGCCGGCACCGATCCGGTCGGCAGCTTCGACTCGTCGGACGGCCTGCTCGACGGCATCCACCAGATGCTGCGCACTGCGGTGTCCAGCAACACGCTGCTCTACGGCAGCGATCCCAACCGAGAGAAGCTGGGCTGGCTGGCCGACTACGCCTTCGAGCTGCCCTCCATCGCCCGCGACTACGACGTCGCCGCCTACTACCGGCTGCTCGTGCAGGACATGGCAGACGCGCAGACTCCGGCCGGGCTAGTCCCGGACATCGCGCCCGAGTACACCGTGTTCGGCGGCGCATTCCGCGACGACCCGAACTGGGGCAGCGCGATCGTCACCGTGCCGTGGGAGCTGTACCAGACCTACGGCGACACCGGCACGATCGCCCGGTTCTACCCGGCGATACAGCGGTACGTCGACTACCTCGCCGGCAAGGCGCAGGGCAGCATCCTCAACTACGGCCTTGGCGACTGGGGCACGCTCGACCGAAGCGTGCCGACCGCCTTCACCGCGACGTGGGCGTACTACCGGGACGCGACGCTGCTCTCCCACATCGCGCATGTGCTGGGCAAGCCCGACGACGAGACCCGCTACGACGCGGCCGCCGCCCAAATCGCCGAGGCATTCAATGCGCGGCTGTTCGATGTGAACGCGGGCACCTACACCGGCGGCAGCCAGAGCGTGGACGCCATGGCGCTCGACGCCGGCCTGGTGCCCGCTGACCAGAGGCAGCGGGTGCTCGACCACCTGCTAGCGACGCTGCGCGCGGACCATTACCACGTCACCACCGGCATGATCGCGCTGCCGTCACTGTTCCGCGTGCTTTCCGACACCGGCCACGACGACGTCGTGTACGCGATCGCCACTGCCCTCGACTACCCGAGCTACGGCTGGCAGTTGGTGCACGGCGAGACGTCGATGACCGAATTCTGGCAGGGGGCTGACAACCCGGCTGGCTCCGAGCACAACATGTTCATCCTCGGCGCGCTGGAGGAGTGGTTCACCCGCGGCGTTGGCGGAATTCGGCCCGACCCGGAGGCCGGCCTCGCCGCGGATCACCTGACGATCCGGCCCGCCGTGGTAGGCGCGCTGAGCCAAGCCGAGTCGACGCTGCACACCGTGCACGGCATGGTGAGCACGCGGTGGCAGCGCGCGGGTGATGCGGTCACGCTGGTGGTCAGCCTGCCGGCCGGGGTGAGCGCGACTGTGTGGCTCCCCGACGGCAGTCGCCGCGACGTCGGGTCCGGCACCTGGGCCTTCCACGTGACCGGCCTACCGGCGCCGCCGGCCGACCATCCGCAGACGTGGATCGGTGCCCCGAGTTCTGTGGCGGTCGTCGCGGGCCTACCGGCGACCGCGTCGTTCCGGGTGGTCAACATCGCCGGCAGCCCTGTCGCACTGCACCCGAAGCTGAGCGTGCCTGCCGGCTACCACGTGCAGGGTCTGCCGTCCGAACTGCCGCTCGCGCCGTTGCAGGCCGCTACGGTCGCGCTCACCGTCACCCGCGATGCTGACGCTGCGGATGGCACGCTCACGTTCACGGCCGGCGACGCTCGCGCCGACGTGGCGCTCACCGCCACCGACGACCTCGTGCGCGCCGCCACGATGAGCGCGTCGAGCACCCACGCCGGCTTCCCCGTCACGACGCTGAACGACGGCGACGCGAGCACCGCAGCATGGTGCGCCGGGCAGACCGGGCACGGCTGGAACGACGCCACGTCAGGCGTCTTCCCCGACGACGTGACCGCGACATTCCCCGTCGCCGTCCAGGTCGGCCGGGTTGTGATCGACACACTGTCGCTGTCGACCTGTCCGTACGGGGGCCTCAGCGACGTCGACGTCCAGGCCGAAGTGGGCGGCACTTGGAGCACGGTCGCCAGCGTGCGCGGCAACACCGCCGCGCGCATCGAAGTCACGTTCCCCGCAGTCAGCGCAGACGCGCTGCGGCTGCACATCCTCGACAGCACCACGCACGACTACAGCCGTCTCGTCGAGGTCGAGGCCTATGCGAGCTGACCCGACCCGACACCGAACTCTCTTCCGTCGCTGCCTGCCGCCGTCCTCGCTTCGGCACTGGTCCCCGGCGACCGCGCGATGGCTCCGGCTGATCATCACCGACTCCCACAACCCCACCGACCGCAATGTCCACGTTGCAGAGCGGAGTGCCACGTCCTCGTAGCCACGGCGCCGCCGAAGCCGTCGAACCGCAGCTGAAACCTACAGATCGCGAAGCAGGGAGCACCCCATGCGTGGAAGCACCAGCACCGCAACGACGCGCGTGAGAAGGAAGCGGTCGTCACTGGCGAAGGTGTCCTCGGTCAGCATTTTGGCGGCCACCCTCATCGTGATACCGGCTCAGGCCCGCGCTGCCACCAGCCCGTCCCAGTGCGATCGGATCACAGGTAACGCTGTCCCAGCAGTTCGGGACCATCACGGCGAGCACCCAGGTCGGCAGCGTCACGAACCTGTTCCTCCGCAACCCGGACGGATCATTGCCCACCCAGTCGTTCACCGGCACCAACTCCATCGGCACGTCCCTCACGGACACGCCGGCCGGCAATACGACAGCGCGCTCGGCACTCCCGCCAGCGTCACCGTAGGCCGCGATCAGCAAAGCGGTGCGGTCACCTCCATCCACCTTGACGGCATACCACTCACGGCTTCGCCGTTGGTCGGCTCGAACGCCGTCGGGCAAAAGCCCAACTCCGTGGCGTTCAGCCCTGACGGGGCGACGGCCTACGTCACCAATTACGGCAGCGGCTCTGTCAGCCCTGTGCCCGCGAGCGTGCCCTCATACAGCACCAGTCCAGCAGCTGACTGGATCTGGAACACCCCGGGCTCGGCGGCGGGGGGCGGTGCCGCGGCCGGCACGATCTATCTGCGAAAGACATTCAGCACGCCGACTGGAGTCACGCAGGCGAGCCTGCGCATCAACGCGGATGACGCCGAAATCGCGTACGTGAACGGCGTGCAGGTCGCGTCCAGCACGTTCCCGAACTGGCCGACGTCGCAGTACGTCGACATCACCAAGGACCTCAACCCGGCGGGTCAGCAGAACGTGATCGCCGTGGCGGCCACCAACGGCAGCGTGAGTCCCTCCGGCGTGATCGCCGCGGTTCAGATCGATGGCAGCAGCCCGCAGCGGATCATCACCGACGCGAGCTGGAAGGCCTGGCCGGCTTCGACCGCGAACCCGCCCGTGTCGGCAACCCCGCCGGCTCGTGACTGGAACACCGTCGGATACGACGACTCGGCGTGGGAGAATGCGTTCTCCGCGGGCGCCTACGGAACCGCCCCATGGGGCACCCTCGGTGACACGGTCGCCCCGATCAGCGTCGGAGGGAACCCGTCGGGGATCGTAGTCGCGCCGGATGGCGACCTTCTTGTCGCCAACTACAGCAAGAACGAACTCCAAGAGGTCGACCCGTCATCGCGCAGCGTTGCCAGGACGATCCCGGTAGGCGTGAGCCCAGAGTGGCCGGCCATTACACCCGACGGGAAGACAGTACTGGTCCCCAACACCGGCTCCAACACCGTCACTGCGGTGGATGTCGTGAGCGGAACGTCGAGGCGACGATTCCGGTGGGAACCGAGCCGACCGATATCGCCATCCCAGCTGGGGGTGGCCGCGCTTACGTCACCAACCTTGCGTCTGACTCGGTCACCCCGATCGACCTCACGACTCTCCAAGCCACTACCGGATATCCCTGTCGGCTCAGGCCCCATAGCGGCCACCGCGACGCCCGACGGCCAGAACATCGTCATTTCACTCAACAAGGTCGGCGCAGTGGTAGTCCTCGATGTTGCCTACCGGCCAGGTCTCCGCTCCGGTCAGCGTTGGTGGCAGCCCCTACGACATCGCCATCAACCCCGACGGGACGACCGCCTACGTCAACGACTCGCCGGGCAAGGTGGTGCCGGTTAACCTCACGACGCGTGCGGCGCTGCCGGCATGGCCGGCCGGCGCTTCCCGAACGGAAACGCTATTTCACCCGACGGCCGGTACCTGCTCGCGGCCGATTCCGCTGGCAGCACCGTCAGCCGCTACGACCTCGGGCAAGCCCCGCCCTCGCCGGTGACTGAGGACTGGGCGCTGACCACTCCCAATGACGGTCGGACTGCATTGGACCATCACGCAGCACTGGCAGCGAGACTTCTCGGGCAGCACCGATGCCGAGCCGTCGATTCCCTTCGCCTCCGGCATTACCAGCACCGTGTGGTACGACCCGACGAAGATCTATTCGCCGTCCCCGGACATCGCCCCATTCACGTCCGCTCAGACGGTGGACCGTTCGCAGACCTTGAACTCCACCGGCCAGGGGCCGGCATCCGGTGGGAGCAGCCCATCCGACACCTGGGCGGTCTACAAGCTGTGGTCGCGCTACCACCTCGCCTCCGATCCCCGGCTCGGCGTCAGCGGCGGATATCTCACTCGTTACGCCTCGCAGTACGGCTACACATCCAAAGCGGGCGCTAGTTTCGAGCCGGGACAGGCGTTCACGGTGCGGGCGGGAACGACCCGCAGCTTGACGCTGACGCTCGCCGCCTCTGACAAGTCCGCAACGGGGTACCAGTTGAATGCCTCTATACCCGACGCCACGACTCTCAACTCCCTGCGTGACTTTTATCAGTCACTGTTCAATGGCGGTAGCGTCGCCGGGCAATCCACCTATCTCTTCGGCAACGAGGTCTCCGGCTACCTCACCGGATACGCGGCGCTACCGGCAGGAACGGCAGTGAACATCGGAACGCCGTCCACGTCACCGACCTCGAGCGACAACTACTCGGCGGACGCTGCCGTCCGCAATTACCTCGTAACCATGCTTGACTCCGTCCAAAGCGACGGCGGACTCTACTTCGGCCTAGGGAGCAATCACGGTTATAGAGATACCGCGCTTTGGACCCTGCTTGGCTTGTACCAGTACACGGTTCACAGCGGCGACCTCACGCTGTATCGCAGTTACGAACCCACGATCGCGCGCATGCTCACCTTCTGGACGAACAAGATTCAGAGCAACGGCTTAGTACTGTCCAGCGCCTCCAACGGCAACTACTACGACGCGATCAATTACGGCAGCACCTACTATTCGACCTACATAAACGCCTTCGTGTACGAGGCGCTGCAGAACATGGCCGACCTCGAGCACGCCCTCAGCGAGCAGGACGCCACTGCTGGACGAGAGTCGCAGGCGGCGCAGGGACGTACCACGGCCAGCAGTTACGCCAGCACAGCAGTCGGCATCAAGAGTGCTCTGAACAGCGTGATGTGGACACCGGACTCACCGAACGGGCCGATGTACGCCGACTGGATAGACAACGACAACGGTCAGCGGGTCTACTCGTTCACCGACGCGGCGCAGTACCCGGCGATTGTTTTCGGGATTGCCGACCATACGCAGGCCACGCAGATGCTCGCTACTGCTGATGCGCGCCTCGCGCAACTCCCATCATTGGACGGGTATACCGGAATGGGCACGCCCAACGTTCTCTGGTCCCTCCCTCCGTTCGCGAATTCGCACAACTACGCATTCGGCCAATACATGAATGGCGGGATGTTCCTGTTCTGGACCTACTACGAAGTGATGGCACGAGCCATCGCCGGAGACGCCGCTGGAGCTTATGCGCGTCTAAGCGGCTTCGTGCGAGGATTCGAGCAGAATTCATGGTACGGAACAAACTGGGCGCAACCTTCCGGTGAAGTGGTCAACTCCAACGGCAATGAGCCCTATCTGGCGGACATGCTGCTCACCGCGTCATCGCTCACCCAGGGCATCCTGGGGGTCCGAGGCTCGTGGGACGCATTGAGCGTCACGCCGGCGATGCCCAGCGGGTGGAAGTCGGCTCAGACAAGCATCATCTACCGCGGAACGCCGTACTGCGTGACGATCAGTAATGGGACACCCACCACGACACGTGGACCGTGCCATGCGCAGTAGGGCAGGGGAGCGTTGTCGAGACCGGCACCGTCGACGTCTCGGCATCGAGATCGACGAGGACGTCGTCACGCGATACCGGCTCCATCGAAATCGATCCGCGGCCCGCATGTCTTAGCCATCGCGCGGATAGCGAGTCGCCACGCCAGGGGAGCGACCCCCGGGCACTGCTTCTGCTAGGAGGATGAATGTCCCTACGTTGGATGGTTCGCCGGCCGAGCGTCGGACGCTTCGCGGTTGTGCCCGCGGCCGTGGCCCTCACCACCGCCTGGTTCGTCATCGGTGCTCCAGTGGCGGTTGCGAGCCCTGACGTGCCGAGTCCGGGGAGTCCCGGGTCGCTGGCGTTTCCGGAGTTTTCGCCGGGGACATTCGCGTCACCGCCCGCGGCGACCAGGGTGAAGTTCCGCTTGTGGCAGCCGGTCGCCGACACGAACGATGGCGAGCTCCAGCGTGAGGTCAACGCCATGGCCGGCAACTTTGGCGGTGGATTCGAGCAGAACGGCTTCGCGGTGAGTAACGAGCCGCAGACGGTGAAATCTGGCCGCTGCGATGGCTGCACATCCCAATTTACGACCTATGCCGCGAGCCAGCAGTTCGGCCAGCAATTCGGCTGGGGCAGCCCGATGTGGTCGCACAGCAACGAGGTGTACCAGCAGGCCGCGGCGCAGAACGGCGTGATCGGCGACATGACCGAGGGTTCCCGCTGGGACAACACGGTCCCGACGGTGTACAGCCCGAACCAGGAGGCTGATGCTCAGGACCTGTCTTACGGCGGGCAGCAGTACCAGCCCGGGCAGGACCCGAGTGGGGAGCTGCCGCCAGTGACCTCGCCCGCGCCAGGCGGGGAGAGCACGAGGCTTTCGGCGCAGGCCAACCCCGGCGATGCGAACATCCGGGTGCAGAGCGTCGCGGGGCTGCTTGCAGGCGATCAGCTCAGCCTCGGCGCCGGCACGGCGGCGGAGACCGCGACGATCAAGAGCGTCGGCACGGCGTCGCCCGCGGTCCCGCTGTCGCAGGCCGCCGCCGTGGGCTCGACGGTGATCCATCTCGCCCCGGCGGATACGACGACCGGCGTGCCCGGTACCGCGCAGGCCGCGGCGCAGTTCGTCCCGGGCGAGGACGTCACGGTCGGATCGGGTGCGAGCACGGAGCAGGCCGTTATCGCGGGCATCGGCACGTACGACATGGCAACGTCACCGACCACACTCGTGCCTGCGCCGGACGGGTCGGGGACCATCGCCGCGCCGGCCGGGTCGACGAACGTCGAGGTTGCGAGCAACGCCAACTTGCTCAAGGGCGACACGATCACCATCGGCAGCGGATCGGGCGCGGAGTCGCGCAAGATCACGAGTGTCGGTGGCGCCGGCAGCGGAACCACGCTGTCCGCGGCCACGAGTGCCGGGGATCTGCAGATCAGCGCCGGCCTGCCGGTCCCGACGTACACCGGTGCGCACTGGCTATGGAACACAGCCGGCTCCGCTTCCGGTGCGGCCGCGGGCACCATCTTCGTGCGCAGAGACTTCACCCTTACGTCGGACCAGCTGGCTGACCTGACCGACGCGGCACTGAGGATCAACGCCGACGACGGGCAATTCACCTACGTCAACGGCACGCAGGTCTCGTCCTCGAGCTCCCCCAATTGGCCAATCTCGCAACTGGTCAACATCAAGCCCTACCTCCGGGCGGGCGACAACGTCATCGCGGTGGCGCCGAATAACGGCGGGGGAGCCGGCGGCATGATCGCGGCGGTCCAGCTGGACTTCACGGCGGCGGCGGGGGTTCCGGGGAACCAGCTGCTGATCCATACCGAACACGACGGGACATGGCTGACGAGCGATGAGACCGGCGCCGCGTGCACGGACACGCCGGCCAACTGCACCTCTAATGCCGCCGAAGAGCCTGCGAACAACCCGGGCAGTTGGACCGAGCCCGAAGGAACCACGGGCGACACGTTCAACGACACGAGCTGGCTGCCTATGTTCGACACCGGCGCGTACCCGATCGCTCCGTGGAACACGTTGTCGAACCCCAGCGGCAGCGGGTTATCCGCCGGCCAGTTCATCACCATCGGCCAGGGATCCAGCCAGGAGGTCGACAGGATCGCCACAGTCAGCGATCACACCCTCACGCTCTACACGCCGCTGCAGCACCCACACGCGTCCGCTGATCCGCTTGCGCTGAAGTCGCTCGGCGTGACCTTCACGCCGGCGCTGAGCCGTAGCCACCCGGTCGGCGACAGCGCGATCGACACGGGAACAGGCATCACGCTGCGGAGCCCGCTGAGCAAGGACCACGCAGCCGGCGACACGTTCACCGCCCCGGGCACCGGCGTCACGTTCACCGCCCCGCTCGCCAAGACGCACCTGGCCGGCCCGAACAACGCGACGGCGACCGCGCTGTCGGCCACAGCCGCGGCTGGCGCGACGAACGTGAAGATCGCAAGCGTCAACAACCTCGCCGCGGGCGACCAGCTCACCATCGGCCAGCCCGGTTACACCGAGACGGTGACCATCCAGGACGTCGGCACGACCGGCGCGACTGGCACCGGCGCCACGTTCTCGCCGGCGCTGGCGAGGTTCCACTACAGCGGCGATCCGGCGGTCGACGCGACGAACGTGAACGTCACCAACGCCAGCGGCGGCGTCTCGGACATCGAGAAGGAGTCGCTCGTCAGGACAGAGTTCGTCCAGTGCCTGCCGCCGAACGTCGCCGACCCCGAGGTCGCGCAGACGACGTCGCTATCCGCTGCTGCTGCGGCGGGTGCGAGCACGATCACGGTCGGCAGCGCCTCGAACCTTGCCGTTGGCGACCAGGTGACGGTGGGTGCAGGCGGCGCGGCGGAGACGCGGGTGATCAGCGCGATCAGCGGCAAGACGGTGACCTTGACGAGCCCGCTGAGCAACGCCCATCCGTCCGGCGAACCGGCCTGGGACACCTGCACCTCGGCCCCTACGGGCGGTACCCGCCAGCTCGATCCGGCGACGGCGATCGACGTCACGCACCAGGTCACACCTAACAAGCTGAGCTTTACCTCCGGCTCGCTCGGCTACCACTCGTTGCCGGTCGGCAATGGCCAGCCGTGGGAGCTGATCGATTTCTATCTGCACGGCGATACGCAGACGAACAGCGGCGGCACCGCCACGACCCCCAATCAATGGCTGGGCCACCTGAGCGTCGCGAGCGCGAAGGCGATGACCGACTACTTCGACAACAACATCCTCAACGACCCCGCCACCAGGGCGGCGATTGCCTACCAAGACGCGCACAACGGAACGCCGGCCGTGTTCGAGGACTCGCTGGAGAACTCGAACAACCTGAACTGGGTGCCCGACATGATCTCGTCCTGGCATGCCGACCTCGGCTACGACCCGACGTCGCTACTGCCTGCGCTCGCCGCGACCGGCCGGAACGCGACGTCAGCGCCCGCGTTCGACTTCCCGCAGAGTGATGGGCAGGGCGCGACGCTCGGCTGGCGGATCCGCGACGACTACGCCCAGATGTGGAACGACCTGTACATCAACAGGTACGTCAAGACGGTCGATGACTGGGCAGCATCCCGCGGCTTGGTGGCTCGGTTCCAGCCGTACGGCGATCCGATCGACGCCGGCGAGGCAGCAGCGAATATCGGCATCGCAGAGTCCGAACATCTGGAGACCGCCGGCCAGGACGAGACCCAGCAGTTGAAGGTCGTGGCCTCGGGCACCTACCAGACATCCACCCCGCACCTGCTATCCGACGAGTGCTGCGAGGCCGACGCCCAGGTCTGGGCGGACCCGTTCGGCATCAACGGGACCGGCACCGGTAGTTCACCGGACGCAACGGAGAACAACGCCCAGTCGGTGTATGCCGACCAGGCCGGCGGCGCCAGCCAGATCGTCTACCACGGCTGGCCGTACACGATCGGCCCCGCCGGCGCACGCGCAGTGTGGCCGGGCAACAGCTACGGCGGGAACGCAAGCTACGCCGCAGCCAACGGGCCCAACCAGCCGCAGTTCGCCGACGACCGCAACAACAACATCGCCGCCGCCCGGCACGGGCTGACGCTGCGCCAGGGCGAACCGAGCTTCGACGTGGCGGTCTTCCACGAGGACTTCGGCGCGACCGGTCAGGGCCAGGACAACCTCACCAACGGCTGGAACATGGGCACCGTCACCGCCAACGGCGTGACGACGCGGCCGACGTCGGGCAAGCTGCTGCGCAGTTCGTCCTCGCTGGCGCAGGCCGGCTATCTGTACGGGTACGTCAGCCCGGCGTTCTTCCGATACTCGAGTGCGACGTTTGCGAAAGACCCCAACGACCCCGGCGCCAGCAAGAACGTGCTGTTCCCCGGTTACGGTGACTACAAGGCGCTCGTCCTTTACGACCAGTCGGTAATGCCTGTCGACGTCGCACAGAAACTCGCGGCATTGGCCGGTAAGGGACTGCCCATTGTGATCATCGGCCAGGTCCCGAACGCCGCCCCCAACGCATCCGGCGGCACGGTCGCGGGTATGTCGACAGCCGACACGCAAGTGCAGACAGCGATGGCGAAGGTCATCGGATCCCCGACCACGAAGATCGTGGCAGATGCGACCGCTGCGGGCTCGCAGTCGGCCGACGGCAACGCATCCGACGCGCTGGTCTCGCTCGGGATCACCGCCTCGACACAGATGAACACCGCATCGGCGGTCAACGCTGGGGGAGTGGCAACGCCGGTCCTCGGTGTCCGCCGCCACGACGACAACGTCGACTACTACCAGCTGTTCAACATGAGCAACACCACCACCGTCCACCCATCGGTCACCTTGTCGGGCAACGGCATTCCCTACCTCCTCGACGCCTGGACGGGGAAGATCACCCCGATCGCCAACTACACCGCCACTGGCAACCGCGTCACGCTGTCCCTGCGCATCGGCCCGGGCAACGCGACGATGATCGGCATCACCCCGAGCAACAACGTCTTCAAGGCGAAGCCAGAGGCAGACGTCCATGCCACGGGAACAACCGCCAACGCAACCCAAGCGGGAACAGACAACGTCGTCTACGACAGCTCGGGTGATCTGGTCGCGCGGGCATCGACGTCCGGGACGTATACGACCAGCCTGAGCGACGGCACGCGCGTCACCAGCGACATCACAGTTCCGGCCATCGACCCGGGCTCGACGGTGTCGGTGATCGGCGGCGTGCCCACGCTGACCAACTGGCAGGTGTCGGTTGACAGCTGGACGCAGACGCCGTCTGGCGACCCGACGCAGACGCTCCACACACCGATCCCGGCGACCGGCACCTTGACCGTGTCACCGCTGAACGGTGTGAGTAATGGGGCACTGCCGGCCTGGACGGCAATCACCCCGCAGAACGTCCCGGGGCTCGATCCAGCGAACAACCTGACCAACGTTGCCGGCATCGGCACCTACACGACCTCGTTCACGCTCCCCGCAAACTGGTCACGCACGACGGCGGGCGCATACCTGAACGTTGGCGCCGCGGTCGACACTGTCGACGTCTGGGTCAACGGCAAGGCCGTCTCCAGCGTCGACGAGAACGACCGCAACCAGGTCGACATCGGCCCGTACCTGCAGGCAGGCTCGAACGATCTGAAGATCAGCGTCGCCACACCACTGCGCAACGCCGTGGCAATAGCACCGGCGACACCGGCGACCGGTCAGGTACCCAACTCCGCCGAGACGATCGGAGACCTGCAAGGAGGTAACAAGATCGCCAACGTCGGCCTTATCGGCCCGGTGACCCTGACACCCTATGGACAGTCGGGGCGACTCAATTGATGCAGCCCCGACTCGTGGCCGCCGCCGAATAGCGCTGATGATGCGAGTCATCCGTCTGGTCGCGGCGGTCGGCGGCGCCGCGACCATCCTCGGCCTCGCCGCCTGCGGCGGCGACCGTGCTGTGCCAGTCGAGACGATCGTCGAGCGCGACAACGCGATCTGCACGACCTATGCCCAGCAGATCGACAAGATCGCGACGCCCGCGTTCGACCCCGGGCAGGCGACGCGTGCGAACCTGCCCGCGGTGGCGAGCTACCTGGACCAGGTTGTGCCGCTTCTGGACGCCGAGCGCCGGCAGATCGAATCTGCCGGCAGGCCGGACGCGAGTCAGAGTCTCCACGCCAGCGTGCTCGCCACCCTCGCCGCCGTAATCCGCGACGAGCAAGCCGCGCGAAGCGCCGCCCACTCTGCCGACCTCCGCGAGTTTCAAGCCGCATATCGCACCGACAGAGCCGACTCGACACACCTTGCTGGGACCGCGCAGCAGTTCGGACTCACCGCCTGCATCGCGCGATAATCGAGACTTGACAAGCTCACGACACGAGACCGTTTGAACCCCCCCGGGTTTTCCGGAGACTCGGTTTGGTGCGACCTGGCCTCAGACTGAGGGCCGGTACTGGCCGTAGTGGCCTGCTCAAGCTCGGCCGGTGGGAAGTCTGAGAGCTGATGGGCGTACAAGTTCGTGATTCTGGAAGTGTCGGCGAAGATCGGCCGGCCGGAGTGTGTGCAGCGGTCAGCCGGCGACGATGCCTTCGCCACCCACGGCGCCGGGCACGGTGACCGCGCCTACCGGGGTCAGCGATCCGTCTTTGCCGATGCGGAACGCGTCGACGATGCCGTTCGCGCCCGTTTGCGCGTACAGGAAGCGGCCGTTGGAGGAAACTGCCGCATCGACAGTGCCGGCGTCAGTGGCGGTGTTGCCGAGCGCGGCCAGCGTGCCGTTTCCGCCGTCGTGGTAGCCGGACAGGCTGCCGCTGCCGGCGTTGGATGCGTAGAAGTTGGATCCATTACGCACGATCCAGCACGTGGCGGCTTGCCCGGTCGCCTCACGGTCGACGAGTGTCAGCGTGCCGTCGGCGTTGACGGTGAAGGTCGCGACCGCATTCGCAGCTTCGGAGACGACTAGGTGACCGCCCGCGTCGAAGGTGGCAGCGAACGGAACCTGGCCCGGGTCGGCGTTCACCACTGGGTGCGCCGAGAGGCCACCGAAGCGGTTCACGGCGAACACGTCGATATCGTTGCCGTTGGCCTTGGTCGTGACGACGAGCTTGCGACCGTCCGGGGTGAAGGTGACCTGGCCGGGCGTGTGGGTGAACTCGGGCGTCGCCGACGGGTCGAGGCCAGCGACCGGTGCCAGAAAGGCACCCGCACGAGCCGATCTCCGAAGCGAAGGTAGCCCTGCACGGACCCGCCGTCGCGGGCGTTGAGCACGTAGAGCACATTGCCGCGCACCGCGATGCTGACCGGGAATGACCCGCCAGAGGTGATTACCTGGCGGCGGGTGAGCCGGTCGCCGTGCACGGTGAACACGGTGACGGTGTTGCTGCCGGCGTTGACCGCATACAGAAGCCGTTCGCGCGGTCGTAGGCGAGTGAGCCTTGGGAGGCGAGGAAGTCGACGGCGGCTCCGGTGAGCGCACCGCCCTTGCCGCCGGTCCGGAAGACGCCGGCTTGGTGCAGGCTGCCGTCGCCGGCACGGTCGTAAGCGACGACCGTGTTGCCCGCCAGATTGTCGGTCTGGACGAACACCGACGCGGAATGGTCGCCGGGTGATGCCTGCGCCTGCCCGGCGAGCAGTGCCGTCGCTGCGATGGCGATCCCGCCGACGCCGGCGAGCCGAGTGGATTTCTTCATGACGCTCCTCAACTAGGGATCGGGCTTCGACCACCAGTTAGCCAGTGAGCAGCCGCAGTCTCCTACCGCTCGAGGGGTTCGTTACGCGGTTCGTAAGAACTCGCGCCAGGGTCAGGAATATGCCGACGGCACCAATACGACGCGCCAGCGCGGACTCCTAGCATCACGAACACGCTTACCCGCGACGAGGGCCATCCTCGTTGGCATCAGCTGGGTCAGCGCGTGCCGTCAGCTCACAGGCCGGCTCAGGGCGCGGTGAGGACGAGTCGGGTTGCGCCGGACAGTTCGACGCGAACGGCGTCGACGTCCGCGGCGTCGGTCGAGACGTCAACCGTGCTTGCGCCGTCGGGCGCGCGCAGCAACACCAGCGCGCCGCTTGCCATGCGGAGCAGCAGCCCGAACGCGCCTTCGGAATGCTTGAACGGCGCGCCGACGACGTCCTGCACGGACAGCCAGCCCTTGTCGATGCGGCCGACCGGGCGCATCGGTGGCAGGGCGGCCGAGGCGTCACGGACAGCGCGAAACGGCGGTTCGGGCCATGGATGCCGCGCCGCGAGGGCGTCGGCGAGCCGGTGCACGAAGTCGCGGGCGTTGCCGTCCTCCGGAGCGGGGGCCAACGCGTCGCGGGAGGTCAGCGCGGCCATCGCGGCGTCGTAATACGTCTGGACCGGGTCTGTGTACACGCGCTGACCGATGACCAGGGTGGCCACCCGGTTCACGTCCTCGTCCGGAACGGGGCGAGTCGTGTCGATGCCGTAGAGCAGTTCATTGACCCGCCCGCGCCACGGGGTCATCTCTGGTGTGCTCATCAGAAGCCTGCCTCCTGGATGACCCTCGAGGTGTCCATGCCGCGCAGGCCGAGGACGTTAAGCACCTGCTGTTGATGCACATCTTCGGGGATGTAGTGGCCGCTCTTGCGGCTGATTACCTTCAGCACGCCATTCTCGACCTTTATCTCGCCGGCGCCGGCGACGTTCGCGCCGCCGAGGAAGCTCGAATGGTGCAGCTCGCCGACCGTTTGAATGTTCGACGCATAGATGTTTCCTTCGCCGTCCATGACGTACATTGCCCGCCCGCCGCCGGAGTGATGCGTGGCGGCGCTGGTGGTGTCGAACGGCGAGCCGTCCGACCGGTAGAGCTTGCCGTCGCGGACCACGAGACGATGCGCGTCGCGTTCGGCGTCGGACATGTAGTGAACCGTCTTCGGGTAGAAGAACCGCTGCGGGTTCAGTGGGTCGTGCTCGCCGACGTACTTCGTCTGGAGCGGCTGCATCTCGAACTTGCCGAGCTTCTCCAACTCCTCGCCGAGCTTCTCGGCCTCCTTGCGGCCGAGCTTCGACTTGACCAGCTTGAAGAGGTTCTTGGCCTTCTCGAGCAGGTCCTTGATCACCGTCTTGATGTGCGTGACGACCCGCTCGACCAGCTCGCGGCAGATCACGCGGGTCGCGGCGATGAAACCCGGGACCTCGGCGGCCGACGCGCCAAGGGACACGATGAGGGTCGCGAGCGCCTGCGCGACCTCGATCGCGAGCGTGATCAGCTGGACGATGAACGCGATCTTCAGCGCGAGCGTGATGCCGGCGAACACGATCAGCGCGGCGCCGATGACCGTGGCGGCGATCGCGTCCTCGGCCATCCGCACTGCGGGGCTGTCGTCGCGATCCCACCAGTTCTCGAATGCGGCCAGTGCGCCGTCGAGGGAAGTGTCGCCAGACGAGGTCGCGAACTTCGCAGACGCGTCGGCGTTGTCGCGGATGGAGGAGACGGACCCGCCGAACTCCATCCAGCGCAGGCCTGCCTCGAAGAGTTTGTCTTCGTCAGCCTCCGGCCAGGTGAGCCCTACCCAGCTCGCCGGCTCGGTGATCTCGCTCGGCAGTTCGAGGCCCATGTCAGCCGGCCAAGCTCTTGGTCATCGACGTCATCGACTTGGTGACTCCGCCCTCGGTCTCGTTCATCAGTTGCGACCAGCCGGCGAGACCTTCCGTGGCCTGCACCAGCTTTTCCAGGTGCGAACCCATCGACTGGATCGCATGGCCGAGCACCGCGGCATACAGCGTGCCGAAGATCGAGCCCTGCTCGTCATTGCCCCACGGCGACTCGGTCGTCACGGTCGATTGCAGCTTCGTCAGGCCGTCGGCGAAGTCCTGGGCGGACGCTCCGACTCCCTGGGCGCTCTGCGCGAGCACGTCGGGATCAGTGTGGATACCGGACCCCACGACTAATGCCGATCCAGTCGGGCCGCGATCTCCTCGGCCATCCGCGCGAAGTCCGACATCTTCTGCTGCGCGTCCGTGCCGACAGACTCGAGCAGGCTCGACAGGCCGCTGACGTCCGGCGTCATCTGCTTCGCCTCCTGCTGAACGGCCGCGCGCGCTTGCGCCCAAGCCTGACGGTGTGCGGTCTGGACCGCGGCGGCGAGTTCATCGCTCGGCATGCGCATCGCTCGCGGCTCGATGTCGAGCTTGATGATCTCGCCGGTGCCGTCGACGGCCACCCGGACCAGATCGTCGCTGGCGCTGCCGTCGGCTGTGATTGCGGTGAGCTTCGTGGCGAAGTCGGTCACGGGGAGCAACGGTACATGAGTCTCGCAGAGCGATTGTTTCCTGGCTTATGGCACGCACAGGTCGAGTTCGCCCAGTACCTGTAGGTGATCGCTGCCTATATGCACGTCGGAGGTCTCGGTCATCTCGGTGGCACGCACGGTGATCGGCGGTCCGGCGAAGATCGCGTCGATCCGCCACGGCTTGCTGTAACGCCAGCGAGTGCGAGGGCTCTGAGGGCCGGTGTGTTCACGGATTCCTTCTCGCTAGGAAAGGAGCGCGGGCGGCGGTCATCGTGTTCGGCGACGAGTGCGTTCGTTCAGCACAAGCGCCTTAAGAACCCTGACGCGACAAGGCCCGGCCGGAAATCCGACCGGACCTCTGACGGGCTGGGAACGTTGATCAACACTCCGCGAAGGCCGCAGGGTGGTACGGCTGGCATGGAGACCGCGGCGCCGGAACGGTGACGCTGGTCGTCGCGATGACCTATCAGCGCTCGCAAAACGGGCTACATCGCCGGGTCGACGACCGCAGCCGTAGCATCCGACTCTGCGCCGCAGCGGCAATGTAGTGCGTGTGCGCGTCGGCGCAGCGTGGCCAGCTCGTGCAGGTCGTTAGATGGTCGCGGGCCGGCTATCGAGATCGGTAGGCGTCGGCGCGGTTGAACACGCCGACGACGGTGACCCGGTGGTGGTCCTCGTCGATGCGGTAGATCACCCGGTAGGTGCCCCGGCGTGCGCTATGGCGATCCTGCAGAGGTGGACGTAGCCGTTTGCCGACTCGGTGCGGGTTGTCCAGCAACGGGCCGATGATGAATTCGTGCGCGGCGAATGCGATCGCGCCGGGCAGTTGCTCAGTGAGCTGTCGGCGTGCGCTCGGCGAGATGAGTAGGACGTACCGGCCATCGCTCACGCGGAGGCGCGACGAACTCGCATCGCGGCGGCCAGGCTCTGCTCGTCTTCGCCCTCACCCCGGGCCAGCTCGGCATCGGACTCAGCCAACGCGCGCAGCGCCGCGGCGTCCGAGAGCACGGCGATGGTCTCCTCCAGCGACTCCAGGTCATCGACGGCCATCAGGACGGCAGACGGGCGGCCGTGCACGGTGATAGTGACCCGTTCGTGTTGACTGCCGACGCGTCCCACAAGTTCGGACAGGTGGGCCTTGACCTCAGCCAACGGCTGACTCTCACTCATGGTCATAAGTATGACCAGATGCCGCGTTGATGTCCAGGAGTCGAAGCGCCACACTTCCCCACGCTCAGCACGAGCGCGCCCTTGCTGCGGCATGTGCGCGCGGTTCGACGCTCGGGCGCGAAATCGCGATCGAGCACGTTATCGTCGCGCCGTATCCCGCGGCGACCATCCGAAAATCTGAGCGGCTGCAACGACCCCTCGCTGCTGAAGAACCGACGAATGAGCACGAGAGGGCGCATCGCATGTTGCGCATTCGACGCTTCGACCACGTCGGCATCACGGTCGCCGACCTCGACACGGTGTCGGCGTTCTTCGTCGAGCTCGGTTTCGAGGTCGAGGGCCGCACGTTCCTAGAGGGCGAGTTCCTGAACACCGTCATTGGCATACCGGACTCGCGTACCGAGATCGTCATGCTGCGGCCGCCCGACGGAGGCACCGGGCTGGAGCTGGCGAGCTTCGTCCGGCCTAACCACGAACCGGGATCGCCCGCTGCCATGGCTAACGAACTGGGGCTGCGCAGCGTGGTGTTCGAAGTGGATGACCTGCAGGCCATCGTCGAACGGCCGGCAAAGGACGGCTACGGCCTGGTCGGCGGCATCGGCGAGCACGAGCACGTCTGGCGCATGGCCTCCGTGCGCGGGCCAGAGGGGATCACAGCGGCGGCCGCGGAGGATATGGGTCCGCCAATGCCCATCGCCCCCGGCAGGCGTCGGCCGCTCATCGGCCAGAAGCGCGCCCGCAGCGGCAGATGTGGATGCTTTCGAGTGCCGTGCGGCAGGGCCGCTGTTGCTCAATCCTCTGAGTTGGGTGCGGGCTCCAAGTGTCTTCGCTCAACATAGCCAGCACCCGTCACGACAGTCAGTGGAGGCACGTCTTTGGCCACGACTGCAGCCGCGCCAACGACCGAGTCATGGCCGATCCTCACGCCAGGAAGAATGGTGGCCGCCGCACCGATCCAGACGTTGGCTTCGATGACGATCGGTGCCACGGTGATGAAGTCATAGCGCTCAGCCGGGTCGATGGGGTGCCCCTCCGTGATGAGGGTGACCTTCGGAGAAATCATTGTTCGCTCACCGATGGTGATGCCCCCGAGGTCGAGGAATGAACAGGCCTGGCCCACCGAAGCCCGCTCGCCGAGCTCAATCCCGAGGCCGTAGGTGCAGTAGAACGGCGGCATGATGATGGCTCTCTCGGGGAGCGGCTTGCCGAGCAGCTCACTGAGCACTTCATTGCGGGAGTTAGCGTCGCTAAACGGCAGCACGTTCAGACGGGAGGTTAGCTCCATGGCGACTTGGATGCGATCGAACACAGTTCGCCACTCGGGCGTCCGCGTCCGGATTCGTCGCTCCTCCAACATGGCTCCGATGCTCGCATAGCCGAATTGGAGGAAGACCGACACCCGCCGCCCGGCATCCGCTCATCGGCTACTTGTCCGGTAAATGCCGTCGGCCGATTGACCGGGCACAGACGGTTTGATGTGCGGGTTCTCTTGGCAGGCAGTCGATCGTTTGCGCTGCGCAGCAGGACGGATTGCGCGCGAGGGGAGCGCCGGGGTCGAGTCGGGTCGGGTCGGGTCGGGTCGTCAGAGCGTCGCCGCCAAAGCACGTATGGCGGGTTCGTGGAGTGACAGCATCTGCTTCAGAAACGGCGGTCCCCGCGCGACGGTGTGCCTGGGCCCCTGACCCGGCCGGCCACGCATCCGACCGCCGTCGGTCGACCTGATCGCTGCTGAGGTGCACCACGCACGCCAGGTACTCGCCGAGACCGTGAGGCGCGCGACTCTCGGTGCGGTTACGCCGGGTGTGGCTGGGGCTCGGATTCCTGGTGGCCTTCGATCTGGAGGTGCGGGATCCACCTGAGCGAGCGCGGTAGATACCAGTTGCGGTCGCCGAGAAGCGCCATCGCGCTGGGCAGCACGACGGAACGGATGACGGTTGCGTCGATGAGCAGCGATATGGCGATGCCGAAGCCCATCTGCTGGAACATGACCAGGTCTCCGGCGGCGAAACCGGCGAAGACGGCGACGATGATCAGCGCTGCCCCGGTGATGATCCGCGCGGTGGAGGCCACGCCCCAGCGGACGGCGGCGGCGGTGTCGGCGCCTTGATCGAAGCGTTCGCGGATCCGGCTGAGCAGGAAGACCTGGTAGTCCATCGAGAGGCCGAACAGGACGGCGAACAGGAACAGCGGCACCCAGGCCTCGACCGCGGTCACGGTCTGGAAGCCCAGCACGCCCGCGCCGACGCCGTGCTGGAAGACGAGCACGAGTAGGCCGTAGGCGGCGCCGACCGAGAGCAGGTTGAGGACGATGGCCGTGAGCGCGATCGCGAGCGAGCGGAAGGCGAGCGTCAGCAGGACGAATGACAGGCCCAGGACGAATGCGAACACCAGCGGCGCCGGACTCGTGACGTTGTCGAGGTAGTCGACGCTTTCCGAGGTCGAACCTCCCACGAGTGGGTCGGCATGGGTGCCGTGGAATGCTGCCGGGACGAGGCGGTCGCGCAGGTCGCGCACGGCTGCGATGGCCCGGTCGCCGGCAGGATCTCCACGCACGGGGACGACGAGGTCGGCGACACCGCCGGCGCCGACGCGGATTTCGCCGGGCCCGAAGCGTGGGTCGGTGTCGAGTCGGTCGTGTAGCTGCTGGAGTGCCGCGGCGACCTGGCCCGAATGATTCCTGACGAGTATGTGGACCGGATCTGCCGTCTGTGCCGTGAAATCGTGTTGCAGTACGAGGTAGCCCTGTTTCGACGCCAGGGCGTCTGGCAGCGTGCTGACCCCGGACGTACCGATATTGAGGCCGAAGGCGGGCAGCGCGAGGGCGACGAGCGCGACAGTTGCGAGGGCGAGGCTCCGCCCAGGGCGGCGCAGCACACGGTCGATGATCGCGCCCCAGAACCGGCCCTCCAGATTCGCGTGCTCCACCGACCGACGGCCGACGATCGGCAAGCGAATGGCGTCTACGCGGTCGTGCAGAAGCCCGAGCAGCGCCGGCAGCAGCGTGAGTGCGACGGCGAGTGAGGTGAGGCCGACCAGGATCGCTCCCGCGGCCAGGCTGCGGAAGATCGTGGAGGGCACGAGCAGGAGACCGAACATGGCGATCACGAACGCCGATCCGCTGAACAGGACCGCGCGGCTCGCCGTCGCACCAGCGGCGACGATCGCGTCGTCCGGCGCGCGCCCGCGCCCGCGTTCCTCGCGGTAGCGCGAGATCACGAACAGCGCATAGTCGATCCCGAGCGCGAGCCCCATACCCGTGAGCATGTTGGTGGTGAAGATCGACAGCTCGACCAACTGGGTGAGCAGCGCGACCAGTCCGAGCGCCGTGGTGATCGCGACAAGAGCCATCAGCAGCGGCACGAGGCCCGCGACGAGCGTGCCAAAGACGAGCAGCAGGATGACCAGCGCCGCTGGGAGGCCGAATTTGAGCTCGCCGTTGCGCAGATCGCGTTCGGAAAGCAGGTTGAAGTCGTGTTCGCGTGTCTTGTTGCCGGTGATCGCGACGGTGAAGTCGGGTTCGGCGTCCGCGCGTCGGATGGCAGCGATGACGTCGCCCGCGGCGCTGTCATTGGTGATGTTGATCGGGATCAGCGTCGCGTGTCGGTCGGCGGAGACGAGCGATCGGTCGGCGGTGTCGAAGTAGGTGGCCGCGCTGCGCACGCCGCCGGTCTCGCGGGCCACCGGCACGAGTTCACCGACGAAGCTGCGGAAGTCCTTGTCGTCGACAGTCAGGCGCGCAGAGCGCACGACCATCAGGTCGCTGACGGCGCGTTGGGGATCGGGCGGGAAGGCCGCGCGCAATCGGTGGTCGGCCTGCTCGGACTCCGGATTGTTCGTGGCGGTGGCCTCGGTGGTGAATCCGGTCAGGGCAAAGGCAAGGGCCGCGATCGAACCCGCCAGCACCAATCCCCACACGGCCAGCGTGCGTCCGGCGTGACGGCTGCAGACGCGGGCTGCCGACGCAGTCGAGATCTTCACCGTGAACCCCCGAGGTCACGTTCGCCCAATTAGACGTCCGACGGCCTGTTCACGCCAGGCACGATCCATCGGCGGTGCCGTTGCCGACCTACGTGGTGGGGCAGGTACCGGTGAGCAGCTGTGTGGGCGCGGCTGCGCCCCTCGGCTGGGGCGCGCAGCCGGTCACCAGGAACCGCCCGTCGCTATACCGGTACGTCTGCCAGTAGTTGTGGCCCTGCGCGTAGTTGGGCTGGTAGTCGTTCGTGCTTGCGATGACATCGAGGTACCCGTCGCTATTGAGGTCTGCCGCCCGCGAACCGGCGGAGTTGGTGATCGCCTGGGCTCCGGCGGGATGGACGAGCCGGCCTCGACGCAGGATCACCATTTCCGCGACGCTCGCGTGCATGCCGAGACTGTCGACCAGGACGCAGTTCGGCTCGGTCCCACTCGTCAAACATGCGAGTGCGCCGTTCCAGCCGTCGCCCTGCGGCGAGGTCCACCACTGCACTGACACCCGGTCATTGCGCAGTTCCACGACCGGCCGACTGTGATAGTCGATCCGGTCGGTGCCGAGCCACAACGTCACCGTGTAGTTGTCAGGCAAGTTGACCGTCTGCTGTGCCCGGCAGGCCCACTGAGGGCACGCTGTGGAGTCGGCGCTCGGCGTCGCCGCGCCTGGGTGTGTGGCCGACCCGGACGGTGGCGATTCGTTCGTTCCGCTCGCCGGTCCGGCGCCGCGCTGAGCGCTGGCGCACGCCGCAGCCAAGATGAGCACACTGGCGGTCATCGCCCAGGTCAGCAGCCGGTGCACGCGCGGTGATCCGCGCGCCGAGCGAACCGAACCCATGCCCATGTGCGTTCCCCTGCCAGGGGACATCCAGGCCCCCCTACCAGTGGACCTCGATCGGGCGATATTGGGGATCGTCCGCAGAAACAAATCCATAACGTTTCGCTGCCCGGCCCTGTCACATGCCGCCCAAAACGGGGTCTGTCTAAGGCGGCCGCCCCGGGTCGGGGAGCACGTGGTCGAGGCTTCCGGTGCCATACGGCGGATCGTTGAGGATGATCAGCAGGTCCGTGCCGACCATGCTTCGCCGCCTGGACGGGGGTTCGTTGGGCCTGCGGTCATCTGGCTTGCCAGAGCGCGCGGGCGATTAGTTCATGCCGGGTCGGATGGCGGGTAGGTCGCGCTACCGCGGACGTGTGGTCTGCTGCCCGGCGACGGGCCAGCTTCGGGGAAGCGGAATCGGGTCGCGTCGTCGAGCACGAACCCAGCGGCCTCGATGGCGCTGAGGGTGTCGCGGCTGACGTGGCAGCCGCCGCTGACCGCCGCCCATCCGGCGGCGTCCATCGCCTGCTGTATTCGGGGCAGCCACCGCGTTTCGGCGCGGACGTGTTCAAGGAAGCGCAGTTGGCCACCGGGACGGAGCACGCGACGGATCTCGGCGAGTGCGCGAGCCTGGTCGGGCACCGAGCACAGCACCAACGATGCCACCGCCGCGTCGAATGACGCGTCACGAGCGGGCAGGTGATCGGCGGCGCCGGCTGTGATCTCGACCGGGACCGGCGCGGCGGCGGCGGCGCGGACGGCGGCCTGACGCAGATACGGCTCGGGCTCGACAGCGAAGACGGCGTTGACCTGCTCTGGGTAGTGCGCGAAGTTCAGCCCGTTGCCGGCGCCTACTTCGATGACTCGTCCGGTCAGCCCGGCCAGCAGTTCGCGCCGGTGCTCGGCCATGCCGCTGCGTTCCATCGCCACGCTCAGGCGCTCATATACGCGGGCGAAGATCGGGTGACGGCCACGGCTGGTCGGCATGAGTCTCCCAGGGGTCGCGATCGGCTGAGCGGGTCGATCCACGACCACACCGACCCGGTCGGGTGAGTCCTGTTCAGCGTCCTCGCCATGATCGCCGAATTCGAGTCGGACCTGACCAAGCTGCGGACGAGGGCATGAAGGGAAGCATCTCGTCGAGCCGCGGCGACCCGGAGAGCACGCCAGCGCCGAACTCGCTGAACTGGTGTGGGATCACACTCGCGCGGCTGGATGTGCGGCGTCCGGGCGGGGTTGCTCAGGTGGGGTGGGGCTGATGTCCTCGACGAACGCGCCCGGGTCGTAGGGCGCGATGCGGTCCAGTGAGTGCGCGGCGATCGAGCGCGAGCTCGCCGACGGCTACACGCCCGAGGAACGCACGCAGTTCATCGAGTTGCTGGCGCGGGCGTCACGACGGTTGGCTGACCTCGACCGCTCGAAACCGACCGACTCCCCTTCAACGGCCGCGACGTCGTCAGTCACAACACCGCGTCGATAGGTTGGGAAGTCGAAGGTTGCTGGTTGACGACGTTCGAGCGGGGCGTCAGGCCGCCGGGTCGTCGACCCGCTCGAACGGGGCCGGCTCGACGTTGTGGTTGAGCGCGAACCGGTTGTCGGGGTCGTAGGCGCGCTTGACCGCGGCCAGGCGGGCGTACGTCGCGGGCGGGTACGCCGCCGCTATGTCCGCTGCCGTCGCCGAGCCTTGGAAGTTGACGTATGTGCCGGTGCCGTGGGCCGCGACGGCGCGCCAGGGGACGAGCGTTCGCTCGACGTCGGCGTCGGTTGCCGTGCCGGGGAGCATCACCCCGCAGAGGACCATCGCCTCCGCGTCGCGGTGGGCGAACGCCGTCGCATCCGCCGGCACCCGGCCGAACGCCGCGCCGAGGCTGCGCACCGCGATCGCCGTGGGGCCCGCAGCGGCGTGGAGGCGGTCGATCGCCGCGATCACGCCGTCGTTCAGGTTCGACACCAGGGTGTTGCGAGTGACCAGCCGGAGGCCCGGCGGGTGCGCGGCGTCCTCCAGGATCTCGGAGTACCGGCGTTCGGAGATGGTCGCCTCGGTCACCGTGCCCAGCTCGAGCAGCGGCTCGATCGCGGCGTCGACGTTGGCCAGCGCGGTGCCGGGCTCGCCGGCGTAACAGAGCAGCACGGTCGCTGCGGGCGGCGCCCCGGGCATCCGGGGCATCAGCACCAGAGTGCTGGACAACTCCTCCGGCGCGACCCGCATCGCGTCCCGCCACC
The DNA here is from genome assembly GCA_963733615.1 of uncultured Actinomycetes bacterium. Classification (GTDB taxonomy): domain Bacteria; phylum Actinomycetota; class Actinomycetes; order Mycobacteriales; family Jatrophihabitantaceae; genus DASXRA01. The sequence continues at coordinate 217,174 of CAVTEA010000042.1, forward strand.
GGCCCAGCAGGTCGGCCGGGTCGTCGAGCCGGTAGGCCACCGACCCGAAGTGCACGGTAGTGACCGGCTGGGCGACGAAGTCGAAGTCGACCACAACGCCGAAGTTGCCGCCGCCGCCGCGCAGCGCCCAGAACAGGTCTGGGTGCTCGTCCTCCGACGTCATGAGCAGCCGCCCGTCGGCCGTCACCACCCGTGCGCCGACCAGGTTGTCGATCGCCAGGCCGTGCCGACGCACCATCCAGCCGATCCCGCCGCCCAGGGTGAGGCCGCCGACGCCGACGCCGGTGGTGTCGCCGGCGGTGAGGCCCCAGCCGCGCGGATCGAGCGCCGCAGCCACCCGGCCCCAGGTCGCGCCGCCGCCGACGCGCACAAGCCGGCGCCCGGCGTCGAGGACCTCGACGTCGTCAAGATGCGCCAGGTCGATCACCATCCCGCCGGTGTTGGTGCCGTGGCCGAGCGGGCTGTGCCCGCCCGATCGCACCGACACCGCCAGGTCGTGGCGTACGGCGTGAGTGAGCGCGGCCGCGACCTCGTCCGGGTCGCCGGGCCGGACCACCAACGCCGGGACGCCGGTCGCGAAGAAGACCCGCGCGGCAGCGTCGTACCCGTCGTCCCCGGGTCGCAGGGTCTCGACGGCCCTGAGGGCACGGTCGATCTGGTGCAAGCTCATCGGTTTCTCCTCAGTGGTGAGTCGCTTGTCGATTCCGGTCGCAAGCTCCCGGAATTCGGTGCGTCCGATGGTTCGGGAATCCGCGCCAGACCGCGTCGCCCGAGAGATGTCTCTTCCGGCTACCGGCCGGGCGGGTCGTCGGGGCGGTGGATACCGCCCTCGGAGTAGGCGCGGCGTACTCCCTCGGCGGGACGTGCCGACGCGCTCGCGGCTCTACGATCGGGCCATGCGGACGGATAGCGGGTGGTGGAGGTTGAACGCCACCGGCTGGCTCGTGTCGGGCGCGGTCGGCGTGGTCGCGACCGTCCAGTGGTACGCGCGCCTGCGCGAGGCGCAGCGGCGTGCCGAGGAGGCCGAGCGCACCCGCGACGAGATGGCCCGGCGCCGGGCGGTGGAGGAGCGGCTGCGGATCGCGCGCGAGCTGCACGACTCGCTGACCCACAGCATCTCGGTGATCAAGGTGCAGGCCGGCGTCGCGACGCATCTGGCGAGGAAGAACGGCGAGGAGCCGTCCGACGCGCTGCTGGCGATCCAGGAGGCCAGCAGCGACGCGGTGCGCGAGCTACGGGCAACGCTCGATGTGCTTCGCCGCGAGGAGGACCCCCACGGCAGCGGGCTGGACCTGCTCCCGGCGCTCGTGGAGCGGGCACGGTCCTCGGGGCTACCGACGACCTACACGGTGCGCGGGAACCGGCGTCCGCTGCCGCCGGAGGTGGACCAGGCGGCATACCGGGTCGTCCAGGAGGCGCTGACGAACGTCACCCGGCACGCGGAGAAGGCGACCGCCTCGGTGCAGATCACGTACGGCGCGCGCACGCTCATTGTCCGCGTCGACGACGACGGGACCGGATCGCGGCGCCCGCCCGTGCCCGGGTACGGGCTGGTCGGGATGCGGGAGCGGGTCACCGCCCTGGGCGGCCGCCTGCGCGCCGAGCCGGGCGAGTCCCGCGGGTTCACGGTGCTTGCCGAGCTGCCGATGAACGAGGCGCCGTGATCCGCGTGGTGCTGGTCGACGACCAGCCGCTGATCCGGACCGGGATTCGTGCGCTGCTCAACGCCGAGGACGACATCGAGGTTGTGGCGGAGGGCGCCAACGGCCGCGAGGGAGTCGCCCTCGCGGCCGAGCACCTGCCCGACATCGTGCTGATGGACGTGCAGATGCCAGAGATGGACGGCATCGAGGCGACCCGGCGGATCGCGAACGACGACCGGCTTGCCGACGTGCACGTGGTGATGCTGACCAACTACGGCCTCGACGAGTACGTCTTCAACTCCTTGCGGGCTGGCGCCTCCGGGTTCGTCGTCAAGGACACCGAGCCGGCCGACCTGCTGCAGGCGCTGCGGGTCACCATGCGTGGCGACGCCCTGCTCTCCCCGGCCGTCACCCGGCAGCTGATCAGCGAGTTCGTGTCTCGGCCCGCCGACGTGCTCCCGTTGGCGCACCTGGGGGTGCTCACGAACCGGGAGCGCGAGGTCGTCGCGCTGGTGGCCCACGGGCTGAGCAACGACGAGATCGCCGAGCGCATGGTGCTCAGCCCGATGACCGCGAAGACCCACGTCAGCCGGGCGATGACCAAGCTCGGGGCGCGCGACCGGGCGCAGCTCGTCGTGTTCGCCTATCAGTCGGGGCTGGTAGCACCGCGCACGGCCTGAAGGTTCACCGCGGACCACGCCGACGCTCTCTCCACTCGGGACAAGGCTTGCGGCAGCCGTCTTGCAAGGCTTGACGCAGCGGGCCGATCGGCGCATGAGTCTCGATCGCTTCGAGCCCGGGGGGTGTCCTCGGTCGCTGCGATCTCCGGCGACCCGTCACATTGAGGCTCTGGGGTCCGTCGTACGAGGGGCGGACCGGGCGGGATCTGAACTGGCCACGCGCGGGGTCCTTCTGGCCGGGCATCGGCGCGAACGAGGGGGTGGTATCCAGCGGTACCCATAGCCGATCGACACCTGATGTGAACAACTGAATGAAAGGTTCAACTCAAAATGAGTTTCCGTGCGAGGGTGGCGGCCGTCGTAGCCGTCGCCTGTGTTGCCGTGGGTGGCTTCGCCGCCGTTGGTGCCGTCAAGGGGGGCACGCGAGCGGCGGGGGCCACGACCAGCCCATGTGCCGGCTACACCTACCGGAGCAAGTCAGCGATCCAGATTCCGTACGGCGTCGGTAGCCGAAAGACCGTCGGATATGCGTACTGGTATCAGAAGTCCTATCCACATTCGGCCACGCGGGTATGCGCGGTCACGCGGCCTACGTCGACCTACGTGGGCAAGACCAACTGGCTCGACATCTTCCTGGAGACCGCCAACGGATCTGATCGCGACAGCGGCAACTACCACTACTACGCCGGCCCTGTCGCCGTCGCGCGTTCTGGACGGGTGAGCGTCTACGCCGAGGTGCGGCTCAAGCCGGCGTACGGCGGCCAGCTGTATTACACGTACGTGTACAGCATCTGAGCCAGGTCGCCGGTGGGTGTGCTGCGCGAATGCGCGAATCCCCACCGGCGACGGTCCGGAATGAGATCCGGAGAACGACAAGGACTGCGCACGGCGGAGTCGACATCGCCTTCCGCGAGGCAATGAGTCATCTTGCCGCCACCGTTGTGATGGTCACCTGAACGGTCGACGAGCGACCGTGGGGGCTGACGATCTCCGCGTGCTTGGGCGCCTACCGGTGCGCGACGAAGGTTTCAATCGCCGGCAGTTCCCGCAACACCCTGGGGAGGGCGCAGCCGGTGTACGACTACCGGATGCGCCCTTCCCGTTCGCATTGTCAGGGTGACGCGTGGGCCAGAGAGTCGCCGAGGTCAGCGTCGGCGGCGAGTCGTCCGCGCAGGTTTGCGCCCTCGAGGTCGACGTTCGGCAGCAGCCTGTCCAGCCAACGCGGCAGCCACCAGGCGGACTTGCCGAGCAGCGCCAGCACGGCTGGGACGATGGCCATTCGCACCACGAAGGCGTCGAAGAGCACTGCGATGCCGAGGCCGAAGCCGAGCATCTTGATCTCGGAGCCGGTCGAGCCGACGAATCCGAGGAAGACGCTGATCATGATGATCGCGCCGGCTGTCACGACTCGGGCGCCGTGGGTGAATCCGGCGACGACTGCCTCCCGGGGCTGCGCGCCGTGGGCGTACGCCTCACGCATGCGGCTGACCAGGAAGACCTCGTAGTCCATGGCGAGGCCGAACACGACACCGATCAGGAAGATCGGCATGGTGCTGGCCACCGGACCCGTCTGGTCGACACCGGTGATGGCGGAGAGCCATCCCCACTGGAAGACCGCGACCATCGAGCCGAGCGCGGCCAGCACCGAGGCGAGGAAGCCCAGCGCCGCCTTCAGCGGCACCAGTATCGAGCGGAACATCAGCATCAGCAGCAGGAAGGCGAGACCCACGACGACCGCGAGATACGGGATCATGGCGTCGCTGAGGCGTTGCGAGATGTCGATGTTCAGGGCGGTGCGACCGGTGACGAGCACCTCGGCGCCGGTATCGCCGCGCACGCGGTCGCTGGCGTGCCGGATCGCGGTGACCAGATGCTTGGTGTCCGGGTCGTTCGGGACCGGTCTTCGGGATGACGGTCAGCGTCGCGGTGTTGCCCGCGGGGTTGAAGATGGCGGGCTTCACCGACTCGACGCCCGGCAGCGAGGAGATGGTGCTTGCGGTGGTCGTGGCGGCCGCCTTCGGGTCCGTGGAATGCGAACCGTCCACGGTCACCAGCAGCGGGCCGTTGAAGCCCGCACCGAAGCCCTCGGTCAGCAGGTCGTACGCACGGCGCTGGGTGGTGCTCGTGGGCAGATGGCCGTCGTCGGGCAGCGCCATGGACAGGCTGCTGAGCGGGATCGCCACGATGCCGAGCCCGACGACACCGGTGACCAGCACCGCGACCGGGTGCCGGAGCACGAACCGCGACCAACGCGTGCCGGCGCGTTCTTTGCGGGTTACGCGCGTAACGGCCGGCTCCTTGCGCGCCCTGCGTCCGAACACCTTGGGTCCGGCGAAGCCGAGCAGCGCCGGGATGAGGGTCAGCGCGACGAGGACCGCGATGATCACGGTGACGGCGGCGGCCAGGCCCATCTCGGTGAGCGTCGGGATGTTCACCACCGACAGGCCCGCGAGCGCGATCACCACGGTGAGCCCGGCGAAGAGCACCGCGGAGCCCGCTGTGCCGAGAGCCCTGCCGACCGCCTCCTCGCGTTCGATGCCGTCGGTCAGTTCGCTTCTGTACCGGGAGACGACGAACAGGCCGTAGTCGATGCCGACCGCCAGGCCGATCATCAGCGCCAGGATCGGAGTGGTGCTCGACAGGTCCAGGACGCTGCTCAACGCGGTGATGCCGGCGACGCCGATACCTACGCCGAGCAGCGCCGTCAGGAGTGGCATGCCGGCCGCCACCAGCCCGCCGAAGGTGATCAGCAGCGTCACCGCGGCCATCAGCACACCGACCAGCTCGGTGCGGCCGATGCCCGGCGGCGCGGTGAGCGCGTCACCGCCGATCTCCACGGTCAGCCCGGCATTGCGGCCGGAGTAGCCCGCTTTCTTCAGCGCGCTGGTGGTGTCGTCGGTCAGCTCGGTGGGTGTCTTCTGGTACGACACCTGAACATACGCCACGGTACGGTCCGTATTCACCGCGTGGGATGTGAACGGATCGGAGACCGAAGCGACCTGGTCCGAGCTGTTCTTGATCTTGGTGATGACGCTCTCGATGGTGGCCCGGTTCTCGGACGAGCTGACGGACTGGCCGTCCTTCGCCCGGAACACGACGCGGGCGGTGGCCCCGTCGGCGCTGGAGCCGGGGAAGCGCGCCTTGATCAGGTTGAACGCCCGCTGTGACTCCGTGCCGGGCACGCTCAGGGAGCCCCCTGACGACGAGCCCGCTCTGGAGGCTGCGAAGCCGATCGCCACGAACAGCGCGAGCCATATGAAGACGACAAGTCGGCGGCGCCGGAACGCGCCTGTGCCGACCCGGTAGAGGAAGGTTGCCATGTTGCTCCTGACAGTCATGGGGTGAGGAGGACGGCGCCGATGCTGCGGCGGCCTTCCACGACGGCTATCGGGATCTCGCCGTCCGAAGGGTTCGGGTCGTCGACCTCTTCGATGCGCAGCACCTCCGGCGGCCCGAACTCACCGACACGGATTGCTTTCATGAACGGCTCCTCGATCTGATTGACAGCCCGCGTCGAGCGAGACAGCCTGTCTCGGATGGGGCGTGCTGCTCCAGGGTGGCGAGTCGTCCAGGCAGGGACAAGCGTCAGATCGAGCGCGTAGTCCCGTTCGAGCCAACGAGCGCAAACCGTCTCGGCCCATCGAGAACGTCCGAGTGCGCCGCACCTGCACTGTGAGCGGCGATCGCGACGCGCGCCGACGAGCTGCGAGAGATCAAGCAGTAGCGCAGTAACGCAGTCGTGCAGTACTGCCGCGGCCTGTCCTCGACGAGCGCCTGGCAGTGGTTCCGGGAACGGCGACGGCCCCCTCAGCAGGTGCTGAGAGGGCCGTTTTGGGGGTCTGCGGGCTTGGGGTCGAAGCCCGTAACCGCGCAGGTGGAGGGAGGGTTTTGGCGATACCACCCCCGAAACCGGTTTCGGGGGTGGTGAACCCGCTCACTCGTCGTCGGAGTCGTCGTCGAGGAAGAGGGGACCGCGGCCATCTGACCAGGCTCAGGCCGCCTCGCCGAACCAGGTGCGCAGGGCGTCGCGCGGCCCGTCGCCGGAACCCGGTACGGTGGCCCACGCGACGTATCCGTCCGGCCTGATCAGGACGGCCTCGGCGGGGGCGTCGGCGGTGCCGGCGGCGACCAGGTCGACTCGGTCCGCCCACGGTCGCGCGGCGTCGGCGTGGGCGGTGTGGTCCGCGAACGTCAGCAGGGCGGGACGGCCGCCGCGCAGCAGTTCGGCGACGCTGGTCGCACCATCCTCCGTCTTCAGCGCCAGGTCCGGCATCCAGCGGCCGGTCATTGCGTGACCCGCAAGTTTGCGTGTCACGCATGTTTCAGTGCGCGCGGACCATGTCAACCACGGGTCGAAGTCAGCACCCGCCAGGTCCGGGATGGCCGTGATCAGGTGGCACCACGCCTGAAGGCTGCCCGGTAGTCGCTTGGACGTCGTCCGGTGTGCTTGGCGAACAGCGCGGCAAAGGTTCCGGAGTCCCGGTACCCGACTGCGCTGGAGATGCTGGCGATGGTTCGGTCGGTCGTCTCAAGGAGATGTCGGCCGCGACGGATGCGCGAGCACTGCAGGTACTCGAGCGGACTCCGGCCGGTCTCGTCTGCGAAGCGGCGCAGCAGTGTCCGAGTGCTGACGTTGAATGTGTCGGCCAATGCAACAAGGTCGTATCGGGCGGCAAGGTTCTGGTCGAGCCGTCGCATGACCGTGCGAGAGAACTCGCTTCCGGGCTGGGGGAGAAGTTGCGCGTCAACGTAGGGAGTCTGCGATGAGCGCGCATCGTCGACGAGTGCGAGCCGCGCGGTGGTCCGTGCCACGCGGGTACCGCTGTGTTCGCGGATGAGGTCCAGCGCGAAGTCGTACATGGCGCTGAAGGCCGCAGTCGTCGTCACCCCTAGGTCGGTGACGACCAGATGCTCGGATCGGACATCAGCGTCAGGACAGCGTCGAGCCAATTCGTCTGCGAAGAGCCATGCGGTCGTAGCCCGGCGCCCCTTGAGAAGGCCGGCCTCAGCGAGCAGGAATGCACCGACGCAGATCGAGACGACGACGTTGCCTGTCGCAGCGTGTGCGCGGATCGCCGCAACTTCAAGGGCGAGGGAGGCGAGTTTCGCGTCCACGTCGAGGCCCGGCACGAGCTCGAACCCTGGCACGACAAGGACGTCGACCTCGCGCAACGCAGCGACCGCCAGCGCCGCGCCGCCCGATGCGACGACACGACGACGAGGCGAGACGACCGACACCTCGTATCCGGCGCGGTTCGGGCCGGCAACGTGCGTAGCCATCGTCAGCAAGTCGGGTACGCCGTACACCTCGGAAGCGAAGCAGCCTGGATAGGCCAGAACACCAACTCGCAGCGGGCTCACTCAGGCCTCCCAGCAACAAAGGGTTTGGCGAGATTACCCCTACGCTTGGCGATCTCGCCTAACGCGCGCGCAGGCACATCGGTGCAGGCTCTCGTCATGAGCATTGCCAACCGACGCCGTGACGACGCGATCACGGACTTCTCCCATCGACTCGTGGACGTGGACGGGGTGGTGAAGACGGTCTACGTCGCGGGTTCCGGGTCAGCCGTCGTCTTGATGCCAGAGATGCCTGGCATCAGCCCTGACGTCCTTCGGCTGGCGCGGTGGGTGCGGGACGCGGGCTTCACCGTCTACGTCCCCTCGCTCTTCGGGATCGACGGCGCCTATCCCACGGCCGAGGCTGGCGAGCAGGTTGCCCGTCGTGCGTGCGTCAGCGCAGAGTTCCGTGCGTTCGCGGGGGGCGGCACCAGTCCGGTCACGGCGTGGCTTCGGGGGCTCGCGCGCCAAGCCCACGCCGAATGCGGCGGTCCGGGAGTCGGCGCGATCGGTTTGTGCTTCACCGGAAACTTCGCACTCACCATGACGCTTGAGCCGGCCGTCATCGCGCCGGTGGTCAACCATCCGTCATTGCCGTTGGACGACCCCGGCGGACTCGAGATCAGCGACGAGGACGCGCGCGCGGTCCGAGATCGCATCGCCCGCGATGGACTGACGGTTCTCGCCTACCGCTTCGACAACGATCGCTGGTGCACCGGCCGGCGTTTCGCCGCGTACCAAGCACTCCTCGGCGACGCCTTCGACGGCCGCGTCCTTGCGGGCAGTTCGGCAAACACCAACTCGCCGCCGTTCTTCCAAGACGTGGTCGGGTCACCCCACAGCGTTGTCACCGCCCACCTGGTCGACGAGGACGGACATCCCACGCTGAAGGCCAGGGACGAGATCCTCGCCTTCCTGACCGACCGCTTGCGCCCAGGTGGACACTCCGAAGGGTCGTCCGCATGATGGCGCCCAATCGGGCATGAACCTCCTCGGCTTACTCGCACGACCCATTGCAGGCGACGTGCGAGGCTCTCGACATGAACCCCAGTCATCAGCAGACCGGCTTCGACATCCGCTTCGACTGGGGACTGGACGGTGCGACCGCGGCCGGCACTGGCGCCCACGTTGCGGTCGTTGTTGACGTCTTGTCGTTCACAACGACGCTGAGCCTCGCCATGGACCGCGGCATAGCGGTTCTGCCCTATCGGTGGCGCGATCACACTGCTGAGGCCTACGCCGACCAGCACGCGGCCGCGCTGGCAGTGGGCAGATCCCAGGCAGTACCGGGCCACGGGTTGAGCCTGTCGCCGACGAGCATCCGTCTCCATCCGGCACCGCCGGAGCGGATCGTCCTGCCCTCGCCCAACGGCTCGACAGTCGCCCATCATTTCCTCACGGCGGGAATCGAGTGCATCGGTGCATCGCTGCGCAACGCGGCGGCGGTCGCTGCATGGCTCAATCGGCGCGGCGTTCACGGCCAGACAGTGGCATTTATCGCCGCCGGCGAAAGGTGGCCCAACGGCGGTCTGCGCCCCGCAGTAGAAGACGCATGGGGCGCTGGCGCGGTAATCACCGAACTCGTGCGGCTGGGGTGGACCGGTCTGTCGCCAGAGGCCGAGTTCGCGCAGGCGACCTACGAACGCATCCGCGGCCACGAGGACGCCGCCTTGGTGCAGAGCGCCAGCGGACAGGAACTTGTCGACCTGGGTTACCGCCGTGACGTCGAGATTGCTGGCGAACTCAACGAAAGCTCGCTTGTGCCCCAGTTGGACGGCGAGCAGTTCACCGTTGCTGACACCGGATCGCGGTAAAGAGGCGGCGTCCCACTCAGCCATCGCCTACTGGGCCGGCGAGGCCAACTTAAGCTTGGTTCACGCAGCATGCCGTGTCGTGGTGATCGATGCGTAGAACCCAGGCGGGCAATGATCACATATGTGGGCTGCTCCGCTCGATCTGCTCGGCCAGTCGGAGCAGCGCGTCTTTGCCCAACCGTTGAGCGGTTGGCCGTAGTCCGCGCACGAGTATCCCGGCGCCGGGAACGCGTAGGCCGCCGAGAAACCCGATTCGGGTGCCGGCCGCTTCTTCCCGTGCTGCTATGCCCCCGACCCACAGGCGGCTCTGCATCCAGCACCATCCGGGCCGCAGGACGACGTCGAAGCGGGCGCGCTGACCCAACTTGCCGCGCACGTCCATGCGAATCCGCCCGGCTTCGATCTCGGTGACCGCTACGCTGCGAAAGTCTTTGATCATCAGAGGCAGCGCAGTTTCCAGGTCCGCGGCGGTGGCCCAGGCGCGGTCGAAGGGTGCGGGTACGACGAGCTCGGAGAGAACGGCCCCGGGGATCGTTGCGGCCATCACCTTCAGGCGACGGATCGGGTCGAGTTCGGCGACCGGCCAGTTCTGGGTCATCGTTGCCACGCCTTCCGGAAGCTTTGTCGTGCACGGTGCAGTCGGGACTTGACCGTGCCGACCTCGACGTGGAGCAGCGCCGCGGCGCTGCTCTCGTCCAGGTCCTCGAGGTCACGCAGCACGAGCACAGCGCGGTGGTCTGGGCTCAGGCGGGCGAGCACGTCGCGGATGTCGGAGGCGAGTTGCGGATCATCGGGTCTGGGCACGTCGGGGAGCTCGTCCGCGACGTGCCGTCGGGAACGACGGGCGACCCGGACTGCCTCGCGGACCGCGATCGCCCGCACCCAGCCGTATAGCGCTGCCGGTTCGCGCAGGGAGCGCAGATCACGGAACACGGCGATGAGCGCTTCCTGCGTGGCGTCCGCGCCGTCCTGCAGCGCGATCGGTCCGCACAGCCGGCCCACGTAGGGCGAAAGGATGTCGAGCAGCTCGTTCATCGCACGGGAATCCCCGTGCTGCGCGGCGAGGACGAGCGCGCTCGTATCCGCAGCGGTCATCGCGGAGTGATCATGCCATTCGGCTCGCTGGGACGGACCGCGCGGACGGCGTCGGCGACGATGTCGGGGCACTGCTCGGGCAGCCACTGTCCGGCACCATCGATCATCTGGATTCGCAGCTGGTCGGCATAGGGTTCGTAGCCGCGCAGCGAGCGGGCCGTGCGGGCGGCGTTGCCGGTGCCGTGCAGCATCAGCGTCGGAACGGTCAGCCGTCGTGAGCGGTTACGGCCCAGCAGGGTGGGGACGATCTCGCGGTAGGCGAATTCGTGCATCAGCCGTTCGCCGGCCCGCGCGCGGGCCGGCTCGCGCGTCGACGCGACGTACTCGGCGATCTCGGCCGGCGACAGCACACCGCGCGAGTGGCCGAGGCGGAACACCACCCGGGTGACCGCGGGAACCCGGCGCAGCACCCAACGGCCCAGCAGTGTCGTCTCGACCAGGGGGGTCCACCAGAAGCGCCACGCCTGACCAGCGAGTGCTCGCGCCCGCCAGTACGGATGCATGGCGTTCAAGGTAACCAGCGCGCTCACCCGCGCGGGGTCGCGCAGGCTGAGGTGAAAGCCGATCCGTCCGCCGACGTCGTGCCCGACCACAAGCACCTGCGGCAGCGCCAGCGCGTCCAGCAACGCCAACACGTCGTCGACGAGCTGGTCGGTGCGGTAGCCCTTCTTCGGCGCGTCCGACCACCCCGCACCGCGCAGGTCCGGACAAATGACAAGGTGATCTGTGGCGAGCAGCGGGACCAGCTTGCGCCACGCCCACCAGTGCTGCGGCCACCCGTGCAACAGCAGGACCGGTGGGCCGCTGCCGGCTTGCGCGACGTGGAATCGCATCCGGTCGGTGTCGACATAGCGGTGCTCGATGCCGGGCACATCCGGCAGTGGGCGGGTCACGTTCACGATCACTCCTCCGAAATACGTGTTCACGAAGGACAGGGGCGCGCGAGCGGCAAAAGGTTCCCGACAAGTTCGTCAGGTGTGAACGGCGTCACCGCGGGGAACGCCGGCGAACTCGCGGCCCCCTTGTTCGGTGACTGACCACCGAGGACAGGAGAAATCATGCGCCGCTGGATCACCATCGCGCTCAGCGCAATGCTCACGCTCGGCGTGGCCGCGCCGGCCGCCGCCGGGCCGCCACGTCACCTGCGCGTCGCCTACGTACACATGGGACGAGTGCATGTGCTGCAGGTCGGCTCATCGACAGCCCGCCAGGTGCTGGTGCTGGAGGCTGGGCAGTTCGGCGCGGCCGGCGACTTCCGGGCGCTGGCCACCACACTGGCTCGCCGTCGGCCGGACACCCAGGTGTGGGCCGTCGACCGGCGCGAGACTGGGCTGGAGGATCTGACCGGGTTCGCAGCCGGCACTCCCGATCGGGCCGCCGACTACTACCTCGGCGACCGGTACCGCCGCCGACCCGCCCCGCAGGCCGGCCGCTGGGGCCTGGCAGCCACCCTCGATGACCTGCACGGCGTGATCCGCGCTGCCCGATCCGGGGGCCGACGCGTCGTGCTGGGCGGGCACTCGTGGGGCGCGACGATCGCGCTCGCCTACGCGGCATGGGACTTCGCCGGGCGGCCCGGCTACCGCGACCTTTCCGGTCTGGTCCTCATCGACGGCGGGATGCACGACGCATTCGCCGGCGAGGGCGACCTGTACCGGTTGACGCCGACGCAGGCGCGCGAAGGGCTGGCCCAGATCAAGGCCGGCACCGTGTTCGACCCAGCGCTAACCATGGGCCGCACCGAGACCTACGCGATCATGATGCAACTGGCCGCCCAGTACGCCAAGGCCGCGCCGAGCGCACCGAGCACACTCGCCGCCACGCTGCCCGATCCGCTGCGACCATCGGCCCCCGTCACCAATCTCGGCCTGATCGACTACCTGTACGCCACCCACCCCCTTGTGCCCGACCTGTCGGTCAACACCGCGTACACGCCGGTGACCCACGTGGCCGATGCACTTGCCGGGCCCGTGCCGGGCGCGTTCGAGTGGGACTGGCCGCAGCGACTCACCCTCGACCTGGAGGCGGCCGACCAGTACGCGCCGACCGCGACCACCGACCTGCTCGGGCTACGGCTGTGGCACGCCAGCGAGGTCGACGTTCCGCTCTACTCCTTCCAGACCGGACTCACCCACGGCTCGGTCAACCTCGCCGCGCAGTGGGTCGTCACGCACTCCCGCATCCCGATCGCGCGCTACGCCGGCGACGACGCGATGACCCACCTCGACCCGTTGTGGGCCACGCCGTCGCGCAACACCATGCTGGACACGATCGTGCCATTCTTGGACCGCGTCGATCACCCCGCTTCTCGGTGACCAGGCAGGCTCGACGCGGGCGTCTGGCGCTAGCCGCCCTATCGAGGGTCCCGGTCAACGATTGGCCTCTGGGCCGGCGATCGGCCGAACGTGTCTACGGTGCGGATCGACTTGACTCGGTCGCCGCATGTCGATGACGGTCGGGTCGAGGCCGGCGACTCAGGGCTGCATGGCGCTTCGCAGTGTGGCAGCAGGGGAGCTGCTGCCCCAGGCAGCGCTGATACGGTTTGTCCTCGTGGAGCATCGCCAACTTGGCCGCAGCGGGCTGATGGTCAGCGAGATAACACTCGGCAACTGGTTGACCCACGGGGAATTGGTGGCGCACGATGCGGCGCTGGCGTGCGTCCAGGCCGCCCTGGATGTAGGCATTACGACGTTCGACACCGCCGACGTCTACGCCCATGGAGGCGCCGAAGAGCTGCTGGGCAAGGCCCTTCGCGGCATCCGCCGGGCATCCGTCGAGATCGCGACAAAGGTCTGCCTGCCGGTGGGGGACGGCCCCAACGACCGCGGCCTCTCCCGTAAGCACGTCGTGGAGTCCTGTCACGCGTCGTTGCGCCGCCTGGATACCGACTACGTCGACATCTATCAGGCGCACCGCCACGACGAGCGCACGCCGTTGGACGAAACCCTGATCGCGTTCGACGATCTGGTGCGGCAGGGCAAGGTGCTCTACATCGGCGTCTCGGAATGGACGGCTACGCAGATCCGGGAGGCGCTAGAACTCGCCGGCCAGATCGGCCTGCGCAGCCGAATCGTGTCGAACCAGCCGCAGTACAACATGCTCTGGCGGATCATCGAGACCGATGTACTGCCCCTCTGCGAGCCTGAGGGTATCGGCCAGATGATCTTCCAGCCGCTGGCGCAGGGTGTGCTCACCGGCAAGTACCGCCCGGGCGCTCCCGCGCCGGACGATTCGCGGGCGGCCAGCGGCGGCCGGGCACCGCGATTCATTCGGCGGGTTCTGGGCGAGCAGCTCCTCGACCGGGTACAGCAGTTGACGCCGATCGCGTCCGAGGCGGGCGTGTCGATGGCTCAACTCGCGATCGCCTGGACGTTGAACCGGCCCGGCGTCAGCACGGCCATTGTCGGTGCGTCGCGGCCGGAACAGGTGCGCGAGAACGCCAAGGCGAGCGGCGTTCGTCTCGACGACGACGTGCTTCGCAGCATTGACGACGTGCTGGGCGACCTGGTCGATCGCGACGCCTCGAAGACCGCCCAGATGATGGCGGTCAAGCCAGGCTGGGCCGGGCCGTAAGCGATCAAGCTGCTAGCACGACAGCCGCAGATCGTTGCAGTCCAACACCGTGCTAGGAGTCCGCGCTGGCACACCATTGATCATCTCTGTCGAAGCTCCACGACATCCATCACCTTCAGCGGCATGACCCAAGCTGGCCACGCACGCGATCAGGTGTCCGGGATGGCCACTTCAGGCTAACGGTAACGCGAGATTATCCGCGTCGCGGCGCGCGATCCGGAATTGTGCAACAGGCTCGATCAAACCCCGATGGGCAGTCTGGGAGCGCGTCAGGCGATGGTGCGGCTGAGCGAGGTGGTGGCCGCGCATTTGGCCGGCACCCGGAACATGCACCATGCCACGTCGTGATGTTGCCTCCCTGCGCCGCGATGGCCGAGCAGGTTCGCTCTCGTCCTCCCCGAGCACACCGTCCAGGTCGATCTCCTGTCGATCTCCGTCATGCGGCACGCGACGGTCCGGACGAAGAGCTCTCGACCTGCGCGGCTACACTTTGGAGGTGACCTCCAAAAGAATGTATCTGTCATGAAGGCTTCGGATAATCGGCGCTGGTGGGCGCTCGGCGCGTTGAGCCTGACCGTGCTCGCGGTCAGCCTCGACGGCACGATCCTCAGCGTCGCGCTGCCGACACTGGCCGGTCGTTTGCGCGCCTCCGAATCGGATCTGCAGTGGTTCCAGTCGACGTATCTGCTGGTGCTCGCGGCCGCGATGCTGCCGGCCGGCTTGCTCGGTGACCGCGTCGGCCGCCGTCGGGTGATAGTCGGCTCGCTCGCGCTGTTCGGTCTCGGCTCAGTTGCCTGCGCCTACGCGACATCGGTGGGTGAGTTCATCGCGGCCCGGGTGTTGCTCGGCGTGGCCGGGGCGGGTGTCATCGTCATGGCGATGTCGGCGCTGACGGTTCTGTTCAGCAAGGAGGAGCGTCCGAAGGCGGTCGGGATCTGGGCGGCAGCCAACTTCGTGGCATTGCCGATCGGCCCGATTCTCGGCGGTTGGCTGCTGACGCATTTCTGGTGGGGATGGGTGTTCCTGATCAACGTCCCGGTGGTGGTGATCGGCGTCGTGGCGACGGTGGCGCTGATCCCCGAGTCACGTGCGCCGCGGCGTCCCGACCTGGACCCGGTCGGGATGCTGGCATCCACGGCGGGCCTGGTCGGCGTGACGTACGGCCTGATCGAGGCGGGCCAACACGGTTGGGGCCACCCGGGTGCGATTGGTCTGATCGTCGGCGGCGTGGTTGTCATGGTTGCGTTCTACGGCTGGGAGCGCCTGGTCGACCGGCGCGGCATCAGCCGACCGCTGGTCGATCTGTCGCTGTTCAGTTCCCGCTCCTACACCTGGGGCGTGATCCTGCAGGCCATCGGCGTGCTGGCGATGATCGGCGTGCTGTTCACGATGCCGCAGTACTTCCAGGCGGTTCGCGGTACGGATGCGATGGGCTCGGGTGTGCGCCTGCTGCCGATGGTCGGCGGGCTGATCCTGGGCGCCGTGCCCGCTGACAAGCTCGCACGCGTCATCGGCGCAAAGGTCACCGTGGCATTCGGGCTCGCTCTGCTTGGCGGTGGGCTGGCCCTCGGCGCAGCTACCGGTGTCGGTTCGAGCGAGGCGTTCATCGCGATGTGGATGGCGGTTGTTGGCGCCGGCATGGGCCTGGCCATGGCCACCGCGTCGTCAGCCGCGCTGGTCGAGGTCCCCGAGTCGCGAAGCGGTGTCGGCGCCGCGGTGATGCAGGCGTTGAACAAGATCGGCGGCCCATTCGGCGCCGCCATACTCGGCAGCCTGCTCAGCTCGGCCTACCGGTCACATCTGAACCTCGCCGGCCTGTCCGCATCCGCTGGCGGGCAGGTCAAGGGCAGCGTCTTCGTCGGCGTCGCAACCGCGCAGCAGAGCGGATCGACCACGCTGCTCGACTCGGTGCGCACCGCATTCACCCACGGCATGGACATCGCGCTCGTCGCATCCGCCACTATTGCTCTGGCCGGGGCCCTGCTCGCGCTGATCTTCCTGCCCGCGCGCAACGCCGAGCCGCAACCGACACAACAGCCCGCGAAGGCCGACCATGTCCCGATCAGCTGACCGCTCCAAACCCGGACTGCGCGAACGCAAGAAGGCAAAGACCCGCGCAACGATCCAGCACGAGGCCGTCGCCCTTTTCCGCAAACAGGGATACGCAGCGACAACCGTCGAGCAGATCTGCGACGCGGCCGAAATCTCGGAGAGCACGTTCTTTCGTTACTTCCCGGCCAAGGAAGACGTCGTGCTCACCGACGAGTTCGACCCGCTCATCGCGGAAGAATTCCGGGCCCAGCCTGCCGACGTCGGCATCGTGGCAGCGATGCGACAAGCGATCCGAGCAGTGTCCAAGAAAATGCTGCCCGAAGAACTTGCCGACCTTCGCGAACGCAGCGTGCTGGCCTGGCAGGAGCCCGAACTCCGCGCGGCATCACTCGTCCAGCTAACAGACACCCTCCAGCTCGTCGCCGAACTGACCGCCGAGCGCACCGGCCGTAAAGCCGACAACCGCGAAGTCCGCGCCTTTGCCGGAGCGCTCATCGGCGTGATGATCTCCCAAATGAACACCTGGGCCGAACACCCCGACGTCGACGTACTCGCCTCGATCGACGACGCACTCGCCTTCCTCGAATCGGGCCTGCCCATCGACGGGTGACCGCCGCCCCGCAGGCTGGTGTCAGCAGGCGAGTTGGGACAGGTCGATCGAGTCGGTGATCGCCATTCCGGCCGCTCAAGCCGGTTTCGCACTCTGCCGAGCTACGCCCGCTCTCGACGGCGAGTGGAGGATCGCCCGGACGTGGTCCGCTTGGACTGAGCCGTCGACTTGGATGCTGATTTCGCCGCGATCGCAGACTCGCCTGTTGCCTTCTTAGCGGGCGCCTTCGCGGGCGGTCGTGTCAGCTGTGAGACCCGTTGTGCTGACACACCAAGGACCATTGCGATCTCCGCGCCGGCCAGCCCCGCTTTGCGTAGTTCCTGAGCGGTTGATCGCGAGAGTGCTGCTACTTGCCGTTGCCGTTCGCCGAGCGCACCGTCTTGGGTGTACGTCGCCCGGGTCGTCATCATTCGGGGTCTGCGCGAGCAGATCCCCCGTCTCGCGGTTCAGCTCACCCAGTTGGACACGCCGGCGCAGATCGCGACATTGCGCGACGGC
Source organism: uncultured Actinomycetes bacterium (assembly GCA_963733615.1). GTDB lineage: Bacteria > Actinomycetota > Actinomycetes > Mycobacteriales > Jatrophihabitantaceae > DASXRA01. The sequence continues at coordinate 234,476 of CAVTEA010000042.1, forward strand.
GAGATCGACCTGGGACTCATCCGGTCTACCGGGACCATCGTCGGGATCGGTATCGCGGACCTGTTCAGCCAGCCCATGATGCTCGTCAGCTCGGATATCGGTGTTTCCCCGCTACCTCCGTTGAGTGGTGCGTTATTGCCCGAGTGGTGCGTTACAGCGCACCACTCAACGAGTAACGCACCACTCAACGCGAACGCCGGAGCGGCGACTTGTTGTTGAGGTGCGCCACCGTCTGCGATCTACTTAGCGTCCGACACAGGCATCGGGGGAAGCCGATCTACTCTCAAGGGGGGCACATGACCGAGCCAGGAAGCGCGGGTCCCGAGCCTGCATGGTGGGAGAATCGCGACCTCGCTCGCGCCCGCCTGCGGCGTCACGTAGAGATCATCACCGAGGCGCGACCGGATATTGCGGTTTCCACCGGAGGCTCGGACGACCTTGCGGATATGGACCACATGTACCAAGACGGCGTCATTCTCGTTCGCGACGCCGACCTGCCGCGAGTCGCCGCCATCGTTACCGGTTACGTCGAATCCAGCCTGATCAACGGCATATCCGTTTATCGTCCCCGCAACACTGATACCGAAGAGGTCCTGCGCCGAATCGACGCCGAACTCGGCGTGGGCGTTGCCACGCCTAATCACGTCGTTCACGTCACCGGAGCGGCGGGGGCATGCCCGGCAACGGAGCCAGACGATGTCGACCAGCCGCCGTATCCGGGCGTGAATTCCGATCCTGCGTCGGATGGAAGTGGCGTACTCGTCTCCGTGGTCGACACCGGCTTCCTGCCGGGCGTCGCCAACTCAGACCATCCCTGGCTGTCCGGTGTCACTGGTGACGATGAGGATTTCAGTCCATCCGACATTCGGCCGTTCGCCGGTCACGGCACATTCGTCGCAGGCATCGTTCGGTGCATGGCACCTGCGGCGCAGGTTCGCGTCGAAGGATTCCTGACACACGGCGGCACCGTGTTCGAATCCGAGATTATCGCCCAACTCGACGATGCACTCGATCACGTTCCCGACATCATCAGCCTGTCTGCCGGCACGGTAACCCGGCGCAATCTGTCTCTTCTCGGATTCGAAGTCTTCTGGAAAAACCGGCTGCGGCATTACAAGGGCACCGTGCTGGTCGCGGCCGCAGGAAACGACAAGAATCGCGGTCCGTTCTGGCCTGCTGCTTTTCCCTGGAGCGTGTCGGTTGGTTCTCTCGACCAGCACGACGGTCGGGCGGCGTTCACCAATTACGGCAGCTGGGTCGATGTCTACACACTCGGCGTCGACATCGTCAACGCATTCCCCAAGGGAACATATACATACCAGGAGGGGCCGCGCGCCGGGCACAAGTACGAATTCAAACACGGAATGGCCCGGTGGAGCGGAACGTCGTTCTCCGCGCCGATCGTTTCCGGAATGATCGCCGCCCGCATGTCTGCGACTGGCGAAACCGGTCGGCAGGCCGCGGACGCATTGCTCGAGACGGCCCGCCGCAACGCTCGCCCGCGAGTCGGCTCCATCCTGAATCCCCCGACATGATTGCCGATCCTGCCGTGAGCCCACAGCCGAGGGCATGACTAGATTCGGTTCGCCCGAGGACCTTCTGCCGCTCGCCCTGTCCCGCCCGCTCGATGCAGAACGTCAGGCTCGGGACTTCTTGACGACAAAGCAGTCGGCGCTGGATCGCTGTTTTGCCCACCAGGCGCTCGGCATTGTATTGCGAGACCGCGGCCAACTTCCCGTCGCGCTCGACGAACTCCGTGCTGCGCTCAAGGATGCGCAGACCGCCCGCAGCGAGCAGCGCATCGCGGATGTGTTGGCGAGCCTGGGTGTCGCGCAGGTCATGGCCGGACGCACCCGCACCGGCCTCAGCCGGCTCAGCCGCGCCCTCGAGTTGTCGGGTCGCGAAACTGGTGCCCGGGTGCGGTTGCGGCGGGCGCACGTCCTGGCGCTGCTCGGCCGGTACCAGGAAGCGCTCGACGACCTCCGGAAGGCGACGGCGACGTTCCGGTCGATCCATGACGTCGTCTGGGAGGCGCGCTCGCTCAACAATCGGTGCCTCGTGCATCTCGGTTTGGGTTCACTCGCCCGCGCAGAACGCGACGCCATTCGCGCTGAGGACCTGTTTATCGGTGCCGGTCAGGAGCTCGAAGCCGTGCAGGCCTGCCAGAACCGCGGCGAGATCGCGTACCGGCGCGGCGATCTTCCCGAAGCGCTGCGCCTGCTCGATCTCGCCGGCCGACGCTACGCTGCGCTGGGCGTGCGCCCCCCGGAACTGACGGTCGGTCAGTCCAGCGTTCTGCTGTCCGCGGGGCTTGCCTCGGACGCGCTGCGCATCACGACCGAGGCCCTCGACCAGGTCGACCTGCAGCCCAGCAGGCGGGCCGAGTTGCTATTCGTGGCGGCGACGGCGGCGCTCGCCGCCGACGATCCCGAACGCGGCGAGGGGTACGCCCGGCAGGCATACCGAATGTTTCAAGCCCAGCAACGTGCCTGGTGGTCATTGCACAGTCGCTTGGTGCAGTTGCGCTGCGAATTCGCCGAGGGACAGGCACGTCGCAATATGCTGACGGCCGCCACCGAGATCGCACGTGCACTTCGGTCAGAACACAGCGACGACGCGACGATCGGGTTCCTGCTCGCCGGCGAGATTGCGGCCCATCGGGGTCATGAGTCAGCCCAGACCCTGTTCCGGGAAGCGGCCGCGCAGCGACATAGGGGTACGGCGCTGAACAGGTCCGTCGGCTGGTTGGCTCACGCGCTGGCGTGCAGGGTCGACGGCAAGGCGAGCCGCGTGTTGGCTGCATGCGGAAGCGGGCTGGACCGATTGGACGAGTACCGCATGACGTTGGGCAGCACCGAACTCCGGGCCCTCGCGACAGAGCACGGTCGTGCGCTGAGCGATGTCGCGCTTCGCCAGGCGATATCGGCCGATGATCGAACTCTGCTCGAATGGACTGAACGCACTCGCGCCACCACGCTGATGTCGCCGTCGGTGTTCGCCCCCACCGACGCGTCGCTCGCCAGGCAGCTCGCCGCCTTGCGCGCCGTGGCAAGCCGCCTGGAGCAGGCGCGTGCTGCGGGCATGCCGACGACCTGGCTCGAACGTGAACGCGTTCGCCACGAGGCAGCGATCCGAGCTAAGCAACATCACCAGAAGGTGACCGGCCGCGATCTACCGTCCCAGGTCGACATCGGCGGACTGATCGAGGCCGTCGGTGACGGGCTGCTGGTCGAGTTGGTCGACGTGGCGGGCACGCTGTACGCGATCTCGGTTCACGACGGGAAGCTGGAACGGCAAGAGATCGGCCCGCTCCGCGATGCACTGCAGCTGATCGGGTACGCGCGGTTTCAGCTTCGGCGCGTCGGCCGTGGAGCGACGGTTGATCTCACCGATGTTGGGAAGCGACTGGAGCAGGCTGTTCTCGGCGAGGTCGTCCGAGCCGGCGACGATGTCCCGGTCGTCGTCGTGCCGCCGAGCCGCCTGCACGGCAGCCCATGGGGCCTGGCGCCGTCACTGCTCCAACGTCCCTTCACCGTTGCGCCTTCGGCGGCGATGTGGCTGCGGTCTCAATGCACGGCAAGACCAACGAAGGAGCGGGTCGTGCTCGTGGTAGGTCCCGGCCTTGGCAGCGAAGGGGCCGAGGTGCAGACCATCGCTGCGCGCCGGCCTGACGCCGTGCTGCTCGAGCGGGACAGCGCCGTGACCGAGCGGGTCCTTGCCGCGATCGACGGTGCGTCTCTGGCTCACATCGCCGCCCACGGCAAGTTGCGCCTCGACAACCCGATGTTCTCAGAGCTGCGCCTTTTCGACGGTCCGTTGACCATCCACGACTTTGAAAGGCTTGCCCGCGCTCCGTATCGGCTGGTGCTGTCAGCCTGTGATTCGGGCATGGTGGCCGCGGTGGGTACCGATGAACTGCTCGGACTGGGAATAACGCTGCTCGGACTGGGCAGCGCCGGGGTAGTCGCCAGCGTGACGGTGGTCAACGACGCCGCGACCGTGCCGGTGATGGAAACCATTCACCGGGCGCTGGAGGCGGGTGACGACCTTGCCCACGCCATGCTCGCCGGGCGACAGGGTGCGCTCGGTAGCCCGCTCGAACTTGCCGCCGCGACCAGTTTCATCGGACTGGGCACCTGATTGCGGCACAACCACCGGACTGTCAGCGAACCGGCCGCCCGTCCTCGAGGTAGTGAACGCGGCCAGGCCCCTCGACGGTCGCTCTGACTCGGCGACGCACCGGCCCGCTGAGCAGTTGGAGCGCGCGCTCGACGCGTGCCAACCGGTACGCGGAAATCTCCTCCTCCTGCAGGACGATGCCGGCCAGCGTGGGATCGTCGAACGTGCCGCAGTCGAACAGGAACCGCATGCCGCCCGGCCGGCCGGGACGCGGACGCAGAAAGTCCACGCACACCAGGCGGCCACGCCGCACGTCGAGATCGCACTCCTCGCGTGCCTCTCGCCGGCAGGCCTCCCACGGAGTCTCACCGTCGGCCTCGACGACGCCGCCGGGGATGGTCCAGCCCGACTTGTACGTGGGCTTGAGGATCAGCAGCCGCCCCTTGCGGTCCCACACGAGCGCGCCGGCCGAGGCGGGGATTCTCGGCGGTGTCGGGCCGGCCGTCTTTGCTCAAGCCCTCGAAGCCCTCGTCCGCCGCCACCCGCGCACGCTAGCAGCCCAGGCTCCTCACGTTGAGTGGTGCGTATTGCCCGAGTGGTGCGTCACAACGCACCACTCAACGCTGACGGCGGGGCGCGCTGAGGCCCGGATGCAGAGTCGGCCGCTCACCCGCCAGTGATGATGCTGGCGGAGCGCCAGGTCCCTAACGTGACGATCGAACGCAGGAGTCGGCCGGTAGGAGGGCGAAGACGTGGGCACTGCCGCCCTGGCGCTGAGCTAGCAGCGCACGCGGCGCAGGCCACGGCTGGCCGTCTCCTGCGGGCGGACTGCCGATTCGAGACTCGTCTCGACTTGAGAAAGGACACAGCGCCATGGCGGATGAGCGCGCCGCGCGTCTAGCGGAATTCATCAAGCCGCTTCGGGTCAAGCCTGGGTCGAAAGTAGATCTTGGCAAGGATTTCGATCCGGGCTACAAGGCTGACTTTCTCAAGAAGAAGGACGGCGTCGACCTTCTGCAGACCGGCATCACCATGTTGGCCGACTATCAGCGGCGACTGGCGGCCCAGGACACCTATGGAGTGCTCGTCTGCCTGCAGTCGTTGGATGCGGGTGGCAAGGACGGCACGATTCGGCACGTCATGAGCGGAGTGAACCCGCAGGGCGTACGCGTTAGCGGATTCAAGGTTCCCTCGGCGGAGGAACTCGACCACGACTACCTGTGGCGGTACGCGTGCCGGCTGCCGGTCCGCGGCGAGATCGGCATCTTCAACCGCTCGCACTACGAGGAAGTCCTGGTGGTCCGCGTGCATCCGGAGAATCTCGACCGGCAGCGGCTGCCGAAGGAGGCCAAGGGCAAGGGCGTGTGGGACCGGCGATACCGGGAGATCAACGACTGGGAGAAGTACCTGACCGATAACGGCATCACGGTCCTGAAGATGTTCCTGAACCTCTCCAAGGAGGAGCAGCGAATCCGGTTCCTGAAGCGAATTGATCGGCCCGACCGGAACTGGAAGTTCTCGGCCGCCGACGCCCGCGAGCGGCAGCGGTGGGACGACTACCAGCGCGCGTTCTCCCAGATGCTCTCGGCCACCAGCACGCAGTGGGCGCCCTGGTACGTCATCCCGGCAGACCGCAAATGGTTCGCGCGAATCTGCGCGGCGTCGGTGCTCGTGCACACGCTGGTCGAGATCGACCCTCAGTATCCGGATGTGCCCGCCGACGTCCGGACCGGACTGCAAGGCGCCAAAGAGGAACTCGAGGCCGAGGCACCCAAGGGCGCGGCCGCTGACCCGTACGCGGTCAAGGCTGAGAAAGAGGCGAAGAAGAAGGCGAAGGCATAAGCGACCGCGGCGGATCGCGCAACAATCGGAGGCATCGAATGACCGTGCAAGCCGACGCCCCGGGCCAAGCTGCGACGGCGCCGACCGGGCAACGCTGGTACTCCCGCTCGGCCGACGACGTGGCCGCAGCCCTCCAGGTCGAGCCCGCGGCCGGATTGTCGGCCGACCGCGCGGCCCAACTGCTGCGCACGAACGGCCCGAACGCACTGCCCGAAGAGAAGCCGACGCCGGGCTGGCTTCGATTCCTCGACGAATACCGCAGTTATATGCAGATCATTCTGTCGGTCGCTGCCGTCGTATCGCTGTTGATCAAGGAATGGAGTACTGCTGCCCTTCTGCTGGCGCTCACTCTGTTGAATGCGGTCGTCGGACTTCGCCAGCAGGGCAAGGCGGAAAGCGCCATGAACGCGCTCAAGTCGATGATGAAAGCGACGGCCAGGGTACGACGAGATGGCGTCGAGGCCGAGATCCCCGCCGAGCAACTCGTCCTCGGCGATGTGGTGCTCATTTCCGCAGGAGATCAGGTACCAGCCGACGGTCGCATCATCGCGGCCAGCGCATTGCAGATCGACGAATCAGCATTGACCGGGGAGAGCACGCCAGCAGCAAAGGACTCCACCGTGTTGGCCGAGGCGGAGCTCGGGCCTGGCGACCAGGCGAACATGGCGTTCATGAACACGCCGGTAACGCACGGCAGCGGGACCTTGCTCGTCACTGGTACCGGTGCGAACACCGAGTTGGGCAAGATCTCGGCGATGCTGTCGGCGACCGCGAAGGAGAAGTCGCCGCTCACCAAGGAACTCGACACGCTCACGCTGTGGATCGCCGGGGCGGCCGGCCTGACGATGATCGTGATGTTCGTGCTTGGCCGGGCCCGCGACATCGCGTGGGACGCGCTGTTCGTCAGCGCTGTGTCGCTGGCAATCGCGGCGATTCCCGAGGCGCTGCCGACCGTGACACAGGTGATCCTGTCGCTTGGAAGCGTCGATCTCGCCAAGCGAAATGCGATCGTGAAGGAGCTTCCGTCGGTGGAGACTCTCGGGTTCACCTCGGCGATCAACTCCGACAAGACCGGCACGCTGACGATGAATCAGATGACCGCTGTCGAGGTGATCGATCCGGCCAACCGTTACACGATCTCGGGTACCGGCTACAGCCTGAACGGCAAGGTCCATCACGCTGCGGGCACCTCGGCAACCATCGAGGACGCGATCTTGCCTTACGTGATCGCGAGCGACGCCGAACTGGTCGACGGGAAAGTCGTCGGCGATCCCACCGAGGGAGCGTTGCTTGTCCTTGGTCACAAGGCGGGACTGGACATCGATGCCACCCGCGAGTCGCTGCCTCGGCTCGCCACCCTGCCCTTCGACCCGACCTACAAGTTGATGGCCACCTTCAACTCGACCAAGGACGCCAATGGGGTACCGGTCGTCCGCTGCTTCGTGAAGGGTGCGGCGCCCGCGGTGATGGCGTGTGCGGCAACCGCTCTGAGCGAAGGCAGGAGCGTTCCGTGGGATGCGGATCTGAGCCGGCGAGGTCGCGAGAACATGGACCGGATGGAGAGCGCGGGCCAGCGCGTCATGGCCGCTGCCGTGCGGGACCTCGACGCGGCCACGTTCGACCCGAACGGCGACCTGCTCGGATATGTCGCCGATCTGGAGATGACGAGCCTGGTCGGCATGGTCGACCCGCCGCGAGAGGAATCCAAACAGGCTGTCGCCAACGCGCAAGGCGCGCACATACGCGTGCGTATGGTGACTGGAGACGACGTGGTCACCGGTGCTGCGATTGCGAAGCAACTCGGGATTCCGGGCGACGCGATTCTCGGCGCCGACTTCGCCGCGCTGCCTGAGCAGGAGCGACTGGCCCGCATCGACCGCATCGGCGTCGTGGGCCGCGTCGCGCCGGAACACAAGGTGCTGCTCGTCGACACACTGAAGAAGACGGGCAACGTGGTGGCGATGACCGGTGACGGCGTCAACGATGCGCCGGCCATCAAGGCGGCCGACATCGGAATTGCTATGGGAACCGGCACCGACGTGGCGAAGAACGCGGGCCGCATGATCCTGTCCGACGACAATTTCGCCACGATCGTGTTCGCCGTCGAGCAGGGCCGCAAGATCTACGACAACCTCGCCAAATACATCCGGTTCGTGCTCGTGCTGCTGGTGGCGTTCGTTCTCACATTCCTCGGCGCCAGCCTGTTCAATATCGCTGCGGGTGAGCCGTTCACGCCGGCGCAGGTCCTCTGGATCCACTTCGTGGTCAACGCCCCGTTCGGCTTTGCGCTCGGCTTTGACCGGGAGACTCCTGGGCTCATGTCGCTGACGCCGCGGCCTCGCGGCCAGTCGGTGCTGACGAGGTCGGTGGTCGTCACCGTGGGGCTGGCCGGGCTCGGCATCACGATCGGCCTGCTCCTCCTGCTCGAACTCGGGAAGGCGCATTTCGGCAGCGTCGCGATCGGGAACTCGATCGCCTTCACGTCCTTCGCGATCTGCCTGATCGTTGCTGCCCTCGAGTGCCGCAATGAGACCGAGTCGATACTGACGACGTCCACATTCGACAGCAAGCAACTGAACAGGGCGATCCTCGGGGAATTTGTGCTGGCTGTGCTTGTCACGCAAATGGATGTCTTCAACCGTCTGCTGGACACCACCACTCTCAACCTGAAGCAGTTCGCTTGGGCGCTTGTGCCGGCCGTCGCCCTGTTGGCCCTTTGGGAACTCGGTAAGTTCCTCGCCCGTCGGTCCTCGCGTTGAGTCGTACGTTCTTGCCTTGAGTGAGGTTTTCTCACCAGGCGGGCCGTTGTAGGTGAAGAAGGACGAGTGCGGCGGCGGTGATCGCGGTGATTCTGCCGGGGTCCAGGGTGATGCGTTCGAGTGTTTTCCAGGTTCGTTTGAGCAGCGCGTTGGCGCGCTCGGCGGGTGCGCGCAGGGCGCTGATCATGGTGTTGCGGGCGCGGTTGTCCGGGGCGAGGTTGCCACCCTTGATCGGGACGAGGATGCCGATGCCGGCGCCGACGTAGCCTTTGTCGGCCAGGGTTTTCAGGCCGGCTGCGGCGGCCGGGTAGAGCGCGCCCAGCACGTGTTCGCGGGCGGCGGTGATGTCGTGTGTCGAGCCCGGTTCGGCCGGGCTGACCCATTCGGGGTAGCCGGTCGGGCCGGTCAGGACCTGGACGTTGCCGCCGTGGCGGTGGTGTTTGCCGGAGTACCACAGATCGTGCCCGGCCTCGGACTTGCGGCTCGATCGCACCGTCGGGATCAGCGTGCCGTCCAGACACACAAACTCCCACCCTTGTTCCAAGCCGCGCGCGAGGACGTCGTGCAGGTCGGGGACGCGCGCTGCGATCACGTCGATCGCCTCGTGCAGATACCGGTACGCCGTGGCGATGCTGATCCTCGAGTCCCGCGCGAGGACGTCAACGTCGGTTCTGTCCCTGAACCAGCGCAACACCAGAACAGCTTGCGCGTAAGGCGTTGCGGCCCGCTGCCACGGCCGCGCGTCGTGGATCTTGCGGTGCGCGGCGAGCCAACGCGACACACACGCCGCCGTCTCGCACGGGACATCGAGGGTGGCACGATAGGGAATCACGCGGGGTCCTACTCGGGCTGGCTTCTTGGTCGAAACCAACCTTCGAGACCAGGACCCCGCGCCTCATCCCGCCACGCCGACGCGAACCCGATCAGTCACACGAGTCACACCAGCCACTCTGGTGAGAACACCTCAATGATGCGTTACAACGCACCACTCAACGCTGACGGCGGGCAAGCGCCTTGATCACCGCGCGCTCTCGGTCCCGGCTACGTTGACGTCGTGATCACGTGCGTAGTGGAGTACACGATCGACCCTGCCAAGATCGATGCGTTCGAGCGGTTCGCAAAGGCCTGGATCATGCTGGTGAATGAGCACGGGGGCCAGCACCATGGCTATTTCCTGCCGAGTGAGGGCGCCAGCGATCGGGCGCTAGCGCTCTTCTCGTTCCCGTCGCTGGCCGACTACGAGACCTACCGCGGTTTGTTCGGCGTCGATCCCGCGTTCATCGCCGCTGACAAGATCCGAGACGACAGCGCCTGTGTGCTGCGATATGAACGATCGTTCATGCGACCACTGCTTGGTGGAGAGCCGTAGCCGGCACTGATTGCCTTCTGCCTTCGTGGTGGGTGGGCACCTGTGCGCTGGGTGGGCACTTGTAAGTGCCCACCTGCGCCGGAACTGCCCACCTGCGCGGTCGTCGACGCCGGAACTGCCGACCTGCATCGGAACTGCCCACCTGCAGTGTGGCCGATACAGGTGCGCCCATCTGGAGCGCTCGCGTTGGGGCATGCCGCCACATCCACCCTGACCGCACCAGCGAGTCGCCGCTCCCGTGTCGAGGGCTCACCACTAATTCTTGATTCATTCCAGAAAATGGACCAGACTCCAGAGCGTGCCCACGAGTTCGGACTTCGAGCGCATGTTGCGCGAGGCCGCACTACGTGTGACACGTCCTCGGGTGGCGGTGCTGGCCGCGGTGCACGCCCATTCGCACGCCGACACGGACCAGATCATCGGTGTCGTGCGTGAGGATCTCGGCGAGGTGTCCCACCAGGCCGTTTACGACGTACTGCGCGCGTTGACACTCGCCGGTCTGGTGCGGCGCATCGAGCCCGCGGGCTCTGTGGCCCGCTACGAGTCGCGGGTCGGCGACAACCATCACCATGTCGTGTGCCGGTCGTGCGGTGCCATCGCCGATGTCGATTGCGCCGTCGACACCACGCCATGCCTGACCGCTTCCGACGACCACGGCTTCGTGATCGACGAGGCCGAGGTCATCTACTGGGGCCTGTGCCCCGCCTGCTACTCCACGTCCGATTCGTGAACACATTTGCCCAGCTCCGCGAAAGGAACTCCCGTGTCTGAGAGCGAGAACCCTGTAATCCCGTCGCCGACCGCCGAGCCGCCGGTGCGGCCGCGGACGAACCGGGACTGGTGGCCCAACCAGCTCAACCTGCAAGTTCTGCACCAACATTCGCCCCGGTCCAACCCGATGGGCGAGGACTTCAAATACGCGCAGGAGTTCAAGGAGCTCGACCTCGAAGCCCTGAAGCGGGACCTCATCGAGGTGATGACAACCTCGCAGGAGTGGTGGCCGGCCGACTACGGGCACTACGGGCCGCTGTTCATCCGCATGAGTTGGCATGCCGCGGGCACATACCGCATCCACGACGGCCGCGGTGGCGCGGGGGCCGGCGCGCAACGCTTCGCCCCCCTCAACAGCTGGCCCGACAACGCGAACCTCGACAAGGCGCGCCGGCTGCTGTGGCCGGTCAAGAAGAAGTACGGCAAGCAGATCTCCTGGGCCGACCTGCTCGTGCTCGCCGGCAACGTCGCGCTGGAGTCGATGGGCTTCAAGACGTTCGGCTTCGGCTTCGGACGCGAGGACATCTGGGCGCCCGAGGAGGTCTTCTGGGGCCCGGAGGGCACTTGGCTCGGCGACGAGCGCTACAGCGGCGACCGCGACCTCGCCAACCCGCTGGGTGCCGTGCAGATGGGCCTGATCTACGTCAACCCGGAAGGGCCGAACGGTAACCCAGACCCGCTGGCCGCCGCCAAAGACATCCGCGAGACCTTCGCCCGGATGGCGATGAACGACGAGGAGACGGTCGCGCTGATCGTCGGCGGGCACTCGTTCGGCAAGACCCACGGCATCGGCAATGCGGCCCTCATCGGCCCGGAGCCCGAGGCCGCTCCGCTCGAGGAGCAGGGCCTGGGCTGGAAGAGCAGCTACGGCACCGGCAAGGGCTCGGACTCGCTCACCAGCGGGCTGGAGGTCGTCTGGACCAAGACGCCGACGCAGTGGAGCAACAGCTTCCTCGAGATCCTCTACGGATACGAGTGGGAGCTGACCGACAGCCCGGCCGGCGCCAAACAGTGGGTCGCGAAGGACTCCGAGGCGATCATCCCCGACCCGTTCGACGCGTCGAAGAAGCGTCTGCCGACCATGTTGACCACGGATCTCGCGCTGCGCGTCGACCCGGCGTACGAGCAGATCACGCGGCGCTTCCTGGAGCACCCCGACGAGCTCGCCGACGCGTTCGCCCGCGCCTGGTACAAGCTGTTGCACCGCGACATGGGACCGGTCTCGCGCTACCTCGGCCCGTGGGTTGCGGAGCCGCAGCTGTGGCAGGACCCCGTACCCGCAGTCGACCACGACCTGATCGGCGATGAGGAGATCTCCGCTCTGAAGGCCAAGCTCCTCGAATCGGGGCTGTCCGTCGCGCAACTGGTCTCCACCGCGTGGGCGGCCGCGGCCAGCTTCCGCGGCACGGACAAGCGGGGCGGCGCGAACGGGGCCCGAATCCGCCTGGCGCCGCAGCGCGACTGGGAGCTCAACGAGCCCGCGGCCCTGGCCGAGGTGCTCCCGGTTCTCGAGCGGATCCAGCAGGACTTCAACGCCGCACAGTCCGGTGGCAAGAGGGTCTCCCTCGCCGACGTGATCGTTCTCGGCGGGTGCGCGGCTGTCGAACGGGCGGCAAGGGACGCGGGCCACGACGTCACGGTTCCCTTCGCGCCGGGGCGCACGGACGCCTCGCAGGAGCAGACGGACGTGGACTCGTTCGCCGTGCTCGAACCGACCGCCGACGGTTTCCGCAACTACCTGCGGGCCGGTGAGAAGGTGCCGCCGGAGCAGTTGCTGCTGGATCGGGCCAACCTGCTGACGCTGACCGCTCCGGAGATGACGGTTCTCGTCGGCGGTCTGCGGGTGCTCAACGCCAACTTCGGACAGTCCGCTCACGGTGTGTTCACCGACCGGCCCGGGTCGTTGACCAACGACTTCTTCCTGAACCTGATCGACATGGGCACGGAGTGGAAGGTCTCCTCCTCCGAGAACGTGTACGAAGGCCGCAATCGTGTCTCGGGGGACGTCCGGTGGACGGCCACTGCGGCCGACCTCGTTTTCGGTTCGAACTCCCAGCTGCGGGGCATCGCCGAGGTCTACGCGAGCGACGACGCGCAGGACAAGTTCGTGCGCGACTTCGTGGCCGCGTGGGACAAGGTCATGGACCTCGACCGGTTCGACCTGGCTGCATCTGCCTGATCCCGATGTCTGCAGATGACTGGGTCGGCCGCTCGCCGGCCGACCCAGACATCCTCGCTCAGGGCGTCGTTCCGGCGCGCCCGTTGACCAATCACGGATGACGCGGCCGCGCCGATGACCGATCGCCCACAACGACCGGTATTTCCAGGAACAGCCGCTGGCGATGCGCTTCGACATACGGCAACGTCTTCTCTGTAGCGACGCAGGGTTACGGAGGCGACATGGGCGGTGTACGGGTTCTGGTCGGCACGCGTAAGGGCGCGTTCGTGTTGACCTCGGACGAGCGGCGGCGGGACTGGCAGGTGGACGGTCCCCACTTTCCGGGGTGGGAGGTCTACCACGTGGCAGGGTCGCCCGCCGATCCCGACCGGATCTGGGCCGCGCCCTCCGGAGGCTGGTTCGGCCAGGTCATCCAGCGCTCCGATGACGGCGGGCGCACGTGGGACGCTGTGGGCAACGACTTCAGCTACGCCAGCCCCGCGGGCGAGCACCAGTGGTACGACGGAACTCTTCGACCGTGGGAGTTCGCGCGTGTCTGGCACCTCGAGCCGTCAGCGAACGATCGTGAGCTGGTGTATGCCGGCATTCAGGATGCGGCGCTGTTTCGCAGCACCGACGGTGGCGCGAGCTGGCAGGAGCTGCCCGGGCTACGCGAGCATGGCTCGGGGCCACAATGGCAGCCCGGCGCGGGTGGTCTGTGCCTTCACACGATCGTCCTCTACCCGGACAACCCCGACCGCATGACGGTGGCGATCTCCGCCGCCGGTGTGTTCCGCACCGACGACGGCGGCACGTCGTGGCGTCCAATCAACCAGGGCCTGCTCTCCGACGGGATCCCGTCCCCGGCCGCTGAGGTGGGGCACTGCGTCCACAACCTCGCGATGCACCCCGACCGTCCCGACACGCTGTACATGCAAAAGCACTGGGACGTCATGCGCAGCGATGATGCCGGCGAGCATTGGCGCGAGATCAGTGGCAACCTGCCGAGCGATTTCGGTTTCCCGATCACCGTCCATTCCCACGAGCCCGAAACGGTGTACGTCGTCCCGATCACGAGCGACTCGCACCACTTCCCGCCCGAGGGCAAGCTGCGCGTCTACCGCAGCCGAACCGGCGGCGACGACTGGGAGGCCCTCACCGAAGGGCTGCCGCAGCACAACTGCTACGTCGACGTGCTTCGCGACGCCATGGCCGCCGACAGGCTCGATGACTGTGGCGTCTACTTCGGCACGACCGGTGGGCAGGTGTACGCATCGGCCGACTCCGGCGATTCGTGGAGTCCGATCGTGCGCGACCTACCGCCCGTGCTGTCGGTTGAGGTGCAGACGCTATGACGATCCGGGTTGTGTTGCCCGCGCACCTGCGCCAGCTCGCCCGCTGCGGCCGCGAGGTCGGAGTCGATGCCGAGCCCACGCAGCGCGCAGTAATCGACGCGCTCGAGCGGCGATACCCGGCGCTGCGTGGCACCATTCGCGATCCAGCGACCGGCCAGCGGCGGGCATTCGTCCGATTCTTTGCCTGCGCGCGCGACTTGTCCCATGAGTCGCCCGATGCGGCATTGCCCGCAGAGGTTGTCGACGGCAGTGAGCCATTGCTCATCATTGGTGCGATGGCCGGCGGATGAGATCCGAGCGCGGCAACTGGGCGTGCGCACCCGATTCTTAGGTGGCCGTGGTTATGTTGTGAGCGTGCTCGTTCTGATCGTGGTACTGCTCGTGCTCGTGATCGCCCTGCCGATCGTCGGATGGGCGCTCTGGTTGCTGGTCAGCGCGGCGATTGTCGGGGCGATCATCGGTGGTCTCGCCCGTCTCGTGCTGCCCGGCCGTCAGGAGATCGGGATCTTCAGCACCATCGTGATCGGATGGATCGGATCGCTGCTCGGCAGCCTTATCGGCCGCCACGTGTTCCACGTCGGCACGTTCCTGACCGTGCTGTGCGAGATTGCGGTCGCCGCGATCCTTGTCGCAATCACGAGCAGCCGCGCGGGCAACGCGGTTGCGCACCGAAACGGCAGTCTGCGCTGGTGATTGGTCGAGCGCAGGAATAGCGCGGGCTGACGTTGCCGATTCCGTAGTTGATCAGCGAGACGCAATAAGTGTGGACGCCGCTGGCGGTGGTGATGCTGGCCTTGAAGCCGTGGATGCCGCCGGCGTGGAAAATAGTGTTGATGTTCCTGCGGTACATGGATGTTGCGTGCTGCCGGCGGATGCTCGAGCCCTCCGAGATCCGCACCAGCATCGAGCCGGTCCTGTTGTCGGGATCCAGCGCCCACCCGGTAAACGTCACCGTCGCCCCTTTAGCCGACACCGAATCCACATGGCCGAACGGATTGTGGTCAGCGGTCGTGTCGGATCCCGGCGCCCTCGACACGACGCCATCCCACCCACCGCGAGGCGCAGCGCGCGCCGGGTCAATCCGCCGGGTCAATCCGCCGGGTCAGTCTGCCTGGGCCAACGCCGGCTGTAGCTGCTGGCGGGTCGTGGCGGCGACGACCTTTGCGAGTTCGCTCTGGCGCACAAGGGCAAACGTGACCGGCACGGCGGACAGGCCGACCAGACCGCACAGCAGCAACGCCCACTGGAAGCCGCCGGTCAGGGCTGCCGGTGCGGCACTGCCCTGGTGCAGCAGCGCCGTCGTGTGGGTGGCGGCGATGGTCGATGCCACGGCGACGCCGATCGCGCCACCCAGCTGCTGGGACGTATTGAGCAGCCCGGACGCGAGCCCCGCATCGCGCTCGCCGACGCCGGCGAGGGCGGCGATAGACACCGGAATGAAAGCGAACGCGGTGCCGACGCCGGTGATGAAGAACGGGCCGGCCATATCGGCCCAGAACTGCCCGTGCACCGGCACCTGTGTTGCCCACAGGATGCCGCCACCGATCAAGGACATCCCGAACGCCATGACGAGCTTGGCCGAGCCGCGTGTCACGAGTGCCTGTGACAAGCCGGCGAACGCGACCGAGGTGATCGACGTGGCCAGCCAGGCGATGCCGGTCTTCAGCGCCGAATAGCCGAGCACCTGCTGCATGTAGAGCGTGCCGACGAAGATGAACGCGAAGAAGCTTGCGCCGAGCAGGAAGCTGACGGCGTTCGCCCCAGCGAGCGTCTTCCGCCCGAAGATGCGCAACGGCATCAGCGGTGCCTGGACGCGGGTTTCGATCGCCAGGAACGCGATCAGGAGCGCGACGGACAACACGAGAAGCGTCACCGTCCGGCCGGAGCCCCAGCCCGTCTGCGGCGCGTTCGAGATCGTGTAGACCAGCAGCAACAGGCCTGCGGTCACGGTGGCCGCACCGAACGGGTCGTAGCGCCGGCGCTCGATTTCGAGCCGGCTCTCGGGCACGACGCGCGGCACGAGGAACAGCATCGCCGCACCGATCGGGACGTTGAGGTAGAAGATGTACTCCCAGCCGGCGTAGCGGGTGAGCAGGCCGCCGGCGATCAGCCCGAACGTCGCGCCGCCCGCACCGATACCACCCCACAGGCCGAGCGCCTTGTTGCGCTCGGCGCCCTCCTCGAACATGTTCATGACGATCGAGAGCGCGGCCGGCAGGATGATCGCCGCGCCGAGCCCTTGCAGGCCGCGCATGGCGATCAGGAACGAGTCGGTTGTGGCGAGCGCGCCGGCGAGCGACGCACCGGTGAAGACGCTCAGTCCGATCATCAGCATGCGACGGCGTCCGAGCAGATCCGCGGCGCGGCCGCCGAGCAGCAGGAACCCGCCGAACGCGATCCCGTACGCGGTGACGACCCATTGCAGGTTCGATTCGGAGAAGTGAAGCTTCCGGCCGATCGTCGGAAGGGCGACGTTGACGATCGTGAGGTCGACGATCGTCATGAAGAACGACACGGCCAGCAACGTGAAAGCGCGCCAGCGATTGACTGTGGACATGACCAATCTCCTAGTGAGTCGCGGTTAGGCCGGCGGCGGTGAGCAGGTAGGCGGCTTGATCGAGGCCCGGGTCGTTGACGAGATCGACGACGGCCTTGCCGACCTGCTCGGGGGTGAGCGCGGGGCCCGAGCGTTCGAGGGCGGTGGCGACGTCGAGGCCCTGCCTGGCTGCATAGGCGGCCACAGCGGCCGCGCCCAGGTCGGTCGCCGGGGTCAGTTGCGGGAGCAGTGCGGTGAATCTGATGCCGAGCCCGTTCCGCTCGGACTCCGCGCCCGCATAGGAGCTGACGAATCGAATGGTGGCCTTCGCGCCGGCATATCCGCCACTGAGCGGCGAACCAGCGATCGCGGCCCCACTGGAAAAGGCGATCACCGCGCTGCCGGGGACGAGCGGACGCAGCAGCGCCTCGCGGGTCCAGTGGAATACCTGCGCGACGTCGACCTCCCAGTTGCGGCTGAACGTCTGCCAGGTGTGCTGGTGAATCGGCCGCGCCAGCGGGCTGGCGCCGGCGTTGAGCGCCAGCGTCCCGGGCCGGTACGCGTCGATGAGCTGGCCGGCGACGACGGGGTCGGCCGCGTCTGCGACAACGGGCGTGAACGTGTCGCCCAGCTGCGCGTGCAGGTCTTCCAGGCGGGCGCGGTCGCGGCCCACGCCGACGACCTGCGCGCCGGCGTGCGACAGCGCGGTGGCGATCGCCTGGCCGAAGCCCCTGCTGGCACCGGTGACGATTGCCGATGATTGCTGGGTAGACATTCCGTGCTCCCTGATGAGTGGATGACGAGCGGTTTCACCCGTACTGATCCGGGAGCGCGCCGAAACTCATCGCGGGGCCGGCGATGACTTTCCGGCCGGGTTCGGATCTATATCCATGAACAGAGACTGAGGAGCCGCAGATGCCGTCCAGCGAGGAATTCGCCCGGCTCACCGACGCATTCCGGCCTGAGTTGCTGGCGCACTGCTACCGCATGCTCGGCTCGGTGCACGACGCCGAGGATCAGGTGCAGGAGACGATGGTGCGCGCCTGGCGGTCCTATGGCGAGTTCGATGGGCGGGCGTCGCTGCGCACCTGGCTGTACCGGATTGCGACGAATGCATGCCTGCGCGCGCTGGAGAACCGCAGCCGCCGCCCGCTGCCGTCCGGCCTGGCCGGGCCGGGGGAGAACCCGGAGTCGGGGCCGAGCGCGTCGCGGTCTGATGTGCCGTGGTTGCAGCCGATTCCGGACGCGATGGTCACCCCCGAAGCTGCCGATCCGGCCGCCACCGTCGCATCGCGCGAAAGCATGCGGCTGGCATTGATCGCGGCCCTGCAGTACCTGCCACCGCGCCAACGTGCCGTGCTGCTCCTGCGCGACGTACTGGGTTGGCGCGCAGCGGAGGTCGCCGAGGTACTGGACACGTCGACCATCGCGGTCAACAGCACGCTGCAACGTGCCCGGGCACAACTCGAGCAGGTTTCACCTGCCGAGGACGAGGTGTTCGAGCCGACCGACCCCGATCAGCGCACCCTGCTGGACCGGTACGCGACGGCCTTCGAGAACGCAGACATCCCTGCGCTCATGGAGTTGCTGCGTGCCGACGCGGTGTTCGAGATGCCACCGCAGCCCTTGTGGTTCGCCGGCCGGGAGTCGATCGGTCGCTTCCTCGGCGGGCGGGTCCTCAAGGAGCCAGGCTTGATTCGGGCGGTCCCCACGGCGGCCAACGGCCAGCCCGCGCTGGCCATGTACTGGCGAGGTGACGACGGCCGCTACCACGCCCATGGCGTACAGGTGCTCACCTTCGCCGGACCGTCCATCGCCCGGGTCGTCTCGTTCAACGATGCCGACCTGTTCGCGACGTTCGGCCTACCGCCCGTCCTGCCCGCCGAGCAGCCTGGCGCGCAGGCACGGCGATGAGCAGCAGGTCCGCCGATCCGCTCGCTGCGGACGGCGGAATCGAGTTGCTGCAACGCTCGATCCTCTACGCGCTGGACGCCATCAATGCCGTCACGCCCGAGCACCTGTCACGTCCCACGCCGTGCCGGGGCTGGGATCTGCGAATGCTGCTCAGGCATGGGTGCGAATCCGTGGCGGCGCTTCATGAGGGCGTCGTTGCGGGGCGCATCGGCCTGTATCCCGAACCCGACGACGACACGGTCGCCGACCCGACTCGCGTCTTCTGCGCCCGGGCCGTGCGGTTGCTCGACGCCTGGGCCGCTGCCAGCCGGCCGCGGTTCGTCGACGTCGCGGATCAGGCTCTCGCGGATTCGGTCATGGCAGGGGCCGGCGCCCTGGAGATTGCCGTGCACGGATGGGACATCGCGAAGGCGTGCGGGGACGAACGGCCCATCCCACGCGATCTGGCTGTGGACCTGCTGGCGATGGCCTCGTTCCTCGTACCGGTCGACAACCGTCACCCGCTGTTCGCGGCCCCGGTCCTCGCGCCGGCGACGGCGGGTCCCGGCGAGCGGCTGATCGCCTTCCTCGGCCGCGCGCGCGATATGCGCTGACAGATCGTGCAACTCCTTGCGTCGTAGGGACGCAGCGAGTTGCACGATCGGGGACGGGGCGCACGATGGTGCGAACCGTGCGCCCGGCAGCTTCGGGGTATGCCTGTCACGATCTTCACAGGCATCCTGTGAGCCGGTGCCACGTGAGGTGCCCGGCTCGACGGAAGAATGGGGCGGCAGGGTCAATGCGGTACGGCAGCTTCGACGATGCGCGGCGCGAGTACGTCATCAACCGCCCCGACACCCCGCTGCCCTGGGTCAATTACCTGGGCACCGAGGCGTACTTCGGCATCATCTCCAATACGGCGGGCGGCTACTCCTTCTACCAGGACGCGCGGCTGCGTCGGCTGACCCGCTACCGCTACAACAACGTGCCGCCCGACTTCGGCGGCCGCTACATCTACTTGCGCGACAACGCCTCAGGCGAGTTCTGGTCGCCGACCTGGCAGCCGACCCGTACCGACCTCGACGAGTACGAGTGCCGGCACGGTATGTCCTATACGCAGATCTCCTCCGCACGGTCCGGGGTGCGCGCCCAGACTCTGTACTTCGCGCCGCTCGGCGAGACGCTGGAGGTCTGGCGGCTGCGCGTGACCAACGACCGCGACACCCCGTTGGACCTCTCCGTCTTCTCCTGCGTCGAGTTCTGCCTTTGGGACGCGGAGGATGACGCGACGAACTTTCAGCGCAACTTCTCCACCGGCCAGGTCGAGGTGGCCGACGGCGTGATCTACCACAAGACGGAGTACCGCGAGCGGCGCGATCACTTCGCCTATTTCGCCTGCTCCGAGCCACTGGCCGGGTATGACACGCAACGCGAGGACTTCCTCGGTGCGTATCGCGGCTGGGACCACCCGGTTGTGGTGGAGCGCGGCGAGTCGGGCAACTCACTTGCGCGCGGCTGGCAGCCGATCGGCAGTCACCACGTGCAAGTGGCCCTCGCGCCGGGCGCCACCCGCGAGGTGCTCTTCGTGCTCGGGTACTGGGAGAACCCGCGGGCGGAGAAGTTCGACCCGCCCGAGTCGCAGACCATCAACAAGGCCTACGTGCGCCCGGTCATCGAACGATGGCTGCAACCGTCCACAGTGGACGATGGCGTGACGCGGCTGCGCGAGTACTGGTCGCGTCTGCTCTCGACGTTGCACGTGGCAACGCCCGACCAGGACGCCGACCGAATGGTCAACATCTGGAACGCGTACCAGTGCATGGTGGTTTTCAACATGAGCCGATCGGCATCCCAGTTCGAGTCGGGTGTTGGGCGGGGTATGGGCTTTCGCGATTCCAACCAGGACCTGCTCGGCTTCGTCCACCTCGCACCCGAGCGCGCCCGCCAGCGCATCCTGGACATTGCCGCCACCCAACTGCCCGGCGGCGGTGCGTACCACCAGTACCAGCCGCTGACGAAGCGCGGCAACAACGCTGTTGGCTCCGGCTTCAACGACGATCCGCTGTGGCTGATTCTCGGCACCGGCGCCTACTTGAAGGAAACCGGCGACGTCTCGATCCTCGGCGAGTCGGTGCCCTACGACAACGACCCGGCCACCGCGACACCGCTCTACGAGCATCTGCAGCGCAGCGTCCGGTACACGCTGGACAGACTCGGTCCGCACGGACTGCCGCTGATCGGCCGCGCCGACTGGAACGACTGCCTGAACCTCAACTGCTTCTCCGACGCACCAGGGGAGAGCTTCCAGACCACCGAGAACAAGCAGGGCGGTGTCGCCGAATCGGTATTCATCGGCGGCCTGTTCTCACTGGCCGCCCGCGAACTGGCCGGCATCGCCGACCTTCGCGACCTGCACGACGAGGCGAACGGGTATGCGGAGGCTGCCGAATCGATGGCGGCCACCATCGAGGAGCACGGCTGGGACGGTGCGTGGTTCCGCCGCGCGTACGACTACTTCGGCAACCCGGTTGGATCGGCACAGAACGACGAGGGGCAGATCTTCGTCGAGCCGCAAGGCATGTGCGTGCTCGGCGGGGTAGGGCTTGCCGATGGCCGGGCCGAGCAGGCGCTGCAGAGCGTGCGCGAGCGGCTGGCGTTCGAGCACGGCATCGCGATCCTGCAGCCAGCTTTCACGCACTACTACGAAGAGCTTGGCGAGATCTCCACGTATCCGCCCGGGTACAAGGAGAATGCCAGCAACTTCTGCCACACCAACCCGTGGGTGATCATCGCCGAGACCATGGTGGGCAACGGCGACCAGGCGTTCGACTACTACAAGCGGGTCAACCCGTCGGTTCGCGAACAGATCAGCGAGATACACCGGTGCGAGCCGTACGTGTACGCGCAGACCATCGCCGGGCCGGATGCCGCCGTGCCGGGCGAAGCGAAGAACTCCTGGCTGACCGGCACCGCCGCGTGGAGCTACGTCGCGATCACCCAGTGGATCCTGGGGATTCGCCCGGACTTCGACGGATTGCGCGTGGATCCGGTGCTGCCCAGCGCGTGGGAGGGTTTCCGGGCCACTCGGCGCTTCCGCGGCGCGACGTACGAGATCAGCGTGACCAAGCCGGCTGGCCTGCGCGGGCGGGTACGCCGACTCGTGGTGGACGGCGCGCTCGTGGACGGGACGCTGCTGCCCTTGGCCGCGCCGGGCTCGACCGTCCAGGTGACCGCAACAGTCGAGCGGGCCTGAGGGCGAGTCCAACCGTCCATTGTGGACAGCGTGCCGTCCCTACAGATACGCCCAGCGTGGTGTCAGGCCCTCTTGCGGCGCGCCTTGCGTGACTGGGCACGTTTCGCGTTGCGCTGGTGACGGCCTTCGTGCGCGGCGGCCGTCTCGTGTCGCCCGTCCGCCTCGAGTTCCTTGCGATTGCGGGACATTACCGTCAAGCCTGCGACAACCAGCAGGACGGCCATGGCACTGAAGATGATGACGTAGAAGACCACACCTGAGCCCACCACGCCTGTCGCCGCAGGCAATCATCCCCATCGGATGATCTCGCTTGCGTGGATTTCGTCCAATCGGCCGGCCGTGCTTCAGTCGCCTTGCGGCATCAGGATCCACAGGATCGGGTAGACCAGAAACTGGCTGCCCGGAATGAGCATAAGCACCAGTACGAACAGCAGCCGCGCAGGCCAGGGGGCGATGCCGTAGCGGCGCCCGAGCCCGGCAATCACGCCGCCCAGGACGCGTGCGTCCCTCGCCCGGACCAGGCCTTGGCGCCGGAATGCCGCATGGATGGATTCCATCGTCTCGCGCTCCTTCAAATGATGCCCACCGGTGTGATGCAGTCAGGATCCCAGGTGCCGGCAGATCCAGGTCGCACGCAGGGTCGAGCGAGTTGCCGGCTCATCGGTGTACTCGTCGGTGACGGACGGCAGCCCGAAGCCGGCTTCCGCAAGCGCGCTATGAACGTCCGCAGCGCCGAAGAGGTATTGGCGATGCTGCTCGCTGAACGTGTCGTGATCGGTCGGCCCGGTGAGCTCGATCCGGGTGACGCAGGTCCGCGCGGTCACGTCCACGACATTGCTGATCGTGAAGCGCTTTCCGCCGGCCTCGCCCGTGACGACTGGGTGGTCTCGGGCGAATTCCAACATCGCATCGGTATGCAGATCGAACGCGAGCCAGCCGCCGCGCCGAAGCCGACGACCCACAGCCGTGAGCGTCGATCGCAATTGCGCGGGGGTCAGGTAATTGAGGCCGTCGAACGTGCAGACCACCGCGTCGAACGTCCCGTCGATCATCAGCTCGGGAAGCGTTTGCCGGACGAGGACCGTGTCCGGGCCAAGCAACCGGCGGGCACGGGCGAGCATCGCGGGAGAGCCGTCGAGTCCGGTTACCCGATAGCCGAGCGCACCGAGAGCGCTTGCCATGAGGCCGGTTCCGCAGCACACGTCGAGCACCGTGTGCACGCCGTCGTCGTCCGCGCCCCAGAGCTCATCGAGGTACGCGGCCCAGCGTTCGTGGCAGGCATCGACGACAATCTCGTCGTACACCCCGGCCAGTCGCGAGTACGGCTCAGCCTCGTCCCCGCGCGCCGCGGTTGCCGGCTCGTTCAGATTCCCAGCACCTTCGCCTTGGCCGATGCGAACTCCTCGTCGGTCAGGACGCCTTGGCTGTGCAGCTGGGCCAGCTGCTCAAGCTTGGCCGTCTCCGGATCCTCAGGCGGTGCCTGCTCGGCGGGCGCTGCTTGCTCGGCGGGCGCTGCTTGGTCGGCAGGTGCCTGCTGCGGTTCCTGTTGGTCGTACTTTCGGGCCTGCCGGCGTGCGACGCGTCCACCAACGGCGGTCGCCGTGCCCGCGACAACAGCAGTGCGGGCGGCCATGCGTAGCAATCCCATATCGTGTCCTCTCGTCTCGTGAACTCGGCTGGTCTCAACTCGCGTCTCTGACTCGCGTCTCTAACTCGCGGCGACGACTGCGTCGACCACGTCAGCCGGAATGCGGATCTGGTCGATGACGACCGCATCAGCCGCCCGGCAGGCGTCCACAACCTTTGCCGCCCAGATGTTCTCGAATGCGATCGCCAGTGCCGAGGTGTTGGGCGCCAGGTCCTCGGCCAGTTCCTCGGCGTCGTCCGGGCCGAGTGCGCCTGGCTGCAGGACGTTGATCGACAGGTAGCTCGGCCCTGTCTGCGCGTCGACGTCTGCCGCTGAAACCGTGGTGACCACGCCGTCGGAGTCCTTGCTGATGAACAGCAGGTCGATGATGCGGATCGTGGCGCTGTCGACGAGGTCCATCAGCGCTGGGGCGATTTGGCCACTGAACTTGTTGCCCGGAAAGCCGATTATGATCACGTCGACTGGGCAGAATCCCATAGCGCCTCCCTGGTGCAGCGGGTCTAAGCGACCGAATACCGGTTCGCCACCGGCAACTCTCGCGCTGTTTCTCCGCCATGACACCACCCGCACCGGATGACCTTCGCGCAAGATCGGATGGTGCAGGTTCGCCGCGCGCCGGCATGAGTCGATCAAACGGTGCCGATCGGCGAGGGCGATACTGGTAGATATCAAGGCAACCAGTCGGTTATCGCCGCGCCGGCCACCCGGTGCACAAGGTGCGCGGCGCTCGCCGACCTCGGGCTTTCGGCGATCGCGCGCGGGCCGGCGGATCAGCCGGTTCGCTCGCTACCGGTGAGTGCTGCGGCCACCACCCGGCTGCTGCGATGCGCTCCGGCGCGGCGAACCGTCGTTGCGCTGCGGCGGATGCGCGCCTCGACGCCGAACGTCGTCACGGCGAGCACTGCGACGAAGACGCCGTAGCCGAGCGCGGTGTCGCGCAGACCGATGTGGGTGATGAGCAGCCCGGCGACTACCGCGGGGATGCTGAATGCCAGGTAGCTGACGACGTAGACCGCCGAGAGCAACGCGGCCCGTTCGTGGGGCTGCGCGAGTTGGGTCACCGAGCGCAGCGCACCGAGGAATGCCGACCCGAACCCGCCGCCCGCAACCGCGGAGGCGGCGACGAACAGGGCGAGCGACGACGTGGCGAGCGCTGTGATGAACAGGCCGGTGCCTGCCGCCAGCACGGTTGTGCCGACGCGGGTCATCGACGCGGGAGACAGATCGCGGGCGGCGACTGCCCCTGCCGCGCTGGCACCGGCGAAAAGTCCGATGACGAGACCCACGACAGCGTGGTTGCTCACCTGGAACACCGTGCCGAGCAGGGAACCACCAAGGGACAGGATGAACCCGGCGAGGGCCCAGGTCGCGATCATGGTCGGCGTCGCGCCGACGAATGCGCGCCGGGCTGCTGGTGGCACCGCGACTCGTGGGCGCAGGCCGGCAAGCGCCCCGGGTATGGGGGGCACTGTCTCGGGCAGCACGACAGTGGCCAGCGCCAGCGCAAGGAACACGGCGGTGAGAATCGCGAACACCAGCCGGGTCGGGTGCGGTGCGTACTGGACGAGCAGCCCGGTGAGGACGGAGCCGAGGCCGAGACCAGCCGTCGGGGCGGCGCTGTTCACGAGGGAACCGAGCCGCGACCCGTCGCCGGGCTGCAGGTCCAGCAGGTAGGCGCCGAGCACGCCCATGGCGGCGCCGGTCGCGAGGCCCTGGACGGCGCGCGCCGCGAGCAACCAGCCGACGCCGTCAGCCGAGAGGAACACGACCATGGCGGCGGCGTCGACGACCAGGGCGGCGGCCAGCACCGGGCGGCGGCCGATGTAGTCCGACAGCCGTCCGACGGTCAGCAGGCTGAGCAGCAGCGCAAGCACGTACATGGCAAAGATCGTCGTCAGCGTGATGGCGGAGAAGCCGAACTCGGCCTGAAGCACCGGATACAGGGGGCTCGGTGCACTCGACGCCGCCAGGATGGCGCGGTCGCCGCCGCCACCAGCCAGAAGGCGGACCCCCGCGGCAGGACGTGACTTTCGGCGGCCTGCTGTCGCTGTGAGGTGTCGAGCAATGTGGGCATGACGGGCTCCGATCGCGTTACCGTTCGAGTTGCATCGAACGGTCACAACCAGCCGACCCCGTAGATAGTTCCAAGAAAGTCGAACTGTGATGGCTACGACAACAGCGAACCGAGCGCTTGCGCACCCCGACCTCGACGGCGTCGAACTCACGTCGGTGCTGTTCGCGCTCAGTGATCCGGCGCGGCTCGAGTTGATCCGGTTGCTCGCTGCGGAGGGAGCGCAGACCGTCGCGCAGTGCCAGGTCGCCGAGCCCGACGTCCCGAAGTCGACGTTCTCCCATCACCTCAAGACGCTGCGCGAGGCTGGCCTCATCCGCAACGATCCGTCCGGACGCCAGCGCACGATCTCGTTGCGCCGCGCCGAACTCGACGCCCGCTTTCCCGGACTGCTCGACTCCGTGCTGTAGCCCTGCGAGCGAGGGCAACTGCCGCTGGGACGAAGGTCCTACCCGCCGAGGGCAGTTGCATCTGCTGTGGACGGTCGATGCCTGCTTGGGTTAAGGCATGACCGCCACGTCTGATGTCATCGTCGGCGTCGACGATTCGCCTGCCTCGCTTGAGGCGTTGCGCGTTGCCGCGACGGAAGCCGCGCTGCACGGTGTTGGGCTGCGGGTGATCCACGTCTGGCACTTTGCCTCGACCTGGGGGGTACCCCTCGTCTGGCCGTCGGAGGCCAACCCGGGCGCCTACGTCGAGCAACGACTGACCGAGCACGTAAGGCAGCTGCAGGCCGCGCGCCGAGCCGCCGGCGAGCCTCCGGTGACCGTTGTTGTCGAGGTGATCGAAGGCGACACGGAGACCGAACTGCGCGCGGCAGCCGCAGGCGCGCCGTTGCTGGTGCTTGGCGAGCGGAGCCACTACGGGCCGAGCGCGATCCTCGGCTCGGTGAGCCATGCATGCGCGGCGCGGCCGCCATGCCCCGTGTTGATCGTCCCGACGGGTGCATCAGCCGAGCACGAATAGCTTGCCGTCTCACGGACCGATGCGGGCCGGGGCCGAAGGTCCCTATCTTGGCTGCGCGTTCTGAAGCACTCTTGTTGGTGAAGCCGACACGGGGGGCGACATGTCTGACTGGCAACGTTTTGAGCTCAAGCGACCAACCTGGTTCGATGCAACCACGCATCTCGGCCTGGCGACCGAGCAGTGCGCCTCGGCGCTGGCACGGTATCTGGCTGCGGTCGCCGACGTTGCCGAGTACGAGCCGGCGCAGGACAGGACGTTGGGCCGGAACGTCGACCGATACCTGGTGCGGGACGTGATGACTCGGCGGGTTGTCTTCGTCGCAGCGGATGCGACGTTCCCAGAGATCCTCGACATGCTTGCGCGGCATCGGATTAGCGCCGTGCCGGTAGTGGACGACGAGCTGAAGGTCGTCGGGGTCGTGTCGGAGTCGGATCTACTGGCGCGGGTGGTCACCGGCGGAGATTCGCGCGCGCGTATCGGAGACGGGCAGGCGGCGCGGGTGCAGGCGCGTCGCGACGCGCGGGAGGAAACCGCGCGAGAGTTGATGAATTCGCCAGTCGTTACGGCTGGTGCGGACGCCTCTGTCGTCCATGCGGCACGCGTTGCCGCGGCGGCAAGGGTTCGCCTGCTGCCGGTCGTGGGTGAGTCCGGCGTCCTCCTGGGTGTCTTGACCCGCTCGGACCTGTTGCGCCTGTTTCGCCGTGACGACAAGGAGATCCGCGCGCACCTCATCGATCTGTTTGCCCGTAGGTTCGGCATCGATGCGTCCGCTGTCGAGGTCGAGGTCTGCGACGGTGTGGTCACGCTCAGCGGCGAAGTCGACGGACAGCCATTGATCACGTCATTGGTCGATGCTGCGCGAGCGACAACCGGCGTCGTAGCTGTAGAAGATCTGCTCGCCTTCCGCGTCGACGACCTGTACCGGTGAGCTGACAGCTTGGAGGCAACCGATGTCTCTGGTAGGACGTCCAGTTGTCGTCGGTATCGACGACTCGCCCAGCACGGAGGCAGTGCTGAAGTGGGCCGTCGACGACGCACGCTCCCGTCACGTGCCACTCCGGCTGGTGCACGCCCACCACTGGCGATACGTCTACGCACGATCGCCCATGTACGCCGACATCCCGGACGCGGATCTGCAGCTTTCCGGGCACTTTGCCGAGCAGCTGATCGCTTTGGCGATCGAGCACGCCCAGGAACTCGACGCCGGCGTCGAAGTCGATGGCGAGATTCTCGACGGTGACCCGGCGGAGGTTCTCGTCCGGGAGTCGCACTTCGCAGGCGCACTCGTGCTGGGTTCACGGCACCTCAAGGCGCTCGGCTCGATCGTTCTCGGCTCCGTCGGCGCCGCTACGGCTGCTCGCGCCGCGTGCCCGGCAGTCGTGGTGCGCGGATCGGCGAGCCTGATCGACGAGGGTGCAGCCGTCGTGGTGGGTGTGGACGGCACCAAGGCGTCCGAGACCGTCCTCGGCTACGGGTTCGAGCACGCCAGCCGGCATCGGGCGCCGCTGCGGGCGGTGCTGTGCTGGCGCCCGCATCTGGCCGCGACGTTGGGCCATCGGGCCGACCTGACACCCAATCGCGCCGATGCATGGCTGTCGGAGACACTCGCGGGATGGCGGGAGAAGTATCCCGACGTAGTCGTTCATCCGCAGGTGACCAGTGAGCATCCAGTGGCCGGATTGGTGCTTGCCTCGACCGCGCAGTGCCTGCTCGTCGTCGGCAACCACGGGCACCACGCGATGGCGGGGACGTTACTCGGCTCGGTGAGCCAGGGCGTCCTGCACCATGCGACCTGCCCGGTCGCGGTTGTGCCGACTCACCGGCAACCTTGACAGGGCGGAACGGTTCCAGTGTGCCCCGGTGTGGGCGGCCTCCGGTGCCCGTTGGCACCCAACCGTGGCGCCAACCGCGGCCCGAACGCCCGACATGCGGGGCGTCGATGTTGACAGCCCGACCCGAGATCAAAATACTGTGATCTACCCAGTTTTGTCGTTGTCCGCCTACATGAGCTGTTCGGGCTGTCTAGCCGCTTCGTCGACCGTAGGGGAGTAGATGAGTTCGCGCGCGCTATCGCGTTGCAATGCCGCAATTCGCCATCCATACCTTTCGGCAGCCACGTGTCTGATCGCCATAGGCCTTCTCATCACCAGTGTGCTGGCAGCGACCAGACCCGTCGGGGCGCTGCCCGCAGTGTCGCAACAGAGCAGCAGCCAGGCGCGCTGGCAGACACCGCCGAATGCCCGGTGCTCGGCGGTGAAGGTGCCGGTCAGCCTGACGTTCCTCCCGCTGAAGACCGACGCGATCGCGGGCGAGCTGTGCGTGCCAACCGGTGCCACACCGTCGACCGTGCAGGTGCTGGTCGCCGGCGCGACCTACGACCGTTACTACTGGAATCCGCCCGGCCAGCCCGACAAGTACTCCTACGTGTGGGCGGCCAACAAGGCCGGCTACGCGACGCTTGACATCGACCCGCTCGGTACCGGCCTGAGCAGCCACCCGCTCAGCGCGCTGGTCACCGTCCCGACGAGCGCGAGCACCGTGCACCAGGTCATCCAGGCTGCCCGGCACGGCTCCCTCGGACCGACGTTCTCGCGGGTGATCCTCACCAGCCACAGCATGGGCGCGGCCGTGGCGTGGAACGAGATCGCGAACTATCACGACGTCGACGGACTCATCGCCGCAGACAACGTCCACATCCCGTCCGTGGTGGGGGCGGTCAACGGAGCCCTCAAGCTGTACCCGGCAATGCTTGACCCGCAGTTGCGCAAGGCCGGCCTGGACCCGGGCTACCTCACGACCCGGCCGGGAACGCGAATCTCGGCGTTCTACAACGCCGCAGACGCCGACCCGGCCGTCGTCTCCGACGACGAGGCGCTCAAGCAATCGGTCACCGCGACATTCATGGCGACCTACTTCGCCGAGGACGTCGACCTGGACTCATCGAGAATCCACGTCCCGGTACTCGTCGCCGCCGGTCAGCGCGACTCGATCATGTGCGGCGCGCTGGGTACGAACTGCTCGACATCGGCCACGCTGCTCCGCGCGGAAGCGCCGTTCTACGGCAATCCAGCCACCTGCCTGCAGAGCTACGTGCTTGCGCAGGCCGGCCACGACATTGATCTGTCCGTCGGAGCGTCGAACTTCTTCGACGTCGCAAACCGGTGGGCAGACCGCTGGATCGGGCGGACCAAGAAGGTGTCGACGCCCAGGTGCACCGGGCCGGTTGGCCCCGCCACCTGAGCGATCCGCGACGCTCGAAACCACGATCGCGAACAGGAGACGAGTGCCGTGACTGAATACGCCGCCTTCGAACCGAGCCCGCCGTTCGACTACCGGGACGAGTCGATCCGGGTGCGCGAGGAGGACTACTTCAGGGACCAGCGCGAGAAGTGCCCGGTCATGCACAGCTCGGAATTCGGCGGGTTCTGGGCGCTGACGAAGTTCGACGACATCGCCACCGCGGCGCACGACCACGAGCGCTTCACCACCACGGACGGCCCGACCATCCCGTCGTTCGGCCGGCCCTACGCGTCCAAGCCGCTGACCTCCGACCCGCCCGAGCACGGCAAGTTCCGCAAGATCCTGCAACCGTTCTTCACGCCCGGGGCGGTGCAGGCGATGGAGCCGCTCGTCCGCGAAATCGTCACCGATCGGATCGCCGCGCTCGCCGGACGCACCGCGGCCGACTTCATGGTCGAACTCGGTTATCCGGTGCCTGCCGAGGTGATGGCCGCGACCCTCGGGGTCGGCCGCGAAGTGGCACCCGACATCTCGCTGATGAACCAGAAGACCCAGCATGCCGCCGTCACCGGCGACATCGAGGGAACCCGCGAGGTTCAGGGGCGGATCGTCGCCTTCCTGACGAGGGAGATCGATGCCCGGCGCGGCGAGCACAAGGGCGACCTGCTGAGCACGATCGTCCACAGCGAGGTCGACGGCGAGCCCGTCACCGACGACATCCGCTTCGGCATGGCGACCATGCTGATCGTGGCCGGCACCGACACCACAGTCAGCGGTATGACCAACACCCTTGCCCTGCTGGCCGGGTTCCCGGCCGAGTACCGCCAGAACCTCCTCGACGACCGGGCGAAGCTGCTCGCCTTCATCAACGAGTCGCTGCGTTACGACGCGCCGGTGCTGGGCCTCGCTCGCACCGTCCGTGAGCCGGTGTGCATGCGGGGCGCCGAGATGCAGCCGGGCGATCGCGTGCTGCTGCTGTGGGGTTCGGGCAACCGCGACGCTGACCGGTTCGCCGACCCAGACACGTTCGACCCGGACCGCAAGGAAACCAGCAACCTCACGTTCGGGTACGGGCGGCATCGCTGCATCGGCGATCACCTGGCGAAGCTGGAGATCAGGGTCGTCGTGGAAGAGGTCCTCAAGAACATGCCGAACTTCCGGCTGGCGACCGACGAACCGTTGCCCCTGCGCACCGATCTCGAACACGGCCCGCGCAGCCTGCCCGTCGTGTGGTGACGTCGCAGCGGCGATGACTCGCGCGCGCACCTACCCGATGCCGCGCGATCGCGGCTGCCCGTTCGCGCCGCCGCCGGCCTACCGGGAGCTTCGCGAGGCCGACCCCGTCACGAAGGTCAGGTTGTACGACGGCGCTACGACCGCACGAATGACGAAACGATGAGCGCGACCATCGTCATGCAGCAAGGCACCTCGCGGGGCGTAGCGCAGCAGGCGAAGATCCACGGGACAGGCCCTGGTGTCCGACGGTGCGGTGGTGCTGTGCGGTGGTGCTGTGCGGTGGCGCTCGGCGGTGGTGCTGTGCGGTGGTGCTGTGCGGTGGTGCTGTGCGGTGGTGCTGTGCGGTGGTGCTGTGCGGTGGTGCTGTGCGGTGGTGCTGGCGGTGGTGCTGTGGGTGGTGCTGTGCGTGGTCGAGAAGCCCAGGTGCAGGCGCTGGCCCGCTCCCCAGCCGGCGTTCCCAGCCGGCGTTCCCAGTGATGCCGGGCATGCCCGCGCCGCACCGGTGATGACGTCAGCCGCGGTATCGCCAGCGTGTTCGCGGCGTTCCACACCTTGACTGCTGGCGGCAGCGGGCAGCGAGCATGTCCCGCGAGATTGCAAGATCAGCAGCCGGGTGATGCTGCCTCTGAACATGGAGCTGGGTCAGAACGGTGGCGGATCCGGGTCGCGTTCTACGGGTTGGGTTCGGCTGGTGTCTACGGGTCGGTCGGGTAGTCGTGATTCGTAGCGGTGTCTGCTGGGGCTGGTCCAGCGGTAGGCGTCGTTGGCGGGTTTCTCCAGGGCCCAGCCGGCCTCATGTTTGAGGCGGTGATGGCGTTTGCACAGCGGTTGCAGGTTTTCGGGCGTGGTGTTTCCGCCTTTGTTGTAGGGGATTCGGTGGTCGATGTCGCAGCGGGCGGCGTTACGCGAGCAGCCGGGGAAGGCGCAAATGCCGTCGCGGGCGATGACGTATTCGGTGAGGTCTCGTGGGGGTCGGTAGGTGGAGCGCCCGTAGTCGAGCAGGGTGTTGGTGGCCGGGTCGGTGAGGAGCCGTCGCCAGGTGCCGGTGTCGTCGGCGGCCAGCCGGCGGGCGAGGCTGGCGGGGATGGGTCCGTGTCCGGCCAACTCGCCGGGTTGCTCATCGAGGCCGAGCAGGGTCGACGCGGCGACGGTGACGTGGATCGAGGGCCGCAGGCCTCGTGCTTTCGGAAGCAACGGGTCGTGCAGGGCGGCCACGCCGAGATCGACGAGGGCGTCGGCGCGGCGCTGATCCGCGCTGCGTGGGTCGGTCGCGGAGGTGACCGAGGCCAGGCAATCGACGGCGGCCATCACCGCGGCAGCACCCTCAGCCGGGAGCAGGGCCCACAGTTCGGCCATGCCGTCATCGCGGGCAGTCACGCATACGCGGCGTTCGGTCATGGCGTGGGCGCGTTGTTCCTCAACCCGGGCCGGGTTCAGCGTGTGCACTGCGCGGCGTACGGAGCGTTTGAACTCGGCCAGTGTCTGCCCGCCCGCCCGCGGCAGCACTCGCGCCTCCACCGCCGCTGCGGTGTCCGCGTCGAGTCCGTAGGTGGCTTCGGTGAGGGTCATGGCGTGTAGGTAGCCGATCCGGCCCCGGTGCAACGCCCGCCCCGTCTCAGGCAGTGTCTGCGCCAGCGTCTCGGCCACGGCGAGGCGGCGTTGCGCGGTCAGGGCCGACAGCCGCAACGCGCACCCGACCTCTTCACGCACCCAC
Organism: uncultured Actinomycetes bacterium; assembly: GCA_963733615.1. GTDB lineage: Bacteria > Actinomycetota > Actinomycetes > Mycobacteriales > Jatrophihabitantaceae > DASXRA01. Next base: position 267,406 of record CAVTEA010000042.1, read on the forward strand.
CGATCCTCAGACCCATCATCAGCAGCCATCGCGGCCAGCACCTGCGCCTGCACCCCGGCAAGCCACGCCAGCTGCCGCTCCAAAGCGACCAGCACATCCACCCGCCCGGCATGCGACAACACGCCCGGGTCGAGCAGCGACAACCCCGCCACCGCATCCGGACCCGGCGCCTCAACCGCCAACCAGGCCGCGGCCTGATCCGGATCCTCGGTGACCTCCGCGAGAGTCAACGGCGGCGCCACCGCGGGCGGCTGCCACTCATCAACCTCGAACATGCGTGCGACTCTACCCGATCACCGCAAGCCCCGTCCAGGCAGAATCACCTTATCCGGTAAGGACTTCCGGCGCGAGCACGGCCACCGGGCGCGCAACGCCGCGCAACGCCGCGCGGCGCGAGGCCGCACGGCGCGCAAGGCCACCGGGCGCGCGAGGCCGCACGGCGCGCAAGGCCACCGGGCGCGCAACGCCGCGCGGCGCGAAGCCGCGCAGCGCGCAAAGCCACCGGGCGCGCGAAGCCGCGCAGCGCGCAACGCCGCGCGGCGCGAAGCCGCGCAGCGCGCAAGCCCGAGAGCCAGCACCCCGTACCACTCAGATCGAATCTGCCAACGCCCACAACGGACCAGACTCAGACGGGTGATTCCAAGAACTGTTACTGGTCCGATGGGCCGAGCAGTGGAACGGCCACTCGGCCGACTTGTCGCACGAATTGATGGCGCGGGACGCTGGTGTCCGCGCCAGAAGTTCAGTTGCAGATTTCGGCGCCCAGATGCACGCTCGCTGGGTTGTCGTCGGGCGCAGGACGTCAAGTACAGCAACCCTCGTCCGTCTTGCGAGCCCGCATCTGGATCGCCGAACTCAAGCAACCAACGTCTGAGTCGGACACTAGCCGATCAGGGAACCGGGGGAGACGTGACCGGACCTTCTGCCGACCAGGCGGATCGCGTGTTCGACGAGGGCGATGAGGACGTCCTTGCTGGACGAGCGCTGGCGGGCGTCGCACATGACGATCGGCACCTCATGATCGAGGTCCAACGCGGCGCGGATGTCGTCGGTGCCGTACGGCCGTGCCCCGTCGAAGCAGTTCACGCCAACGATGAAGGGAACCCCGCGCTGTTCGAAGTAGTCCACGGCGGGGAACGAGTCGGTCAGTCGGCGAGTATCGGCCAGCACCACGGCGCCGAGCGCGCCGAGGGAGAGTTCGTCCCACATGAACCAGAAGCGTTCCTGCCCGGGCGTGCCGAACAGGTAGATCAACAGATCGTCGCGCAACGTGATGCGGCCGAAGTCCATGGCGACCGTGGTGGTCGTCTTTCGCTCCACGCCGAATAGCGGGTCGACCTGCGCGCTGGGTGCACTGAGGTGTTCTTCGGTGCGCAGGGGCCGGATCTCGCTGACTGAACTGACGAGTGTGGTCTTGCCCGCGCCGAAGCCGCCCGCGATCAGGATCTTGATCGCGTACGGCGTTCGTGTCGGGCCGGCGCCGTGTTCAGAGTCGGCGTAGACCATTGATCACCTCCATCAGGATGGGCAGGTCATCCTGCCGTGGAGACGCCATGGGCTGACGAACGGTGACCAGATCGCGTTCCCGCAGATCAGCCACCAGGATCCGGACGACACCGAGTGGTAGGTCGAGGTCCGAGGCGAGGTCAACGAGCGACATGGGCGCGATGCACAGCCGCAGCAGCGAGAAATGCTCCGGGTCGAGCGTCCACGCGTCCGGTGGTATGCGCCCCGTCGTCGTGATCATGGCGAGCAGGTCAAGGTTCATCTCGCCGCTGGGACGGGTCCTGCCCTGGATAACGGCGTACGGGCGAACCACGGGCCCTGCTTGTTCGTCAGGCCAGGAGTCCTCCTGCGAAGGCATGCCACGATCACTTATGGCCGTTGCCGTCGCCGATAGTCCCAGGCCGATGGCTGACCGCCAGGTGCTGGCCGACCCGCTTGACGAGAATGGCCATCTCATAGGCAATCATGCCGACGTCCGCATCGGAGGAACTGAGCACGGCAAGGCAGCTTCCCTCCCCGGCTGCGGTCACGAAGAGGAACGCGGCGTCCATCTCGACGATGGTCTGCCGGGCCTGCCCGCCGCCGAACTGCATCCCAGCGCCGCGAGCGAGGCTATGAAAGCCCGCCGCCATCGCCGACAGATGCTCGGCGTCCTCGCGGGCCAGGCCCGCAGCGCCCATCGTCAGACCGTCGCGCGAGAGTACGACGGCCTTCTGGATCGGCGCGACGCGGCTGACCAGGTCCTCGAGAAGCCAGGTGAGTTCCGGATGGGGGCTCGATGACCGTGCGGCCGACAGCGCTTCGCGGTCGTCTGATGGCGAGCCCATCATGTTCGATTCAGATTCCATTGCCTCTCATCGCCCCCATTTTCGCCCTCGTTGTGGGCACCGTCGCGGTATCCGCTGCTCGTCTGATGCCCAAACCCGCCGCCGGGTTCCGCTCCCATGTCGCTTGCCGCATGCGAAGGTGCGGAGCGGCCCCGCTCCCAGCCTCGCTGCAGCGAACTCATGATCGCGCGAGTCTGCTCTGGCGAGCGGGTGTCGGCAGGCTGCTGCTCGGTAACGGCGTGGCTGTGGGGCAGGCTGGCGCGAAGCTGCGGGGCAAGGCTCGCCCGGCGCACCCGCCGCGGCAGCCCCGGCTCGGTCACACCTCGGCCGACGATCGACGGATCCGGCGCGATCGCCGACGGCGGCCACTCGACCTCGTTGGATTCCTGGCTGCCGGCCGTCGCGAGGTCGGCATAGGCCCCGCTGCCGGGTGCGGCAGCGGGGACACCGCCGGCGAGATGGTCTCCCACTGGGACCATCGGCGCTTGCGGCAATCCGCCTGCGTGCAGCGGTAGGTCCAGGGTTTGCGCCGACGTCTGCGGGTCGCTCTCGTAGCTCGGGACCGGCCGGTTCACCGCGGGCCGGTCGGCGCTGCGCGCGGGTGTGGGTGTTTGCGCGAGTGCAGGCGCGGGGTCGGCCGATGGGGTGGGCATCGGACGATGGCCGGCCGGGGCGTCTGCGGCGAAGTCGCCGCTGGCGGCACCGTTGCTGGCTTGGTTTGCTTCGTCGGCGTGTGGGACGCGGCCGTTGGACGTGCCCGCCGTGCCCGCCGTGCCCGCCGTGCCCGCCGGACCGGTCGTGGCCGCCGGACCGGTCGCCGTCAGTGCCTCGCTCGCGCCGACGTGCCGGCCGGTTGCGTGGAAGGCGCTTGGGTCGTTGGCCTTGGTGAACGTGCTCTGGCTCTCGCCGTCCGCGGGCACGACCAGGGTGTGCGGGATGAGCACGATCGCGGTTGAACCGCCGAAGGGGTTCGTGCGCATCGAGATCTTGATGGCGTGCCGACGTGCCAGCCGACCGGCCACGAACAGGCCCAGTTGGTCGCTGTCGGACAGGTCGAACTCGGGCGGGTTGGCCAGCAGGAAATTGATCTCGGCCAGCCGCTCCTCGCTCATGCCCAGCCCGCGATCCTCGATCTCGACTGCGAACCCGTTGCCGACCGCGTCACCAGCCAGCCGGACCGGTGTGTTCGGCGGCGAGAACAGGGTGGCGTTCTCGACCAGTTCCGCGAGCATGTGGATCACGTCCGCGACCGCCTGACCGGCCAGCGCCGCCTGCGTCATCGTGGTCACGCTGACTCGTGTGTAGTCCTCGACCTCGGCCACCGCGGCGCGCAACACGTCGACCAAGCGCACCGGGTTGCGCCACGAGCGGCCCACCGCCGCACCCGACAGGATGATCAGGCCCTCGGCATGCCGACGCATGCGCGTGGTCAGGTGGTCGAGCCGGTAAAGGTCAGCGAGTTCGTCCGGATCAGACGTCCGGCGTTCCATCGTGTCCAGCAGGGTCAACTGGCGGTGCAGCAACGACTGGCTGCGCCGGGCAAGATTGCGGAAGACGTCGGAGATACCTCGCCGCAACCGGGCCTGATCCACGGCCGCCTCGACGGCGGTCAACTGGACGGTGTTGAACGCCTGGCCGACCTGGCCCACTTCGTCCTGGGTGACCGCCATCGGCGGGGTCTCCTGCGAGACGTCGACGTCCTCGCCGGAACGCAGCCGCGCCATCACCCGAGGCAGCCGCTCGGTGGCCAGCGCCAGCGCCGAATCGCGCAGCATTGCCAACTGGCGCACCAGACTTCGACCGACGCGGATCGAGATGAAGACAGACGCCGCCAGCGCGAGCAAACCAAGACCGCCGGCCAGGCCAAGACGGAGGTAGGCGCTGTCGGCGGCGTCTACTCCCTGGCCCGACAGGTCGATGGCCACGGCCTGCACGAGAGCACCGGTGCCCTTGGTGACGGCGATCACGGACTGCGCCCACGTCGCCGAATCGACGGGAACCGGCCCCTGTTGACGCGAATCACCGATGATCGTGTCTTCGAGCGAGGCCAGGGCCGCGGTCGCCTGCGGTGGCACGAACCTGGTGTAGGACGGCAGCACGTGCTTGCCGATGTTGCGCTCGCCGTCTTCGGCGTACTGGCGCCGCAGCGAGACGGTTTCGATGAACTGGTTGAGGTCGGCCTGCGGCAGCGAACCGGCCGCAGCGCCCGCCTCGATGATGGCGTCCTCCTGCGCCAGCATCTCCATCGAAGCGATGGACTGGAACAGCGCGTACGCCTGCAGTTGCACCTTGGGGCTGACCCGCTGGGCCAACCGCGTCATGAACAGGTTGATGTCGCTGGTCAGCCTGTTGTAGTTGTTGATCACGTCGAGCGGGCTGAGCGTGCCACTGGTGACCTGCGAACGGATCGAGTTCAGGCCCGGGCCGTCGCGCAGCAGGGCCGCGATGGCGTCCTTCTGGTTCTTGGAGGCGTTGCCCGAGGTCGCGCTCGAGTTGAGCCCCACGTTCATGGCTGCCCGGAACTGGTCGGTCTTCTTCTCCTGGGCGCGGAACTTGCCCAGGACGGCCTGCGACGGCGCCGCCGTGTAGACAGCCGCGAGCCGTCGCTCCGCTTCGACCTGCCCGAGGAATTGGAGGACCGGCTCACCCGCATCGTTGCGCAGCGACGGCGTACTGGCCGCCTTCGTCGCATCACCGATCGTGATGCTCGCGACGAACGCGTACAGGCCGATGAGTGACAACAACGGAACGAGGATAAGCAGAAGAATCCTCAGCCGAATGGACCGTCGGCGCAAACCCATGTGTGTTTATCCCCCGAGCATGAGAGGTGGACCGACGCGTCCCTTGTACGGCGCTGCCGGTGGCGGGGTCGTGACATTTCGGGTATTAGATGGTTCGACACTTGAGTGAGGGTTGCGATGTTAGCACTTGATCTTCGTCCGTAAACGCTCCGGCGCCTATCGGCTGGGCACTGGATGATCTTGTGCGGACCCGCCGCAAGCCACCGGCGGGACTGCACAAGATCCACGAGATCGAAGCGGTCGAGCCGCAGAACCTCTCGGCTCACACCAGCCATGCTTACACCGCGCCGAGGCCCCGCGTCAGCGCGCTGCGGTCGTCGGCGCCGACCTCGCTCCGGTCCGCAGTCGCACGACGAACTCGACGAGCGAGATCAAAGCCTGCTTCGTGGACTCTCGATGCCTGGCGTCGCAGGTGATGATCGGGATGTCCGGGTTGATCGACATGGCCTCGCGGACGTCCTCGACATCGTGCGTCTGCACACCGTCGAAGCAGTTCAGCGCCACGATGAAGGGCAGCTTGCGCTCTTCGAAGAAGTCGAGTGCGGGAAAACTATCGACCAGGCGGCGAGTATCGACGAGCACGACAGCGCCGATCGCGCCCTGGACGAGCTCGTCCCACATGAACCAGAACCGATGCTGGCCAGGGGTGCCGAACAGGTACAGGACCAGATCGCGGCTCAGCGACACCCTGCCGAAATCCATTGCGACGGTGGTCGTGGACTTGTTCGGAGTCGCTGAGAGGTCGTCGACGCTGGCGCTCGCCTCGGTCATCACGGCTTCGGTGGTCAGCGGCACGATCTCTGAGACCGAACCGACGAAGGTCGTCTTGCCGACCCCGAAACCACCGGCGACGACGATCTTCGTCGACCTGAGCGGGCGTGCCGGCTCCCAGTTCATGGTTTGCGACGCCGCCATCTCAGCCATCTCAGAGCCGCCGCAGTCCGACGAGCACCTTCTCCAGCAGAGCCAGTTCTGGCTCGCCGGTTTCCGGCGGTGCGCTGTTGTGCACGGTGACGAGTCCCATTCCTGCCATGTCGGCGATGAGAACCCGGGCGACGCCAAGTGGCACATTGAGCAACGCCGCGACCTCAGCCACCGAGCGGACATCCTGGCACAGGATGGCGATCTCACGGTGATCGGGCTGGCCGAAGTGGGCACCGGTGCCGCCCCGCACGGTCGTCATGATCAACGCTTCGACAGGCAGGTTGAGGCTCGTGCGGGTGCGTCCACCCGTGCGGGTGTAGGGCCGCACGATCGGCGGCTGGTCTGCCTCGTTGGCCGCTCTCATGTCCGGTCCGCCGCCGGTCAGCTGGTCGCGATTCGCAACTGGCTGCGCAGCTCCGGCGTGAGCAACTCGCCGGCGCGGTCGACCAGCAGTGTCATCTCGTAGGCGATCAGGCCCATGTCGCAGTCCGGTGATGCCAGGACCGCAAGGCACGATCCGTCGGCGATGGCCATGAGCAGCATGCAGCCACCTTCCATCTCGACGATGGTTTGCAGCACCTCTCCGGCACCGAACACCCGGGCCGCGCCGCGGGTGAGGCTGGCCATGCCGGACGCGACGGCCGCGAGCTGGTCGGCGCGGTCGCGAGGCAGGCCGGACGACGACGTGAGTAGCAGGCCATCGGAGGAGACGACTACCGCGTAGCTGACGCCGGCCACTTGCTCGACGAAGCTCGTCAGTAGCCAGCCGAAGCTTCCCGGATCGGATGGAGACTCCGCTGATTGGACCGTCACCAGATTCCCTCCGCCGTCTGCTCGGTGTTGTCGTCGCCGACATCGAGTCGGTCGGTGGCCGCCTGCAGCTGCGAGTGCCGGCCGAGGCCGTCACCGGTCGGGAGCTCGTCGGGTGCGATGGCCGGTCCGGCATGCCGGCCGCGGGTCAGCCCCTGTTGGTAGCTGGACATCCGCCCGCGGACGACGTCTGCGTTTCGCATTACGGCAGCAGCCATCGGCTCGTTCAGCGTCGCGACGGACGCGACGCTGCCGGGTACAAGGAATGCCTGGGGGCGTCGCTTGGGCAGCCCTGCCGCCGTCAGCTCGTCCGCGATCGGCTCGCTGGCAGCCTTCGCTGCCTGCCATCCGGCGTCGGCCTCGGACTCCCAGCCGTCGAGCGTCGAGCCGGGCTCGCCGATGTTGTCGGCCGGCGCCGCCTGCTCCTGCGGTTCGGTGAACCACTTGGACAGCATGGCTTCAAAGATCGGCGACCCGAGGACGTCCTCGTATTCGGCTTCGTCGGGGAGCGCCGCGGGTGGGTCCGGTATTGACGCTGGGTCGGGCGGCTCGGCGTACTCAACTGGCGGACCGAGATCCTGCGTGGCGTCGAAGGCGGCGGGGGGTTGCGGCGTGGCGACCGGTTCGAGGCCCTCGATGGCGTCGAATGACGGCAGTGGCTCGGACGACACAACAAGTGCCAGATCCTGGGTGAGCTCGATGGACGCAGGCGGGTCCGGCTGGAAGTACGCGCGGCCCAGGCTGTCGGTGTCGCTGCGCTCGCCCGTCTGCTCGGGCTCGGCGCCGACGAGCTGGTTCGGCAGCATGACCGTGGCCGTGACGCCCGGACCCTCGTGGGGTGACAGGAAGACTCGAAGGCCGCGGCGGTTGGCCAGGCGCCCGACCACGAACAGACCCATCTGCCGGGACACGGACACGTCGACGGCCTGCGGCGTGGCCAGCCGGTTGTTGATGGCGGCCATCCGGGCCGGCGGTATGCCCGTGCCCGCGTCACTGATCTCGATCGTGAGTGCGAGCTCATCGGTGAACCGGGCGCCGAGCGTTACCTGTGACTCCGGGTTGGAGTAGGCGGCCGCGTTGTCCAGCAGTTCGGCGACAAGGTGGACCAGGTCGTTGACGACGAGGCCCGACACGGTCGCGTGCGGCAGCGGCTGCATCGCGACCCGCCGGTAGGCCTCGATCTCGGACACGGCAGCACGCAGCACGTCGACGACCGGCACTGGCTCGCCGCTGCGCTGGCGCAGCTCTGCGTCGGCGAGGACCAGCAGATTCTCGCCGTTGCGTCGCATGCGGGTGGCGAGGTGATCCAGGCGGAACAGCGCGGCAAGGCGGTCGGGGTCCTGCTCGCTGAGCTCGAGCTCGTCGATCAGTGCCAGTTGCCGCTCGACGAGGCTCTGGCTGCGCCGCGACAGGTTGACGAACATGTGGTTGACATTGGCCCGCAACGCCTGCTGCTCAGCCGCGAGCCGGGCGACCTCGCTCTGCACGGCATCGAACGCGCGGGCGACCTGGCCGTCGTCGTCTGCGGAGCCGGGACGCGGGCCGATCCGGATGTCTTCGACGCGGCCGTTGGTGGTGCGAAGCAGTTCGAGGACGGCGGGCAGCCGCTGGTCGGTGAAGTCGACACCTGACGCGTCGAGTGCCCGCAGCGGATTCAGGATCGAGCGGGCCAGCATCACCAGCACGGGCAATGTCACCAGCAGGACCGCGCCGATGATCATCGAGTCGCGTAACGGCGAAGTGTGAGGCCGACCGCTCGTGTCGGCGATGCGAAGGGCGCCGAGTACCAGCGCGAGCGTCAGAGGTATGACGGTCAGGGCGAGCAGCTTGGTGCGTAGCGGCCAGCTCTGTGGCTGCCAGCGTGCGGCCTGCTCCTCGCGGCCGTGGCCTGGCTGGTGGGCGGCGGAAGCGGCCGCCGCCGAGTGTCGGCGAACCGCCGACACTCGATGGCCGGCGTCTGCGGCCCGCCGATCTCGGGCCACGAAACCGTCACGGAGGCGTTCCGACGACATCTCGTCCACGACCCCCTACATGGTTTGCGGCTTATGCTGAGGCTCTTATTACTCGTTCGAGGACAAAAGGTAACGGGCGAGAGCGTACTACGCGATACGAGACTTGATCATGCGGCAGTGATCATCTCGCGCGAGTGCTGTATTCCGTCGGGAGTGATCACGACACGTCGCGTGATCAGGTCAGCGGCGTCCCGGTGGCCACGAGTACGAACCACGCACCGCCCGGCGCAAGCGCGATCGGCGCGCCGGTCGCGTCCGTCAAATGGGTGCCGTCGCCTACCGAGGGGCGGGTCCACGTGCCGTCGATGCGGCGCCCGTCGCGGAACACCGACACCGTTCCTCTCCCGATCGTGTGCGTGACTTTCGCCGGATTGCCCGCCTGGTCGATGTCGGCGAGGTTGGTCGTGACACTGCAGAACTGCACAACGACATTCGGTGTCGCGATGATCTTGCCGTCGGCTGACTGCTGGATCGCGCCGTTGATCGACCGTGCGTAGCGGTGCAGCGTGGTGTTCCAGACGAAGGCAACCGGCGTGCCACCCACTTGCGTGTGCAATGCGGTCGCCGGGCGTGATCCGGGGCTGGTCACCGTGGGCGACCAGATCAGCCCGATGTTCTTCGCACGCGGGCTCTTCAACTTCGCCGCGATCGCTGCGAGGTCGGCGGTCAGGTTGTACGGCGCAGGACGGTTGGCATCGCGCGCGAAGCCCACTCCGCCACGATCACTGAGATTGCTGCGCAGGGTCGAGGCGTCCAGAGCCGTGAGCGCGACCTTGGCGCCTCCGGAGGCGACGTAGGCGATCGGCCCGAACTGCATGGCGAGATCGGCGTCGCCCACACGTGTGCTGCGCACCGCCTCGACGTTCGGCAGCGTCGTGTCGTAGACGGCCAACAGCCGAGTAAGGCCACCCTCGACCTGCTCGATGTAGACGATGTTGGCTGCGTCGATGCCGACCTGGGGGCGCCCGGCTGCGGTGTCGTCGATCTTGACTGCCACGACCGCGTTGTTCGACGGCCGCCCACCGGTGAGTGGATTTAGCACGTGCGGCGAGGTGGCCGGCGCCGTCTGCTCTGCGTGGTGACCGCCGCCGCACGCGGCAAGCGCCACCACGCAAGCCGACACGGAGGCAATCGTCAACGCACGGGACACGATCATGGCGAGCCCTTCGCGTAAGCGATCTTGCCGCGGCCGAGCCAATCGTCCCAGTCCCGGGGCCCGCATCCAAGATCATTAACCGGTTCCCGGCCAGCGAAATGCACTGTCCACTGTGGACGGACTGCCTGTCCGTGAGCGGAGGACCCGCTGGTTGTTGCATGAAACGATCAGTGCGTGACGTGGAATAACAGTCGATGGAACCACAACACGCACTACTACCCCTTGATCCTCAATGCTGTCCCGGATGCAGCGGTGCGGGCGCTGGACGTCGGATGCGGTGAGGGCATGCTCGCGCGCGAGCTTCGGCGGCGGGTGCCCGACGTTGTCGGCATCGATCTCGATCAGGCAAGCATCGACCTCGCCGAAACCCAGAACGCGGACAATCGCGTCCACTACGTGCATGGAGACTTCCTGATCTATCCGTTCGAGCCGGCGGCTTTCGACATCGTGGCGACGGCGGCCACCCTTCATCACGTCGATGCGGGCAACGCTCTGAGCCGAATCCGTGATCTGTTAAAACCTGGCGGTGTGTTGTGCGTCGTCGGCTGCGCGCGCAGCCGGTTACCTCGCGACATCCCAATCGAGCTTGCCGGCACCGTTGCCCATCGGTTCCATCTGTTGCGCAAGGGCTATTGGCAGCACCCATCGCCGACCGTGTGGCCACCTCCGGAGACCTACTCCGGCATGCGTCGGATCGCGAGCGAGATCCTGCCCGGTGTGCGGTTCCGTCGTCACGTGCTTTGGCGCTACTCGCTGACTTGGCGTAAACCGCGTCAATAGAAATGACGGTTGGCCCATGCACAGGGTGCGGTGCCCGAACACGGCCATGATCGTCTGCAGCCTCGCGCCGCCCTGGTCGAGTTGCGTTCCGATGGCACGTTGCCCTTTTCGTGCTTATTTTGGCTGCCCCCCAAACATGACACCTCTCGTGAGCCAATGCGGCTTGCCTGTGTGCCATGCTGGTGCCATAATGGTGCCATGGACTTGACCTCGTATGTGAGCAACCTCGGACGTGAGTTCGCCACGCTTGCCGAAGCCGGCGGCGAGGAGGCCCGTGTACTGGTCGAGCGCCTGACTGGGCCGCTCGAGTCGGCGATCCGGATGACGCTGCTGGACGCACTGTCGGCCGCCGCCGACGAGATCACCCGGGACCTGGCTCCGGGCTCGGTGGAGCTGCGCCTGCGCGGACGCGATCCGAACTTCGTTGTGACCTCGCCACCCGCCGAGTCGCTCGAACTCGCGGCCGAGGACGCTGCCGCGACGGGAGACGGCGCACCGGAGGGCGGTCTGCTGATCGCCGAGGACGGCCCCGCCGCGCGGATCAACGTGCGTCTCCCGGAGCAGCTCAAGGCCGCGGTTGAGGAGGCCGCGGCCAGGGAGGGGCGCTCGGTCAACGCCTGGCTGATCCGGGCGGCGGCCGCCACCTTGCAGCGGTCCGATCGTGATCAGCGTGTTGAACCGCGCAGCAGCGGGAAACGGACCAAGCAGCACTTCAGCGGCTGGGTGCGCTAGCCGCACCGCACCGCGTGCCTCACACCGCGTCCGTGACCTGCGGGGGCGGCTCACCTACCCAATGCGGAGACCACCATGCCGAATTACGAGACACTCGAACCGATATCCGTCACGCTCGAACTCGGCGTCGCCGATGTGCAGATCACCGCGAGCGACCGGACCGACACCGTCGTCGAGGTCCGCCCGAGCGACGAAGCCGACGAGTCCGACGTGCAAGCCGCTGCGCAGGTCCGTGTCGACTACACCAACGGCACGCTGCGGGTCACCGGTCCGAAGCGCGCTTTCGACTTCTCCCGCAAGACCAGGTCGGTCGACGTGGCCATCGAAGTGCCCAGCGGTTCCCAGGTGTCCGCTGAGATGCTGATGGGCGACTTCCGCTCTGCCGGTCGGCTCGGGGAGTGCCGGCTCAAGACCACCGGGAACGTCCGGCTCGAGCAGACCGGCCCACTGCATGGGCACACCGGGTTCGGTCACGTCACGGCGGGCAGCGTCGCGGGCAACGCCGAGATCTCCACCGGATCCGGGAAGGTCCGTGTTGGCGAGGTCGAGGGGACCGCAGTCGTCAAGAGCTCCAACGGTGACATCACGATCGACGCGGTCACCGGCGACGCGCGGGTGCGTACGGCCAACGGCGAGATCTCCATCGATCGGGCCGGCGCCGGTGTCGACGCGAAGACGTCCAACGGCAGCATCCGCCTCGGCGAGGTGGTCCGCGGTGCGGTCGTGCTCGGCACCGCCGCGGGCAACCTCGACATCGGCATCGCCGACGGCACCGCCGCCTGGCTCGAGGTCAACACCGGACACGGGCACGTACGCAATCAGCTGGAGAACGCCACCCGGCCCGAACAGGCCGACGAGACCGTCGAGGTGCGCGGCCGCACCTCCTACGGCGACATCACCATCCACCGTTCCTGATCCACTTCCAACCCTGAAAGAAAGGCAAACCATGACCATCATGCAATCCACCTGGACCGGCATGGTGCCGGTCGATGACACCGCACTGGCCGTAACCGACACCGGCGGTCCCGGCATCCCTGTGGTCTACCTCAATGGCCAGTTCGCCACTCAGGGGTACTGGCGGCGGGTCATCGCTGACCTGGGGACGGGGTGGCGGCACATCACCTACGACGAGCGGGCGCGTGGCAAGAAATCGAAGCGTTCGGCGGACTGTTCCTTCGAGGCGTGCGTGCGTGATGTCGATGCCGTTCTCGCGGCCAGGGGTGTGGACCGGGCGCTGCTGGTGGGCTGGTCCTACGGAGCGTTCGTCGGGGCGCACTGGGCCAGCCGGAATCCGGACCGTACCTTGGGCGCGGTGTTGGTCGACGGCGCGCAGCCGCACGACTGGCTCGACGAGGCCATGGAGCAGAAGATCCGGAAGCTGTTTCGGCGGATGGGCTGGTTCATGCCGTTGCTGCGCCCGACGGGCCTGACCCCGCGGATGAATGCCAAACAGATGGCCGAGTGCAACATCGAGCTCGGCAAGTTCGCTCGCGAGCGCGAGCTGGGCCCCGTGCTGGACAACATCACCGTCCCGGTGCGTTATGTGCTTGCTTCGGGGGCATCTTTCGGCAGCAAGGGTGATGGGCAAGAAAAGATTCGCGCCAGTCTCGATCCGGTGTTCGAGCGCAAGCCGAACATACAGCTCAGCGCGAAGGTCGCCAGCAACCACGGTGCGATCCTGAAGAAGGACTTCCGCGCCGTCGCCGACGCGGTCCGCGAAGTCGCCGCCGTCCACGACCAGGACGTCGGCTGAGCCGGCACGGACGGGCCCGCACTTCAGCGCAGGCAACGGCCCGCTCTTCAGCCCAGGCAACGGCCCGCTCTTCAACGCGGGAGACGTCGCGCACTTCAGCGCGCACCTCTGCACGAAAGGAAAAGCGATGACCAGGAGCCGAACCGACGGCTTGACCCGATACTCCAGCACGCCGGCAGCCAACGAACTCGCTATCAGCGTGACCGACCTGCGCAAGTCCTACGGCGTGCATGTCGTTCTCGACGGCATCGACCTGAACGTCCCGAAAGGATCGATCTTCTGCCTGCTGGGGCCCAACGGCGCCGGCAAGACCACGACCGTTCAGATACTGTCCACCCTCATTGCCGCCGACAGCGGCCAGGCACGCATCGCCGGGCACGACCTTGCGCATGAGCCGGACGCGGTGCGCGCCGCGATCGGTGTCACTGGCCAGTTCTCAGCCGTCGATGGCTTGCTGACCGGCGAGGAAAACCTCACCATGATGGGCGAGCTGAATCACCTGTCGCGACGGGAGATCCGCGAACGCACCGCTGAACTGCTGCTGCGATTCGACCTTGTCGGTGCGGCCAGGAAGTACGTGTCGACGTACTCCGGAGGCATGAAGCGTCGCCTCGATCTGGCGATGAGCCTGGTCGGCAATCCGAGTGTCATCTTCCTGGACGAGCCGACGACGGGCCTCGATCCGCGTAGCCGCCGGACGATGTGGCAGATCATTCGCCAGCTCGCAGCAGCCGGCGTCACCATCTTTCTCACTACGCAGTACTTGGATGAGGCCGACGAGCTGGCTGATCACATTGCCGTGCTCACCGAGGGAAAGCTCGTTGCACACGGCAGTCCCGGCGAGCTCAAACGTCTCGTCCCCGGTGGGCATATCAGCCTGCAGTTCACCGATATCGGCGAACTGGATGCGGCCGTCCGCGCGATCGGCGGTGACGTCTCCCGCGATGACGACGCACTGACCATCCAGGTACCCAGCGACGGAAACGTGAGATCGCTGCAGGTTCTGCTCAGTCACTTCGCCGACGACACGGTAGCGATCACCGACGTATCAATTCACACGCCGACTCTCGACGACGTGTTCTTCGCTCTCACCGGCTCCGGCCAAGACGCGAAGGTTGGCTCATGAGCTCTCTTGCTGACACCTGGACCGACTCCTCGGTGATGCTGCGGCGCATCCTGCGGCACTCGATGCGAAACCCGACGACGCTGATCACGACGTTCGCCATGCCGGTACTGACGCTGCTGCTGCTGACGTACGCCTTCGGCGGGGCGCTCAACACGCACGGCGTCAAGTACATCGACTACGTCGTGCCGGGCATCATCTTGCTCTGCGCGACTACTTCTGCCGGCACGGTTGCCGTTGCTGTCAGCAGCGACATGAAAGAGGGCATCATCGACCGGTTCCGCACGATGGCAATCGCCCGATCGTCGGTGCTGACCGGTCATGTGATCGGCAGCAGCATCCGCACGATGGGCGCCACCACGCTGCTCGTGCTTGTGGCGTTGCTGGTCGGATTCAGGCCCAGCGCCAACGCCGCGGAGTGGCTCGAGGTCATCGGGGTCGTCGCGCTCCTGCTCTTCGCGATTGCGTGGTTGTCGACCGCGCTCGGCTTGGCGGCGAAGAATCCCGAGGGTGCGGCCAGTTCGACCATCCTGCTGATCTTGCTGCCGTATGTGAGCAGTTCGTTCGTGCCGACAGACACCATGCCCGGCTGGCTGCAGACGTTTACCGCGCACCAGCCGATGACTCCCATCGGGCAGACGATCCGCGGCCTGCTCACCGGAACGCCGATCGGCGACAACGCTGTGCTGGCCGTCTTGTGGTGTGCCGGCATCGCGCTTGTGGGCTACCTATGGGCGAAGTCGGCCTTCCGAGCGAGGAAGGTGTCATGACAACAGAAGACGAAGAAGGCCAACTCCGGATCTTCGCGCATCTATGAGATGCCGCGCCTTGATGGAAGTGGACGCCTGGGAGCATGCGTCGAGGCGCAGGCCCGCGTCGTCGACCATCGCCCATCCGGCGCGGTGATGTCAGGCGCCCGAGGCGTTGAGCGCGGCGCGGACCAGGTCGATCGCCTCGTCGGCGTTGATGCCCAGGTCGCGGGCGGTGGCAGCGTATTCGTGTGCGGCGCCTTGCAGTCGAGTTCGGGCCAGGTCGCCCGCGGCGCTAACGACCGTGCCGCCTCGGCCTCGGGTCGCGACGAGTCCGGCGGCTTCGAGTTCGCGGTAGGCACGGGCGACCGTGTTGACGGCGAGTCCGAGATCGTCGGCAAGCCGGCGGACGGTGGGCAGGCGCGTACCCACGACCAGGACGTGGTCGGCGATCTGGGCGGCGAGCTGGGCCCGGACCTGTTCGAACGGTGGCACGGCGGAGTCGGTGTCGACGGCGATCACGAGATCGGGGCGCGTTCGCTACGAGGCTGCTGCACCTCAGCGAATATGCCACCCGGGGAGTGCCTTACCTGGACAGGCCCGCCGCCGACACCCTAGACCCTGGCGTCAAGACCGCCTTGATCGTAATGTTCGGGAGTTCGTCGGTTCTGGAGGGCGCCGCATGAGGGACACCAACCCGACCACGGCCAGGACCCTCGCCGCCCGTTACCTGATCAAGGCTCAGCACGGAGGTCTGGACATGCGCCGTAGGACGATCGCGCTCGGCTTGGTGGCTGCCGTTGCCGTAGGCGGTGCTCTCATCCAGGCCGGCGCCACCCTTGCCGCTACGCCGGCGCGGGTCGTCCATTCCGTCGAGGCGGGAACGTCGCTGCAACCAGGTACGCAGCTGAGGTCCGGCAACGGCAGGTACAACACGGCGGTGAAGTCCAACGGTGATCTGCTGACCTACGGGCCGAGCGGCGTCGTGTGGTACACCGCCACCCGGGGTGCCGCGGCGCGGCTGTCCGTGCAGCGCGACGGCAACCTCGTCCTCTACGCGGGCCGGCGCGTGCTGTGGAGTGCCGGCACCGCCCATTCGGGATGGAGCGATCGGCTGCTCCTCAGCAATGCCGGCAGCCTGGAACTGGTCAGCCGCCACGGGATCGTGTGGTCGAGTCGCATCGGCAATGGCTGTCGCGCAAACAGCGCCGCCAAGGCGTTTCTGGTGACCGTGCACAACCAGTTGGGGCGGTTCTGCGCCGGCAACCAGCAGGTCCTGACGGCACCGGTGACAACCGGCGCCTCGGCTTACGGCGCCGGCACCCCGCTCGGCCGGTGGCGCGTGTACGCGAAGGTTCGCGACACCCACCTGTATCCAGCCGCGGGCGGCGTCTACTTCGTTCACTACTGGATGCCGTACTCCGGTCCCTATGGTGTGCACGACTCGCCGTGGCAGCGGTTCGCGTATGGCAGCCAGCAGTACCGCACGCGCGGCTCGCACGGGTGCATCCACCTGCCGGGCGCCACCATGGCGTGGTTCTTCACCTGGGCGCCGGTCGGGACGACGGTCCGGATCGCCGGCTGAGCCCCGTTCGACGTCCATACGCTGGCGTACGGCCAGCCGATCGACGTGAGCGCGGCGCGGATGGCTGCCAGGATCACGGATTCTCCTTATGCCAACAGGGTTCTCGCGGCAATTCTGACTGTCCACTGTGGACGGTTTCTGCGGACAGTGAGGGTGCCGGCGCGCGGGTGAGAAACTCCAACGATGCCATCTTTGCCGCAACCGCCGTCCGGGCCGGTCGAACTCATGCCGGTAGATCGTTCCTATCGCGCGGTGCTGGAGAATCTCGGTCAGCTGTACCGCCACGACCTGTCCGGGGCGCTTCTGCATCTTCCCAATCCCGACGGCACGTTCAACAACCGCAGGCTCGACAAGTTCCTCGCCGGGATCGATCCGATGCACCGAGCCTGGCTCGTCACCGTAGCGGGCGCGCTCGGCGGATTCGTCATGACGGCGCCGACCGAGGACGGCGCTACCTCGATAAGCGACTTCTTCATCGTCCGCGCCCTTCGCCGCTGCGGAGTCGGACGAGAGGTCGCCCGTCAGGTCATCGCCATGACCCCCGGGCGGTGGAGCATCGGGTTCCAGACCTACAACCCCGGCGTGCAGCGATTCTGGACGCAGGTGGCGACTGAGGCCGTCGGTGACAGGTGGGCCACG
>CAVTEA010000043.1:0-205895 GCA_963733615.1 uncultured Actinomycetes bacterium
TTGCACACGTCGTCCCAGTAGCTCATCGTTCTAGCGATTCGCACGACGATCGGGTCACGCGCAAGGCGGTACAGCGCGTTCTCGCCGAGCCGGAGTGGGACGGCGCCGGTCGCGTCTAACTCAACCGCATCACACGCCTGGTCAAGGACCACACGCGTGGCTGCTCCAGAGAAGACGGCGGAACTTGGACAGGCGCACCACTAAGCCACGGTCCCGACACCTCACCGAGGTTACCGCCGCCGACTCGATAGCCGACGGTGCTGCCATCAAGCAGAACGGACACTCCAGCGAACACGTCTTGATCGCCTTCGCCAGTAAAGCGGCGAGAGCCGCACGGCGTGCCAGGAGATCCACTCGCCAAGATCGACGGCGGCACGCTGGCTGAAGCGATCCAACCGGCCGAGCTGCCGAGGTGACCCTCCGCCGCAGTGCTCGGCGTCAAAGCCACTCGTATTGGTCGGGGAAGTGCGCATAACGCTGCAGGAACATCTCGCGGCTCGGCTGCGACGCTGGATCGGCTGCCCGAGCGAGCTGCTCGAAGGCGCCAATAACAAGGGCGTGAACGGCCGCGTTGCGCGACGCCTGCTCCATGACGATTGGCTTGAACAAGATCTTCCTTGTATCGGGGTGTACAGCGATCAGGTGACGATCGAACGCGACATGGTGATTGGGGCAGAGTGACAGACCGTTCCACGGCTGATCCTGCGAGCCAGGCGCGGACGCTGGATAGATGTGCGCGCCTTGCACAAGTTGAACGTCCAGGCCGCACATTGCGCATAGGCCGTCGTACGCGTCGATCACGCGGCGCGAGAATCGTGCGTCGCGCACGAGTGTCGTCCCGGCACGACGGGCCCGCTCGACTGCCGCGGGGAGGTCCTGTGGCGGACCTTCCAAGAGTCCTGAGCCTTCAACTGCTGCCTGCATTGCTGAGGTTGCAACCTCAGCGTGGTCGCGCTCGGCCGCCACGCTAAGGGGCAATAGCTGCGGTAAGAAACAGCGAATCACTTCGCCCGTGCCGCTGATGTCCTCGGACCATCCGCTGTTCGTCGCAGCGAGGAGCATCCACGGTCACGAACACAGAGAATCGGGTGGTCCGGCCTTGCCGGCGCCAAGGATTGGCCGAGACCAGCAGCGGATGCGGGGTTGACAGGTACGGGTCATCCTCCCAGACGCCAAGCAACAGCGGGTGGCGTTGTGTGTGATGACAATCGGTCGATTCTGACTCGGGTTTTGGAAGCGCCGCTCTACGTCGTCGCGTTCCCGCTGGCTGCACCTGACGGTGCCGAGGAACAACGAGACCGGGAGCGGACTGCCCTCAAGGAGGAGTTCTCCCTCGGCCGGCCAACCGGTTCGAGGATCGCTGATCTTCAACACGTCGCGGCCAACCAGGTCGGCGATCCTGCCAGCAAGCTGACCACGACCGCGGGGGTTCGTCATCCCACGCGATCCAAATGTGGGCGCAACGCCTCTGCGACCGCTCGGCGGCGCCATCTGGCTGTTCGTGTTCCCAGATCCGAACGACCTGCCAACCCGCCGCGCTGAGTAGTCGATCAGTCTCACGGTCTCTCGCGACGTTGCGGTCTAGCTTCGAGGTCCAATAGGACGAGTTCTGTCGTGGCGACGTCCCGTGCTCTGCACAGCGATGCCAAAAACACCCGTCCACGAAGACCGCAACGCGGCGGCCGGGAAAGACGATGTCGGCCTCACGCCGGAGGCCGGCGATGGGCCGCTGGTGCACGTAGTAGCGGAAGCCAGCCGCGTGTAGGACGCGGCGCAAGGCTAGCTCCGGCGTCGTGTCGCGGCGCCGCTGGCGGCTCATCCGCAGGTGAGCAGCTGGGTCGACGCGAACGCTGAACGCCATGCATCGGGCACGGCCTAAGTCCCAGCATGGTTGCCGCGCCCGCGCGACTCACGGCGATGAGAACGGGTGCCAGAGGTGGCCCAGCGATGCTAGTTCTCGACGCTGCGGGAGCGCGCAGTGGGCGTCGCAGCGTGGTCTTATGTCGTGGCTGCCAGGCACTGGGCAACCTGCTTGGCGAGCGAGGGTGCACCGAGTTCCCAGCTGGGCCTGCACGCTGGCCCGTAGCCAACAAGGTCAAAGTCGTCAGGGAAGGTGAAGAGGGCGCTTGACCTCGCGACCCGCAAACGCCGGTTGTCCCAATGGAACGGTCCGACGTTCGGCCCGGGCTGGGCTTGGATCGTCGGCGAAGGCTTGTCTTGAGCGAGCTTCAGGAGGAAGGACCAGTAGCGGCTTCGCCATCTGAATAGCGGCTCTGGATGGCCCCGTTCCTCGGTGTAGTGGAGATAGTTCTCACCAGGCGGAATCGCGGCCGAGCAGCGGTGCGTACTGGCCGCTGAGCGTCTCTTCGGGCTCGGGGTCGGCGACTAGGCCATCGAGCGCCTCGCCTGCCGTCACGTGCGGCCTTCCGTGACTACCTGAGGTCCGCCGCTCCCAAATTCCGCCATGTGTCGGATCGGGAAGTTCCGGCTGACGCGAGCGCTTCCGACCCCGACGATGAACAACCTTGGCCTTGCTTGCGGGACACCGTAGTCGGCTGCATTGAGACCTCGCGCGCCACGTATAGCCGGCGGCGTCGATCTCACGGAGCAGGCGCTCGTATGCGGGCCTGCTGGCGCGGTTGTTGTAGGTCAGCGCGTAGACGTTCTCCAACACGAACGCGCGAGGCTTGGCCTCCGCGAGAACCCGCGTGTACGCCTGGAGCAGTGACGCGTCTGGGTCGAGGCCGGAACGCTTCCACTCCAACCAGAAGCCGCTCTTGAGAGAACGGGGTGCATGGCGGGCCGCCAGCAGGAGGTCAGGCCGCGCAGAGCCTCGGAGTCCTGCGGCACGCAAGATGTCGCGCGTTGAGACGTTGAGAATGTCGTCGCGGATGACCGCGAAGCGAGATGCGAAAAGTTCTTCTCCATGGTTGCTGCGGCGTCTCGATCCGCTCGACAGCGGCGCGTACAAGGTACCCGGCCTGCTCCGCTCCGAGGTCGAGGCCGCCAGCGCCTGAGAACAACGAGATGGCCTCGCCGAGAACCGCCATGGTGGCATCGTGCCAGTGAGATCGGACGTCGCCGTCATGGCACGCCGCGGCCGTGCTGTCAGATCAGCCCGGCAGGGGTTCGTCGAGGATGCCCGGTGGCGCCTGCTGACCTGCGAGCAACTTGTCGAGCTGTTGCTGCACGACTGGCCCGATCTTGAACCGGTACTTGCGCCAGTAACTGTAGAAGGCGTTCGGGGTCTCGAACTCGCCGTTGCCCTCACGAAGGTCGGCGACCTTCTGAACGGCGCCGAGGTACTCGCGCGTGGTCGACGATCGCTGCTTGCTCGCGATCCGCCAGGGCGGCTGCACGATCAGTTCGAGGCCGTCAACACGGGCTGCGCTGGACCGGTCGAGGGTGTAGATGCCGATGATGTCGAGATGCGAGGCGTAGTCGTTGAACGGCCGAAAGGTGCCCGGCCAATGCAGGCTCGGGTACCGGAAGTAGGTGTTGCCGGTGTAGAGCGTCACGCGACTTTGCGTGCTCTCCGTGGGCTTGCCAGCCTTGGTTCTGCCTCGCCGGGCGATCTTGATGTCGACCGCATGGGAACCCGCCGCCGAACGCGGCGCCGGCAATTTCGATATCCGGGTAGCCGCGCTCAGTGCCCCGCGTCGCGTTAGCGCCGTCGAGTCCGGCTACCGCGTCAAGCACGTAGTCCACGATGCTCACCTCGAGCACGTTCGCGAGGGCAGCCGGCTCCTTCGGGAGCGGCAGTAGGTGACCGCCTTCCGCGAGCGCAAGCTCGAGTCCGGCTTCGCCATCCGCCGTGAGCGGCCACGAGTGATGGCCTCGTCGACGAAAGACGCCGCGGATGTCAAAGCGATACTCCGCGCACTGAGCACGTAGCCATGACTTCAAGATCGTCGACAGCGGTCACACGCCACAGGCTGTCAGAGGGGACCAGTCGGCGAAAGCTACGCCGGGGGTGTGTCGCGGCTTGCACGACCTAACAGCAGCGACCTGGTCGATGTCTCCAGAGCAAGTTCGGACACTTGGTGAGACGCTACCGGGTGTGCCGACGGACGAGGAAGAGCTGGGGTTCGACTGCGACAGACCTACGCCGCCTCTGGATTGTTGGAGATACAGGATGTGGTGGTCAAAGCCGGCCCTCAAGCGTGGAAAACCGCAGCGCTCCTTACATTCGGCGACCCGACATCGGGCGAGGTCAGTAGGCGCACATTGCGCGTTCAGACATGGCAACGCACCCAAGGCGGCGGCTACCCGTTTGAGCAAAAGGCGGACTTCCGTTGGTCGTGCGATGACGGCGAGATCTGGAAGCTAGCGACTCTCCTGACCACGAACCTTCCAGCCGCGGGAACCTACACGCTCATAGGCGAGGCCTCGACGGCGGCACGGATCGCTCGGCTGGCGGGCGAGGACGCGGACGCTGCCGCGCAGGCGGTCGCTGAATTTGGCAATGCCTGCGGTCCGTGAGCGCTCGCAACCAGCGGGGCAGCCGTCGCCGGTGCCGCCTTAGTAAGCGCCCAGCGCCAACGCTTGGCACTTGAACGGCTTGAGACTGCGGTGCTAAATCCAAGCGCGAAGGAAAGGGACCTGCATGCAGCCCTCTCCGGAGAATGGTGGCTCTTCGGAGGCAGGTTTCTCGGCCACACCTCGACGTTCGTTCACTAGCCTCGATCAGCTCGATATCCCATTGCTCCGAGCGGACGGCAGCTTGCACGTCGTCGAACTCAAGCTCGCAAACATTCAAAGGTTGGTGGTTCCCACCGAAGTCATCTTGTGCCCGGTGATGACGTGCACCTGGCGGCCAGTCAGGCCATGAACTATCTCAGGGCGCTAGACGAGCAAGCCATGCAGATACGCCATGACTTCGGGGTCGATGTGCGCCGGGCGACCGCCACAGTCGTGATCGGGCACCCGCGGTACTGCGTATAGCGAGGAAGAGATCGCGCAAACATTACGCACGTACAACAGTCATTTGGCGCGCGTCGAAGTGATCACCTACGACGAACTGCTGACTGGGGCGTCGGCGGCTTCTGGCGGCCGGCGAGACTGAAGGCCAACCTGACGACGTCGTCCACCAAGTCTACTGACGCGGGAACAGGCTGGGCGTCGGACACCAGCTTCGAACAGGCATTCGAGCAGCCCTGCAAACAGGATTGCAAACGAGACGCTCTGAGACGTACTGCGCCAGGGGCGACTCGGCGATGCGGGCGAGCGAGCTCTCGCCAGTATCTGGGAAGTCAGTAGGACAGCAGGCGACGGGTGAGATCTGTGCCGTGATCTTCGGGACGAAGAGGCAGCACCACTACGACGGGGCGGCCTTGAGTGATCGGTAGCCCTCGGGCAACTCGTAGCGCTCCTGGTCAGGATGCCGACGTGGTGACCATTCGCCGGCCACCAGAATCGCGGACCGCGGTCGGTCGGCTGCGGCCATAGCGCCTCGTCGTCGGGCAATTCGATCTGTGGCACCTCGCTGTAGTTCTCGCCAGACCTTGCCGGACCTGACGCGCGGCGGCCCAAGCGGAGCACATGATCGCTGAGCGGCGCATCATCCGTTTCTCCTGGACGACACTCTCGCACCAGGTAACCAGCGCCCACCATCCGACCGAGGTCTGGCCCCAGCAGTCCAGCTCGGCCGCATAGGGCGCTACGTCCAGGTCGACGACGGGTCTGGCACTCATGACAACCAGATTAGTCGAACGTCCGTTCGAAGGCCAGGGTCTCAGTTCGGGTCTCAGTTCACCACAGTATGTGCCGGTGCACCCGCGGTCGCAGCCCACGATCTTCCTGTGGTGATGGGTCGCCGGACCGCACCGGAACTGATCAACGCCGACCTGAAAAGCGGTAGGTCGATGGTTCGATCCCGTCCCTGGCCACCAGTAATTCCAGGGGCTCTGACTCCCGCGGTGAGCGGGACGGGCGCCGAGGGTCTCAATTGCACTCCTGAAACCGTCAAAACAGCGGCCAACGACGAGCCGCCCAAGAGCGGCAGCGCTCGTAGTCGGCGTTGACATATCGACACCCTGTGCGCGCCCACCGGGTACTCGCTGGGAAACGCGTACTCCGCCGATCGCAGCGGTCTGCGCGCTGTCAGCGTGGGACAGCGACACGAGCGGGCCTCGTGCCGACGTTCTCGGGCCCGTTGGTGTCCCGACCGCAACCGTGGCTGACCGCTGCTTACAGCACTGGCCGCGCGCGACGAGAACTGTCCGTCAGTCCCGCGAGGGTGCGAAGAACGTTTCCGCGGATCGCGGCCATGTGCGGTCGGCTGTCAGCGGTATCGCTCGCGGGCTTGGAAGGCTTCTTCAGTTTCGACGTGGAGGTGTCCGGCGAGGGCGTCGGTGAGGCGAGCTGCCTGGTCAGCGGACAGTCGTGCGCTCACCGAGAGGCCGCAATCGTGAAGGTTCGCGATGAGATCATCGCCAGCGTCGTACACGTCTACGTTGATCGACCACGGCGCGTACCGGTTGAGCAGGTCCCAGTCCTTGGCATCCGATAGATCGAGCACGACGTTCATGCCGGGATCTCGCTTGTGCTGGAGCTTCCCCCTGCCCCGCAGCATGTCCTCGGCCGCTTCGGCGTCGGACGGCATCACCTTGCCGTGATCGGTGTAGGCGTCCACAACCGCACGCGCCGCCGTGAACTTCACAAGGTCTAAGACGACGTTGCAGGCGTGTGCGGCGAGGTCTCGGTCGCGGATCAGCTCGCGCACCATGAACCACTCGGTCGAGCCATCATCGTCGTTGGCCTGCGGTCTGCGCACAGACCGATTGTTCGACACGCGCAACTCGCCATCTCCGCTAGTGGTCACGAGCACGGACAGCGGCTGGCTCAGTGCGTTCGTTCACCTGGGCGAGTTCGCGTGGTCCACGTACGAGCGAATGTCCGCAGGCTCGGCTCCATCACGGATCGAGTCGGGAAGGAACGCAGTCAGCATTTTCAGCGTCCTTCCGATCTTGCGCGCACTTCGCCGTGAACGACGGGCGTCGTCGGGCGCGCCAGGACAGGTCAAGTCGGAGCCATCGGTGCGAATAGGCAAACATGGTGACTATGTCCGGGCGGGGATACGGAGACAGTGCGGCATGACAACGCGGAAAGTGATCGGCGTAGTCGTCACGGCGGTCGGCGTCACGGCCGGCGGTATTACCCAAGGATCCGACTGGCAGCCGGATCGGTTGCGGTTTGCCGTGGTACTGGCTGGGTACGTTGTCGCGGTCGTCGGTCTAGCGATCTGGAATCGGCCGCCTACGGCGCGAGAGCTCGACGTTGAAGCCGAGCGGTCGACCTGGCCCGGCTGGCGGCAGGCCGTTGCACCGGTCGGCGCGGTGGCCTTAGTGACGCAGCTCGTTCTGCGGGTGTTCGGCGCCGATCGTCACCACCTAGTGGCTGCGCAAATCGCGACAGCGACGGTCTTGATTGTCTGCCTCGGCATCGGCGCTGTGTCCTACTTGCGCCGATCTTGGAGGCGAGTGCGGGACGGTTCAAGTGGAACCGATAGTGGTCAGCCCGGAGCCACTTCGCAATAAGACGTCGCAGCGCAGGCCGAGCGATCTGGGCGGCTCACGGCCGGTAGGCCGCGCTGTGAACACGCAGAGGCTAGTTCCGCAGGTGAGCACTCGCTGGGTTGCCCTCGCCCGTCTGACGTTTCCGCGGATCGTGGCACGTGAGTGCATATCGGGCCGGGATGCCCGGATACTCGACACGGTGAGTGACCTCACCGCCTGTGGCGGTCCCGAGCTGAGTCCGATCGCTTCGGAGATTCTGGTTTGGTGCGGTGACGACTTCACCGAACTCTTCGGGATACGGGCTGTGCGCGCGCAGGCTGGCTGGTATCTGCGACGCTGGAACGCCACCGTCGAGCACCAGACACGTTGGCACCACCGAGCCGGTAGGCCCGTCTTCGCGGCCATGCTCTCCCATGCCGCTTGACTCCCCGCTGAGGTCGTCAACGGGCACGTAGCGTAGTGATGGGCTGTTGCCGATCCACTCGTGATTGCCGATTCGGGGATGCCGTCTGGCTGCTCGGCGCGCGGCTGACGGCAGCGCGGCTTGCAGCAGCGTCGCGAGACACCGGGCCGCGTGGCGGCAAAGCTGGAGGCATGAGCGATCATTCCTGGGCTCCTGGACGGGAGCTGGACGAAGCGATCTACCAGAGGCTGTTCGCGCGGCGCACGCTGCTGCTCGGCGAGCCTCTCGAGCATTGGAACAGCAACCGGCTCTGCGCCGGACTGTTACTTCTGGCCGCTGAGAACCCGGACTCCGACGTCCGCCTGTTGATCAACTCTCCCGGTGGGTCGGTGCCTGGCATGCTGGCGATCCGCGACTGCATACGGGCGATTCCCAACGACGTCGTCACCGTGAACATCGGCATGGCCTACAGCGCCGGCCAGTTCTTGCTCAGCTCGGGAACGCGCGGTAAGCGGTACGCCCTGGCACGCTCGAAAGTCCTGCTGCACCAAGGCTCGGCGGGCATCGGCGGTACCGCTCAAGACATCGCCATCCAGGCCGACGACCTGCGCCGAACGCGCGACACCGTCCTCGGGCTCATCGCCGAAGACACCGGGCAGGACATCGAGACCGTCGAGCGGGACTCACGGCGTGACCGCTGGTTCAGCGCCGACGAAGCCCTGGCGTATGGGTTCGTCGATCACATCGTCGACACGGCCGAGGATGTCCTGCCAGGACCGCAGCGTCCTCTCGGGCTGGGGGTGCGACGGTGAGCACGTATGCGATCCCCTACGTCACCACCCGCACCAGTCAGGGTGAGCGGACCGTCGACATCTACAGTCGGTTGCTCGCCGATCGGGTTATCTACCTCGGTACCGGTATCGACGACGGCGTCGCCAACGCGATCATCGCCCAACTGATACACCTCGAGTCCGAGAACCCCGAACGGTCGATCAACCTCTACATCAACTCCGCCGGTGGGTCGATCCCGGCGACGCTCGCCATCTACGACGCGATGCAGTACATCCAGTGCGACATCGAGACCACGTGCGTCGGTCAGGCCGCCGCGACCGCAGCGATGCTGCTCGCCGGCGGCACGCCCGGCAAGCGACAGATCCTCGCTCACGGCCGAGTCGTGATCCACACACCTGCCGCCGAGGGGCGCGGGACGATTCCCGACCTCGTGCTCGAGGCCGACGAGGTGGAACGCGTCCGCACGATGCTCGAACAGATCCTCGCCGAGCACACCGGACGCACGGCCTCCCAGATCCGCGACGACACCGAGCGCGACCTGATCCTGACCCCGCAGGCCGCACTGGAGTACGGGGTGGTGGACGAAGTACTGACCCGGCGGACCAAACGCACCGTCTAAGCCGCGCGACAGACCGGCCCGCGAACGACGCCCGACAAGTGTTGTCCCGCCCGTCGGGTCAAATCCAGAATCGAAACCCCAAGCGCCCCCGACACCGCGGAAAGCATCTCCGATGACGGGTCCTTACGGCCCCGCTCGATCTCGGAAAGGTACTGCGGTGAGATGCCCGCCCGCCCGGCGACGTCCGCAATCCGCTCGCCGCGCTGTCGGCGCTCATCGCGCAACTGTTCGCCGAGCGCTTCGCGCCACAACCGCTCCGGATCAGCGACCGGGCGAGGCCGCAACTGAATGACGTTGTCCACAGCTCAAGACCGTAGCGACATCCCGGCCCGGCGTGGCATGCGTTCGCTCAGAGCAAACGCGGCATGCCGGCGTTCGCGCCAGCAGGTCCGCCGGTCGCGTAGCCGCGACAGCGGCACGAGAGTCACATGTCCGCGGCGTGGCCGTGCTGGTGGTTAGGCCCGTCGAGGGCGGCCGGAGGACGGCTGCATGTCCTTGTTCGGCCGGCGCGAGAGCCATGCCAGTCCTCTGCGATCAGCCACGGCCGGGATGGGTTCAGTACCGGTCACAATCGGTAGGCCGGCTGCCGCCCACGCCTTCGTCCCGCAATCGATTGAGAACGCAGTTCGGCCCGGGCTACTGATCGGGCGTGCGGGGCAGTTCTTCAGTGGGTTGGGTCGTCGCAACGGTCGAGAACCTGCTCGCCGAGTTCGCGAGCTGCTCGGGCATGGGCGACGACATCATCGCCGCGAGCCTTCAGTTGAGGACCGTGACCGGTATCGAATCGCTCGCGCTGCTGGCGTTGTCGACGTTGTCGGTGCTGACCGCAACGACGCGGTAATCGCCGTTGGCCGGCTGGCTGGTCCAGTTGACCAGGTAGTTGTTCAACGGGTTCGTCGACGGCGCGCCGATCTGCGCGCCGTTCGTGCAGGCGCCCGTCCATCCGGCGCAGTGGTAATACGTGACCGACTTGACGCCGGAGCCTGAGTCGGCGGGCGCAGGGCTGTCTGTCAGACCGGCCGCTGACGTCGTCACCTTGACCGTGACGTTGAAGGCCGCTGATGCGCCGGAGCTGGCACCGTTCGGCGTCGAGGCGCTCAGCGTGACGCCAAGCGCAGTCGTGTTGAACGTGATGCCGCCGAACGTGGCGAGTCCTGTGGCATCGGTGGATGCCGTGGCGCCGGGCGCGACGATCGAGCCGGCTGACGGCGCCACCGTCACCGTTATTCCTGGTGTCGCATTGCCGTACTGGTCGTTGACCCGAACGGTAACGCCGGGCGCCATTGCCGTTCCCACATATGCGTCGGATGGCCCTTGCACGAAGGTGACCGTGCTCGGCAATGCCGCACTGATGACGATGGAGCCGCTGGTCGCCGTCGTGAGACTTTGACTGACGTCGGTCGCCGTGAGTGTGTAGCTGCCGGCCGTGTTGAAGGTGATGCCGGTGAACGGCGCTACGCCGCCAACAGCCGTGACAGTGGTGGTGCCGGAGTTGATGATTCCGCCGGACGGCCCGCTCGCGATCGTCAACGCGATGCGGTCGGTCGAGCCGGCGAGCGTGTTGCCGCCGGCGTCTTGCACGGCCACCGTCACGGTCGACAACGTCGAGCCTGCGGTACCGGTCGCTGGAGCGCTGGTGAAGGTGAGTTTGGCTGCGGGACCGACGGTGACGTTGAACGCCGTGCTGTCGGCTGCGGTCAGCGTGCCGTCTGTCGCGTGGAGCTTGTAGCCGGTTCCCGCGGTGTCGATCTTGCAGCCGGAGAAGGTGATGACACCGTTGGTTTCGTTCTGCGTGCAGCCGGACAGAGTTCCCGGTCCGCCGCTGGTCGGGGTGCCCGACGTGATAGACAGCGAGACGGTCGAGGAGTCGCCGGTGACGGTGTTGCCGCCCGCGTCCTGCACCGTCACCTTCGGTTGCGTGGTGAATGCGATTCCCCCGGTGGCACCTGACGGTTGCTGGGTGAACACCAGCTTCGCGGCGGGACCGACGGTGACATTCACGGTCGGGTTGCCGCTTCGCAATGCAGTGGCAGGGCCCCCCGAGCCGTTATGCGAGGCGGCATTGAACGTGGCCCCGCCGGGGGTCGGCGACGCCGTGACGGCTCCATAGACGATCGTGAATGACTTGTCGTTCGGGCATTGCTGCGGAACCTGGATGGTCCATGGCCCCGTACCGGTCACCGTCGGAGAGCCCGCGCTGCAGTTGCCTTGTGTCGTCGTCGTGTAGCCAGGGGTTCCCGGCGTCGTGTTCGGCGCTGTCCAACCGGCTGGGATGAGCAGCGTGACGTACGACCCGTTGGAGAAGTCCTTTTTGTCGTCGCCGGTAAACGTGAACGTGAACTGATTGCCCGTCGATCCTGCGGTCGCAGATGACGGATTGACGGTCATGCTCCCGTCGCCGCTCGACGCAGTGGAGGCGCCGGAAGCCGGGACCGCATAGATGAGACTGATCGCCGCGACGGCAAAGATCGCCAGTCCGGCTACGATACGGCGGCGGTTCGTCGATAAGAATTCCGGCGTGCTCATCAGGAGTGTCCGTTCACGGTGGGGCGAGAGACGGTGGGCGGGGTTGCGTCCACGGCGATCAGGGTTGCGGGGCTGGTGGTCGCGTTGCCGAGGGTGTCCGTGCCGACGGCGATGATGCGGTAGGGCCCGTCAGCCAAGGCGGCAGTTGTCCACGGCTGGGTGATCAGCGTTCCGTTCGTGCCGTCGCACGTGCCGGTGGCTCCCGCGCAGTAGTAGAAGTCCACCGAGTCCACGCCGGCGGGGTCGGACGCGGCGTCGGTGAGGGTGACGTTCTCGTGGCTGACGTAGATCGGGTTGTTGCCGTAGGTCACCGTGGCGGCGACGGTCGGCGCAGACAGGTCCGGGCCGGACACGTCGTAGGTGACGGTGTTGTCGGTGCTGGTGGAGGCAGTATTGCCGTTGCCCGCGGCATCGTGCGCGGCGTTCGCGGCGATCGACGCAGTAACGGTGCCGCTGCCGGTCATGCTCACTGCCACGTCGTAGGTCGTGCCGCTGCCGGTGACTGATGCGGTGCCGGCGGTGAGCGTCACGTCGGATGCGGTGAAGTCCGCGACCGACTCGCTGAATACAACGGCGAAATGGATCGGTGACGTCGCGGTCGGGTCGGCCTGACCGCTTGCCTGGTCAATGGCCACGGTCGGCGGAATGTTGTCGTTGGTCACCGTCACGGCCGCGCTCGGGGCACTCGCCGCGGTCCAGGTGTGGTAGATCGCTGTGACTACGTATTGGTAGGTGCCGTCCGGGACCGATGTGTCGCTGCACGATGTCGACGTGGTGTCGCAGGCCGGGAAAGAATCGCTCCCGCTGACCCGCGTCACGTGATAGCTCTGCGCGAATTGGCCGGTGGACAACCTTGCTGCGTTCCACGTCACCGGGACCGTGCCGCTGCCGAGCGTGGCGGTCGCGACGACGTTCGTCGGCGGGTTGAGCGTCGCGGTCGTGGCGGAGGCCGACCCGGTGCCGGATGTCGTCCAGAAGGCCCACGAGATGCCGGCTCCGGCGAGGATGACCGTGATGGCGGTGGCCGGGATGAGAATGCGGCGACGGAGAAGCTTCATCGTCAGCTCCCCTGTCCTGAGCCGGAGTAAGCGAGAGTGACCGTTGCGCCCTTGCAGCCGTCCTGGTTGGTGGCCGTGTCGACCATCGTGATCTTCGGCCAGGACGTCGACGGGACGCCCAGGTGCGACAGTGACGTGCTGCCGCGGCCCGGCACCACGAGTGGGTACGGCCCGCTGTACTGGGTCACCGCGTAGTCGGCGACGGAGCACACCCCGATGGCGGACGCCTTGCGGGCCACCGACTTCACGGTCGCGGTCAGGTTCGTGATCGACAGCTGCTGGTTGTTCGGGTTCGTGAGGATGAGGTCCACCGGCTGACTCACGCCCGGCGCCAACAACCCGGCGACGTCGCCGGAGATGCTGAAGTCCTTGCCCTTGGTCGTGATGACGAGCTGCACGCTCGCGGAGGCGGACCGGCTGGTGTTACTCGGATCTTGGCCGGATGCGACCAGGCTGAGGTTGTATGTGCCGCCATTGGTGGTGGACGCAGTGGTGATCTGCAAGGTGGCGGAGTTGCCAGTCGTCGGGTTCGGCGAGTACGTCGCCTTGGCGCCGGTGGGCAGTCCGCCGATGAGGCTGAAGGTGACCGGGCCGGGCAGGTTGACCCGCGCGAGTTGGATTGTGTACACGGCTGTCGAGCCGGGAGCAATGGAGACGGTCGCCGGCGTGGCGGTCATCGAAATCGAGCCTG
The DNA here is from genome assembly GCA_963733615.1 of uncultured Actinomycetes bacterium. Taxonomy (GTDB): domain Bacteria; phylum Actinomycetota; class Actinomycetes; order Mycobacteriales; family Jatrophihabitantaceae; genus DASXRA01. The sequence continues at coordinate 13,607 of CAVTEA010000043.1, forward strand.
AAAGCGGGACGTTCACGGTGAGGCCGGCAGTCACCGAGCCGTTGATTTTGCCGCTGGTACCGGTCACGGTGAGCGTCGAATTGCCCGCCGGAGTGGTCGATGTGGTGGTCACGTTCATCGTCGAGGTCGCCTTGCCGCCCGACTTGAGAGTGATCGACGACGGTGCGAATGCGGCCGACGCGCCCTTGGGCAGTCCGCTCGCGGACAGCGTCACCACGCCGGCGAAGCCGTTGGTGGACGTGACGGTGATCGTGTAGCTGACGGCCTGGCCCCGAGTCACCGACTGGCTGGCCGGAGATGTCTGGACGGTGATGCCGGGCTTCGCGGCCGCTGCCAGCGAGAATGTCGCGACGGTGCCGAGGACTGCAACGATGGCAGTGGCCAGCAAGAGCTTGGTTACGAGTCGGGCGGATCGAAGGGCGGGAAGAATATGCTTACGCGGCATGGTCTTCTGCTCCCTTCGGGAACTGCGGCTTGGAATGGATCAGCGTTGCTGGGGCGGGCAGACCCCCGATCGCCCGCCCCAGGCAAAGCTGGATGGAACTAGTTGCTGGTGAGCGTGAGCGTGATCGTCGCGCCCTTGCAGCCATCCTGGTTGACCGCGAGATCGTCGGTGAACACCAGGTAGCTGCCGGCGGTCAAGGCGACGTTGATCGCGCCATGCGCGATCGTCTGGTTCTCCAGCGCAGGCGCCACGGCGAACCACGAAGCGTCGCAGGTGCCCGTGACTGGGGTTGTGGACACGACGGTCGTGACCGTGCCGACCTGTAGGTTCGACGAGCCGGCGTTAGTGGCCTTGAAGCTGACCGGAACCGAGCCACCGGGCGTGATGCCGTCCGCGAAGGTTGCCGTCAGGGCGATCGTGCCGTTGCTGCTTGCCACCTTGCCGCTGCCGGAGCCGGCACCGGTGGTGGTCCAGTAGGCGAGGGCGAGGCCTCCGCCGGCCAGAACGATGGCGACACCGGCGGTGATTGCGACGAGTTTCTTGTTCATGCGCATCTTGAATCTCCTTCTCCCATGAAGGGCGGATTAAAAGATGAGCGTCGGTTTCGCCTCTAGCTCCCCGCCGAACCTGGGGCGACCATATGTCCGGCGGATCTCTGCTCGCTCCGACCCTTGATGGGCCGTTGGGGAAGACCTTCCTGGAGATTCACCGAGCCGGCAGTCGGGTGATCGGTCGATCATGGCTAGCCATTCGGCCGACGAGTCGGCTGAACGGCCGACGTGGCGAAGGATTCGCGGCTTTAGCCTCCGGCACAAGGTCACGAGGTGGCGACGGACGGTATACGTCGTAAGCAGTGACGCCACCGAAAACATCTCCGATGCCAAGATCACAGCTCGTCAGGAGCAGTCTGCGGCTGTATCAGTGACCGGATTGTGTCCCGGAAAGCTACGTCGAAGATCGTTGCTTCGCCGTCCGTCTCGCCCGTCTCCAGCGAAAGCCTTCACGTCGTTCACGATGTGCGCTGCGGGAGCACTGCCGTCACCGTGCTGGTGGGCATTGGCCGGCGACCCATGTTCGCGGCCAGTCGACGTACGTTCGAGCGCCAGGGTTCATCAGTTCCCCAACCCACTCAACGTTCGCAGGTTGCCAGGCCGTGGCTGTCGCCCGCTGAACGCTCCTGATCACCTGCGCTTTGCCCACTGCCCGCGGTACAGAACCCGCAGGTGATCAACCAGGATGAGCGTCGCCGGCGTGCGGGGCTCCCAAACTCGCGCCGGGTCTTGATCATCTCTGCCGGATCCGCCATTGATCGCGGCTTCGCCAGAGATGATCAATCGCGTGCCGGCGCCGACTCGTCGCACCTAGAAACAGTGGTGCGCTGTCAGAGCGCGCCCAAGCCGTGTGGGCTGCCGGCGCCGGTCGGCGCGTCGTAGCCCTTCTTGCCGGTGCACAGGTAGTCGCCGCCGCAGTATCCGTTCGAGCCACCGACCGGGTCGTAGAGCGCCGACCTGTGTGCGTAGATGTAGCTGGCGTCGTCGATCTCGTGCCCGGAGCGGGTGATCATGGCAGCGACGAGCGGGCTGGCCAGGCTCGTCCCGCCGACGATCACCCAGCCGTTGTCGTCGCCGAGCCCGAACGTGTCGTAAACGGCGAGGCCGGTGTAGGGGTCGGCCACGGCGGAAACGTCGGCCACGGTGCGCATCGAGCAGTGCTTGTCCTTCTGCCAAGCGGGTTTGGCGATGTAGGCCGAGCATGCGCTGGTCGCGCCGGTCCACGCCTGCTCCGTCCAGCCACGCGTGGTCGTCGAATCCTTCGTCAGCGTCGTGCCACCGACCGAGATGACGTTGCCCAGCACGGCCGGGAACGACGCCGGCCCGAATCCGTAATCGCCGGTGCTGGCCACGATGGACGTGCCGGGATGCACGTAGTGCGGCGCCAACGCGTCCATGCCGGTGAACTCGGTCATGCCGTAGCTGTTGGAGACAGCCACAGCACCGAGCTCGACCGCGGTGTCCTCGGCGGTGGCCAGGCTGGCCGGGTCGGCGCCGTCGCCTTCGACCAGCGTGATCGAGCACTGCGGACAGGCCGCCGACACCGCGTCCAGGTCGAGGGAGATCTCGATCGACCAGTACGGATCCGGATCTGGATACGGCCCGGCAGCACCGCCTTGATTCAGCTTGTGGAAGCAGTCGTTCGCGGTGGTGCACGGCGGCAACCCGTAGGCCGCGCGATAGGTGGCGAGATCGGACTCGGCGTTCGGGTCGTCGTACGCGTCGACGATGGCCACGGTACGACCGACGCCGCCATCGCCGGTCAGCGCGTACGCCGAGGCGATATCCGCCGGCGACAACCCCGGTGGCGTTGCGGTTTCGGCGTGCACCCCGGCGGGGTAGTGGACGGCCCGGTACTCGGCGAAGCACCGGACGTCGTGCCCGGACGCCACGGCGCAGCCCGCCTTGGTCAGCGGCCCGAGTATCGGCGCGGCACTCGCCGGGCTCGGCGCAACGAGGCCGACTGGGCCGACCATGCTCGCGGCGGCAACCGCGGAGAAGACGATGCGAAAGCGGTTCATGGTTAGCTCCCCGCGATGGTGTAGGCGGTCTGCACGGTCTGGGTGATCGAGCCGCCCGCGGCGTCCGTGGCGTGCAACTGGACGGACATGCCGGTGCCGGCCGTGAGCGCCGGGTTGACGACGGTGACCAGGTAGCGTCCGCCGCCGAGCGGGCGCACCTGCTGCGGCGTGAAGTCGCTCCCGTCGACGGCGACGCCGAACGACAGCCCGGTGATCGGCGTCGCGGCCGCGGCCTGCACGTGCCCGACCGTGACGACGAAGCTGGACGCCCCGGGGGCCACGGCGCCGGTGAGGCTGGTCGGCATCGCATAGCTGACCGTCATCATCGGCAGCACCGTGCACGGTGTGGCCGGATCGGCGTCGCACACCCAGCCGCTGGGCACGTCGCGGTCGGCGCCGGTCGAGCGGAAGTCCCACTCGGTGCTCGCGTGGGTCGAGCGCACCTGCCCGTCGGCCGCGCCGTCATAGCTGCCGATCACCTGGTAGTCGTGATCACCGGCCGCGGTCTCGAAGCTGGGAGCCCGGCCGTAGAAGGCGAAGTCCTGGTCGAAGATCACGGCGCCGTCCTGGCGCACCTGCATGTGCTGGTCCGCCTGATCCGGCGATCCGCCGAAGGGCCACCCGATGTGCGACGGATCCGAGTCGTTGAATGCGGTGACGCCGAGCTGCATCGTGGTGGCGGTGCGGCAGGCCTGGCAGTACGGCCACGCCGCCGGGCCGGGCTGCGAGAACGCGCCCGGCGCGAGCGGGCCACGGAAGAAGTCCTCCCGGTAGGTCTGGCCGGCCCGGAACGCACGCGCCTGGGTCAGCTCGCCGATGACCGCCGACCAGTCAGGCAGTTCCTGCTGCGCGTCCGTCACCCACGTTGCGTCAGGCGGGCTGTACACGTACTCGCTGCGCACGCCGGGCGCGCCGGGCGTCTCGCCGTCGCTGAGGAAGCCCGGGTTGAGGTACGGCAACACCACGTCCCGTCCGCCGAAGCCGACGAGCGCCCGGCCGTCGCCGTAGTAGTGGGCTTGGACGGTCGCGAGGTCGGACTGCGGAACGTTGATCCGCTCGTCGCCGACTACTTCGTTCGCGTGCGCCTGGGCCAGGTAGTAGCTGTAGGGATCAGGCGCGGATGACGGTCCGTCGAGTTGCGCCCAGGCGACGGTGCTGATCTTGCCGTGTCGGCCACCCTGAACCGACTGGACGAAGTCCTCGACGCTGGGGTCGCGCGATCCGTCGAGGTTGACCGCGAGCTGCCCGCGGTCGTCCGAGATGCCGTAGGCGAGGTTCATGGACTGCTCCGTGACCGGCCGCGGCAGGTTGCTGAAGGTCGGGTAGGGCGACGCGGTCGCGCGCGACGTGTCGACGACCGCGGTCTGCCCGTCACCATTGACGGTGACATCGGCCGTGAAGGCCAGCCAGTCGCGATAGGGCGCACCGTCGGTCGTCGGCACCGAGATCGCCTGGGCCATCAGGATGTAGTGGCCCTTCGGCACGCTGACGCGCTGATCGTCGCCGGTGAACACGAATGCGTTGTTGAACGTGCGCGCGTCGTCAACGTTCACCACGAACAACCAGTTCTGATCCGGCGTGACGCCGGCCGGCGGTTTCACGTGCACGTCGAGCGTGTACTGCTGGTACATCGGCGTGACGGCGCCCGGCTGCGGCACATCGAGCGACATCCGCTGCAGCCCAGGCACGTTGCCGCGACCGGCCCGCAACGCAGCACCAAGCTCTCGCGCCGACGCCGGCGTGAGGTAACCCGTGGCCGAGCCGCCCGAGCGCGACGTGATCGTCACCCCAGGAACGCTTTCACCGGTGAGGTGTAGCGACACCGGGATGCGGTCCTGGTGCTGGGCGAGTTGGGCGACGTCGAACATCGACGGATCGAGCTCTGGGGTGTTCGCCTCGATCGGGATCGCGTAGGTGTGCCCGGCCACGCGCAGCACCTGCACGTCAGGCGCACCTGGACCGTGCCGGACGATCACCTTCGGGTTGGCGCCGGCACCGCTGATCTGGATGCGCTCACCGGTCGGCAACACCACCGAAGCCGGTACGTCGGCCTCTCTTGGTGTCGGCGCGGCGTTTGACGCGCTCGGCGCGACGAGGCCAGCCAGGCCAGCCAGGCCAGCGGTGGCAACCGCGGCGAGTGTGATGCGAAGACGGTTCATGCCTTTAGCTCCTGCGAGGGTATGGCGGTCTGGGTGATCGAGTCGCCGGCAGCGTCGATGGCGGGCAGCCCGCACCGACGGTGCGGGCTGCCCGCGCTGTTATGGGCAAACACCAACCCCTACGGACAGCTCCGGCTCTTCGGCCGTGCGGTCCGAAGACCACGGAGGTTCGTTGTTCGAGAGCAGCTAGCCGTTGACGGCCTGGTCGAGCGTCCACCAACCCGACCGTGGGCCGTGCAGTCGGCTGAAATCGAGACCGTCCAGTACGCGTTGCGCGGTGGCGTGGTCATAGCCCTTTTCCAAGACCGAAACCGAGTAGCCCGAAATCTGCTTGCTGGCGACGGCGCTGCCCTGCCCCCCGGTCGGGACGCCGGGCACATGCAGCGCAGCACTACCCAACTCGATGATGATCGACTTGGTTCCCGCTGTCAGCGTCAACGCGACCGCTGGGTTGCCGACCGAGCCAGACGCGCTGGTCAGGGTCAAGCCGGCTGGGAGCCATTGTGCTCGATAGCCACTGCGCAGCGGTGCGGGCGCCGCCTGAGCCCGGAGCTGTCCGGCGTCGTGAATCAGCGTCGCCACCGGAACGTCTGCGAAGTCTGCGCCATCAGCCATGCTGCTCTGCAGGACGAGCCAAGTGCCGTCGCCGACCGGCCAGGCCACGGTGTTTCGCGGTCTACCTGCCTTGCTTGCCTGTTGCGGGTCGCTGGGGTCGATCAGGTAGATCAGCGCCTTGCCCGCGTAGCCGTGCGTGCCGTCCACCGACACCGGATGCGAACCGGTGAGCAGCTTTGCCGGGTCGAACCCGCCAGCCGGCAGGGCCATGGCCTGGATCCCGTCGAGTCCCGGCGCGGTGACTGTCTCCATCCGGGCGCCGAGCTGGTAGTCGCTGGCGCCCGGAATCGTGACCAGGTTGGCGAGCGCTACCGCGGTGCGGGGCGAGGTGGCGGCCGGCCTACTCCGGCTGGGCGTTGCTGCCGCGGCCGAAACATCTTTCTGCGGTGAGGCCGGTGTCTGGTGTGAAGGCTTTGCCGCCAGGTACACCCCGCCTGCGGCCACGGCGGCGACGACGGCGGCCGCGGCCGCTGGCAACCAGATCCGGCGCCGAGGCGCCGGCGAATGATCGATCGGAACCCGCAGGTCGATGGGTCGGGACGGCTGGCTCTGCGCCGACGGGTGCTGCTCGGCCTCGATGAGGCGATCGGCGCGCACAGCGGAGTGCTGCATCGCCTCGCGCAGCTCGGTTTCGGTATACATCGGTGCTCCTTTGAGGTGGCGGCGATTAGCGAACGACCTGGAAGGCGGCCGCAGTGGTGTCGACCCGCAGCGTCTTCATCGCGCGGTGGATGTGGATGCGAACCGTCCCCGCCCGGCAGCCGAGAACCTCGCCTATCTGCTGGTCGGTGAGATCCTCGAAGTAGCGCAGGACGACGGCCGCACGCTGCCGGGCCGGCAGGCGGCTCAGCTCACGCAGAATCGTCTCGCGCCGATCGACCACGCCGGTCGGATCGTGAATCGCCCGGTCCAGGTCAGCGTCCGGCCGGGCCTCGACGCGACCCCACTTGCGATGCCACGAGACCACTTCGTTGGTGAGCATCCGCCGGACATAGGCGTGCGGTTCGTCCAGACGACCGATCTTCGGCCAGCGCTGCCCGGCCCGCAGCAGCACCTCCTGGAGGACGTCCTCCGCCAGCTCGGGATCGTTGGTGAGAACTACGGCGTATCGCAGCAGTCGGCGCCGTGACTGCGTCACGTACGTCTCGAAGTCCACATGTCCTCCAGAATCGCCTCGGTCGCCCAATCCTGTAACGCAGCCCGAGCGCCGCTTGTTTACGCACCGGTCGCCGCACCGGTCAGGAGATCGCGGCCTTCACCAGTTCGGCGACCTTCTTCTCCACCGCGGGGCTCCACTTCTTGAGCGCGTACGACACCGGCCACATGTCGCCGTCGTCGAGGTTCGCCGCTTCCTGGAAACCCAGCGTGGAGTAGCGGTACTTGAACTTGCCCGCGTCCTGGAAGAACACGACGACCTTGCCGTCCGCGTTTGCGTAGGCGGGCATTCCGTACCAGGTCTTCGGCAACAACGCGGGGGCGGTCGCGGTCACAGTCACGTGCACGCGCTCGGCGAGCGCACGGTCCTCCGGTGCCAGCTCCGCGATTTTGTCGAGGACCGCCTGCAGGCCATCGGCATTCTTGGCCCCCTTCTTGCCCTCGGCGCGCAGCTCAGCGGCGCGCTCCTTCATCGCGGCACGCTCCTCGGCGCTGAAGCCTTCGGATTTGGGCTTGGCACTCTTCGCGGGCATTCTCAGGCCCTCCCCTTCTTGACGCGCAGGGCTGTCGGCGTCATGCCGACCTTCCGTCGAAAGGCTAGGCCCGACCACACCGGGGCGCTTCTCGATTCCTGATCGGATCGGGGTCCAGCCGAGGCGCTCGAGTACCCATCGACCGCCCACACATCGACAGGCCCTCCAGTGTTGTTCATCCACACGAAGAAGTCGGCGTCGAATTCGCGCGGGCACAGGAACACACCGTCGACCTCTGGCTGGTACTGCCGGCGATGCCTCGGGCGGCATTCATTCGGGTCCAGTCAAGACCGTGCGCCATGATCGACTCTCGGTTGAGCCTGGATGTGACGTGAAATAGGCGCGGCACGCCCGGAGCGTGACGACGCGTGCTGCCGTATGGCTCGGACCATCCGAACATCGCGTCGGCAGCGGATCGCGACCCGGACAAACGCCTCGTGCTCGTCTGGATCTGATCCGTTGCGGATGTTGGCGGAGCCGACCGCTGGCTCTTGGCATTGCTCGCCATGCGGTCATGCTCGCGCCTGGACGTCCTTACCGGATAAGGTGATTCTGCCTGGACGGAGCTTGCGGTGATCAGATAGTATCGCACGCATGTTCGAGATCGATGAGTGGCAGCCGCCCGCGGTGGCGCCGCCGTTGAGTCTCGCGGAGATCACCGAGGATCCGGATCAGGCCGCGGCCTGGTTGGCGGTTGAGGCGCCGGGTCCGGATGCGGTGGCGGGCTTGTCGCTGCTCGACCCCGCCGCACTGTCGCATGCTGGTCGGGTGGATGCGCTGGTCGCGATCGAACGACACCTGGCCTGGCTTGCCGGGGTGCAGGCGCAAATGTTGGCCGCGATGGCTGCTGATGATGGGTCTGCGGATCGGTGGGTGCGCGAGGAGGTCGGGTGTGCGTTGCGGCTGTCGGCGTTGACCGCGCAACGCCGTATTGCAGTGGCGGAAACCTTGACCGGCGCGTTGGCGGAGACGGGGCGGGCGTTGCACCGGGGCCGGATCGGCTACCTGCACGCCATGACCCTCGCCGAAGCCACCTACCCCCTCGACCCGGAGGTGGCGACGGCGGTGCAAGATCGGGTGTTGGCTCGGGCGGGTGGGCAGACGCTGGCCGAGTTCAAACGCTCCGTACGCCGCGCGGTCCACACGCTGAACCCGGCGCGGGTCGAAGAACAACGCGCCCACGCGATGACCGAACGCCGCGTATGCGTGACTGCCCGCGATGACGGCATGACCGAACTCTGGGCGCTGCTCCCGGCTGAAGGTGCTGCCGCGGTCATGACCGCCATCGACTGCCTGGCCACGGTCACCTCCGCCACCGACCCGCGCAGCGCGGATCAGCGCCGCGCCGACGCCCTCGTCGACCTCGGCATCGCCGCCCTGCACGACCCGCACCTGCCGAAAGCACAAGGCCTGCGACCCTCGATCCACGTCACCGTCGCCGCGTCGACCCTGCTCGGCCTCGATGAGCAACCCGGCGAACTGGCCGGACACGGACCCATCCCCGCATCAGTAGCCCGACACCTCGCCGCCGACCACACCGGCACCTGGCGACGCCTACTCACCGACCCCGCCACCAACACCCTGCTCGACTACGGACACACCACCTACCGACCCCCGAAAGACCTCACCGAGTACGTCATCGCCCGCGACCAAACCTGCGCATTCCCCGGATGCGCCCGCCGAGCCCAACACTGCGACCTCGACCACCGCATCCCCTACAACAAAGGCGGATTGACCAACCCGGAGAACCTGGCAGCGCTGTGCCGACGCCACCATCGCCTCAAACACGAGGCCGGCTGGAAACTGGACCGACAGGCCGAAGGCAGCTACCAATGGACCAGCCCCACCAGACACACCTACCAATCACGACCACCCGACCAACCCGTAGACACCAGCCGAACCCACACCGCAGAAAGCGACCCCGACCCGCCCCCGTTCTGACCCAACTCCGTAGGTGGTGGCAGCATCACCCGATTGTTGATCTAGAGATGTCCCGGCCCTCGCGTGTGCCGACGACTTCCACCGACCTCACCGACGCGCCCGACCGAACTTCGCCGTCGTCACGTCGTCGTCACGCTGTATCGACGTCGCCGCGCGACTGCCCGACCTCGCAGCGGTTCCTTACCTGTGCGAGCAGGCGGCGCACGGCGATGACGTGCCCGCCTGTGCCAACGACAAGCAGGCGGTAGCCACTGCCGGCCAGGCCGGGAAAGGCAGCTCGGCTTTCCGCGCGCAGCAACGACCTGCCCGCACCGACGTGTTCGAGGCGAAAGCTCAGCGCGTACGTCGAAAATCGGTGGCGCCCGGCAAGTACGAGCTCAGCGCCAGGCGCCGCGGCGACGACGCGAAAGCCAGGCACCGTCGAGCCCACTACGAACGGCCGCGGCCCGGACGCCGTGCGGTTGGCGCATCCGACGATCCGCGCATAGCTGGCCAGGCCAGCTCGCGTGAACGATCGGTCGAGTGTTTCGAGCAGGACGGGCCAGACATCATCGGCGCCGGCCGCGATAGCCGTCGTGTGCTCATCCAAGAAAGGCAATTGCGAGGTCTGCATCAAGATCGTCCCCTGGGGGCTGCTTCTCACGTACTCTGCGTGCCGGTCAGCTGAGTGTCCATCGCGTCGGCCAGCGCATGCACGGCCGTGAGCGGTCGGACCACGACGGTGAGCTCGGCAGTCCAGCCGTTCCCGTCGAGGTGCAGGGAGTCGGCTCTCTATCTCAAGTTCGCCGACGCGGGCGCGGAAGACAAGCGCATGGTCCGCGCGACTCGTCGTCCGTTCTTACTCGCACTTTCCCGAAACGGCAGTCTCCAGATCGCCTACCGAATTCTTCACCTGGGTAACCGCCGATCCGACCGCCTCGATCGTCGTCGCGGAGAGCTGACCCTGTGCAGACTTGATCGCGGTCTCCAGGGCGGAGAGCGCGTTCTGCACCGCCGTCGTCTGTGGCTCGAACGTCGACTTCGCGTCACTGGCAAGCGTCTTCGCGTTGTCTTCGACGCTGCTGAGCGCCGTCTTCAATGAGTCGATCCCGTTCTTCGCGACGTCGACATCGCCGAGCTTCTGGACCGATGTCTTGAGCTGGTCGACGTCCTTGCAGTACTGCGGCTTGCTGCTGGTGCCGCCACTGCTGCTACTACTGCATGCGGCAACCAGCGAGCACAGCACCAGCGCAACGGCCGGAAACGTCCGCCGGATCGAAGTTCCTGCCCACCTGATTACGGACATAGAGCACCGCCCATGTCGTTAGTGCGTGGGAGGCGCGGGGTCGGCGAGCGTGCCCTGCGCGGCGCGCAATGCCGACACATCTCCGCCCGCTCCACGCAGCAGCCACGCGACACCGACCGCAAGCACCGCCCCGACAAGTGGACCGATGATGTAGACCTCGTAGTGGCTGAAGTCCCACAGCGCCGCGTCCGGGCCGAACGATCGGGCCGGATTCATGGACGCGCCACTGATCGGACTCGACCACAGGCCGGCGAGCGTGATGTAACCACCCACCGCGATCGCCGACATCGGGCCGACGTTCTGGGCACCGGACGCAGTGCCGAGAATTGTGCTGACCAGCCCGAAGGTCAACAGCGCTTCCATCGAGATCGCCAGGAACGTGCTGACCCCAGAGCCCGGCTCAGTCGCGCCGAGTTGGCCGATCTTGCCGAACATCGCCCACAGCAGCAGGCAGGCCGCGGTGGCTCCGATCAGCTGCACCACGATGTAGGCCGGCACCCGTCGCCATGGAAAGTCGTGTCGCAGCGCAAACGCAATGCTGACCGCGGGGTTGAGATGCGCCCCGGACACCGCGCCCATGAACAGGATGATCGCCATCACCATCAGTGCAGGTGCGGTCACCGCGGCCGCGCGGGCGATCTGGCCGTGAGTGTAGGCATCGATGACTCCCCCGCCGGCGCCAACGACGACGAGCAGGAACGTCCCGACTAACTCCGAGATCAGGCGACGCCACTCTCGCGACGGATCGGCGAAATGGCCCACGCCTACGAGATCTCGCTCGACCGTGGTGCTCAGAATCCGCACATCGTCAGACAAGCCATGGCGCGCCGGTGCAGTGTCCACGTCACAGCCCAGCTTCCACTTGGATGCGTCCGCTGCGACCGGCTTCGGCCAGCGCAGCATGGTCCCGCTCATTCTGGTTCGCATAGACCTCTGCGAATTCGGTGATTGCCTGGACGAACGCGTCATCCTGGCCCAGGTAGGACGCGAGCGCGATCCGGTCGCCCGAGCAGGCGTGAGCGCGGGCGAGAGTCCAGGCGCAGGCCTCGCCGAGCGCCGCCATGCCCTTGGCCGGCATGGTTTCGAGGACAGCTGAGCCTTTCCAGTCGCGTAACTGGCGTACGTAGAAATCACGCCGTTGGCCGTCAATACCTTCGATGGCCTCCCACCCCAGGAAGATGTCGCTCGCGGCCTGCATCAGCCGTTGCCCGGCCACGACCCGTTCGCCTTCATTGCGGAAGGTGGGCAGCCCGGTCGCGCGCACGTGGTCGGCCAGGACCGAACGCTGGGCTTCCTTGACCTGCAAGAACAGTGGATCGTCGTCGTCCCGCCCGCGCAGCAGCACGATCCAGCAGCGGGTGCCGACGCTGCCGACGCCGACAACCTTGCGCGCCATATCGACGAAGGAGAACCGTTCGAGCAGCACCCGCCGGTCACTGGGCAGGGTGCGCCGGTACCTGCTCAACAGCCCGTTGATGGCCGCCTCGAGGACCTGCCGGTCCGCGTCGGGCAACAGATCACCGACCGGAACGATCAGCGGCGGAGCTCCCACGATCCGCGCCTGGCCGTCAACTTCGCGTACCAGCTTGCTGTAGGCCTGCATGCTGTCGCGAGTGCGTGCCTTTGCGCCGGCCTTGCTCAGCGCCTTCACCTGCGCCCTGGACAGCGGCTTACTCAACAGTCCTTGCAGCGTTTCCATATCCATCCGGGAGTACCACACGTCCAGCTCGCGAAGCGTTGCGAAATGTTGCATCGCGGCCTGGTAGCGGCGCACCGTTGCGCGCACGATGCGGCGGCGTTCCTTGGAGCTGAAGCCGTTCTCGCGACCGGCTACCACGAAGCTGGCGGCCAGCCGCTTGACGTCCCACTCCCATGGACCGGGATAGGTCTCATCGAAGTCGTTGATATCGAACATCAGCTGCCGCTCCGGCGAACCGAACGACCCGAAATTGGACACGTGCGCATCACCGCACAATTGCACCGTCAATCCCGAGACCGGCGTCAACGCGAGGTCGGCGGCCATCACCGCCGCCGCACCGCGGTAGAACGTGAACGGCGAGACGAGCATCCGCCCGTAACGGATGGGAACCAGCTCTGGCACCCGCGATTCACCTTGGCGCTCCAACAGCTCGACTGGATCAGCCCGATCCGTCGGCGGCCCGAACTCCGCATGCCGCTCCGGCGGCACCTCTGCGCGCGCGGCAACACCCAATGCAGCTCGCTCGGCAGGCGACAAATGTGCCACCGCTGCACGCGGCACGCGCAACCGCCGCGGCCCAACCTTCAGAACCGCCTCACTATCAGTCTTTGTCATCGCATGCTCCTTCCCGTTCTGCACCGACGCAGTTGCGGCGAACGAGTTGTGACCGAGCCTCGCTTTGCGCTCCCCGACCTGCATCACCCCTGCTGGGTGATGCAGGACTCGTGCTGCGGCTGTCGACTAGGGCAGACCGGCTGCCGGCGGGGAAACCGCGCGCGGTCAACGCTGCTGAAAGGAAAAGACGATGTCCATCGGTCCGGTACAGCTCGTCGTGCTTGGGTTCAATCAGCCTGACTTCCACGGCGAAATCATCGAAGCGCTCGAACAACTGAAGAATGACGACACCGTCCGGGTAATCGACGCCCTGGCGGTCTACAAGGACGCGGCCGGCAATCTCGAGGCCGAGCACCTGAGCAACCTCACCGAGGACGAAGCCGTCGAGGTGGGCAGCAAGATCGGCGCCCTCATCGGTCTCGGTTTCGCCGGTGAGGAAGGGGCTGAGGTGGGTGCGCTGGCCGGCGCCGAGGCGGCGGAAGAGGGCGTCTCGCTGCTCGCGGAGGAAGGGGCCTGGGACGTGCTCGAGGACATTCCGCCCGACTCCGCGGCCGCTATGCTCCTGCTCGAGCATCACTGGGCCGTGCCGTTGCGCGACGCAATCATGCGTGCCGGAGGCTTCCGGATCAGCGACGGATTCATCAGCCCGCTGGACCTCGTCGCGCTCGGCATGCTGGAGGCCGAGGAGGCCCAGCAGCTGCACGAGCTCGAGAAGAAGGCGGCGGCCACACCCGCCTAGATCCCCTTTGCCGGGCCGGTCGACACGATGGCCGGCCCGCACACCCAACCCCGAAGGAGCAGACATGTTTGGTAGCCGTCGAGTCGCCCGGCGCACAGGCCGCCGCACCGCACGCCGCGTCAGTAGGCGCCGCTGATCGGTCAGACGCACTCACATCGACTGGCTCGTCGGAGCTTCCGGCGAGGCGGTCGGTGTTTGCGCATGTTCGGCCACCGGCTGGCGTGACTTCCGGAGTCCGCCGGCGGTCGGGTCAGGCAGCCGGATCACGACCACATACGCGACCACCGCGGCGACCACCTCGACGGGCATGACCGTCAACGCGTCGGGCAGCAGGAACAGGCTCGTGATAAGCACCGCGGTCATCGGCAATCGCAGCATCGCGGTCGTCATGGCCGCGATACCCATCGCCGCTCCGGTAACCAGCGGCAGCCCTGGCAGATGCGACAACGCAATGCCACCGACAGCACCGAGGAACATGCCGGGAAAGGTCGGCCCGCCGCGGAAGCTCGACAGTGACACGCTGTAGGCGATTCCCTTGCAAAGTAAGAGCATCAGCAGCGCACCGACGGAATACTTGGCGCTGTCGTCGATCAGCGTCGGAAGCGCAGACTGTCCGGAGAACAGCACCTCGGACGAATTCTTCCCGGTTGCCTCGGCATAACTGATCGCGAGCCCCGCGATTGCGATGCCGACGATGGGGGTCAGCGCCAACCGGTGCTGTGACACATGCGGCCGCAGCAGCACCGCGCCCCGGCGGATACTCCAACCGAGCACGGCAGCCGCAACGCCGATACCGAGCGCCCACCCGAACTGCGCGACATCGGGATGTGACGCGCCGGGCAACTGCGGAACCGTCAACGAGAACGTGCCGAACCCCGTCCACGAGTCCAGTCCGACGAAGATCAGCGCGCCGATCCCACTGGCCAGCAGGCCGGGAACGAGCACCACTTCCAGCATCGCGCCGGCCAGACCTGCAGCCTCCATAAGCAGAAACGCGCCGGCGAGCGGCGACCCGAGCAATGTGCCGATCGCGGCGAAGCTGCCAGCCGCACCCACGATTGCGATTGCCTGTGCGGGTGTCTTGCGATTCAGCGCGCGCACGAGCAGAACGGCGAGCGCCGCGCCGAGAGCCACGAGCGGTGCCTCCGGGCCCAATACCGCGCCGCAGCCGAGTGTCGCCAACGCGGCGAGGGCGATGCCCGGGATCGCCCGGGCCGGGCGAACGCCGCCCGGCTTGAAGCCGTCCACCGGTGATTCGCCGCCGCCACCAGGCAGATACCGGATGGTCGCGGCGACGAGCAGGCCGCCTGCGGCCAGCACCGGAACCGGCCACCAGGTCGGCGGCGAGGTGAATCCCAACCCGCTGGGCAGGTCCTTGTACATCCACGACTGCAGAAGGCTGCTGAGCTTGAGAAATCCGTACGCGGCAGCCGAGATCGGCACACCGAGCAACGCGGTGAGGATGAGCAACCCCAGGTATCGGCGGCTCTTCAGCACCGCCAACGGGTCGACCGGGCTGGCAGTACCCTGAGCGCTCACGTGGGTGCCGCCGTCGCGAACGCGCGCGACTGGCCGCGCGACTGGCCCAGCGCGTCCCAATCGCCTCGTCTCACTCAGCGGCTCCGCCGTGATCGACGGTTGGGGCGATTGGGCATAGCTTGCGGGACAAGGTAGGGGCCGCACAGCAGGGCTCGAGATCGAGCCGGTGCGGCGACCTCGAGGCGGCAGCCATTTTCGAGAAGGAGATCCAGGGCCAGCGGTTCGGGACCGAGGCGCGCCACCTCGTGCCGGGGCAGGGTATGCACAGCACCGTGGGCGGATGCGACTTCCATCGCGTGTACGCGGATCTCTGTCGGCCCGCGGAACACGATCAGGACGTCGCTGGCCCATGCTGCGCGTGAGACCCGTTTCGGCCAGGTGGTCTTGAAAGTGGGCAACCATCCGGCGCTGACGCGGATCTTGCAGCGAAAGGTGTCCGGTTCGCGCCGCAACAACAGCATTGGCAGCAGGACGAAGGCTATTCCGCATATTGCGAAAGCGCACAGCGCGCTCACTGCCGCAACGACCCAGGCCATGTGTCCCCCTCTGCGCCTCGGACGCCTCGGCGGCGTCGTAAACGGCAATCGCCGGTCAGGCTTTGCGCACCGCCGGCGGAGTCCATGCCCCGTCGAACTCCGTCACCGTCATGCTTGGCATTCGCGATCTCCGCTCGTGTCTGACGATGGCTAATCGAACGCGCTCGATGCCGCGGCAACATCATCCAAGGCGAATGAATGCGCCTGGTACGCGTTGTCGCATCTCAGGCGAATCACGATGCACGGAGGTCTGCTTCGGTCTGTTCACCCATCAGGGGTGATGCCCGGGGTCCTTGCGCCAGCGAAGTGTTACCCCATCTGACACTTGGCGGGAGGCTGGACATGGCTGGTGCGTTTCGCGGCGTTGTAAATCTTGATATTCGGGACTCGGTTCCGGACTGGTCACCATACGAGCAGGCGAAGGCTCCGGCGGGCGCGCCGAACGTCGTGTACATCGTGCTTGACGACGTCGGCTTCAGCGGGCTCGGCTGCTACGGCGGCTTGATCGACACGCCGAACATCGACCGGATCGCTTCGCAGGGTTTGCGTTACACCCAATGGCACACTACGGCGCTGTGCTCGCCGACCCGGTCGTGCCTGCTGACCGGGCGCAACCACACGACGAACGGCATGGCGTGCATTACCGAGTGCGCAGCCGGGTTCCCCAACGGCAATGGGCACGTTCCACCGGAATGCGCCACGGTCGCCGAGGTGCTGGCTGAGCGAGGGTTCTCCACCGCGATGGTCGGCAAGTGGCACCTGTGCGCAGAGGACGAAATGAACCTCGCCTCGACGAAGAAGGACTGGCCGGTCGGACGTGGTTTCGAGCGCTTCTACGGTTTCCTCGGCGCCGAGACGAACCAGTGGTACCCGGACCTGTTCCACGACAACCACCCGGTGGACCCGCCGTCCACGCCGGAGGAGGGCTACCACCTCAGCGTCGACCTGACCGACAAGGCCATCGAGTTCGTCGACGACGTCAAGTCGATCGCCCCTGATCGGCCGGTGTTCCTGTACTACGCGCTGGGTGCAGCACACGCGCCGCATCACGTTCCCAAGGAGTGGGCCGACCGCTACAAAGGCAAGTTCGACATGGGGTACGAGAAGGCGCGCGAGGTGATCCTGGCTCGGCAGAAGGAGATGGGGATCGTCCCGCCCGACACCGAACTGCCTCCCATCAACCCGCTGGGCACGCCGGAAACACGCACCGGCCCGGAGGGCAAACCGTTCCCGCCGCTGGACGTCACGCGCCCGTGGGACAGTCTCTCGGCAGAGGAGCGACGGTTGTTCTCGCGGATGGCCGAGGTCTATGCCGGGTTCCTGTCGCATGCCGACCACCAGATAGGGCGCCTGCTCGACTACCTGACCGAGATCGACGAACTCGACAACACGATCATCGTCGTGGTTTCCGACAACGGCGCCAGCGGTGAGGGCGGCCCGAACGGTTCGGTCAACGAGAACAAGGTCGCCAACGGGATCCCAGACGACCTGGCCCAGAACCTGTCAATGCTTGATGAGCTGGGCAGCCCGAAGACGTACAACCACTACCCGACCGGGTGGGCCATGGCGTTCAACACCCCGTTCAAGATGTGGAAGCGCTACAGCCACAACGGCGGTACCTGCGATCCGTGCATCATTTCCTGGCCGTCCGGTATCCAGGCGCGTGGTGAGGTCCGCGACCAGTACCACCACGCCACCGACATCGTCCCGACGCTGCTGGACTGCCTCGGCGTCGCAGAGCCCGAGGTCGTCCGCGGGGTAACCCAGATCCCCATCCAGGGCACCAGCATGCGTTACAGCTTCGACGCGGCTGCCATCCCGACCGCGAAGAAAGCCCAGTTCTACTCGATGCTCGGCACCCGTGGAATCTGGCACGACGGCTGGAAGGCGGTCACGACCCACCCCTCGGTCAGCGGCTGGAGCCACTTCGAGCAGGACACCTGGGAGCTCTACCACACCGAGGTCGACCGTTCCGAACTGCACGATCTCGCCGCCGAGGAACCGGACAAGCTGGCAGAGATGATCGGATTGTGGTTCTACGAAGCCGGTGTGAATCACGCGTTCCCGTTGGACGATCGCAGCCCGGTCGAAATCTTCCTGACGCCCCGGCCGCAGCTCGCGCCGCCCAGGAACCGATACATCTACCGGCCCTCGGCCTCGGAGGTTCCCGAGTCGGTCGCCGTGAACGTCCGCAACCGCTCGTACTCCATCGGCGCGGTCGTCGACATTCCCAAACGAGGCGCGCAGGGCGTGCTGTTCTCGCATGGCAGCCGGTTCGGCGGTCATGCCCTCTACGTCAAGAACAACCGCCTGCACTACGTCTACAACTTCGTCGGCATCACCGAGCAACACATAACGTCCGCTGACGATGTTCCCGTCGGGGAGAACGTCATCCTGTCCGCAAGCTTCGAGAAGGCCGGCGAGGATCCACCCGGCGTGGCCAACGGCACGCTCAGCCTCTACTTCGGCGACACGTTGGTCGGCGGCGGGCCGATCAAGACCCAACCCGGCAAGTTCTCGATCGCCGGCGAGGGTCTCAACGTCGGCTGCGACCGCGGCGAACCCGTCACCGACGACTACCCCGGCCCTCAGCCGTGGGCGTTTACCGGCGGCACCGTGCACCGCGTCGTCATCGACGTCTCCGGCGACGCGTACGTCGATCTCGAGCGCGAAGCAGTGGCCATGCTGTCCAGGGAATGACGGACCCGGCCGACCAGCACGTAACGACGCCACATGGCGCGATGACCGGTTGCGATCTGATCGTCCGCCGGGGGTGATGCCATGACTGCGAATTCGAGCAACGGTCAAACACAGGACCCGGGATCGGCAGTTTCGCGGCGGCGGGAGGTGTGCAATGTCGTTTGTGCACAAAGCCGGTCGCCCGGTTCGCCGGGCGATCATGGCCACTGTGCTGCGGGCGGGGCTGAGTACTACTGCGCTCATCGTGCTGTATTACACGGTGCCGTTCGACCGTAAGATCGGCGCCTCGGCGCTCGTGCTGCTGCCACTTGGCCTCGCATTCTTCTGCACGCTCACCTGGTTCGAGATACGCCGCATCATTCGCTCCGACAGGCCATTCATGCGGGCGGTCCAGCTCCTGGCAACGGTATTGCCGTTCTTCTTGATTCTCTTCGCCTCTGCCTACTACGTGATGTGCAAGCAGAACCCGGCCGCGTTCTCCCTCAAACTCACCCGCACCGACTCGCTGTACTTCACCATGACGGTCTTCTCGACCGTCGGCTTCGGCGATATCGTCCCGGTGACCTCGGGCGCGCGAGTAGTCGTGATGGTGCAAATGCTCGGCGACCTCGCCCTGCTGGGCGCCGGCGTTCGGCTGCTCAGCGGCGCCGTACGCATGAGTGTGGAGCGAAAGCGCGCCACGATCCACGATGACACCGCTCCGATCGCCCCAGCAGAGCCGAAGCACATCGATCCGGTGCAGTAACCCCGCTCGCCCCGGCTGGTCGCCCCCGCGAGTCGGGGCGGGTGCTGCTCAATGCATGGTGAATGCCTGGCGCAGCAACAGCGTGCGATCGACCGCCGGCGCCGGCATGGGCACACCCGGCCGCTCTCGCGGAACGCGTACCCGAAGGGCGAGCGGCCGAATCGAGCAACGTACCGGCGTCGGCATCATCACGGCCTCGCCGTCGATGCCGACCGGGATCTCGTCGACATCGGCGTCAACAACCACCTCGCTGGCAAGGAGGCGCTGTACGCCGCCCGAGCGTCCTGCGCGAAGTAGATTCACCGCCTGCGCAGCATTGTCGACCGTGACGGCGATGACGCCGAGCGCTCCGGTGTCCAGGCGTAAGCGGCGGCCCAGGCCGGCCAGATCCCCTGTTTCATAGGGGTTGTTGCTCACCAACAGCGCCTTTGGCGCTTCGATCGTCACGTCATCGATGCGCACGACGAGACGCGGGCCACGGTCTCCGGACAGCAGATCGGGAAGCATTTGCAACGTGGTTCCACGTTTGTCATCGCGATATGCAGGGCTCTGCACGACCTCGGCGTAGACGCCGAATGACGCGTTGTTCACGAACGTTCGCCCGCCGATGAGACCGAGGTCGAGACGCAACTCGACGCCATCGGTCAGCGCATCGAGACCTACGTCCGGCCGCTCACGGTCCAGGCCGAGGTCCATCGCGAAGTGGTTGCGGGTTCCTGCCGAGATGACCAGGAACGGCAGGCCGTGCTCGGCGGCGATCCCGGCGACGAGCGCCTGCGTCCCGTCGCCGCCGGCCACTCCGAGCAGGTCGGCTCCGTCTGCAACCGCCTGGCGGGCCAGCGCGGCGACGTCGACCTGGCCCGGCCCCTGGATCAACGCGACCTGGGCGCCCGCAGCCGTTGCCTTGTCGTCGAGTCCGAACTTGCCGACCTTTCCCCCACCGGAACGGGGATTCATGATGACGAAGGGCCGCCGGGGCGCCGGGCTTGCTCGCTCCGGCATGCCGGGCGGCGGCCGGTTGCGCACGAGTGCGGCTCGCCCGGCGACGACGGCGATGGCAGCCAGCGCGACGACAACGATCACCGTCCACTCCAGCCGCCGAGCCGCATACAGCAGGGCCAGGACCGGCGTGGCCACGACCACCACCGCTGCCAGCCAGCGCAGGACGCCGCGGTTGGTCATGAACCACCACACACCTGCGATGGTGACCGCGAGGCCGATCACGCAGGCGATAAGGATTCCGAGACTCTTGGTACCGCCGAGGACGACCAGGACCAGGGCGCCGAGCATCGCGAGCAGTGCCAGCCGCGCCAGCCACCGCTGCGCCGCGGTCGCCGGCTCGTGCCCATCGGCAGCCACCTCGGCGCGGGGACGTTGCCCGTCCGGCCTCAGGGCAGTCACCCCTGCGACCTTCTCCCTGGTGGTGGCTGCGCGGATAGCTCGCAGCAGATGACCCTGTTCATGACGTCTAGTGAAGGGCCGAACGGACCACGAGCAGTCCCACAACACCGACGACCACCACGAAGGTCATCGTGGCCAGAAAGACAGTGACGTTGACGAGGAAGTCGTGGCGTCGCCATCTGCGCTCGCGCGGGGCCGTGCCCGCCGTCATGACTGAACGCAAGGTCATGATCGCGCCAGTGAGCTTGTGCGCAGCTGCACCCGCTGCGCGGCAGCTATAAGCCGTGGCGCGCGCGCAGCGCGGGCGGCCAGCAGTTTCGGATCGTCGTGGGCATGTCTGGCCGCGATATCGGCAAGGCGGTCCGGGACGCTCATCGGATCGCCCTTCGGCCCAGCAGTCATATCTGCGTACGTCAACGCGTCAGCGACCGCGCCGATCTCGCGCGGGAATCTTGACAACGCGCCCAGCAGCCCGGCCGCCTCAGCGAGCATGCGCGACTCGGAATGGTGGGCAACCAGCGCGGCCAGGCGGCTCGGCGCTCCCATCGTCGTGAGGAACGCCGCACCATCGACCGGGTGGAAGCCGGTCTGGCACAACATCGGCGAGTAGCCGATGTCGTGCAGCAGCGCGGCAGATACGAGCAGATCCCGGTCGGCCGCAGAGACGGTCGCGGCGACGCTTCGCGCCTGCGCACCGGTCTGCAACGAATGGGCCAGCCGGCCGGGGAGCCCGCGAAGAAGCACCGTGACGAGAGAGCGAGCGTGACCCGGGCTCCATAGCGGGGCACCATGCCGGCGCAGCTTCGTACGGCCGGCAAGATCACCACCGGACTCGACGACTGCAGCGGGAGTAAGACCCATTACGTGACCTCCCGTGAAGGATGCAGGCATAGTCCGGCAGGCGCGCGAAGGTATTACATGTCAGAGCGCATCTCGCGGCCGTGTACCGCGATCGCGTAGATGACGAGGATGTCGAGGGCGATCACTGTTATCGACCAGAACGGGTAGGCGGCGATGAACACGAGGTTTGCCACTGCACTCAGGCCGGCCAGCAGTATGCCGACCACCCGCGCCCACATCTGACCGGCGAACAGGCCGAGACCAGCGCACACGAGCAATACGCCGAGGACCAGATGAATCCAGCCCCACCCGGTGTAGTTCACGCGCACAAGCAGATGGTCGTTGTTGACCGCGTAGTACGTATGCCGGAACAGCGCAGTCAGCGCTTCGATGACCTGGAACGTGCCGACCACCATCAGCATGACGCCGGCGAAGATTATCCAGCCGGCCCAGGCGGATGGAGCCTCTCGCGTGTCGTAGGAAGACTGCACTGTCGTCGGTACCTGGCTGGTGGTCATGCCAACACATCCCCTCAATGGGCTGGTATTTGCGTGCACGTCATGAGCAAGGTTGCCGTGCTACGACGCCAGTTTCCGGCGTCGCCACACAGCGTCGCCTCACCCGTGCAGGATGAATCCGACTGCGGCTGAATGGAGCCGGCAGCGAAGGCAACCCGCAGGACGAGGCGTCGCTTCCTAGCCCGGGACCCAGCGGGCGCCAGCCGGCCCCCAAGCGCTGATCAGCTCGTGCCGGCTGTAGCAGGGGCCTTGCCCTGCAGCTCTGCCTGAAGCTCCTTCTCGGCGTCCTTGGACAGCGAGGACTTCAAGACCGTTCCGCCAAAGCGACTCATCGCCTCGACAGCCTTGTCCGGCGTGACCTTCTCGACAACCAGGAACAGCGCCGAGGTGCCCGGCTTGACCATGTCTCGAACCTGGTCCTGAAACTCCTTGTCGATGCCGGACTTGGTGACCTTGCCCATCAGGGCGCCAAAGCCGGCACCCAACGCCATGCCGAACACCGGGACGAAGAACAGCATGCCGAAGAGCAGGCCCCAGAACATTCCCCAAGTGGCGCCCGATCCGACTGGATGGTGCGTGGTGGTCACGTGATACTTGCCTTCGGCATCGCGCCGGATCGAGGCGATGGCATCGGCCTCGATGATGAGGTCCTTCGCAAGTCGTCGTGCCTCGTCAGCGGCAGCAGCGGCCGTAGTCTCGTCGTTGTAGCCAATCGCGATCAGGTCTGACATGGAAACCATCCCTCTGTGTGGCCCTGAATGCCCCGAGAGGCCCCAGGTTGTTCCGGTGCGACGGCGGACCGCCGTCGCTCTCCCATCCTTTGCCGGTCTGCGGGCGCCGCCGTCACCCGCGCGGGGTGATCCGCCGACTCGTCCGCCATCGGCCCGTCTCGGTTCGGGATCCGTTGCGTACACGCATATCGCAGCGCGGCTGATCATTTCGACACGCGGCACATCGCTGGATGGTCACTCGAATCCGCGCGTACGCTTTCGGTAACCGTCGAATCCGTCCGGCTTCGACTCGTTGGTCGTTCTAGCTTCAATTAGCGGGGGAACGGCCGCCAGGAGCAATCGTGACCGAACATTGCTACCGGATCGTCGTATCTGGCCGCCTGGGAAGCATCTGCCGCGAGGCGTTCGCTGATTTCACGATCAAACCCAATGGAACAACGACGGTGCTAGTCGCCAATCTTGATCAGTCCGCTCTCTACGGGGCGCTCAACCGGGTCCAGTCACTGGGGCTCGAGCTGATCGAGCTTGTGCGCCTCAACGGCGATCGAAGTCATGACATGCCCGCGCCGGCCGAAGCCCCGCACCACTCGACAATCCGACGCGGGAGCTCGCAACACCTAGTCGTGGACGGCGGGCGGCCCTTGCTTGACGTCGACCAGCTCGAGACCGAGGGCGCGGACGAGGTCTAGCAAGTCATGCAGAGCGGCCTGGTCGAGGTTGCCGGACAACACCGTCGTCGTGGGCTCGACATCCAGCGACATGCCGGCGAATGCCTCCCGAGCCGCGGGACCGAGCCAGCCAACCACCCTGATCTCGTACGAGCTGCGAATCATCTCGTTCCCTCTCCGAGCACCCCGATTCCAGCCAGCATCGCAGCCATGCCAGTCCGCCGGATCATCCGCGAACGGTGACACGGCGCCTCATCAGGCATGTCCGGGAGCGAAGTCAATGCACCCCGTTCAGCGGCACGGACTGGCCCCGCGCTCGGCGCACCTCGATCAGATCGAGGCCGAGCGTCCGAACACGTTCGAGCAGTCCGTGTAGCGCCGCCTGGTCGAACTCGCCGCTGAGAATGGTGATGTCGCCATCGGAAATGACCTTTAGGCCGGCGAACGCATCGCTTGCGGGCTCCTCGAGTCGCCCCCCGAGGCGGATCTCATACCTTGGCATCGTGAGGTCCTCCTCTCGATGAGGTGCTTCTCCCGAGAGGCTGCCCGCCATTGCGGTCACACACGTCATGCGCAGGGAATGACCCGCCTTCTCAGAGCAACTCCAGTTCCCGCGCCCGCAGGACCGCTTCGCGACGCTTGCGTGCCGCCAGCTTGCGGTAGATCGCGGCAAGATGGGTCTTCACGGTGTTCACCGACAGGCAGAGTTCGTCGGAGATTTCGGCCGTCGACATGCTCGTGGCGAGGAAGCGCAGGACGCCCTGCTCACGGTCGGTCAGCGACTCCGGCAGATCGCGCGGTCGTTTGGGCGCCATGACAACGACAAGTGTATTCGGCGGGTCCGCGAGCGGCGCCGGCCATCGCGCGGCCACGGTGGGATGCCGGGCCAGCAAGGGCGCAAACGTGTCGGCGACCCGGTTGAAGGGACGGACGATGTCGCCGTTCGCGAGCTCCAGCGCGCGCACGAGCATCTCCATCGCGCGACTCGCATCGTCCGAGCGCTGGGCAATCTCTGCGTCACACAGCATCGCCTCGACGAGGTGGTACCGCGTGACCGAGCCGCCCGTGCCGGTCAGCACCCGGCGAACGCAGTTCTGGGCGCGGTCGAGGTCACCGAGCGCCAGGTACGCACCCGCGCTCTGCACGGCGGCAGCAAGGTCGAACGGCGTGCCGCGGTACACCTGCAGGAGGGCTAGCGCACCCCTGGCCCGGCCCAGGACGGTCTCGATGCGGGCGAGCAGCATGTCCCGGTACGCGACAATCAGCGCGGGCTTGGTGCGGTCGGCCCAGACGCCGGTGTTCAACACGCGGCGTGCCTCGTCGGCCCGCCCGCAGTCGAGCAACACTTCGGCCTGCGCCACCACGAGCGTGGCCGCCACGACGGGATCGGCCTCGATCGCGTCCTCTGCCAATGCTTTGCGCAGTGCACGTGCCACGGTGCTGAGGTCGGCCGTGACGAACGCCCGCAGGGCGATCACCAGTTCCAGGGTCGCGGGCGGCTCTTCGTCGGGCATCTCGCGCAGCAGGGCCCGGGCGCGACTCGTGGCATCGTCGGCGCTGTTGTGCCGCGACAGGTACAGGCTGACAAGCGCTGCCATAGCCAACACCTCGACCTCGACGGCACGCGCTCCGTCGCGCCTGGCCTCGGCGAGGGCGTCGTCCAGTTGCGCGTCAAGGTCTTCCAAATGCCCTTCCCAGAAGGACGTGCGCGCCTGTGCCAGCAGGACGCATGCCCGCAGACCCGACTCGTGCTCGCCTGCGCCGTAACGTGCCGTCCTGGCCAGCAGCCGGGTCGCCGCGGCGTCCACGGCGCACGAGTCGTCGGCCCGCTGTCCGAGCATGAGTTCGGTCAGATCGGCAGTCATCAGCAGATCGGGGTCGGACACGACAAGCTCACTGCGCTGCGCGCACACCTGAGCGAGATGGTGTTCTGCGGACTGGCGGTCGCCGGTCACGGCCAGGATCGCTCCGTCCGCGATGGCCGAGAGTGCCGTCGGCATGCCGTCCTCGTCCGGAGCCAACGACAGCGGCAGCAGGTTACGCAGGCCAGACGTTGAAAAGTCCTCGCCGTTGACGAACGCTTGGGTCAACCCGCCGTGTACGAGCAACCAGGCCACCTTGGGCTGATCGCCCGCCCGTACCGCCCAGTACAGTGCGCTCTGCAGATTGCCTTCCGCCTCGAACCAGTTGGCCGCTCGCCGGTACAGCGTCGGCGCCAGCTGTGGAGCACGCCGCCGGAGCAGATAGCGAAGCGTCTCGGCCAGCAGTTGGTGGTAGCGAAAGCGCGTCCACGTGTGGTCCAGCGGAATGACGAACGAGTTTCCCTGAGCTAGCTCGCCCAGCATGTCTCCGCACCCGTCGAGTCCGGTAATCGCTTCGGCAAGTCTGCCGTTTACCTCGCCGAGGAAGCTTGTCTCGATGAGTAACCGGCGCAGACGTTCCGGTTGCTGTTCGAGTACCTCATCAATGAGGTACTCGCCGATGCTGCCCTGATCCAGTGCCAATTCCGCAACAAAGTCGGTCGGGCGCGACACACCCTCCATGCGGATCGCCGACAATCGCACGCCGGCCATCCATCCTTCCGTGCGCGAGATCAGTACCTCGAACTCCCGGTCGGGCAGCGTCACATTGTGCGCCGCAAGTAGCTCGCGGGTCTCTGAACGGTTCATCGCCAGATCTGCCGCACGCAACTCGCGCATCTGCCCGGCCAGCCGGTAACGGTGCAACGGCAGCAACGGGTCACTGCGCGCCGCAAGTATCAGCCGAAGACGCGGATGCCAGCCGCGGATGATTTCGTCCAGACCGCCCAGCACCTCTGGATTGGTCAGTATGTGCGCGTCATCGATCACCAGGACGAGCGGATCGGATGATTCCGCGACATGGTCCGAAAGCGTGTCGAGCACCTCGATGGTGTCGCTGCCGGCAGCCGAGGGCGTCTGGCCATCTTGGGTCAGAACCCCGCTGGCGCGTACGGCCGAGTGGAACAGCCGCCAGAACTGCCGCGGCTCGTTGTCCTCCGCGGTGAGGGCAAGCCAACCCGTCGGCGCCGTCCGGTGGCGGGCCCAGTCGCTGAGCAGGACAGTCTTGCCCGCACCCGGTCCGGCGGCCACCAGCGTCAGTGGTGCGTCGCAGGCAATGTCGAGAGCTGAAATCAGGCGCGGGCGCGCAATGTGCCGCGGTGGTAGCGGCGGTAGAACGAAGCGCGCACCCGGAGGGTGACCGGGCATCGGTTTTCTCCTGTTGGGGGCAGGACTTTCCGACGGCGGCGACAATCGGCTATGCGCTACAGCCTTCAAGCTGTAGCGCCTCTACAGTAGGGCCGTTCGTCCCTGGCTTTGTCAAACGGCAGTGACCACTTCGCCACGTATGGGAAAGCTATTCGCGCATGATGCAGCGGATTCCAAGATGGCTGGTACTGCTGCGCACCTGTTGACCCTGGCGGGCGGGCGGGCGGTAGCGCAAGCAGTAGGACGGTGCGCAGAGATGCGAACCCCCTTTCATTACCCGGCGATCGTCCTCAGTCAACCCGGCAACTACCGTTACGCCGCAGCACGCGTGCTGGCTCGATTGCGCCGCCTGCTTGCCACTGTGGTCCTCGGTCCACGGCGAACGCGTCCATTCCCAAACGTTGCCGATCAGGTCGAGCAAGCCCCAATCGTTCGGCGGATAGCGGCCGATTGGAGTGGTGCCTCCGATCCCGGCCGGATCGAGGTTTTCCCACGGGAATCTGCCGTGCCAAGTATTGGCCATAAGCCGGCCCTTCGGCATGAACTGCTCGCCCCACGCGTAAGTTGACGCCGGCCGTCCGGCTCGGGCCGCGTACTCCCACTCGACCTCCGTGGGTAGTTCCTTTCCAGCCCAGTCGGCATACGCCAGCGCATCCTCGAACGAGACGTGGACGACGGGGTGCCGCTCGCGTCCGTGCAACGTGCTGCCCGGACCTTGCGGCGCACGCCAGTTGGCGCCCGGTTCCCAGTGCCACCAGCGGCGCCAGTCGTCGAGCGGAACCGGCCCCCGGGTCGGCCGGAACACCAGCGATCCCGGCACCAGTTCGGCCGGGTCGGCACCCGGAAAGTCTTCCGCACAAGGGGAAAGTTCGGCGATCGTCACGTAGCCGGTGGCCTTCACGAAGCGGCGGAATTCGGCGTTCGTCACCGGATGCTCGTCCATGACGAACCCGTCGACGGACTCCTTGTGCGCGGGCCGCTCCTCCGGATAGTGGTCGTCACTGCCCATCAGGAATTCGCCGGGCGGTACGCGAACCATGTTCTTCGGAAGCAGGCTCGGTACAGCGGCGCTCATCGCATCGCTCCCCTCGCGAATCCGCTTTCCACCTTTCAGCACTGCGGTGCGCTGAAAATCATCCGCGGAGGATGAGCGGGTGATCGGGCCCGATCGGCTTGGATGAGATCATGTTGGGCAGATTGGCGATCCGCCTCGTGGTGCTCGCGATGATCATCGGACTGGTCGCCGCGACCGTGCCTGGCATCGATTTACACGGCAGCATCGTCTGGCTGGTATGGATCGCCCTGATCTTCTCACTGGTGAACCTCATCCTCGGCCCGCTGTTCCGCCTGCTCAGCCTGCCGTTGATTGTCATCACGTTCGGCCTGTTCCTGCTGATCGTCAATGCGGCTCTGCTGGCCATAACGGCGGGCTTGTCCAGGCACCTCGACATCCACAGCTTTGGAGCCGCAGTGCTCGGCGGGCTGCTCATCGCCGTGTTCAGCTGGCTGGCTGAGCTGATACTGCCGGCCCGTATGAAGAAGAAGGCCGACCGCCACTCCTGACGCAAGGCGGCGGCCCGACGGGCCTCGAAGGAGATCGACGCGGCGACCGTGCGATCAGCCCGGCATCCTGATTTGGTACCGGAGCTGTCTCACCCGAAATCGGTGAGGTTTTAGGCCGACGGTCCGCCTACGTTTCGACATGCCCGGCACGTCATGGGTACGGCGCACGTGACAGGGGCGTGAGCGATGGACTGGTTCTGGCACGTGCTGCTCGTATGCGCGGTGGTCGTCCCGGTCACCGTCATGTGGATCGCGATCATCGTTGAACTTTTCCGCCGCCGCGATCTGAGCGGAGTCGCTCGGGCCGGCTGGCTCGTGATCCTGTTCGTGCTTCCGCTTATCGGTTCCTTGCTCTACGTCGTCGTGACGTGGCGGCGAGGGGAGGGCGACCGAGGCGGTACGAAGGCGCCCGCGGCCGTTGACAGGGCGCGTCACTCGACGACCTCCGACCTGCCACACGCGGGAACGGCCGCCGAAGAGCAACTGGCGCAAGGCAAGGGGCAGGTGCTCGAAGACGGGCGCGGGCGCCATTCCTCGGAAGGGGTCGGCAGGTGAACTGGTTCTGGCACGCATTGTGGATTTGTCTGGTCGTCATACCGATCACGATCTTGTGGGCCGCATGCGTGTTCGACATCGTGTGGCGCCGCAGGGAGCTCGTGTGGTGGAAGCGGCTGGCCTGGCTGGTTCTCGTGATCGTGGTGCCCGTCATCGGCGCGCTGATCTACGCGGCCGGGGCGTTCAGCGGCGACTCGGGCATGTACTCGCGAGGCGACATGGCCGACGTCGAGTACCAGCAACAACGCGAGCGCATGTATACGCAAGGTCGGGCTTGAGAGATGACGTCGCCGACCGGGCACCCAGAGTCCGAAGAAATGCAGTCGGCGCTGGATGAGTTGCGCGCGCGCAACGCCGAACTCGAGCAGGAGCGCAACGCTTCGACGGCACGCAGGGTGGGACGTGCCGCCAGGGCGTCGGGATCAGCGGTTCTGATCATCATCGGAGTGCTGTGCCTCGTTCTCATGCCACTGGCGATCTGGGGCCGAAACCTTGTCCTCAACACCGACCGCTACGTGCAGACATTGACACCGATCGGGGCTGATGCCGGGGTACAGGACGCGGTGGTACGTGCGGTCGACCGGCAGGTAGCGGCAAACCTGGACGTCAAGGCGCTGGTGGCAGATGTGCTCCCGCCGCGGGCACAGGTGCTCGCAGCGCCCTTGCAGAGTGCCGTCAACGGCCTGGTCAACACAGTTGCCACGGACTTTGTGCGCAGCGACGCGTTTCAGAAGCTGTGGGTGGAGATCAACCGGCTCGCCCACCAACAGGTCACGTATCTGCTCACCGGCCACCAACCCGCGAATTCGGCTGTCGTTATCGACTCGTCGGGGCGGGTTGACCTCGATATCTCGCAGGTCGTACAGAACGTCAAGGATCGCCTCACGGCGGCGGGACTCGCCGTGGCCGCGAAGGTGCCTACCGTCGGTACCACCATCGAGATCGCGAACGTGCATGGAATTACCAAGGCCCGCAAGGCGGTTCGGCTGCTCAACGCCCTTGCGAATTGGCTGCCCTGGGTCGGGCTGGTCTTGGTGGCAGGCGGCATCGCGGCCGCTCGCCGGCGCCGCCGCGCGCTGATCACGACTGCGCTCGCGTTCGGCGGCGGGATGATCGTCCTCGGCATCGGCCTGCTGATCGGCCGAAACATCTACCTGGACAAGATCCCGACCGAAAAGTTGCCGCGCGACACCGCCGGGTTCATCTTCGACACGCTTGTGCGCTATCTGCGTTATGGAATCAGGCTGTTGTTGCTGCTCGCCCTGCTCGTCGCCTTTGGTAGTTGGGTTTCCGGCCCGTCCCGATCCGCGGTCGCGACCCGGCGAGCCGTCATGTCCATCCCTCGACGCTTCGGCACGAAGCTCAACACCGGGCCGGTCGGGCCGTTTGTGGCACAGCACGCCACGGCGCTGCGCATCGGCGTCGTCGTGCTGATGTGCTTCGTGCTGTTGCTGATCGACGCACCGTCGCTCGCCACCGTCATCACGCTTGCAGTTATCGCCGTAGTGCTTCTTCTGCTCGTCGAACTGCTCCGCGCGACCGCAGTACGCAGCCACCCGGCCTGATCGCGCGGCTGCGGTGAAGGCGCCGGCAGCAATCCGCTCGCTGGCCCGAAGCGCCCGGACGATCATGCCGGACCGTTCGACGCTCCGGCGCGACGTCGTTGCGGGGCTGCCGGGCGCGATCTCCAGCGTGCCAAGCGGAATGGCCTACAGCGTCCTCGTCGGGGTCAGTCCGGTGCACGGCCTGTACGCAAGCATGGCCGGGCCGATCGCCGGCGGGCTGACCGCAAGCACGAAGCTGATGGTGGTCACCACCACCAGCGCTGCTGCGCTCGCCGCCGGGTCGGCGCTGAGTTCAGTCGACCCAGCGGACCGTCCCGGCGCGCTGACGCTGCTCACGCTGATCGCCGGACTGGTGATGGTGGTCGCCGGGGCGGTCCGTGCCGGGCGGTACACCCGATTCGTTTCGCATTCGGTGATGACCGGATTCCTCACCGGTGTTTCGGTGAACATCGTCCTCGGCCAGATCCCCGACCTGATGGGCACGACCGCGCATGGCGCGTTTCCCCTCGCGAAGGCGCTCGACGTCCTCGTCCATCCGAGCGAGATCGATGTGGCGTCTCTGCTCACCGGCGCCGCGGCGGCTGCGATCATCGTCGGCCTCAGCCACACTCGGCTCTCGTCGGTCGGCGCGCTCGCGGCGTTGATCGTGCCGACGCTCGGCGTCGTGATCTTCGACGCCGACAGCGTCGCTCGGGTGCGCGACGCCGGAACGATCCCGGCTGGCATCCCACTCCCGGCGCTGCCCGGGTTCGGCGACTTCAGCTTCGGTGTGCTCACCGGCGCTCTGTCGGTGGCCGCGATCGTGCTGGTCCAGGGCGCCGGAGTAGCGCAGTCGGCCCCTAATCCAGGTGGCGTAGCGATAGATCCGAACCGCGACTTCATCTCGCAGGGAATTGGCAATGTCGCGGCCAGCCTGGTGCGCGGCCAGCCAGTCGGCGGCTCGGTCGGCCAGACGGCGGTGAACATCGCCGCCGGTGCGCGCAGCAGGTGGGCCGGGATCCTGTCCGGGGTCTGGATGCTGGTGATTCTCCTTGCGTTCTCGGGGGTTATCGGCCTTGTCGCCCAGCCGACGCTTGCCGCCCTGCTGATCTGCGCCGGCATCGGTTCGCTGCACCCCGGGCGGATCATGACGATCCTGCGCACCGGGTCGATTTCGCAGGTCGCGTTCGTGACCACCTTTGCCGCCACGCTGTTCCTGCCGGTGGCGGCCGCCGTGGGAATCGGGGTCGCGCTCTCGCTGATCCTGCAGCTCAACCGCGAGGCGCTGGACCTGCGCATCGTCCAACTCGTCCCCGGCGAGGATGGACGGCTGCGCGAGCACGACGCGCCGGCGGCGCTGACCGGGCACACGGTCACGATGCTCGACGTGTACGGCAGCCTGCTTTACGCCGGATCGCGGACGCTGCAGGCCCACCTGCCCAACTGCGCAGACGCCGAGCGGGCAGCAGTCATCATCCGGCTGCGCGGACGTACCGAACTCGGCGCGACGTTCTTCCTGGTCGTCGACGATTACGCGCAGCGGCTGGCGGAGCGGGGCGGACGGCTGTTCCTGAGCGGCCTGGATCCCACCCTGTTGGCACAGTTCACCCGCGTCGGCGGCCCGGCCGCGTCGCGCATCACGATGATCGCGGCGACCGAGGTGATCGGCGAGTCGAGCGCCGCGGCGTACGCGCGTGCTAGTGCGTGGGTGGCGGCATCTCATAAGCATCCGTACCAGCAAGGCGTTTTGCCCGGCCTGAGCGCTGATACGGACTCCGGTCACGACACGCGATAGCACCGGCCACGGGGCACGCGTTCACCCTCTGTTGATGATGCGGCGGCCTCGCTTCAGCGCCACGCTTCGGCTAAAGCTGATCACTTCGGAAAGGACGGGGCCATGTTAAACAATGCGTTGCCCACGGCTACCCAGGACTATCCGCTCCTCAATCTGTTCTGGACGATGTTCTGGCTGTTCATCTGGATGCTCTGGCTATTCCTCCTCATTCGCGTTGCTATCGACATCTTCCGTAGCGACGACCTGGGCGGATGGGGCAAGGCAGGCTGGCTGGCGTTCGTGATCGTGCTGCCATACCTCGGTGTTCTCGTCTACCTGATTGCGCGTGGCGGAAAGATGACGCATCGCGAGGAGATGGTCGTGCAGGCCAGTAATGGCGCGGTGCGCAGTGCGCGACAGCCCGCCAACTCCTCGACCGGCACAGCGGACGAACTGACCAAGCTCGCCGCGCTGCACGACCGAGGCGTCCTTACCGATGCCGAGTTTGCCTCGCAGAAAGCCACCGTTCTCCAGTAGCGCCGACGTCCGCTTCGGGCTCGATACTCAGGAAAGTCGGTAGTCGTGTCCGTCCCGACCGGAGCGGCACCCCCGAACGAGGTGCGCTCCCCGCCTGCCGAGGCACCAGTGGTGGTTCTCGTAGCCGCCGTGCTCTCCTCGGCAGTTCGGGCCGCCGTCGAACTGCGGGCACTTTTCGAGCGAGCGACGGGCCGCACCCGCCAGGACGAGGCAGGCACCGTTGCGCCAGTGGTCGACGCGGCGTTCGATCTGGCGTTGCGCGCCACTGCCCTCGCATCGGGCACTGCTGCGGAATTGCGCAGGCTTGCCCGGCCGGTCGCGCTGATTGCCTTGCGGCCACCGCTGGTGCCGTCGCGATTCTGGCCGGAGACGGTGCTGGCCCGGATGGCTGAACGCGGACGTGCCGCGCGAGTGAGCGCCGACCGGCTCAACGCGCAGGTGGCCGGCCAACTCGTGGTAGCCGTTGTCGACGAGGTGCTCAACCAGATCGACCTGACCCAGCTGGTGCTCGACCGGGTGAAACTGCCCGACATCATCGCCACGCTGGACATCAACGACATCGCGGCTCGCCTCGACCTCGTACCGATCATCGACCGGGTACCCATCGACCGCATCATGGCGAAAGTCGATGTCAACGAAGTCGCTGCCGGCATCGACGTGAACGCGATCGCGGCCAAACTCGACGTCGGCGAGTTCATCGCACGCATCGACCTGACCGGGATCGCAAATCAGGTGATCGAGGAGATCGACCTGCCCGACATCATCCGCGAGTCGAGCGGCGCAATGGCCTCCGAGACCGTGGTCGGCGTGCGCATCCGCGGCATCGAGGCCGACGAGCGCGTGAACCGCATAGTCGACCGGGTTCTGCTCCGGCGCCGCGACCGCAACACCACCGCGCTGCAGGCACCGCAGGCACCGCAGGCACCGCAGGCACCGCAAGCGCCGCCCGAGCCGGAGGACGGCGATGGCTAGCGAGCACGCGGCGCATCTGTCCTCGATACCCACCCCCGCGCGGCCCTACCAGGGGCGGCGCGCCGGAATCGTGACGCGCCTGCTCGCGAGCATCGTCGACGTCGCAGTCGTCATCGCCATCCTCGGCGCGATCTACGGTGCGATCGTCGCGGTCGCTTTCCTGGTCAATCCACGTTCGTTCCACTGGCCGGCCGGACTCGGCTGGAGCATCCCGGTCATCGGCCTCGTCGTAGCGGTCCCGTACCTGACACTCTCCTGGTGTACGACGGGCCGCACGTACGGTGACACGCTGCTCGGCCTGCGCGTCGTCAACTACCGCGGTGAACGCATGCAAATCCCGGGTGCCGCATTGCGCGCTGTCGCATGCACGCTGTTCCCGATCGGGGTGCTCTGGATCGCGGTCAGCCGGGCCAACCGATCACTGCAGGACGTCGTCCTGCGCACATCAGTCATCTACGACTGGGCGCCTCGCCCGACCAACACGTAGCAAGCCGTCGCCCGGAGCACCGCCCGATTCCGCACCCAGTCGGCGCCCGTCATCGTGGGCTCTGTCCGGGCCCGAGCACCAGCAACTCCCACCCCCAAGCGCCGAAAGCACATCCGCGGTCGACAGGACCATCTCAGGACGCGAGCGCGCCGCCGCAAGCGAGCCATTCGTCGAAGGTGATCGACGCGATCCGCGCATCGGCGCCGGGCAGCAGCACGTCCCCGGACATGTTGAGACGGAATAACCCTTGCCAGGTAGGCACAATCTCGACGGACTCGCCGCGCACTGCGAAGCTGCGCCGAGCCATGTCGATGAGATCCTGTGGGCCGGGACCGGCCAGGTCAGCCATCCGACCCTGCGGCTGACCAGCAGCCACTTCGGCCAGGACCGCGGCGACGTCGGCCGGCGCGATGGGCTGCATCAGCAGCGGTGGCAGGTGCACCGTGTCGCCCTGGCGAGACCATGACGCGACCATCAGCGGGAAGTCGAAGAACTGGGTTGCCCGCACGATCGTGGCCGGAAGCCCACCGTTCTCGACCAGATCCTCCTGCGCCCGCTTGCCCACGTAGTGTGCGTTTCCCTCGACGCGGTCTATGCCGACGATCGAGAGCAGTACGTGGTGCCGGACGCCCGCCCGCTTCTCGGCGGAGAGCAGGTTGTTGGTGGCGGTGCTGAAGAATTCGACGACCTCGCCGGGGTCGGTTGCAAGCGTGTTGGTGACGTCGATGACGGCGTCAACGCCGGCCAGTGCCGCATCGAGGCCGGCGCCGGTCGTCACGTCCACGCCGAGGGATCTGCTGACCGACACAGAGTCGTGGCCGTCTCGACTAAGGGCGTCGACCGTGAGCCGCCCGATTCGCCCGGTGGCCCCGATGACCGCGATCCGCATTGCTTCCTCCGTCTTTGTCGATGAGCGTGCGCAGAAGCGACGCTATCATGGAGTATTAATGTCTCTAATAGCTGCGATAGGCTGCCCTCGTGAAGCTGCGCGCGCGCCAGTCCTCCCGGTTCATGATCAACAAAGCGATCCGGTCGAATATCGACTGGATCGCTTTGTTGATCACTCGGAGCGCAGAGTCGGACCAGCGTGGCGCGGCCGACCAGCGCTGCTACGGTGCCCGATTGGGCCCGACACCGGCGTCGGGCTGGACAAGCTCGTGGGTCGCGCCGCCCGGATCGGGTGCCCCCGCGGCGGCCTCGGCGCGCGCTGCCTCCATGCCCGAGACGCGGCGTAGCGGGATCTCCTTGAGGAAGAACGCGAGCACGAGGGCCAGGATCAGCACCAACCCACCGACCAGGAAGACCAGGTCCATCGCCTGCGAGAAGCCGGCCTGGAACGGGTGCGCGAGCGCGTGGTCGAGGCGCTGCACGAACGATGTGTCGTTGAGGCTTCCGCTGCCGCCCTGGATCGCCTTGAGCTGATCCGGATGCGCCTTCGCCGCAGCCTGGAACGCAGGCGTCTCTCCCGCGGACGCGTATTGCGACGCGATCTTGTGCGGGGCAGCGGAGAACAGGATGGACAGGAATACCGCCGTACCCATCGTGCCGCCGACCTGGCGGAAGAACGTGCCGGACGAGGTGGCCACCCCGATGTCGCGTGGCGGCACTGCGTTCTGCATGGCGAGCTGGATGGTCTGCATGTTCAGGCCGAGGCCCGCGCCGAACAGCGCCATGTAGAGATCGGTCTGCCACAGCGGCGTATCGGCGCCGACCGTAGACAGCAGGAACATCGCGACGACCAGGGCGACGCCGCCCATGATCGGGAACTTCTTGTATTTGCCGGTGCGCGAGGTGATTTGGCCAGAGATCATGGACGCGGACATGATGCCCAGCACCATCGGCAAGATCAGCAGCCCCGCCTTGGTCGGCGACGCGCCCTTGACGATCTGCAGGTACAGCGGGATTGACGCGATACCGCCGAACATCCCGACGCCGATCACGAACGACTGCGCGGCACCGGTCGAGAACGGCCCGGAGCGGAACAGGCGCAACGGGATCAGCGCCTCGTCACCCATCCGGTCCTCGACCCACACGAACGCGGCCAGCCCGGCCAGCCCGATCAGGTAGCACGCCCACGCCGCGCCTGATCCCCAACCCCACTCCCGGCCCTGCTCGGCGATGATGAGCAACGGCACCAGGCCGATCACCAGCATCATCGCGCCTTGCCAGTCGATGCCGTGGTCATGCCGGTTGTGCGGGATTCGCAGCACTCGGTTGACGACGACCAGCGCGATAAGGCCGATCGGCACGTTGACGTAGAAGATCCAGCGCCAGCCGGTGATGCCGAAGATCGAGTCCTGGCCGGACAGGAAACCGCCGATCACCGGGCCCAGGACGCTGGACGTGGCGAACACCGCCATGAAGTAGCCCATGTATCGCGGGCGTTCCTGCGGCGAGACGATGTCGGCCAGAATCGCGAGCGCGAGGGAGAACAACCCTCCCGCGCCGATTCCCTGGAAGGCGCGAAACGCGGCGAGCATGTACATCGACGACGCCAGCCCGCACAGTGCCGAGCCGGCTATGAAGATCGCGATCGCGACGAGGAACAGAGGCTTGCGGCCGTAAATGTCAGACAGCTTGCCGTAGAGCGGCGTGGTGATCGTCGAGGTGATCAGGAATGAGGTCGTGACCCATGCCTGGGCGCTGAGCCCGTTCAGATCGTCGCCGATGCGCCGGATCGCCGTCGCGACGATGGTCTGGTCGAGTGCTGCTAGGAACATGCCGAGCAGCAGGCCGGTCAGGATTGTCATGACCTGCCGGTGGGTCAAGGCGCCATCGCGAGACTGCGGCTTCGCGTCCGTGGCGGTCATCGGGACTTCCCTTCCGTCTTCGCGTCCTGCTCGTCGAACAGGTGCGGCCGGTACTTGTCGTACGCGTCGGTGAAACGGTGCAGCAACACAGTCAGCCGGCGCAGGTCGCGCTCGCTCCAGCCGGTCAGCATCGCCGCAAAGTGCTCATTACGCATTTCCATCTGCGCTCGGTACGCAGCCTCACCCTTCGGGGTGATGACGAGCAGGCTGGCCCGGCCGTCGACGGGATCCGCGCGCCGTTCGAGCAGCCCGTCCTTGACGAGGGTCGCGACCTGGCGGCTGATCGTGGACGGGTCGGACTGGACGGCCTCCGCGAGCGCACTCGCCCGTAGCGGGCCTTCGTTGGTAACGCAGGTGATGATCACGCTGGCCGACCACTCGACATTGTGCTTGGCGGCGGCCAGAAACTGCTGGCGCATGCGAACCGAAGCGCGGGTAAGTCTGCTGAACGTGTCGGCAAACGCCGCGATGTCTTCGGTAGCGAGGCTGGACTCGACGGCCGGGCTCGCTGCGTCCTTCCGCACCGACATGACTACACCCTTGACTGATTGGTTGCTGCATGCAATTAGTTGCGTGTGGCAAGCATCGACCACAACGCGGCAGATTGCAAATCCATTTCCGACAACCTCGGCGGCCACGAGATGGATTCGCGTGCAGGCGAATCGTTGCAGGCGGCGCGGGCCGTTGCGAGTCTTCGACCGGCTCGAGCGCATGCGCTTCGCGTACTCGCCGATGGCCGAGGACGCTGAGAGCCGGTACCTGCAGTGCGATCACGCGCGAGATCCGGCCCATGAAGTCCGCGTCGAAGCTGTGGCGAGAACGACCTTCGCCCGCTTGCCTCACGGGAGGCAACGATTCTGCTGAAGGCTAGTCCGCCCGCGCTCCGCGCTCAGCGGCGCAGACAGACGTCAGCGCCGTGCTGCGCACGGCGCTGACGTTGTTTCCTGTTTACCGATCGGTCAGGCGTCCACGGTGGTGTTCGTGTTGCCTTCGAGCAGCGAGCGGACTTCGGACTCGCGGTAGCGGCGGTGGCCGCCAAGCGTGCGAATCGAGGTCAGCTTGCCTGCCTTAGCCCACCGAGTGACTGTCTTCGGATCGACGCGGAAAAGCGTCGCAACCTCTGACGGCGTGAGCAGTGGCTCGGATTCCGGACGGTGACGCGGAGTCGTCATCGCATGGCCCCCCTTCTGGGCACTATGTAACGCCGGTCCTGTTCGACGTTACGTGACCAGTATGCACACGCCCCCGGAAAGTTCCTACGGAAACTTTCTTATCTGTCCACTCTGTGCCAAGGCCACTGCAGTGTCGCACTTGCGGAGGCCTGGATTTGCGGCTATGTCATGAGACAGGCCAAGGCGCGGACCGCGCCGCTTGTCGGCCCGATTCAGCCGCGGATAAGCCTTGGCAACAGTCGCCGCCGATGATGTTGAACGTTCGGTTTGGGCGGCCAGACAATGACTTCGATCGACCCGGCCACCGCCGGGACGCGGCCCGGGCGCCCAGCGGCAGCTCAGCCCGCCGGTACCGGCCGGACCGGACGGCGCAACGGAGCATGACGAAGCCGACAGCGTCGGCCCAGCGCAGGCGCGTGCGCGCGCTGCGTACCGCGAGGTACGCTCGTCCCACGAGATGACAACTTTCCCGGAGCATGCCGCAGCCGCTGCCCGGACGACCGTGTGAGCGAGGGGGTCGAGCCATGGGGCGCGGCCGTGCGAAAGCCAAGCAGCAGAAAGTGGCCCGGGAGCTCAAGTACAGCTCTCACGCCACAGACCTCGATGCGTTGCAGCGCGAGCTGTCGGCCAACCCCGACAGCTCCTCCGACAAAGACGCGTACGAGGACGACGACGACGACTGGGCGCACGCTCGACGCTGAACGTCAGGCCAGCGCCGTCCCGGCATAGTCGCCGGTCAGGGTTACCGCTCCGGCACCCGAGCGCACCTCGCCACATCGCCAGGCGTTGACGCCTCGAGACGTCGCGAGCGCGATTGCCTCCTCGGCATGTTCGGCTGCCACGATCGCGATCATGCCGACGCCGAGATTGAACGCCGTCTCCATCTCGTCGCGAGCAATGTGACCGGTGTCTGCGATCAGTCCGAAGATTGCCTGCGGCGCCCATGTCGCACGGTCGACGATTGCATCGACGCCGGGCGGCAGGACGCGGCCAAGGTTGCCGGCCAGCCCGCCGCCGGTGATGTGCGAGAAGGCATGTACTGCGAACTCACCGGCCAGCGCCAGGCAGTCTTGGGCGTAGATGCGGGTAGGCACCAGCAGTTCGTCGGCGAGCGTTCGGCCGCCGAGCGCGTCCGGGCGACTGTCGAGCGTCTGTCCGGCGAAGACCTTGCGCACCAGCGAATACCCATTGGAGTGCAGCCCGGACGACCTGAGCGCGATGAGCACATCGCCCGGCACGACTCGGTCGGGCCCGAGCAGCGAGTCGGCGTTCACGACGCCGACCGCCGCCCCTGAGATGTCGTACTCATCGGGTGCCATGACACCCGGATGCTCCGCGGTCTCGCCGCCGACGAGTGCACAGCCGGCTTGCACACACCCCTCGGCAATGCCGCCGACGATCGCCGCGATCCGCTCGGGCACCACCTTGCCGGTGGCGATGTAGTCGGTGAGGAACAGCGGCTCGGCGCCCACGACGACGAGGTCGTCGACGACCATGGCGACCAGGTCGATACCCACTGTGTCGTGCCGGTCGACGGCCTGGGCGATCGCCAGCTTGGTGCCGACGCCGTCGGTGGAGCTGGCCAGCACAGGCTGGGGGTACCTGCTCAGGTCGAGCCGAAAGAGTCCGGCGAAACCGCCCAGATCACCCAGCACTTCGGGGCGGCTGGTTCGCTTGACCGAGGCCTTCATCAGCTCGACTGCTCGCTCACCGGCCCCGATGTCGACGCCAGCCGCTCGATATGCGCCGTGAGAAGGCCCAGACATCACGGTCGTACGGTACCGAGCCGCCGAGTCCTACGGGTAGGCGTGTAGGCCATCGGTGGCATTGCCCGCAGCACCCAGCTCGTTCTTGACGACGAGCACGCCTACGACCGGCTCCACGACGAGGTGCTGGTCGATCCCGCGTCGGCGGCCGCTGCGCCAGCTCGACCACGAGCAGATCACGTACGCCGCCAAGTATCTGCGTGGCGACACGCCGACGCTCGGCCTGACCGTGAATCTGGCCCCCATTGTCGCAACCATCGCGATCTGACGATCAGGCCGCAACTGCCCCGGCGTCACGTTCGCGTACGACCTCGGCCGGCCGCTGCAGGCGCAGATTGCGCACCTCGGGCACGAGGATCGGCACCGACATCGTGATGAGCACCAGGACGGCCGAGCCGGCCAGCGGCCAGACCGCGCCGAACGCCCCGGCGAGAACCGGGCCGAGCGCGTAGCCGAGTGGCATCGCGCCGAGCGATACGAGCCAGTCATAGGCCGTGACGCGAGCGAGCACGTGCGACGGAATCTGCTGCTGCACCGCCGTCTCCCAGACCGGATTCATGAATCCCAGGCAGCCGAGGGCGATGCCGTAGCAACCAACCACGATCCAGGCGGGCGCGGCGAACGCGAACAGCAACAGCGGCGCTGCGTAGGTCAACAGCGCCACGTTGCCGATCAGGACTGCACGGCGCACGCGGGTACGGCCCGCGATGATGGAACCGATCAGGTAGCCCACCGCCGAGGCCTGCAGCGCCGCGATCCACACACCGTCGCCGCCGAGCCGCTTGACGGCGATCACCGGGCCGAGCGTCATCAGCACGCCGGCGGCGAAGTTCCAGGTTGCATGCCCGATGAGGGTGGTCCAGTACCACGTGCGGGCGCGTACCTCCGCCCAGCCCGCCGTCAGATCCTGCCGAAGTGACTGGCGCGGAACGTCGACGTGGCGCACCCGGACGAACGCGAGCGTGCAGGCGCTGAACACGAACGTCGCCGCATCGAGTACGAAGGCCCAGCCGGCGCCTGCGGTGAAGATCAGGACACCGGCGAGGGCGGGCCCGGCCAGCCGGGTCGCACTGCCGGCGATGCCCATGAGGGAGTTGGCCGCCTGCCGCGCGTCGCCCTCGACCGTCCCCGCGACGAGCGGCGAGGTAGCCGGCATGCCGAATGCCGAGGCGGCACCGCCGAGGGCGGCAGCTACCGCGATGTGCGCCAGCCGGATGTGCCCGGCGAGCAGTTCAATGCCGATGAACAGCTGGACGGCGCCCCGGATCGCGTCGGCAACGAGGGCCACCCGGCGCGCCTGCAACCGGTCGACCAGCACACCGCCGAGCGGGAGTAGCGCAAGCCGCGGCACCATCGTGCTGGCCAGCACCAGCGCCAGCGCACCGGACGATCCGGTCGCCTGCACGATCGCGAGCGTCAATGCGGCCGGCGTTACCGCATCGCCGAGTTCGTCGACGACTCGCCCGACGAACAGCAGCCGGAAGTTCCGAAGCCGAAGGGGGTGCGACACGGCCGAAAGATTACTTCGCCACCGAAAGGTTCGTCAACGAAAAGTCTGGCGCAGAAGTACCTGTCATACTGCGAGCATGGAGCAGGACTCGGTCGACCGGCACATCGAGCACTGGATCACCGAGATTCCCGACCTCGATCCGCTCATCGAGGGCGTCATTACCCGGATGCAGCTCTTGGTCAAGCACCTCAAGCAGCAGCGCCAGGCAACGATCGCGGCGCGCGGGCTCGAGGACTACGAGTACGACACGTTGCACATGCTGGGCGGGGTCGGCGCGGACCACCAGGCCAGTCCGAGCGAGATCGCCAACTGGCTACACATGTCTCCGGCGGCGATAACCGGCAGGCTCGACGCGCTCGAGCGGCGCGGCTTCGTGCGGCGCCTGCCCTCGCCCGACGACCGGCGCAAAGTACTCGTCGAGTTGACCGCTGCCGGGCGTCGCACCTGGCGTGCCGCAGGCGGTGAGCAGGGCGCGGAAGAGTCCCGGATCCTTGCTGCGCTCGACCACGACGAACAGGCGCAACTGTCGGCATTCCTGCGCCGGATGCTGCTGGTCGTCGACCGGCCAGAGTTGCTGGCGACGCCTAAAGAGGCCAGGCGGGCACACCGCCGCTAGGCGTTGCGATCCGCGACGTTGGTCTTTGCGGGGTCTGGTGAAGGGTGCGGATCAGCCTTGCAGTTCCCAGATGTCTCATCGGGTCTCGATCATCTCTGCTGAATTTGCCATTACTCGCCATTACTCGCGGCTTCGACGGAGATGATCAATGGCGTGCCAGCGCGGACTCCCAGCACGGTGTCGGACGAGGCGTCCGCCTCGCGGGAATGTGGCCACTGCGGAGGTCAGGCGAACATAGGCCAGGTGGTCAACTGGTCAGACCAGCTTGTTTCGCGCGGCGTTTGGACTGGGCGTGTACAGAAATGATCTACGGGCGGTTGAGCGCGCCCTCGAAGCCGGTGACCGGGTCGGGCTCGCGGGCCGACGCATGCACCGACCGCTCGATGCCCTCGAGGATGTGCTTGCCCACGATGTCGGGAAGCGGGATCGGGTACTGGCCGTCGAAACAGGCGCGGCACAGCCGCGTCTTGGGCTGATCAGTTGCGGCGATCAAGCCCTCGAGCGAGACGTAGCCGAGCGAGTCGGCGCCCAGCGAGGCGCGGACGCCCTCGACGTCGAGACCGTTGGCGATCAATTCGGCACGAGAGGCGAAGTCGATGCCGTAGAAGCATGGCCACTTGACCGGCGGCGACGAAATGCGCACGTGCACCTCGATCGCGCCCGCCTCGCGCAGCATGCGCACCAGCGCGCGCTGGGTATTCCCGCGCACGATCGAGTCGTCGACCACGATCAGGCGCTTGCCCCGGATGACGTCACGCAGCGGATTGAGCTTGAGCCTGATACCCAGCTGGCGGATCGTCTGCGACGGCTGGATGAACGTGCGCCCGACATAGGCGTTCTTGACCAGGCCCATGCCGTACGGGATGCCGGACTCTTCGGCGTACCCGATCGCTCCGGGCGTGCCGGACTCCGGCGTCGGGATCACCAGATCTGCCTCGACCGGGTGCTCGCGAGCCAACCGCCGGCCCACCGCGACCCGCGCGGAGTGCACGCTGCGCCCGGCGATCGTGGTGTCGGGACGGGCGAGGTAGACGTACTCGAACAGGCAGCCCTTCGGGTCGGCCGTGGCGAAGTGCGCCGAGCGCAGGCCATCGTCGTCGACCGCGATCAACTCGCCCGGCTCGATCTCGCGGACGAACGAGGCGCCGACGATGTCGAGGGCCGCCGTCTCGGACGTGACGACCCAGCCGCGGTCGAGCCGGCCGAGTACGAGCGGGCGCACGCCCTGGGCGTCGCGGGCGGCGTAGAGCGTGTGCTCGTCCATGAATACCAGCGAGAATGCGCCGCGCAGGGTGGGAAGAACCTCCAGCGCGGCCTGCTCGACCGAGATGTCGGGGCGTGCCGCAAGCAACGCCGTGATCAGGTCGGAGTCGGAGGTGGAACCGAGCCCGCCGGCGATCTGCAACCGGGAGGCCTCCGCAGCGAGGTCGGCTGTGTTGACCAGGTTGCCGTTGTGGCCGAG
This sequence comes from uncultured Actinomycetes bacterium, assembly GCA_963733615.1. Classification (GTDB taxonomy): domain Bacteria; phylum Actinomycetota; class Actinomycetes; order Mycobacteriales; family Jatrophihabitantaceae; genus DASXRA01. The sequence goes on from CAVTEA010000043.1 coordinate 57,038, forward strand.
CGCGAGACCCGTGCCTGCGGCCGTTGTCCGGAAGGAGGGCTGCGCGTTCTCCCAGGTTGTCGAGCCGGTCGTGGAGTAGCGGGTATGGCCGACGGCTATGTGGCCCTGCAGCGTGTTCAGCGTCGCCTCGTCGAACACTTGTGAGACCAGGCCGAGGTCTTTGTACACGAGCACAGACGCACCGTCGCTGACCGCGATGCCGGCGGCCTCCTGGCCGCGATGTTGCAGTGCGTACAAGGCGAAGTAGGCCAGCTTGGCGACCTCCTCGCCGGTAGCCCATACGCCGAAGACTCCGCAGGCATCCTGCGGTCGCTTGTCGTCAGGATGGAGATCGTGGGTGAGCTTGCCGTCGCCGCGCGCCACGGCGTCGAGTGTACGTGCTGGACTAAGCCGTTCAGCGATGGTGGTACGGATGCGCGGCGAGGGCTTTGGAGATTGCCGACAAGGAGGCCGCAGACAGCAAGCCGGCCCGGCCGGTGCTGGCCGTCCGCTCGACGATCTCATAGATCACCGTGCCGTGGCTGACGAGCCAGCTGGCCACCGGCGAGGTTCCGCGTTGCGGGCTCGGATCAGGACATGACGGGCAGGTACGGGCTCAGGTCGGCACGCAAGCCACTTGCGTTGACCGACGCGTCTGTCCAGCCGATGCGTCCGGTGGCGAGACGCACCCAGGTCAGCGGGTCGGTCTCGACGACGTTCGGCGGCGTGCCGCGCGTATGCCGCGGGCCGGCGATGGCCTGCACGGCCACGAACGGCGGAACGCGAAGCTCGACCGAGTGGCCCGGAGCCTGCCCGGCCAGGATCTCGGCAAGCGTGCGGGTTGCGGTTGCCAGCGCGGCACGCACCAGCGCTACCTGGGCACGCGAAGGCAGCGAGCGCGACAGATCGTCGGCGTGGACGACCAACTCGATCAGTCGGGTCGCGAGCCAGTCGTCGGCTCGAATCGGTCCCCGAGGCCCGCGCAGGACTGTGCCCGGTGAAAGGTCTGCAACGGCGCTCACCGGATCCGGCGTTGCGCGCAGCGCCGCGAGCAACTCGGTCGGCGATTGGTCGCCCACGGACTCGGCGGTGCGCCGCTCTAGATCGGCCACGTCGCGGCGATACCGCGTGACGTACTCGGCAACCGGCGTTGCCGGGGGGCCGGCACGGGTACCGAGTTGCGCGGTGGCTCCGCGCACGGCCAGCAGCAGGTGACCGACCAGGGTGCGCAGATCCCAGCCAGGCAGAATGGACGGCCGCGCGAACTCGACTTCGGGCACGTCGTCAAGCCAGTCGCTGATAGCGGTGATCTGGTCGCGCAACGCGGACGCAAGCGGTTCCAAACGCATCAGCTGGAGTAGAAGCGGAACTTCCAGTTGCCGTCCGTGTCCATGCGCATGTCAACGGCGCCGAACGAGGCCGGGCTGATGGCAGCCGCCGGTATGTGCGCAGTGTTGCCCGTGAGCGTGATTTCAGCAGGGTCGTCGACCGAGAAGCCCTTGTACTCAGCCTTGTCGGCCGTGGACTTCAACGCGATCTCGTCGCAGTTCGTGAGCGACTTCTCCTTGAGCAGCCGCTTGAGGTCTGTCGGATCGATCAGCGGGCAGAACGTCGCGGAGTCATTGGAGCCGATCGCGTGCAGCACGGTCTCGGCGTTGTGCGCGATCTTCTCCTGAGCGGCCGACTCGGATGAACTCGACGGCAGATCCGTCGGGAGGTCGGTGGGCAGATCCGTGGGTAGCGCAGTCGACGATGCGTCGGTCGGGAAGTCAGGAGTGCTCGCCCCGGTGCTCGCGCCGGTCGGCGGGGACGTCGGCTGCGAATCGTGCTTCTTCTTGCCGCCGCTGGCCAGGATGATGCCGGTGGCAGCGCCCGCGACAGCCAACACGCCGACGATCGCGAGCACCACGATCATCGTCGTGTTGGAACGGCGCGGTGGCGGCAGCGGGCCCCACGGCGAGCCGGGCGGAGCCGGCGGCCCGGGCGGTGGTGGTGGCGGGCTGCCCCATTGCCCTGCGGCCGGGGGTTGCTGATACGGCGGTAGCGGCTGAGTCGGGTACGACGGCTGCTGGCTGCCCCACCCGGGCTGGCCGCCCCACCCGGGCTGGCCGCCGGGTGGCTGGGGTGGCTGCGGTGGCTGGGGTGGCTGGCCAGCCCAGCCGGGCTGCTGCCCCGGCCAGTTCGGGTCATACGGCGGCTGGCTCACGTGCTCCCCCACAGGCGATCAACAAAGTCGTGCAGACGTTATCGGGCGGTCATCTTATGCCTCGCGGATTACCGGCGCGCCGCTAGCCGAACAGGGCAGGCAGGGTAGCGGTCCACGCAGTTCGAACCTCGGCCAGCGAGACGGTGAACTGCCCCTCCAGTTCGAGCTCATTGCTCAAGACGTCGACTACGCCGATGCGCGTGTGCGGCAGTCCGCTCGCGGTACACATGTCGGTAAAGCGCGATTCCTCGCCGCGCGGGACGGTGACGATCGCGCGTGCGGCCGACTCAGCGAACAGGAAGACGAACGGGTCGAGATCGGCCGGCACGGTCACCCGAGCACCCACGCCGCGATGCAGGCACGCCTCGACGACCGCAGCGGCCAGACCGGCCTCTGCCAGATCGTGCGCGGAGTCGATCAGCCCGTCCTGCGATGAGGTGATCAGGACGTCGGCGAGCAGGCGCTCGCGTTCCAGATCGACCGCCGGAGGCGTGCCGCCGAGGAAGCCGTGGACCGTCTGCATCCACTCCGATCCGCCGAACTCGTCGCGAGTGTCGCCGAGCAGGTAGATCTGGGCGCCGTCGGTGTGGAACGCGTGCGGCGTGCGGCGGGTGACGTCGTCGACGACGCCCAGCACGCCGATCACCGGCGTGGGCAGGATCGGAGTGTTGCCGGTCTGGTTGTAGAAGCTGACATTGCCTCCGGTGACCGGGATGCCGAGCTGGCGGCATCCGTCCGCGAGCCCGCGCACCGCCTCGCTGAACTGCCACATGACGCCGGGGTCTTCGGGCGAGCCGAAGTTGAGGCAGTTGGTGACCGCCAGTGGACGCGCACCGGTGCTCGCGACGTTGCGGTAGGCCTCGGCGAGCGCGAGTTGCGCGCCGGCGTACGGGTCGAGGCGGGTGTAGCGGCCGTTGCCGTCGGTGGAGATCGCCACGCCGCGAGTGCTGTCGTCGGCGAGGCGCACCATGCCGGCGTCCTCGGGTTGGGCCAGCACGGTGTTGCCGAGCACGTAACGGTCGTACTGAGCGGTGACCCACGACTTGTCGGCCACGTTCGGCGAGGCGATGACCTGCAGCAGCGTCGCCCGCAGCTCGTCGCCGCTTTGCGGACGACGCAGCTCGTTGCCGTCGTTCGCGATGATCGAGTCCTGGTCGGCCGGCCGCTCGATCGGCCGCTCGTACACCGGGCCGTCGTGGGCGACGGTGCGCGGGGGAACGTCGACGATCTGATCACCGTGCCAGTAGATCTGCAGCCGCCCGGAGTTCGTGACCTCACCGATGACGGTGGCGAGGACGTCCCACTTGCGGCACATGGCGAGGAACGCCTCGACCTTGCCCGGCTCGACGATCGCGCACATGCGCTCCTGCGACTCGGAGGCCAGAACCTCCTCCGGCGCCATGGACGGTTCGCGCAACGGGACGAGATCGAGATCGACGCGCATGCCGCCGTCGCCGGCGCTGGCCAGTTCGGTGGTCGCGCAGGACAGCCCGGCGCCGCCGAGATCCTGGATGCCGGTGACGAGATCAGCGGCGAAGATCTCCAGGCAGCACTCGATGAGCACCTTCTCGGCGAACGGATCGCCGACCTGCACGCTTGGGCGCTTGGCTTGGTGTTCGGTCTCGAACGTGGCGCTGGCCAGGACCGATACCCCGCCGATGCCGTCGCGGCCGGTCTTGGCGCCGAACAGGATGACCTTGTTGCCCTTGCCCTTTGCGCTCGCCAACTTGATCGCGTCGGCGCGCATGACGCCCACACACAGCGCGTTGACCAGCGGGTTGCCGGCGTAGGACTCGTCGAAGTAGGTCTCGCCGCCGATGTTGGGCAGGCCGAGGCAGTTGCCGTACCCGCCGATGCCCGCCACCACGCCGGGCAGCACCCGGGCGGTGTCGGGGGCATCAGCGCGCCCGAACCGCAGCGAGTCCATCACCGCGACCGGCCGCGCTCCCATCGTCAGGATGTCGCGGACAATGCCGCCGACACCCGTGGCCGCACCCTGGTACGGCTCGACGTAGGACGGGTGGTTGTGCGACTCGATCTTGAACGTGACCGCCCAGCCCTCGCCTGCGTCGACGACTCCGGCGTTCTCGCCGATGCCGACGAGCAGTGCCTCGGTCTTCGGCGCCTTGTCGCTGAACTGCTTCAAATGAACCTTGGATGATTTGTACGAGCAGTGCTCGCTCCACATGACCGAGTACATGGTCAGTTCCGCGCTCGTCGGGCGGCGGCCGAGGATCTGGCGGATGCGCTCGTACTCGTCGTCCTTGAGGCCGAGTTCGGCATAGGGCTGGTCCTGCTTGGCGGACTTACGCGCCACCTTGACCGTGTCGACGCTCATAGCCGCTCTCCACTCTGCGCTGCCGTGCTGCTCCGGGCTGCCGTCTCGCTGTTGCGTGCCGTCCCGCGGTGGGCTCCCGGCCCGGTAGCGCATTTCCTCATGATCAACAGAGCGATCCCGTCGATATTCGACGAAGTCCCTCTGTTGATCATGAACGAGGGGTGGCTGCCTGATCCGAAAGGCGCCGTCACGCCGAGGCCTTGGCGAGCAGCGAGGTGAAGAACGCGAGGCCGTCGGTGCCACTTCCGGTCAGCGCCTCGACGGCGTGCTCGGGGTGGGGCATGAGACCGACGACGTTGCCGGCCTCGTTGCAGATGCCGGCGATGTCGCGCTGGCTGCCGTTGGGATTGCCGCCGACATAGCGCACGACGACTCGCCCGTTCGCCTCCAGCTCGTCGAGGACGGCGGCGTCGGCGACGTAGCCACCCTCGCCGTTCTTGATCGGGATGGTGATGTCTTGTCCGTCGCGATACCCGCTCGTCCACGCCGTCGAGACGTTCTGGACGCGAAGGTGCTGGTCGCGGCAGATGAACTTGCGGTGATCGTTACGGATCAGCGCGCCGGGCAGCAGGTGCGACTCGCACAGCACCTGGAACCCGTTGCAGATGCCGAGCACCGGCATGCCGTCGTTGGCCGCCTTGACGATCGACTCCATGACCGGGGCGAAGCGCGCGATCGCTCCCGCGCGAAGGTAGTCACCGTAGGAGAACCCGCCCGGCAGGATCACCGCGCCGACGCCGTGCAGCGACGCGTCGGCGTGCCACAACGGCGTCGCCTCGCCACCGGCCAGGCGCACGGCACGCGCAGCGTCACGATCATCGAGACTGCCCGGAAAGGTCACGACTCCGACGCGAGTGGGCACGAGGAAAGGCTACCGGCGAGCCGACAGCGACTGACCGTGCGCCACGTGCACCCGCGCGCCGCGCCGGCCGAAGCGACCCTTGTGCCGATGTCGGCAACCCGAATTGGTCGGCTTGTGCCGCATGCCCTAATCTCACGCCCGTGCCACGCCCGGTCTTGCGTCATCCACCGAGCGGTGGGCCAGAACCACATACATCGGCCATCCTGAAACGGTGAAGCCACGCCAGGTCATCGTTGGCCTGCTCGTTGTGTTTGTCGTCGCGCTCGCCCTTTACAACAAGAACTCGAAGAAGAGCAGCGACCAATCCGATCTTCTCGTCGTTCCGTCGAGTGCCACCATCCCGCCCGGCCATAACGGCGTGATCGACGTGCGTCTGACCAACGCCGGACCAGAGCCCATGAGCAACACGGTCACGTTCACCCTCACCGCCGATCCGCATCTCGTCATCAGAGGCGTCGGACAGGTGTCCGCGCTCGAGCCGGACCTGCCCTTCTCACCGGACACGGCCTGCACGGTGCAGAACAGCGGCGAGGCAATGACGTGTCATGCGAATGTGTCGCTGCACGTCGATCGTCATCTGTTGTGGCGTATTCCGGTGCGTGTCGCCAAGGATGCGCCCGCCACGGCGCCGCTTGAGCTCACCGTCACCGCGGACGGCAACTCGAACTACTCCGACCCGCATAAAGCCAACAACACGACGATCGGCTTCATGGTCAACCCGGCCGCGTCGCGCGCGACGCCCGCGCCAACGCCCAAGCCGTCCCCGACGAGCCGTCCGCCGTCGTCGCCGCACAGCTCACCGACGGCACAACCCACCGGTAGCTCCGCCGCACCGGTCGGCACCGCGCCGGCCACGCAGGCTGCGAAGAAGATCCAGAACACGGCGCAGAAGGCGCTCGCTCCCATCACGATCGCCATTTGTCTGCTTGCCGTACTGGCCGCGCTCATGGTCGGCCTGCTCGTGCTCGTGGCTCGACGCCAACAGCGCGTACCGCTCGACTACATCGCGCCCCGGCGCGACAAGCTGCAATGACCGATGGTCACCGCGTGATCGTGAAGTCCTCGATCACCGGGTTGGCCAGCAGGGTGTCGGCGAGCTTGCTGATGGCCTTGTCGTCGACGCCGTCCTCGACGTCGAGTTCGAAGTGCTTACCCTGCCGAACCGACTTGATTCCTTCGATGCTGAGCCGGCCGAGCGCACCGAGTATCGCCTGACCCTGCGGGTCCAGGATCTCAGGCTTGAGCACGACATCGACGACCACGCGGGCCACGGCAGACTCCTTGATCGGGAACTTGGACAGCCTATCCGCCGGCGGAGGCAAGCCAGTCGGCAAACTGCAGTCCGGTAAGTCGTTCATACGCCTCGACGTACCGGGACCGGGTCGCGGCCACGATGTCGTCGGGCAGCGGCGGTGGTGGCGTCGCGCCCTCGCGCTCCCACCCCGACGCGGGTGAGACGAGCCAATCACGCACGAATTGCTTGTCGTAACTGGGCTGCGCGTGGCCCGGCTCCCACCGATCGGCCGGCCAGAACCGCGACGAATCCGGCGTGAGGATCTCATCGGCCAGGACGAGCGTGCCATCTGCCGCGACGCCGACCTCGACTTTCGTGTCGGCCAGCAACAGACCGGCGCGGCCGGCCAGCGCTGTGCCCCGCTCATACACGGCGATGGTCAGATCGCGCAGGTGCCCCGCGCGCTCACGACCGACCGCGGCGACCACGTCGGCATAGGTCATCGGCTGGTCGTGCGTTCCGAGTGGCGCCTTCGTCGTTGGCGTGAAGATCGGCTCGGGCAATTGCGAGCCATCGGTGAGCCCGGCTGGTAGCTCGATGCCGCAGACGCGTCCGGTGGCCCGATAATCCGTCAGGCCGGAACCGGCGAGGTAGCCACGTGCCACGCACTCAACCTTCACCATGTCCAGCGGCTGGCACAGCATCGCGCGCCCACGCCACTTCACGGGGATCGCCGGGTCGTCGACGCTGATCAGATGATTCGGCGCGATGTCGCGCAATTGCTCAAACCACCAGACCGAGAGAGCGGTGAGGATGCGTCCCTTATCGGGGATCGGGGTGTCGAGGATGTGGTCGAAGGCAGAGATCCGGTCACTAGCCACCATGAGCAGCTCGCCGCTTGCGGTGCGGTAAAGATCACGGACCTTGCCCGAGTGGAGCGGCGTCAGCCCCGCGACGTCAGGGCCGGCTGCGTGCGTCACCGGCCGATCCTCCCACGGGGCGCCTTGCGAGGTTCCATCGCGAGGTCGCCCGAACCGTTTCATGATCATCTCTGGTGCAGCCGCGTTGGGTGCCATTGCCGGCAGAAATGATCATGGGACAGCGAGGCCGGGCTGGGCCTGGCAGCCAAAGCGTGGGCAGTACGGCCCGGGCGCTGGACCGGGACCGGGACCGGGACCGGGACCGGGCTAGAGGATCGGCTCGGGCTGGTACGCAGCCGCCTCGGGGGTCAGCTGCGCGTTGACCGCCGCGACGACGCGCGCCACCTGGGCACGCGCGGCTCCGGTGAACGACAGCGGGTCGGCGAGCACCGCGTCGATGTCGGCCACCGACAGGCCAAGGCGCGAGTCAGCCGCCAGCCGGGCGAGCAGGTCGTTTCCGTCGGTGCCCTTCTCGCGCAACTCCAGCGCGACGGCGACGGCGTGCTCCTTGATCACTTCGTGCGCCGTCTCGCGCCCGACGCCCGCGCGCACCGCGGCCATCAGCACCTTCGTCGTGGCGAGGAAGGGCAGGTAGCGGTCGAGCTCGCGGGCGATCACCGCCGGGTACGCCCCGAATTCGTCGAGCACGGTCATGGTCGTCTCGAGCAGGCCGTCCAACGCGAAGAACGCATCGGGCAACGCGACGCGACGCACCACCGAACACGAGACGTCGCCCTCATTCCACTGGTCGCCGGCCAGCTCAGCGGCCATCGACGCGTAGCCCCGCAGGATGACCGCGAAGCCGTTGATGCGTTCGGCGGATCGGGTGTTCATCTTGTGCGGCATGGCCGACGAGCCCACCTGACCCGGACGGAAGCCCTCGGTGACCAGCTCGTGGCCAGCCATCAGCCGGATCGTCTTCGCCAATGACGACGGAGCGGCGGCCAGCTGGACGAGCGCTGACAGCACGTCATAGTCGAGGGAACGCGGATACACCTGTCCGACGCTGGTCAGCACGTGGTCGAAGCCAAGATGGCCGGCGACCAGACGCTCGAGCTCGGCCAGCTTCGACGCAGAGCCGAGCAGGTCGAGCATGTCCTGACCGGTGCCCACCGGCCCTTTGATGCCGCGCAGCGGGTACCGCGCGATCAGGTCGTCGAGCCGGGCCAGCGCCACGAGCAGCTCGTCGGCAACTGTGGCGAAGCGCTTGCCCAGGGTGGTGGCCTGCGCGGCGACGTTGTGCGAGCGGCCAGCCATCACCAGCGCGTCGTACTCGGCAGCGCGCCGGGCCAGCCGTGCGAGTACCGCGAGCGTCTTGGTCCGGACGAGGACCAGCGAGCGCCGCACCTGAAGCTGCTCGACGTTCTCGGTGAGGTCGCGGCTGGTCATGCCCTTGTGGATCTGCTCGTAGCCGGCCAGCGCCGCGAACTCCTCGATCCGGGCCTTGACGTCATGGCGGGTGATCCGCTCGCGGGCAGCGATCGATTCCAGATCGACCTGATCGAGCACCCGCTCGTGGGCCTCGATCGCGCCGTCGGGAACGTCGACGCCGAGATCGCGCTGGGCGCGCAGCACGGCGAGCCACAGTTGACGCTCCAGCACGATCTTGTTCTCGGCAGACCAGGTCACTGCCATCGCAGCCGATGCGTAGCGCGCAGCCAGGATGTCGGGGATCGCAGGTTTGGGCACGTCCCCATTCTCGCCGATCAGTTCGGGATGGGTGCGGTCATCACCCATTTCCGCGCGGCGGTGACCGGCATGTGCGCGCCCCACGGCCCGCGAAAGGTCACGGCGACCTCCCAGGGCCCGCGTTCAGCGCTGACGATGACCGTGCGCGGCCCAAGCACCCGCCGCCACCGCAGCGGCGTACCGAACTCGACGGTCGGCCCTGACGTGGCCGTGGCCTTCCGGCTGACCCGCGTCTGCGTCAGCCTGATCGTGACCGTCTGGGTGGTGGCGTCGAGCGACCGGGAGAAGACCACTCCGGTCACCGGAGCGAACCACACCCGTCCGGCTCCGGCCTTGGCTCCGCTGAACAGCGCGTCGAAGGACGCCCACATGTCTTGCCGGGCGCGGCCCTCGACCTTGCAGACCACGCCAACCGGGCACCCGCTGCCGCCCTCGTAGAAATACTCCGAGGACATCACTACCGGGGAAGCGTCCGGCCTTGGGGCGATGCGGGCATGCACGGGCCCGTCGGCGACGAGGACGCCACCGAGCACGATCACTGCCACGACGAGGCCCCCGACCGGCGTTCGGGTGCGCAGCGCGGCAGCCCTCGCCAGCCACGCCGGTGGGCGACGCTCACGCCCATCGGCGAGCGTCTCGTATTCGCGCGGACGGGTTTCTGCGTCCGGCACGAGCTCGACGAAGTCGAGGCCCTCGGCCACAAGCTAACGGTGCGCTCACCGGCGGAAGGGCGCAACTAGGTGGCAGTGACGTCACCGCGGACCGCGCGCAAGGCGATGTCGCTGCGCCAGTGGCCACCGGGCAACGAGACCGTCGAAGACAGCGCATAAGCCTGGTTTCGGGCCTCTTCGAGCGTCTGCCCGGTGGCCGTCACCGAGACGACCCGGCCGCCGGAGGAGACGATCGCACCGTCGTCGCGCCGTCGCGTGCCCGCATGGATCACGCCGGGCTGCTCGGCCCCGGTGATCACGTCGCCGGTGCGCGGCGCTTCTGGATATCCCGCAGCGGCGATGACCACCGTGACCGCGGCGCCGTCGCGCCACACGAGTGGCGGATGCTCGGCGAGCGTCGCGGTGGCGGCCGCGTACAGCAGGGCGCGCAGCGGCGACTCGAGCAGCGCGAGCACGGCCTGCGTCTCCGGATCGCCGAAGCGGGCGTTGAACTCGACGACTCGTGGCCCGCGTGCGGTGAGCGCCAGCCCGACGTAGAGCAACCCGGCGAACGGCGTGCCGCGTCTGCGCATCTCGTCGACGGCAGGTTGGGCGACGGTACGCACGATGTCGTCCGTCATGCCTTCGGGCAGCCAGGGCAACGGGGCGTAGGCACCCATCCCGCCGGTGTTCGGCCCGGTGTCGCCGTCGCCGACACGCTTGAAATCCTGCGCCGGGATAAGGGGAATCACCGTCATGCCGTCCGTGACGCAGAACAGCGACAACTCGGGGCCGTCGAGGAACTCCTCGATCACGACCCGGTCGCACGACGCGGCATGTGCCAGCGCCGCGGCCCGATCAGAGGTGACGACAACGCCCTTGCCCGCGGCCAGGCCGTCATCCTTGACGACATACGGCTGGCCGAACTCGTCCAGGGCGGCGGCTGCCTCAGCGGGCGTCGTGCACACACGCGCTGCCGCCGTCGGCACTCCGGCGGCGGCCATCACGTCCTTCGCGAACGCCTTGCTGCCTTCTAGCTGCGCGGCGGCCGCGGACGGTCCGAAGCAGGCGATGCCGACCGCGCGAACCGCGTCGGCCACGCCGGCGACGAGCGGGGCTTCCGGCCCGATGACGACCAGTTCGGCGGCGAGCTCCGTGGCGAGCGCCGCAACTGCCTTGCCATCGTTCATATCGACGCTGCGCTGCTCTGCCACCGCGGCCGTCCCGGCGTTGCCAGGGGCGCACACCAGCGACGTGACGGATGGGTCGGCCGCGAGCGCAAGGCACAGCGCGTGTTCACGGGCCCCGGATCCGATGACAAGCACGCGCACGACTCGCGAGCCTAGCGGTCTGTGTGCGCCACTCTTCAGGACGAGCCTTCGCGCAGCCCGCGGTCGAAGGTCACGAGCATCGTCCGAAAGCTGGCATCGACACTCGCCGGTAGCCCGAAGCCGCCGATCCGTTCCAACTCGACGAAGCCGTGCAGCGCGCTGCGCAGCGCCCGTAGGGCGTGCACGCCGTCGACACCGTCGAGGCCGTAGTCGGACATGACGCCGCGCAGCAGCGCGACGATCTGCTCGGCCAGCGCCGCGTGGTGGTCGCCCGGCTGCGGCGCACGCTGCAGCGCCTGGTAGCGGCCGGGGTGCGCCCGGGCATAGCGGCGGTACGCGGTGCCGGCTGCGACCAGCGCGCCTCGGCCGTGCTTGCCGTTCACCGCCCGCTGCAGCGCCTCGAGCAGCCCCGACGCCCCCTCCAGCGCCAGCCGGGAGCGAAGGTCGTCCAACCCGGCGACGTGCTTGTACAAGCTGGGCACCCGAACCCCGAGCGTGTCGGCCAGCGCCGACAGCGATACCTCGTGCAGGCCGTCCCTGTCAGCCATATCAGCGGCTGCCGAGACGACTTTGTCCGACGTCAGGCCTTGCCGCGGCATGTCAGCGCGTCCGCTTGAGGAAGGAGATGATGGCCGGCGCCACGACGTCGACCGCTTCGGCGTGTGGGTAGTGCCCACCGCCGTCGATGATCAGCTTCTCGACCGACCCGCCGAGCGCGTTCACGACATAGTCGGCCTCGGCGAGCGGGTCCGGGAAGTCGGGGTCCTTGCTGCCCATGACCACCATGGCCGGGGTGGTGACCTCGCCCGCGATGGCGGCCGACCGGTCGTGGCCTGCGCGCATCATCGCCTGCGCGGCCGGCATCCGGCCCTTCTCACTGAGGTTGGCCTTCAACGCGGCGAACTGCTCGGCGTAGTCGGCCGGCTTGTGCAACGGCCACAACCGCTTGTCGTACCAGGACAGCCACAGCGGCCGGCCGAGCGGGCCGTGCGTGACCAGCGACTGACCCAGCCGGGTGAGGAGGCTGCTTCGGGGAGTACGCACGAAGGCGCCCGTAAGCGCGATTGCCCTTATCGCATCGGGACGTTGGTGGGCTGCGATCACTGCAGCACCCGCGCTGTAAGAGCTTCCGACGATCGCGGCGGGCGCGCCGCCGAGTTCGTCGATCAGCGCGAGGAAGTCAGACGCGATCGCCGTGGTGCTGTAGTCGGGCCAGCCGACGCTGGATTCGCCGTGCCCACGCAGGTCGACGTTGGCCACCCGGTAGCCGGCCTCGACCAGCCGCGGCGCGAGGAAGCGAAAGGTCGCGCGGATGTCGCCGAGACCGGCCCCGAGGATGACGAGTGGGGCGGCCGGATCGCCGAGCAGGTCGTAGGCGATGGCGCCGTCAGGTCGGTTCAGGATCTCCGTCATGTTGCTAAAGCTAATAGCCTTAGCAACGGAAGTCAAGCGACCCCTCACCAGCCCCCGCCGCCCGTCCCCACCGTTGAGTGGTGCGTTCTTGCTTGAGTGGTGCGTTGTAGCGCACCACTCAAGGTGTAACGCACCACTCAACGGACGGGGGCGGGCGCGGGCTTAGGACCAGTTGTAGGCCACGACGGCGGAACCGGTGCCGACAATGACCACGTTGCCGTACAGCGCCGGCGTGGCGAAACGGGTGACGGTGCCGATCGGGATCGAACCCAGATCGGCGCCCGTTATCCGGTTCAGCACGTGCAACCGGTGCGCCGCTACGTCGAGCGACCAGAGCCGGCCGCCGCCGATTACGGGCGAGCCGGTGATGCGGTGGCGACGTGCCAGCGCACCGTCATCGTGCCGTTGGGGTTGATCCGGACGGCACGCACCACCGCGAGGGCTGCGCGCATGCGGCCAGTGTGACGCGATCAGCGCAGTAAGTCGCGCACCGTAACCGTCTCGTCACGTCCGGGGCCGACGCCGATGGCCGAAATCGGTGCCTTGATCATGCCCTCGAGCGCGCTGACATAGTCGCGGGCGTTGCCCGGAAGATCGTCGAGTTTGCGAGCCCGCGAGATGTCCTCGTCCCAGCCGGGGAATGTCTCGTACACGGGCACCGCCTTGGCAAATTCACTTTGCGTCATCGGCATTTCGTCGTGCCGAACACCGTCGACCTCGTAGGCGACGCACACCGGAACCTCTTCCATACCGGTGAGTACGTCGAGCTTGGTCAGGACGAAGTCGGTGACGCCGTTGACCCGCGCCGCGTAGCGGGCGATGACGGCGTCGAACCAGCCGCACCGGCGCGGCCGCCCGGTTGTCGTGCCGAATTCGGCGCCAGCGTCGCGCAACCGGTCGCCCTTGACGTCGAGCAGTTCGGTCGGGAACGGCCCTTCACCAACCCGCGTCGTGTACGCCTTGACCACGGCGATCACGCCGGTGATCCGGGTGGGCGGTATACCACTGCCGGTGCAGGCCCCGCCGGCCGTCGCATTCGACGAGGTGACGAACGGGTACGTGCCATGGTCGACGTCGAGCAGCGTGGCCTGGCCGGCCTCGAGGACGACGGCCTTGCCGTTGTCGAGCATCTCGCTGAGCAGCAGACCGGTGTCGGCGACCATCGGGCGCAGCCGATCGGCGTAGCCGAGCAGTTCGTCGACGACGGCGTCCGGCTCGAATGCCTTGCGGTTGTAGACCTTGACGAGCACCTGGTTCTTGAAGTCCAGCGCGCCGGTGACCTTTTCGCGCAGCGTGTCAGCGTCGAGCAGATCCTGGATGCGGATGCCGACTCGAGCCATCTTGTCGGCATAGGTCGGCCCGATGCCGCGACCTGTCGTGCCGAGCTTTCGGCTGCCGAGGAACCGCTCGGTGACCTTGTCGAGCGTTCGGTTGTATGGCGTGATGACGTGCGCCGAGGCACTCACCACGAGCTTCGAGGTGTCGACGCCACGCGCATCGAGCCCGTCGAGTTCGTCGAACATGACGCCGAGATCGATGACTACGCCATTGCCGATGATCGGCGTGCAGCCGGGGCTGAGGATGCCCGACGGCAACAGGTGCAGTGCGTACTTCTCGCCGTCGACGACGATCGTGTGACCGGCGTTGTTGCCGCCGTTGAACTTGACGACGGCGTCGACCCGACTGCCGAGCAGGTCAGTGGCCTTGCCCTTGCCCTCGTCGCCCCATTGGGCGCCGAGCAGAACGATCGCGGGCATACGTCACCTCTTCCGTGGTTGCGGCCATGAACGCTAGACGACCGATCAGCCGGGCCTTCCAACGGCAGCCGCAAGCGACGATAGTTGCGGCCATGCCGAGCACTGACCCGAAGCGCACCAAGATCACACTGGACGAGGGCGAGATGCCCACCCAGTGGTACAACCTGCTCGCCGACCTGCCCTCGCCGCCACCCGCCGTGCTGCACCCCGGCACCCTGCAGCCGATCGGGCCGGACGACCTCGCGCCGCTGTTCCCGATCGACCTCATCGCGCAGGAGGTCAGCGCCGAGCGCTACATCGACATTCCCGGCGCTGTGCTCGACGTATACCGCTTGTGGCGTCCCTCGCCGCTCTACCGCGCGCACCGGCTCGAGAAGGCGCTCGATACGCCGGCGCGGATCTACTACAAGTACGAGGGCGTGTCGCCGGCCGGATCGCACAAGCCGAATACTGCGGTGCCGCAGGCGTATTACAACGCGGCCGCCGGCGCCCGGCGGCTGACCACCGAGACGGGCGCCGGCCAATGGGGCACGGCGCTGGCCTTCGCCTGCGCACAGTTCGGCCTCGACTGCGAGGTGTGGCAGGTACGCGCCTCGTATGACCAGAAGCCCTACCGGCGGATCATGATGGAGACGTTCGGCGCGGTCGTGCATCCGTCCCCGTCGGAACTCACCGAGGCGGGACGCGCCATTCTGGCCGAACACCCTGATTCCACCGGATCATTGGGCATCGCGATCAGCGAGGCGGTTGAGGTTGCGGCCCAGAATGCCGACACGAACTATTCGCTTGGCAGTGTGCTCAACCACGTCCTCATGCATCAGACCGTCATCGGCGAGGAAGCCTTGCTGCAACTGGCGAAAGTCGGCGAGACACCCGACCTGATCGTCGGATGCACCGGTGGCGGCTCGAACTTCGCGGGGCTGATGTTCCCATTCCTGCGGGAGAAACTCGCCGGACGCGGTGCGCCGGTTATTCGCGCGGTCGAGCCGGCGGCATGCCCGTCGCTGACCCGCGGCGTCTACGCCTACGACTTCGGCGACACCGCGGGCATGACGCCGTTGATGAAGATGCACACGCTCGGACACGGATTCATCCCCGACCCGATCCACGCAGGCGGGCTGCGCTATCACGGCATGAGCCCGCTGATCAGCCATCTCTACGAGCAGAAGATGCTCGAGGCCGTCGCCAAGCCGCAGCGCGAATGCTTCGCGGCGGGCGTGCAGTTCGCGCGCACCGAGGGCATCCTGCCCGCGCCCGAGCCCACACACGCGATCGCGGCGGCGATCGAGGAAGCGCTGCGGTGCAAGGAAAGCGGCGAGTCGAAGGTGATCCTGACCGCACTGTGCGGGCACGGGCATCTCGACCTGCCCGCCTACGACGCCTACCTGTCCGGCGTCATGGACGATCGCGCTCTCGACGAGGCGGCGCTTGCCGACGCCGAGGCGCACCTGCCCGCAGTGCCGGTGGGCTGAGCGCGCCCGTCTCGGTCGGCGATCGTGCAACTTTCTGCGGTCTGACGCCGCAGAAAGTTGCACGATCGGTCTCGGCGTTACTGCGACAGCGCCGCTACAGCCGCCGGATCGCTGTCGGCCAGGAACGTGGCGCATCGCTGTGCCTCGTCGGACTCGCCGATCGCGGCGGCGGCCTGGCCGAGCGCGTGCAGTGCGCGCAGGAATCCGCGGTTGGGCTCGTGCTCCCAGGGCACGGGCCCACTACCCTTCCAGCCGTTGCGGCGCAACGCGTCCAGTCCGCGGTGGTAGCCGGTGCGCGCGTACGCGTACGCCTCGACGCTGCGACCACCGCGCAACGCCGCCTCGGCGAGCGCTGCCCAGGGAGCGGACGAGGCGGGGTAGGCCGCTGCCACGTCGGCCGGGTCGTCGCCGGCAGCCAGGCGCGTGGTGGCGGGATCGTCGGGCAGGCGAGTGGGCTGGGCGAGCAGGTTGCCGTGTGGGTTCATGGGGCTGATTGTCGCGCTGGACGATTGCACGACGTGAACAGGCCTGTACATACTCGGATTCTGACGAAGGCAGGTCGATGCTCGGCACGTATCGGGAATGGGCGCCGGTACCGGCACTGCGCGCGCAGAGCCGGTGCGTGTGGTTTCGTCGTATCGGCGCAGTCGAGGCTGATCCCATCCGCGTCGTTCCGGACGCCTGCATCGATCTGGTCTGGATGAACGGCGACCTACAGGTGGCCGGTCCCGACAAAACGGCCTGGATGAGCCGCATGGCGCCTGGCACCGAGATCGTGGGACTTCGCTTCCACCCCGGAGCCGCGCCGCCGATCCTGGGGGTGCCTGCGTCGGAACTGGTCAATCAGCGGGTGCCGGTTTCGGCGCTCTGGGACCGCAGCGGGGCCGCGCTCGTCGCTCGGCTGCAGTCTGCCTCGACGCCCGCGCTGGTGATGCACGTACTGCAGGATGAAATGCGGGCCAGAGCGGGCGATGCCCCGGCGATGGATCCGGTTGTGCGTGATTTCGTCGCGACCGTCCGCCAACCGGAACAGCGTCAGCTGACCCGCGTGTCTGCGTTCGAGCAGAGATGCGGGCTCAGCGAGCGCCAGTTGCGCCGTCGCTGCGTTGCTGCGCTTGGCTACGGGCCGAAGACGTTGACGCGCATCCTGCGCTTTCAGCACTTCCTCGGCCTCGCGGTTCGGGCACCCTCGGGCACGCTCGCCGACGTGGCGGCACGAGCCGGATACGCCGATCAACCGCACCTCAACCGTGAGGTCGTCCAACTGGCCGGCTTGCCGCCGGCGGCACTTGTGGCGTCGCTGGCCCGTCGCTGACCTCGCAGGACGCGGATCAGGAAGTGGGCGACGTGCCCGCCGAGAGCAGGTCTTCGCAAGCGCGTGTGACGCGGGCGGCCATGCCGGTTTCGGCAAGCTTCAGGTAGGAGCGCGGGTCGTACGCCTTCTTGCTCCCGACCTCGCCGTCGACCTTGAGCACGCCGTCGTAGTTGGCAAACATGTGCCCGGCGATCTCGCGAGTGAACGCGTACTGCGCGTCGGTGTCGACGTTCATCTTCACCACGCCGTAGGAGACGGCCTCACGGATCTCGTCCAGTTCCGATCCCGAGCCGCCGTGGAAGACAAGGTCGAACGGCCGTGAGCTGCCGACCTTCGCGCCGACCGCGTCCTGGATCTCCTTGAGCACCTCGGGGCGCAGCTTGACGTTTCCCGGCTTGTAGACGCCGTGGACGTTGCCGAACGTCGCGGCGAGCAGATACCGGCCCTTCTCGCCGGTACCGAGCGCCTCGGCGGTGCGCAGCGCATCGTCCGGAGTCGTGTACAGCTTCTCGTTCATCTCGCCGACGACGCCGTCCTCCTCGCCGCCCACGACGCCGATCTCGAGTTCGAGGACGATCTTCGCGGCCGCGGCCTTGCCAAGTAGCTCTACGGCAATCTGCAGGTTCTCCTCGAGCGGCACCGCGGATCCGTCCCACATATGCGACTGGAACAGCGGGGCCTCGCCGCGGTCCACGCGCTCTTGCGAGATGGCGATCAGCGGGCGGACGTAGCCGTCGAGCTTCTCCTTCTGGCAGTGGTCGGTGTGCAGCGCGACGTGAATCGGGTACTTGGCTGCGACGACGTGGGCGAATTCCGCCAGCGCGACGGCGCCCGTCACCATGTCCTTGATCTTGGTGCCGGAGGCGAATTCAGCACCACCCGTCGATACCTGGATGATGCCGTCGCTGCCCGCGTCGGTGAATCCGCGCAACGCCGCATTCAGCGTCTCCGACGACGTCACATTGATCGCCGGATAAGCGAAACCGTCCTGCTTGGCGCGGTCCAGCATCTCGGCGTAGATCTCTGGGGTAGCGATGGGCATGGCGCACTCCGGATATCGGCAACTCGGGCTTCCGTCGCGCGCCAGTGTATGGCGCTGGTCCCGCGCTGCCACGAGCGGTGACCGCTGCACATCGCGACCAGAGGAGGCACAGGCCATAGTCACCACGCCGACAGCGAACATTCTGGACGCGGCCGCCCATCAGCTGGTCAGGTGGTCGGTATGGATGTCTTGGTGATGGGCGGAACGGTCTTCTTGGGGCGCGCGGTTGTGGCCGAGGCGCTGGCTCTCGGGGCCAACGTGACGATCTTCAATCGTGGGATTTCGGGAACCGCGCCCGATGGCGTCGAGCAGATCACCGGCGACCGCACGGTGGCTGCCGATCTGGCCGTGCTGGCCGAGCGGAAATTCGATGTCGTTGTCGACACCTCGGGCTACGTCCCGGCCGAGGTCACCCTCAGCGCGAACCTGCTCGCACCCAATTGCGGCCATTACGCATTCGTCTCCACGGTGAACGTCTACCCGGGCTGGCCCGAGGCCGACGACTACCACGCAGTCGGCGTCCACCAAGGCGATCCCGACGCGACCCGCGACGATGCCCCCGTCGATGACCAGGCCGCGGCCTACGGCTGGCTCAAGGCCGGCTGCGAGCTTGCCGTGCAACGGGCGTTCGGCACCGACCGCTCAGCACTGCTTCGCGGCGGCTGCATCGTGGGGCCCGACGATTCCCGTGTCGGACGGCTGGCCTGGTGGGTCGACCGGGTCGCCCGTGGCGGCGAGGTGCTGGTGCCCGGCGGTGACAATGCTCTGATGTCACTGATCGACTCGCGCGACCTGGCTGCCTTCGCGCTGGCCGGTGCCGCCGGCGAATTCGAGATGTGCGGCCTGCCGACGACGCGCGGCGAGCTGATGGCTGCCTGCCGCGAGGTCACCGGGTCCGATGCCACCTTCACCTGGGTCGACGACGAGTGGCTCGGCGCCCAGGACGTCGATGCGTGGACCGAGATCCCGCTGTGGGTGCCGCCCGCCGAGTCGCCCAGCGCCTTCGCGCACGACACCACTGCCGCCGCGGCGGCAGGCATGCGCTGGCGCCCGCTGCTGGAGACCGTCGCCGGCAGCTGGGCGTGGCAGCAGAGCGTCCCCGGCGGCTGGAAGCACGGCGACCTGACTGCCGGACTCGACCCCGAAAGGGAAGCCGAGCTGTTGCGGGCGTGGCACGGCCGCTGAGAGCCGGGCGTCCGGCCCGAGGCCCGATCCGTACACTCCGGCCTCATGCATGCCCTGGCAGGAACGGCCGCAACCGTGGTGGCATCGAGCCCGCTCAACACGCATCACCTGCTCGACAGCTTCGGACTTGCCGGGCTGATCGTGATCATCTTCGCCGAGTGCGGGCTGCTGATCGGCTTCTTCCTGCCGGGTGACACCTTGCTCTTCTCGGCCGGGCTGCTGCTGGCGATCGGCAAGCTGCATACCCCGCTTTGGGCGTTCCTGATCTGCGTGCCGATCGCGGCGGTGGCCGGCAACCTCGTCGGTTACTGGATCGGCTACCGCGCGGGCCCGATCGTCTTCCACCGGCCGAATTCGAGGATGTTCCGGCCGGAATACGTCGAGCGCTCGCACGCCTTCTTCGAGCGATTCGGGTCGTGGACGATCATCCTGGCGCGGTTCGTACCGATCGTGCGCACGGTTGCGACCGTGATGGCCGGTGTCAGCCGGATGCGATTTGGCCTGTACACGATCTATTCGATGATCGGCGGTGTCATCTGGACGGTCGGCGTGATCCTTGCCGGGTACTGGCTCGGCCACATCGACTTCGTCCGTCAGCACGTCGAGCCGCTGATCGATCCGATCCTGATCGGCGTCGTCGTGCTGTCACTGATTCCGGTCACCGTGCACTGGCTGCGCTCCAGGCGGATACCCAAGCACCAGCTCTAGTGCCCCGCGCCGGACACTAGGGAATCCGCTGGCACTGCTGCCTGATCTGCTTGTTACTCGGCGTGAGGTGGATGCCGAGGAACGTTGCGTCGCATTTCTTGGCCGCGCTTTCGATGTCGGCGCGCTGGGTCCACACGAAGATGCCCGCCGCTACCACGACTGCTGCCACGATCAGCCGTCCGACGACCATGCTGACCAGAAAGCTGAGTAACGCGCCAGCCACCACAACAGCGAGGATCACGACGATAGCGACTGTCTTTGCCTGGTCAGTACTGAACGCAACCGTCACGACGGGCAGGCTACGCCAAGTGCAAGCCGCGGCCCGATAGCCTCGACTGGTGACACGAGACGGTCTCGACGAACCCCAACACGGTCCCGGCCTGCCGCCACCCCTGCCCGATGGTGTCCTGCGGGTGGTGGCGCTCGGTGGAATCGGCGAGGTCGGCCGCAACATGACGATGTTCGAGCATCGCGGCGCCGCCGGCCCGCGGCTGCTCGTCGTCGACTGCGGAATGCTGCTCGGCAAGACCAACTCGCCCGGGGTCGATCTCACGCTGCCCGACTGGGAGTACTACCGCGATCGACTCGACGACATCGACGCGGTCGTCCTGACGCACGGGCACGAGGACCACATCGGCGCGTTGCCGTACCTGCTGCGCGAGCGTCCCGACATCCCGCTGATCGGCTCCCGGCTGACCCTTGCGCTGGTCGGCGCCAAGCTCGACCAACACAAGATCCGTCCCGACTTCCGTCAGGTCCGCGAAGGCGAGCGCACGTCCGTCGGCGACTGGGATCTCGAGTTCTACGCGGTCAACCACTCCATCCCGGACGCGCTCGCCGTGGCGATCCGGGTCGGCGAGCACATCGTGCTGCACACCGGCGACTTCAAGATGGACCAGACGCCCCTGGACGGGCGGCTCACCGACCTGCCCGGCTTCTCGCGACTCGGCGACGAGGGCGTCGACCTGCTTCTTGCCGACTCGACTAATGCCGAGGTTCCGGGCTTCATCCCGTCCGAGCGCGAGGTCGGCAACGTCATCACCGACGTCATCACCAAGGCGCCCGGACGGGTGATCGTCGCCTGCTTCGCCTCGCACGTGCACCGGGTGCAGCAGGTGCTCGACGCCGCGTTCGAGACCGACCGTCACGTCGCGTTCGTCGGCAGGTCGATGGTGCGCAACATGCAGATCGCACGCGAGCTCGACCTGCTGAAGGTGCCCGACGGTGTGCTGATCGACCTGAAGGACGCCGAGGACCTGCCGGCGCGGCGCGTGCTGCTCGTCTCGACCGGATCGCAGGGCGAACCGCTCTCGGCGCTGTCGCGGATGGCCAACCGCGAGCACCCGACCATCCGCGTCGTCTCGCACGACACGATTCTGCTTGCGTCATCGCTGATTCCCGGCAACGAGAACGCGGTCGGCCGGGTGATCAACGGGCTCTCCCGGCTGGGCGCGACGGTCGTGCACCGGTCCACCGCACTGGTGCACGTCTCGGGGCACGCTCCGGCGGGCGAGCTTCGCTACCTGCTCAACGCCGTTCGCCCGCGCAATCACATGCCGGTGCACGGCGAGTGGCGCCACCTTCGGGCGAACGCCGCGATCGCGCGTACGACGGGCTTGGCCGACGAGCGGATCATGCTCGCCGAGGACGGCACGGTGGTCGACCTCGCCGGCGGGCTCGCATCCATCGTGGGCACGATCCCGGTCGGCTACGTATATGTCGACGGGCTGGCAGTCGGCGACATCGGCGACGCCGCGCTCAAGGATCGGCGGATCCTCGGCGAGGAGGGCTTCATCTCGATCCTCGTTGCCGTCGACCTGCCCACCGGCAAGGTGGTGTTCGGCCCGGAGATCACCGCGCGCGGTTTCACCGACGACCCGGCGGCCCTCGACCCGATCCGCAAGGATCTGATCACCACCGTCGAACAGTCTTTGGCGGACGGGGTGCGCGACGCCGATGCACTCGAGCACATCATCCGGCGGGCAGTCGGCCGCTGGGTCGACCAGACCTACCGTCGTCGCCCGATGCTGATGCCCATGGTGGTGGAGGTCTGACCGGCGCTACGGGGCTGAGGCAAGATGGGCCTATGCCAGTCAGCGCCGCCCTCAAGCCCGCGAGCCTCTCGCCGCGGCGCGTCGTCCCGCCGTCAATCAGCCGGCCGCACTACGTCGACTCGACGGGTCCCGCCGACTTCGACGATCCGATGATCAAAGACGCGGCGACGATCGAGCTCATGCGTACGGCCGGTCGAATCGCGGGTAACGCGCTCGTCGAGGTCGGCAGGCATGTCGCGCCCGGCGTCACCACAGACGAGCTCGACCGGATCGGCCACGAGTTCCTGCTCGATCATGGCGCCTACCCGTCGACCCTGGGTTACAAGGGCTTTCCCAAGTCGCTGTGTACGTCGGTCAACGAGGTCATCTGCCACGGCATACCGGATGCACGCCCGCTCGCCGACGGCGAGGTCGTCAAGATCGACATCACCGCGTTCAAGGACGGCGTGCACGGCGACACCTGCGGCACGTTCTATGCGGGAGACGCCGCGCAGGAGGTTCGCGACCTCGGCGAGCGTACCCACGAGGCGCTGATGCGCGGCATCCGCGCCGTGCACCCCGGACGGCCGATCAGCGTGATCGGCCGAGTGATCGAGTCCTACGCGAAGCGCTTCAACTACGGCGTGGTGCGCGACTACACCGGGCACGGTGTGGGGCCAAGCTTTCACACTCGGCCGACCATCTTGCACTATGACGAGCCGCGCGCCACCACAACTATCGAGCCCGGAATGACGTTCACCATCGAGCCGATGCTCACTCTCGGCGGCGTCGACTGGTTCATGTGGGACGACGGCTGGACGGTGCTCACCCGCGACGGCTCCTGGGTCGCGCAGTGGGAGCACACGCTGGTGGTCACCGACGACGGCGCCGAGATCCTCACCGCGCCGGACGCCTGACAAACTCCCACCCGGGCCGACGCGACACGATTGCGGAATCTCATCAAATCTGCGGGATTCGCTAGAGAGCTGGATACAGTCCGATCGTGGACCCTGTGCGTAACCCCTACGCGCCAGGCGCCGGCCAGCGCCCACCCGAGCTTGCCGGGCGCGACGCCGAGCTCAAGGCGTTCGACGTGGTGCTCGAACGCGTCTCACGCCGGCGCCCGGAGCGCTCGATCGTCAATACCGGGCTTCGAGGCGTCGGCAAGACCGTGCTGCTCAACGCGATGCGCAGCGCCGCGGTACGCCGCGGCTGGGGCACCGGCAAGCTCGAGGCGCGGCCCGATCAGCAACTGCGCCGCCCGCTCGCGGCCGCGCTGCACCTGTCGGTCCGCGAGCTGGCCAGCGCGCACAAGGACGAGGAGCGCCACGTCCTCGGCGTGCTGAAGGCATTCGCGCAGCGTGAGCAAACCTCCACCGGCGGCCGGAAGCAGGCCGCGTCGCGCGACCGCTGGCAGCCCGGCATCGACGTCCCGACCGTGAGCGGGCGCGCCGACTCGGGCGACATCGAGATCGACCTCGTCGAGTTGCTCAGCGACGTCGGGGGCCTTGCGGCCGACGCCGGTAAGGGCATCGCGATATTCATCGACGAGATGCAAGACCTCATGCCTGACGACATATCGGCGATGTGCGCCTCGTGCCATGAGGTCTCGCAGCAGGGCGTACCGCTCGTGATCGTCGGAGCCGGATTGCCGCACCTGCCGGCCGTGCTGTCGGCGAGCAAGTCCTACTCCGAGCGCCTGTTCCGCTACGCGCGCATAGACCGGCTCGACCGCCATGCGGCCGACACCGCACTGCGCCGACCGGCTCGCGAAGAGCAAGCCGACTTCACCGATGACGCGCTGGACCTGATGTACGAAGCGACGGCCGGCTACCCGTACTTCGTCCAGGCCTACGGCAAGGTGGCCTGGGATGTCGCGCCGGCCTCGCCGATCTCCGCCGCGGACGTCCGCGTCGCGGCACCCGAGGCCGAGGCGGAACTCGCGGTCGGCTTCTTCGGATCTCGCTACGAGCGAGCCACCCCCGCCGAGCGGGAATACCTTCGCGCGATGGCTGACGTTGCCGACGGCGGCGCGGACGATGCCGTGCCGACCGGATCGGTGGCCGAGGCACTTCGGCGCAACCCGCAGTCGCTCTCACCGGCACGTGATGCGCTGCTGAAGAAGGGGCTTGTCTACTCCGGGCAGCGCGGGCTGATCTCGTTCACGGTCCCGCACTTCGGCAGGTACTTGCGCCAGCAGGAACTCTGACATGGCAACGGCCCCGCTCCCGAAGGAGCGGGGCCGCATAAGACCGCCAGATCAGTGGCGCACGTGCGCCGCAACCAGCATGCCGAGGAAGAACGGCAGGCCGCTGGGCGTACCGACGCCGGTCTCCGCGTCGTAGCCGTGCGTGCTGTGGATCGTCGTGGTCTGCACGTCGATCGTCTGCAACTTGAAACGCACGCCGCCTGACGCGTCGACGCCGTTCGTGTACTCACTGCGTACCTGGGCTACCGGCGACGTCGGCGCGGTGATGTCGTGCAGCGCCTGCGTGTGCAGCAGCTTGTAGTACAGCGGGTTGGTGAAGCCGAGCTTGCGGTGCCCGAGCTGGTCGACCACTGCGATCACGCCCGCCATCAGTGGCGAGGAGAGGCTCGTCCCGCCGATTCGGTACTGGTCCCAGTACGTGCCGTCGGGGAACACCTGCGTCTCGCCGACCGCGAATCCGGTGTTGGGGTCACCCGGCATCGCGATGTCGGGAACGGTGCGCATCGGCGTCGATCCGAAGTACTCGGAGATGGACGCCGGCACCTTGCCCTTCTGGTAGCCCGGCTGGTCGAACAGGGTGCTCGTGCCGCCACCGCCGCCGGAGCTGTACGTGCCGGGCGGCGCCGGAGCCCACGCGTCGCCGTTCAGCAACGAGTACGAGCTCTGCCAGCCGTACTCCCACATCCAGTTGCCGTGCGAGCCGATGCCCACGCTGGTGCCGCCGATGCCCGACACGTAAGGCACGTCGGACGGGAACGAGACGCTCTTGCTGTCGAGGTTCGCGCCGCCGTTGGTCTGGTCGCCGGCGTCGCCGCTGGAGAAGTTCACCGTGACGCCGGTGAGCGCGGCCTCAAGGGCGAACTGGTTGTAGAACTGCACGTAATCCGCACCGAGCAGATTGATGTCGTCGGTGCCGTCGCCCCAGGAGTTGGTGATGATGTCGGCGACGTGGTTGTCGATCGTCTCGGCCCAGGCCTCGTCCAGCCCGCTTGCGCAGTCCGCCCCGCCGACGTAGACGACGTTCGCGCCCGGCGCCATCGCGTGCACGGCCTCGACGTCAAGCGTCTCCTCGCCGTACCAGCCGTTGCCACCGCATTCGTCGATGAGGTCGTAGCCGTCGGCGGCCGGGGTGATCTGACTGAACTGCCCCGGCTTGAACAGCGGCTGGTGGTGCACCTGGTTGTACTTCTGGGCGTCGGCAAGGATCGTCGGCGCGGCGTACGCGTCGGTGATCGCCACCGTCACGCCACGCCCGTCGACGCGCGCGCGCAGCAGGTTCGACTCGCCGTACGCCGCCTGGTACTGCTGCGGCCCGTAACCGCACACGGCGTAGGGCTGCTGCTTGCCGTAGGCGGTCGGCTTGTCGGTGGCGATCTTCTGCCCGGAGTAGTCCGAGCAGGGATCCACGCCGTAGCGGGCGCCCGACGGCGGCCCAGGCAATGTGTCGGCGTGGGTGTGCAGTTGAGCGCCCTGGTCGACGCCGAGGATGCCGCCGACTGCGTTGGTCACCGCCGCGGGCGTGCCTGCGGGGAACGACAGCGTCGTCGCGTTGGAGCGCACGGTCTGTCCGCGGTAGGAGTAGTTGCGCAGCGTCGTCGAGAATGCCTTCTCAACCTGCGCGGCCGTGCCGCGCGCCTCGACGTACATGCCGCTCGGCAGCGTCGAGCGCAACTGGAAGCCCTGCGACTTGAGCCAGTTCTGCACCGCCGAGACATCGGCGGACGAGGGCGCATAGCGTGCCCGGAACTGCTGATTCGACAGCCAGTGCCCGTAACTCGGGCTGTCTGGGTCGGAAACCTGCTGCAGGGTCGCAGCAGCACCGGCCTGATCGCGCATCTTCAGCATGACGCCGAAGTCGACCCGCGCGCTAGGCGACGTCGTGCTCAACGCGCGGGCCTGGGCTACCCAGCCGGGCGCGCTATTGGGCACAGCATGCGGTGCCGGTGACGCCACCGCCACCTGGGCGACTGAGGTGACAGCCACGGCTGTCACGCCTGCCGCGAGACAGGCGGCGACTCGCCACCGCCCGGACCTTGATACGCGCATCGATGCGCCTCCGCTGTTCGTTGTGGTGAAGGGCCAAACCTCGCAAGCAAAGCGTGCCAGGCACGTCCGGTCAAGATGCCACAATGCCGCGCTCGGTAACGTTAGCGCCATGACGACCCCGCCGCCCATGGAACCGATCGAACCGATCGACGAGGACTGGACGAGCGCGCTCGCCATCGTCGCGCATCCCGATGATCTCGAGTACGGCGCCGCAGCCGCGATCGCCCGCTGGACCTCGCAGGGCAAGCACATCGCGTACTGTCTGGCCACCAGCGGCGAGGCCGGCATCGACGCCATGACCCCTGAGGAGGCGGCGCCGCTGCGGCGGCAGGAGCAGCAGGCGTCCGCGGCAATCGTGGGGGTCGACGAGGTGTCGTTCCTCGGCTACCCCGACGGCACCATCGAGTACAGCCTGCCGCTACGGCGCGATCTCGCCCGCGCCATCCGCAAGGCCCGTCCCGAGGTCGTGCTGACGATCAATTTCCGCGACACGTTCGGGCCCGGCTTTCTCAATCAGGCCGACCACATCGCCATCGGGCGGGCCATCCTCGACGCGGTTCGCGATGCCGGGAACCGCTGGGTGTTCCGCGAACTGCTCGACGAGGGGATCGAGCCGTGGGGCGGAGTCCGCGCGGTGTTCGCCGCCGGATCACCGCTGGCCAACCACGCGGTCGACGTCACCGACTCATTCAGCAAAGGCATCGAGTCGCTCAAGGCGCATGCCGCGTACCTGGCCGGACTCGGCGGCGGACCGATGTCCGAACCCGAGGAATTCCTCGAGTCGATCGCGCGCGCGACGGGTGCCCGGCTCGGCACGACGTTCGCCACGTCGTTCGAGGTGATCAACTTCTGACGGCGGGCGTCACGGAATCGCTGCGTGCTGGCGGATCCAGGCGTGCATCGCGATGCCGGCGGCGACCCCTGCGTTGATCGAACGGGTCGAGCCGTACTGAGCGATGGAACAGACCAGTTCGGCGGCCTCTCGAGCTTCGGGGCTCAATCCGCGGCCCTCCTGGCCGAATAGCAGTAGCGCGCGCCGGGGCAGCGCGACCGCCTCGATCGGCGTCGCGCCGGGCAGGTTGTCGATCGCGACCACCGTGTATTCGTGCGCCTGGTCGAGCAGCTCGGCGATCGACTCGACGTGGCGGATGTGCTGATACCGGTCGGTTACCATTGCGCCGCGGCGGTTCCAGCGCCGCCGCCCGACGATGATCACTTCGCGGGCGAGGAAGGCGTTCGCCGTCCGCACGACGGTGCCGATGTTCAGATCGTGCTGCCAGTTCTCGATGGCGACGCCGAAGTCGTGCCGCCTGGTGTCGAGGTCGGCGACGATCGCCGCCAGCCGCCAGTACCGGTAACGGTCGATGACATTGCGCCGATCGCCGTGCTGGAGCAGTTCCGGATCGAGGCGCGGATCGTCCGGCCAAGGGCCTGCGTACGGCCCGACCCCGACGCGCAGGTCAGGCGTTGCGTCGTCGCCCGTCCCGTCCTCCCGCGGGTGGGCACTTTCGTCGCGGGTGGGCACTTACAACCGCCCACCTGCGGCCGAACTGCCCACCCGAGGACTGGTCAGCGCAGACCAACTTCGGCCATGGTGTACGCGGCGCGGTACTCGAGCCCTTCGGCGCGCACCGCGTCGCCCGCACCTCGATCGACGATGACCGCGACGCCCACCACGTCCGCGCCTGCGTCGCGCAGGGCGGCAACAGCAGTCAGCACGCTGCTGCCCGTCGTCGACGTGTCCTCGACGGCCAGCACCCGGCGACCCGCGACGTCCGGGCCCTCGATGCGCCGCTGCAAACCGTGCTGCTTCTCGCTCTTGCGGACGACGAATGCATCGAGCCCGCTACCGCTTGCGTGCAGCATCGCGGCGGCGACCGGGTCGGCGCCCAGCGTCAACCCGCCGACTGCGTCGAATTGCCAATCGGCCGTCAGGTCGAGCATCACCTGCCCCACCAGCGGCGCGGCCTCGTGGTGCAGCGTGATCCGGCGCAGATCGATGTAGTAGTCGGCCTCCCGTCCGGACGACAGGATGACCTTGCCGTGTACCACGGCAAGGTCTTTGATCAGGGGCAGCAACTCATCACGTGCGGTCACGGTGGCCACCCTATTTCAGGACGATCGCCGTACCCCTAGACGCCCCGGCGGCGCATGATCCGGTGCAGCACCGGACGTGGAAGGTGCCTCGCGGCGCCCGTGAGCACCTTGTACTTGGCACTGGGCACGCTGAGCGGCTTGCCGCGCCGGGCATCGGCCAGCCCCTGCGCCACGACGGCCTCGGCATCGAGCCACATCCAGTTGGGTACGCGGGACATATTCGCCTGCGCGCGCTGGTGAAACTCGGTATGCGTGAAACCCGGACAGATCGCGGTGACCCGGATGCCCTGGCCCGCGAACTGCACCGCCAGCGCCTCGCTGAACATCGTTACCCACGCCTTGCTCGCGGAGTAGGTGGCGTTGCCACCACGCGGTACGAACCCGGCCACCGACGAGACGTTGATGATCTGGCCGGCACCTCGCTCGGTCATTGCCCGGACCGCCGCGTGCGTAAGCCGCAGCACGGCGCGGACGTTCAGGTCGAGCTGGCGCTCCTCCTCCTCCAGCGGAGCCCGGCCGAACCGCTTGTAGGTGCCCATTCCGGCGTTGTTGACCAGCGTGTCGATCGGGGCGTCGACCGAGGCGATTCGCGCGGCGACTCGATCGCAACCGTCCACTGTGGACAGGTCGGCAGACAGTGTCTCGGCCTGAATGCGGTGCCGGTCCTCCAGTGCGACCTTGGCTGATTCAAGACGCGCCTCGTCGCGTGCGACGAGCACGATGTCGTTGCCTGCGGCCGCGAACTGGCGGGCGAATTCAGCGCCAAGCCCTGCGGTGGCTCCGGTAATCAGAGCGGCGGGCGGGCTCATAGGCCCTTGCGGGACTTCCCGCGGTTCTTCGCCGTGCCGGTGCCGCTCGGCTTCGTCGCTGGTGCGTGTGCCGGGGGCGGCGCGGTGACGTCGACGCTCGCCCGGGCTTTGGCCTTAGGCCGCTTCTCGGCCGGGCGTGCGGCATTTCCGGACGCGCTCGTTCCGGCCGGCTTCGGCTGCTTCGCAGCGATAACGGCGTCGGGCTTGACGGACGGACGCGGGTCTTGCCCAGCCGTGGGTCGCGGCCGTGGCGCGAAAATGTTGCGCAGCCCCATCGGAGCCGCCCCGGAAGCACCGGTCTTGACGCCCCGGGTCGCCGCGAAGTACTGCGACGACTCGGGCAGGAACAGCAGCACGATCACCGCGAGCCCGGTCAGCCCGATGAGGGCCGAACCTGCGCGGATCATGATCGGGGCGTGCCCGCCGAGGCTGAGCAGTCGGAACGGCGCCTGCACCACGATCAGCAAGACGAGCACTGTCGCCCAGCGACCCCAGCCCTTGCCGCGGCGGAAGTTCACCGCCAGCAACACGAGCAACAACCCGAAAATAACCGTCTGGACAAGCCCGACAGTCAGGCCGCTGTGCAGGTCGTGATTCAGCTTGTCCAGCCCTGGCCCGCCGTCGAGGCTGTAGTTCTTCTTGTTCTTGGTGGCCTTCTTGTTGGACTTGAACAGCTCATTGCGCAGGTAGCCCTGATGTCCCCAAAGCAATGCGGCATTGGCGATCGACACCACGACGTTCGCGATCAGCGCCGCGAACGCGAAGACGATCATGCGCGGGGGGCTGACGCGGTCAGGCATTTCGGCGGTGTCGGTCACGCCGCGCAGTGTACGTGCGCACGGCATGTGCCAGAACCATTCCCACCGACCTACCGCCACGAACGGTCGCCGACCGGTCACGCGCGTGGCGGGCGCTCTAGAGTCGGGACAAGAATTGCCCGCACTACCCGGTCGACGATGGAGCACGTGTGAGCTCGCAGCCGCCACCTGACGACTATGGCGCGCCGCCTGGATTGCCTGCGCCCGAACCGAGCTCACCTGACGACCCCTACCGATTCGGCCCGCCCGAGCCCGGCTCGGTCAACGATCCGTACCGATTCGGTCTGCCCGAGCCTGGCTCAGTCAACGATCCCTACCGATTCGGGGGGCCTCACCCAGGCGGCCCAGGCGGCACGCGCGTGTCCGGCGGGTACCAGCATCCGGCACCGAGGCGCAGTAACGGCATGGCCGTCGCTGGCCTGGTCCTCGGCATCCTCGCCATCGTGTTCTTCTGGCTCCTTTTCTTCGACCTGCCGTTCATCGTGCTGGGCATCGTCTTCAGCGCGCTCGGTCTCGGTGCCGCGAAACGCGGCGCCGGCCGACGTGGAATGGCAATCGCCGGCCTCATCTGCGCTGTCGTCGGCGCACTAGGCGCCACCGCTTTGACGATCTGGGCGATCCACAAGGACAGAAGCTGCAGCGACAGATACGACCGCGGTTCGCACGGCTACGAACTCTGCGTACGTAATCAGGACTGATCACATGACGAGCCCATACGATCCACCCGACGACAGCCCGATCGACCCGAATCCCGGTTACGCCGGACCGCCGCCGAGCGACCATTACCCTCCCCAATACGCTCCGTTGCCGCCACCGGGCTATCCGCCGGCCTACCCACCGCCGTGGGACTCCGGACGCCCCGGCGGATTGATGGCAAGCAGCGTTCTCGCCTATATCGACGCCGGCCTGCTGATACTGGCCGGGCTGATACTGCTGATCGGCGCCTCCGCCGTCGACAGTTGGAACAATGCGTTCGGGTCGAGCGACCAGGGCTTTACCGCGGAACTCGCCACAGACGGCTTGGTCAACCTGCTCAGCGCCAGTCTGCAGATCGCGGGCGGCGTCATGATGTCTGCCCGTAATCCGCGGGGTCGCACCCTCTTCACCGCCGGCGCGACAATCTGTATCGCCGCAGCGCTTTACTGGGTCCTTCGCGTCCATGACGCCGGCGTGGCGATCTGGACCGCAGTGTTTGTCGCGCTGCCGATCATCGGCTTGTCGATGGCCTGGACGGCGCCGGCGACGATCTGGCTACACGGCGGCGATCCCCGGCAAGGTCCGCAGCGCCCGTTCGGCACCTGACCGCATCAGCGGTCGACGCCGTTGGATTCGGGCGGCCAGACGTACAGGCGATTCTCGGGATTCTGCAGATCAGGCGGCGCCGCCATCGTGCCGAGCACCGGCACCCGCATGAGCAGTCCGAATGAATTCAGCCCGTGAAAGCGCGTGGCCAGGAAGCTCTCGTTGCTGGGCGCCATCTGCCGATCCGTGAGGCACCGGACGGAGCCGAGCACGCCACGGGTGTAACCGCCGCTGCAGATGGTCAGCGTGGTGGCGCTGTTGTTCGGGTTCGGGATACGGGCGAGCAGGCCGACGTCCTCGGTCAGGCCGAGGCTCGGGTCGAGTGTCGGCACGAAACGGGTGGACTCGTCATCGCGCATCGTGAAGATCTCGCCGTCAGGCGCCTTGGGGTCTTCGGCTTGCCGGACGGGCAGGGTGAGGTGATCGAAGAACCACCGCGTGGCGCTGTTCAGCGCTGCCCTGCCGAGCACCACCACGTGGCCCACCAGGTCGTCGGCGATCAGCGCGCTGGCCAGCCGGTAGCGCACGTCGGTCTGCGGATTCATCGCCCGGATGTGCCCGAATAGCTCGACCATGGCGTCGAGGTCGGAGAACGCGGAGAGTTTCACGTAGTTGGGGTTCGACGCCGACCGGTAAGGTGATGCATGCTCGTCGGGCAACGTGCCACAGACGAGCCGGACCGGCGCAGCGTCAGGCAGGTGCCAGAAGCTCGACGCCGAGGCTGAATCTCCCGCCGCAGCCTTGCGCAACGCCTGAAGATCTCGCTTGAGCCGTTCGCGGGTCTCGCGTTCGGCCTCGGTCAGCTCGCCCGGGTCGACCAACTGCGGCTCGGGCGTGGTGATCGAGCGCCGCGTGGCGAAGAAGGTGGCGTACTGCTCGAGGGTCTCGTGCTGCGGGATGCGGGCCGAGCGCTCGCTCTCCCAGCTTGAAATCGACGGAACGCTCACGCCGAATGCCTCGGCGAGCTGGGCCTGGTTCACCCGTACATCGGGCCAGTGGTCAGACCGCAATTGTTTGAGCCGGCGCGCAAGCGCTGCCCTCGCCTCGGGCAACTCGTGATGTGGCCGCATGCCTGCCCCGCTCCATTTGCGTTGATCGATCGCAGCGTCTTGCGTACTTCACAGAGCCCTTCAAAGGCTAGTGAACTTCTGCGCCATCGGGCAACGAATCGCCGACCAATGCCACATTGTTACTGCATCGTGGCCATGAGTGATTGACGGATGATCAAGCGAGCCGCATCCTTAGGACCCACTTCAGGTGTTCACAAAAAATTGCCGAAATACCGCTCAAAGGCGAGGGGCAGGCGAAAGCGTAGGCAAAGACTCGGTTCATCGGCCATGGGAGGTGGGTCGCGTGTCGGCACTCGAGCTCGCAAGACCTCTGGGATCGCAGCTTGGCACGAGCCATCCGCACGGACCGGCCGTAGCCGCCGGCGCCGCCCACCCTGGGGCCGCCTCATTCTCAATCGTGATCGTGATGCTGCTCGCCGTGGTGCTGGTGCTCGGTGGCGTGGTCGCCAGCATGCTGGCCAAGGTGGCCGAGATAATCGGTCAGGCGATCAAGCTGTTCGGCGCCTTGTTGCTCACGATCGTCGTCGCCATCGTCGTGCTGTTCGGGGCTGTGTCGCACGCGTCGGACGGGTCGCCGCCACCGACCACAACGGCACCGGTCCACGCGACCGCACGGGTGACACCGCACCCGTCACACACCTGAAACGGCGAGACCCGAGCGGTCGTCCAGCACGTCGACGTGGACGGTCTGGCCGTCGCGGATCTCACCGGCCAGCAACTTGCGGGCCAGCGCGTCGCCGATGGCGGTCTGCACCATGCGGCGCAGCGGCCGGGCTCCGTACACCGGGTCGAAGCCGTTGATGGCCAGCCACTCGCGAGCACCCTCCGTCACGTCAAGCGTGAGCCGGCGAGACGCGAGGCGCGCTGACAGGGCGTCGACCTGGATGTCGACGATCTTGGTCAGCTCCTCGGTGGTCAGCGACTCGAACACGACGATGTCGTCGAGCCGGTTGAGGAACTCGGGCTTGAAGTGCTCGCGCACCGCGGCCAGCACAGCATCCTTCTTGTCCGGCCGGTCGCTGACCAGCGCGGCGGAGCCCAGATTCGACGTCAGCACCAGGATCGCGTTGCGGAAGTCGACCGTGCGTCCCTGGCCGTCGGTGAGCCGCCCGTCGTCGAGCACCTGCAGCAAGACGTCGAACACGTCCGGGTGCGCCTTCTCGACCTCGTCGAGCAGCACGACGCTGTACGGACGGCGGCGCACGGCCTCGGTCAACTGGCCGCCCTCCTCGTAGCCGACGTAGCCGGGCGGCGCACCGACCAGTCGGGCGACGCTGTGCTTCTCGCTGTACTCGCTCATGTCGACGCGCACCATGGCCCGCTCGTCGTCGAACAGGAACCAGGCGAGCGCCTTGGCCAACTCGGTCTTGCCGACGCCGGTCGGGCCGAGGAACAGGAACGATC
Source organism: uncultured Actinomycetes bacterium (assembly GCA_963733615.1). Taxonomy (GTDB): domain Bacteria; phylum Actinomycetota; class Actinomycetes; order Mycobacteriales; family Jatrophihabitantaceae; genus DASXRA01. Next base: position 90,927 of record CAVTEA010000043.1, read on the forward strand.
CGGTCGGCCGGTCGGGGTCGCTGATGCCGGCCCGAGCGCGCCGCACTGCGTCAGACACCGCGCGGACCGCGGCCGTCTGCCCGATCACGCGCGCACCGAGTTCGTCCTCCATGCGCAGCAGTTTCGCCGTCTCGCCCTCCATCAGACGTCCGGCCGGAATGCCGGTCCACGCCGAGACGACGTCGGCGATGTCGTCGGCGGTGACCTCTTCTTTGACCAGCACGTCCTCGACGGGTTCGGCCTCGCTGGCCGCGGCGAGTTCCTTCTCGAGCGCGGGAATCTCGGCGTAGAGCAGCCGCGATGCCGTTTCGAAGTCGTTGTCGCGCTGCGCACGCTCGGCCTGCCCGTGCAAGTCGTCGAGGCGCTCCTTGAGCTCACCGACCCGGTTCAGGCCGGACTTCTCGCGCTCCCACCGGGCGTTGAGAGCGTCGAGCTTCTCGGTCTGGTCGGCCAGCTCGGCGCGCAGCCGGGCAAGGCGCTCTCGCGATGCGTCGTCGGTTTCCTTGGCAAGCGCCAGTTCCTCCATGTGCAGCCGGTCGACGGCTCGCTGCAACTCGTCGATCTCGACGGGACGCGAGTCGATCTCCATGCGCAACCGCGACGCGGCCTCGTCGACGAGATCGATCGCCTTGTCGGGCAGGAACCGGGCGGTGATGTAGCGGTCGGACAGCGTCGCGGCGGCGACCAGCGCTCCGTCGTTGATCTGCACCTTGTGGTGCGCCTCGTAGCGGCTCTTCAGTCCACGCAGGATGGCCACGGTGTCTTCGACGGACGGTTCGCCGACGAACACCTGCTGGAAGCGCCGTTCGAGAGCGGCGTCCTTCTCGATGTGCTCGCGGTACTCGTCCAGCGTGGTGGCGCCGACCATGCGCAGTTCGCCGCGGGCGAGCATCGGCTTGAGCATGTTGCTGGCGTCCATCGAGGAATCCGAGCCGGACGCTCCTGCGCCCACGACGGTGTGCAGCTCGTCGATGAATGTGACCACCTGGCCGTTGGAGTCCTTGATCTCGTTCAGGACGGCCTTGAGCCGTTCCTCGAACTCGCCCCGGTACTTCGCCCCGGCAACCATCGCGCCCAGGTCGAGCGCGATCAGCCGCTTGCCGCGCAGAGACTCCGGCACGTCGCCGGCGACGATGCGCTGGGCGAGGCCCTCGACGACGGCGGTCTTGCCGACGCCCGGCTCACCGATCAGCACCGGGTTGTTCTTCGTCCGCCGGGACAGCACCTGGACCACGCGGCGGATCTCGGCGTCACGGCCGATGACCGGGTCGATCTTGCCTTCGCGCGCGCGGGCGGTGAAGTCGACGCCGTACTTCTCGAGTGCCTGGAAGGTGCCCTCCGGGTCGGGGCTGGTCACGCGCTGCGAGCCACGCAGGCTGGCAAGGGCGTCGCGCAACGCTGCCGGGGTGACGTCGCTGAGGATGCCCTGGCCGGCCGCGCCGGCCGCGCCGGCCGCGCCGGCCAGGGCGATCAGCAGATGCTCGGTCGAGACGTACTCATCGGAGCGATCGCGGGCCTCACGCTCGGCGGCGCTCAACACGGCCAGGAAGGACCGGGACGGCTGCGGCGCGGCCACCGTCGACCCGGCTGCTGCCGGCAGGGCATCGACCAGGCGCTGTACGGCAGCCCGTGCGCCGAGTGCATCGACGCCGACGGCGGCGAGCAACGGACGGGTCAGCCCCTCGGCATCGTCGAGCAGAGCCACGGCCAGATGCGCCGGTTCGACTGCGGGGTTGCCACGCTCGGCGGCCGTCTTGACCGCCGAAGAGACGGCCTGCTGGCTTCGGGTAGTCAGGTCCATGGGTATTCGCTCACCTCGTCGCGGGTCATTGTTCGAGCGCGACGTTGCTGCGCTCTCACCCGAACAACGATCGACAGGTTGAGTCTGTTCCACTCAACTATGAGGCTCGGCCGTATCGGTCGCGGCGGCGTGAGCCGGCCAAATCGGTGCGCTTCCCGTCTGATCGGGCGCAGCCTGGTTCAGCTGGCCAGACCACGGCTGCTGGGTCTTCGCGGCGTCGAAGTAGTCGCCGCCCTTGCTTCGAGTGTCGTCGGTTCCCCACTCGCGGCGGTGTGGCACATGCATCATTTGCGGGATGTGCTTGCGGCAGTGCACGTACGCCTCGTCGACTGCCACCACCACCCAGCGTTCGGGCACACGCCCTTTGACCTGCTCGGCAGGCAAGCCGACAACCCGGGCCCGCAATGCGCCGTCTTCCACGATGCTGGCGGTGCCGTTCACGTGCAGCCCGATCAAATCGCGCACGAAGTCAATCATCAGGATGGCGATGTGCGGGTTCTCGGCGATGTTTCCGAGGCTCGCCATGACGCCGTTGCCGCGATACTCGGGGTAGGCGATCGTGCGCTCATCGATCACATGCAGAAATCCGGGCGTCCCGGCGCGGAAACTGGCATCGCACTCGCCCGCCCCGTCCGATGTCGCGATGAAGGCCATGTCCTGGCGGGCGATGAACTCGCGCATCGCCGGGTTGAGATGGGTGAGAACCTGGTCACGATAGAAGCGCTCGGCGCGCTGCGTCGTGTCGTAGCGGCACTGCAACTCATGCTCGCCGGAACTGCCGGGTTTGGCATGGCTGACAGTGCGGAATTCCGTGTCTTGCGCGGACGGGTACATGCCACTCCTTGGGTGATAGCGCTGCCCGGTCGCCCCCAATACGCCGGCCAGCGCATTCCCTCTGGATGGCATGACGGACCGCGGTCAGCGTGTCACCCCTCGCGTTCGATTGGGCGACAAGCTGCCTGATGTTGCAATTTCGGACATAGACTAACGAGCCATGGGGGGTTAGCGATACGCGACCAAAGCGTTAGATTGGTGTCCGTCGCCGAGGCACACGGCGACAAAGGGGGGTTTCGCGAGAAACACGAAGGGAACCGAGTGCCGTCACAGGCGCAGCTAATCAGACAAAGTTGGGCCATCGCCGAGCCGGCGGCGGATCGAATCGCGCAGTACTTCTACGCTGCGTTGTTCCACCGCAACCCGTCGCTGCGTGCGATGTTCCCGGCGACCATGACCGTACAGCGCATTCGGCTGCTGCGCGCATTGGTGCAGATAGTTCAATCCCTCGACCAGCCAGACCGGTTCTCGATCTTCCTTTCCGAACTGGGGCGTGACCACCGGAAGTTCGAAGTAACCGCTGAGCACTACGAGCAGGTCGGCGAGGCGTTGTTCTACGCGATACAGCTGGAGATACGCGAGCACTGGACGCCCGATGTCGCGCACGCGTGGGAGGAGGCCTACGAGCGGATCTCGCGGGAGATGCGTCGGGCCGCCGACGAGGCAGCAGCATTCGGGCCGCCCTTCCACCGCGGCACCGTCGTCGACCTGGAACGGCCGGCCCACGACATCGCAATCATCCGGGTCAAGCCGGAGCCGGAGCTGGAGTACCGGCCAGGCCAGTACGTCAGCGTCGAGACACCGCGCCGGCCACGGATGTGGCGGTCGATGTCGATGGCCAACGCGCCCACCGTCGGCGGCGAGCTCGAGTTCCACGTCAAGGTGGTGCCCGGCGGTTGGGTCAGCGGCAGCATCGTGCGCGAGACCGAGATCGGCGACGTGTGGAAGGTCGGGCCGCCGAGCGGTCTGCTCGGCCTGATCACCCACGGCGAACGCGACCTGTTGATGGTGGCCGGTGGCACCGGCATCGGCCCGCTCATGTCGATGCTCCCGGAACTGGAACAACGACGGCCCTCGACCCGGCTGCATCTGTTCCACGGGGTGCGATACAGCCGAGATCTGTACCTGAACGGAGTCCTCGACAACCTCGCCCGCCGCGACCCGTTGCTTGACGTGGTGAAGGTCGTTTCCCGGGAGCCGACCTACGGTGGCGTGCGCGGCTCGCTGCCTGACGTCGTCGCCCAGCACGCGGACTGGTCCGCGCACGACGTCGTCGTCAGCGGGTCACCGAGCCTGATCCAGGCGACCGTTCGCAAGCTGAGCGACCGGGGCGTGCCGGCGTCACGGATCTACTACGACACCTACACCATCGACTGACCGCGGGCACGGCGGCTGCGGAGTGTACGGCCGATCACGCGTTCCCTCATACCCAGCGTGACCCTTTGGAGGAATCCTTGGTCCGCAGCAATCCGACCTCGCCCTCCCCGCAATGCCCGGTCGACCACAGCAGAATCTCACCGCCCGATGCGCCGAACACCGGCGATGTCGATCTTGACGAAGCCATCGAGTTCGTCGAGTTGTTCCACGCCGAGAATCCGGACGCCGGTGATGTGGCCCGCCGGATCGCCTGGGCCCGGGCCGAGATCCTGACCACGGGCACCTATCACCACACGACCGCAGAACTGACCTGGGGCGCCAGGGTGGCCTGGCGCAACAGCGCGCGCTGTATCGGTCGGCTGTACTGGAACAGCCTGCACGTGCGGGACCTTCGCGCCGTAGCCGATGCCGACGGCGTCGCCACGCACTGCCGTCGCCATCTGCGCTTGGCCGCGAACGGCGGCCGGGTCCGGCCCGTCATCAGCATCTTCGCGCCGGACGCACCCGGCCGCCCCGCCCCGCGGATCTGGAACGAGCAGCTGATCCGGTACGCGGGCTACCCCCGCCGCGGCGATCCCCGCTATCTCGGCTTCACCGAGGCCGTCACGACGATGGGTTGGGAACCTCCCGCCGCCCCTGGGGACTTCGACGTGCTGCCCCTCGTGGTCGAGACCGCGGCCGAGGGTCCGCGCATGTACGTCCTGGATCCGGCCGACATTCTCGAGGTGGAGCTGTCGCACCCCGACCTGGACTGGTTCGCCGATCTGGGGCTGCGCTGGCACGCCGTGCCGGCGATCAGCAACATGACGCTGCGCATCGGCGGCATCTCCTACCCCGCCGCACCCTTCAACGGCTGGTACATGGGCACCGAGATCGGCGCCCGCAACCTGATCGACGTGGGCCGCTACGACGTCGCCGCAACCGTCGGCGCGCGCATGGGCCTGGACATGACGTCCGAGCAGACGTTGTGGCGCGACCGGGTCGTCATCGAGATCAACCGCGCCGTCCTGCACTCATTCGCCCGCGCGGGCGTCACGATCACCGACCACCACACGGAGTCGCGGCGATTCCTCACCCATCTCGCCCGCGAGGAACGGGCCGGCCGCAGTTGCCCGGCGGACTGGAGCTGGATCGTGCCGCCGATCTCGAGTGGTCTCACCCCGGTGTTCCATCGCTACTACGACTCGACGCAGCGCAGTCCGATGTTCGTCACCGACGCAGAGGCGGCCACTCGGGGCCAGCGCGGTGCTCCCGCGCACTTCTCGGGCACGAACGCCGAGGTCGTGGTGGCCGATGCGTGGCCGGTAAGACTGTTTCCCGCATAATCCAACGGGATCGCTCAGTCGAGCGTCACGGCCGCGTCGGCGACGTCGGCGAGCAGAGGACGATCAGCGGCCGCTCGACCACGAGCGAGCGACTGCGACGCGCTGCCGCTCGCCGCCACCCAGGTAGGACGACTGCGTAGGAGAGCTGAGTCAGCGGCGCTGTGGCTTCCAGACGACGAGCGCGGTTGAGGGCTGGGCGTTGAGCTCGGCGTAGACGCGCTGCAGTTCGGCGGCAAGCTCGGCCGCTCGAGCCTGAAGCGCCTCGACATGGGATTCGAGCTCGATGATCCGCTTGATGCCGGCGAGGTTGACGCCCTCGTCCTGCGAGAGACGCTGCACCTCGCGTAGCAGCGCGACGTCGCGCGCCGAATACCGCCGGCCGCCGCCGACCGTACGCCCCGGGGTGACCAGGCCGATCCGGTCGTACTGACGCAGCGTCTGAGCGTGCATGCCGGCCAACTGCGCGGCCACCGAGATGACGAAGACGGGTGCGTCTTCGGGGACGTCGCCGTGCCGCAGTTTTCGAGGATCAGTCATGGCTCTCCTCCGTCCGGACAGGACGGCCGACGGCGGCCGTGATGTGGGGGCGCGGATCGTCTGCCTGGGCGGCCGCGTACTTCTCCAGCGCCTCGCGGGCCTCGGCGCTCATCTTCTGCGGAACCGCCACCTCGATCGTCACGAGGAGGTCGCCCGCACTCCCGCCCCGCTTGGGAAAGCCGCGCCCGCGTACCCGCAACGTGCGGCCGGTCTTGGTGCCCGCCGGGACGCGCAAGGTCACCGCGCCGGAAAGGGTGGGCACGCGCAGCGTCGTACCGAGCGCGGCCTCCGGGAACGTGACCGGCACCGACAGCGTGATGTCATCGCCCTTGCGGCCGAACAGGTCGTGCGACTCGACGTGGACGGTGACGTACAGGTCGCCCGCCGGCCCGCCCCGCGCACCCGGCATGCCCTTACCGGGAACGCGCAACCGCGCACCGTCACGCACACCTGCCGGAACACGCACGTTGATGGTGCGGGTCTGCGTGGTGACGCCACTGCCGTGGCAGTCAGGGCACGGGTTGTCGATGATCTGACCGGTACCCCGGCAGTCACGGCACGGCTCGCTGAACCCGAATGCGCCTTGGTTGCGGCTGATGAACCCGGATCCGCCACACGTGGGGCACGCGTGCGGCCGGGTGCCCGGCTTGGCGCCGCTGCCGCCACAAGTACGGCACGCGCCCGGTCCGGAAAGCTGCAGCGGCAACATCGCGCCTTGCACGGCTTCGTCGAACCCAAGACGAATCTCGGCGTCAACGTCCTGCCCGCGCGTGGGCCCGACATTGCGCTGGCGGCGAGTGGTCGTGCCGCCGGTGAACAGTCCGCCGAAGATGTCGCCGAGTCCGCCGCTGGCGCCGGCGTTGCCGAAGAGGTCGGACATGTCGAAGGTCGCGCCGCCGCCGCTGGCACCACCGGGGAAGCCGCCGCGGTACGCGCCGCTACCGAACAGCGTCCGCGCCTCGTCGTACTCCTTGCGCTTGCTCTCGTCGGAGAGCACGTCGTATGCCTCGGACACGTCCTTGAACTTCGCCTCGGCCTCGGCGTTGTCCGGGTTCTTGTCCGGATGCAGCTCACGGGCGAGCTTGCGGTACGCCTTCTTGATGTCGGCGGAGGATGCATCCTTCGCGACGCCCAGCGCCTTGTAGTAGTCCTTCTCGATGTAGTCCTTCGTGCTCACCGGGCGTCACCTCCTTGTCGTCTTGTTCGTCTTGTTCGTCTTGTTCGTCTTGTTCGTCTTGGCAGATCTGGATGCCGACGTTGCGCTACGACCCCTGCTCGGCATCGATTTCTGCGGGGTCGGCCGCGACTGGTGCCGGATCGCTTACCCCGACCATGGCCGGTCGCAGTAGCCGCTCACCGTGGCGGTAACCGCGGCGCATGACGGTGGTAGCTGTTGGCTCGCTGACCTCGGCACTCTCGTCATGCATCACGGCCTCGTGGATCGCCGGATCGAACGGGTCGCCCGGCTCGCCGAACACCGTCAGGCCGATCTTGCCGAGCACTGCCTCGAGTTGCTCGGCGACAGCCTTGAAGGCGCCGGTGAGGTCGCCGTGCGCGCGCGCCCGGTCGATGTCGTCGAGAACGGGCAACAACCCGACCAACGCAACCCCCACCGCAGCCTCGGCGTTCGCAAGACGATCGCGCTCGACCCGCTTGCGATAGTTGGCGTACTCGGCTTGCAGTCGCTGCACATCGCGGGTGCGCTCCTCGAGTAGAAGAGCTTCGGCTTTCGGAATGTCGTCCTCCTGCAATTGCGCGACATCTGGCGTCGTTGGGACGCCAGACATCGCACGATCGCTCTCGTTGCCGGGACGGACCTCGCCGGTCAGCGGATCCAGGCGCCGCTTGTCGCGGATGACGACCCGCTCCTGGTCTTGATCCTGCGGCGTATTCGGCCCGCTCGTGGTCGGTTCGCTCCAGGCATGTTCGGGGCGGTGCTCAGTCACTTCACTCCCCGCTCTTCGCCCGAGTACTCATCGCTGCGTTCGTCCATTGCGCTGCGGTGTTCGCTCACTTCTGCTCTCCGGACGCAGCGTCCGGGCCCTCGTCGACAACCTCGGCATCGACGACTGCGTCGTCGTCGGCCGGTGGCGGTGTCGGTCCGGAGTCGGCTGCGCCCGCAGCGCCGGCCGCGTTAGCGGCTTCGTACATTGCCGCTCCGGCCTCCTGCGTGAGCTTCGCGAGCTTCTCCTGGGACGACTTGATCGAGTCGATGTTGGTGCCCCCGATCGCCGTCTTCAACTCGGCAAGCGCGGTCTCGATCTCGTTCTTCTTGTCGTCGGGGATCTTCTCGCCGTTCTCCGTAAGGAACTTCTCGGTGGCGAACTGCAGCGACTCGGCCGTATTGCGCGTCTCCGCCTCCTCGCGGCGCTTGCGATCGTCTTCGGCATGCGACTCGGCATCGCGCATCATCCGGTCGATCTCGTCCTTGTTCAGGCCCGAGCCGCCGGTGATGGTCATGCCCTGTTCCTTGTTGGTGGCCAGATCCTTCGCTGAGACATGGACGATGCCGTTGGCGTCGATGTCGAAGGTGACCTCGATCTGCGGCACGCCACGCGGCGCCGGCGGAAGGCCGGTCAGCTCGAACATGCCGAGCTTCTTGTTGTAGGCCGCGATCTCGCGTTCGCCCTGATAGACCTGGATCTGCACGCTTCCCTGGTTGTCGTCGGCGGTCGTGAAGATCTCCGAGCGCTTGGTCGGGATCGTTGTGTTGCGCTCGATGAGCTTGGTCATGATGCCGCCCTTGGTCTCGATACCAAGGCTCAGCGGGGTGACATCGAGCAGCAGCACGTCCTTGACGTCGCCCTTGAGCACGCCGGCCTGCAGAGCCGCTCCGACGGCAACGACCTCGTCCGGGTTCACACCCTTGTTCGGCTCCTTACCGCCAGTCAGCTCCTTGACCAGTTCACCGACGGCGGGCATGCGGGTCGAGCCGCCGACGAGTACGACGTGATCGATCTGGCCGACGCTGATGCCGGCGTCCTTGATGACGCTCTGGAACGGCGCTTTGGTGCGCTCGAGCAGGTCCGAGGTGATGCGCTGGAACTCGGCCCGCGAGAGCGTCTCGTCCAGGAACAGCGGGTTCTTCTCGGCGTCGACGGTGATGTAGGGCAGGTTGATGCTCGTCTGCTGCGAGGACGAGAGTTCGATCTTCGCCTTCTCGGCAGCCTCGCGCAGGCGCTGCAGCGCCATCTTGTCCTTGGTCAGGTCGATGCCGTGCGCTGCCTTGAACTTGTCGACGAGCCACGTGATGACCCGCTCGTCCCAGTCGTCGCCACCGAGGTGGTTGTCGCCGCTGGTGGCCTTGACCTCGATCACGCCGTCGCCGATCTCGAGCAGACTGACGTCGAACGTGCCGCCGCCGAGGTCGAAGACGAGGATGGTGTGCTCGGTGTCGCCCTTGTCGAGGCCGTAGGCGAGCGCGGCCGCGGTGGGCTCGTTGATGATGCGCAGGACGTTGAGGCCCGCGATCTGGCCGGCCTCCTTGGTGGCCTGGCGCTGCGCGTCGTTGAAGTACGCGGGCACCGTGATGACCGCGTCGGCGACGTCCTCGCCGAGGTAGGACTCGGCGTCGCGCTTGAGCTTTTGCAGGACGCGGGCGCTGATCTCCTGCGGGGTGTAGGTCTTGCCGTCGATGTCGATATGCCAGATCGTCTCGCCCATGTGGCGCTTGACCGAGCGGATCGTGCGGTCGATGTTGGTGACAGCCTGCCGCTTGGCGACCTCGCCCACCAGGACCTCGCCGTTCTTGGCGAACGCGACCACGCTCGGCGTGGTGCGCGAGCCTTCGGCGTTGGCGATGACCTCCGGTTCGCCGCCGGTCAGTACCGCGACGACGGAGTTGGTAGTTCCCAGGTCGATGCCGACCGCACGTGCCATGTGATGCTCTCCCTCTGGTGTTTGCACTGCTTGCGTCTCGCAACGGCGGGCATGCTGCGGCCAGTCCGTTGCCTCTGTCAATAGAACTGAGTCACGTGCGCTCAAGTTCCCGCGTTCATTATGGCCTCGCCCACAGGCTCGTCGCCATCTTGCGCGATTCGGTCACGACGATAGGCGGTTCGCGCGCACGCCCGCACGACGGGGCGCCAGCACGACGGCCGCCACAACCGGCACAGCGGCCGCAAACAGCCACAATCCGCGGCGAGTGCTCGCAGCCGATGCCGAGCCGTCGCGGTGGGTTTGTAGACCCACCAGCGCATTTCCGGCGGCGATCACTGCGGCCGCGCGGCGATGCGTGAGCCGCCGGGACGCTTCCGGTCATCGCCGCGCGGCGATGGGTCAGCACAGCCCCGCCGCCCCGGTAATCCGGTGATTGCCGCCGCCCCGGCGCATCCCGTTCGCCGACGTGGCGGACACTGGTCGTCGTGAGCGACGAGCGCGAGACGCACAAGGGTCAGCGCTGGCCCGACACGGTGTGGATCGCCTGGCTGGTCGCCGCCGGGATCTTGGTGCTGCTGGCGGTGAATGTCGTGCGCCACCTCACCGCGCGCACCGGTGCTGACCACATGCACATGCCCACCGGCGAGGCATTGTTCCGCGACGGGAGCCCTCCGCTCGGGCCGCTACTCAGCCATCGACTCGTCACTGCCTGGCACCTGGACGCAGTGGCCGTAGCCTTCCTCGTCCTGCTCGCGTCCTGGTATGTCGCCGCATTGATCAAGCGAAGCCGCCGGCGTACCGATCCATGGCCGACCGTGCGCACCGCGTCTTTCGGAGCCGGGCTCGCCGTCTGCGCATTCGCGACGAACGGCAGCATCGCGGTCTATGACATGTCATTGTTCTCGTCGCACATGCTCGGCCACCTGGCCCTGGTGATGCTCGCGCCAGTGTTGCTGGTGGCCGGCCGGCCGCTGCGCCTGGCCGTCGAGTCCAGCCGCGAATCCACCGCGCGGCGCATCGAGGCGATCACGCAAGGGCGCGCCGTGTCGCTGTTGACCACCCCGCCGGTGGCCCTCGCCTGCTACACCGCGGTCATCATCGGCAGCCACCTCACCGGCATCATGAATACGGTCATGCGCAACACCGTGGCCGGGCAGGTCGAGCACCTCGTGTATCTCGTCGTCGGCTACCAGTTCTTCGTATTGATCGTCGGCGACGAGCCGATCCGGTGGCGGCTCTCGACTCCAGCCCGGTGGGGCCTGCTGGCCATCTCGATGGCGGTCGACACGTTCACCGGCGTCACCTTGATGATGGCGACCGTGCCGATCGCCATGGCGCCACCTGCGGGTGTGGTGGTCGACCCGCTCGCTGACACCCATACCGGTGGCTCGATCATGTGGTTCGGCGGCGACCTCATCATGGCCGCGGTCATGATCCTGCTGGCCGTCGGTTGGCAACACACCGCGGGGCGCTCACTGCGCGACAGGTCCAGCTGGCTCGAGCAGGCCAGGGTGGCCACCCTGGGCGATCGCATCGGCACACGAGAGGACGGCGCTCGCGCCGCCGCCGACTTCGACGATGACGACACGCGACTGGACGCGTACAACAGATGGCTCGCCGGAATGGCGCCACCCGAGCACACCGAGCGCCGCACGCACACGTGAGGACGCTGCTGTCGGCCGACTGAGCATCGCGTGGCCGGTCTGAACGGTCACGCTAGGGTCTGCGGCATGCAGGTTCAATTGCGACACAACCCATCATTTACCGTCGCCCGTTGCATGCTTGCGCCCGGCGAGCCGTTGCGCGTCGAGGGTGGCGCCATGATCGCGCACAGCGGGGGCGTGCAACTGGAATCCAAGGCGCAGGGCGGCATCATGAAGGGCCTCGCCCGAAGCGCGCTCGGCGGTGGCTCCTTCTTCGTCACCACCTACACCGCGCCGCAGAACGGCGGCTGGGTCGACGTCGCGGGCGTACTGCCCGGCGACACGGTGCCGATCAGCATCACGCCCGACCGTCCCTACTTCCTGCGTCGCGGCAGCTGGATCGCCAACTCATACGGCGTAGAGATCGACACGCAGTGGGGCGGCATGGCCAACCTGTTCGGCGGCGAGGGCGGGTTCGGATTCCGCGCCAGCGGGCAGGGTGAGGCGCTCGTCAGCGTCTACGGTGCGGTCGACTACATCGACCTGCAGCCGCAGGAGGTTGTCACGATCGACACCGGCCACGTGGTGGCCTACCACCTCGACATCCAATTCCGGATGCGCCGCGCAGTCGAGGGCCGCACCATCCAGTCCCTCAAGAGCGGCGAGGGTTGGGTGTTCGACTTCGCGGGGCCAGGACGGGTGCTGCTCCAGTCGCGCAACCCGGAGGCTCTCCAGCAGTGGGTCGCCGAGGTCGCGCCGGGGCGTGCGCCACGCGAGGGCATCGGCGGCGTCGCCGGTGGCCTCACCGGACTGCTCGGCCGCTGATCCTCGCGATCGTGCAACTTTCTGCGGTCTCAGGCCGCAGAAAGTTGCACGATCGGTCTACCGCGGTGCCCAGAGCGGGGTGATCGCGTGCCGCAACAGCGTGGCGACATCTCCCAGCATGTGCTGGCCATCCTGCACGACCACCCGTCCGTCGACGATCACAGTGTCGACGTCCGCAGCCGAGGCGGCGAGCAACGCCTGCGCCGGGTCAGCGCCTGTCGTGCGCACCGTGTCGAGCCGCACGACGACCAGGTCGGCTCGCGCCCCCGCCTCGATGCGCCCCGCGTCGTCCCAGCCCAGGCAGCGATGTGCCGTCAACGCATCGACGAGCTCAGCGGCGCTGAACCGGCCGCGCCGCCCGGTGGCCAACCGCTCGTGCATCTCCAGCGCCCGGGCCTCCTCCAGCAGGTCGATCACCGCGTGCTGGTCGCTGCCCAGCGCGAGCGGCGCGCCGGCATCGAGCAACTGCCGGGCCGGGCCGATGCCGTCGGCGAGATCTCGTTCGGTGGTCGGGCAGAGGGCGACGTTCGTATGCGTACCGCCGAGCAGGGCTATGTCGGCGGCGGTCAGATGCGTGGCGTGCACTGCGGTCGTCCGCGGTCGTAAAGCGCCGACCTCGCCGAGCAACGCGGTGGGCGTCAGGCCGTAGGCGCGCAGGCACAGCTCGTTCTCGGCCGGCTGCTCCGATACGTGGACGTGCAGTGGCCGCTCGCCAGCCGCCGCGACGACCACCGGCAGCTCCGGGCGCGGCACGGCCCGTACCGAGTGGATAGCCGCACCGATGATCGTGTTGCCGTCGGGCTGCAGGCCGGCGACCCGCTCGGCCCACGAGGTCGCCGTGCCGTCGGAGAAACGACGCTGACGCTCGTGCAGCGACTCACCGGCCAGGCCGCCTGCCAGGTAGCAGGTGTCGAGCAAGGTGATCCTGATACCCGCTTGGCGCGCGGCTTCGATCACGGCATTGCCCATCGCGTTCGGATCGGCGTACCTGCTGCCATCGGCGGCGTGATGCAGGTAGTGGAACTCGCCCACACTGGTCACGCCGGCCAGCGCCATCTCGGCGAATGTCGCGCGCGCAAGGGCGAGGTACGAGTCGGGATCGAGTTGCGCCGCGATCGCATACATACGTTCGCGCCACGTCCAGAACGTGCCGCCCGCGTCGTGGGTTCGGCCGCGCAGAGCCCGGTGGAAGGCGTGGCTGTGCGTGTTCGCGAAGCCGGGCAGGACGAGCCCACGCAGTGGCTCATCGCCGTCATGTCGCGGCGATTCGGCCTCGACGGCGGTGATCTGTCCACTGTGGACAGTGATCCGCACATCGTTGGCGACGGCGCCGTTCACCCACGCATGGTCGGCGCGGTAGGTGGTCACCGGGCCAGCTCTTCGAGCACGTCGGTCAGGGCGTCGACGCCGGCCAGGCAGTCGTCGCGTTCGGCGAATTCGGCCGGCGAGTGCGAGACACCGGTGGGATTGCGCACGAACAGCATGGCGGCCGGGATCCCCGCGCTGGCAAGGATTCCGGCATCGTGCCCGGCTCCGGTGGCGAGCACGGGCGCACCGCCGAGGATTGCGGCCAGGCGCTCACGCAACGGGTGGTCGAACGCCGTCTCGTCCGTCCAGGACTCTTCGGTGACGGTGCCGCCCGGCAGTTCGGCCAGTTCGGCCACCACGCGACGCACCGCGTCCGGCCGCAGCGCCCGCACGTCGATCCAGGCCGTCACGTGCGATGCGATCGCGTTGACGCCGTTCGGCTCGACCCGCACCTTTCCGACCGTGGCCACCGTTTCGTGCCGCGATGCAGCGTCTCGCGCGGCCAGGACGAGGCGGGCGTACGCGAGCATCGGGTCGTGCCGATCCGCAAGGCGCGTCGTGCCGGCATGGTTGGCTTCGCCGGGCAGTTCGACCCGCCAGCGTCCGTGCGGCCAGATCGCACTCGCTACGGCCACCGGCTTGCCGAGATCGACCAGCCCGCGGCCCTGCTCGACGTGCAACTCGACGAACGTCGCGACCCGCCGCAGCGCCTCGTCGTCGCGTCCGACCGTCTCAGGCACCCGGTCGGCCGAGCGCAGCGCCTCGGCCATCGTCACGCCGTCACCGTCGCGCAGCCCGAGCGCCCGCGCCGCCGGGAGAGCCCCGGTGATCAGCCGCGATCCGGCACACGCGACGCCGAACCGGGCGCCCTCCTCGTCGGCGAAGTTGACCACGCCGATCGGACGAGATGGCACGAATCCCTTGGCGCGTAAGGCATCCACAGCGAGCAACGCCGACACGACACCGAGCGGTCCGTCGAACGCGCCGCCGTCTGGAACTGAGTCCAGGTGGCTGCCGGTGACCACTGCTGGCGTTACGTCCGGGTCGCCCCACCAGGCCCACTGGTTACCGGCGCGATCGAGCGTGACGTCCAGACCACGGGCTTGCGCCGCCGCGGCGAACCACTCGCGTAGGACGAGGTCGGGCGGCGTCCAGGCAAAGCGACGGTAGCCGCCGGTGTCAGGGTTGCGCCCGACCTGTTCGAGCTCGCTCCACAGCGCATCAAAGCTCACCCGACCAGCCTCGCACGCCGAACGAACCCGATCGTGCAACTTTCTGCGGCGTGACACCGCAGAAAGTTGCACGATCGCAAGAGCTAGCTAAGGCCGTTCTGCGACAGCCAGTCCTTCGCCACCTTGTCGGGATCCTGCTTGTCGCTCTGCACCTTCGCGACGAGCGAGGCCAGCGTGGCCGTGTCGAGCTTGGCCGAAACTGCGTTGGCCGCATCGGCGACGGTCTGGGTGACCTTCGCCTTGGTCACCAACGGCACGACGTTCTGCGCGGCGAACATGCTTTGCGGATCGGTAAGTGAGACGAATCCGTTTGCCGCGATAGCCGGGTCGGTGGAGAAGATGT
The DNA here is from genome assembly GCA_963733615.1 of uncultured Actinomycetes bacterium. Classification (GTDB taxonomy): domain Bacteria; phylum Actinomycetota; class Actinomycetes; order Mycobacteriales; family Jatrophihabitantaceae; genus DASXRA01. The sequence goes on from CAVTEA010000043.1 coordinate 106,031, forward strand.
CGGCCGCGTTGACCGAGCCGTTCTTCAGCGCGGTGACGGTCACCGTGCCACCCGCCGCCAGCGGCGTGAACTGCTTGAACGTCACGCCGTAAACGCTCTTGAGCGCGGGAACACCGTCGGCACGAGTCTGGAACTGCTGCGGCGCGCCAAGGATGAGCTGGTTGGCCACCGGGCACAGGTCGGCGAGCGAGGTCAGCTTGTACTTCGACGCGGTGTCCTTCGTGACGGTGATCGTGTCGCTGTCCTGCGCAGTCGCATAGTTCAAGACGGTGAGCTTCGGTCCGGCTGCCTGCTGCAGTGCCGCGTACACATCGGCAGGCGTCTTCGCCGTTGCCTTCGTGTCGAGGTAGGACAGGATCGAGCCGGAGTACTCGGGGATGAAGTCGATCGAGCCGTCATTGAGCGCCTTGATGTACGCGGCGCGCTCGCCGATGTTCAGCTTCTTGCTGACCTTGACGCCCTTTGCGGACATGGCGTCGGCGTATATGTCGGCCAGCAGTGTGTTCTCGGGGAAGTCGGCCGAGCCGACGGTGATCGAGCCCGTGCCACTCGGGAACGTCGCTGCGCCCGAGGCCGGCGCTGACGCGCTGCCGGATCCGGCATTGCTGCTCGCGCCCGCGCCGGCGCCCGCCGACGGGCATCCGTTCGAGCTGCTGCTACCACCAGTGGCCGGCGGTGTCGTGGTTCCTCCGGAGCTGCCGCTGCTTCCGCACGCCGTCACGGCCAGCATCAGGCCGCTCAGCGTCGCTCCCAACAAAAGTGTGCGCTTCATATCTCTCCTTATGGCGTTTCGGTGATCGTCGCGGGCACCCCCGCTTCTGCGACGGAGTCATGCTTGAGCCAGCTCCACCTCCGCTGCGGTGGCGGACATCTGCCTGCGGGAGAAGTTGCCGGAGATACCACGCGAGACCAGGAGCCGCTGCGCTCCGATCAGCACGAGATCGGCGACAACGGCCAGCAATGCAACGAGGATCGCCCCGGAGACCATCTTCGGGTAACCGAGATGCGGATCGTTCAGGTTCGTCAGTCCGTCGAGCAGCAAGCGGCCGAGGCCGCCGATGAACGGGAAGTACGCAGCGACTGTGGCTGTCGCGATCACCTGCAGCGTTGCGCTGCGCACGCCGGAGAAGATCAGCGGCAGCGCGCACGGCAGTTCGACCTTGCGCACGACCTGTGCCCCCGTCATGCCCATACCTTTTGCCGCGTCGCGCGCCTCGGGGTCGACATTCATGACACCGGCATACGTATTGGTCAGGATCGGCGGAATCGCCATCAGTACAAGGACGATCAGCGTCGGAATCAGGTACGGCAGACCACCTCGCGGCACGATTCCCTTGATCTCGGCGGTGATGTGGATGGACGGCGAGATCCACACGACAAGCAGCACCAGCAGGCCGTACGTCGGGATGGCGCGCAGCGCGTTGGCCGATCCGGCCACCAGCACCACGCCGCGGCCGGTGTGCCCGATGATCAGCCCGAGCGGCAACGCGATGAGCAAGGCGGCCACGACCGCGATGAGCGAGTAGACGATGTGCTCGCGCAGGTAGGTCAACACCCCGGGGCCGCTGGCGGAGTCGTGCCAGTTGGCGGGATCGTTGAGCCAGACCCACACCTGGTTGAAGTTCAACGATGTGTCCATGACCGCCTCACCTCGCCGCCACCGCACGCTGCCACGGCGTCAAGATCCGCGCGGCCAGCAGGATGACCCCGTCGAACACGAGCGCCAGGGCAACCGCGAGGATCAGGCCGAGAATGATCGGGGCGTACGTCGAGAGCTGGTACCCGGCAGTGAACAGCGAGCCGAGTTGCGGTACGCCGATGACTGCGGCCACCGACACGAGCGCCACATTCGAGACGGCGGCAACCCGCAATCCGGCCGCGATCACCGGCACGGCCAAGGGCAGTTCGACGCCGAAGAGCCGCTGCCGCCGGGTGAATCCCATCGCCGTAGCTGCCGCGCGCGTGTCGTCGGGCACCGCCTTCAGCGCGTCGGCGACGACCCGGACGAGCAGCGCCACCGTGTAGATCGTCAGCGCCACCGCCACGTTGATCGTGTCGAGAATCCGCGTACCGAGCAGACCCGGCAGCACGATGAACAGCGCCAGCGACGGAATCGTGTACAGCAGTCCGCCGAGCGTGACCGCCGGCGGATACGCCCACCGGAACCGTGCGGCAACGTAGCCGATCGGCAGGGCGATGACGAGCCCGACGAGCAACGGCAAGCCGGCGAGCCAGGCGTTGTTCCACAACCAGTGCAGTACTTCCTGCTGGTTGTCGCGGAAGTAGGTCCACGGGTTCACGTGACGGGTTCCCTGGCCAGGTCGGCGGTGGCGTGCCGCAGCGTGACTGCCTTCTCCTCGATGCGCGCCAGCACCTGCGAGGCGGAGACGGTGCCACGCAGGCGTCCGTCCGCGTCGACGATGACGCCGCGGCCGCTGGGCGAGGAGAGTGCGGCATCGAGCGCCTCGCGCAGCGTGCCGTCCTCGGTAGCGAGGGTGCCGCCGAGATTGAGCAGTTCCGGGCTCACTTCGCCGCGTAGCGCATCGTCGGCCACCCCGGTGAGCGCCAACCACCCCTGCGGGGCGTCGTTCTCGTCAACGACCAGCACCCAGCCGTCGCGGGCGGCGTCGAGGGCCCGGGAGAGATCCGAGCCGAGGGCGACCGTCGATTCGGACGTGATCGGCAACTCGCCCGCTGCGGCGAACCCAAGCGCGCGGTACCCGCGATCACGTCCGACGAAGCCGGCGACGAACGGGTCGGCGGGACGCGACAGCAGGTCGGCGGGTGTGGCGAGTTGGGCGAGCGTTCCGCCGACGCGCAGCACGGCAACCTGGTCACCGAGCTTGATCGCCTCGTCGATGTCGTGTGTGACGAACACGATCGTTTTGGCCAGTTCGGCCTGCAGGCGCAGGAACTCATCCTGCAACTGCGCGCGCACGACCGGGTCGACCGCGGAGAACGGCTCGTCCATCAGCATGACCGGAGGGTCAGCGGCCAGTGCGCGCGCGACGCCGACGCGCTGCTGCTGCCCGCCGGAGAGCTGCGCCGGGTATCGCTTCGCGAACTGCGCGGGCAGGCCGACGCGTTCGAGCAATTCCATCGCGCGGGCGCGGGCCTTGCGCCGATCCCATTTGAGCAGGAGCGGCACGGTCGCCACGTTGTCGACGATGGTTCGGTGCGGGAACAGGCCGGCGTGCTGGATCACGTAGCCCATGCCCCGCCGTAGCTCCGCCGGCGCGACCGTGGACGTGTTGCGATCATCGAGCCAGATGCGGCCTTCGGTCGGATCGATCATCCGGTTGATCATGCGCAGGCTCGTGGTCTTACCGCATCCAGAAGGGCCGACGAGCACCGTGATCTGATGCGACGGCGCTTCGAGGCTCAGCTCGTTCACGGCCACCGTGCCGTCCGGATAGCGTTTCGTGATGGATTCGAAGCGGATCACCGGGCTGTCTCCTCCTGGGTAGCGGGCGGAGCCGGGTCGCTGCCTAGCGGCACGTTAGATCGCGCCGATCTGTACGAGCCTGGCACACACCGCCGACAGCGGCCACAACATCACGACTCCGCGTCGGCGCATTTGCGAGCGATCACTCTATAGGGGTAGCAGAGGGTCACGAGCACGCAACAAAGGTGGCCGGATGAGCGCAGGGCAAAGGGCGGTCACCACGGACACCGGTACAGGCACGCAGTGTCATCGACACGATAGGACCACCTGTGCCTACGGGTGGCGAAGCCCCGTTCGGGGCATAGGCTCGGCGCACTTGTAGCACACTACGGACACCAGTGACTCCGCTGACTGTTACTGGTTACTCGCGAGTAACACTAACTAGGCTAAGGCGTCCATCTGACGTAGGAGAGAGCCAGTGGCGCTGCGCCTCACCATCGCCCTGATCATGCTTGTGCTGACCGCCGCGATTGCCGGGCGCCGCATCGCCTGGCTGGTCAAGTTGGTCCGTTCGGGACAACCGGCACCTGGTCGGCTAGACCGCGCCGACAAGCGCGTCCAGGCCGAAGTCGTCGAGGTACTGGGCCAGCGCCGACTGCTGCGCTGGTCCGTGCCCGGGGCGGCCCATTTCTTGACGTTCTGGGGCTTCATCATTCTGGGCCTCACGATCATCGAGTCCTACGGCGCACTCGTGATCAGTAAGGACTTCGCGTTCCCGTTCTTCGGCCACGCCCGCTGGCTGGGATTCATCGAGGACGCTGCGGCCGTCGCGGTGCTTGTCTCGTTGACCGCGTTCACGATCATGCGGATACGCCAGGCTCCGGCACGCCGGCAGCGCGCCTCACGCTTCTACGGCTCGCACACCGGCGCGGCCTGGCTCATTCTCGCCATGATCACTTTGGTGGTCGTGACGCTGCTGCTGTATCGCGGAGCGCAGTACAACACCGGCCACTTCCCGTGGGGCAAGTCGAAGGCGCCGTTCGCCTCGTACGCCGTATCGCGAATCCTCGGCGACGGTGCGTATAACCAGGGCGTCGAGACCTTGTTCCTTATCGCGCAGATGGCCGTCGTCTTCACGTTCACGATCCTGGTCGTCTACTCCAAGCACCTACACATCGCGCTGGCGCCGATGAACGTCAGCGCCAAGAGGCTGCCCGACGGCCTCGGCCCGCTGCTGCCGGCCGCCGACGCCGAGGGCAGGCCGATCGACTTCACCGACGTCGAGAACCTCTCCGAAGACACTGTGTTCGGCAAGGGAAAGATCGAAGACTTCAGCTGGAAGGGTTACCTCGACTTTTCGACGTGCACCGAGTGCGGACGCTGCCAGTCGCAGTGCCCGGCGTGGAACACGGGCAAGCCGCTCTCACCCAAGCTCGTCATAATGGACCTGCGCGATCACATGTTTGCCAAAGCCCCTTATCTGATAGGGGGAAAGTCTGCACCAGCTGACACCGTCGTCGAGGCGCACGAGTCGCACGTTCCCGAATCGGGGTTCGGCCGCGTGCCCGGCTCGGGTCCCGATCAGGCGGTCCGCCCACTGGTCGGCGACCTCGCATCCGGCGGCGTGATCGATCCGGACGTGCTGTGGTCGTGCACCACATGTGGCGCCTGCGTCGAGCAATGCCCCGTCGACATCGAGCACATCGACCACATCGTCGACATGCGCCGCTACCAGGTACTGATCGAGTCGGCGTTCCCATCCGAGGCCGGCGTCATGCTGCGCAACATCGAGAACAAGGGCAACCCGTGGGGGTTGCCCGAACGCGCCCGCGAGGACTGGACGGAGGGCCTGCCCTTCGAGGTGCGCCGCGCCGTACCGGGCGAGAAGTTGCCCGTCGACGTCGAGTACCTGTTCTGGGTCGGATGCGCCGGCGCACTGGAAGACCGGTCGAAGAAGGTCACTCGCGCATTCGCCGAGTTGCTGCATGCCGCGGGCGTCGAGTTCGCGATCCTCGGCGCAGCCGAGACGTGCACGGGCGATCCGGCACGGCGGCTGGGCAACGAGTTCTTGTTCCAGATGCAGGGGATGCAGAACGTCGAGACACTGAACTCGATCACTCGCGCGGCGCCGCTCAAGATCGTCGCCACCTGCCCGCACTGCTTCAACACGCTCGCCAACGAATACCCGCAGATGGACGGGCACTTCGACGTCGTGCACCACACGCAGTTGCTCGGCCGGCTCGTCTCCGAAGGGCGCCTGACCCCGGTCGAACCGGTCGACAAGAAGGTGACCTACCACGATCCCTGCTACCTCGGCCGGCACAACAAGGTGTACACGCCGCCGCGCGAGGTGCTCGGCTCGATTCCGGCGCTGCAGTCGCAGGAGATGCACCGGTGCAAGGACCGCGGCTTCTGCTGCGGAGCAGGCGGCGCGCGGATGTGGATGGAGGAGAAGATCGGCAAGCGGATCAATGTCGAGCGCACCGAGGAGGCGCTCGGTCTCGACCCTGACCTGATTTCGACGGCGTGCCCGTTCTGCATGGTGATGCTCAGCGATGCCGTTACTGCCAAGCAGGCCGACGGCAGCGCCCGCGAAGACGTAGCCGTGCTCGACGTCGCCCAGATCCTGCAGCAATCGCTGCGCTAGTTCGGTGATCGCGAACGGCTTACTTGATCCCGAGCCTGCGTGATCAACAGACGTGCCCTGCCCGACCCGCCGATCACCCGATCTTTCGCATCGTCAGGCCGTCGTGCTCAGTTGATGTTGAACAGGTGGCGCAGCGGCTCGATGGCGAAGTAGATGGCGAACGCTGCCGAGATCGCCCACATCAGCGGATGCACGTCGCGTGCCCGGCCGATGGCGGCCCGCAACACCACGTAGGTGATGAAGCCCGCGCCGACACCGTTGGTGATCGAGTACGTGAACGGCATCAACACCATGGTCAGGAACGCAGGCAGCGCAATGGTGAAATCGCTGAAGTCGATGTTGCGGACCTGCGCGATCATCAGCACGCCCACCACCACGAGCGCGGGCGCTGCCGCCTCGGACGGCACGAATTGTGCCAGTGGCGAAAGGAAGATCGTCACCACGAACAGCAGGCCGGTGACGATGCTGGCCAGGCCCGTGCGCGCACCGTCGCCGATTCCGGCCGCCGATTCGACGTAGGTGGTGGCCGACGAGGCGCCGGCTACGCCACCGGCCATGGCGGCCACGCCGTCGACGAGCAGGACTTCCTGGATGCGCGGCAGGGTGCCGTCCTTGCGCAGCAGGTTCGCCTCACTCGCCAGACCGATCGTGGTGCCCATGACGTCGAAAAAGTCCGATAGCACAAGGGAAAACACCAGAACCAACGCAGAGAGCATGCCGACGGCCGAGAAGCCGCCGAACAGCGACACATCCCCGAACACACCGAAGTCCGGAGCGCCGAAGTGCTTGCCGGAGAAGGACGGGACGTTCAGCGCCCAGCCTTCCGGGTTGACCAGCTTGCCGGTCGCATCGGTCTGCGGGCCGATGTCGAGCGCAGCCTCGAGGATGACGGCGAGCAGCGTGGCAGCGACGACCCCGATGAGGATCGCGCCCTTGACCTTTCGTGCGTAGAGCACGCAGATCACGAATGCGCCGAAGACGAACACGAACGTGGGCCAGCCGTTGAGGTGGCCGTCGACGCCGATGTCGACGGGCGTGCCCGCGCCGGCTCTGACGAAGCCCGCATCGACAAACCCGATCAGCGCGATGAACAGGCCGATGCCTGCGGCGATCGCGCTCTTCAACTCGGCCGGCATGGCGTGGAAGACCGCGACCCGGAATCCGGTGAGCACCAGAACCGTGATCACCGCGCCCTCGAGCACCACGAGGCCCATCGCATCCGGCCACGACATCTTGCTCGCCACCTGGAACGCGACGAACGCGTTCAGGCCGAGGCCGGTGGCCAACGCGAACGGATAGCGGCCGACGATGCCCATCGCGAGCGTCATGACGGCGGCCACGAGCGCGGTGACGGCGGCGATCGCGCTGATATTGGGTATGTGCCCGCCGCCGAGTAACTGCCCTTGCTTGTCCGGCACGGTGCCGATGATCAGCGGATTGAGCACGACGATGTAGACCATGGTCACGAACGTGACCAGGCCACCGCGCACTTCGCGGATGACCGTCGAGCCCCGTTCACTCACTGAGAAGAACCGGTCGACTGCGCTGCGGTAACCCTGGATCGTGACGGTCATGAAGTGCCTTTCGCGGCGGTCGATGCATGTCCGGCGCTCCCGCGCCGCCCGATAGCGTGCCGTATCGCACCACGTTCGACAATGCGCCCGCTACGGTACATCCGCGTCAGAACCAGGTCAGGCGGTTGCGCCCACCAACTGCGCGGCCAGGACGCGCGGAGCGTCGACCATCGAGGGTCCGTACCAGGTCAGGTGGCGCCCGCTCACCAGCGCCACGTCCTGGTCCGGGAAGCACTCCGGGCCGTCGGCAGGGCTGAACGCGTATGGCTCGTCGGGCAGGACGACCAGCTGCGCCGAGTGCAGCGCGTCGAGCGTCACCCGCGGGTAGCGATCGGCGCTTTCCGCGAACGCGTTGCCTACGCCCAGGCGGGCGAGCACGTCTCCGGCGAAGGTGTCGCCACCGAGCACCATCCAGGGACGTCGCCAGATCGGGACGGCTGCCGTACGGATCGGACTCGGCGGCCCCGCCGCCGCCCACGCCGCCGCCGCATCGTCGAGCCAGCGCGGCGGCGCCAACCCACAGGCCACGGTCAGCATCCGCCGCAGCGAGGTGATCGCTTCGGCCACGGTGCGCACCCGGGTGACCCAGACCGCAACGCCTGCGGCGCGAAGGGCGTCGAGGTCAGCGGCGCGGTTCTCCTCCTCGTTCGCCAGCACCAGGTCGGGTGCAAGCCCCACGATCCGTTGGACGTCTGGATTCTTCGTACCGCCGACGCGGATGACGTCGAGGTCAGCGGGATGCGTGCACCAGTCCGTCGCACCGGCGAGCAGCCCAGGGGCACTGGCCGCGACCGACTCGGTCAGCGACGGAACGAGCGAGACGACCCGCTCGACCGCGGTCGGCGGGTAGACCGTGGCGCCGAGATCATCGAGCAGCGGCACGGGCATAACCGGGCACATTGCCCGACTGGCGGCCCGGTTTCAAGCAATATCGCTGCCCGGACAACGTGGCACTGTCCCGGTCGCGTCTTGTATCTGAGAACCTGGCCCGAGAGTGCCGAAGGCACGGGAGGTCCAGTGACGTTCGAGGAGTTCGCGGCGACGCGGCTCGATGCCGTGCTGCGCTTCGCCGTCGTACTCACCAACGACCGCGGGCTCGCGGAGGACGTCGTACAGGAGGTGCTGATTCGTGCACACCGGCGCTGGTCCCAGATCGCTGAGATGGAGCATCCCGAGGCGTACGTGCGACGAATGGTGGTCAACGAGTTCCTGTCCTGGCGCCGCAAGTGGGCCCGTTACGTCCCATACGCCGAGGTCGAACCGAGCGTTCGTGAACCCGACCACGCCGACGCGCTCGCCGAGCGCTCTGCCCTGCTCGGCGAGGTCGGCAAGCTGCCTCGCCGACAACGGACCGTGCTCGTGCTGCGCTACTACGAGGGCCTGTCCGATGCGCAGATCGCGGACATCCTCGGCTGCGCCGAGACGACCGTGCGCGGCTATGCCTTCCGCGGCCTTGCCGCGCTGCGGATCGAACTGACGGCTGACCCGGCAAACCTGGCTGACCCGGCTGCCCCGGCAAGGCCCGAGCAACGCGCGATGAGACTCCAGGAGGACAACCAGCGGATGACCGATACGGCCGGCCAGGTGCCGCGGCGCCATGAGCGCGGAGCCGGCGCATGAGCAAGCGGAGCGAGGACGAGCTGCGCGCCGCATTCGCCGCGAAGGCAACGGAGGCGCCGCAGGCGCACGACGTTCTGCGCGCAGTGCGGCAGGCCGAGCAGGCTGCGCGCGCGCGCCGCAATCGGCTGCGCTGGCTGGTGCCCGCAGTCGCGGCTGCCGCGGCGGTGGCCGTCGCTGTTCCCTTGGCGGTCAGCGGCAACGGCCCGACCAAGAAGTCCGCCGACGTCAACGTGAACCAGCCCGCCGCCAGTGCCGGCGGGGCAAATGCCCCGGCCAGCAGCCCTCGCGTTCCGAGCGCCTCACACGATCAGTCGGCCAAGGGCGCGCAGGCCAAAACGGCCCCGTCCCAGCCGCCGCTGGCCGCGAACAGCCTGTGCCGGCCGCAGGATGTCGCGACGACGCTGACCGCGGCCGACGCCACGCATGCGATCCTCACGCTGACCGCTCGTACGCATGCCTGCTCGGTCCTGCGGGTTCCGAGCTTGCGGTGGGACTCGCTGCTCGCCCGGCCGGATACCCCGCTCGTCCCAGACAGCACGTCGGCGAGTCTGCCCAGCGGCGGCTCGGGTCGGCTGGCCGGCGGCGCGAGCGCGACCGCGCTCGTCCACTGGAGCGCACTTTGCTCCACGGCGGTACCCGGCATCGTCCAGGTCAACTGGGGCGCAGGCGATGTGACCGTCAAGTTGACCGGAGCGACGCCGAGCACGTGCGCCCCGGCTGAAAAGTCGCTCGACCTCAGCATCGGCGCCTTCTCCGGGCTGAACTGACCCCGAGCGAACTTGATCTCTCATCAGCTCGATATCAGCCATTTCCCGTACCCTGACCGCGTGAGAAGCCGGGCCGTCATCGACTACGCGCTGCAGCGCCGCGCGCGGTTGACTGACGTCGCCATCGGGCGGGTGTCCCTTGGCGAGGTCTGCGACGCCCACCCGTACCTGCGGCTCGCCGCGCGGCACTACGGTGAGCCATCCAGGCAAGCGTGCCCGGTATGCCGCAGATCTGCGCTACGCCTCGTGCATTACGTCTACGGCGACTCGCTGGGCCGCTCGTCCGGCCAGGCCAAGTCGCGGGCCGAGCTCTCCCAGCTGGCCGTGGCGCTGCCCGAGTTCGACGTCTACGTCGTCGAGGTGTGCGAGGACTGCGGGTGGAACCACCTCATCCGCTCGTTCGTGGCGGGAGCCGCGACCGCATGACGGCGCCTACTCTGCCCTGCTCGTCCAGTAGCGAGCCGGCGTGACCGACGCGGTTCGGCCACCGCGCATACCCCGCAGGTTGGATCCAAGTAGGCGCCGGCGCATCGAGGAGCATCTGCCGCAGTGGTGGCAGATGCGGCGCAGGCGTAAGCGCACGCGGCTGGCCCGCATGTCGCGGGCGCAGCGCATCTGGCGGCGCATCGGCCTGAATTTCACCTGGCTGCTCGCGTTCCTTGCCATGATCACGGTCACCGCCGTCGTGCTGTTCTACACGCTGTCGAATGTGCCGAGGCCGGAGGATCTGCCCGTTCCACAGGTGGCGCTCGTCCAGTACTCCGACGGCTCGACGCTGGCCCGCATCGGCACTACCAACCGCATCCCCGTGGCGTTGTCGAAGGTGCCCAAACAGGTCCAGTGGGCTGTCCTCGCCGCCGAGGACCGTAACTTCTACTCCGAGCCTGGCGTCTCGATCAAGGGCACGCTGCGTGCCGCGATCAACGACCTGACCGGCGGCGACACCCAGGGCGGCTCGGGCATCACGCAGCAGTACGTCAAGAACGCCTACCTCAGCTCCTCGCGCACGCTGTCGCGGAAGCTGCGCGAACTGGCGATTGCGGTCAAGCTCTCGCGGCAGTACTCGAAGGATCAGATCCTCGAGTGGTACCTCAACACGGTGTATTTCGGCCGGGGCACCTATGGCATTCAGGCTGCCTCGGAGGCGTACTTCGGGCGCGGCGTCGACAAGCTCGACGTCGCACAGGGCGCGCTGCTCGCCGGACTGCTGCGCGCGCCGAGTTACTACGACCCGGCCGCGAATCCGAGCGCATCCAAAGACCGCTGGAAATACGTCATGGAGGGCCTGGTCAGCACGGGGCACCTGACCGCCGAGCAGCAACTCGCCGCCAAGTTCCCCAAGACGAAGCCCTACAACGAGGCCCAGCAGAGCGGCGGCCCGAACGACCTCATTGGCGCGGCAGTCACCCGCGAACTCGAGTCCCACGGCATCAGCGAAGCTGAAATCAACACCCGCGGCCTGCGCATCAAGACCACGATCGACCGCACTGCGCAGGCTGACGCGCTGGCCGCGATCAGGCAGACGTTCGGCGATCTCACCAAGCAGCAGCGCAATATGAAGAACGCGCTCGTGGCCGTCGACCCGAAGACCGGCGCGGTGCTGGCCTACTACGGCGGCCCCAATGGCAAGGATTACGCGGGCAGAGCCGATTACTTCGACTACGCCGGCCAGGGCTGGCGTCCACCTGGCTCGTCGTTCAAGCCGTACACACTGGCCACGGCGCTGATCCGCAACCTGCATGGCAAGAAGCCGGCGTACGCCATCAACTCGGTGGTCGACGGCAGTCAGACCCGAGTCATCGGCGGCACGACGATCAGCAACGACCCGAGCGATGCCCAGTACAGCGGGCACGTCACGCTCGCGTTCGCGATGAAGGTGTCGCTGAACACCGCATTCGACGGCCTGGCCGACGACATCGGGCCGGGCAGCGTGGCAGCAGTCGCGCACTCGGCCGGGATCCCGGCGGCCCGCGCGGACGGCACCCCGACGCTGCAGGGCGAGAACGGCAAGACCGCATTCGGCATCGGGATCGGCGACTACCCGGTACGCCCAATCGACCAGGCCGTCGGCTTCTCGACGTTCGCCACCGGCGGCGTAGAGCACGACGGATACCTTGTGCAGAAGGTGACCGATTCGAGCGGCCAGGTGCTGTACGAGCACAATGACTCAAGCCATCGAGCCTTCGACTCGAAGGTCGCCAACGACGTCACCCTCACCCTGGAGCCGATCGCGGGATTCTCCGGGGTCGGCCTGGCCGACCGCCCGTCGGCAGCCAAGACTGGCACCGAGGGCATCGGCAGTGGACCGGACGTGGGCAAGAACAGCGACGCCTGGATGGTGGGCTTCACCCCGCAGGTGAGCACCGCGGTCTGGGTGGGCAGCGGCGACTCCACGCATGCCGTCTACAGTGCGTCCGGCGGCATGGAGTACGGGCGTGACCTGCCGGGCAAGGCGTGGAAACTGTTCATGGACTCATACCTGGCCGGCAAGCCCGCCATGTCGCTGCCGAGCACGCAGCAGATCACCGAGGGGCAGAACCTCTCCGCATCGCCCACCCCCCCGCCCACCACCGATACGCCGACCACCACTCCGACGACCACCACTCCGACGACCACCACTCTGACGCCGACCCCGTCGACGCCGCCGACGACGAGCGCCGTCCCGTCGACCTCCAGTCCGCCACCGACGTCGACGTCCAGGTCGTCGCATCCCCCGCCGACACGCATAACTCGCGGACCGAGCAGCACGACGCCCGCTGGGTAGGTCGCCGCTGCCTGGCAACTTCCCCGCAGGTGGGCACTTTGGCGCCAGGTGGGCACTTCCAACTACCCACCCAGCGCATAACTGCCCACCCACGAAAGACCGAACCGCGGTTCTGATCGGCGCGTGGAAGGATGCTGCGCGTGACGCACGCGGCTCCGGCGAGTCCCCCCGCCGACGCGACACCTAGCCGCAGCGACCCGACGGTGTGGCGGGCCAGCCGCGTCATCGGCGGCCCCTGGGGGCGCTACGCGAGCGCTGGTTCGTGGTGGACTCCGCTACGCGTCCTGCTCCTTCTCACGTCGTTCACCCTGCTGCTCGCATACGGCGAGAAAGCGCCCTGCGCCGACGGCAACTGGACGGCGAACAAGCAGTACACGCACGCGTGCTACTCCGACGTGATCCCGCTCTGGGGCGCTGAACGACTCGACGCAGGCGCGGTGCCCTACCGCGACAACGCGGTCGAATACCCGTTGCTCACCGGCGGATTCATGTGGCTGACGTCGGGCCTGACGCATGCGGCGCACGCACTGTTCGGCTCGCAGAACGAGGGCGTCCTCTTCGCGATGCTCACCTGTGCGCTGCTGGCCTGCTGCGCACTACTGACTGTCGCCGGAACCGTGGGCGCCGCGGGTGCGCGACCGTACGACGCAGCGATCTTCGCGCTGAGCCCGTTGCTGATCTTCCATGCCTATTCGAACTGGGACCTGCTCGCGATGGCCTTTGCCAGCGGGGCCCTTTGGGCATGGGCGAAACAGAAACCGGTGGCCGCAGGCGTCCTGCTCGGACTGGGCACCGCGGCCAAGCTCTACCCGGTCTTCCTGCTCGTGCCCGTCGTCGTATTGGCGATACGTACGGCTCGCTACCGACCCGCGGCGTGGTGCGTGCTCGCTACCGCAGCCACCTGGCTGGCGGTGAATCTGCCGATCGCTGCTGGCTACTACAGCGGCTGGCGCGAGTTCTACTCGTTCAGCGAAACGCGCGACACCGAGGCCAGCACGGCCTGGTTCATGATCCACTACCTGATCACGACCGGCGTCGGCAACGGCTACCCGCCGGGCTGGTCGCCCCCTGGCCTCGCCGTCGCTCTCGCGCTCATCGCGTCCATGGCCGTGGTGGCGGCGTTGGGACTGATGGCGCCGGTACGTCCGCGGCTCGGGCAGCTGGCGTTCCTGGCGGTTCTGGCCTTCCTGCTGACGACCAAGGTATGGAGCCCGCAGTACTCACTGTGGCTTGTGCCGCTGGTCGCCTTGGCGCGTCCCCGCTGGCGGATCACGTTGCTGTGGCAGTTCAGCGAGATCGTCGTGTGGGTGGTCACGCTCTTCTGGCTGCTCGGCTTCAACGACTCCAGCCATGCCACCGACTATGGCTGGCTGATGCTGGTGCTGGTCGTCCGGGACGGGTTCCTGTTCGTGCTCGCCGGACTAGTCGTCCGCGAGATGTGGCAGCCGCTCCTGGACGTGGTGCGCGCGAGCGGTCTGGACGACCCGGGCGGTGGCATCTACGACAACGCGCCGGACGTCTGGCAGGCACGACGGATCGAGCGGCGCATGGCCTATGTCGGTGCGGCCGGTCCGGCCGGTCCGGCCGGTGAGGACGCCGACGAGGACGCGCCGGACTCAACCAGCTAGCGCCTTGCGCAAGAACTCGATGTCGTCGGCCTGGCCTTCGCGCGGGGTCTCGACAATGACATCGCAACCGGCCGCGCGGACGATGGCGGCTATCGCCTCGGGCTCGATCTGGCCGCTGCTGAGGTTGGCGTGCCGGTCGGCGCCGGAGTCGAATGCGTCGCGGCTGTTGTTGGCGTGCACCAGGTCGACCCGCCCCGTGATGGCCCGGACGCGGTCGACGATTCCCTCGAGATCCTCGCCACCGGCGTGCGCATGGCAGGTGTCGAGAACGAAGCCCGGGTCGAACTCGCCGATCGCGTCCCACAACCGGGCCAGGCTCTCGAATCGCCGCGCCATGGCGTTGTTGCCGCCCGCGGTGTTCTCGATGAGGACGGGCAGCCCGAAGCCGCCGTCGTCGATCGCGCGAGAGAACGTCTTACGCCAGTTGTCGTAACCGGTAGCGGGATCGTCCGCGGCATTGAGATGCCCGCCGTGGACAATGAGCGCCTTCGCTCCGATCGTCGCCGCGGCGGCCGCGTGCTGGCCGAGCAATTTGCGGCTGGGAATGCGAATGCGGTTGTTCAGGGTCGCGACGTTGAGGACGTACGGCGCGTGGATGTAGATCGTGAGATCGCTGGACTTGATTGCCGCCGCATGCTCGTGCTCTATCGGCGCCTTCCAGCCCTGCGGGTCGGCGAGGAAGAACTGCGCCGCCTCTGCCCCGACTGCGGAGGCGGCTGGCAATGGGTCGGCAGAGTCGACATGGGCCCCGATGCTAGGCATGGGTCGAGGCTACGACGCCGCTATGACAGCGCCCGCTTCGGATCAACGGCGCGAATCAGCGATGAACGAACAGGGCAGGCACTGTGCGCTACCCCGACGTAGTGACATCTGCACAGGTCGGACATACTCTGACCCAAGTACGTGGTAGCGGAACAAAGTAACCCTTACTCGCGGCGCTCGTTGACTGAGCGTCAGCGATTCACCCCCGGGAGTGCTGTAATGCGCATCGGACGTCCGCCGCGTGGAACTCGATGGCTGGCAGCAGCCGTCGGGCTCGGCGTTGCCGTCACAGCCGTCATTGTTGCCGGCCCTGCGGGAGCGGCCACTACCGTGCCTGCTCAGCTTGCGCTCACAGGCGTCGTCACCAGCAAGTCGCCCACTGGCGGCAGCGTTGTCGGTATCCACCCAGGTGATTCGGTCGACTTCAAGGCCGCGCCGGCCGGTGTGTCGACCCAAGGCCTCGACGCCCTCGGCATCCCGCTCGGCGATCTGCTCGGCGGCCTGCTCGGCCAGGTGGTCGGCTACCAGGTCGTCGTCCATCTGCCGGCCAGTTTCCCCGGCGGCAAGCGCGACGTGAAGCTTGGTCCGTGCGGCGGCGCGAGCGACCTGAAGGTCACGTTCCCGAGTAGCGGCACGTACACCATGACCTGGTCGGCGTACTCGGTGACCGTCGTGCCGCTGCTCGGCACCTGCAGCCTGAACACGCTCAACCTCGACGGCAACCAGCTCAAGCAAGCGGGCATCGCGCTCAACGCCTCCAACCAGTGGGTCGGCCAGGTCGTTGTGGCGAGCAACCCGCCGGCAGGTGGCATCGGCGTGCAGCTTCCCGGCGTCGGCGTGTCACCGAGCGTCCCGGTCGTCGGCCAACTGCCAGGCGCCAGCCTGCCCGGCGGAACGGTTCAAGGCGGCGGGCACAGCACGAACCCGCCGGGCGGCTCGCCCACCCCGGCGCCTACGCCGTCTGGTTCGCAGGCGCCGTCCAGCGTCAACTACAACCCGCCGGGCCAGTCGGTCGAGGAAAAGACCGTTCCGAAGGGCTATGGCTGCTGCGACGAGGGCAACCAGCCGTCGGCCGGGCGGGCGAACAGCACGGTCCTCGGCCAGATCGGCGGCCACCCGAGCAGTTCGGCACAGACCAGTGCCACCAACGGTCCCGCCTACGCCGCCGGTGAGAATCCGCCGTTCGGCATGCCGGCGCCGACCCGCAGCGGGCAACCGATCGACCTCGCCGCGAACAAGGCTCCGGTTGCGCAGATGCCGGTAGTGCTCGCGATCCTGGCGATCATCGCGCTGTCGCTGGTCACCGCCACCTATTCCCGCCTCTACCTGCTGCGTCGCAACGTGCACTGACGCTTCGTATCAGCGGCCCGTCATGGCTCCGGACAGGAGCTATGGCGGGCCGCTCGTCATTTCGGGCACCGATTTCGGCTTTCCCTTGCCCGGCAGGTACCCTGACACGGTTTGTTGCTCCCACGTTGGAGCGCCCTCCTGCCGCGGACCGTCCGCGGCCGACTGAGCCCACAGGAGGCATGGCACTGTCATGCGCCATTACGAAGTCATGGTCATCCTCGACCCGAATCTCGAGGAGCGCACAATCGCCCCATCACTCGACGCGTTCCTCAGCGTGGTCAAGAAGGATGGCGGCACCGTCGAGAAGGTCGACATCTGGGGCAAGCGCCGCCTCGCGTTCGAGATCAACAAGAACACCGACGGCATCTACGCGGTGATCGATCTGCAGGCCGAGCCCGCGAGCGTCCTCGAACTCGACCGTCAGCTGAACCTCAACGAGTCGGTGTTGCGGACCAAGGTCCTGCGCCCGGACGCACGGTAGGGAGCGCAATGGCTGGCGAAACCGTCATCACCGTGGTCGGCAACCTGACCGCCGACCCCGAGCTTCGCTTCACCCCGTCCGGCGCCGCGGTCGCGAGCTTCACGATCGCATCGACCCCGCGCACGTTCGACCGAAACAGCAATGAATGGAAGGACGGCGAGGCGCTGTTCCTGCGCTGCTCCATCTGGCGTCAGGCTGCTGAGAACGTCGCCGAATCGCTGCAGCGCGGCATGCGTGTCGTCGCGAGCGGGCGGCTCAAGCAGCGCTCGTTCGAGACCCGTGAGGGTGAGAAGCGCACCGTCATCGAACTCGACGTCGACGAGATCGGCCCGTCGTTGCGCTACGCCACCGCAAAGGTCAACCGCACCCAGCGCGGATCGTCCACCGGCGGTGGATTCGGCGCCAGCGGCTCCGGCTCTGGCGGCGGCGCGCCGGCTGACGACCCCTGGGGTTCGGCGCCGGTCGCTGGCAGCACCGACGAACCACCCTTCTAATCAGCAGAATTCTCGAATACAGACGGAGCATCACGATGGCGAAACCACCGATCCGCAAGCCGAAGAAGAAGCAGAATCCGCTCACCGCGGCGAAGATCAACTACATCGACTACAAAGACACCGCGCTGCTGCGCAAGTTCATCTCCGATCGTGGCAAGATCCGCGCGCGGCGGGTGACCGGCGTCAGCTCGCAGCAACAGCGCGAGATCGCCAAGGCGATCAAGAACGCGCGCGAGATGGCGTTGCTGCCATACACCTCGACGGCACGATAAGGGGACGCGCAATGAAGCTGATCCTTACCAGAGAGGTTGCCGGCCTGGGTCTTGCCGGCGACATCGTCGAAGTTGCCGACGGCTACGGGCGGAACTTCCTCGTACCGCGCGGCGCGGCGATCACCTGGACGAAGGGAGCCGAGCGTCAGATCGCGCAGATCAGGCGAGCACGCGACGCGCGCGAGATCCGCGACCTCGGCCACGCACGCGAGATCAAGGCAGAACTCGAAAAGCTCAACGTCAAGCTCGGTGCCCGAGCCGGCGAAGGCGGCAAGCTGTTCGGCTCGGTCACCACGAACGATGTCGCGACAGCGGTCAAGCAGGCCGGCGGCCCGCTGATCGACCGCAAACGCATCCAACTGCCGGGCCACATCAAGACGGTGGGCTCGCACACGATCACCGTCGACCTGCACCCTGACGTCGTCGCCACCGTCCCGGTGACGGTCACCGCAGTCTGAGAACTGTCGCAAGAGTCCCCCGGCGCGCCTAGCCGGGGGACTCCTGCGTTCTTGCCACGACATAAGCGCATTCATTCATCGCGTCGCCACGTTGATCTTGTGGCGGCGCGATGTTCTCGTCTATCCGATCTGCCCATGTGGATGGCCGCGCCACGGCGGATGTTGCCAGCCTCGCAATCGTGCGATCGCGGTGCGCACCTTCGCGCAGAACAGGCGCCGGACGCGACACGCCCGGCGGCCCAAAGAACTTTTCGTCCACAGCCCCCGCTCGATGCAGGGCAACGAATCCGGGGGGCATGCCGGCCGGGCGGGAGAAAGTCACAGCGTCGTCCACCGATGATCTACAAGCTACGCACAGGGTTATCCACAAGTGTGTACACAGGTCGAATTGATGACCACGCCCGCTCGCCCCTAGCGTGAGCCCCGCAGCAGCGAATGCTCTCAACGACTGGCTCGTGCTGCCAGAAATTGTCACTGCGGGGCTGGATCCTGTGTAGATGTGCGCGGGAGTCCGGTCGTAACAGGGGGGAACAATCAGGTGACGCAGGCTGTCGACGCGCGCACTCCGGGCGCCTCAGACACCGCATACGACCGCACGCCGCCGCAAGACGTGGCGGCCGAGCAGTCTGCGCTGGGCGGCATGCTGCTCAGCAAGGACGCCATCGCCGACGTGGTCGAGGCGCTGCGCCCGAGCGACTTCTACCGTCCGGCCCATCAGCTCATCTACGACGCGATCCTCGACCTGTACGCACGCGGCGAGCCGGCCGACGCGGTCACCGTCTCGGCCGAGTTGACGCGCGCCGGGCAGCTTGCCCGGGTGGGCGGTGCGCCGTACCTGCACACGCTGATCTCGACGGTGCCCACCGCGGCCAACGCCGGCTACTACGCACAGATCGTCGCCGAGAAGGCGGTGCTGCGCCGTCTGGTCACGGCCGGCACCCGCATCGTGCAGATGGGCTATGACACCGCCACCGGTTCGACGGGCATCTCCGGCAGCGTCGACGACGTGGTCGATCGCGCCCAGGCCGAGATCTACGAAGTCACCGAGCGACGCACCAGCGAGGATTACGTCCACATCGAAGCGCTGCTCACCGGCACCCTCACCGAGATCGAGCGCATTGCCGACTCCGGTGGCGTGGGCACCGGCATCCCCACCGGCTTCGCCCGCCTCGACGAGATCACCAACGGGCTGCACCCGGGGCAGATGATCACGGTGGCGGGACGTCCCGGCTCGGGTAAGGCCCTTGCGCTCGACACGCCGCTGCCGACACCTACCGGGTGGACGACGATGGGCGAGGTGCGCGTCGGCGACGCATTGCTCGGCCCGGACGGGCATCTGACTCGCGTCGTCGCCGCCACCGAGGTCATGCGCGGGCGGCCTTGCTACGAGGTCGAGTTCTCCGACGGCACCGTGATCGTCGCCGATGCCGAACATCAATGGCGTACGGCCGCCCGGGCTTCGGTGCTCAGCCACGTCGGCGGGCGCCGAGGCTCGCTCGACTCGATCTTTACGACCGAGCAGATCGCCCGGACGCTGCGATGTGGCACGGTCACCAATCACCGGGTCGCATGCACGGCGCCGCTCGCGTTGCCCCGCAGGGCGCTGCCGCTGCCTCCATACGTACTCGGCGCCTGGCTCGGCCGCGAGGTCGTCCATGGCGAGCAGGGAGCGTTGAAGGCGCATCTGAAGGCGCTGGGCGTGTCGGGACACAAGCACATCCCGATGCCGTATCTGCGGGCGAGCGAGGCCCAGCGTCGTGCCTTGCTCGCCGGCGTCCTCGACGCCGGTGCCGCAGTGACCCCGTCGGGCAACGTCACCTTCTCGGTCACAGCAGACGGCTCACCGACGATCTGCGCGAGCTGCTGGCGAGCCTCGGTTACCGTCCGACACTGCGTGTCAAGCCAAGGCCACAGGTTGGCTACACGATCGCGTTCACTCCGGCGATCAGGTGTTTCGGTTGAGCCGCAGCGCGCACCGGCTTCCGTCATCGACCCAGCGCAAGGCGCACAGCGGCAGATCGTCGCGGTGCGGCCGGTGCGGTCCGTGCCCGTGCGCTGCGTCCAGGTCGACAACGACGAGCACATGTACCTGGCCGGGCAGCATGGTCCCGACCCACAACTCGACGCTCGCGCTGGACTTTGCCAGGTCGGCCGCGGTGAAGCACACAAGCCGGCCGTGATGTTCTCACTCGAGATGGGCAAGATCGAGATCATGATGCGGATGTTCTCGGCCGAGGCGATGGTCTCGCTGCCCAACATGCGGTCGGGCACATGAGCGACCAGGACTGGACGCGGCTCGCCCGCCGATCCAGCGAACTCGCCGAGGCGCCGCTGTTCATCGACGATTCGCCGAACCTCACCATGATGGAGATCCGGGCCAAGGCGCGCCGGCTGCGCCAACGGCACGACCTGCAAATCGTGGTGATCGACTACCTGCAGCTGATGACGAGCGGCAAGCGGGTCGAGTCGCGCCAGCAGGAGGTCAGCGAGTTCTCCCGGGCGACGAAGCTGCTCGCGAAGGAGCTCGAGGTGCCGGTCATCGTGCTGTCGCAGCTCAACCGTGGTCCCGAGCAGCGCACCGACAAGAAGCCGATGCTCTCCGACCTGCGCGAATCCGGATCGATCGAGCAGGACTCGGATGTGGTGCTGCTCGTGCACCGCGACCTGTACGAGCCCGAACCGAGCGCGCCGGCGAGGCCGACCTCATCCTCGCTAAGCACCGTAACGGCCCCACAGCGACGGTGGCCGTCGCCTTCCAGGGCCGGTACAGCCGTTTCGCCGACATGCCCGATAGATCGGGCCATCGTCAGCGGGTCTATTCGCCCGCAGGCACTGAGGCCATCCGACTCTCCGGGTTGTCGCTGTTCTGCGACGAGGTAGCTGCTGGCTGTCGCTGCCGGCGCGGCGAGCCTGGCCTCTGTCAAGATCAGAGGGATCCGGTCGACTATCGACGGGATCCCTCTGTTGATCATCGAGAAACCGCTAACCCGAACGCGTCACCAACAGCCCGAGTCGCCACGGGCGGTTCTGGCATCCACCGATCGGTGGATGCGGTCGTTGACCGAAGCGGCGGCCGAGCATGCCCCGACAGACGATTCGCCGCACCGCGCAAACGCGAATACTCGAATCAGCTGAATTCGACGAGGATTCACACGCTGAGAGGACCGCAATGACCACCCTCGACCGCTCCCGGGCAGTACCGGACGACGGGCTGAACCATCCGCACACCCTGGAGGCATTCGGCAACATCCGGCGCCTCATATGCGGCTACCTCGGCATCAGCGTGATCACGCTCGCGGCGATCGTCCTGCTGCGAACGACGCGGCGGAGGTGAACTCGGCGGTCTGGACGCGCGGCAATCATCGTCGTCGTCAGCGCCTGCTGACTGCTGAGCTTCACGCACGCGCTGCCGCGCGGTCGCCGGCGGCCTACCGCGGCTGCGGATCATCTCGATCGTCATGCCGGTGGCCATCGCGGTCATCATCGCCCTGCCCGGCACCTTCCCGGTGTGGATGAAGATCGAGCAGGGCGTGTGCGGGCTCTCCTGGTCGCGGTCGGCCGTGCTGGTCAAACGGCGAGCACCTCCGCGCGCTGTTCGCAGCGCACGCTGAAGGCCGGCGTGACCATGCGCGAGCGGATCCGTTCGACCGGGAGTGACACCATCGGAAGCGTGAGCGACGCGTCGTCGAGGACCCTGGCAGGCGCGGCTCGACCGCATGCGGCGGCTGCTGCCGTTGCCGCTGCTGGTGTTGTCCACGGCGGGCGCTCTCGCCGTGCCGGGCAGCGCGATCATGGACGCGGCCTCGCTCGGTCGGCCTGTCGCCGGCGTGCGGCCGCCGTCTGGTCGGTGGCGGTCAGCGCCCGGCTGCGCCCGGACGCGTCCCCGCTGGCGGCTGGCGGTGTTCGCGGTGCACACCGGGCTCGCCGCCGCGCTGGTCTGGGTCGATCCGCTGGTACGGCGTGTTCGCCTACACCGGGTTCCTGTTCGCCTACGCGCTCGGGCCGCGGTGGCGCACGGCCGGGTTCGCGGCGACCGCACTCGTGGTGTCGGCGGCGATGGCCGGCGGCTACCCGTCGTCGGACGCCGGTCAGACCATCGACCTACCTGCTGGTCGCCGTCGTGCATGCTGGCGCTCGTGCTCAACACCGCCAGCATCACCAATCGGGCAGTGGAGCAGAACCAGGAGCGCGGACGGATGATCGACGCAACTCGGCCGAGGCGAACCGTCGCCTCGAGGCGTCGATGGCGGAGAACGCCGAGCTGCACGCGCAACTGGTCGATCAGGCCCGCGAGGCCGGCGTCGTCGAGGAACGGCAACGCCTCGCCGGCGAGATTCACGACACGCTCGCCCAGGGCCTGACCGGGATCATCGCTCAGCTGCGGGCTGCCGAGCACACCCGGCACGCGATCCGGACGAACTGTCGCGCCACCTCGAGCTGGCACGGCCACTGGCCCGCTCGAGTCTCACCGAGGCGCGCCGGTCGGTACGGGCGCTTCGTCCGGAGCAGCTCGAGGGGGCGAGCCTGCCTGACGCGATCGACGCCCTCGTCCGACGTCTGGTCGCAGCAGTCGATGGTGGCGCCGAGCTGCACACGACCGGCACGCCGGATCCGGTACCGAGCCGACATCGAGGCCGCGCTGTTCCGCGTCGCCCAGGAGGCGCTGTCGAACGTCGCCAAGCACGCGAAGGCGTCGAAGGTGCGGCTCACGCTGACCTATCTCGACGACACCGTGCTGCTCGACGTCGCCGACGACGGCGAGCGGGTTCGACCCGGCAGACCAGACCGACGGGATACGGGCTGGTCGGCATGCGACGAACGGCTGGCGCGCGTCGGCGGGACGCTGACCGTCGAATCCGCGCCCGGATACGGCACCACGCTCAATGCCGCGTTCCCGTGGCCGCTCGGAGCGGGCGGCGCTCGTGACGCCGATCCGGCTGCTGATCGTCGACGACCACCCGATCATGCGCGACGGGCTGCGTAGCGTGTTCACCGATGACCCGAGTTCGAGGTCGTCGGGGAGGCCGGCGACGGCGCCGAGGCCGTCCGCGTGGCGCAGCACGGCTCGACGTCGACGTGATCCTGATGGACCTGCGGATGCCCACCATGGGCGGGGTCGAGGCCATCACCCGGCTGCGCGAGCTGGGACACCCGGCCCGGGTGCTGATCCTCACCACCTACGACACCGATCGCGACGTGCTGCCGGCGATCGAGGCCGGGGCCACCGGGCTACCTGCTCAAGGACGCGCCGCGCGACGAGCTGATCCGGGCGGTGCGCGCCGCCCACGCCGGCCAGTCCGTGCTCGCGCCCTCGGTGGCCGGTACGCTGATCAGCCTGGCCGGCGCCGACAGCCCCGACACGCTCAGCCCGCGCGAGCTCGAGGTGCTGCGGCTGGTCGCCGACGGCGCGACCAACCAGGTCGCCGCCCGGCAACTGCTGGTCAGCGAGACCACCATCAAGACCCACCTGCTGCACATCTACACCAAGCTCGGCGTCCGCGACCGCGCCTCCGCCGTCGCCACCGCCTACAGACGCGGCCTGATCGGCGACTGATTCCGGTTCTGCCCGCCGCCGAAATGGCAGAATCGAGCCGTGCGGGTAGCCACCACGAGCCAACTGCTAGACCTTCTCGACAACCTCTTCGATGACGGCTCGGACTGGACCACCCGCGATGGAGCCAACGTCGCGCTGTTCGGCAATATCGCGACGCCCTGAGCTTTTCAGGTCGAGATGCCGCGGCGTCCGCCAGCGCGCAGCGGGTGGTCGTCGGTGACCAGCGGCCCGAGGTGGTGCAGCTTGTCGGGGTTGGCCACGGTGCGGATGGCCTGGATCGTGCCGTCGAGGATGTCCAGGCCGATGACATTCACCAGCCGTCCGTCCGAGTCGAGGAACAACGCGCCGGGCTGCCCATTGACCGGCACCACTTCGAAGTGCAGATCGAACTCGCGGACGGTATCGCGCACGGCTGCCAGCACCCGCAGCACCTTGTCTCGTCCGTTGATCGGCCGGGGCAGCGACGGGCCGTTGCCGCCGCCGTCGGCGTACGCGACGACGTCGGCGGCGAGCATCGTGACGAGGGGATCGAGGTCGCCGTCTTCGAGGGCAGCGAAGAAGCGGGTGGCGAGCTCGTCGCGTCGCTGGGCGTCGGCGGCGAAGCGGGGTTTGCCCGCCTCGACGTGCTGGCGGGCACGGCTTTGCAGCTGCCGGCAGTTCATCTCGGTCTTGTTGAGCATGCGCGAGATCTGCGGGTAGTCGAACTCGAACACCTCACGGAGCAGGAACACGGCCCGCTCAGTCGGCGTGAGCGTTTCGAGCAGGACGAGGAAGGCCATCGACAGAGTGTCGGCCAACTCGACCCGCTCGAACTCCGGCCGGGCGTCCGCTTCGACGAGCGGTTCCGGCAGCCAGGTTCCGACGTAGGCTTCGCGCCGCTTCCGGGCTGAGCGCAGATGATCGATGCTCAACCGGGTGACGACCGAGGACAGGTAGGTCCTCAGCGAGTCGATCTGGGTGCCGTTCGCCTCCGCGCGGCGCAGACGCAGGTAGGCATCCGAGACGATGTCCTCGGCGTCGGCGACGCTGCTGGTCATCTGATAGGCCAGCGAGAACAGCAGTGGGTGCAGGTCGACGAAACGTTGCGCGTCCTCCGCATCGCTCTGGGCCATCAGCTACTCCTCTGCTCGTGGTCCAGTGTGCCGCGCCAAGCGCGGTGGAGCTGACCTGCCCATTCAGACGAGATAGCTCCCCGAGATGTGACAGGTATCCGCCGACCGCGCCGGGCCGACCGCCTGCCTACCTGTCACAGCCGCGGGGGCTACGTCGTCATGAGAGGGCACCACACCGAAACCCCTGGAGGAGAGCAATCATGCAATGGCCGACGAAACAGGAGGACCAGTCGTGACGTCACCCGTTCTCGTCACTGGCGGAACCGGCACACTCGGGCGGCTTCTCGTGCCGCGGCTGCGAGACAGCGGCTGCCCGGTGCGGGTGCTGAGCCGAAACCCCAACGCGGGCACCGGCGGCATCGAGTACGTGACCGGCGACCTGTTGAAGAACGAGGGGATCGAGGCCGCCGTGGAAGGCGCCGAGATCATCGTGCACTGCGCGGGCGGCCCAAAAGGCGATGACGAGGCGACCCGGACCCTGGTGCGCGCCGCGTCGCGGGCCGGAGCGAAGTACCTGGTGTGTATCTCGGTCATCGGGGCGGACCGGGTCCCGCTGGGTTACTTCCGATCCAAACTGGGCGCGGAGCAGGCCATCGCCGACTCCGGCCTGTCGTGGACGACGCTGCGAGCTGCGCAGTTCCACGACTTCGTCCTGACGGTGGCGCAGAAGATGGCGAAGATGCCGGTGATACCCGTCCCGTCCGCAATCCGGTTCCAGCCGGTCGACGCGGATGAGGTGGCGGCCCGGCTGGTGGAATTGACGCTCGGCGAACCGGCCGGCCTGGTGCCGGATCTGGCCGGACCGAAGGCTTACCCGATGGCCGACCTGATCCGCGGATACCTGCGGGCACGCGGCAAGCACCGGCTGATGGTGCCTGTCCGGCTCCCGGGCAAAGTCGGCCGCGCGTACCGCGGCGCGGAGAATCTGTCTCTCGGCCAGGCGGTGGGCCGCCGGACCTGGGAGGACTTCCTGGCCGAACGCGTCGGCACCTGATCTGCGCGGCGGAGGCCGCGACGCTGCTCGTGGGTGGAATGCCGGTTCGGCCGATTCCCGGATTGATCGCGCGCACCGCGTCAATTGCGCGGCGCTCATCTCGCCGCATGCACGCGCTATGTCCGCGCTTAACCGACTGCACGGAATTGTCCAGCGACAGATTCTGCGCGGAGGTAGCTGGGTATAGGGTCCGGCGCAGCCGTTGCCCAACACGCCGAGGGGGAAATCATGCCGACCATAATTGGTCACCACGATGTGAAAGACACCGATCACTGGCTCGCCTCGCCCAATCGCGAAGAGTTCTTCGGGCCTCTCGGCGTCACCAACATCCGGACGTTCATCGACCCGTCCAACCCGACTCATGTTGCTGTACTCATGGACGTTGCCGACATGGACGCCCTGATGGACGCAATGCGATCCGCGGGCGCGGCCGAGGCGATGGCATACGACGGCGTGCTACCCGAAACCCTCGTGATCCTCGTCGAAGCCTGATCCACAACCGCACCGGCGCCGCCGCTGCGAGGGCCGCATCGAATTAGGAAATCTTGCGCGCGCCCCGGGCATAAGCGCCGCCGCGAAGGTGCCTGCCGCATTGTGAATTGTGCTACCGGCGAATATCAGACAGGCCGGTGCCATCACTTGATGAATACCGGCAGACAGTCATCGCATAATTGCCGGCCCGGACTGCAATCGCCACGAGCGGGCGCCCGCCGGGGTGGTTCCTGGTGTGGGTGGGCAGTTTGGCGGCGGGTGGGCAGTCATACGTGCCCACCCGCGGGATACGTGCCCACACGCGGGATAAGTGCCCACCCGCCGGGATAGTTGCCCGTGACCCACGCTTGTCGGCTTCGCCGCGGCCAGGTGCGCTGGCCCCTGACTCGCCGAAGACGCCGTGCAGGAGGTCCTGTTCCGGGCCCAGAGGCGGTGGACGCACATCCAGCGGCTCGATGTTCCCGAGGCCTACGTTCGCCGTGCCGCCCCGGTGAACGAGCACCTGTCCTGCCCGGGGAGAAGGTCGTCGTCACCGTTACCGCGCCTACTACGCGGCCAAGGGATCGGCGTGATCGGCGTGATCGGCGAGCCGGCCCCGGCTGGATTCAGGTTTGCTCGGACGTGTACGTGAATTCCCGGATGGTCGCCACTAACGCCGCCGGCTGGTCGAGCGGGATCAGCGTGTAGCTGTCGTCTACCTCGACGAGCCGGCTTTGCGGAAGAAGCTCGGCGAGGCGGCGTCCGTGCTCGGCAGGCATCACCCTGTCCTGGCTTGCCCACACGACGAGGACGGGACGGTCGAAGCGCGGGAAGCACTGGGCCGCCTCGAGCAGGACAGGGGCGTCGGCGGCAACTGCTCGAAGCATCCGCACAGCGTCGCGGCGAATCTCCTTGTGCGTCAGCACCGGCTTCATCCACCGGGCGGTGGCGGCGTCGCCGCGCTTGGTCAGCCAGCCGAACGCGATCGGCAGCCGCCGGACCATCCGCAGCCGCATCTGTTGCATGAACAGCCCGAACATCCGCGGTGAGAGCTTGCCGGTGAGCATGAGCGTCTTGCCGGTCAGCCCTGGCGGGAAGTTGTCGAATGCATCGCAGGAGGCGAGCACGATTCGATCGACGCGGGCGGCACCGTCGCGCATGAGCAACTGGACGAGCGCCCCGCCGGTGTCATTGCCCACGAGCGTGACGTCATGCAGATCGAGACGGTCGAGGAACTCGGCGACCAGGCGGGCGATCCCGCGTAAGGACAGGTCGGCGTCGGCGTGCATCGCGTGCCGGTGCGCGCCCATCGGCAGCGTCGGCGCCACGCATCGGTGATCGACGGACAGCGCCTCGATCGGGGCGTCCCACAGTGAGGCGTCCATCAGCAATCCGTGCAGCAGCACGATCACCGGGCCGCTGCCGCCGGTGTCCTCGTAGTCGATCGTGCCGGCAGACAGTTCGATCTGCTGCATTGCCGTCCGCCTCAGCGCATCGCCGAGTCGGAAGCGGCCTGTTCGGCCGGCGCCTGATCGAGAACGTGCCGGCGCAGGAAGGACAACTGCGCTTCGGCGGCCTGCTCGTGTCCGTCGAGGAACGGCGCATAGTGCCCGCCGGGCATGCGGACGAGCTCGGCGTGGGGAGCACGGTTCGCCGCCTTCACCGACGGCTCGACGAGCGAGGTCTGATCCTGCTCGCACACGAGAACGAGCAGCGGACACCGCACCCGCGACGCGTAGCGGCCGGGGCGGTAAAGGGTGAGCCGCAGCGCGGAACGGGCCGCGACCGCCTGCTGCCAGTCCGGGTGGCTGGCCGCCTGCAGCGCGCGCTCGCCGTCGGCGATGGCGTCCGGCGTGCTGAGCATCGCGACGGTGCCCGGCCGGGCCACGAGCGGCACTAGTCGTGGTGGCCGCCCGACGAGGCTGCCAAGGGCATCGAGAATGGCCCGGCCGGTGAATCGCAGCATCGCGCCCGGCTTCTGGTGGCGCGCGGCGTTGCGGGCCGAGGCGGGGCCGTCGACGTTCGGGGTCTGCGCGATCGCCGCCGCGAGGGCCGGATTGCGCGCCGCGACCCGGAAGAGGTGCCCACCGGAGGCGGAGAATCCCCAGATCGCGATCTTGGCCGGGTCGACGTCCGGCAGCGTGCGGGCGAAGTCGATCGCGGCCTGCCAGTCGTCGAGTTGCATCCTGATCGGGAGGGCCAGGCGGGGTTGGCCGCCACTCTCGCCGAGGCGCCGGTAGTCGAATGCGAGGACGCCGAACCCGGCGTCGTGGAATCGCTGCGCGAACAGGTCCGTGGCCGGTTCCTTGGTCACCGCGAACCCGCCGGCCATGATCACGCAGGCGCCGTTGGTTCCCGGGTAGTGCCAGGCGACGCACTCGGCGTCGCCGCTGACGTATCGAACCTTCTGCCGCTGCACGGATACCTCCAAGTGGACGGGATTCACCCTCGACGGAAGTGAACCACGCGGTTCACTTCCGTGTCCAATGACTTCTTGGCCCGGCTATTCGCCGGCGGCTTCTTCCCGTTCCAGCGCACGGGCCAGGGCGTCGAACCCCGCGGCGATCCCCACCGCATCGCCGCTGGTGCGCGCGTCGACGAGAAAGCCCCGTAGCGCCGCGAGGATCATCTCGGCGACCTCGAGTTTGCGCCGGTCAGGCCAGTGCTGCGGGCACAGCGACAGCAACACTGGCAGGTACTGCTGCGACGCCTCCCGGGCGAGTTCGGCGTAGCGGCCGGGGTCGTACATCGCCAGGCCAATGGCCTGATCGAGCACCCGCGCCTCCTCGCCCACGAGGATCGGCCACACGGCGTGCACCCAGGCCGCCAGTGGCCGGCGCGAGGGTCCACGGGTGGCGACGGCCAACGCCTTGTCGATGCGCCTTCCGCGCAACTCGACGATCGCCTGCACGAGCAGGTCATCGGCTCCGTCGAAGTGGTACAGCAGCACCTTGTGCGTGGTGCCGGCAGCCTTCGCCGCGCGCCGCAGTGAGAAGTCGACCAGGCCGTTGATCGCAAGGTCGTCAGTGACTCGATCGAGCAACTCATGGCGCCTGGCCTCGCCGCGTGGCGACCCCGTCGATCGCCGGTAGCCTGCCCGCTCCGGCCGACCATGGCCGTCCGGTTCGATCGCATCCATGGGCCCGGACGGTGTCACATCAAGGCGGCTGGCCATGAACCGACCCTACGGCGACCCGCCGAGGCGACGAGTCGCGCCAGATCAGGCTTGCCTCGAGGCGCGCTGATGAGCATCACCGAGCGCGGCTCGTGGTGGCTCGAGGAAGCCTTCCGCGGCCATTCGTGTGTGCCCTGTTGAGTGGCGGGTAACCGTCAGAGCCGGACGGGCTGGCCACTAGCTGCGGAACGGTAGGCCGCGAGCACGATCTGCAGGGTGCGCAGTCCGGCAGCACCGTCGGGCTGCACCGGCCGGCCCGAGCGCACTCCGCCGAGAAATGCGTCCAGCATCAGCCCGTCCAGGTCGGTGCCGTGGTCGAGCCACTGCAACCGTCCGGCGCTGTCGTCGAACAGCTCGACCCGATCGCTGAAGGCGTCGAAGTCCACCGTGCCCTCGTCGCAGTCGATGGCCAGGGTCAGGCCGCCCCACGCCGGGTAGCTCGCCGGGGCGCTCCAACTGCAGTCGATGGTCGCGACCGTTCCGCTGTCGTAGGTGACGACGACGAGGCCGCCGGTCTCGACCGACACCTCGTCGGCGTGGATGATCCGGTTGACCTGCGCGTACACCTCCACCGGCGCCTGGCCGAGCAGATCGTCAAGCAGGTCGGCCAGGTGCACCGCGTGGTCCATCAACGAGCCGCCGCCGGCGAGATCGGGATCGACGAACCACCGCCGCGTGCCGATCGGCGCCTGGCCGTTGTTCGTGCCGGACGCCGAAACGACCCGCCCGAGCGCACCCGCGCGCACCGCGTCGCGCAGCTTGCGAAATGCCGGGTGGAACCGCACCGGGTAGGCCGTCATGAGCGTCACGCCGGCGGCTTCGCACGCGGCGAGCATCGCCGACGCGTCGTCCGCCGTAGTGGCCAGCGGCTTCTCGCACAGCACGTGCGCACCGTGAGCGGCCGCCAGTTCGACGAGCGGACGATGCCGCGAGTTCTCCGCGCAGACCACGACGGCATGCGGCTGCCATTCGAACAGTGCGTCGTAGCTGTCGAGCAGCGTGACACCGAGGTGCATGGCCAGCTCGCGTCCGCGTACCTCGTCCGCAGGCGCGGCAGACGAGTCGGGATCGGCGACCACCAGGTCGACGTCGGGCCGGTTCTGCAGGATCGTCGCGTATGACGCGGCATGGACGTGCGCGAACGACAGCAGGCCGACTCGCAGCCGATCATTCACTGGGCCACTTCCTTCGGGCTGACGGCTCGGCCAGTTGCCGCGCTCTGCACGGCCGCCAAGGCGATGTCGAGCGCAGCCAGGCCGTCCTCGGCGCTGACGCGTGGTGCCGGCCCGCCGCGGAATGCTGCGGCGAACTCAGAAAGCTCAGTAAGGAAAGGGGAATCGACACCGCCGAAGTCGGGTAGCAGGGCGCCGCCGGCGTCGTCCAGACCGGGTGCGTCCCACCGCAGAGCCGGACGTTCGGCCGTCGAGTGGTGCAGTCGGCCGGCCGAACCAGACAGCGTGAACGACGTCGCGAACGCCGTGTGCGGCGGCCCCCACGAGCCGGTCACGTGACTCAGCGCGCCGCTGTCGTGGCTCAGCACCGCGTAGCCGCGGGCTGGGCGGCCCTGCCCGCCCAGCACCTTCGCGTACACGGCACTGACCTCGCCCGCCACCCACCGGGCGTAGTCGAAGTCATGGATCATCTGGTCGACGAGGATGCCCCCGGACAGCCCCGGATCAGCGAACCATTCGCGCACCGGGGTCGCACCGCGCCGATACAGTCGCAGCACCGCAGGCTGCCCGATGCGCCCGGCCGCAACGGCGGCCTGCGCCGTGGCGTACTCGGCGAAGTAGCGAACCACCTGGCCCGGATACATCTGCACGCCCGCCGCCCGGCACACCTCGATCATCTGTGCGGCCCGGGCATGCGTCCTGGCAAGGGGTTTCTCGCAGACGATGTCGCGTCCGGCCTCGGCGGCGGCGAAGACGATCTCGTCGTGGACGAACGTCGGCGTGCACACGTCAACCACGTCGCAGTCTGCGATCAGCGCGTCAAGTGTGGGTGCCTCGCTCGCCCCGTACTGCCCGGCAACCGACGCGGCCTGCCCATCGGTCGAGTAGATCTGCACGCGCGCGCCGAGTCGGCGCCATGCCGCCACGTGCGGGTGGGCGATGCCGCCCGCGCCGACGACGCCGACCCGTGGGTTCGCGCTCATGGTCCCCCCTGTTCGTGCCGCCTCAGCCACGGATGGCGCCTTGCAGCAGGCCACTGATGAACTTGCGTTGGAGGATGAGGTAGACGACGAACACCGGCAGGATGACGATCAGCGTGGCGGCGCACAGCACCGGAAGGTTGCTGGTGTTCTCGCCCACGAAGAAGCCGAGGCCGGCCGGGGCGGTGCGCTTGTCCGGGGTCTGCATCAGGATCAGCACCAGCAGGAACTGGTTCCATGACCACAGAAAGACCAGCACCGCCAGCGACGACAGTGACGGCCCGGCCAGCGGCAGCAGCACGCGCCGCAGGATCACCCACGAGCCGGCGCCGTCGATCTCGGCTGCCTCGATCAGCTCTCGTGCCGTCGACTGGAAATGGGTGCGCATCCAGAAGACGCCGAAGGGCATGAACAGCGCGCTCTCGGCGAGGATCACGCCGAGGTAGCTGTCGGTGAGGCCCAGGCTGCGCAGGTCGTAGTAGAGCGGGATCACGATCAGTTCGACCGGCAGGGTCAGCCCGACGAGGAACGTGGCGAAGATCAGCCCACCGGCCGGCACCCGGATCGTCGCGAGCGCGTAGCCGGCAAGGGTTGCCAGCAACAGCGTCAGCGGAACGACGCTCACCGAGATGATCACGCTGGACTTCAGCAGCGCCGCGAAGTGCGCGGCGGTCCATGCCTGGCGAAAGTTGCTCAGGTCGAGGCGGTGCGGCCACGAAAGGCCCGACACCAAGGCACCAGATGGTTGCAGCGCGGCGAGGATGATGCTGATGAACGGCAGCAGCGTGCTTGCCGCCAACGCGACCAGCACGAAGTAGCCGGCGACCGACTCGGTGCGCGAGACTTTCACGCGTCGCTCCTGACGATCAGCTGGATCAGCCACACGACCAGCAGGATCATGGCGGTCAGCACCACGGCAAGTGCCGATGCCTGGCCGACCTGCGATTCGCTGAACGCCAGCCGGTAGACCAGCAGGCCGGGCACGGTGGTCTTGTTGCCGGGCGCGCCGTTCGTCGACACGTAGATGATGTCGAACGTGGCAAGCGCGGCGATCGTGGTGACCGTCAGGGCCACCCGGATCTCGCCGCGCAGTGCGGGCAGAGTGACCGAGAAGAACTCGCGCAGCGCACCTGCTCCGTCGAGCCGCGCAGCCTCGTAGAGCGTGTAGTCGATCTTCTGCGCGCCACTCAGGAACAACATCATGCACAGGCCGGTCAGCGTCCACGTTCCGATCACGCCGACCGCCGGCAAGGCCAGGTGGAAATCGCCGAGCCACGCGCGGGTAATGCGCGAAAGGCCGAAGAAACGCAGGACCTGGTTCACCGCGCCGTCCTCGGTATACATCCACCGCCAGGTGATGCCGACCGCGACGAGCGGGACGATCTGCGGCAGGAAGAAGATCACCCGGAAGGCCGTCATACCTCGACGCCGGTGGCGGGCCAGCAGCGCCGTCAACAACAGGCCGAACACGATCGGCACGAACGCAAAGAAGATAACGAGCACCATCGCGTGTACGACCGCGTCGCGCAACAGCGGTTTACCGGCCACGTCGCGGTAGTTGGAAAGGCCCGCCCACGTCGCCTGGGTGAGGCCGTCCCAGTGGAACAGCGACAGGTACATCGTGTGCAGCCCAGGCAGCAGCACGAACAGCAGGTACAGGACGAACGCGGGTGCAACGTAGAGCAGGCCCGACCAGCGTCGGCGTGATCGTGGCCCCGCCGCCTTTCGGCTGCGCCGGCGGGCGTCAACCAGCGGCGAACTGAGCGGTGCTCGAACGGCTCTCGGGGACTCGACTGTCACGACGAGATCAGCCTCCGTGGTAGTCAGTCCACACCTTCTGCAAAGAGTCCAGGAAGGCCTGCGGCTGCATCTTCGCGCCGATGACCGACTGCAGCCCGGACTCCAGCGAGTCCAACATCGCGGGCGCGGCGAAGTCCGGGAACGGGATCAGTCCGTCAGCGCTGACCACCTGTTCGTTCGCGTTGGTGAGGTCCTGCTTCACGCCGGTCGTGGCCGGCACCGCTGATGCGTTGGGCGGCAGGAACCCGCCCGCGTTCTCGATCACCGCGGCTTCGGGGCTGCGCAGGAAGTCGAGGAACGCGGCCGCTGCCTGCGGATGCTTCGTCTTGGCCGAAATGGAGTACGCCACGCTGAAACCGTTGCCGACGGCCTTACCGCCTGCCTTCGGCGGCGGCATCAGGAAGAAGCCGACGTTGCCCTTCATTGCCGTGTCGAGTTGGGCGGCGGCCCAGTTCCCGTTGACCAGGAACAGGCTGCTGCCCTTGCTGAACGCGGTGGCCGAGTCGTTCTCGCTGGTGCCGTTGGCCGAGGGCGGGAAGTAGCCCTTCTTGGCGTATTCGGCGACCGCGGTGGTCGCCTGCGTCGCGGCGTCAGTCGTGATCGATGCACCCGGCTGGCCGTCGATCCACGCCCGCAGCGGGCCGACCTCCGAGCGCACGTTCAGCAGGGCCGACCATAGGTGCAGGCCACCGGTGTCGAGCGCGCCAACCGAGAGCGGCACGACGCCGGCCGACTTCGCCCTGGCCAGGTCCGCCTCGAAATTCTCAAGTGTCTTGGGCGTTGCCGTGATGCCGGCCTTGGCCATCAACTGCTTGTTGTAGTAGACGCCGACGAGCGACAGCCCAGCCGGAACGCCGATCAGGCTGCCCGTTCCCAGCACCTTGCCGGTCTTGTCGACGCGCAGTTCGTCCAGGGCCGACTTGGGAAACGCGGTATCCCAGTTGTACGCCTTCTCGTAGGGCGTGAGGTCGGTAATGAGGCCGGCGGACGAGAGGTCCTTCAACCCCGCGTTGTACTGCGCAAGATCTGGCGCGTTGGGCGAACTCATCGAGAGCTTCAACGACTTCACGTAGTCGTCGAACTGCGTGTACTGACTCTGGATCGTGATCTGCGGGAACTTGGTCTCGAACGCGCTGATCAGCGCCTTCGTCATGTCCGGGCTGTCGGTGAAGGCCAGCTTCAAGGTGACCTTCTCCGCCGGCACCGCCGTGGATGCAGGCCCGCTCTGCGCAGGCGCGGAACTCTTCTTACTGCCTGGCGTCAGGCTGCACCCGGACAGCAGCAGTGCAGCGCAGGCACCGGCGATCGTCACCACGCGCAACCGGTGAGCCTTGAGCAATCGTGCATTCATGGCGCTGCTCCTAACGATGACGGCACGCTCCGACTAGTCAGGTCTTTGGGACATGCGAGAGCAAAGCAGCGAATACGACGGCCTGTCAATCATTCGCGCAGAGAAAGTCAGAGACTATGACTTAATGACTCAGGAAGCCGGACGGAAACCCGTGGAACCCGTTGCTTGCGGCTGTGGTTTGCATTCGACCACGCCATCGAGCGCGCGGGCCGAGCGATGCAGCGTTGACTTTGTCGTGGGGCCTGACATAGTGCCGGTGTGGACCCCGCGCAGCTGCCGGGCCGGTCCCGACTGGGGCGCGGTCTGCTGTCGTCCACCGATGTCGGCTCGACGAATCGTGCCCGGCTACTGCAGGCGCTGGTCGACCGCGGGCCGTCCTCGCGTGCCGATCTCGCCAGGGTGATCGACGTCCCGCGGGCGACAGTCAGCACGATCGTCAACGGCCTGCTTGCCGCCGGGGTGTTGGAGGAGAACGAGCCGCGGGCCCCCGCGGAGGGCATCGGCAAACCGTCGCGGCCGTTGTGGTTCGGCCGCGATGCGGCCCTGTGCGGTGCGATCACCGTCGACGCCGGGGCCGTCGAAGTCGCGATCGTCGACGCGCGTGGCGAGATCAGGTCACGGGCGGTCGGCCCGCTCGCTGCCGACCGGTCCCGGGCCAAGGTCGAGCGGCAGGTCCTCGCCGTAGCCACACCCGTGCTCGGCGCGCATGCCGGTCAGCTCACGGGTATCGGGATGACGGCACCGGCGCTGTGCGATCCGCAAGCCGGTCAGGTCGTTGCCTGCACGCCGGTCCCCGGCCTGGTCGGCACCCGCCTGCCGACCCTGCTGGCCGACCAGTTCGACTGTCCGGTCCTGCTCGAGCAGGACGTTCGTGCCTTTGCCGTCGGTGAGAAGTGGTTCGGCGTTGCCCGTGGCTGCGAGGACTTCGCGGCGCTGCAGCTCGGCGTCGGCGTCGGCGCCGGGATCATGCTGATGGGCCACTTGTTCAACGGCCACACCGCGTACACCGCCCAGTTGGGCCACACCTGCGTCGACGTCAACGGGATCGCGTGCACGTGCGGCCTTCGCGGGTGCTGGGAGACGATCGCGTCGACCCGGTGGCTACGCGCCGAGAGCGCGCGGCGCGGAATCGCAGGCGGGCGCAGCACGTCGCCGCGGCGCCTGGCTCGCCGGGCAGCGGCAGGGGATCTCGCGGCGGCCCGGCTGATGAGCGATTACATCGACAATCTGTCGATCGGCATCGCGTCGCTTGTCCAGCTGCTGTCGTTGCAGCTGTTCATCCTGCACGGCGAGGTCGTGCACGCCGGAGAGGACCTGCGCCGCCAACTCGAAGAGCGGGTCATCGCGCGCTCGCTGCCGGCGCTCGGCGAGGGCGTTCGCATCGTGTTCTCCGAGCTCGACCAGGACTCCGTGCTGCTCGGCGCCGCCGCCACCGTGCTGACCCGCCACTTCGGCATCAGCGCCTGACCCGTCGCACTGGCGCCGACTCGGGTTAGTGTCTGTCTCGTGGTTGAGGCGGCGACGGCGGCCGAGCGTGGCCCGTCTGTACGGCGAGAGCAGGTCCGTCGTCGCGTGCTCGCTGACGGATTTGCTCGCGTGGACGATCTTGCCCGCGCGTTCGAGGTCAGTCAGATGACCATTCACCGCGACCTCGATCTGCTCGAGGCCGACGGATGGTTGACGAAGATCCGCGGCGGTGCCACGGCAAATCCATCGGCACTGGTCGACGCCGGCGTGCGTGAGCGAATGTCGGCTCTGCACAACGAGAAGGCCGCGATCTGCGCAGTGGGGGCGCAGTTGCTGGCACGAGGGCAGACCGTGTTTCTCGACGACAGCACGACCGCGCTCGGGCTGGTGCCGTTTCTGGTGCAGCACTCGCCGTTGACGATGGCCACGAACTTCTTGCCGGCCGCGACCGCTCTCGGTGACGCCGCCGGGATCGAGGTGCACTTGCTGGGCGGCGAATACCACCCGCGCCAGGAGTCCTGCTCGGGCCTGCAGACCGTCCACGCGATCGCCGACCTGCACGCCGACGTCTTCTTCATGTCGACCACAGCGCTCAGCGCCGGGCGCTGCCTGCACCGCTCGGAGTCGACGGTGATGGTGCGCCGCGCTTTCCTGGCGAATGCGGCCCGAAACGTGCTGCTCATCGATCACGCGAAGTTCGGGCGTCCGGCACCGCATGTGCTCTGTGCCGTCGCGGACTTCGACACGGTGATCACCGACGACGGCATCGACCCCGAGGATCTCGCGGATCTGCGTGAGCGCTGCGACGACGTCCAGGTAGCCACGGTCGCTCGCTGAGCGACTGCAGCGCGTTCCGTGGGAATCCGCATGCCAGACATATGCCATCTTGCGTCGTCACATCTTCAGTGTTATATCTAACACGCTTCCGGTGAGATCCGGATTTCGAGCAGATGGAGAGACGATCCGGCGTGACGGCAAGCCCAATGAGCACAGCGAATCCTGCGTCCGGACGGCGGTCCGCGTTCTGTGGAATCGACGTGGGGACGCAGGGCGTGCGCGCGGTCGTCGTCGACGAATACGGCACCGAACTCGGCAGCGGAAGCGCCCCGCTCGCGCGCGGCACTCGCGACGGCGTGCGCCACGAGCAGTCGCCGCGGGCGTGGTGGACGGCCCTGACGCGTGCCGTTCGCGAAGCGACCGAATCCGCCGCTCCCGCGGCAATCGAAGCGGTGGCGTTGGACGCCACGTCCGGATCGGTGCTGGTCGAGTCTGCGGACGGCTCGGCACGCGGGCCCGCGATCATGTACGACGATGCCCGCGCTCAGCCGCAGGCCCGTCGCGTGCAGGACGTCGGGAGTCCACTGTGGACGGCGCTCGGCTACCGGATGCAACCGTCCTGGGCGCTGCCGAAGGTGCTGTGGCTCATCGAGAACGGGCAGCTGCGCCCGGGCGATCGGGTCGTGCACCAGGCCGATCATCTGGTGCGCCGCCTGACCGGTCAGCGAGTGCCGACAGACGTCTCGACGGCGCTCAAGATGGGAGCCGATCTGCGTGATGCCACCTGGCCTGCCGACGTCCTGGCCGAGCTCGGCATCGGCCTGGAGTTGCTGCCGGACCTGATCGCACCCGGCGCCGTCGTCGGCACGATCAGCGGGGATGCCGCAAGCGCGACCGGCCTGGCCGAGGGCACACCGGTTCGCGCCGGGATGACCGACGGCTGCGCCGCGCAGATCGCCGCGGGTGCGTTGCGGCCCGGTCACTGGAGCAGCGCGCTGGGCACGACGCTCGTGGTCAAGGGCTCGACCGAGCGTCTGGTGCGTGACCCGACCGGCGCGGTGTACTGCCACCGCCATCCCGACGGCGGCTGGCTGCCCGGCGGCGCGTCGAGCACAGGTGCGGGCGCACTGGACGCTCTCGGCCCGGCCGACCTTGCCGAGCTCACCGAGCAGGCACGGCGGTTGGTCCCGTACCCGGCGCTCGTGTACGCCCTGGCCGGCTCCGGAGAGCGGTTTCCGTTCGTCGCACCGCAGGCGCGCGCCTTCTTCGAACCGCCGCCGGGGACGCCCGCGGAGCACTTTGCCGGGTTGTGCCAGGCAATCGCCTACATCGAGCGCCTGGCCTACGACGTGCTCGGCGGCTTGGGCGCGGACGTCTCCGGGCCGGTTGCGTTCTCCGGCGCAACGGCAACCAATGCCTGGTGGAATCAACTGCGCACTGACGTCCTGGGCCGGCCGACCCTCGTCCCGAGATCGGCGCAGGCGGCTACCGGCATGGCCGTGCTGGCTGCCGCGCCGACCGGCGAGCTGACCGAAACCGCCGAGGCGATGGTGCGCATCGCCGCGCGCTACGAGCCCGATCCGGAACGGTCGGCCGCCTTGCGTCCCGGATACGAGCGCCTGGTGAGCGCCCTCGTCGATCGAGGCTGGCTGGACGCGAGCGTCGTCTGCGCCGACGGGCAGGTCGCGACATGAGCGTCGAACGGAACAGCACGACGCTGGTCCTGGTGCGTCATGGCGAGACGGTCTGGCACGGCGACAACCGCTACGCCGGCGGGCAGAGCGACATCGACCTCACCGACACGGGCGCCCGGCAGGCGCGCCTGCTCGCGCAATGGGCCACGGCCACGGCACCGGATGCAGTGGTCAGTTCGCCCGTGCGGCGAGCCGTCGAAACCGCCACACCGGCAGCGACGGCGTTGGGTGTCGAACTGCGGATCGAAGACGACTTGCGTGAAGTGGACTTCGGCGTCGCGGAAGGACGCACCGCCGCGGAATTGCTCAGCACGGATCCCGACATCATGCATCGGTTCCGGCGCGATCCGGTCGCCTATCCGTTCCCCGGCTCCGAGCACCCGCATGCGGCGGCCCGCCGCGCCGCCGAGGCGCTTCGCAAGACCGCGGCGCGCTACCCGGGCGGCCGGGTTCTCGTCGTCGCGCACAACACCGTGCTGCGTCTGGCCCTGTGCCAGCTGCTCGATATCTCCGTGTCGCGCTATCGCCAGCTGTTCCCGCGCCTCGACAACGCGGCACTGACCGAGGTGCTCGTCCCGGTTGCCGACGGCCAGCCGGCATCTCTGTTCAGCCTCAACGTCGGCGTGGAGGCATGGCGATGACCCGCGTGGCTAAGCACATTCCGCCGTGGTTGAGCCGGCGTCACGTCGTCCGTACCGACGAACCAATCCGACGCAAGGAGTATCCGATGAGAATGCTGGTAACCCGCAAGGCTGGCATGGTGGTAGCGGTGCTCGCTGTTGCGACGATCGGCGCCGCCTGCTCGACGAAGACCGCCAAGGGCAACGGCGGGGGCGACGTCGACAAGGCCAAGATCGCGTTCTTGATGCCCGACCAGGCCTCGACCCGATATGAGCAGCACGATCGTCCGGGCTTCGTGAAGAAGATGCACGAACTGTGCCCGGGCTGCACCGTCCTCTACAACAACGCCGACGCGGACGCGTCAAAGCAGCAGCAGCAGTTCGACTCGGCGCTTTCGCAGGGAGCGAAGGCGATTGTCATCGACCCGGTCGACTCGACCGCCGCGGCCTCACTGGTCAACGAGGCAAAATCCCAGGGCGTGCAGGTGATTTCCTACGACCGCCCGATCCCGTCGGCCAAGCCGGGGTTCTACGTATCGTTCGACAACGAGGCGATCGGCAAGTCGATCGCCCAGTCTCTGGTACAGCACCTCAAGGCGCAGCACATCTCGCCGAGTTCCGGTGGCGTGCTCGAGGTGAACGGGTCACCGACCGATGCTGCGGCCGGCCTGATCAAGAAAGGCATCCACGAAGGATTAGCCGGCAGTGGCTACAAGACCCTTGCCGAATACGACACTCCTGACTGGGATCCGGCGAAGGCTCAGCAATGGGTCAGCGGGCAGATCTCCCGATTCGGCAAGCAGATCTTCGGAGTTGTCGCTGCCAACGACGGCACGGGCGGCGGCACGATCGCGGCGTTCAAGGCGGCCGGAGTCAGCCCCGTCCCGGCCGTGACCGGCAACGACGCAACCCAGGCGGGCCTGCAGCTGATCATCTCCGGCGACCAGTACAACACGATCTCCAAGCCGAGCGAGATCGTCGCTGCGGCCGCCGCCGAGGCGGCGATGACCCTGCTCAAGGGCGACAAGCCTAAGCAGACGGCGGACTTGTTCGGTACGCCTACCGAACTGTTCACTCCCACCGTCGTGACCGAGCAGAACCTCAAGGCGGAGGTCATCGACAAGAACATCGCCAAGGCTGCCGACCTGTGCACGGGCCGCTACCAGGCCGGTTGCGCGAAGCTCGGTATCACCACCTGATCGGGGAGCGATGACGACAGCTCTGCAGAAGAGATCGCCGGCAGGCACCGCCGTGCTCAGCATGCGCGGCGTGTCGAAGCACTTCGGCGCGGTGTCGGCGTTGACCGACATCGAGCTCGACGTGTACTCCGGTGAGGTGGTCGCGCTTGTCGGCGACAACGGCGCGGGCAAGTCCACGCTGGTGAAGATCCTCGCCGGAGTCCACGCCCCCGATGCGGGCGAGATCTCCTTCGAGCAACAGTCGGTGCACATCGCTGATCCCAGCGCGGCGCTTGCGCTCGGCATTGCCACCGTGTTCCAGGACCTCGCCCTGTGCGAGAACCTCGACGTAGTGGCGAACCTCTTTCTGGGTCAGGAGATGTCGCCGCTACGGCTCGACGAGGTGACCATGGAAACCCGGTCCTGGGAGTTGCTCAACGAGCTGTCGGCACGGGTTCCCAGCGTGCGCACGCCCGTCGCGTCGCTTTCGGGTGGCCAGCGGCAGACGGTGGCGATCGCGCGTTCTTTGCTGCTGCAGCCGAAGGTCATCATCCTCGACGAGCCGACCGCCGCGCTCGGCGTAGCGCAGACCGCCGAGGTTCTCGATCTGATCGAACGGGTTCGCGAGCGCGGCCTCGGAGTGGTCATGATCAGCCACAACATGGAAGACGTCCGCGCCGTGGCCGACCGAATCGTCGTGCTGCGGCTCGGCCGCAACAACGGCGTGTTCGATGCCGACGTGTCCAGCGAAGCACTCGTCGCTGCCATCACCGGCGCCAGCGACAACTCGGCGTCGCGACGCGCCGCCCGAAGGGCTCGCCCGGCCGAAGCCCCAGTGCCAGACGGGGGATCACGATGACCGACACCACCACCAAGGCGGAGCCCGCCACCCTGCTCGACCGGCGCGACGAACGCATCGAACACCGGGCCGGACTCGCCGGGGCGGCGCGCGAGTTCGGCCATCGGCTGCGCAACGGCGACCTCGGCGCGGTACCGGTCATCGTCGGCCTGGTGATCATCTGGACGATCTTCCAGATCCTCAATCCGATCTTCATGTCGAGCCAGAACCTGGTGAACCTGCTGTTCGACAGTTGCTCGGTCGGGGTCATCGCGCTCGGGATCGTG
The DNA here is from genome assembly GCA_963733615.1 of uncultured Actinomycetes bacterium. Classification (GTDB taxonomy): domain Bacteria; phylum Actinomycetota; class Actinomycetes; order Mycobacteriales; family Jatrophihabitantaceae; genus DASXRA01. The sequence continues at coordinate 147,703 of CAVTEA010000043.1, forward strand.
TGCGTGCTGATGCTCGGTGAGATCGACCTGTCGGTCGGCTCGGTCAGCGGGTTGTCCGCGGCGATCATGGGCGTGATCTGGGTGAACCGGGATCTGCCTGTGCTGCTCGGCGTCGTGGCCTCGCTCGCGGCCGGGCTGGTCATCGGCTGGGTGTACGCCCAGCTCTACAACCGATTCGGCATGCCCAGCTTCGTCGCCACGCTCGCCGGGCTGCTCGCCTTCCTCGGCCTGCAGCAGTACCTACTCGGCAACCACGGCTCGATCAACCTGCCCTACGGCTCGACGATGGTGAACTTCGGGCAGCTGTACTTCATGCCGCCGGTGGCCGCCTACGTCGTCGCGGCGCTGGCTGCGGGCGCGACGTTCGCCACCGGCTACCAGCGCGAGGCCCGCCGCCGGCAGGCGAATCTGTCCGCGCGCAGCGTCTCATTGCTGGCGGCGCAAAGCCTGGCGCTGCTGGTGATTCTCGAAGTAGCCGCCTGGTACCTCGATCGCGATCGCGGCGTCCCGTGGATGTTCGCGCTGTTCGGGGCGCTCGTCGTAGCGATGAACTACGCGTTCACCCGCACGAAGTGGGGCCGCTCGATGCTCGCGGTCGGCGGCAACCGCGAGGCGGCGCGGCGCGCGGGCATACCCGTCAAGCGCATCTACACCTCGGCGTTCATGCTCTGCTCGCTGTTCGCCGCGATCGGCGGAATCCTCGGCGCGGCTCGACTCGCCTCGTCCAGCCAGCAGAGCGGCGCCGGCGACGTCAACCTCAACGCCATCGCCGCAGCGGTGATCGGCGGCACGAGCCTGTTCGGCGGACGCGGCAACGCCTACTCCGCGCTGCTCGGCATCATCGTCATCCAGTCCATCTCGAGCGGGTTGACTTTGCTGAATCTCTCGTCCTCGCTGCGCTTCATGATCACCGGCGCGGTGCTCGCGGTTGCCGTCCTGGTCGACTCGCTGGCCCGCCGCTCGCGCGCGGCCCACGGCCAGGCATGAACGGGCGGGGACGCGCACCGGGTGCTGTGCGCCGGCGACCGGTTCATCACCGCCGATGCGCTGGGTAGCGCGATCCGCGCCGAACTCGGCCCGCAGACCGCCGTCGTGCGGTACCAGTCGACGTGGCCGGACGAGCCGTTCGGACCGGTCGGCGGCGTGCGCGAGGCGGCGGGCGACCCGGCCGAACTCGCGGCGCTCGCCTCGGACGTCACCGCGATACTGACCCATCTCGCGCCGGTCACGGCCGAGGTGATCACTGCGGCGCCGCGCCTGCGGGTCGTGGGCGTGACCCGCGGCGGCCCCGTCAACGCCGACCTGGACGCTGCCACCGCCGCAGGGGTCCCGGTCTTGTACCTGCCTGGACGCAACCTCGGCGCCGTCGCGGAGTTCACCGTCGGCGTCATGATCGACCTGTGCCGAAACGTCACGTCCGCAGCGCGCGAACTCGCGGCCGGACGTTGGGATGCGCGCTACTTCCGGGCAGAGCTCACCGGCCCGGAACTGCGCGCGGCAACGGTCGGACTGGTCGGGCTCGGCGCGGTGGGCGCGCGCGTGGCGCAACTGCTGCGCGGCTTCGGCACGCGCGTGCTGGCCTACGACCCATACGCGTCGCCTGATGCCGTCGCCGCCGCCGGAGCCGAACCGGTGCCGCTGCGCGAACTGCTCGCCCAGAGCGACCTGGTCAGCCTGCACGCCAGGCTCAGCCAGGAGACCCGGGGCATGTTCGGCGCCGACGCGTTCGCCGCGATGAAACCCGGTGCGCGCCTGATCAACACAGCACGCGGCGAACTCGTCGATCAGGACGCGCTGCTCGCCGCCCTGGATGTCGGCCAACTTGCCGGTGCGGCGCTCGACGTCTTCGACCCGGAACCACCCGTGGCCGCAGAAGCTCTGCTGGCCCGGCCCGAGGTGATCGCCACGCCGCACCTGGCCGGAGCGTCCCGGCAGGTCGCCACCGAGTCCGCCGCCCGGATCGCAGCCGAGGTCGCCGAGGTGCTGCGTACCGGCACGATCACCCACTGCGCCAACCCGGAATGGTCCAGCGCCCGATCGGCGGTGCGCCAATGAGCGCGCCGATGAGCGCGCAATGAGCGTCATCGGCCTGGACGTCGGCACCTCGCGCGTCAAAGCGGTCCGCTTCGACTCCGCTTGGCGACCGGTGCACGAGGCGGCCGCGCAGACGCCGGTCAGCCGCGGTCCGGGCGGCGCATCCGAGCAGGACATGCACGCCGTGTGGGCCGCCGCCGCCCGAGGCGATCGCCGAGGTCGCGCGCGACAGCCCGGACAGCATCGACTTCCTCGCTCTCACCGCCCAGGGCGACGGGTGCTGGCTCGTCGACGGTGCCGGGGAGCCCGTGCGGCCCGCCATGCTGTGGAACGACGCCCGCGCGTCGGCCGTCGTCGACGGGTGGCAACGCGACGGCACTCTCGACGCCACCTTCGAGATCACCGGATGCTTCGGCTCAGCCGGACTGGCAAACGCGCAGCTGCGGTGGCTGTTGCGACACGAGCCTGCCAGCGTGCAGCGCGCCGAGACGCTGCTCAGCTGCGGCAGCTGGATCTATTACCGGCTCACCGCTCGACGGGTGCTCGAGGTCTCCGACGCGGCGAACCCGTTTCTCGCCGCACGCACCGGCGGCTATGACGCCACGTTGCTCGACCGGTACGGCCTGGCCGAGGTGAAGCGGCTATTGCCGCCGCTGGTGAGCGGCTCCGAACGCATCGCGCCGCTGCGCGGCGACGTCGCCTCCGAACTCGGCCTGCGCGCGGGAACCCCGGTCGCGCTGGCCCCTTACGACGTCGTGGCGACTGCCATCGGAACCGGCGCGATCGACACCGGGCAGAGCTTCACCGTGCTCGGCACGACGTTGTGCAGCGGGACGGTCAGCGACGACCCGAACCTGACCCGGGTGCCGGGCGGCATGACCTTGCCGATAAACCGGCCGGACCGGTGGCTGATCGCCCACGCGACGATGACCGGAACCGGGGCGCTCGACTGGGTGGCGAGCATGCTCGCCGTCGGCGGGGCCGCCGAGTTGCTCGATCTCGCAGCGACCGCGGTCGAATCGCCTCGCGACCGGCCGCTGCTGCTGCCTTACCTCTCACCCGCCGGCGAACGCAGCCCGTTCCGTGATCCCGCGATTCGCGGTTCCTGGATAGGTCTCGACACCACGCATACTCGCGCCGATCTGGCCCGCGCCGCGCTTGACGGTTTGACGCTCGTCGTTCGAGATTGTCTCGGCGCGCTCGGGCCGATCTCGTCGCTTGCCGTGTCCGGCGGCGGCGCCCGCAGCGAACTGTGGTGCCAGTCGATCAGCGACGCGACCGGGGCCGCCGTGCACTGCCCGGATACCGCCGAGGTCGGCGTCCGCGGTGCCGTGCTCGTCGGCGCAGCGGACGCCGGGATGTTCGACGGCCTCCCGGCCGCGGTCGCTGCGATCGTGCATCCGCGCCACACCCACCTGCCCGAGCCCGCCGCGCGGGAGCGATTCGAGGCCGACTACCAGCGGTTCCGGGCCAACCGGCATGTTCACGGAAACGCCGGTGATCCGGGCTCGGGCTGAAGTCTCGTGGCCCGAGCGACGAACGAGATCGCGTGATACCAGCCGCAGACGAGCATGAGGTCGATCGCGCCCTCCTGCCCCACGGCGTCAATCAGGGCGTCCCACTCGGCATCTGACAGATCCGAGGCGTCGTGGAGCGCGTCGACCGCGTGCAGGACCGCGCGGTCGCCGGGGTCGGTCCAGCACGCATCGTCCGAACGTCCTTTCGTGACCGACAGAATCTGGTCGCCCGTGAGCTGTGCCTTCTGGGCGAACACCGCCACATGAATGCCCCATTCGTATTCGGCACGGCAGCGGGCAGTTGTGCGGTGGATGACGAGTTCGCGATGCCGGAGGTTCAGTGCGGATCGGCGGGACAGGTAATAGCTCCCCCAGCCGTGGATCGCACGCGCTCGGTCGGGCCGTCGCGCGAAGAGCCTGAACAGCGCAAGGGGTGGGCCGAGCGCTTCGAGCGCCTCGCTGGTTTCCTCGTCGTACGGCGGGTTGACCAGCTCGATTCGCGGCGTAGCATCCTGCTTTGCTTTTCGAAGCATGCGCATGACGCTAACATGTGCGCTTCGGAAAGCAAAGCGACGAGGCGGGGACGGATGGCAACGAAACGCAGGGCGCGGCCAGCACGCCGGTGCCGGGTAGGAAGGTCCGCGGGTCTGAGACCGGGCGGCCGATCATGGCCCTGCTCGACCTGCTCGGCCGACGCTGGGCGCTGCGTGTGCTGTGGGAGCTGCGCGATACTGCCGCACCGACATTCCGCGATCTCCAGCAACGGTGCGGCGGCGTCTCGTCAAGCGTGCTGACCGACCGGCTCAACGAGCTGACCGACGCCGGCATCGTGCACCGCGGTGCCGCCGGGTACAGCTTGACCTCCGATGGCAGCGAATTACTCAAGGCGGTGTTGCTCATGGAGGAATGGGCAACGGGATGGTCGAGGCGCATGAAGCGGCGAAGAGACAGCGGTAGTCCGCGCTGGCACACTGCCTCGCGGTTGGTGGGAGTTATGCGCTGAGTGGGCACTTGCAAGTGCACCTGGCCACTGCCCGCCTGCCGGGCTTAGGCGTGCACCAGTTCCCGCTGCTCGGTGAATTCGCGTACCGCAGCCACGACGATCAGGCCCGCTGCGCACAGCCCCGCGCTCACCGCCGCCGCGATGTTCCAGCCGTGGACGAGCTGCGCGGTCGTCGGCGCTACCCGTTCCGGGAACCGCCAGCGCGATCACGACCGCGACGCCGGCGGCACCGCCCAGGTAGCGCGCCGTGTTGTTCGCGCCGCTGCCGAGGCCAGCCTGGCCGGGCGGCGCGGACGCGACAGCGAGTTGGCCGAGCGCTGCATTCGTCACTCCCGTGCCGACTCCGGTCAGGATCAGGCTGGGCAGCAGCACGGCCCATCCGCCGCCCGCCGTCGACTGGGCGAGCCAGGCCAGGCCGGCCGCGCAGGCCAGCAGCCCGAGCAGCAGGCGGTGGCGGCTGGTCAGCCGCGCAGGCAGACGGTGGGCGTGCCACGACACGACGGCGCCGGTGGCCGACCAGGACGCGAGCAGTACCGAGCTCGCAAGCGCCGACAGGCCAATAGCCCGCTCGAAGTACGACGGGGCGTAGCTCATCAAGGCGATCGTGGTCAGGCCGACGACGAGTGCACCCACGATGGAGTGCACGAAGTCGGGACGCCGCAGCAGCCGAACGTCGAGCATCGGCTGGGCGGAGCGCAGCTCGATCACGACGAAAGCGCTCAGCAGTACCAGTGCTGCGGCGAGCAGCCCGAGTGTCGCGTCGCCTGTCCAGCTCTGGCGGCCGGTGATCAGCGCGGCGGTAAGCGCGGCCATCCCGCCGACGAGTGTGACCGCGCCGAAGACGTCGAACCGGCGCGTGTGCGGCGACCGCGACTCGGTGAGGCGTCCCGCCCAGACGGCCACGAGCGCCAGCAGCGCAGCGATGAGCCAGTAACCGGCCCGCCAATCGGCCGCGCGGGCCACTGCCGCCGAGAACACCGGCCCGCTCGCGATTCCGACTCCGAGCGACGCGCCCCAGATGCCCGTGGCCCGGATCCGGGCCCGTCCGGACGGATACACGTGTCCCACCGTGGCGAGCGTGGCGACGGTGATCGCTGCGCCGGCCACGCCCTGCGCGATACGCGCGGCCACGAAGACGGCGATCGAGGGCGCAGCCGCGGACAGTGCGGTGGCGGCCGCGAGCAGTGCGAGGCCGATGCGCATGGTGCGCCGGCGGCCGAACCGGTCGGCAACCGTGCCCGCGGCGAGAAGGGCGGCAGCAAGCCCGAGGCTCATCGCGCTCAACGCCCAGGTACGCCAGGTGACAGACGCCCCGAGCGTCTTGGCGGTGTCTTGCACGGTCGGCAGGACGGCGGTGAAGTCGACGAGCACGAGCATCGTCGCGGCCGCCGCAATGGTGAGCGATCGGGCCTGGGCGGTGATTGCCATCGCGGAAGATCTCCAGTTCGGTGATTGAACCGTGACCATAGCAGAGTCAGTTCAATGACCGAACTTGTGAGAGTAGGCTCACGGCATGCTCGGGAACACCTACGCCGGCCAGGACTGCTCGATCGCGCGAGCGCTCGAGATCATCGGCGAACGCTGGACGCTGCTCGTCGTGCGTGATGCCCTTTATGGAGTCCGGCATTTCTCCGACTTCGCGCAGCATCTGGACATCCCGCGCGCAGTGCTGTCCGATCGGTTGCGCAAGCTCGTCGAGAACGGCGTCCTCGTCCGCGTCGACGACGGGTCCGGCGTCCGCTACGAACTCACCGACGCAGGCCGCGACCTGTGGCCGGTCGTGCATTCGCTCGCGCAGTGGGGCCAGAAGCACGCCGCCGACACGCGTCCGCCGCGCACCTTCACGCACGCCCGCTGCAGCACACGACTCGACGCACACGGCTACTGCCCGAAGTGCGGGTTGACCCCAGACGTCGACGACGTCGTCAGCTCTCGCAGGCAGGTGCGCCCGCTGCGTACCGATCGGGTCAGCGCGGTGCTGGCGAAGCCGCACCGGATGCTCGAGCCGATCTGAATCCGGCTGGCTCAGCGACGCCGAAGCGATGCGAACTGCGTCGTGTTGCGATCGCGGAGCCGCTTCGGCGTCATGTTCATGAGGTCGGTCACCGTGACCTCCTGCAACGAAGATCGCCACGCCTGGTGTGCCTTCAGCATCACGACTGAGATCGCGCACGGCCGGCGATAGTCGCCTCCTGGCACAGCACCGCTGCCGCATTGCCGGATCTCCTGGCAGACGAACGGTGCGGCGGAACCCTCGATGGCCTCGACGATGTCGAGTGCAGTGATCTGCTCGGCGGGACGGGCCAAGCGGAATCCACCGCTCGGACCGGGAGTCGCCAGCAGCACGCCGGCGCGCACCAAGGACTTGAGGTGCTTGGCGAGGTAGGCGTCGGGCAATCCGTAGTGGTCGGAGAGAACCTTGCGCGGCACGGACACTCCGTCGGGCGCCTGCGCGATCAATCCCACACCGTGCAGCATCCATTCGACACCTTGCGAAACCTTCACGACGTCAATGTTACTGTCTCAATTGTAGATGGTTGATATCCACATTTGACAGGACGGAAAGATGACCCGCGCGGACACCCTTGCTGCCGAGATCCAGACGGCCGGCCCCCGCGCCGTTCCAGCACGCGTCCTCACCGTGCTGTTGACGGCCACCTTCATGGCCCAGTTCGACTTCTTCGTCGTCAACGTGGCGGCGCCGTCGCTGCGACACGACCTACACGCGAGCGACTCCGCGCTCGAATTGGTCGTCGGTGGCTACGCATTCGCGTACGCGGCGGCGCTGGTGCTGGGCGGGCGCCTCGGTGACCTGTTCGGCCATCGCCGCATCTTCGTGCTCGGCATGCTGGGCTTCACCGTCACGTCCGCCTTGTGCGGCATCTCAGTCAATCCAGCTCAGCTGATCGCGTCGCGCCTCGCGCAGGGGCTGACGGCTGCGCTGATGCTGCCGCAGGTGCTCGCGGTCATCTCCTCATCGTCGGACGCGACCACCCGCCCGCGAGCGATGGCGTGGTACGGAGTCGCCGCCGGAGTCGGATCGATCGCCGGTCAGGTTTTCGGCGGCCTGCTGGTCACTGCGGACATCGCCGGACTCGGTTGGCGGCTGATCTTCCTGGTCAACGTGCCGATCGGCCTGGTCGGCGCGGTGATCGCCCGTCGCGTCCTGCCCGAAGCGAGTCGCTCCTCCGCTCGACGCTCGTCGCTCGACCCGCTCGGGGCGTTCGGCCTCGCGATCGGCCTAGCGTTGCTGCTCGTCCCGCTGACGATGGGGCGCACGTCCGGGTGGCCGTGGTGGATGTGGGTGTCGATGGTCGCGGCAGTGCCGGTGCTGGCCCTGACGATTCGGTGGCAGCGGGTGCTGCACGGTCGCGGCGGGCAGCCGCTGCTCGAACTGTCCCTGTTCCGGGCGCGGTCATTCACGACCGGGCTGCTGGCGAGCTTCGCGTTCATGGCCAGCTTCGCCAGCTACATGTTCACCTTGGCGCTGCTGTTGCAGATCGGACTGGGACTCAACGCATTTCACGCGGGCCTGGCGTTCGCCCCGGCGGGCGTCGGCTTCTCGATAAGCGCGCTGCTCGCGCCACGTCTCGTGGCCCGGTACGGGTCGGCGGCCGTCGTCGGCGGCTGCCTGGTGGCGGCGATCGGTCTCGGGGCCCTCGGGGCAATCGCCGCCGGTGGCGGCCAGGACGCGTCCGTCGCGTGGATCGTCGTCGCGGCCGCGGTGATCAGCCTGGGCAACGGCGTCATCGTGCCCACGCTCATCGGATCCGCGCTGCGCGACGTACCGCCGCAGCATGCCGGTGCCGCGGCCGGCGCGCTGTCGACCGCTCAGCAGTTCGCCGGCGCGATGGGCGTCGCCGGGATCGGCACCCTGTTCTTCGCCACCGCGGGGTCGGGAGCGGGCAACGGAATGGCATGGGCCGCCTCCGCCGACGCCGTGCTCACCCTCGTCGTCGGCGCCCTCGTCGTAGCAGGCGCCCGCGGTAGCCGCCGGAGCAGACGCCTCGCTACCCGCTGATCAAGGCCGGCGCTGCGGTCTGGGCGCTGACCACCTCTTGGTGAACGCTGCGATGAGGAAGGCGAGACCCGCGAAACCCGCCGCGCCGAGGAACGCCCACTGGAATCCGTCGGTCAGGGCCTGGGTTGTCGAGCGTCCGGTCCCGTGGATCAAAGCGTGCGCGGTACGTGTGGACGCGATCGTCGTCACGATGGCCAGGCCGAGCGAACCGCCGACCTGCTGCGTGGTGTTGATCAGCCCACTGGCCAGGCCCGACTCGTGTTCGTGGACGCCGCTGACGGATGCCGTGGTGAGCACGACGAACGTCACGCCGAGGCCGAGCGCGACGAGAAGCGACGGTCCGAGAATGTCCGATGCGAAGGAACCGTGGACGGAAATGCGCGAGAACCAGACGAGTCCGGAGCCCAAGGCGACTATGCCGGTCAGCATCGTGGTCTTCAGGCCGAGTCTCGCGACGAGTGCAGGCGTGGCACCCGCGACGACGACGATCGCACCGGCCAGAGGTAGCTGCGTCACGCCGGCCTTCAGCGGGCTGTAGCCGAGTACCTGCTGCATGTACAGCGAGAGCACGAAGAACAGGCTGAGCACAGCCGCGCCGACCAGAATCATCACCGCGTTGGCGACGGCGAGCGTTCTGATCGTGAAGATCCGAAATGGCACCAGCGGCGTTCGAGCACGCCGCTCCCGCACGATGAATGCCGCCAGGAGTATGGCGGCACCGCCCAGCAGTCCCAGCGTCCGGACCGATGCCCAGCCCGCTGACGGGACGCCGACCAGGGCATAGACGAGCGCCCCGAGGCCACCGGTGATCGCCGCAGCACCGGATAGATCAAAGCTTTGCGCTGAACGGTCGGCGCGGCTCTCCGGGACGACGAACGGAATGGCGACGATGCACACCAGCCCGACCGGCACGTTGATGAACAACACCCAGCGCCAGCCGAATGCACTGGTGAGCACGCCGCCTAGCAGCACGCCGGCCGCCGCGCCCGATCCGGCGACGGCTCCCCAGATGCCCATCGCCTTGGTACGGCGGGCCCCTTCGCGAAACGTCGACGCAACGAGCGCGAGCGCAGCGGGTGCGAGCAACGCGGCGCCGCCGCCTTGCAAGGCGCGGGCGGCGATGAGCTCAGCCTCGGTTTGCGCGAAACCGCCGAGCAGCGATGCAGCGGAGAACGCGATCGCGCCGGCCACGAAGATTCGCCGCCGGCCAAGCAGATCGGCCAGGCGGCCACCGAGCAGGAGCAGCCCGCCGAACGTGAGGACGTACGCGTTGACGACCCAGGACAGGCCTCGCTGATTGAGGTGCAACGCCGAGCCGATCGACGGCAGGGCGACGTTGACCACTGACGCATCGAGAATGACCATGAACTCGGCCATGGCCAGCACCGCGAGTGCCAGCCAATCGCGGGCAGCGCCGGGTGCGGCTGAGACGGTGGATGCGGGGCGCGCGGAAGTTCGCGCAGTGCTCTGTGCAGATGACATGTGCTCGGCTTTCTAGGTAGCGGTCTCGGGAATGTGGTCAGTGCGGCTCGGCCCACGACGGCAGGCCCGGACGGCCCACGTCAGTGGGCGAGATTCGGGTGACGTGGCCGGGTGCGGCGTCCAGCGGCGGGAACCGCGACCCGGGCCCCACGTACACCTCGGCCAACCGGCGCAACAGTTCAGGTGCGCCGCCGTCAGTGGTTCGGGCCGTCCCGGTGATGACGAGGTAGTCGTCGAATCCGGGATGGACGCGCGTGCCGGTCAGGATGGACAACGCGACCCGAGGGTCACGGCGGATGTTGCGGACCTTGCGCCATTCGCCGATGTGTCCGAACACAACCGCGTCACCGTCCAGCCCGATCCAGACCACGCTCACCTGCGGGCTGCCGTCGGGATTGAGAGTGACGAGGTGCGCCGGCCTGCCCGAGGTGAGGATGTCGCGCACCTCGGCCGAGAACCTGACGGTCATGTCGGCTCCTAGCGCCGCGGGACTGGGGAGCTCCACCGTCTGATGTCGCGCCGCTGTGGTCGTCACCTGAATCAGTGAGATGGCCGGACGACGCTTTCGATCGACCAGTGAAGAACCGCGAATCGATGCCTCCACACACCGTTGACGGGGTTACGGTTGGTTCGTCAAGGAGGTCGGGCCGTGAGTTCGCCGATCTTGGAACGACATACCGTGTTTGCAGCCGCTGACCGGCTGCTCGACGCCGCGGCCGCGGGGCAGGGCGGGGGTCTATTCGTCGTCGGTGAGGCAGGGCTCGGCAAGACAACCGTCCTGGACCACATCACTGCCAAGGCGGCTGCCCGCTTCCGGGTCGGGGTCGGCCGTGGCGATGTCGCCGAAGCCGCAGTGCCGTTCGGCCTCCTCGAGCAATCGCTGGAACACATTTCCGACGGCACGCTGAGCTGGCAGCGCGATAACGCCGGTGTCGCCTCGTTCCTCTACGTCATGCTGGACCAGATCCGGCAGGCGGCCACCGCCCCGTTGCTGCTGGCATTCGACGACGCCAGCTGGGTCGATCCCGACTCGCTGCTCGTCCTGCGCCTGCTGTGCCGGCGCATTCGGCGCATGCCGGTGGCCGTCGTCGCAACCCTTCGGCCCTGGCCTGCCGCCGCGCTGCGAGCGGCCGAGGAGCTGACGCTGCATGGCATTGCCGCCATGGAGGAACTCCGGCCTCTCACCGACGAGGCTGCGCTGGTCATGCTGCAGCAGCGGGCGGCGAACGCCGAACCGGCCGCCGCGCGCCAGGCCGTCGAGCTGTGCGAGGGCAACCCGTTCCTGCTGGAGACGGCGGCCGCCCGGCTGCGTGACGGTCAGCCGCTGGTCGCTTCCGGGCCGGCCGCCGCGACGTCGTGGGCCAGCAGGTTCCTGACCTCACAACTGTCGGGACTCACCGAGGCCGCGCAGCGTTATCTTCGCGCGGCGAGTGTCGTCGGGCGCCGCTTCCGGACTCAGATCGCCGCCGACATCGTGGGCATTGGTCCGGTGGCTACCGCGCAGATTCTCGACGAGCTGGCAGCGGCCGGCATACTGCACGCCACGTCCGGCGGCTGGGCCGAGTTCCGCCACGCCCTGTTCCGCCAGGCGGTGTACGACCTGACCGCGGTGTCGCGGGCCAGCCTGCACGAGGCGGCGTTTCGCACCATGCGCAGGCGCGAACTCAAGCCGGCCGAAGTCGCCGAGCACGCGCTCGCCGCCGGGATGTCCGGAGACCGGCAGGCCGGCGAAGTCCTCGCCGACGCAGGGCGCGAGGCGCTCGCGGCGGGCGCGGTAGAAACCGCGCGCCGGTATCTCGAGGCTGCCGCGGACATGCAGGGCGACGCGGCGCCACCGGATCTCCTCTTCGATCTGGGCAAGGCGCTACTGGCGTGCGGCGACACCACGACTGCGTTGGCCATCTACGAGGGGTTGCTCAGCCGATGCGCATTGTCACGCACGAGCCGGCTCGCCGCGCTTCGCCAACTGTCCCGGGCTGCGTTTCATGCCGGTCACATCGACCGCGCCTCGGCGTGGCTGGATCAGGCAGTTCGGGAGTCCGGCGAGCGAGGACCGGGACATGCTGGCCGCGGCAATGGTCGAGCACGGGTCGCAGGTCTGGCAGGCTCGCGGCCCCGGACACGGCGTTCGCGGTCCTCGCCCGCGCTCGCGACCTCGCCACGCCGGGCAGCCCCGCCGCGATCGCCGCGGATCACGTGTGGGGCTTCACCGCCTACGTGATGGGCGAACCGGACGGCCTCGCTGCGGCCGAGTCAGCCGCATCGGCTAGCGAACTTGCGCGGACGCTCAATCCGTCAGACGCCCAATGGTGGAATGCCCGAAGCGCCTACGCACTGCTGCTGAAGGGCACGCCCAGGTTCCGGGAATCCCCAGCCCTGCTCGAATCCGTGCTCGCCTCCGACGCCATCCGCGGCGAGCCCATGATGATCTTCCAGAGCCTCGTGATCAGGGTCGAGGCGCTGTGTTGGCTGGGTCGTCTGCGGGAAGCAATCGCGCTGTCCGAACCACTCCTCGAGGCCGCAGAACTCGTCCCGTTCGGTCGGCGTTGGGCAGAGACACAGAAGGCCGTCGTGCTTCTTGAACTCGGACGCCTCGATGACGCAGCGATGCTCTGCAAGGAGGTACGACAGCGATCCCGATGGTCTGCACGTCGTCTACCTGCGCGAGTTCACCCGAGGCAGGCTTGCGTTGCGGCGCGGCGAGTGCGGAGCAGCGTGTGAGATCTTCGCGCGCACCGAACGGCTCGCCGCCACGCTCGGCGTTCATGATCCGCTACTCGTGCCGTGGGCGCCCGATGCGATCAGCGCTTACCTGGCCTGCGACCGTACCGACGACGCGCAACGCATCGTCGGCTGGGTCGAGCAGTTCCCGCACGCCACCGAATGGACTCGCATCATCGCCGCGACCGGCAACGCGGCGCTTGCGGAGCGACGCGGCGATGTCGAGCAGGCCGAGTGCTTGTTACGCCAGGCCGCCGCGCTACATGACGAACTCGGCATGCCGGTCGTGCGGGCCGAGACGCTCACCGCGCTCGGCGCTCTGCAGAACCGCGCCGGCCGGGCGAAGGCCGCGCGGCCGATGCTGGCGCAGGCGCTCGCGATCACGCAGGAGACCGGCGCCGCATGGCACAAACAGCGCGTCCGGGTCGAATGGCGCCGCGCCGGCGGACGGTCCGGCACGACGGCCGCGGGACAACTCACGCCACAGGAACGGTCCGTGGCCCGCTTGGCCCGAGCCGGCCTGAGCAACCGCGAGATTGCCGCGCAGCTGTTCCTGACCGTGAATACAGTGCAGACGCACCTTCGCCACGTGTATCAGAAGCTCGGCATTCAGCGTCGCGTCCAACTCGCCACGACGAGGCTCGCCGAAGAGGAAGAGAACTCGCACATGGACGCCTGACTGCTCGGCTATCGCGATCGGCGTAGCGGCGATGTCAGCCTTACGGCGACGACACCTGCCGGCCAGCCCCTGACCGATGCCTCCGTCAGCGGTAGCCGGTGTCGTCGGCGGGCAGGCCTTTGTCCTGGACCTCGACGACGTAGCGCCAGCAATCCGGCTGGGTGCCGTCGATGTCGGTGAACCCGTAGATCGGCGCGAGTTGCCCACTGGACACGACCTGCCCGGACCAGCGGGCGACGTCGGGATCGGCCGCGAGCGCCGCAACAGCCCGGCCGACATACGTCGGTGACTCGGAGATGCAGAAGTGCGGCTGGACGCGCGTGCCCTCACGCCAGTTTGCCTCGGTCACGCCGAAGTGCTCGAGCATCGCCTCCGAACGCAGCCACCCCGGCGTGACCGCCACGGCCGCCCCGCCGTAGGGCTCCAGTTCGTAGGCCTGCGCGAGCGTCATACGGGCGACCGCGGCCTTGACCAGGTCGTAGAAGAGGCCGGTCTGATGGCGGTAGGCGGCGTTGTAGTCGGCGGTTCCGTCGGTCGTCTCGATGACCAGGCCGCCCTGACGCTTGATGAGGAGCGCCAGCGCGTAGTGGCTGGTGATGGCGTGGGTCTCTATGCCCATGCGCAGCATGCGGATGCCGCCGGGCAGGTCGTGTTCCCAGACCTTGCTGCCGAACTGCACGTACCGGTCGCCGCCGAAGATGTCGTTGACGAGTACGTCGAGCCGTCCGTGATCGGACTGGATTCGCTCGACGAGCGCGCGGACCTGCTCGATGTCGAGGTGATCGACGCGCACTGCGATGCCGGTGCCGCCCGCGTCGGCGATCAGGTCGCCGGTTTCCTCGATGGTTTCGGGCCGATCCATCTCGGAACGACCCGTAATCCGGCTGCTGCGCCCGGTGGCGTAGACCGTCGCACCTGCGCGGGCAAGCTCGACGGCGATCGCCCGGCCGGCGCCGCGCGTGGCGCCGGCGACGAGGGCTACCCGTCCGGAAAGAGGTGTGTCAGGCACGAACCCCACCTTGGCACGACCCACTGACATTGATCAGGACGCCTAGTCCGACCTTGATCATCTCTGTCGAAACCGCGAGCGATGGCGGATCAGCAGAGATGATCAAGATCTGGGGCGCGCGACCAGGCCGCAGCTACGGCTGTAGCGCCAGGGCGACCGCCGGAACCGGGCTGATCCTCGTGCGCAGCCGGTCGCGCAGGGCGGGCACCAGGGCCGTCAGGATCAGCGCGCCGGTCAGGGCGAACGCGGCCGAGTAGCCGGTGCGGCCGACGAGTACGCCGAACGCGACCGGGCCTGCTCCGTAACCGAGGTCGTAGGCGAGATTCCAGACGGCGTTGACCATGCCGTATCCGGACGGGGCGACCCGCTCGATCATCATCGCGAGCGTGACGCTCTGCATCACGCCGAAGCCGGCGCCGAAGAGCACCACGCCGACCAGCAGGCTGACCGGATTGCCGAGACCGGCCAGCATCGCCATGCCGATGGCCGTGGTGACGAGACCCGGTACGAGCAGCCGCGAGTGGCCCTTGCGGTCGCCATAACGTCCCGGCGGCCCACCGGCCGATCGTCGCGGTCAGTGCTTGCACGAGCAGGGCTGCGGCGCCGGCTCGCGCCGGAGATGCCGGCCAGCGGCAGGAACGCGACGACGATGCCGGCGGCGATCGTGGTGGCCACGAACGCGAGGGCCGGGCGCCGCTGATCGGCTGCCCGCAGGCCGTCGAGCAGGCTGACGGACTGCTCGGCCGACGCCTGCGCGCGCGGGCTGCTGCGATGCGCCGGGACGGACGGCCAGCGGGCCGATCGCGGTCACGGCGGCCAGGACGAACACGGGCGGGTAGCCGACCTGATCGACAAGCCACACGCTGGCGGGCAGCGCCACAATGCCCGGCACGCAGGCCACGACTCCGAACACGCCGAGGCCTTCGCCACGCCGCTCGACCGGAACGGCCGACACCACCAGCGCGCCACCGGCAACCATGGCCAGGCCGAAACCGAGCCCGCGGACCAGGCACACGGCCACGACCACCGCGAACTGGTCTGCGGCCAGCAGCATCAGCGCCGGAGCGCCGAGCAGGACGAGCCCGACGGCCAGCACCCGGGCCTCACCCATCCGCGCGATAAGCCGTGCGCTGGCGAGTTCAGCCAGAACGCCGCCGAGCATCAGCAGTCCGGTGACCAGGCCCGCGCCCGTCCGAGCCGTCTGATCCAGACGACGTGGCCAGCATCGGGATCACCGACAGCAGGACGTAGAAACTGCTCAGTGCCCCGAAAGATGCCACGAGTACCCGGACGAACGGGCCGGTTATCAGGCGGGTGCCGGTGCTGTGCACAGTGGTCTGCGCGTCGGTCTTCGTGGTCATACCGTGGACCGTAAGAGCATGATTGGTCGCCGATAAGGTCCATTTCCAAGCTGGTTCAGTGGACCGATTTCGCCGGTGGCGCTGCTCTGTCATCGGCACCGCGAAACCCGGACTCCGCGTGACGCCGAGGCTCGTCTACCGGCACAGGTCGGCGTCTGGCTGGTGCGCCAGAATTTTCTGGAATTACCGGCTCGCGGCTGATGGAGTAGAGCTCATGTCGAGCAATCCCGAGGCAACCTTCGACGAACTCGTTCGCGAAGGCTCCGCCGTCCCAGTGGCGGGATGGGACTTCTCCTGGTTCGCGGGCCGGGCCACCGAGCAACGGCCGAGCTGGGGTTATGTGGGGCTCATCGGCGAGCGCATGGCCGGCGTACATGCGGCCCTCGATGTGCAGACGGGCGGCGGCGAGGTGCTGGCCACCATCCCCACCGCGCCGGCTGAGCTGATGGCCACCGAGTCCTGGCCGCCGAACATTCCGATCGCCCAGCGCAATCTGCGCGGCCTCGGCGCGGTCGTGACCGAGGTCGACGACCAGGCCGACCTGCCGTTCCCGGACGGCCGGTTCGACCTGGTTGTCAGCCGGCACCCCACCCTCGTCCGCTGGGAGGAGATCGCAAGGGTCCTCGCGCCGGGCGGCACCTACTTGTCGCAGCAGGTCGGTTCCGGCTCGGTGCGCGAGCTGACCGAAGCGATGATGGGTCCCGCCGAGGTGGACCAATCGCGCAGCCCGGAACGCGCCGCCGCCCTCGCCGAGTCCACCGGCCTGGCCGTTGTCGACTTGCGCAGGGAAGCGCTGCGCATGGAGTTCTACGACATCGCCGCCGTGATCGTGTTTCTGCGCAAGGTCGTCTGGACCGTTCCGGGCTTCACCGTCGAGAAGTACGTCGAACCATTGGCCCGCTTGCACGAGCAGATCCAGACCGAGGGCCCGTTCGTCGCGCGCTCGCAGCGCTTCCTGATCGAGGCGCACAAGCCGTAACGACTTCGGCCGGAGTTTGCCGGCCCGCGCTCTCCCGCGTTGAGTGGTGCGTTGTCGCTCGAGTGGTGCGCTATAACCCACCACTCGATGCTGAACGCACCACTCAACGGGCCAACCGCTTCGCCTGGCCGGCAGAGGGCCTGCCTACGAGCAGATCAGCCACCGCCTCGATGCCCGCACCATGCGGCAGAGCGAGATCCGCACGTGCTCAGGCGGGCAGCAGCGGGGGATCAGTAAGGCGCAGCGTCGCTGCGTCGGCGTCCAGCTCGGCAGCGATACCGATCGGGTAGGTCTGACAGTTCTCGCCGTGGCCGACGTTCGCCCAGCTGATCATCGGCACGCCCAGGCGACCCAGCCGCTCCTCCAGGATCGCCTGAATGTCGGCCCTCTCGCCGCAGTTCTCGAACCTGCCGGCAACGATGCCGGCGACACCGTCCAGGTATCCGGACCGCAGCAACTGGGTGAGCATGCGGTCGATCCGATAGTCCTCCTCGGAATCGTCCTCCAACATCAGGATGCCGCCCCGGGCCGGCCACGACGTGTCGGTGCCCAGCGACGAGGCGAGCAGTGTCAGGTTGCCGCCGAGAGTGACCCCGCGGGCCCGCCCGCCCACCACGGTCTGCGCGTCGGGATAACGGATCTCGGTCGCCTGCTCCGGACGCATCAGGCACCGCAGCATCGACGCGAACGAGTAGACGTCGAAGAAGCACACCATCGTGCTGTGCAGCGACGCCCAGCCGAGCCGCACCGCCACGCACTCCAGCACGGCGGTCACATCGGAGTAGCCGGCGAGCACCTTGGGGGTCAGCAGGTCGAGCCCGTCCCAGTCCATCGCCGCAAGGGTTCGCTGCGCGCCGGAGCCGCCGCAGGCGTACACGATTCCGGCGATGCTCGGGTCGCACAGCGCGGCGCGCAGGTCGTTTGCCCGCATCGCGTCGTCGCCGGCCAGATAGCGGCGCATGCTGCCCAGGTCGCGAGCAGAGGGGTAGACCACCGGCTCGAGGCCCGCAAAGCGCAGCGCGTCCAGGCCGAGCTCCAGCGGCTCCTGCCGCGCCGGACTGCTGCTGGTGAGCACTGCCACCCGGTCGCCCGGACGCAGCGCCGGCGGGCGGGCAAGCGAGACCGTCATCCGATATCGGCAACGTCGATGTTCATGGCATGGCTATACAGCTCGACCTCGGCACGCAATGACGCCACCACGGATGACGCCTTGCGAAACCCGTGGCCCTCGCCGTCGAAGATGTGCATGCGGTTCCACAGACCGCGGGCGCTGACCGCGTCGATGATGGCGCGCGCGTGCCGCGGCGGGCAGATCGGGTCGTCGGCGCCCTGCAGCATGACGAGCGGGCTGGTGATCCGGTCGGCGTGCCGCAACGGAGACACCCGTTCGAAGCGGTCACGGTCGTCAGGCAACGAGCCGATCAGGCTTTCCAGATAACGGGATTCGAAGTCGTGGGTGTGCTCGCCGGACCATTGCAGGGCGTCGCTGATGGGGTAGTACACCGCGCCGGCGCAGAACATGTCCGTGCTTGCCAGGCAGGCGAGTGTGGTCCAACCACCGGCCGAGTCGCCGCGGATCGCGATGCGCTCGCCGTCGACCTCGCCGGCCCGCACCAGTTCGCCTGCGACCGTGACGCAGTCGGCGACGTCGACGACTCCCCAGGAATGCCGCAGTCGCTCGCGATACGCCCGCCCGTAGCCGGTGGAGCCGCCGTAGTCGACGGCCACAACAGCGAAGCCTCGGCTGGTGAACATCGAGTACTCGACGGACGGGGTCGCGTCGGCGTGACTGGTCGGACCGCCGTGCGCGTAGATCAGCAACGGCGGCAGCGCACCCACGGGCGCTGCGTAGTCCGGATTCGTCGGCGGGTAATAGATGAAGTGCACGTCCTGCACGGTGTGTCGCCGCGGGATCGACGTCCAGGCGGCGAGCTCTGCTGGCGGTTCCGGCAGGCATCGGATTGCGTCGGCGCCGGTCAGCGGCACGCGTAGCACGGTGGCCTGCTCCCGTTCGCAACCGCCGACGATGACGGCATCACGCGCGTCCGCCCAGACATACGTGCCGAAGTCGTTCCACCCGGGCGCAAGGTCTTGCAGCGCACCGCTCGCGGGATCCCACAACGCCAACTGCTGCGCACCGATGCCGTGCCGCAACACGACCCGCTCGCCGGCGAGCGCGAACCAGGTGGCGCCCACTCGCCACAACGCGCTCGCACACTCGCGCGGCATCGGCAGGACGCATTCGACCTTGCCGCCAGACACATCCAGACGGTGCAGGTTCCACCATCCGTCCGGATCGGCCATCGCGTAAAGGGTGTCGTTGTCTGCCCATTCCGCTTGCGGCACCGAGACGTCCGCGCCGCCGAGGACGCACGCAGCGGTGACCGCGACGCCGTCGACGAGGTCGGCGACCATGAGCTGCGTGGCGTCCCAGGGCATCTGCGGGTGGTCCCAGCCGATCCAGCACAGGCGCCGCCCGTCCGGGCTGATCCGGATGCCGGACAGGAAGTGCTGCAAGCTCGCCACGACCCGGATCGCATCCGGAGCGTCCGCGGCACTGCCGTCGAGCGGCACCGCGACGATCTGCCGCGACGTGCGTGGTGCCGGATCACCTTTGCCAGCAAGGGTGATCTCGCGGATGCACCACAGCTCGCCACCATCGGGATGAAAGATCGGGTCGGCGTAGCGGGCAGTATCGTCGGACGGCGTCAGCGGGGCAGGCCGGGCGCCGTCGAAGCGGTAGACCCGCCGGTCGCTGTCCTCGGTGAAAGCCAGCAGACCGTCGTCGCGCACCGCGTACGGCCGGCCGCCGTAGCCGTTGACCCGGTTGCGGACCGACCAGCCGGCGCCGAGCACCGGCGCTACCGAACCGTCGGTGTCACGGCGCATCAGCGCAACCGTCGCGGTCTGCGGATCGGACGCGCACCACCAGGTACGGCCGCCCGCGCCGGACGGCCAGGTCAGCCCGCCCGAGGCGGCGGCCGCCATGTCGACGGTGATCGGCGAGGGCCACTGGCCGTACGGCGCGATCACGCCGCCCGCTCCTCGCTGAGGATGACCAGCAGAAGCAGGTCGTTGCTCGCTTCGGTGATCTCGTGCTGGTCGGACGCGCTGAAGTGGCAGCCGTCGGCCCGGTGCAGCGTCCGCACCAGGCTGCCCACCCGCAGGTCGCATTGCCCCGACAGCACAGCCACAAACTCCTCGCCGCGGTGGCTGATCGGCTCGGCGTGATCGGCCGGCGTGCCGCGGACCAGTCGCGCGAAGATCCGCGCCGCGCCGACGGCCGTCAGATCCCATACGCCCGAACCGTTCGGCAACTGGGCAAGCAAGGGGACGGTGGCGAACCGCGGCTCGAATCGTTCGACCAGGTTGCCGCCGTCGCCAAGCAGGGCGCCGATGTCGGTGCCGAGGCTGGCCGCGACCCGGGCGAGCGTGCTCACCGTCGGGTTGGCCGAACCGGACTCGATCTGGGACAGGTAGGCCGGTGACAGGCCGCTGCGCGCGGCCAGCGCGGCGAGCGTCAGCGCGCTGGTGCGGCGCGCGGTCGCGACCCGGTCGGCAACGACCCGATTGGCGTCGTCGGATGTCGGCACCCAAGACATTTCGAGCCTTGACGTCGACATAGTGCGAGAGTATGACTCATCCACACTTACCTCAAGAAATCTGCCAGAACTTTCTACTCTCGACAAATAGTGCGGAGGGCTGAGCGATCGCGTCGGGCATCGAACGGGCCGCACCGGCCGCACAGGCCGCACCGTCCGCACCAAGGGCGCTCACGCTCGCTCCCGTCCCCGTCCTGGACGTGCTCTGCGACGCGGCGGCGCACTTCGGCGAGATCGGGCAGCGCCTGTTCGAGGCGATCGCCACGGACTACCCCCGCTCCCTCGAGCGGCGTCCGGCCCAACTGCTGCACGCCGCCGGTGCGACACCCGAAGACCTCGAGCGACTGGTGCGCGCCGCAGGCTTCGTCGACACCGACGACCTGCGCCACCGGGCCGCGAAGCAGGAGAGTCGCCGGATCACCGCGCCAGATCTGCGCTTCACCTATCGCGACGGCGACGGCGATGCCGGTCGGGCCGAACTGCGGCGGATCCTTCGCCTCGAACACGAGAATCTGACCGAGACCCTGCAGTCGATGCAGGCCAACGGCGCGCTCGAACTCGCCGCCAAGGCGATCCTCGCGAGCCGCCGACGCTGGGTGATCGGCGACCTGAAGTCAACCGGCTACGCGTCGCTGTTCGCCGCCGACCTGACCTGCGCGCTACGCGATGTCAGCCTGATCGAGCCGAACGCGGCCACGGCGCTCGCCGCCGTGAGCGACGCCCATCGCAGCGACACGCTCACCGCGTTCTGCTTTCGCAGCTACAGCAGTCTCACCTTGCACGTCGCCGAGCAGTTCCACGCCTTGGGCGCGACGGTGATCGCGGTGACCGATCGCGACGACAGCCCGATCTGCGCGTACGCCGCCCACTCGCTGCGAGTAGCCACGCGCAGCGAGTCGGCGGCACATTCGCCCACCGCAGTGGCCGCCGTCGGACACATCCTGGCATCACTGTCGGCGGCGGGCGCAAAGGGCGCCGCCCGGCGCTCCCGGCGGCGGCGCGACCTCGCGGCGGCCATCCAGTGCTACCGGGGGGAGCCATCGTGAGCGCCAAGCACTTCCGCCGCCGGTGGGTCGTTGCTACGTCCGCCGCCGAGGTTGCACAGTGACCGGGCTCGAGACGGATGTTGTCGACTTCTGCTCGCGGCTGATCCGGTTCGACACGTCCAACTACGGCAACGGCGACTCAGGCGGCGAGCGTGCTGCCGCCGAGTGGGTGGCCGAAGTGCTCTTCGACGCCGGCTACTCGCCCGTCGTCCTCGAATCCGCGCCGAGCCGGGCGAGCACCGTCGTCCGCATCCCGGGCGTCGACCGCGAAGCACCTGCGCTGCTGGTGCACGGACACCTCGACGTCGTCCCCGCCGAGGCCGCCGACTGGGCGTTCGACCCGTTCAGCGGCGAGATTCGCGACGGCTCGATCTGGGGACGCGGCGCGCTCGACATGAAGGACATGGACGCGATGATGCTGGCCGTCGCCTGCTCCTTCGGCCGCTCCGGGTTCGTCCCGCCCCGCGACATCGTGCTGGCCTTCGTGGCCGACGAGGAAGACACCGGCGAGTTCGGCGCGGGATTCCTCGCGCAGCAGCATCCGAACCTGTTCGAGGGCGTGACGACCGCGATCGGCGAGTCCGGCGGATTCGAGGTGCACCTACCCGACGGCGGGCGGCTCTACCCGATCGCCGCGGCCGAACGCGGCACGGCCCGGATCCGGCTCACCGCCCGTGGGCAGGCCGGGCACGGGTCGAGGCGCAACCCGAACAACGCCGTCGTCGCCCTGGCGCGCACGCTGACTCGGATCGCCGATCAGCAGTGGCCGGTGCAGTTGATCCCGACCGTCGCGGCATTGCTCGACGGGCTCCGCACGCACCTCGGCGTGCAGGTCGACCCAGCCGACCCCGCCAGCCTTGCCCAACTCGGCGATGCCGCACGCATCGTCGAGGCCACGCTGTCCAACACGCTGAATCCGACGATGCTCAGCGCCGGCTACAAGGTGAACGTCATCCCGAGCGAGGCCACGGCCTGGCTGGACGGCCGTATCCTGCCCGGCACCGAGGACGACTTCGCCGCCACCCTCGACGCACTGCTCGGCGAATCGGTCACCAGCGAGTTCGCCAGCTACAGCGCGCCCGTCCACGCCGACCCCGGCACGGACGAGTTCGCCGCAATGGCAGCGGCACTGCGCGTACACGATCCGCAGGCGCTCGTGTTGCCGTTCTGCATGGCGGGCGGCACGGACGCCAAAGCCTTCACGCCACTGGGCATCGCCTGCTACGGCTTCGCACCGGGCAGCACTCCGCAGGGCTTCTCGCGCGGCGAGTACGTGCACGGCGTCGACGAGCACATCCCGATAGAGAGCCTGACCTTCGGCGCGAAGGTACTGGACACCTTCCTACGAACCGATCCAAGGGAGAACAGATGAAACGCCGCATTATCGCGGCGGTCGCGAGCGTGGTGCTGCTCGGCGCGACTGCCTTGTTCGGCGCGGTGCCCGGCGCGTCCGCGAAGTCGGAGACCACGCTGCGCATATCCACCGAGGAGATCAAGACGTTCAACCCGTTCCTCGCCTACTTCGACAGCGAACTGGACATCATCGGCGACATCTACCCGTCACTGACCCGGTACGACGCGAAGAGCAACCCGGTGCCGTATCTCGCCGAGTCGTGGACGACATCGCCTGACCACCTGACCTGGACGTTCAAGATCCGCAAGGGTCTGAATTGGACGGACGGCGAGCCCATCACGGCAAAGGATGCCGCCTGGACGCTCAACCTGATCATGACGAACGACGATGCCGCGACCGCGAACGGCTCACTGGTGAAGAACTTCGCGTCGGTGAGCGCGCCGGACGACTCGACGCTGGTCATCAAGACCAAGGCGCCACAGGCGAACATGCTCTACGTCCTGGTCACGATCAACGGCATCCCGATCGTGCCGCAGCACATCTGGGAGTCGAAGGTCAAGAACCTCAAGAACTACCAGAACACCGACTTCCCCGTCGTGGGCTACGGGCCGTGGAACCTGACCGGCTACCAGCCGGGACAGTTCGCGACGCTCGAGGCCAACAAGGACTTCTACGCGGGTAGGCCGAAGTACGACCGGCTGATCCTGCAGTACTTCAAGAACCGCGACGCCGCCGTCGCCGCGCTGCGCAGCGGACAGATCGACGTGGTGCCCCTCCTGACATCGACGGAGTACCTGGCGCTGAAGCAGGACAAGAACATCCTGGCGTTCCAGCAGGTCGCCGCCCACTGGAACGGCGTGGAGATCAACTCCGGCGCGAAGACGCGCAGCGGCAAGGCGATGGGCACCGGCAACCCGATCCTCGCCGACCCGAAGGTGCGCATGGCGATGGCCTACGCCATCGACCGACAGACGCTGGTCGACAAGATCCTCGACGGTCTCGGCACGCCCGGCGTCGGATACATCCCTCCGGCATACACGCAGTGGGCGTGGAAGCCGTCGGGGGACGAGGCCGTCGGCTACGACCCGGGCAAGGCGAACCAGCTTCTCGATGCCGCCGGCTACACCAAGGGCTCGAACGGAATCCGCATCGATCCGAAGTCGCACAAGCCGCTGGCCTTCCGGATCGGTACGCACTCCGACGACATCAACGACCAGCAGATGGCCCCATACCTGGTGGGCTGGATGAAGGCCATCGGCATCAAGCTCACGCCGCAGGCGCAGAGCATGAGTGGCCTCAACGACAACCTGGCCAAGGGCGACTGGGATCTGCTCATGGACGGCTGGGGCACCGGTCCTGACCCGAGCTACCTGCTGAGCATCCAGACCTGCGGCACGCTGCCGCAGGACGACGGTTCCGGCGGCAACACCGACGCGTTCTTCTGCGATCCCACCTACGACAGCCTGTTCAAGCAGCAAGTCGCGCAGTTCGACGTCAGCAAGCGCGGGGCAACCATCGGGCAGATGCAGGACATTCTGTACAAGGCCAACGACGACATCATGCTCTACAACGACAACACCCTGTACGCAGTGCGGACCGACAAGGTATCCAACTTCGCCCTCGGCAAGCCGGACGCCGACGGCGCCTACCCGCTGCAGGACTACTTCCAGTCGTGGCTCAACGCCGCGCCCGTGTCAGGCGGCGGATCGTCGTCGTCGAGCAGCACCGGCTTGTGGATCGGCATCGGAGTCGCGGCGGTGGTGATCGTGCTCGCAGGCGCCGGATTCGCCTGGCGCCGCCGCACGACCGCGGCCGAACGCGAGTAGCGCGTGGTCGACGCGATTGCCACCGAGGTTGCCCGGGACGTCCCCGATGTGGGGACGCCCCGGGCGCCCGGCGAACGTTCGGGACGTTCCGACTTCCTCAGCTACCTGGCCACCAAGATCGTCGGCGCGGTGGTCAGCTTCCTCATCGCGCTGGTCATCGGCTTCACGATCTTCAGCGTCATGCCGTCCGACCCGGTCGCCACGCTGACCCGCCAGCATCCGACGAGTCCGGCGCAGATGGCGGCGCTGCGCAAGCAGCTCGGCGTCGATCTGCCGGTGTGGCACCGCTTTCTCAACTTCGTCGGGCACACGTTCCAGGGAAAGCTCGGCGACTCCTGGCAGTATCACCAGTCCGTCGGATCACTGATCGCCGAGCGGCTCTGGCCGACCATCCTGCTGATGGGCTCGGCGACGATCATCTCTGTCGCACTCGGCCTGTGGCTCGGCGTGCGTAGCGGCTGGCGGCACGGCAGCGCATTCGACCGGGTGTCGTCCGGGGTGTCGCTCACCCTCTGGTCGGTGCCGACGTTCTGGCTCGGGCTGATCCTGCTTGTGCTGTTCACCGTCGGCGTCGGGCCCATACCCTCCGGTACGTTCCCGGCGGGCCAGATGTCGACGCCGGGCCTGTCCGACGGAACGCTCGGGCATATCGGCGACGTCGCGCATCACCTGGTACTGCCGTGCCTGACGTTGGTGCTGGTGATCTTCGCGCAGTACGTGACGATCATGCGTTCGTCCATCATCGACGAGCTGGGTAGCCCGTATCTGCTTACCGCGCGGGCAAAAGGCTTGCGCGACGACGAGGTGCGGCGCAAGCACGCGGTGCCGAACGCGCTGCTGCCGTCGGTCACGGTGATCTTCCTGCAACTCGGCACCATCGTCGGCGGCGCGATCACCGTCGAGACGGTGTATTCGTGGCCAGGCCTCGGCTACCTCACCTTCCAGGCCCTGCAGATTCCGGATCTTCCTTTGCTCGAAGGAACATTCATCGTGTTCAGCGCCTCTGTGATCATCATGAACCTGATCGCCGATGTGCTCTATCGCTTCCTCGATCCGCGGGTGCGGGCGCAATGACCGCCGTTCTGCAGGCACCACGGCGCTTCGCCGGGCTGCGGCGTTTCGGGCGCGCGTATTTCTCCATGCCCACCGGTATCGCGGGCCTCGCCATCTTGCTGGCATTCACCGCGCTGGCGCTGTGCGCACCGCTGTTCATCGGCCCGGACGACCTGGACGTCACGAAGGTGACCGGCCCGTCGCTGAGCCCGCCGAGCAGCCAGTACCTCCTGGGCACCGACCAGCCGGGGCGTTCCGTGCTGCTGCTGGTGATCTGGGGCGCCCGCGCGTCGCTTGCCATCGGGTTGATCGCGACCGCCCTGACCGTGGTGCTCGGCAGCCTGATCGGCTTGCTCGCCGGGCACTACCAGCGTTTCCTCGGCCGCGCGCTGATGCACGTCACGGACTGGTTCATCGCGTTGCCGAGCCTGCCGCTCGCCATCTCGCTGTCGGCGGTGATCGGGCAGGGTCCGACCTCGATCACCATCGCCATCGCCGTCACGTCCTGGACGCCGACGGCCCGCCTCGTGCGCGCCCAGACACTAGCCGTCGAGGCGCGTCCGTTCATCGAGCGGGCGAAGGCGCTCGGTGCCGGGCATACCCAGATCATGCTGCGGCACGTGCTGCCCAACGTCGCACCGCTGATCCTGGTGTCGAGCACGTTGACGGTGGCGAGCGCCATCCTGTCCGAGACGACGTTGACCTTCCTCGGGCTGGGCAATCCGACCGAGGTGTCGTGGGGCACGATGATCAATCAGGCCTTCGTGGGCAGTGCGATCACCCGCGGCGCGTGGTGGTACCTGCTGCCGCCGGGCATCGCGATCGTGATCGTGGTGCTGGGCTTCACCCTCACCGGGCGCGCCGTCGAGCACGTCCTCAACCCGCGAATGGTCCGATGATCCGATGAGCCCTCCCGCCGCTACCCCCATCCTGTTGAGTGGTGCGTTATCCGTTGAGTGGTGCGCTACAACGCACCACTCAAGCCAAAACGCACCACTCAACGAAAAGGGGCGGGCGCGATGACCTTGCTGGACGTTCGCGACCTGGCCGTCAGCTATGGCGATGTGCGCGCCGTGCGGGGTGTCGACTTCAGCCTCGACGCCGGCCAGACACTCGGCATGGCCGGCGAGTCCGGGTCGGGCAAGTCGACCGTGGCGTTGAGCCTGCTCCGGTTGCTGCCGCCGAGCGCGCAGATCACCGGCGAAGTCCGCTTCGCCGGCGAGGATCTGCTCACCGCCAAATGGGGTCGGCTGCGCGCGGTGCGCTGGGCAGAGGCGTCGGTCGTGTTCCAAGGAGCGATGAACGCCCTCAACCCGGTTCGGACGATCGGCGAGCAGATCCGCGAACCGATCCTGCTGCACGAGAAGGTCGGCGCCCGGGCGGCCCGTGCCCGCACCGCGGAACTGCTCGACAGCGTCGGCGTGCCGGCGCGTCGCCAGGCAAGCTACCCGCACGAACTGTCCGGCGGGCAGCGGCAACGCGTCATGATCGCCATGGCCTTGGCCTGCCGGCCCAATCTGATCATCGCCGACGAGCCGACTACGGCCCTCGACGTCATCGTGCAGGCACAGATCCTGCAACTGGTCACCGACCTGGTACGTGAGTCGAAGATCAGCATGATCATGATCAGTCACGATCTCTCCGTCCTCGCCGATACGTGTGAGCGGCTGGCTGTCATGTACGCGGGGCGCATCGTCGAGATCGGCCCGTCAAAGCAGATGATCGACGAACCGCGCCACCCCTACACCAGGGCGCTCTCGAATGCGTTCCCCCGCATCGGCGACCCGAGTTCGCGGCTCGCGCCGTCGGGGCTGCCGGGCGATCCACCCGATCCGAGCCAAGTCGGCGAGGGATGCCCGTTCGCGCCACGCTGCCCCGAGGCGTTCGCCGACTGCCGCACGCGCGAGGTCGAGCTGTGGCGGGCCGGCGACGAGCGCGAGTCCGCCTGCCTCAAGGTTCTGCCCGAGTTCGCCACGACCGTGCTGAGCGACCGATGACCGCCCCCGAACCCGCCCTGGAAGTGCGGGATCTGCGGGTCACGTTCCCCGCCCGGCGTGGCCGCGCGCCCGCACGAGCAGTGGACGACGTCAACCTGACCGTGGGCGCGGGCGAGATCGTCGCGCTGATAGGCGAATCCGGCTGCGGCAAGAGCACGCTTGCCCGCGCGCTCGTCGGGCTGATCCGGCCGAGTGCGGGCGAGGTCCGGTACCAGGGCACGACGCTGCGCTACACGAGTTCGGCTCTCAAGCAGTATCGCCGGCACGCTCAGCTCGTCCTGCAGGATCCGGGCGGGGCCCTCAACCCCCGGCAGAACGTCTTCGACGCCGTAGCCGAAGGTCCTCGCCTGCACGGGATGCGATCGGCCCTGCACGAACGCGTGCACTCCGCGCTCTCGCGTGCCGGGCTACGCCCGCCCGAACAGTTCATCGCCCGGTACCCACACGAGCTCTCCGGTGGCCAGCAGCAACGGGTCGTCATCGCCGGCGCGCTCGCGCTCGAACCTTCGGTGATCGTTGCGGACGAGCCGGTTGCCTCGCTCGACGCATCCGTGCGGGGCGAGATCCTGCGGCTGATTCTCGACCTGCGCTCGGCATTGTCACTGTCCGCGCTCGTCGTCAGCCACGATCTCGGCCTGGCATGGAACATCGCCGACCGGGTGGCTGTCATGTACCTGGGCCGCATCGTCGAGATCGGTTCCGTCGAGGACGTCCTGCTGCGACCACGGCATCCCTACACCCAGGCGCTCGTGTCGGTACTGCCCGGCAGCACCGACTCGCGCGGGCTGCTCGGCGGCGAACCCCCAGACCCCACAGCGATTCCGCGCGGATGTCGGTTCCACCCGCGGTGCCCGCGGATGGCCGCGCTGGACCCGTCCGACGATCGGCGGTCCCTGTGCACCGGACGCGATCTGCCCGTGCTCTCCGCCACCGAACTCGGCGTCGCCTGCCACCTGGCCGACGAGACCGCCGCGCTGCCGGCGGGCTGACACTGCAACCCCGAGGAGGGTCATGCGAGTTCTCATCTCCGCCGACATGGAAGGCGTCACCGGCGTCACGTTCCCCGACGACGTCGAGCCCGGGTCCGCACGGTGGGACTACTACCGTGTGCTGTTCGCAGACGACGTCAACGCGGCCATCGCCGGGTTCTTCGATGCCGGCGCCGACGAGGTACTGGTCAACGAAGCGCATTCCACTCAGCACAACCTGTTGCTCGACCGTCTCGACGACCGGGCGACCTTGCTGATCGGACGGCACAAGCCGCTGTCGATGATGGAAGGCATCGATCGCGGGTATGACGCCGTGGCCTTCGTCGGCTACCACGCGGGCGCCGGCACGCAGGGCGTGCTGTCCCACACCTACCTGGGAAACACGATCACCGGCGTCTGGCTCAACGACGCGCCGTGCAGCGAGGGATACATGAACGCGCATCTCGCCGCCGAGTTCGGCGTTCCCGTCGTGCTCGTCACCGGCGACGACCGTGCCGTCGGGGACGCGAAAAGCTATGCGCCACAGGCACAGCTCGTCGCGGTGAAGACCTGCATCGATCGCTACACCGCGATCTGCCTGCCGCCTGCCAAGACGACCGCGCTGATCCGCGAAGGTGCCGCGGCCGCGCTCGATCCGTTGCCCTCTGTCGAGCCGGCGCGGGGGCCGTTCCGCTACGTCATCGAGTTCGACGCCACGAATCCGATCAACCTGGTTACCGGCATCCCCGGTGTCGAACAGGTCGCCGAACGCCGCGTCGCCTTCGAATTACCCACGATGAAGGAGGCAATCCGCTGCTTCCGGGCCGCGACCGCCCTGGCCGGCGGCAGTGTGGAGAAGACCTACGGATGATCCGCGGCAGCATCTCGATTGCTTATCGGACAAGCAGAAACTCAAGATCACCTGGTGATCCTCGAGAGCGACCGGCAGTGGGCCATCGACACACTCGTCCTGCTGGTCGCGCACGAATCACCGTCCGTCGCCACGGCGCAACTTGCCGCACTACGTGACGGTCTCATCGATAAGGTGCACGTGGTGCGTTACTCGCCGAGCTCCTTGTTGCTGATTATTCGGTCGGCTGAACGCGCGCCGCCACGTCGATTCACCAGCAGGATTTGAGTGACCCAGCTCACATTCGACCGGGGGCCTAGGTCACATGTTCGGTTCCGCCGCGGTTGTGGATAAGCGCCTAGGCAACTGCTTGTGGCGGCGCAAATATCGGGCATGGAGCGCTATCACAAGGTCACACCTCGCCGCGGCGCGCCGAAAAAAGTTCTGGCTGAGATTCGGATTTACCTTGCGCAGCAGGGAAACTAAGTCGCCATGCACTCATTCAAGATCGGCAAAGGACAGCGCCCCCGAGACCACTCCCGAAGCCGGGTCGCGTGGATCGCCCCAATCCTCGCGGCCTTCCTCAGCGCCACAGTTGCCTTGACCGGGGCAACTGCAGCGAATGCCGCAACACCGGTCTACCCGGCGACACATAACCCGACAGGAGTGTTGGGAGTCGCTATTTCCGGACGAACGGTGCACTTCTATGGCTCCGCCACAGACGTCGATGCCAAAGCACCGGTCGTGCTCGTCTATTACCTCAACGGGACAGCCCGTGAGATCACCCAGACGAGTAATTCGCACTTCAATCGCACGTGGGTTCAACCCTATGGCGCGTACACGCTCAAGGTCGTTGCACTCAATGTGGGTACCGGAAATGCCAACACCATGATCGGTTCGAAGGCATTCCGTTTGATCAATCCAGCAACACGCAACCCACGCAGCAATGCGCACTTCGCGCACACATCCAAGTCGGTTTACGTTCGCGGCGTCGCCTACGACCCCGACCGGATGTACTACCCCTTGATCGTCCGTGTCTTCAGCAACGGTCACAAGATCGGCGTGACCCGTGCTCGCCCGAAGAGCCACAACTACGTGCTCAGGGCAACGCTGCTCCCGGGCGTCAATCACGTAAGCGTCGTCGCCTACAACATCGGCCTGGGCACGCGCAACACGGTCGCCGGCCGGACGATTCTGGTGGCGCGACGCGCCGTCACGTCGGTCGGCGGTTACCGCGGCAATCAGGCAATCGCCGCACGCATGCTGGCCAGCTACCACTGGGGAACCATCGAGATGCCCGCGCTTGTCGCGCTGTGGAACCGCGAGTCAGGCTGGCGCGTCAACGCGGCCAACCCGTCTGGCGCCTACGGCATCCCGCAGGCGTTGCCTGGCAGCAAGATGGCCTTGGCGGGTGCCGACTGGCGCACCAGTGCGACCACCCAGATCCGCTGGGGGTTGAGCTACATCCGCGGTGTGTACGGCTCGCCACGAGCGGCCTGGGCGCACTCACAGGCACAAGGCTGGTACTGATCAGCCGGTGATGACTGATCGCGAGGCGATCCCTGACCGTCCATAGTGGACAGTCAGGGATCGCCTTGGCTATTGGCGAACCCGTGTCTGGCAGCTGGTCGGCGTGGCACTGACGGCAGCCGAGCTGTGGCAACGGCGCTTCGCCGCCCAGGCACAAGATCTCCGGTCGGGCGACGACGTCGCTCGCTTCCAGGCAAGCGCACGTCCGGGTGATCGCCTCGCGAATACTCCCACCGGACGCCGCTAGCGACTAGCTTGCGTTCGTGGCCCGAATTTCCAGAGACCAGCGAGATCAACGTCTGGTGGAGTACGAGACCAAGCTGGCCGCCGCCAAGGGTCCGGTCGCGGTCATCGAGCTGTTCGCGCAGGCGCGTGAAGCGCGGGCGCGTCCGGGCGAACCGCCGCTGGAGGTGGCGTTCGCGGGCACTGACATCGAGGACGGCAGCCCGCTACCCGCCGCGGTATGGGTGGCGCTACGTCAGGGCGAGGTCGACGCGAGCGTCGAGGCGCTGCTGCGCGCGTCGCAGACGGTATTCGTCGTCGGCGAGCATGAAGAGCTCGATGCCAACTACCGCCTGACCACCATCGAGGAGCAGCGCACGCTGCCAGATGTCGAGCTGCTGCTGACGCAACTGGCGACGTTCCTGCAGATCCCGCGTGATGTCATAGCCATGATCGCCGACTGGGGTGCGGACGATCCCCGTACCGGCAAGGAGATTGACGCCCTGTTGGCCGGACGACTCGGCGGCACCACCGCGCCGCCGCCCGATGCGCCAACGGCCCAACCACATCGCCTCGAGATGTCGGCCGACGAGCTGACGGCAATGCTGCAGCTAACCCCCGACCAGGGCAGGCTGCTGCAAACTCTGGTCCGGCAGGTCGATGTGACGATCACCGCGACGACGACCGGGGTCCAGGGTGGGTGACGAACCGCGCGTCCTCGTGTCGCCCGACAAGTTCAAAGGCTCGCTGTCGGCGAGCGAGGCCGCTGCGGCGATGCGGCTCGGCGTGCTCGACGTGCTGCCCGGCGCCGTCGTCGAGAGCGTCCCGGTGGCCGACGGTGGCGAGGGCACCGTCGATGCGTTCGTCACCGCCGGCGCACTGGCGCGCGAGGTGACGGTGAGCGGGCCGCTGGGCGATCCGGTGCGGGCCCGCTTCGCGGTACGCGGCGAGGTTGCCGTGGTCGAGGCGGCACAGGCTTGTGGCCTCGGGCTGATCGAGCACCCGGGCCCGGGCACCGCGCTTGCGGCCGACACGCTCGGCGTCGCGCAACTCGTTCTCGACGCTGTGTCGGCGGGGGCGGTGCAGGTCGTTGTCGGGCTCGGCGGCAGCGCGTCGACGGACGGCGGCTCGGGACTCGCCCGCGGGCTCGGCGTGAAGCTGCTCGACGCTGGTGGCGAGCTACTGGCTCCCGGCGGCGGTTCGCTCGCGCAACTCGATCACATCGACACGTCCGGACGCGTTCCGCTGCGCGGCGTACGCGTCGCGGCAGCATGCGACGTGCAAGCTCCACTCGTCGGCGAGCATGGTGCAGCCCGCACCTACGCCGCCCAGAAGGGCGCCGGTCCGGACGAAATCACCTTGCTGGAAAAGGGTCTTTGCCGCTGGGCCGAACTCGTCGAGCGTGACATCGGCCGACCGATCGCCGACATCCCCGGCGGCGGTGCCGCTGGCGGGCTGGCCGCCGGCGCGGTCGCCTTCCTCGGCGCCGAGATCGTGTCTGGCGTCGACATCGTGCTAGACCTGCTCGGGTTCGCGCAGGCAGTGGCTGGGGCCGACCTCGTCATCACCGGCGAGGGGTCCTTCGATGCTCAATCCCTCGACGGCAAGGCGCCGATCGGCGTCGCCCGCGTGGCGCGCAGGGCAGGCGTTCCCGTCTGGGTGATCGCCGGGCGAGCGGCCGTCGAGCAGCGCGATCTCGACGCGGCGGGTCTCGCCGGCGCGCTGGCGCTGACCGACATTGCCGACGCCGCCGAGGCGATGCGCGACGCGGGCCTGCTGTTACGTCGCCGCACCGCCGATGCGGTGCGACGCTGGCAGTCCGCCTGAGCGCGTCCTCCCCCCGTCTGCGCATACCTACGGACGAGTGCCCCGTTCGGTTCGGGGCCGTGCCTGCTGCCACACTGCCCAGGTGGCGTCCGGATCGACTCGAACGGTGCCCGACCCGGCGCTGGTCGTCCTGGTGGGTGCGTCCGGCTCGGGCAAGACCACCTGGGCGGGCACGCACTATCGGGCGCAGGAGATCGTGTCGTCGGACGCGCTGCGCGCCGTCGTCGGTAGCGGCGAGCACGACCTCGACGCATCGGTCGATGCTTTCGCGCTGCTCGAACAGATTGTTGCCGCCCGAACCCGGCGCGGCCTCACCACGGTCGTCGACACCCTTGGCCTGGACGCCGCCCGCCGACGTCCGTGGCGCGAGCTGGCACAAGCGGCCGGACTGCCCGGCGTCGTGCTGCTGTTCGGCGCTGATGCGGCGACCTGCCGCCGGCGCAACCGCGCCCGCGACCGTCCCGTTCCTGCTGCGGTGTTCGAGGGCCAGCTGCAGAAGATGCGCACCGTCCGGGACGAGATCGCCGCCGAAGGATGGGACGCCGTGGTCGACGTCGCCGATGCCGGCGAGCTCGAGCCGACGCACACGCCCGGCGTGGCCCGGGCCAGCGCCGAGCAGCATCGCGCGCCGGAGCAACTGGAGTTCGTGCTGCAGATCTCGCGCTTTCCGTGGCAGGACGATCCCGCGGGCTGGCTGCGGGCGATCGCCTCGGCTGCCGCTGACGCAGGCTTTGCAGGTATAGCGCTGATGGACCATCTGATCCAGGTGCCGCAGGTCGGGCGCGTATGGGAGCCGATCCCCGAGCCGTGGGTGACACTCGGCATGCTCGCGGGCCTGACGACGGACCTCCGACTGGGGACGCTGGTCACTCCGATCACGTACCGTGCGCCGGGCATCATCGCCAAGACGGTCGCCACCCTTGATGCCCTCAGCGGCGGACGGGCGTTCTGCGGCATCGGCGCCGGCTGGTGGGCTCGCGAGCATGCGGCGTTCGGCCTGCCGTTCCCGGCGGCTGCCGATCGGTTGGACACCCTCGAGGCGGCAATCGAGACGTTGCGCGCACTGTGGGGCCCGGGCACGAAGGCGTATGCGGGCAAGCGGGTGTCGTTGCCCGAGACGACGTGCTACCCGCGTCCCGTCGCACCGATCCCGCTGATCGTGGGCGGTTCGGGCTCGCGCACGTTGCACCCATCGCCGCCCGGCTCGGCGATGGGTGCAACGTGCCGTCGCAGCTGGACACGCTCGACCGCAAGCTCGCGGTGCTGCGGGAACATTGCGCCGACGCCGGGCGCGATCCGTCCGAGGTGGCCGTGACCGTGCTCGACATCCCTGTCGTCGGCCGCGACCGCGAGCACGTTGCGTCTCTCGTCGAGCGGCTGCGCGGCGCTACGTCTGCCACCACGTTCGCCCGGCAGCACCATGCTGGCACTGCGCCTGATCATGTCGGCCGCTACCGGCTGCTTGCCGAACGCGGCGTCTCCACCGTCTTCCTCGCGCTGCCTGACCTCGCGGGGCCGGAGGATGTGCGGCGGCTCGCCCCGGTCGTCGGGGCATTTCGCTGATGCGCCTGCTGACCTACAACGTCCGATCGTTACGCGACGACGGAGAGGCGGTCGCGCGGGTGATTCGCGGCGCGCACGCCGACGTCGCTTGCATCCAGGAGGCGCCGCGCTTCGTGCGCTGGCGGGCGAGATGTGCGCGCCTGGCCCGGCGCAGTGGCCTACGCATCGTGGGCGGTGGCCGCGCAACCGGTGCAAATCTGCTGCTCGCAACGTCGGCGGTCGAGGTCTTGGCCACGCGTGACGTGCTGCTGACGAGGAGGCGCGACTACCACCAGCGTGGGGTGGCGATGGCCGTGCTCCGGCTGCATGGGGCCACTTTCGCGGTCGCCGGCACGCACCTGGACGGACTGTCGCAGCCGCATCAGATCGGCGAGGTACACCGTGCCCTGGACGCCTTCGCGCCAGGCGTCGCGGCCGTCGTCGCGGGCGACATCAACGCCGAACCGGGCTCGACGGCGTGGGACTCGCTCACGGCCCGGGGTGCCGATGCCTTCGCTGCCGCGGGCACCGGGGCAGGTTTCACGTCGAACATCGTCGCGTTGACCCGGCGCATCGACGCGATCTTCGCCGACTCACCGATCGTGGTTCACGCCGCCGAGACGATCGACACGCCGGACGTGCGTGTTGCCAGCGACCACCTACCGGTGCTTGCTGATCTCGATCTGCCGACCGGTGGGTGAATCGTCAATTCGCTCTTGCCGAGCGCGCTCTGCCGCCGACCTAGCTGGCACAGCATGAGGGGTCGCTGTACGAGCGGCTACGTTGAGCGGATGCGCACAGGCATTGCCGCGGCGGCCGCGGCCGCGTTCGGCCTCGCCGCTGGCATTGCGGTCACCCGGAGAGCTCACCGCCGCCCGTCCTCACCGGCGTGGGCCGAACGAGTCGGTGCGACGCGCCTGCGCCGGGCCGATCTCCCCGTCGGCGGGGCGCTCGCGCTGGCAGCTTCGGTCGGCCTGCGAGCGGCGGGTTGCTCGAAGGCGGCGACGGTGGCGGCAGCGCTCGGACTTGGTGCTGGCATCGGCGCGGTGGGCGCCGGCCTCGCCGAGCCACTCCCGTCTGCGAGTTTTCGATCTGCTGGACGGCTTGCCGGTGTAGCGTAAAGCCCATATACGACAGGGTAATTCTTGACTTGACGTCCTAAATGATCTTTCAGTAGGCTCGCACGCATGTTCGAGGGTGAGCCACCGGCATCGATCGTCGATGCGCTGCTGTGCCCCGACGGCACCGCCGCTTACCTCGCCTCGGCACCTCCCGGCCCGGACGCTGCAGCGCCCCTGTCCGTACTGGACGCGTCGCGCCTGTCGCACGCCGGCCGGGTCGATGCGCTCGTGGCCTGCGAGCGGCAGATCGCATGGCTGCAGGCTGCCCAGCAACGTCTACTCGCGGCGATGTCGGCGCCCCACAGCGGCGACACCGTCGATCGATCTGCCGGGCGATGGGTGCGCGAAGACGTGGGGTGCGCGCTGCGCCTTTCCGGCTTGACCGCGCAGCGACGCCTCGCGGTCGCCGAGACGCTCGCCGAGCAACTGCCTGTGACCCTTAATCTGCTGGCGACAGGTCAGATCTCCTACCTGCATGCGATGAATCTCGCCGAAGCCACTTACGGGCTGGCACCCGAATCGGCCACGGCCGTCGAGGCGCGCGTCCTGCGCCGCGCCGCCGAGCAGACCCTGTCGGAGTTCAAGCAGAGCGTGCGTCGTGCGGTCGCGTCGGTCAGTCCCGCGACGGTCGAGTCGCAGCGCGAGCAGGCGATGTCCGAACGGCGGGTCGTCATCACCCCGCGCGACGACGCGATGGCCGAGTTGTGGGCGCTGCTACCAGCCGAGGGCGCTGCCGCGCTTCGCGCCGCGATCGACTCGCTCGCGTCGGTCACATCGGCTGCCGATCCACGCAGGGCTGATCAACGTCGCGCCGATGCCCTCGTCGACCTCGGAGTGGCCGCACTGCACGATCCGCTACTGCCTCGTTCGCAGGGGTTGCGCCCGGCTGTGCAGGTCACCGTCGCTGCATCCACCCTGCTCGGTTGCGACGATCAGCCGGGCGAACTGGCCGGGCACGGGCCCGTCCCGGCGGCGCTGGCTCGCCGGTTGGCCGCCGATCCCACTGGCACCTGGCGGCGGCTCGTCACCGATCCGGCCACCGGCCAGTTGATCGACTACGGGCGCAGCACGTACCGTCCTCCGGTTGATCTGGCCGCGTTCGTCGTCGCCCGCGACCAGGTCTGCCTGTTCCCGGGGTGCAATCGGCCGGCGCGCCAATGCCAACTCGACCACCGCGTCAGCTGGGCTTCCGCTGGCGCGACCAGCGCCGAGAACGTCGGCGCGCTCTGCACCCGGCACCACATCGGCAAACACGACGGCGGATGGCGTCTTGAGCGTGCGGCCGACGGGAGCCACCGATGGACCGCACCCACCGGGCACCGCTACCGATCGCACTCACCGGGCTATCCGGCCGATCAATTAGCCCGCCCGCACGGCCGTGTTCAGGCCGTACCCATCGGCAGTGCGGAACACCCCGACGCCGCCGACCCGGATCCGCCGCCGTTCTGATGGCGGCGGGCACCTCAGGCGGCGGATCTCTCAATTGCCACGCGGCAAGCTGTCAGCCGTCAAGCCGAAGGCTGCTGACCAGGCCGGCGACTACCGTCCCGGCAAGGATCGCGCTCCCGACAAGGGCAGCCGCGCGATAACCGTCTGCGCTGGGATAGATCGCGCCGGGCTG
This sequence comes from uncultured Actinomycetes bacterium, assembly GCA_963733615.1. GTDB lineage: Bacteria > Actinomycetota > Actinomycetes > Mycobacteriales > Jatrophihabitantaceae > DASXRA01. Next base: position 185,068 of record CAVTEA010000043.1, read on the forward strand.
GGTGTACTCGCTGAGCACGACGGCGCTCAGTGCGCTGCCGGTCGAGAAGCCGACCGTGCGCACGACCTGGTTGAGGCTGATTGCGCTGCTCGTCTCGTCGGCCGGCACGGCGCCCACGATCAGCACGGGGACAACAGCAAAGGCCAGCCCGACTCCCAGCCCGGCGATTCCCATCGTCACGAACGCCTGCCACAACTCGCTGCGCGCCACCGTGAACGTCAACATCGCCACGAGCATCACGGCACAGCTCAGCGTCAGAGCGCGTTCTGGCGCCATCTGGCGAAGCAGCCATCGCGTGAGTCTGCTCGCGAGAAGGCTCGCAGCCGAGAACGGCAGCAGGATGAGCCCGGCGATCACTACCGACGACCCGAAGCCGTAGCTGGTACTGGTCGGGGTCTGCACGTAGCGGGTCAGCAACGACAGCAATTCGTAGACGCCCGCCCCGGCGAAGGCCACCGTCAGGTTCGCGGTCAGCACGGCCCGCTGCCGGGCCAGCACCAGATCCACCAGCGGGAAGCGGCAACGGCGCTCATGCCGAACCCAGCCGATGAGCAGCAGCAACGACAAGATCACCAGGCCCAGCACGCGCGCCGACGTCCACCCCCAGGCCGCCCCCTCGGACAACGCGAGCAGCAGGCCCGCCAGCGCAAGGCCCAGCAACGCCGCGCCCACACCGTCCAGCCGACGTGCCGGACGGCCTGCCGTCGACGGAACCACCAGGCTGGCCAGCACGAAGGCGAGCGCGCTGACGGCGGCGCCGAACCAGTAGGCCGCACGCAGTTCGAAATGCTGCGCGATCAGCGCGGTAACCGGGTAGCCCAGCCCGATTCCTGCGGCGCTCGTGATCGAGAGCAACGCGATCGCCGAGCCCGCCCGCTCGCCTCGCAGGTTGTCGCGGGCCGTCGCGATGGCCAGCGGCACCAGGCCAAGCCCGAAGCCCTGCAACGCTCGCCCCGCCAACAGGTACCCGAAGCCGAGCGGCAGCGCGCACAGCACGCTGCCGGCGAGCACCGTTGCGACGGCCGCGAGGATCACCTCGCGACGCCTCGCCCCGTCGCCGAGGCGGCCGAGCACCGGGGTGGCGATCGCGCCGACGAGCAAGGTGATGGTCAGCGTCCATTGCGCCGCGCCGATCGAGACGCCATCGACTGCGGCCACGGTCGGCACCAGCGGAGCGCCCAGGCTGCCGATGGCGGCCACCACCAGGCCGAGAAAGACCAGCACCGGAACGAGCGCACGAGACCGCCAACCGTCCACAACGGCCAACATTGCCGGGTAATCGACAATAGGTCCAATACCTGTTGGGTGCCTCCTTAATAGGAAGCGGCTATCAGGGGCTGACCGCATCGATGGCGCGGTAGATCCGCTGCTCGGACACCGGGCGCGCCGTGCCGAGTTGCTGCGCGAACAAGCTCACCCGCAACTCTTCGATCAGCCACCTGATGTCGTCGACGTCCGCGGCCGCCGCACGGACAACCGGCAGCGCGGCAATCAGCTCGCGATAGGCCGCCTGCATCTGATGCACGCGCAGCATCCGGGCCCGATCGACGTCCACCTCACGCGGCAGCTTCTCCAGCCGCCGGCCGATGGCGGCGATGTACCGCGCGAGATCACCGAGGCGGGCGCGGCCGGCCGCTGACACGAACCCGACCCCGAGCAGCGCGTCGAGCTGAGCCCGCATGTCGGCGACGGCATCAGCCTGCGCCGCGGTGGGCGTGGCCGGCAGCGCAGCACGCACCGCGTGCGCCGCGGCGAGCACCCGCTCGACCTGGGTCGCGGTCTCGCGGGTCAGGTTCGGCAACTGCGCCCGCACCACCTCGACCAGGCCGGCGAACGATGCACGATCCCAGGCCGGGCCGCCGTTTCGCCGTACCAGCTCGTCCACGGCGGCGTCAGCACAGTCGTCCAGGACGGCGGCCACCCCGACGAGGCGCGCCCGGGTGGGCAGCGAGCCCTGCGCTGCCTTCACCGGCGACGGAACGGCAAGGCGAACCAGGCGCCGCGTGCCGATCGGCATGGTGTTGCGCTGCTCGGCCTCGGTGGCGATGACACGCACCGCCACCGAGGCGCCGAGGTCGACCAGCGCGGGATACCCGCGCACGGTGTGACCGGCCCGTCGCTGTTCGACGGTGCGCGGCAGGGTGTCGAGGTCGTCCGGCCAGTCATGCAGGTCATCGCGTTCGAGGCCCGTCCCGGTGGCAATCGCTGCGCGAACCGGCTCGGCCAGTTCGGCTTGCAGCACCGCAAGGTTCTTGCCACGCGCCACGACGCGGTGGTCGGCGTCCTCGACGGCGAACGTCATGCGCAGATGCCCGGGCACACGCGTGAGGTCGAATGCATCGAGAGGGACGAGGACGCCGGTCCGCCGGTGCAGAGCGCGTTGCAGGCCGTCCAGCAACGGCTCCGTGCCGGGGGTGAGTTCGGTCAGCACAGCCCGGGCGGTGTCGGGCGCCGGCACGAAGTTTCGCCGCAGCTCCTTCGGCAGTGACCGGATCAACGCCGTCACCAGCTCCTCGCGCAGCGCCGGCACCTGCCAGCCGAAGTCCGTGTCGCCGAGCCGGGCCAGTACGTCCAGCGGCACGTGCACGGTGACGCCGTCGTCGTCCGCACCGGGTTCGAAGCGGTAGCTGACCGGCAACGCGACATCGCCGTCGCGCCACACGTCGGGATGCTCCTGGTCGGCCGGGTCGGTTCGGAGCAGGTCTGCACGGGTCAGCGTCAGCAGCCGCGGGTCGTCGTGGCGCGCCTTCTTCCACCACGAGTCGAAGTGTCGCGCCGAGACAACGTCGCCAGGGATTCGCCTGTCGTAGAAGGCGAAAACCTCCTCGTCACCGACCAGCAGGTCGCGCCGACGGGTGCGATCCTCCAGTTCAGCCAGGGATTCGATCAGTGCCTGGTTGTCGCGGAAGAAGTGGTGCCTGGTGTCCCAGTCGCCCTCGACGAGCGCGTGCCGGATGAACAGTTCTCGCGAGACCTCGGCGTGCACGTTGCCGTAGTTGACGCGGCGACCGGCAATCAGCGGCAGCCCGTAGAGCGTGACGCGCTCGCGGGCCATGACCGCCCCGCGCGCGCGATCCCACTCGGGCTCGCTGTAGGTGCGCACGACGAGATGCGCGGCGAGTCGCTCGACGTCGTCCGGCTCGATGCGCGCGGCCACCCGGGCGTAGAGGCGGCTCGTCTCGACGAGTTCGGCCGCGACCACCCAGCGCGGCGGACGGCGGGCAAGCGACGATCCCGGCGCGATGACGAAGCGGGTATTGCGTGCGCCCTGGAATTCGCGCGCCTCGAGCCGAAGCCCCACGTGCGACAGCAGCCCGGCGAGCAGCGCGGTGTGGATGCGCTGCGCATCGGCAGGTTCGTCGGATTCCTTGATGTCAAGGGACTTGGCGATCTGGCGCAACTGGCCGACGAGGTCCTGCCACTCGCGAATCCGCAGGTAGTGCAGGAACTCCTCGCGGCACATCCGCCGAAACTGGTTGCCCGAACGTTCGTGCCGTTGCTCGCGCAGGTAGTTCCACAGGTTGAGGTAACCCGCGAAGTCGGAGTGCTCGTCCGCGAAGCGCGCATGCTTCTGCTGCGCTGCGGCCTGCTGGTCGATCGGACGCTCACGCGGGTCGGGAATCGACAGTGCCGCGGCGATGACGAGCACCTCGCGGACGCAGTCCTCGAGCTGCGCTTCGATGATCATGCGGCCGATCCGCGGATCGACCGGAAGCTGCGCGAGCTGGCGGCCGGTGGCGGTCAATCGGCCGTCGGCGTCGAGGGCATTGAGCTCGTGCAGCAACTGCATGCCGTCGCGGACGCTTCGCCGGTCGGGTGGCTCGACGAACGGGAACGCCTCGAGATCGCCGAGATCTAGCGCCTTCATCTGCAGGATGACCGACGCGAGATTGGTGCGCAGGATCTCCGGCTCGGTGAACTCCGGCCGCCCCGCAAAGTCCTTCTCGGAGTAGAGCCGGATGCAGATGCCGTCGGCGGTGCGGCCGCATCGCCCGGCGCGCTGGCCGGCGGACGCCTGCGAGATCGGCTCGATCGGCAGCCGCTGCACCTTCGTGCGCCGGCTGTATCGCGAGATACGAGCGGCGCCCGGATCGATGACGTAGTGGATGCCGGGCACGGTCAGCGACGTCTCGGCGACGTTGGTGGCGAGCACGATTCGTCGGCCGCTGTGCGGCGCGAACACCCGATGCTGCTCGGCGGTCGACAGGCGGGCGTAGAGGGGAAGGATCTCCGTCGACGGCAGATCGAGCCCGCGCAGCACCTCGGCGGTGTCGCGGATCTCGCGCTCGCCGCTGAGGAACACGAGGACGTCGCCGGGCCCCTCGGCGCGCAGTTCGCGAACCGCGTCGACGATTCCCTCGGTCTGGTCCTTGGGCGCTCGCCGGTGCACGACCTCGTGGTCCGGGTCGTCCGGGTCGTCGTCGTCCTCGGTTGCCGTGTCTGGCGCGAGCGGCCGGTACCTGATCTCGACCGGATAGGTGCGGCCCGACACCTCGACGATCGGCGCCCCGCCGAAGTGTTCCGAGAACCGCTGCGGGTCGATCGTCGCCGACGTGACGATCACTTTGAGATCGGGCCGTTGCGGAAGCAGTTCGGTCAGATAGCCCAGCAGGAAGTCGACGTTGAGGCTGCGCTCGTGCGCTTCGTCGATGATCAGCGTGTCGTAGCACAGCAGCTTCCGGTCGCGCTGGATCTCGGCAAGCAGGATGCCGTCGGTCATCAGCTTGACGAGCGTCCGGTCGCTGACCTGATCGGTGAAGCGCACCGTGTAGCCGACGACATCGCCCAACGGCGTGCCCAGTTCGTCGGCGATCCGCTGAGCCACCGTGCGGGCGGCCAACCGGCGCGGTTGGGTATGGCCGATCGTGCCGCGCACGCCGCGGCCGAGTTCGAGGCAGATCTTGGGCAGCTGGGTGGTCTTGCCCGAACCGGTCTCGCCCGCGACGACGATCACCTGGTTGTCGCGAATCGCGTCGGCGATCTCGTCGCGCCGCGCACTGACCGGAAGGTCCGGGTAGGTGACGGCCGGGACGGCGGCCCGACGCTGCGCGATGACGTGCTCGGCGCGGTCGACCTGCAGGGCGATCCGCTGCAGTCCGCGGCGGTCGCGCCGCGTGCGTTCGAGCGTTCGGCCCAGCCGGACCTCGTCGCGCAGCGTCAGCAGCCCGAGCCGCTCGCGGAGCTCTGCTAGCGACGGCGGCGTGGACATGACTTTGCCCAGCCTATGCACTGGCGGTGCTTGCCTGCTCAGGCCGTCAGGTCGCGCTCGAAGACGACCCGGTCGATCCCGCAATTCGATCCGAGGTGAGGATGAATCGTGTCGTCGCTCGCCGTCCGGTTCGTGCCGCGTCGACAGGCCGTGGCTCGTAAGCGCCGTCCCTATCGGACGATGAGGCCTGCCTTGGCGGCGCCGCGGGCCTCGAGGTAGCCGACGATGCGCTGGTGCGCCGCCGCGTACGTGGCTCGCGCCTTGCTCGGCGTCACAGCCGAGGCCAGCGCCGCAGGCAGATCGACCAGGCGCACCTTCGGCGCTATGTCGATCCAGGTCGGGATCGCCTCCGCCTTCGTGATCTTCCACCGGTGCGGGGCCACCTCGGTGAACGTGAACCGCGGCATGACGCCCTCGCGATCATCGTTGATCGGCTGGGCATGTCGTGAGATCTGATCGCCCATGCAGTACGCGACCCATTTGCCGCCGATCCGCTGGAACGGCTCGACGGCATGGGCATGATCGCCGAGGATCACGTCGATGTCGGGAGAGGCGAGCAGCGCGCGTGCCTGCGCCTCCTGCTCGGCGGTGACCCCGTGGTTGTACTCGACGCCCCAATGCATGCTCAGCACCACGATGTCGGCGCCGGCCTTCTTCGCTCGATGCGCAGCCGCCAGGACGACCGGCACGTCGGTGAGATTCGCTTCCCATTCCTTGCCGGCCGGGCGGGTCAGCCCGTTGAAGCCGAAGGAGTAGGCAAGCTGGGCGACCTTCGCGCCGTTGCGCATCGTGATGATCAGCGGGCGCGCCGCCTCGGCCGCCGTCCGGGCGCTGCCGGTGTGCGCCAGACCCGCCGCGTCGAGCTCGTCGAGCGTGCGCTTCAGGCCGTCGGATCCCTGGTCGATCGTGTGGTTGGACGCCGTCGTGCAACTGTCATAGCCCGCGTGGACGAGCGCGGTCAGAACCTGCGGCGGCGCGCTGAACGTCGGATAACCGGCGAACGGACCTTGCGGCGGCGCCAGCGGCGTCTCCATCTCGCAGATCGCCAGATCGACGCCACGCGTAACCGGCGCGACGGCTGCGAAGATCGGGTCGAAGTCGAATCCCGTTCTGCCCTCGGCCCGGGCATCGGCGGCGGCCTGCTCCCACACGGGCGGATGGATCAGCACGTCGCCCGATCCGAGCACGGTGACCGTCCGCGGTCGCTTCAACTTGGGCGCGGACGCCGACGGTGACTGTGACGAGGCCGGAACGGCCGACGCCGACATAGACGCAGACGTGGCCGGGGCAGGTCGTTTCGGATGTCGTGCGTTGTCGCAACCGGCGAGGCCGAGCACGGCGACGACCAGCGCGGCGGCGGCTGCGAGACGGGTCATCCCAGCATCGTCGCCCACATCGGGCCGTACGTCTTTTGCTTGGGCTAGCTGCGGGCCTCGGCGCGGGCGCGCTTGCGCTCGCGCTGCTCGACGAAGCGACTCGCCTGCAGATCCAGCGCGCCCATGAACGCAGCGAGCTCCTCGCGGGCCTGCTCGCCGGCCGAGCTCATGTCGTTACGCTCGAATACCCGCCAGAACTTGAGGATGGGCGCCACGACCTCGTCGTGGTGCAGGCGCAGGTCGTAGATGCCCGCCTTGGCGATGGTCACCGAGTTGCGGACGAAGTCCGGCATGCCCGCGCCCGGCATCTGGAAGCCCACGACCTCGTCGCGGATCGCCTCCATCGTCTCGTCCGGCGCGATCTCCAATGCTGCTGCGACGAGGTTCCGGTAGAAGACCATGTGCAGGTTCTCGTCGACCGAGACGCGCGCGAGCAACTGCTCAGCCAACGGGCATCCCGTCGACCGGCCGGTGTTGCGGTGCGAGACGCGCGTGGCCAATTCCTGGAACGAGACGTACGCAACGGCCTGCAACATCGACTTGTCGCCGGAGTCATAGCCCGCCGTCATGTGCGCCATGCGCAGCGCTTCGAGCTTGACCGGGTCGACCCCTCGCGTCACCACCAGGTAGTCGCGGATGGCGATGGCGTGGCGTCCCTCTTCGGCAGTCCAGCGGCCGACCCACTCGCCCCAGGCGCCGTCTCGTCCGAACCGGGTCGCGATCTCGCGATGGTAGGAGGGCAGGTTGTCTTCGGTCAGCAGGTTGACGATCATCGCGGTCTGCGCGACCGGATCGAGCGGCGAATCCTGCGGCTGCCAGTCCTCGCCGCCGAGGAATGCGAAGTCGCGCCCACGACTCCACGGGACGTAGTCGTGTGGCTGCCAGTCCTTTGCGATACCGAGGTGTCGTTCGACATTCGCTGCGACCACCGGCTCGAGTTCGTGCAACAGCCGGGTCTGCAGGGCGTCCGTCGTAGTCGTCATCTCAATTCTCCGGTCAGTGGCATCTTCGTCCAACCTACGCCACCGTAACCTTGTGACCAGCGGGCGAAGCACGCGTCCGCGCTGAGCACCGAGTCCAGTACGTATCGCGATTGTTACATGGCAACGTGTAGTCGATCTTGCGCAGTTCGCCCCTAACCACCAGACTGCCTATGCCGCCACGGGGGCGGCGTCTGCGCCGACGCGTGACAGCTCCGCGGGGGGCCGGACATCAGACGAGGGAATGGGTTTTCTCATGCCGAAAATCGGCGGCCGAACGCGACTTCTAAGCGTCGGCGGCGTGGTCCTGGCTGGCGTAGCCGGGGTCGCAGGACTGGTCTTACTGGCGAATCCCGCGGGAGCACACACCGCGGATCTGCACGGCGTGGCCACCTGCGATACACAGTCGGGCACGTACACCGTCACCTACAGCGGGACAGCGGATTACCTGCCGCGGCACCCGGTCGTCACTGTCACCAACTCATCGCCGCAAGGTGCAGGCGTCACAGTCGCGCCGACATCGCCGCAGGTTGACGGCGGCGGCAACTACTCCATTACCCAGACCGGCGTTCCTGGCTCGAACACGTTCGCGAGCCTCAGGTTGCACGTCGTCTGGACAACAGACGGCTTCACGCAGAACCCCGAGAAGCAGGTTGCACTGCCCGCGGGGTGCGCGTCCCCGTCCACGCCGGTAACGCCCGGCACGCCCACGTTCGCCGACGAGTCGTGCACCACGCCGGACGGCGCGGGCTACACCATCCCCGACACCGAGGGCGTCGACTACCTCGTCGACAACAACAAGGTTGAGCCGGGTGCGCACTCAGCCACCGCGGGCAGCACCGTCACCATCACCGCGGTCGCCCAGCCGGGTCACACGCTGACCGGCACCGCGACGTGGACGCACACCTTCCCGGCCGCGCCGACCGACTGTTCAGGTCCCGCCGCGCCGAGCTTCACCGATGACGCCTGCGCGACTTCCGCGCCGGCCGGGGCGAGCTACACGATCCCCGACACCGAAGGCGTCGACTACCTCGTCGACGACACGAAGGCCGCCCCGGGAACCCACGAGGCCACCGACGGCAGCAAGATCACCATCACGGCGGTGGCTCAGGACGGTCACCCGCTCGACGGCACGACCACTTGGACGCACACCTTCGCGGCTGCTCCGACCGACTGTGGCGCATCCGGCGCGGCACCTGCACCGACGTTCACCGACGCGACCTGCGATTCGCCTGATGCGAGCTACACGATCCCGTCGTCCACGAACGTCACCTACCTGGTGAACGGCGTGGAGGCTTCGGCGGGCAAGCACACCGGTGCCGCCGGGAGCAAGGTGTCGATCAGCGCGGTCGGCAAGGCCGGCTTCACGATCACCGGCGCGAAGAGCTGGACGCACACCTTCGCGGCCACCACCGCGCAGTGCATCGCGGGTGGCGCAGCCGGCCCGGTCACTGGTTCCGGTCCCGCCGCCGGCGGTCCGGCCGCCGCCCCCGTGCTCGCCAACACCGGTCTGGACTTCCCGGCCGGCCAGACCGCGATCGTCGGCATGCTGCTCGCACTGCTCGGCGGCGTGTGCGTGTGGGCGGGCCGCCGTCCGGGCACGCCGGGTCGTCACTCCACGGTCAAGGCCTGACGATCTAGTAGGTCGCTCGCAGCTCATCCGCAAACCCCGGCGAGGCTCACAGCCTCGCCGGGGTTTTGCATGTCGTGACATCACGCTCAGGCGATGCTCGCCGTGCCCACCGGCCGCACCCACCGACCGCGCCCCTTAGCCGCGCCCACCTGCGCCCACCTGCGCCCACCTGCAATGCGGCACCGGCGTTGCGCTCGTGGCCCGGCGACCCCGTTTGCCCTGCTGAGATGACCATATTTCTTGAGCGGTGGATTCTGTTCGTCATCGCAGCACCGGCTGGTTGAGCTGCTGTGCTGCCGAACAACCGGCGCAACGACCTACCGACCGGCCAACGAACGGCGTTCGGTCATGATCAACAGAGGGATTCGGTCGATAGTCGACCGGATCCCTCTGTTGATCATGAGTGGCGATCTTGGCGGGGAAGCATGTCGGTGTCGACCGTCTCGGGTCGGCTCAGCGCGTCGACGGGTTGCCGATCAGGCTTACCGAGCGACTAGCCGAGCAGCCAACGAAACAACGTGCGCCGCTACGGCGAAGGAACCCGCAGTCAGGACGCTGGGCAGCTCGGCGTCGGTGTCGTCGTCGTGGTGCTATCGGCCGGGCTGGGCGTCGAGGTTGCCGTTGAGGTCGAACCCGTTGACGTCGACCCGGTGCCGGCGCCGCTGTCAGTCGGCGTGTCCGAACTGGTGGGTGGGGTGCTCGGATCGGTCGGTGTCGGTGTGGGTGTCGGCGTGGTGCAGGCAGGTGTGGGTGTCGGCGAGCCCGACGGCGAGGTAGCTGTCGAGGACGGCGTGGGACTCGGTGTGCCAGGGCTCGTCGTCGGCTTGCCTGCAGGCGGAGCGTGCAGCGAGCCGGGTGACGAGTTCGGGTGCGTCGCCGCGAGTGGCGGACCTGGATCTACCGGTGGCAACACCGGCTTCTCGCCCGGCGGCGGGGTCGGATGAGGTCCGGTCACCGGAATGCTGACCCCAGGCGCACCCGAGGCGTAGACCTTCTCGAGCGCCAGCACGGTCGACAGGTAGGCATCGGAATCGTTGTAGCTGAGCACCGCGCGAATCTGCCCGGCGGCGGTCTGCAGATTCCCGCCGGCGGCACAGAGGTAGTTGGCCGCCGCTGTTGCCGCGTCATAGATGTTGGACGGGTCGATCACACCGTCGCCATTGCCGTCGATGCCCCAGTGGGCCCACGTCGACGGAATGAACTGCATCGGGCCGACGGCGCGGTCGTAGACCTTGTCGCCGTCCAGCCGCCCGCGGTCGGTATCACGGATCAGCGCCGTGCCGACTCCGTTCAGCGGTATGCCGACGATTCGCGGCGCGGACGTGCCGTTGGCGTACAGCTGCGAATCGGCGAACCGGCCATGGTCAGACTCGACGCGCCCGATCGCGGCAAGCAACGGCCAGGGCAGCCCGCACGCGGGGTAGCGCGTCACGGACTCGGCCGCAGCTCGGCGGTAAGCCTCGAGCGCGACGGTCGGGATGCCGTCGGCGGCCAGGCTGGTCACCGCAGGACCAGCTGGCAACGGTGCGGTGCTCGCCGGTGGATATACGCCGGTAGGCGGCGGACGGAACGGTGCAACCCTCGGCACACCGGTGGTCGGTGCGCCGGCGCCGATCGGGACTGGACTCGTGGGCCAAGTGGACGAAGGTGTCCAGCTCGGCGCGGCGGAGGAACCGAGCGGGCTAGACGACGGCGCGGCCGGCGCTGCGCCGACCCGGTGCGCCGTGACACCGGCTCCGGTAAGGCAGACGACGCTCGCCGCGACAATGGACGTGGCAATGGCAGCCCGCTGCACACCCCGCGTAAAGCGCGGCATGTGCAGCCACACAGTGGCGTGCGCCGGCCGGTGCCTCGGCGCTCGATCTGGTGGTGTCATGCCCCGTGCTCCTCATACGCGTACTGGAGCCCTCGACGTTAGTGTGGATACGTCCGAATAGCACGGCCCAATCCGAGCCGGATGTCAACCTCACACTTGCGCAAGCGATGTAGCTACTCAGCGTTGCTGTGCATCGTTCACACGTCAGGCGGCTGCTGCTTGTCGACGCTGGCGAGCAACTCGGCCAATCCGCACGAACACTTGCCCACCTCAGCCGGACAGCCCACACCATGGCGCCCGTAGCGGCGCAAGCCGTCAGCGAGCGCATCACGCTCGGCGCGAAGCGCGGCAAACTTGGCCTGCTCACTCCTCGCAACCGGCGGCTCGGCCGCCGGATGTCGGACATACCCGCGCCGGGGCGTCGGCGGCCTGATCGACGAGTGCGATGAGCGTCTCGCTCAGTGCGGTCAGGTCGGCGCCCAACGCGACCAGCACCTTCACCACACGACCTTCGGGCTCGCCCATCAGGGCCAGCGCGACATGTCCGGGTGCGATGAACTTCTGGCCGTGCCGGATCGATTCGCGAAGCGACAGCTCCAGCACGCGCTTTGCGGACGGGGTGAATGGGATGTGCGATTTGCGCTCGCCGCCACGACCCAGCTCGCCCTGCACCACCCGGCGCGCGTCCTCCACCGTGACGCCCGCGTCCGCGAACGCCCGTGCGGCCGGATCATCGACCCGGAGCACGCCGAGAAGGAGGTGCTCGGTGCCGATGTAGTCGTGGCCGAGCATGATCGACTCGCCTTGCGCGTAGACGATGATCTCTCGAGCGCCGTCGGTGAACCGTTCGTAGATGAGAACCAGCTCCCTCTGGTCCGAGACTAGCCCCGCCCGACCGGAAATGAGCTTCCAGCGGCCACCTAAACTCTGGACATGATGGTGGCTGTTGCGACGTTCGCAGTGGCCGCAGCTCTGATCGTGGTGTTGCCGGGACCCGACACCCTCGTCGTGCTGAGGGCACTGTTGCGTGACGGACGCGGGCGCGCCGCGCAGGCGGTGGCCGGCGTGCTCTGCGGGCTGGCCGTCTGGGTCTGCGCCGCGACGCTCGGGCTGTCCGCGCTGTTGCAGGCCAGCCATGCGGGCTTCCTGGTGCTGAAGGTTGCCGGTGCCGCCTACCTGATCTGGTTGGGCGTGCAGTCACTGCGAATGCGCCGGATGGCCCATGACGACAACGCCGGAAAGCCACGGCGGCAACTGCTCGGTCGTGGCTTCGTCGCAGGCCTTGCCACCGACCTGCTCAATCCCAAGGTCGGCGTCTTCTTCGTGACGTTCCTGCCCGGCTTCATTCCGCATGGTCAATCCGTGGCGGCCACCTCGCTGCTCCTCGGCGCGATCTTCATCGTCGAGACCGCGCTGTACTTTGCGGTATTGCTTGCGGTCGCCGCACCGGTCACCCGGTGGCTGGCAAGCAGTCGCGTTCGCCGGCGGATGGACGTCGGCACCGGGGTCGTGCTCATCGGCCTGGGCGTTCGGCTGGCCCTGGAGCCCTAGCTTGCCGAGCGTGCTGAACCGCCGCGCGATCAACCGGGCGACGCTCGACCGGCAGCTACTGCTCGACCGTGCCGACATGACACCCATCGACGCGATCGAGCATCTCGTCGGCATGCAGGCCCAGGCGCCACGAGCGCCGTTCGTCGGGCTCTGGACGCGCCTGTCCGGCTTTCGGCACGAGGAGCTGTCCTGCCTGGTCACGTCGCATGCGGCGGTGCGCGTCGCGTTGATGCGCCGGACGTTGCATCTGGTCAGCGCCCGTGACTGCCTGCTGCTTCGCCCGCTCCTGCAACTCGTGCTGGAAAGCGGGCTGTGGGCCAGCCCGTTCGGGGGGCGTGTACGGGGTATCGACCTCGACGCCCTCTTGGACGCGGGGCGCGCCGTGCTCAACGAGCGCCCGCGCACCCGCGCCGAACTCGGCCGGCAACTGGTCGAACAGTGGCCCGACCGCGACGCCGAGTCACTCGCGTACGCGATCAGCTACCTGGTGCCGCTCGTGCAGGTGCTTCGGGCCGGCCAACGTGATGGACGTCCAGGCGTGGTGCGGCCTGACCCGTCTCGGCGAGGTTGCCGAGCGGCTGGGGCAGCGGCTGCGCAGGTTCCGCGACGGCGACGGCCGCGAACTGCTCGACCTGCCCGACGCACCGCGTCCGGACGCGGACACCCCTGCGCCACCGAGGTTTCTGCCCGAGTACGACAACCTGCTGCTGTCGCACGCAGACCGTACCCGGGTGGTGATCGACGGCGAGCAGGTGCCGCTGTATCCGGGCAACGGTGGCACGCGGGGTGAGTTGCTGGTCGACGGGTTCTGGCAGGCGAACTGGGCGATCACCCGAAGCGCCGGCACAGCGACTTTGACCGTCGAGGCGTTTCGCGGGCTGCCGAAGCGCGACGCCGCCGCCGTGACGCGTGAGGGCCTGCGCCTGCTGGCTTTCGCCGCGGCGGACGCCGAGTCGCACGACGTCCGCATCACGGCTCGCGAATAGGGGTTACTTGTCGGCGGTGAGCTTGCCGCCCTGGCCCCAGTTCTCCGGCGAGGTCTCCTGAATCCACACCTGGACGCTCTCGGCAGGCACCCCGAGGCTGTCGACGAATGCGTCGGTGATGTTCTTGACCAGGTCGCGCTTGAGGCTGATGTCGCGTGGGCCCTGCAGGACAGTGACGACGGGCATGAGTGAACCTCCAGAGTTGCGTTCGGCCGGGCCATCTGCCCGTAGGTCAATCACAGCCCGGCCGCTGCCCGCCGACCTAGACGCGATCGCGATGTGCAGCGATCATTCGATGTGATCGGCCGCCTCGACCTCCCGGCAGGCCTGCAGCAGCGAAGCGAGCCGCGCCGTCGACGTCGCGGCAGGTACGGCCAGCGCGGTCGGGATGCGCAACTCCGGTTCCCGCAAAGGCCGGAACGCGACCCGCGATGCGCGCAGGTCGTTCGCGTGCGACGCGTACACCACCGTCCAGGACGGCACGCCTGAGCCGATCGATGCCAGCGTGTCCTGCAGTGTCGTCGACCGCTGGCCGAGCAGCGGCTCGAATCCGGCCTGTGCACAGGAGTCCATCACCAGATCGACGAGCGGCTGGTTGAGGCGCCGCGACGCGATGCGCAGCGGCAGCCCGGCGAGGTCGGCCAGCCGGATGCTCGGCGCCGCCGCGACCGGGTGATCGGCAGGCACCGCCGCAACGATCTCGTCCTGCCACAACGGGATGAGCGCTAGCCCGGGAATGGTGTCGGCCCCGCGCACGAACGTCGCATCGAGCTGACCGGCGCGTACCCGGTCCAGCCGCGCCCGGGTGGACGCGCTGAAAAGTTCGACGGACGTGCCGGGAGCGATGCGCCGCAGGCAGGTGAGCACCGCGCCGAGGCGTTCGCCGAGTCCGGCGCTGGTGCCCAACCGGAGTACATCGTCGGCGCGCTCGTCGAATCCGGCGATGACGTCACGCGCGCGGTCGGCCGCGGCGAGCACCGCCCGGGCTTCGGGCAGGAAGCGTTGCCCGGCCTCACTCAGGCGCACCGTGCGCGATGTCCGGTCGAAGAGCGTGACGCCGAGTTCGCGTTCGAGACGTTGCACTTGCTGGCTCACCGCTGGCTGGCCGATGTGCAGGCTCTCAGCGGCCAGGCCGAAGTGCAGCCGCTCCGCCACCGCGACGAAGTAGCGCAACTGGCGCAGTTCCACGCCGCTCATTGTCGCGCGGCGCACGGGCTAACTGACGGCGACGGCGAAGACGTCCGGCCACCGACCCTGGTTGCGTCCGCCGATGACGTGGCACTCGCCGGGGCCTATGCACGGTCAGTCAAGATGGCAAGGGATCGGGCACGCTGTCCATCACCGATACCGAGGGAGTCCAGACATGGGTGATGCGTTCTTCGTCCAGGAGGCGGTGGACCGCTTCGTGGCGACCGACTTCACCCGCGGACCGTGGGATGCCGGCGCCCAGCACGGCGGCCCGCCTACGGCCCTGGCCGGGCATGTCATCGAGCACCGCCCCGGCGTGCGAACCGACATGCGGGTCACCCGGCTCACCGTCGAGATCATGCGTCCGGTTCCCATCGCGCCGTTGAACGTGACGACGCGCGTGGTCCACGGCGGCCGAAGCGTCGAGGTGATCGAGGCAGTCCTCACGCCCGACGACGGTCGCGCCGTGCTACGAGCTACCGCGCAGCGCATCCGCATTGATTCACGCGCCGCCACGCCACACCGGCCGCTCCCGCTCGTACCCGCGCCGAGCGATACACCCGAGCACGGCTTCTCGTTCCCGTTCGACGTCGGGTACCACACCGCGATGGAATCGCGGTTCGTCTCCGGATCGTTTACCGACCGGGGTCCGGCCACCTGCTGGATGCGCATGCGCGTTGCACTGCTGGACGGCGAGCCGATCGAACCACTGTCGCGCGTGCTGGTCGCAGCCGACTCAGGCAACGGCGTCAGCAACGTCCTCGATCTGCGCGAGCACCTGTTCATCAACCCGGACCTGTCGGTGCACCTGCATCGCTTTCCGGACGGCGAATGGGTGTGCGTCGAGTCGCACACCACGATCGGCGACGCCGGCGCGGGTATCGCCGATACCGCGCTGCATGATCAGAGCGGTCCGATCGGCCGGTCGGTGCAGAGCTTGTTCATTGCCCCGCGCCGCAGTTGACCACGTACCTCGACGGAAAGGTGTCGCCCGTGACGCAGATGATGCGCGAGATCAGCGAACAACCTGCAGCCCTGGCCCGCACGCTCGACGCACTCGTGCCGTTGCGGTCCCAGATCGCGCATCTGGCCGCCGGGCGTAGGCACCTGCTGTTCGTCGCGCGCGGCTCGTCGGACAACGCCGCGATCTTCGGGCGCTACCTGTGCGAGGTATTCGCCGGACGGCAGGCATCGCTCGCCGCGCCGTCGATCGCCACGCACTACCGAGCTGACCTGGATCTGTCCGACACGGTCACGGTGTGCGTGTCGCAGTCTGGCGAGACGGAGGAGATCGCCGACACCCAGGCCTGGGCCGCAGCGCACGGCGCGCGCACCATCGCGATCACCAACGTCGACGGCAGCACCCTCGCACGTGCCGCCGATCTCGCGCTCATCACGCAGGCCGGCCCGGAGCTGGCCGTCCCGGCGACGAAGACATACACCACGCAACTCGCCGCCATTGCGGTCCTCGTCGGGGCCCTTGCCGATCGGGACGACACGCTCGACTTCGCCCGAGTGCCCGCCGCCGCAGCCCAGTTACTCGACGGCGCCCATGCCGCTGCCGAGGACGCGGCCGGCCTCCTGGCGGGCAAGGCCGACACGCTCGTCACCGGGCGCGGCATCACCTACGGCACGGCCCTTGAGGTGGCGCTCAAGCTCGAAGAGACGTGCCTTCGCCCGGTGCGCGGCCTGTCGTATGCCGATCTCAAACATGGGCCGATCGCCGTGGTCGACGCCGACCTGACCACCGTCCTGGTTGCCGCGCCGGCCGGCCCCACCGTGGCCGGCATGACCCAGCTGGCCACCACGCTGCATGAACGGCATGCCGCCGTGGTCGGCATCGGCGGCGACGCTGCCTTTGCAGCCAGGTGCGACATCGCCCTGCCCGGACCCGACCTTCCCGAGGCGTTGGCGCCGCTGGCACTCGCCATACCGGGTCAGCTGATGGTCGAGTCGCTGGCCCGGCGGCTGGGCCTGGATCCGGACAGCCCGCGCGGCCTGTCGAAGGTCACCCAGACCGACCACTGACGCCAACCCGGCCCGATCGTGCAACTTCTTGCGGCGTCAGACCGCAGAAAGTTGCACGATCCATTCGCCGTGGGCCATGACCGCGTCCACGTCGAGGTCGTCGGAGAGGACGACCAGATCGGCCGGCCGGCCGACGTCGAGCGAGCCCGCATCCACACCGAGCACGCTCGCCGGGACGACCGTCAGCGCCGCCACGGCGTCGGGCAGCCCGACGCCTGCCGCCACCGCGTTTCGCAACGCGGCGTCGAGCGTCAGCGTGCTGCCGGCGATCGAGTCGCCTTCGGTAAGCCGGGCGATTCCGTCGCGGACGCGCACACGCAGATTGCCGAGCAGGTATTCGCCGTCGCCGATGCCGGCGGCGCTCATCGCGTCGGTGATCAGCGCGATCCGGCCGGGCGCTGCCTTGCGGCACACCCAGCCAACCAGCCCCGGGTGGACGTGGACGTTGTCGACGATCAGTTCGAGGACGGCGTCGCTGTCGAGCAGCGCGGTGATCACCCCGGGCTCGCGGTGATGCAGTGGCCGCATCGCGTTGAACAGATGCGTGCCGACCGTGGCTCCCGCGGCAAGGCCCGCACGGGCCTCGTCATACGTGGCATCGGTGTGCCCGATCGCGGCGACCGAGCCGGCGTCGACGATCTGCCGGATCGCGTCGGTGGCACCAGGCAATTCCGGCGCGATGGTGACCATGCGGACGGCGCCACGCCCCGCCGCCAGCAGGGCGCCCACCGAGTCGGCGTCGGGCGTTCGCAGCAGGGCCGGATCGTGAGCGCCACACCGGACGATCGAAAGGAACGGGCCCTCCAGGTGTATGCCGGCGAGCGTTCCCTCGTCGACGAGCGGCGCGAGCGTCGCGATCTGGTGGGCCATCACTGGTACCGGCGCCGTGACGAGGCTCGCCACGCTGGTCGTCGTGCCGTGACTGAGATGGAAATCGAGCGCCGCGCGCGGATCGTCGCCGAAGGATGCGCCTGCGCCACCGTGGACGTGCATGTCGACGAAGCCCGGCGCCACGTAGCGCCCGCCGAGGTCAACGCCCGGTTCAGGCGGTGCGCCGGTGCCGGTTGCCGCGATGCGCGAGTCGCGGACGTCGAGCCATCCGAGCTGAACGCCGTCGGGCCGGATCAGGCGGGCATTGGCGAGGATCACGAGCGGCCCAGGATGCCGGCCAGGGCGTCGAGGGCACCGGGAACGATCCGGAAGTAGGCCCACTTACCGCGCTGCTCGCGCTGCAGGATGCCTGCATCGACGAGCACTCTCAGGTGATGCGAGACCGTGGGCTGTGAGAGCCCGACCGGCCCGGTCAGCTCGCAGACGCAGGCCTCGTCGCCCTCGTGCGCGGCGACGAGTGACACCAGCCGAAGCCGGGTCGGGTCGGCAAGTGCCTTGAGTACCTGTGCCAGCTGTTCGGCTTCGGGGGCGGCGAGCGGCTCCCGGGTGATCGGGCTGCAGCAGGCGACCAGGTCCAACGAGGCAGTCATGAGAAGAGCGTACGCATTGACAGCAATCGATGCGTCAGGCATAGTCAGTTACATCGACAGTCATCAATATGAGGAGCTCAACCATGACAGAGGTCCGCGAGCAGGTACGCCAGCGCTACGCCGAGGCCGCGCTCGCCGTCACCAACGGCACCGCATGCGCCACGGACGGATCATGCTGCGGGTCAGACAGCACGTGTTGCCCAACCGCGACCGACGCCGCATTCGGGCCGAGCCTCTACAGCGCCGACGAGCAGCGCGAGGTCCCGGCCCAGGCGCTGATCGCCAGCCTGGGTTGCGGCAATCCGCTCGCCGTCGCCGATCTGCACGAAGGCGAGCGAGTGCTCGACCTCGGCTCCGGCGGCGGTATCGATGTGTTGCTGTCCGCGCGGCGCGTCGGGCCGCGCGGACAGGCGTACGGCCTCGACATGACCGACGAGATGCTCGCATTGGCTCGCTCGAATGCCGAGGCGGCCGAAGCGGCCAATGTCGAGTTCCTGCGCGGAACGATCGAGGCGATCCCGCTGCCCGATGGGGCCATTGACGTGATCATCTCCAACTGCGTGATCAACCTGTCCGACGACAAGCCCGCAGTCTTCGCCGAGATGCACCGGGTGCTGTCCGCCGGCGGGCGCATCGGCATCTCCGACGTCGTGGCCGAAGACTCGCTCACGCCCGCAGACCGGGCTGAGCGCGGCAGCTACGTAGGCTGCATCGCCGGTGCGTTGAGCCGCGCCGAGTACCTCGACGGTCTGGCCGCCGCCGGCTTCGTCGATGCGTCCGTCGAATTCACCCACGACGCGGCACCGGGCATGCACGGCGCGATCATCCGGGCACGCAAGAGGGTGTGATCCGCGGCCGGGTCACGACCCACTCGACACTTGCCGCAACGGCGGTCGGACACAATGGCGACGTGACCTCAGTTCGACCGCTCGCCGACACCGATTGGCCTGCCGTACTGCGCATCTACGCCGAAGGCATCGCCACCGGCAACGCGACGTTCGAGACCGAGGTGCCGCAACACGATGTCCTCGACGCACGGTGGTTGACTGGCCATCGCTGGGTCGCTGAGATCGCCGGCGTCATCGTCGGCTGGGCGGCAGCCAGCCCGACCTCGACCCGATCCTGCTACGCGGGCGTTGCCGAAACCTCGATCTACGTCGCTGATCACTTCCAGGGCAGGGGGGTCGGGCGCGCGCTGCTGCGCCAGCAAGTAGCCGCCGCGGATGCCGACGGACTCTGGACGCTGCAGACCTCGATCTTCCCGGAGAACATCGCGTCGCTGGAACTGCACTACGCCGCGGGCTTCCGGTTGGTCGGCGTACGCGAGCGGATTGCGCAGCATCACGGCGTCTGGCGGGACACGCTGCTCATCGAGCGCCGACGGGCCGAATGAGACATCTCAGGCAGCGCCTATCTCAGCCTGGCTAGACTGCGGGAGGCGTTTCACCGTCCAAAGGGGGGCCTGCGATGCGACGGCAGCTGCGGCGGTCGCGCCCGATGGGCGCGCTTGCCATAGCCGCGCTGGTGCTGACCGGCTGCACGGTGACGGTGTCCGGCCACAACGTGGCGCTACCGGTGGCGCCGAACTCGAACCTCAGCGTGGTCGGCGATTCGCACGGAAACTTCGATCAGACCGTCAAGAACTCCATCGACGACGTCCTGACCTTCTGGCGCAAGCAATACCCGTCAATCTCGAACGGCAAGCAACTGCCCGAGCTCAAGGGCAAGCTCTATTCGGTCGACGGCGCACACCCCAGCAACGAGGTCAAGCAGAACGGTTGCCTGCGCAAAGCCGGCACCGACGCCGTCATCGACAACGCCTTCTACTGCCGCACTATAAGGGTCTATTTCATCAAGCCGTCGCGCTACGACGATAACGGCTACGTCCAGTTTTTTCGCTACGGCGTTCAACCAAATAACACCCTGACCGTGCTTGCGGCGCTCAAGGATACCTTCAACAAGCGGTATTCGGCCGAGCGCAACGTTTACCTGCAGACCGTGCTGTGGGACGAGATTTGTGACGCGCGGTATCCCGGAAACCATCGTGGCAATCAAGGAAAAGGCGCGCGAGGACGGTGTCGAACTGCTCGTCGAGTTTTCCGGCTGCAGTCTCGACCAGTACCCGCGTGGCCGCGACCTCGGATTGCAGTTGATTGCGCAGGGCCTGCCCACGATGATGGGCGGGTTCCACGTCAGCGGCTATCCCTAGTCGGTCGAGAATTTCCTCAACAGCTGTGGCATCACCACCATCGTGGGCGAAGCCAAGAACCTGTCGGCCAGATCATCGAGGACTTTCTGCGCGGCGAGCTCCAGCTCGACTATTCATTAACCGAAGGCATCCGCGCCAAGACCCGCCAGCAAGACATCATCGTGCCGCTCATCACCGAAGCCCAGTTGCCGTAATCGACGACCGCTATTTGACGCGCTCTTCAACGAAGCGATGACCACCATCGCACCTCGGCGGATCCCCGTTGCCATGGTCGTACTGCAGCGTGAAGAACGTGATGGGGCGCACGGTGGCTGGCGAAGCCGAACCGGTGGTGCACTGGGTGCGCGACGCGATTCGCTTCCACGGCATCG
>CAVTEA010000044.1:0-46668 GCA_963733615.1 uncultured Actinomycetes bacterium
GAAGAGACGCCGCGCCCCGAAGCCGACGACCTCGCCGCCGATGTCGCGCAACGGCCACAGCAGCCGGCGGTGGAACCGGTCGATCAGCGAGCCCCGGCTCGACTGCCGCGACAACCCACCGGTCGTCAACTCGGACGGGGAAAATCCCGCTGCCAGCAGGTGTTTGGTGAGCGCATCCCACCCGGCCGGGGCGAAACCGCAGCCGTAGCGAGCCGCCGCCTCGTCGTCGAACCCGCGCTCGCTCAAGAACTCGCGGGCCGGACGCGCCTCCGGCGTGCGCAACTGCTCGGCGTAGAAACCAGCCGCTGCAGCATGTGCCTGGACGAGTCGCGCGCGCTGGCCGGGTTGGCGGGCGGGGCCCGTGCCCGAGTCGAGGTAGCGCAAATGCACGCCTGCCCGCGCAGCCAGCCGTTCGGCCGCCTCGGCGAATCCCACGTTCTCGGTCCGCTCGACGAACCGGATGACATCGCCACCGGCACCGCAGCCGAAGCAGTAGAACAGCCCCTTGGACGGCGACACCGAGAACGACGGCGACTTCTCATCGTGGAAGGGACACAGTCCCTTCAGGTTGCCGCCACCGGCGTTGCGCAGCTGCACCTGCTCACCGATCACGTCGGCTATGGGCGAGCGTTCACGGACGACGGCGATGTCTTCGTCCCGAATGCGGCCCGCCACGCAGGCCAGTCTAGGGCCCGCGCCGGTCACTTCAGGAGCAGACGGCCCAGCCGGCGCGACGCGACGGACATGCCGCCGACGCCCAACGCGAGCAGATACGCGGCCGGGAGGAGCAGCCGCCAGCCGACCGTGCCGAGCGTCAAGCTTCGCAGCAGGTCAACGCCCTGGTAGAGCGGGGTGATCCGCACCAGCCACTGCACCGGGCCGGGGTAGGTCGAGAGCGGGTAGAACGTCGCGGAGAACAGGAACATCGGCAGGATCGCCAACTGGACGAACTCGAAGTCCTGCCACGAGCGCATGAACGTGGTCAAGGCCATACCGGCCCCGGCGAACGCCAGGCCGACGAGAACGGCGACGGGCAGCGCCAGCACCGCCCACCACGACCGGATCAGTCCCATGACCAGCATCACGACGAGGAACATCGCCGAATAGGCCGCGCCCCGAAGCAACGCCCACGAGACCTCGCCCGTCGCGACGTCCCACGCCCGCATCGGAGTGGCGAGCACCGCGTCGTACAGCCGTATGTACTTCATCCGGAAGAAGATGTTGTACGTCGAGTCGAAGATCGCGCCGTTCATCGCCGACGTGGCGAGCATCGCCGGGGCGACGAACTGCGTGTAGGTGACCACGGTGCCGTCTGCCAGGGTGAAGTCACCGACGAGCTTGGACACCCCGATGCCGATCGAGAGCAGGTACAGCACCGGCTCGAGGAAGCCGGACAGAAACACGATCCAGGCCCGCCGATAGACGAGGAAGTTGCGCTCGACGAGCCGCCATCCTGACGTCCGGACGAGCGGTAGCGGGGCGACCCTGGCGGTAACGGTTCTCATCGCACCAGCCGCCTGGTCAGCCCGCGCACGGTCAACCAGGTGCCGACGCCGATCCACAGCAGCAGGTAGACGACGTGGCCCACGGCCGGCCAGAACGAGACGTCGCCGAGGCACAGGTCGCGGGAGAGGGCCACTCCGTGCCACAACGGCGTCACGTAGGCCAGCCACTCGATACCGTCGGGCAACTGGGTCACCGGGTAGAACGCGCCGGAGAACAGGAACATCGGGATGACGCCGAACCGGAAGATCATCGCGAAGCCCGAGTCGCTCTCCAACCGGGTGGCGATGGCGAACACGGGCGCGCTGAACGCGAGGCCGACCAGCAGCGCGACGAAGACGGCGAACACGCCCAGCGGCGACTCGATCGCGCCGAAGATCGCCATGACTCCCAGAAACACCGAGCAGGTCGTGAAGATCCGGAAGGCGATGAACCCAAGTTGGCCCAGCACGACATCCAGCGGCCGCAGCGGGGTGGCCACCATCGCGTGGAACACGTAGTTCCACTTGATCTTGCCCATGATCGGGTAGGTCGACTCGCCGACGCCGGTCAGCATCGCGGTGGCCGCGAGCAGGCCGGGCGCGATGAACGCGAGGTAGGAGACTCCGCCGAGTGAGCCGCTCGACGCGTGGCGGTCGACCAGCTTGCCGAGCCCGACTCCCATCGCGGCGAGGTAGAGCAATGGGCTGAGGAAGCTGGAGAAGACACTGCCCTTCCAGGTACGCCGATACGCGGTCGCCCAGTAGTCGTACTGCCGCAGGACGTAATCCATCAGTCCACCAGCGTGCGGCCGGTGAGTCGCAGGAAGACGTCCTCAAGGGTGGACCGGCGTACCAGCACGCTGGCCGGTGACAGCCCGCGCTCGTGCGCAGCGACGGCGGCGCGCTCGCCGTCGTCGGTGTAGAGCAACAGCCGGTCGGGCAATGCCTCTACCCGATCGGCGATGTCGGCCACCTTCTCGGCCATCGCGTCGTGATCGTCGTCGACGCCGAACCGCAGCTCGGTGACCTCGCGGGTGGAGTAGCGCCGGATGAGCTCGGCCGGCGAGCCCTCGGCGACGATCAGCCCGCCGTCCATCACGACCAGCCGATCGCAAAGCTGCTCGGCCTCATCCATGTAGTGCGTGGTCAGCACCAGCGTGACGCCGCTCTGTTTGAGCCGGAACAGCTTGTCCCACAGCAGATGTCGCGCCTGCGGGTCGAGGCCGGTGGTCGGCTCGTCGAGCAGCAGGACATCGGGCGTGTTCATCAGCGAGCGCGCGATGGTCAGCCGCCGCTTCATTCCGCCGGAGAGGTTGTCGACCTTGTCGCCGGCCTTGTCGGTCAAAGCGACGAACCCGAGCAGCTCGTCGGCCTTGGCCCGGCATTCGGCGCGGCTCATGCCGAAATAGCGCCCGTAGACGGTCAGGTTCTCGCGGGTGGACAGCTCCGGGTCGAGCGTGTCGTCCTGCGGACAGACGCCGAGGCGGGCGCGGATGCGCGGGCCATCGGTGGCCGGATCGAGGCCGAGGATGCGCAGTTCGCCACCACTCGGCGGTGACACCGCGCCGACCATGCGCATCGTCGAGGACTTGCCTGCGCCATTGGGCCCGAGAAAGCCGAACGCCTCGCCGCGCGCAACATCGAGGTCGATGCCGCGCACGGCCTGCACCGAGCCGTAGGACTTGGTCAGCCCACGCGCGTAGACAAGCGGCAGATCCTCGGACACGGGATCGACCCTAGTTCGCGCCACCGATCCGATCACCCGGATTACCGGCCAGATCGCCTCATTTGCCCATGCCGGCCGTTAATCCGGCCACGATCTGCTTGGTGGCAACGAGGAACAGGATCACCAGCGGGGCAGTCGCGATCACCAGTCCGGCGAACAGCGCCGACCAGTTCGTCTGGAACTCGCCGAAGAACTGCGTCAGACCGACCGGGATCGTGTACTTGTTCGTGCTGCGCAAAAGCACGAGCGGGAAGAAGAAGTCGTTCCACAGCGGGACGAAACGAAAGACCACCACCGTCGCGATAGCGGGTTTGACCAGTGGCAGCATGACGTGGCTGAAGATCCGGTACTCGCCGGCGCCGTCGATGCGAGCCGCCTCTTCGATCTCGCGGGGCAGGCCGCGGAAGAACGCCGCGAGCACGAACACCGAGAACGGGATGCCGCTCGCCGCGTACACCAGCACCAGCCCGAGCCGGGAATCGATCATGTGGAAGGTGCCCAGCAGATAGAAGATCGGCACGATACCGAGGCGGATCGGGAGCATCAGCCCGGAAAGGAAGTACGCGGTCAGCAACCCGCTGCCGCGGAACCGGTATCGGCCGAGGACGTAGGCGGCGGGCAACGAGACGCAGACGTCGAGCAGCACCGCGCCGACAGTGACGAGCGCCGAGTTGCGCACGTACGTCGCGAACGATGCCTGGGTCCACGCAGTCGAGTAGGCGGAGAAGTCCAGCGACGTGGGCAGGCCCAGCGGATCGGAGAGCACCTTCGCGTTCGGGCGCAGCGAGTCGAGCAGCATCACGATCATCGGGACGATCGCGACGGCCGCGTAGCTCCAGAGCAGCAAGACGATCAGGATGCGCACGGCGCGCTCGCCCGGTGAACGGTGTGGCTTGGGGCGCCGCCGGAGCAAGGGACTCGCCGGCAGCGCCCGCGTGCGTTCGTGCAGGACCGTCATGACAGCTGCGCCTCACGCCGGCGCAGGTAACGGTTGGCCAAGACGGCGACACCGAAGATCAGCACGAACATCAAGACGGCGATGGCCGACGACTGGCCGATCGCGTTGACGCCGCCCTCTTGGAAAGCGACCCGGTAGAAGATCAGCCCGAGCAGGTCGGTGGCACCGCCCGGCCCGGTCGGCTGGTTGCCTTGCGAGCCCTCCAGCGAATACACCAACTCGAAGGTGTTGAAGCAGCCGATGAACGTCAGGATCGACACCACGCCGATCGCCGGTAGCAGCAGCGGCAGGGTTACCCGGCGCAGCCGTTGCCACGCGTTCGCGCCGTCGACGCGGGCCGCGTCACCGTACTCCGCGGGCAGCCCGGCCAGCGCGGCGCCGAAGAGCAGTACCGGGAAGCCGATGTAGTGCCACGCATTGATCAGGATGACGACGGGCAGCGCGGTGGCGGGATCGCCCAGCCACGCCCTGGTCATCGAGCCGAGCCCGACGGCCTGCATCGCCTTGTTCACCGGGCCGAAGCTGGGGCTGAGCAGCAGGTTCCACATGTAACCGACCACGAGCCCGCCGACCAGGAACGGCACGGTGTACACCGCCTGCAGGAAGCGCTTGCCAAAACGCCGCTCGTGCAGCAGAACCGCAATCAGCAAGCCGAACGTGTTCTGCACGACCATCGTGCCGACGAAGAAGATCACCGTGTGCCAGAAGGCAGCCCGCAGTTCGCGATTCAGCGGGAACTGCGTGAACAGGCTGGTGAAATTACCGAAGCCGGCGAAGCCTCCCCGCGCCGTGCCCTCCCAGTTCCAGAAGCTGTCGCCGAGCGCCGAGAGCAGCGGATAGATGATGAAGACGCTGTAGAGCACGAACGCCGGCAGTAGAAAGACCGCGGCCGTGCGCCAGCGCATCACCGGGGTCGTGCTGTGCGCGGTGGGCGCGGGCTTGCGCCGCCAGCGCCCGCGCCCACCGCGACTCTCGCGAACCGGCGTCAATTGCCGGTCGGCTTGAACCACTGCGAGATGCCCTTCTGCATGTCGCGGGCAACCGCCTCAGCGGTCTGCTTGCCGAGCAACATGTTCTGCAGGCCCTCCGCTTCCAGATCGCTGCCCAGCGGCGTGCCGTACCGGAAATCGACCAGCATCAGGTACGGCGTCGGGTTGGTGCGGTAGTCCTGCACCATCTGCTTGAGCAACTCGTCCGAGGATTGCACGCCGTTGACGAGCGAGACCTGCTTCAACTTGTCGGCGACCATCTGGCCGAACTCTGACGTGGTCATCCACTGCAGCAGTTCGAGCGCTTCCTTCTGGTGCTTCGACTTGGCGTTGAGCCCGAAGGATGCGTCGACCCAGCCGACCTGCAGCGAGTGGTCAACCGGCGCACCCGCAGGCGGGGGTGCATTGAACGCACCCATGTTGAGCTTGGAGTTGATCGCCTTGATCGGTGCAAGCGCGAACGAGCCTTCGGGGATCATGGCGGCCTTGCCCGTGGCGAAGAGGGTCTGCACGTCGGTCTCGCCCAGGCCCATCATGTCCTTCGGGAAGTAGGGCTTGAGCTCGCCGAGCACGCCGAGTGCCGCTGCGTAGGCAGGATCGGTGAATGACGCCTGCCCGCTGAGTACCTTCTTCTCGAATTCCGGACCGCCATAGCGTGTCGCGCCGAATGCGTCGTCATACAGCGGCAGCAACCAGCTGTCCTTGCCCGCAGCCGCAAAAGGCGTGACGCCGTTCTGCTTGAGCGTCTTCGCAACAGAGATCAGCTGATCCCACGTCGTCGGGGCCTGCAGGTTGTACTTCGCGAAGATGTCCTTGTTGTAGTAGGTCTGGAAGGTCGCCATCTCCAGCGGGACGCCGTAGACCTTGCCGTCGGACTTGCCGCGCGCGCCGTCCAGCGACGTCTTGCTGAAGTTCGAGAGTCCGGCCACCTGGCCGTCGAGCGCGACGAGGTTGTGCGCCTGGACGAGCGGCTGCAACCCGCCGTACGAACGCAACTGCATCACGTCGGGACCGCCCGGCTGGGTCAGACCCGTCGACAGGATCGTGTTGTAGTCGGTGGCCTTGTACGGCTTGAAGTCGACGGTGATGTTCGAATGTGCCTTGTGGAACGAGTCGAACATCTGCCGGTAGGTGGCAGCGTCCTCGGGCCGCCACGACCACACCGACAGGGTGACCTTGCCGCCGCCGGACGAACTCGTCGTCGAGCAAGCACTCACACCAGCAACCGCCAGCGCCGATACGGCGACGATCGCTAGCTTTCTACGGCTTCTCATGCCTGTGCCCCTTCGTTCGATCCGCGGATATGGTCACGTTCGATTCACCGACCTGTTCGTCTTCGGTTCCGACGAGCGTCAGGGCACGGCGCACCCCGCCCTCGGCAGCCGTCAGCGCGCTTCGTGCGCGGTCGACCGGCACCTCGGCGAGAAGCGCGACGAGCGCCACCCGGCAGTCGCCGTCGGCCCGGGCAACCGCGGCGGCACACGTGTCGTGGTCGAGGCCGGTCGCTTCGACGAGGATGCGCACCACGCGGCCACGCAGCTTCGCATTCGTCGCGGCCACCGCGACCATGAGATTGGAATAGGTGCGTTCCAGACGGACCATCAGCGCCGTCGAGAACGCGTTCAGCAGCAGTTTCTGCGCAGTGCCGGCCTTCATTCTGGTCGAGCCGGCGATCACCTCGGGACCGGTGGCCACGGCCACGTGCACATCGACTCGCGTGCCGAGATCGGCCTCGGGATTGGCGGAGATGAGTACGGTGCTCGCCCCGCTCTCCCCCGCCGCGTGCAATGCGCCTGTGACGTAAGGGGTTCTGCCGCTCGCGGTCAGCCCGATCGCGACATCGCCCGCATCGACGGACGCTGCGTCGGCGGCCCCGCTGGCGGCGTCGTCCTCGACGTCTTCGACCGGCCGGGCAAGCGCCTGCGAACCACCGGCATGATGCGCGACGACGCGGTCTGGCTCAATGGCGTAGGTGGGGATCAGTTCGGCGGCGTCGAGCACCGCGATCCGCCCGGACGTTCCGGCGCCGAAGTAGTGGACCCGGTGGCCCGCGCGCAGCGCTGCCGACGCCAGATCGACGGCCTCGGCGAGCGCAGGAAGCGCGCAACGCACTGCGCCTGCGACATTCGCGTCCTCGTCGTTGATCATTCGCAGCATGTCGACGGTCGGCTGGACGTCGATATCGAGCGTTCGCGGATTGCGCTCCTCTGTAGGCGCGAGCACCCAGGCAGTGCGCATGTCCGGGTCGAACTGCTCGGTCATCGGCGGGCACCTCGAGCGGAAATACGGCGGCTGCGCACGGCTTCGCGCGTGCGCTCGAGTGCCGCCCGGGTGGCCGTGTAGTGGCGCTGCGCCACCCCGACGAATACGCAGTCGACGACAGTGAGCTGCGCCAGCCGGCTCGCCGTCGCCCCGGACCGGAACGTCGTCTCGCGGGCGGCCGTCGTCAGCACGAAGTCGGCCGCCCGCGCAATGGGCGACAAGGGAAAGTTGGTGAGCGCGACCGTCGTGGCGCCGCGGCGGCCGGCCTCGGCAAGCGCGTCGATGGTGTCGCGGGTGACCCCGGTGTGCGAGATGCCGACCGCCACGTCCTCGCGGCCGAGCAGCGCCGCGCTGGTGAGCGCGATGTGGGTGTCGGACCATGCGAACGCCACCCGCCCGATGCGGTGCAGTTTCTGCTGGAAGTCGAACGCGACGAACGCGCTGGCGCCCACGCCGTACACGTCGATGCGACGGGCCTCGACCAGCGCGTCGACGACCTGCCCGAGGACCGCGACGTCAAGCTGGGCGGCGGTCTCCTCGACGGCCCGGGCGTCGGCGTAGGAGATCTTCTCGATGACCGCGCCGAGGTCGTCGGTGGGCCGGATGTCGCTGCCGACCACCTTCGCCGACCGGCCACTGCCCTGCGCGCGGCCGGTCTCGGTGGCCAGAGCGAGGCGCAGTTCGGAATAGCCGTGAAAGCCGATCGCCCGGCAGAAGCGCACCGTGGTCGTCTCGGAAACCCCGCATGCGTCGGACATCTCGGTGATGGTCAGACCGGCAACGGCCGCGGGATCGGCCAATATCTGCTCGCCGACAAGCCGCGCGGCGGGAGGCATTGACGGCAGGAGCCCGCGGATGCGGACCACAGTGCCGACCGGTAACGGCTCGGCCGCCGCCTTGGTTGCGGTGCTTGGCTCCCTTTGACGTCCCACGGCAGAAAATTTCCTCCATGTCGGACATGACGTCAACTGTTTCCGCCGTCCTATCTGCTGCTATTTTCGGCGGATGGTCGACCTCGTCGTCGGCGTTGACGTCGGCGGCACCACGACGCGATGCCTCGTCGTCACCCGTAGCGGTTCCCCGGCCGGAGCCGGCACCGGGGGCGGCGGCAATCTGCGCTCGAGCGCGGGAGTCCCGGTCGACGGACTGAGCCAGGCGCTTCGTGCCGCCCTCGCCGAGGTACGCCCCGCCGATGTGCGTGGTGGCGTGTTCGGCATTGCCGGCAGCGGCGCGGCTGGCGCGCCCGGCGCCCGTGCGGCCGCAACGCAGGCCTGGCAGATGGCCGGGCTGTCCGGCGAGCCGCGCGTGGTCACCGACCTCGAGGTTGCCTTCGCGGCCGGCACGTCGCGCCCGGACGGCCTGCTGCTGGTGGCGGGCACCGGGGCGGCGGCAGCCGCAGTGTCACGGCGACGGGTCGTGCGGCGCTGCGACGGTTACGGCTGGCTGCTCGGCGATGAAGGCTCGGCGGTCTGGCTGGGGTTGCGCGGCGTTCGCGCGGCGCTCGACGCCTACGACGGGCGCGGTCCGGCCACCCGCCTGCGCGAGGACGTTGCCGAACACCTCGACGTCTCGCGCGATTCGGACTTCGCCCAGCGCATCATCGCGGCGTTGCACGCCCGCGCTCCGGCCTACCTCGGCGCGCTCGCTCCCCTGGTCACCGGCGCGGCCGACGCCGGCGACCCGGTGGCCGATGCCCTGGTACGTGCCGCCGCCGAGCGCCTGGTCGCGGCCGTCGACGCGGTGCGACCGTCGCTGCCCGGACCGCGTGAACTTGTCCTGGCGGGCTCACTGCTACTTGCCGACGGGCCGTTACGCCGCCGCGTGACGGAGCAACTGCCCGCCGAATTGCGACTTCGCGAGGCAGGCGCCGGAGCAGCCGGCGCCGCCGCGCTAGCGCTCGCCGACCTGCTAGACCCGACCGGCGTGGGCACGGCGCTCGACACATCGCTGCACGAGTCGGTGCTGCGCGCCGCCGCCGGCTGAGTCGCTCAGTCCGGGCGCACCAGGCGGGTGTGCCAATGCCGCGCAGACGAGTCGGTCAGCTGCGCGACCTGATCGATCACCGCACGCAGCCGCCCGGCATCATCAGGCGCCTGCTGCCAGGCCTGCGACGCTGCGCGATCGAGGGCGCCGGGCGCACCGTCGATGAGCGCCGTGACCAAATCGGTCAGCAACTGGCGCTGGGCGGCGAGCCGGTCGAACGCCCCGCGCCGGCGCATCACGTAGTGCGCGGCGAGCGCCTTGAGCAGCGCGCATTCGGCGACGATCCGCTCTGGGACGACGAGGTCGGCGTCGTATCTGGTCAATGGCGCGTCACCGTAGGCGGCCCGGGTGGCGCCGATGGCCGCGCCGGCGAAACGTCCGGTCAGCTCGCTGGTGGCGCGCTTCGCGGCGGCCTGCGCCTGGTAGGAACCGTCGTAGCCGGCCAGGTCGCGCAGGGTCGGCAGGTCGAGTAGATCGTCAAGCACCGGCGCGAGCGCGTCCGGCGAGTGTGCCGAATAGAGCTCGGCGGCCACCTCGCACAGTGTCTCCCGCGCGGCAGCGTCGACCCTGGACAGCGCGATGTGCCCGCTGTAAACGCCGTCCTCGACATCGTGGACGGAGTAGGCCACGTCGTCGGCCCAGTCCATGACCTGGGCCTCGATGCAACGCCTGCCCTCGGGTGCGCCGAGACGGATCCACGTGAACGCGTCAAGGTCGGCGGCGTATACGCCGAACTTTCGCGATCCCGGAACGCGTTGCCAGGGATACTTGCCCGCCGCGTCGAGCGTCGCGCGCGTCAGGTTCAGGCCCACCGGCTCACCGGACGGCCCGATGATCTTGGCTTCGAGCCTGGTCAGGATGCGCAGGGTCTGGGCATTGCCCTCGAACCCGCCGCAGTCGGCAGCCAGCTGATCGAGCACGTCCTCGCCGTTGTGCCCGAACGGCGGATGCCCGAGATCGTGCGCTAGCCCGGCGGCGTCGACGACGTCCGGATCGCAGCCCAGGGCGGCGCCCATCTCGCGCCCGATCTGGGCCACCTCGAGGGAATGCGTGAGGCGGGTGCGCGGGAAATCGTCCTCGCCCGGGCCGACCACCTGCGTCTTGTCGGCCAGCCGCCGGAACGCGTAGGAGTGCAGGACGCGGGCGCGATCGCGAGCGAAAGCGCTACGGCCGCGTTGCGCCCCGGCACGTTTGGGCGGCTCGAGGACTCGCCGCTCATGCGCGGCGCCCTGGTAGCTCACATCTGCTCGTCCACCCACTCGGCAAAGCCCAGCAGCATTTCGATCCAGGTCCCGACGGTGTACTGGATCTGCTCGCGGGTGGCGCCGCGTTCGAAGTCGTAGCACTGCTCGGCGCAGATACCCACCATGCCGTCGTCGGGCAGCACCGTATACGCCTTCGGGCACAGCTTGGTGCGATTCCAGTCGTCAAGGGCGAGAGCCAGGGTCGGGCGCATCTCGACCGGAAAGCGACGGTTGAGGTAGAGCCTGGCCTGCAGTACCTCGCGGTTGTCGCCGTAGTGGAAGAAATAGATGCTGTACTTCGCCCAGCGGACGGTCAGGTCACCGTCAGCGTCGATTGAGTTCTTCAGCCCGTACTCGTCGAGCAACTGCTGCAGCAACGGGGTCTTCGGCACCACGAGAGTTCCCGCGCCGCGCCAGCCCGTTCGGGAGACCACTTCCGTCAGCGAGCGGAGACGGCCTCTGAACACGGGTACGAGCCTACCCAGTCACGCGATCGCGCAACTTTGTGCGGCCTGAGGCCGCACAAAGTTGCACGATCGGCGGGCTCAGCGCGCGCGGCCGTGGCTGGCTCGTCCCGCCTCGAGCCGCGCGACTGGCACCCGGAAGGGCGAGCAGGACACGTAGTCCAGGCCGACCATCTCGAAGAAGTGCACCGAATCCGGGTCGCCGCCGTGCTCGCCGCAGATGCCGAGCTTGAGGCCCGGGCGGTGCGAGCGACCGCGCTCGGCGGCGATGCGGACGAGTTCGCCGACCCCCTCTCGGTCCAGCGTCTCGAACGGCGAGATACCGAAGATGCCCTTCTCCAGGTAGGCGGAGAAGAACGCCGCCTCGACGTCATCACGGGAGAAACCCCACGTGGTCTGGGTGAGGTCGTTCGTGCCGAAGGAGAAGAACTCGGCGGCCTCGGCGATCTGGGCGGCGGTCAGGGCGGCACGCGGCAGTTCGATCATCGTGCCGACCAGGAAGTCGAGCGAGACTCCCATCTCGGATCGGACATCGCGCGCGACCTGGATGATGTCCTGCTTGACCGTCTCGAACTCCTGCACATTCGCCACGAGCGGCACCATGATCTCGACCCGGGGTACGCCACCGACCCGGACTCGTTCCGCGGCGGCCTCGAGAATAGCCCGGGACTGCATCGCGAACAGGCCCGGGATCACGACGCCGAGCCGCACGCCGCGTAGCCCCAGCATCGGGTTCTGCTCGTGCAGCTTGTGCACGGCCTGCAGCAGCCGCAGGTCGCCCTCGCGCTTCTCGCCGCGGGCCTCGGCCACGGCGACGCGCACCGACAGTTCGGTGATGTCGGGCAGGAACTCGTGCAGCGGCGGGTCGAGCAGCCGGATGGTGACCGGCAGGCCGTCCATGGCTTCGAACAGGTCGACGAAGTCCTTGCGCTGCAAGGGAAGCAGCTCGGCGAGCTCGCGTTCCTGCTCCTCGTCCGTGTCAGCCAGGATGAGCGCTTCGACCAGCGCTCGGCGCTCGCCGAGGAACATGTGCTCGGTGCGGCACAGGCCGATGCCCTGCGCGCCGAACCGGCGCGCCCGCTCGGCGTCCTCGGCGGTGTCGGCGTTGGTGCGCACGCTCATGCGACGCGTGCCGTCGGCGTGGCGCATGATCCGGTCGACGGCGGCCACCAGCTCGTCGGAGTCAGCCGCCACCTCGCCCTCGAAGTAGCGCACCACCGGCGAGTCGACCACCGGTACCTCGCCGAGGAACACCTCGCCGCTGGTGCCGTCGATCGAGATGATGTCGCCCTCGTGGACGACGACGCCGTGCGGCGCGCGGAACTGGCGGCCCTTCGTGTCGACGTCGAGACTCTCGGCGCCGCAGACACAGGTCTTGCCCATGCCGCGGGCGACCACCGCCGCATGCGAGGTCTTGCCGCCCCGGCTGGTCAAGATGCCCTGCGCCGCGATCATTCCGTTGAGGTCGTCGGGGTTCGTCTCGCGGCGTACCAGGATGACGTTCTCGCCCGAGCGCGACCACTTGACGGCGGTGTAGGAGTCGAAGACGACCTTGCCGACGGCCGCGCCGGGCGAAGCGTTCATGCCCTGCGCGATCTTCCGGTGCGAGGACGACTCGTCAAAGCGCGGGAACATCAGTTGCGCGAGCTGCGCCCCGGTGACGCGTTGCATTGCCTCGTCCATGTCGATCAGACCCTGATCGACGAGCTGGGTGGCGATCCGGAACGCCGCCGCCGCCGTGCGCTTGCCGACCCGCGTCTGCAGCATCCACAGCCTGCCGCGCTCGATCGTGAACTCGATGTCGCACAGGTCGAGGTAGTGCTCCTCGAGCGTCTGCATAATCTTCAGCAACTCGTCGTAGGACTTCTTGTCGATCTTCTCCAAGTCGCCCAGCGGCACGGTGTTGCGGATGCCGGCGACGACGTCCTCGCCCTGCGCGTTCTGCAGGTAGTCGCCGTAGATGCCCTGCGCGCCCGATGCGGGGTCGCGGGTGAACGCGACGCCCGTGCCCGACTGCATGTCGAGGTTGCCGAACACCATCGAGCAGATGTTGACCGCCGTGCCCAGGTCGGACGGAATCCGCTCCTGACGGCGGTACACGACGGCACGCTTCGTGTTCCAGGAGTCGAAGACGGCACGCACGGCGAGATCCATCTGCTCGCGCGGCTCCTGCGGGAACTCACGGCCTGCGTGCTTGACGACCACGTCCTTGAACGTGCCGACGAGCTTGCGCATGTCTTCGGCGTCGAGATCGAGATCGTTGGTGGTGTCCTTGGCGTGCTTTGCCGCGTCGAGTGCTTCTTCGAAATGCTCGCCGTCGATGCCCAGCACCGTCTTGCCGAACATCTGGATCAGGCGCCGGTAGGAGTCGAAGGCGAACCGCTCGTTGCCCGACTGCGCCGCAAGGCCCCGCACGGACTGGTCGTTGAGCCCGATATTGAGGACGGTCTCCATCATGCCGGGCATCGAGAACTTCGCCCCGGAGCGCACCGAGACGAGCAGCGGGTCGTCGGACTGGCCGAGCCTCTTGCCCATCTTCTGCTCCAGCGCGGCCAGATGCCCGCTGACCTCGTCTGCGAGCTCGTCGGGCTCACGTCCACTCTTGAGGTAGGCCTGACAGGCCTCGGTGGTGATCGTGAATCCGGGCGGTACCGGCAGGCCGAGATTGGTCATCTCAGCGAGATTCGCGCCCTTGCCGCCGAGCAGGTCCTTGAGATCCTTGTTCCCCTCGGCGAAGTCGTAGACGAGCTTCGGCATCGCGCGCGCCCCTCTCATCGACGGATGTCCTCACGAGGGTAGGCCCAGAGCGCCTTCGCAGAATGTGAGCAACCTGACGACGAGCCGCACATCGCCTCGCGCGGGTCATCCACCGGAATCAGGAAGTTCAGCGCCCTCGGGGACGGTGCCGTCGTCGCGTGAGGCGAGCCACCCGTCTGGCAGCGCCACCGCTCGGCGCGCGCTCGTGCGCCCGCGCGGGCGTCCGAGAACGTCCTCGGGAAACGGCTGGTCCAGGTCGAGCTTGCCGAGCAGATCGTCCAGCGCCGCGAGCGAGGCGATGCCCCCGAGCGACGTGCGCACCTCGCTGCCAACGACGAATCCCTTGAGATACCAGGCCACATGCTTGCGGAAGTCACGCAGGCCGCTGTCTTCGCCCAGCCAGTCGGCGAGCAGCTCCGCGTGCCTGCGCATGACCGCTGCGACCTCGCGAAGATCCGGACGGCGTCGCTCGGCGCGGCCGGCGAACGCGGCGACGAGGTCGGCGAACAGCCACGGCCGGCCCAGGCATCCGCGCCCCACCACCACGCCGGCGCAGCCGGTCTCGCGGACCATGCGCAGCGCGTCGTCGGCCTCCCAGATGTCGCCGTTGCCGAGCACCGGGATGTCGAGCAGTTCGGCCAGCTCGGCGATGGGTGCCCAGTCGGCGCGTCCGGCGTAGAAGTCGGCGGCCGTGCGCCCGTGCAACGCGACGTGCGCGACACCGGCGTCCTGTGCCCGCAGCGCCGCCTCGCGATAGGTCACGTGATCGGCGTCGATGCCGACGCGCATCTTGATGGTCACCGGCACGGCGCCGTCGGCTGCGCGTACCGCGGCGGTCACGATGTCGGCGAACAGGCCCATCCGCCACGGAAGCGCTGCTCCCCCGCCCTTGCGGGTGACCTTCGGGACCGGGCAGCCGAAGTTCAGGTCGACGTGGTCGGCCAGATCGTCCTGCACGATCATGCGCACTGCAGCGCCCACGACCGTCGGGTCGACGCCGTAGAGCTGGATGCTGCGCGGCTGCTCGTCCGGTCCGAAACCGATCAGGCGCATCGTCTTCGCGTTGCGCTCGACGAGTGCGCGAGAGGTGATCATCTCGCTGACGAACAGCCCGCCGCCGGCCGCGTAGTCGCGGGCCAGCCGGCGGAACGCGACATTGGTGATGCCGGCCATCGGCGCGAGCACGACCGGAGGGTCGGCAACGACCTTCGCCGACAACCGCAATGGCTGCACCACCATCACCCCGCCTCCGGCGCAAGGCGGGCAGCGCGCGCGTGGAGATAGCGCTGCTCGGGCAGGCTGATGGTCAGGCACGCCGCCGCCTGGTAGCTGTCGTGCGCTGCGTCGGGATCGCCCGCCATCTCATCGTCCTTCGCGCAGGGGACGTCGGCGGCCGGGGCCACCAGTTCGTCGAACGGCCTGCTCGCCACGGCGTTCGCCTCGCGGCGCCGGCGCGCGGACTCGCTGCGCAGCAGATCCTCAACCCCGGTGACCGTGCTCATGCCTTTCGGGCCTTGGGTGCTTGCGAGGTCGGGTCAACCCGGCCGATGCTCAGTAGCATGCGACGCACCCGTCGGCTCCCCTCTGTGCAGTCCTGGCTGGAACATCGAAACAGATAGCGCCGACGCTGTGTCGATACGACCGGGCCGGCTTCGACAGAAGGGTAGGTGGCCGGCCGTCGGAAAGGGCCAGACCTCCCCCGGACCACACTCCCGCGAAGTTCACGATTCTGAACTTTTTGTGGACGACATCGGCAAGGCGGTCGACGAGCTGGGCGCGCGTGGCGTCGAGTTCGAGCGATACGAGGGCCTCGCGCAGGACGAGAAGGGCATCGCGCGCAACGAAGGCCCCCACATTGCCTGGTTCACCGATCCCGCGGGCAACATCCTGTCGGTGCTGCAACTGAGCTAGGCCGCCACGCCGGCGGGTCTCGCACGGCAAGTCCCCCGGGGCGGGCGGTCACCGCCGGCTAGACGCCAACCAGGCGAGCGGCGAGATAGGCCTCTACCTGGTCGAGGGCTACCCGCTCCTGCCCCATCGAGTCGCGGTCGCGGACCGTCACCGCGTTGTCGTCGAGGGTGTCGAAGTCGACCGTGACGCAGAATGGCGTGCCGATCTCGTCATGGCGACGGTAGCGCCGCCCGATGGCTTGTGCGTCGTCGAAGTCGACGTTCCAATTGCGCCGCAGGGCGGCCGCGAGATCACGCGCCTTCGGCGAGAGATCAGCGTTGCGCGACAGGGGCAGCACAGCGACCTTGACGGGAGCCAGCCGCTTGTCGAGTCGAAGCACGGTGCGCTTTTCCATGACGCCCTTGGCGTTGGGCGCCTCGTCCTCGCTGTAGGCATCGAGCAGGAAGGCGAGCACCGCCCGGGTGAGGCCCGCGGCCGGCTCGATCACGTACGGCGTCCACCTCTCGTTCTTCTCCTGGTCGAAATACGTCAGGTCAGTGCCGGAGTGCTTCGAGTGGGTGCTCAGGTCGAAATCGGTGCGGTTGGCGATACCTTCGAGTTCGGCGAACTCCGTGCCACCGAAGCGGAACCGGTACTCGATGTCGACGGTGCGCTTCGAGTAGTGCGAGAGCTTGTCCTTCGGATGCTCGAAGTAGCGCAGGTTGTCGGCGGAGATGCCGAGGTCGACGTACCAGTTCCACCGCTGCTCGAGCCAGTAGGAGAACCACTGCTCGTCGGTGCCCGGTTCGACGAAGTACTCCATCTCCATCTGCTCGAACTCGCGGGTGCGGAAGATGAAGTTGCCCGGCGTGATCTCGTTGCGGAAGCTCTTGCCGGTCTGGGCGATACCGAACGGCGGCTTCTTGCGCGCGGTGGTCATCACGTTGAGGAAGTTGACGAAGATGCCCTGCGCGGTCTCTGGCCGCAGGTAGTACACGTCGTCGTCTGTCTCTACCGCGCCGAGGTGCGTCTTGAGCATCATGTTGAATTCGCGCGGCTTGGTGAACTGGCCCTTCACCCCGCAGTTCGGGCAGTTGACGTCGGCCAGGCCCTGCTCCGGCAGGCGGCCGTGCTTTGCCTCGTACGCCTCTTCGAGGTGATCGGCCCGGAAGCGGTGATGGCAGTTGGTGCACTCGACGAGCGGATCGTGGAATGCCTCGACGTGGCCCGAGGCCTTCCAGACGTCCGTCGCCAGGATGACTGCGGAGTCCAGGCCGACGATGTCGTCGCGGCCGGTGACGATCGTGCGCCACCACTGCCGCCGGACGTTCTCCTTCAGCTCGACGCCGAGGGGGCCGTAGTCCCAGGCCGATCGAGTTCCGCCGTAGATCTCGCTGGACGGGAAGACGAAACCGCGCCGTTTGGCGAGGTTGACGACGGCGTCGTTGCGATCGGCGGGCACGGGTTCTCCCTGATTGTCGGCGGCTGTGCCATCAGCGTATCGACCATGCTCGCGGCACTTCTGCGGCGCTCGAACAAGCCGAACGCGATCGAGACCAGCACCGCCAACAAACCGCCCGCCAGGACGTCGACCAAATAGTGCTCAGCGGAGTAAACAAGGCTGAAGGTCATCAGCAGCGGGTAGGCGACGAGCAGCGGCCGCCACCGTTTGCGCACGCGCGTCCAGGCAAAGATCGAGAACAACAGGGTGCAGCCCCCGTGCAGCGACGGAACGGCGGCGACCAGGTCGACCGTGCCCTGGCCCTTGTCGAGCATCTGCCTGGCCACCGGAATGTGCAGTGCCTCCCATCCCCGGTCGGACAACCGCTCGACGTAGGGATTGGCGCCCGGATGCACCGGATGCATCGCCCCGAGCAACCCGTCGGACCTGGCATAACGTGCGCTGAAGTACATGCACACCGGATTGGACGGATTGTGGGTGACGTCAACCGACCGGCAGGCGGCCGCGGCCCACGGCGGCGCGGCCGGGATGAGGATGAAGCACGCGACGCCGAGGAACGACATGGTCACGAACCGCAGCACCCACTTGCGAAACTCCGACCGCGCACGCAGCCAAAGCACGCCCGCCACGACGTAGGGCATGAGGAAGAACGACACGTAGGTGAGGCTGACAACCGCCTCCCACCACGGCGAATGGCCGAGCTTGAGGTGCTCCTGCAGCCACACGGTCGGCACCGAACCGCCGGACAGGAACCGGTCGGCGTCGACGGGCTGATGCCATAGCACCGGCATGCCGAGCCGATCGGAAATGCCGCGGGCGTAGTCGTATGCGATGAGGACTGCGGCGAACGGCAGCCAGTCGACAATGACCGTCCACAGTGGACGCCGCCCGATGCTGGCGGCGAGCAGACCGATGGCGATCCAGGCAAGAACGCCTTCGCGGTCGAACGGAACGCCGTCGAACCATATCTCGATGGCGAGCGCCGCGGCCCAGAGCCCGATGGCCAGCCAACCGAGGCGGCGCGCCACGGCATGCGCGGTATGGGCACCGTCAGGCGGCGCCTGTTCCAACGTCGTCGTGACCCCGGTCAAGCTGGTAACGCTACGTCAATCCGGGAGCTCGACGGGTCCGGCTGTGCCGAATCGCCGGTCACGGGACGCGTACGCCACGCACGCATGCCACAGGTTCCGGCGGTCGAATTCGGGCCAGGATGTATCGACGAATACCAACTCGGCATATGCCGACTCCCACAGCAGAAAGTTCGATATGCGCTGCTCGCCGCCGGTGCGGATGAACAGGTCGACGTCGGGCAGCCCGGGTTCGTCGAGATGCGCGGCAATCGTGCGCTCGTCGATCTTGGCGGGGTTGAGCCGCCCCGCCGCGACCTCCCGGGCGATCGCCCTCGTCGCATCGACGATCTCGGCACGCCCCCCGTAGTTCACGCAGAACTGCAGGGTGAGACGGCTGTTGTCACGCGTGTACTGCTCGGCGTCCTCGAGCTGGGCAATGACGGAGCGCCACAGCCGCGGCCGGCGCCCGGCCCACCGGATGCGCACCCCGACGGCCGCCAATTCGTCGCGTCGGCGCCGGATCACGTCCTTGTTGAACCCCATGAGGAAGCGAACCTCCTCGGCCGAGCGGCGCCAGTTCTCGGTGGAGAATGCATAGGCCGACACGGTCGAGATGCCGAGCTCGATCGCACCGTGCAACACGTCCATCAGCGCGGCCTCGCCCGCGCGGTGGCCCTCGGTCCGGGGCAGGCCACGCTGTTGCGCCCACCGGCCGTTGCCGTCCATGACGATCGCGACGTGCTTGGGTACCAGCTCGGCCGGAATCTCCGGCGGCCGGGCGCCCGACGGGTGCGGGGGCGGGTCCGGCCAACGCCCGGCCGGGTCAGCACGGCGATCGTTGCGCCGGCCCCCTGCTGCAGTCGGCGAAGTCACCCGTCCACGTTATCGAGCGCCCCGATTCGCACGTCGGTCCGGGCCCCTGATTCGGCCAGATTCGAATCCGCTACGTCCGGTCGACAAACGGCAGCGAGCGCAGGCCACGTTCGAGGTGCCACTGCAGATGCGCGGCGATCAGCCCGCTGGACTCGCGGCGTGGGCTGGCCTGCTGGCATCGGCCCGCGACCAGTCGCGCTCGAGCAGGGCGGTCATGAGTTGCGAGCGTCTCGGGCTGCGGGACGCGCCGAACCGGGCGGGCGGCAGTCCTCGCACACCGCTCCGCCGGCCGCCACGTTGAACGCGCCGTGCGGGCCCGGCGCCGAGCACTTCGCGCACTCGTCAGCGCAGGCTCCCACCCCGCGTTCGACATCGCCCTGATCAGGAACGCGTCGAGCACGAGCCCCGGACTGGTGCTCGTTCGCGACGAGCGCGCGCAGCGCACCGACGACGAGCAGGTACAGCCGCAGCGCGGGCTCGCCCTCGTCGGTGAGCCGATCTGCGGTCTCGCAGATGGCGCAGGCAGCGGTCCAGCGGCCGTAGTCGCCGGCGAGCGGCGCTCCGTACGCGCCCAATGACTCGATCTGGGTGACTATGTCGAGCGTGCGTCCGCACATGCAGTTGGACGTCGATGTGACTGCCCGGTTCGAGCCGCGCGCCGAACCGGGACGTCGTACGGCGCACGCCCTTGCCGACCGCGCGGATCCGGCCGTGCCGACGGGTGAGCATCGTGACGATGCGGTCGGCCTCGCCGAGTTTGTGTACGCGGAGGACGACCGCCTCGTCACGGTAGAGCGGCACGAGCCGATGGTCGCATCGCCTTGCGACAGGCCCCGGTTGCAACTCCGATCGGGCAACTTCTCACGGCGCCAGACCGGAGAGAGTCGCCCGATCGGGACTGGGGGCCGGGTCGTCGGGCGGGCGATCAAGAGCCTTGTGCAGCAGCAGCGCGACAATGCCGACGAGCAGCCCGCATCCGATGGTGACGCTGAAGGCGACGCGCGCCCCGTGCGCATCGGCGATCCGGCCGACCACGGCCGAGCGGCGCCGTAGCCGATGCACACGCCGGTGATCAGCCACGCCATGCCCTCGGTCAGCGCGGGTCCGGGCACGATCTCGGCGACCAGCCCGAACGCGGTGATCAGCATCGGGGCGATACCCAGGCCGACCACGAATGCGCAGAGGGCGAGCACCGGGATGTTCACCGCGGCGAGGAAAAGCACCGGCAGCACGCCGAATGCCAGCGCCTGCAGCCGGAATCGGTGAAGCATCGAGGACCGCCAGGTTCTCGCCCCGTAGGCAAAACCGGCTACGCCACTGCCGAACGCGAAGCGCGGCGAGCATGAGGCCGCTCGCTGCCGTCGCGTCGTGCTGGCCGCAGTAGGCGACCATCGTCACCTCGGCGCTGGCGAACACTCCGCCCATGCCGAAGGCCGCGACGAGTATCAAGCCCATACCCGGGTAGCGCACCGCCGAGCGGTGCCGGGGCGATCCGACAGCGTGCGGTGCGGGCTCGGTATCGCGCTGGCGACGCAGCCACACCGCGCCGGCGCCGACCAGGACGCCGCCGAGCGCCAGCCCGAGCACTGCGTTGACCTGGGTCGCGATGACTGTCGCGATCAGCGGGCCAACGGTGAAGATCACTTCGTCCAAGGTCGATTCGAGTGAGTAGGCGGTCGTCAGTTCCGGGCGACCGGCAAGCACCGTCGACCACCGCGCACGCACCAGCGACCCGACCGACAGGTAGGCGAAGCCGGCGACGATCGTCGGCGCGATCAACGTCCACTGTGGACTGTGCGACTGGGCGAGCACACAGATCGCGGCCACTGCGGCCAGATGCACCGCCGACGCGGGCAGCAGCATCCGGCTCTGCCCGTGCCGGTCGACCAGCCGGGCCAGGCTCGGATTGCCCAGGCCGTTGGCGATGACGTACGCGCCGCTGAGCAGCCCGGCGAATCCGTAGTGGCCGGTGCGCGTCGAGATCAGCAGCACCAGTCCGATCGGATAGATGGCGATGGGCATACGCATGACGAAACCGGCTGAGCAGAACGCAGCCGAGCCTGGAGCGCGGAACACCGCGCGGTAGGTGCGCAGCATCAGAAGCCGAGCCGATCCAGCTTCTTCGGGTCACGTTGCCAGTCCGATTCGACCGCGACGTGCAGGTCGAGGTGCACCCTGCCGCCCAGCAGTTGCTCGATTCCGGCGCGCGCCGTCATGCCGATCTGCTTGAGCCGGGCGCCCTTCGCGCCGATGACGATGCCCTTCTGGCTGGGACGTTCCAGATGCATCGTCGCGTAGATGACCGTGAGTCCGTCGCGGGCCTGCATCTCCTCGACGGTGACGGCGATCGAGTGCGGAAGCTCGTCGCGTACGCCGTCGAGTGCCGCCTCGCGGATCAGCTCGGCGATTCGCGTGTCGACGTCCTCGTCGGTGATCATGCCGTCCGGATAGAGCGCGGGCCCCTCGGGAAGGTGTGCGGTGAGCAGGCCGGCCAGCAGGTCCAGCTGGTCGTCGGCGACCGCCGAGACCGGCACGATGTCGGCGAACTCGCCGAGCCTGCTCACCGCCATGAGCTGCGCGGCGATCTGCTCGCGACTGGCCACGTCGGTCTTCGTCACGACGGCGATCACCGGCGTCTGCAGCGATGCCAGTTCGGCCGCGATGAACCTGTCGCCCGGGCCGACCTGCTGATCGGCGGGCACGCAGAAACCGATGACGTCGACATCGGCCAGAGCGGCGCGCACCACGTCGTTGAGGCGCTCGCCCAGCAGGGTTCGCGGGCGATGCAGGCCCGGCGTGTCGACGATGATCAACTGCGCGTCGGCCAGGTTGACGATGCCCCGCACGGCGCGGCGCGTGGTCTGCGGCTTGGCGCTGGTGATGACGATCTTGCTGCCGACGAGGGCGTTCGTCAGCGTCGACTTGCCCGAGTTGGGCCGGCCGACGAAAGCGCAGAAGCCGGAACGGAACGTCACGCCAAGGATCCTCTCACCCATTCGCCACAGCTTTTCTTGACTCGTTCCAGACGAGCACGAGGGCCCGCAACCATCGACCCCGCTCGGGCGACCGGCATCAACATCGACCCCTAGATTCCGCCAGATACAGGCCGATCGTGCAACTTCGTGCGGCGTCAGGCCGCAGAAAGTTGCACGATCCGGGGAGAGGTGCTGCCCGGTCCGGGCCTGCTGCTCCTGTTCGCGCGCGGGGTCGGCGGCGGTCGTGCGCGCGTCCCGCGTGCGGCTGCTCGACGAGCTCAGCGCGCGGCCCGGACCGCTACTCGCGGCCGCGCACCTGGGCGAACCGTTCGGCTACGTCTGAGGCAGCAGGGATCCGTCGGCGTCGGCGAAGTGGACCGGCGCGGACGGTGCGATGTCGTGCACCGCGACCACTCCGGCCGGATCGGCGGCCTCATCGCCGACTATCGCCGCGGCCTCCAGGCCCAACGCTCCCGAGCAGACGGCCATCGCGACGGCCACCTGTAGGGCCGAGAGCTGCAACGAGGGCAACGTGACGGTGGCGGCCGAGTACGTCCTGCCGTCGGTGTCTCGCACGGCGGCGCCCTGCTCGGCACGGGTGCGCGCCCGCGCGGCGCGCGCGAGCACGATCAGCTTCGCGTCCTCGGGATCAGGCTGCGAACTCACGAACTGGTCTCCGTTTCGTGTTCGGCGGTGGGCTCGTCAACCTCGCCCGGCACGCTGCCCGCTGCGTAGCGCCCCGGACCCGCGATTTCCGCGCCGTTCTCGGCGGGGCGAAGGCCGCTCTCGTCTGCGCCCGTAGAGGGCTTGGCCGGCCGGGGTTTGCCGAGCGTGTTGTCCGGCACGTGGACGCGCCGGACGAGAACCGTGTCGACCCGGTTGCGGCGCCCGCCAACGCTCTCGGCGACGAGTTCCAGACCGTTCACCCGAGCCGTGGCCCCCGGGATGGGCACCCGGCCGAGGCGTTCGGCGAGCAGGCCGCCGACGGTCTCGACGTCGTCGCGGTCGGGCAGTTCCAGATCGAAGAGATCCGCCAGATCTTCTAGAGCAAGACGCGAGGTCACTCGGGCGGTGTCGTCGTCGATGCGCTCGATCGGTGGCTTCTCGTCGTCGTACTCGTCGGTGATCTCGCCGACGATCTCCTCGAGGATGTCCTCGATCGTGACGAGGCCCGCGGTGCCCCCGTACTCGTCGATGACCACGGCGATATGGGTGCGATGCGCCTGCATCTCGCGCAGCAGTTCATCGACCGGTTTGGACTCCGGCACGAACACCGGCCGGCGCATTATCTCCTCGACGCGGGTCGCTTGGGCCCGATCCGCGTCCTGCGCCCGGCGGGCGAGGTCCTTCAGATACACGATGCCGACGACGTCGTCGACGTTCTCGCCGATCACCGGTATACGGGAGAACCCGCTGCGCAGGGCAAGGGCAAGCGCCTGCGGCACCGCCTTGAAGCTCTCGATCCAGACCACCTCGGTGCGCGGCACCATCACCTCACGCGCGATCGTGTCGCCGAGCTCGAACACCGACTGGATCATCTCGCGCTCACCGTGCTCGACGACGCCACGCTGCTCGGCCATGTCGACCAGTTCGCGCAGCTCGACCTCGGACGCGAACGGGCCCTCGCGAAACCCGCGGCCGGGTGTGACCGCATTGCCCAGCAGGATCAGCAGGGCGCTCAGCGGGCCGAATATGCGACCGAGCAGGTGCACCGCGCCGGCCGTCGCGAGCGACACCCGGTAGGGATGCTGACGCCCGAGGGTGCGCGGTCCGACCCCGACGAGGACGTAGGACACCACGACCATCAGCGCGACGGTCAGCAACACGACCGGCCACCGGCCGCCGAACTGCGCGCGAGCCACGATGGTGACCAGCACCGTCGCGGTGAGCTCGCAGGTGACCCGCAACATGAGCAGCAGATTCGTGTAGCGGGCGCGGTCGGCCAGGA
Source organism: uncultured Actinomycetes bacterium (assembly GCA_963733615.1). Taxonomy (GTDB): domain Bacteria; phylum Actinomycetota; class Actinomycetes; order Mycobacteriales; family Jatrophihabitantaceae; genus DASXRA01. The sequence continues at coordinate 24,086 of CAVTEA010000044.1, forward strand.
TCGTCGCGAGCGTGCGGGCGTGCGGGCGTTGCTCGCGCACCATCTCCTCGACCCGGGCCACCGACACCCGGGAGATGGCCGAGTCGACGCCGGCGAACGCGCCGCCGAGTGGCACAAGACAGATCGCCATGATCAGCACGACGACGTCGGCGGCGCTCATCGCCCGCGCCACCCCAGCGCTCGCGCGCGATCGGAATGGGCCGGATCAGCCACGATGCTCGCCCGAATCGCGGACCTCGCCGCCGGTGCCGGGCAACGGCACGCGGATCGGGCCGTGCCCGCTCGTCTTCGACCAGTCGCGCAGGACTCGCGCCTGCAGTTCGAACATGGTGCGCTCCTCGTCGACGTCGCCGTGGTCGTAACCCAACAGATGCAGGATGCCGTGCGTACACAACAAATGCAGCTCTGCTTCGGCCGAATGGCCCGCCTCGCGCGCCTGACGCGCCGCAACTTCAGGGCAAAGCACCACATCGCCGAGCACCGTCTCGTGCGAGTGCTCCTCGCCGCGATGTCCCGGATGGTCGGCGCCATTGTGGTCGCCGATCGCATCGGCGCCGTCCATCGGGAAAGCCATGACGTCGGTGGGCCCGGCGATGTCCATCCACTGCTCGTGCAGCACCGACATGGCCGCGCTGTCGAGCAGCACCACGGACAGATCCGCGAGCGGGTTCACCTTCATGGTGTCGAGGACGTAGCGCCCGAGCTCGGCGAGCGCGACCTCGTCGACGCCGACGCCCGACTCGTTGTTGATCTCGATACTCACCCGCTGCTCCGCAAGTCAGCGACGCGGTTGGGCGTGCGGGTGCGCCTGAGCCGGGCGCGAGCTCTCGTGCTTGTCGAATCGCGCGTACGCATCGACGATCTCGCCGACCAGGCGATGGCGGACGACGTCGGTGCTGGTGAGGTTCGCGAAGTGAACGTCCTCGAGGTCGGTGAGGATGTCGCGCACGACCTTCAGGCCGCTGCGGTTCTCGCCGGGCAGGTCGACCTGCGTGACATCGCCGGTGACGACCATCTTGGACCCGAAGCCCAGCCGGGTCAGGAACATCTTCATCTGCTCCGGAGTCGTGTTCTGCGCCTCGTCCAGGATGATGAACGCGTCGTTGAGCGTGCGCCCGCGCATGTACGCCAGCGGCGCAACCTCGATCGTCCCGGACTGGGTAAGGCGCGGGATCGACTCAGGGTCGACCATGTCGTGCAGGGCGTCGAGCAGCGGGCGCAGGTACGGGTCGATCTTGTCGTAGAGCGTGCCCGGCAGGAAGCCGAGCCGCTCACCGGCCTCGACGGCCGGGCGGGTCAGGATGATGCGGGTTACCTGCTTGGCCTGCAGCGCCTGCACCGCCTTGGCCACCGCCAGGTAGGTCTTGCCGGTACCTGCCGGGCCGATGCCGAAGACCACGGTGTGGTGATCGATCGCGTCGACGTAACGCTTCTGGTTCAACGTCTTCGGACGGATGTTGTTGCCGCGCCGGGAGAGGATGTTCAGGCTCAGCACTTCTGCCGGACGCTCACCGGAGTCGGCGGTCAGGATGCCGAGCGCATGCGACACGGCATCGGGTGTGAGGTGTTGACCGACGCCGAGCAGTTCGATCAGTTCCTCGAACAAGCGCACCGCAATGGCGTTGTCGCCCGGCTGGCCGGTGATCGTGATCTCGTTGCCGCGCACGTGGATGTCGGAGTCGACGCTCGTCTCGATGACGCGCAACAACTCATCACGCGAACCGAGCAGGGCGACCATTGCCTGATCGCCGGGGACGACGACGGTGGTGGAGACGTGATCCGATCTGGATGTTGGATCTGTCAAGTCGGCTTCGCTCCTGCTTCCCGTGCTCGGCGCGTGTCCGCCGCGTCAACGCGGCCACTTCACTGTACCGGCGAACACCGTCGAATCTCGCGGGCAATACCGGGCACAGGCCGGTCGGCTCGTGAATTCGAGGATTTCCGGCGCTCTACGCAATCAGCCGAACCAGACGATCATCGTGCGTTAGCGCGGCGGCACACCCTCCCCAAGGTGACCAGCGGGCGCCGGACTGGTACCGCCAGACCTACAGAGCGCCGTTCACCCCGGCGGCCAGTGCATCTGACGGCCACCGAGCACGTGCGCATGCACGTGGAACACGCTCTGCCCGGCCTGCGCGCCGGTGTTGAACACGGTCCGGAACTGCGCGAGGCCGAGTTCTTCCGCGCTGGCCGCGACGGCGCGCAGCAGGGCGACGCTCGTCGCGGCGTCGGCACTCAACTCGATCAGGTCGGCGAGGTGCCGCTTCGACACCACCAGCACGTGGCTCGGCGCCTTCGGATCGATGTCGGTGATGGTGAGGGTGTGCTCGTCCTCGCGGACCTTCGTCGCCGGGATCTCACCCGCGACGATCTGCAGAACACGCAGTCGTCGGCCATGGCGGTGACCTTAGTGTCCCGCGACGGCACCCACGTGCGAGTGCAGCAGAATCGGCCGTTTGCGCGTACTAGCTGCTGAGGATCACGAGAGGGGTAACGCGTGTCGGATACCGATCAGCAGCACGAGTTCGCGGACTTCGTGCGGATGCATTGGTCGCAGCTGATGAGCGTCGCCGTTGCCGTCAGCGGCTCACGGCACGAGGCCGAGGACCTGGTGCAGACGGCGCTCACGAACACGTATGCGCGCTGGCACAAGATCCGCGCCGGCGAGGCGCTCGCCTACCTGCGCCGATCGATAGCCAATGCGCACATCAGCAGGTGGCGCCGCCACCGCGGCGCCGAAATGAGCGTCGCCGAGCCGCCCGAGTTCGCCGGGGTCATCGCCGAGACCGGCGTGGTCGACGACCGGCTGACTCTGCTGCCGATCCTGCGCACGCTACCGCCGCGCCAACGCGCCGTCCTCGTGCTGCGCTACCTGTGCGACCTGTCCGACGACGACGTTGCGGCCACGCTCGGCACCTCGGCCAGCACGGTGCGCAGCCAGGCGGCGCGCGGCCTTTCTACCTTGCGTGAACGCCGGGCGACTGCCGTCGCGGCCGGCGACGAAGCAACCGAAGAACTCATCACACTGCCATGAACCGATCCGACGGAGGACGTCTCATGACCATGCATCGCGGCGACGACATCGCGCGTGAGCTGCAAGCGGAGTTGCGCAGGCCGCTGGTGCGCTTCGACCCGGCGCTGGCCCAGCACATGATCCACCAGGCAATCGCCGCGAGCGTCGACCGTGGCCAGAGCCGGGCGCGCTGGGCGATGCCCCTGCTCGCCTCCGGCGCCGTGGCCGCCGTTGTCGGCGGGGTTGCCGGGGTAACCGCAATGCGCTCGGACGGACACCACGTGAACCCGGGAGGTGGCCCGCTCACGACGTCGCAGCCGCCGATCCCGGCAATCCACCCGCCGACGGTGCCTCGATGCGCTCCTCGATGCGCTCCCACGGTTTCTCGTCCCACGTTTCTGCCGCCGCCTCATCACACCTGCCGCCGGTGCCGATAAACGCTTGCGGCATCGTGGTTTCCCACACGCCTCCGCTTGTTCCACGTCCTGACAGGCAGGGGCCGACTGCACAACCGCCCGTGCCGCAGCCCAGCGCACCGGACGCGCCACCCACCGCCACAGTGCCGGTTTCGCCGGCCGCGAGGCCGTCGGTTTCGCCCACCGCCACGATGCCGTTGCCCCCTCCCCCCCCCCGGTGCCCGGCCGCGGATAGGCGTTTGCCCGTCACCAGCGGCCGAGCAGCACCGACAGCGCGGCCAGCGCAGCGGGTCCGGCCGTCGACGTCCGAAGGACCTGCGCGCCGAGCCGCACCGAATCGGCTCGTGCGCCGACCAGTGCCTCGACCTCGTCAGCGGAGATGCCGCCTTCCGGGCCGACCACCACGACGATCTCGCCACGGTCGGGAAGTGCCGCCCCGGCCAGTGGCGTCATGGCCTGCTCGTGCAGGACGAACGCGCGATCTGCCCGCGCGATCCGGGCCGCGACGCAGCTGGTGCTGGCCAGGTCGGCGACGAGGGGTACGCGCGCCCGACGACTTTGCTTGGCAGCCTCGGCAGCGGTGCGCCGCCACTTGGCCAGCGCCTTGGCCGCCCGCGCGTCGCGCCACTGCGCGATCGAGCGGGAGGCGGTCCACGGCACGATCTCGTCGACCCCGAGTTCGGTGAGCAGTTCGACGGTCAGATCGGCACGATCGCCTTTGGGTAGGGCCTGGACGACGACGAGTCGCGGATCCGGTTCGGGGTGCGCGCGCCGCGCGAGTACGCGAAGGCGCAACTGGTCCGCGCCGACCGACTCGACGGTGCACGAAGCGACGTGTCCGCGCCCGTCGCTGACCAGGACGTCCTCGCCCACGCTGATCCGCTTCACCCGGGCGGCATGACGGCCTTCCTCGCCGTCGAGCACGACAACATCGCCAGGTGGCAGCCGGTCGAGCAGGAACAGGGGCGGGGTCACGGTGAGCGTCGTGCACGCCCGCACACGGTGCTCACCGCCCGCCGAATGCGTCGCGCATCTTGCTGAACAGCCCGGACCGGGTGCTGGCAACCGCCACGTCTTCGTCGCGCAGCGCCGCAAGCTCGCGCAGCAGCTTCTCCTGTGCCTCGTCGAGCTTGGTCGGCGTGCGCACCTCGACGTGCACGTGCAGGTCGCCCCGCGCGCTACTTCGCAGCCGCGGCACGCCCTTGCCGCGCATCGTGATGACGGCCCCGCTCTGCGTACCGGCCCGGATGTCGAACTTCTCCTCGCCGTCAAGGGTCGGCAGCACCAGGTCGGTGCCGAGCGCAGCGGCGGTGACCGGCAGCCCGATCGTGCAGTGCAGATCAGCGCCTTCGCGGGTGAATATCTCGTGCGGCGTCTCGACGACCTCGATGTAGAGATCGCCCGCAGGCCCCCCACCCGGACCGACCTCGCCCTGGCCGGAGAGCCGGATGCGCATGCCGTCCTCGACACCCGCCGGAACGTCGACGGCGATCGTGCGCCGCGCGCGCACCCGCCCCTCGGTGCCACAGGTGGGGCACGGGGTCTGGATCTGCTGGCCGGTACCACCGCAGGCGTTGCAGGCCCGGGTGGTCATCACCTGGCCGAGGAACGAGCGCTGGACGGACTGGATCTCGCCGGCGCCGTTACACGTCTGGCAGGTGCGCGGCGAGGTGCCGGGCGCGCACCCGTTGCCCTGACAGGTCTGGCACACCACGGCGGTCTCGACGGTGAGGTCGCGGCGCACGCCGAACGCAGCCTCGACGAGGGTCAGATCCATCCGCAGCAACGCGTCGGCGCCCGCCCGAACGCGGCTGCGCGGGCCGCGGCCACCGGCTGCCGTGTTGCCGAAGAACGCCTCGAATACGTCGCCGAACCCGCCGAACCCGGCGAACGGATTGCCGGCTGTACCCTGACCGCCGCCCGAGGAGAGCGGGTCGCCGCCGAGGTCGACAATCCGCCGCTTCTCCGGATCGGAGAGCACCTCGTAGGCGGCAGTGACCTCCTTGAACCGCTCCTGCTCGGCAGGGTCTGGGTTGACGTCGGGATGCAGCTCGCGGGCCAGCTTTCGGTAGGACCGCTTTATCTCCTCGCCCGTCGCGTCCCGGCGGACGCCGAGTAGCGCGTAGTAGTCGCGGACGGTCTCAGCCACGGGCATGTCCCTCTATGTCAAGAGCCTTCGATCATGACGTCTGGCAATCTCGAGTATCGAGTGCCAGCCAAGTGTACGGAGTATCGGCGGGTACCTAACGGTCGGCGATGAGCTCGCCCACGTAGCGGGCGACGGCAGCGACCCGGGCCATCGTGTGGGCGTAATCCATTCGGCGCGGGCCGAGCACTCCGACAGCGCCCAGCGCCGAGCCGCCGATGCCGTAGCCGGTGGTGACCACCGAGGTCGACTGGAGTCCCTCGTGCGCGTTCTCGTTGCCGATACGGACCACGATCTGGCTCGAGGTGACGGACTGGTCGAGCAGCCGCAGCAGCACGACCTGCTCCTCGAGTGCCTCGAGCACTGGGCGGATCGCCGGGAAGTCAAGCGCGTACTCGGTCAGATTCGCCGTTCCGCCGAGCACGATGCGGTCGCTGTGCCGCTCGACCAGGGTCTCGAGCAGCACGGAGCTGAGCGTGACCACCAGCCCGCGCAGTTCCGGTGCGACGACCGACGGCAGGTCGCTGACGATCTGCGGCGCCTCGGCCAACTGCCGGTCGCGCAACCTGGTGTTCAGCGTCGCCCGCAGGTCGGCCACCGCCTCGTCGGTGACCGCGACCGGCAGTTCGACTACCCGCTGCTCGACCCGTCCGGTGTCTGTGATCAGCACCAGCATCAGCCGCGACGCGTTCAGAGCCACGATCTCGAGGTGTCGCACCCGGCTGCGCGACAGCGACGGGTACTGCACCACGGCCACGTTTCGGGTCAGCTGGGCGAGGCTGCGTACCGCCCGGTGCAGGACGTCGTCGAGATCGACGGCGTTGTCGAGGAATGTCTCGATCGCGCGGCGCTCGGCGGTCGACAACGGCTTGAGCGAGGTGAGCTGGTCGACGAATATGCGATACCCGGCGTCGGTGGGCACCCGCCCGGCGCTCGTGTGCGGCTGGGCGATCAGGCCCTCGTCCTCGAGCGCGGCCATGTCGTTGCGAATGGTCGCGGGCGAGACACCGAGGTTGTGCCGATCCACCAGCGCCTTGCTGCCCACCGGCTCGTTCGTCGCAATGAAGTCCTCGACGATGGCGCGCAACACCTCGAGCTTGCGTTCGTCGACGTTCACCTGGCGCTCACTCTCACTCCCGTTCTCCTTGCAGCTTAGAGCCGCGAGCCACCCGATGCCGGGCACGAGTGCGCGCATCCGCAGTCACCGAACGCGCCCGGGCCGGATCGCACCGGCCCCTGACCGGTCGCGCGAGCCACGCCCAAACGGCCGCACGCTACGCTGCCAGGTGGACCAGATTGTCGCGAAAGCTCTCACCGGAAGCGGGAACAGTGATCTTCAAGGCGGTACGCGACGGGCGTCCGTACCCCGATCACGGCATGTCGACCCGCGATTGGGCGAACGTCCCACCGCGCTCGGTTCGGCTCGACGAGCTCGTCACCACCAAACGCGAACTCGCGCTGGACAAACTACTCGATGAGGACTCGACCTTCTTCGGCGACCTCTTCCCGCACGCGGTGCACTGGCGCGGCGAGATCTATCTCGAAGACGGCCTGCACCGCGCGCTTCGGGCCGCCCTGCAGCACCGCAACGTCCTGCACGTGCGCGTGCTCGATCTGGACGAACTCGGCCGGCTCGGCGCGGCGGCGCCGAGCCGTCCACCCGTCTCGTCCTGACGTTCAGGCAAGCAGGTCGCGCACGACCGCGTCGGCAAGCAGCCGCCCGCGGCGGGTGAGCACGACGCGACCGGCCCGGAATGCCGCTTGGTCGGCCAGCCCCCACGTCACCAGCGCAGGCACCTTCTCGTGGGCCTTGCGCGGTACGTCGAGCATCGAGAGCCCTTCCCGCAGCCGGATTCCCAGCATGATCCGTTCGGTCCGGCGCGCGACGGAGTCGAGAGTCTCGCGGCCGGCGGCCGGGCTCGCGCCGGACTCGAGCAAGGTGTTGTAGCGCACCGGATGCTTGACGTTCCACCAGCGAACGCCGCCGACGTGGCTGTGCGCGCCAGGTCCGGCGCCCCACCAGTTGGCGTTGCGCCAGTACAGCTCATTGTGTCGGCAACGCCCGGCAGCCGTCTTCGTCCAGTTCGACACCTCGTACCACTGAAAGCCCGCCCGGCGCAGGGTCTCATCGGCCTGCGTGTAGCGATCGGCCAGCACGTCGTCGTCCGGGGCCGGCACCGCTCCCTGGGCCACCTGCCGGGCCAGGGCGGTGCCCTGCTCGACGACGAGCGAGTACGCGCTGATGTGATCGGGCTCAGCACTGATGGCGGTGTCGAGCGAGGCTTGCCAATCGGCCTCCGTCTCGTACGGCGCGCCATAGATCAGGTCGAGGTTCACATGCTCGATGCCCGCGGCTCGTGCCTCCGCGACGGCCTGCTCCGGACGCCCCGGACTGTGGCGGCGATCGAGCACATCGAGCACGTGCGGCACTGCCGATTGCATGCCGATGGAAACCCTGGTGAAGCCCGCCGCGCGCAGCTTGGCGAAGTAGGCCGGGGTCACCGACTCAGGATTTGCCTCCGTGGTGATCTCGGCGTCGGGCGCCATGCCGAACAGGTCGGCGATCTCGCCGACGATCAGCCCGAGATGCTCGGCCGGCAGCATGGTCGGCGTCCCGCCCCCGAAGAACACCGTCGACACGGGCGCGACGTCGCGGCTCAGTACGTCGCGGGCCAGGCGCAGCTCCATCAGCAGCGTGTCGGCGTAGCTGCCCCGGCTGACGCTCGGCCCGAGTTCGGACGCGGTGTAGGTGTTGAAGTCGCAGTAGCCGCAGCGGGTCTGGCAGAACGGCACGTGGACGTACACGCCGAACGGCCGATCGCGCAGTTCGTCGAGCGCCTCGGGCGGAAGTCGTCCGTCGCGGGGCGCGGGCTGGCCGGCGGGCAGGGCGGGAGGCACATGACCAGTGTTCACGGCGCGGCAGGAACCGTGCCACAGCGACCCGCCCGACAAGCCGCACCGATCGATCCCGGCTCACCGATCGATCCCGGCTCACCGATCGACGAGGTACACCGTCAGCGGATGGGCCGCGTCCGCGGAGTCCCCGGCCGCTCTTGCCACGACGTCGACGACCCGTCCTGCGGCATCGCCTGGCTCGTGCCACACCAGGACCACCGGCCCGTCCGGCAGCCAGGACAGATCCCGCAGCACATCGGCGAGCCCGTCGAGGTTGGCCGCGGCCCAGTCCGGCGCCTGGACGGCCCGGTAGATGGCGCGGATGACGTCAGCCTTGGCCGTGGCCTGCTCGACGCGCCGCGCGCCAGGCACGTCCGCGGTGCGCGACCGGTGCAGCCCGGGCTGGTGCGGGCTCATCGCTGCGGCGCCCCGTTCAGGATCTTGCGCAGACACGCTGGCGGGCACCGGCGAGTCTGCCCAAGATCGCGGCGCGCTCGGATTCGCGGAAGGCTCACCGGCTCACGTCCACCCGTTTGAACGTTTCGTAATGGTCGGCGGTGAAGTAGAACTCGCCGTTCTTGCCCGCGATGATGCGCCGCGCTCCCCGGTCCGGCGAACCCGACGTGATCACCGTGTACTCGTGGTAGTAGCCGGATGGCTCGCCGGGCAGCCGGTGTTCGGCGTTCTCGAAGACGACACCGTCCTGCCGATACGGGTACGGGCCGCCACGCTGGATCAGGTGCACGGTGTCGGCCGCCTGCACGGGCAACGACGAGAGCGCGACGGTGCCGCGCTGCAGTCCGGTGTGGTGCTCGCCGCGCACCGCGTTGATCGCGTAGCCGATGGCGAGCGCCGCGACGAGCACGACGAGGGCAACCTGCGGGCGGCGCAGGCGGCGCAAGCGGCGGCGGGACACGAATGGTCACTCTATTTGGACGAGCGCTTCGATGGCGGCCATGAGTTCATTGACTGCTCAATCGATCACGGTTCCCGGGTATGGCGGCGACAGCATCGAGGCCTATCTCGCCCGGCCCCTCGAGGGCCCGCCGCGGTCTGCCCCAACCTGTTCTCGCGTGAGGCACCGGGCGCCGATCCGGACGACGCAGCCTGCCGCAGCCTGCCGCTGGATGCCGCGGTCGACTGCCACGGCGCATTCGTCATCGGAGGCTCGCCGGCAGGCTATTCGGTGACGATGACCAGCCTCGAGGACAAACTGCCCTCGTTGAACTGCCCGCTGCTCGGCCTGTTCGGCGGCGAAGATCAGCGGCCCTCGCCCGCTGAGGTAAAGCGGCTCGGCGAGATCCTCACCGAGCACACCCTCAACATCGCCTTCGCGGATCCCTCGCGCGGGCCATCCGCCCGCGTCGCGGTCGAGCTCACGGCCGCTTCCGCACGCCAACTTGTCGCCGCGATCGAGGCGACGCTCGCGTCTGCACCGGCAGCGCTGACCTCGTAAGCCCCCCCGATCGTGCAACTCTCTGCGGCCTGACACCGCAAGAAGTTGCACGATCGGCCCCGATTAGGGTCGGTGCCGTGCGCGCTGTCTATGCCTCATCGCCCAATTCCGAAGAACCGCTCGCGTCGCTCGTCGTCGGTGAGCGCCCAGACCCCGTGGCACCGGACGGTTGGACCACCGTCGAGGTCAAGGCAGCCAGCCTGAATCACCACGATCTGTGGACGCTTCGCGGTGTGGGCATCAGCGCCGAGGCATTTCCGATGATCCTCGGCTGCGACGCCGCAGGTATCGACACGTCGAGCGGCAACGAGGTCGTCGTTCACTCGGTGATCGCGAGCGCGGGATGGGACGGCGACGAGACGCTCGACCCCAGACGGTCGCTGCTCTCCGAGAGGCACCAGGGCACGATGGCCGAGCGTGTCATCGTGCCGAAGCGCAACGTCGTGCCGAAACCTGCCGACCTGTCCTTCGCCGAAGCTGCCTGCCTGCCCACCGCATGGCTGACCGCGTACCGGATGCTGTTCGTCAACTCAGGGCTGCAGCCGGGTCGCACCGTGCTGGTCCAGGGCGCATCGGGCGGTGTCGCCACGGCGTGCATCGCGATGGCGCGGGCGGCGGGCTACCGCGTATGGGCCACCGCGCGCACCGAGGCGAAGCAGGCGGCGGCCCTACGGCTGGGCGCGCACGAGGCATTCGCGTCCGGATCGCGTCTGCCGGAGAGAGTCGATGCGGTGATCGAGACGGTAGGCGCCGCCACTTGGTCGCACTCGCTGAAATCGTTGCGGCCAGGCGGGCGCGTCGTCATCTCCGGCGCAACGTCCGGCCCGAATCCGGCGGCCGAGCTGAACCGCATCTTCTTCCTGCAGCTGTCGGTGGTGGGTTCGACGATGGGCACCAGGGTCGACCTCGGCGACCTGATGTCATTCCTGCGCAACACCGGCGTTCGACCGCACATCGACCGCACACTGCCTCTCGCATCGGCGGCCGACGGGTTTGCCGCGATGGAATCAGGCGAACTGATCGGGAAGATCGTCTTCGAGATCTAGCGGCGATGCCGAAGACGGGCACGACACCGAAGCCCCGGCGGGTCACCGCCGTGGTGTGCGCCGGCTTCGATCCGGCGACCGACGAAGCGATCCTGGCGGTACGTGAGCGGGTCCGGTCAGCGGGTGTGCGCCTGCCGGACCGCCCGCCGCATCGGCCCCATTTCAGCCTCGGTGCGGCCCGGGTCGAGCAGGCCGACCTGCCGCACGTGTTCGAGGTCGCTCGCAAGGTCGCCGCTTCGCATCGGCCCGTCCCGCTCCGGCTCGTGGAAGTCGGGCGCTTCGGACGTGCTGGGGTGGTCTGGCTCGGGCCGGCACCGTCACCGGATCTGCTGCGACTGCAGCGCGCTGTCGACGCTGCACTGCAGGGGGCCGGTTGGCCGCGGGCATTCGGCGAGCGGAGTGACCCGGCGCAGTGGATCGCCCACTGCACGCTGGCAACCCGCGTGCCCAAACCGCTATTGCGAAAGATCCAGGCCGAGGTCACGGCCGGATACAGCCCCATCGGAGCGACCGTCGACGCGCTGGCCACCATTCTGGTCGGTGGTTCCGGCGACGTGGCGCATGCGCCGCTCGGGGTGCGCTGATCTCGCCGAGCCGAATGGAAATGTCTGCTCGAGCTCCCAGTAGTCGGCCCGGCGGACGAGCAGGCTCAGCTCGGCGACCCACGATCGCAACGGCAGGGCCTGCTCGACATCGGAGATGATGTGGCCGAGCTGGTCGGGGTCGGTGGCGTCGGAGATCGTGAGGTGCGGCGTGGGCTCGTTGCCGTAGTCGCCGCCGTAGGGCGGATACGCCGGCCACCGCCTCGCGACGGCCTGGGTCAGCGCCAGGATGGGCGCGGCCGGCTGGGGGTCGAGCCATAACACGTCCGGGAAACGCCCGAGCGCGGCGAAGGTGATCTCGAGCGGCTCCATCGCGGCCACGATGCCCGCTACCGCAAGGCGGTCCTGCGCGGTCAGCTCATCGATCGGAATCCACGGATAGAGCACGGTGACGTGCGTGGGGACGCCGAGCGGCGCAGACGAGTCAAGCTGCGAACGCCACTTGCCGACCACGGGCTCGGCCTCCGGTATGCGCAGGATGAGCCCGGTCTCACCCTCGATCATCGTTCATTCATAGCGTGCAACGAGCCCGATCGGGAAGCTTCACCCTTGTGCATCCGGGCTAATGCGCAACAATCCGGGTTATTTCTTGGTGGTCTCCGCCCCACCGGTGGAGAGCGCGGCGATGAAGGCTTCCTGCGGCACCTCGACGCGTCCGACCATCTTCATCCGCTTCTTGCCCTCCTTCTGCTTCTCGAGCAGCTTGCGCTTGCGGGTGATGTCGCCGCCGTAGCACTTTGCGAGGACGTCCTTGCGGATGGCGCGGATGTTCTCGCGCGCGATGATCCGCGCTCCGACCGCGGCCTGGATCGGCACCTCGAACTGCTGGCGCGGGATGAGCTCGCGAAGCTTGGCGGTCATCATCGTGCCGTAGCCGTAAGCCTTGTCCTTGTGGACGATCGCGCTGAAGGCGTCGACGGTCTCGCCCTGCAGGAGGATGTCGACCTTCACCAGATCCGCTGCCTGCTCGCCGGCCGCCTCGTAGTCGAGGGAGGCATACCCTCGGGTACGGGACTTCAACGCGTCGAAGAAGTCGAAGATGATCTCGGCGAGCGGCAGGGAGTACCGCAACTCGACCCGCGTCTCGGACAGGTAGTCCATGCCGCCGAGCGTGCCGCGCCGCGACTGGCAAAGCTCCATGACCGCGCCGATGTAGTCGCTCGGCGCGATGATCATGGCGCTGACCACGGGCTCGTAGACGTCGGCGATCTTCTTTCCGGTAGGCCAGTCCGACGGGTTGGTGACGACGTGCTCGGCACCGTCCTCGAGCACCACCCGGTACACGACGTTCGGTGCCGTGGAGATCAGGTCGAGGTCGAACTCTCTTTCGAGGCGATCCCGAGTTATCTCCAAATGCAGCAGGCCGAGGAAACCGCAACGGAAGCCGAATCCCAGTGCCGCGCTCGATTCGGGCTCGTAGACCAGCGCGGCGTCGTTGAGACGCAACCGGTCCAAAGCGTCGCGCAGCAGCGGGTAGTCCGAGCCGTCCATCGGGTACAGGCCGGAGTAGACCATCGGACGCGGATCGCGGTAGCCGCCGAGAGATTCCTTCGCCGGCTTGGCCGCATCGGTGATCGTGTCGCCGACACGTGACTGGCGCACGTCCTTGACGCCCGTGATCAGGTAGCCGACCTCGCCGACGCCGAGGCCGTTCGTCGGAACCGGCTCCGGCGAGATGACGCCGATCTCGAGCAGTTCGTGGGTGGCACCGGTCGACATCATCTTGATGCGCTCGCGCGGCGAGAAATGCCCGTCGATGACGCGGATGTAGGTGATCACGCCGCGATAGATGTCATAGACCGAGTCGAAGATCATCGCGCGCGGCGCGGCTTCGGCATCGCCCACGGGGGCTGGAACCTCGCGGCAGATCACCTCGAGCAGTTCCGCGACACCCTCGCCGGTCTTGGCGCTGACGCGCAGGACGTCGTCGGCCTCGCAGCCGATGATGTGGGAGATCTCGGCTGCATAGACGTCCGGCTGCGCCGCCGGCAGATCGATCTTGTTGAGCACCGGGATGATGCGCAGGTCGTTCTCCAGCGCGAGATAGAGGTTGGCGAGCGTCTGCGCCTCGATCCCCTGCGCGGCATCGACGAGCAGCACCGCGCCCTCGCAGGCGGCAAGGCTTCGGCTGACCTCATAGGTGAAGTCGACGTGGCCGGGTGTGTCGATCATGTGCAGAACGTGGTCGACGCCGGTGACTCGCGATTGCCAGGGCATCCGGATGCTCTGCGCCTTGATCGTGATACCGCGCTCGCGCTCGATGTCCATCCGATCCAGATACTGCGCGCGCATCTGCCGGCCCGCCACGACCCCCGTCAACTGCAGCAGCCGATCAGCGAGTGTCGACTTGCCGTGGTCAATGTGGGCAATGATGCAGAAATTGCGGATGAGGGCCGGATCGGTACGGCTTGTGATGCTCTCGGTCACTGGCGGCTTTCACTTGACGGACGGGGAACGCGCTCCATCGTCGCATGCACGGTGACTGCATTTGCCGCGAAGACGTGCCGGTGAGCGCGCATTGTGCCCCTGACCTGCGGGTGATCGCCCAGACCGGCCGGCGGTCGGCGGGTGCGGTGTCCATGGCCGCGACGGCGGCTACTTCCTCGCCCACCTCGTGATGATCTTCGACATCCTGCTCTGCAGCGGCCGAACGTGCCGTCGTCACGGCGGTCCTTGGTATGACGTTGTGGTCGAGCACCGGCTCGAGCCCCGCCCCGATGTGACCACCGCTCGGCCGTCGGAGAGGATGAGTGCATGAGCGAGTGCAGCGAGCCAGTTGAATTCGGCGCGGCGCGATCGGCGATACCTGCCGGTCCCGGGTGCCCCGCCGCGATGTCCGCGATCGGGAGGCACAAATCAGCATGACTGACCCACGTGCTGTCATCGAGTACCGCGTGCCCGCCGCGATGCTGCGGGCGCGCGACCTGATCAACACCTCCCCCGGCGGAGACGACGACTGGCAGGAGGTGCTCGGCGTCTATCCCTCACCGGCGGCACTCGACGGCGCGTCAGCCGATGTCCGCACGCTCGTCGAGTCATTGTCTGGCCGCTACGTCGTCGTGCAGCTCACCGACATCGCGCCGGTCGACTCGAACGTCGACTTCTCCGGCGGCGTTGCATTCGCGATATCGACCGACGAGTCCGAAGACCTCGCCGTCGCGGATCTGGTCAGCGACGACGACGGGGTGCGCACCTACCTTTACACGAAGTTCGAGCTCGTCACGATTCGCGGGACCTGATCAGGACGTGCACGGGCAGGCCGCTCTGGTGCGGCGTCCCAGGCCGGCGGCTTACCGACATTGGGGCATTTTGGCTGCACGTTTGTGCGCTGGTAGCCTGATGCGGTTGTCCGCGTGTCGCAGGCACGTTGGCTTTCCCTTGCCAGCGCCGGTGCGTCGCAGGCAGCTCGTCTAGACCATCCGAGAACTCGAGGCTTCCTTCGTGGCGAACATCAAGTCCCAGATCAAGCGGATCCGGACCAACGAGACGGCCCGGCTGCGCAACAAGAGCGTCAAGTCAGCTGTCAAGACCGCTGTGCGCCGCTTCCGTGAGGCCGCCGACTCGGGCGACCGTGACGCCGCGCTGGCGGCGTTGACCACCGCATCCCGGCAGCTGGACAAGGCCGCCGGCAAGGGCGTCATCCACGCCAACCAGGCAGCGAACAAGAAGTCCGCGATGGCGCGGCGCGCCAACGCTCTTTGACGATCTCGGCTATACACCGCACACAACGCACGACCGGGCTGGCGTCGCCCCACGCGAGCGGCTAGCCCGGCAACCTCATGGGCGGCAGGCCAGACGAGCTCGACGCGGGCGGTCGGCCGGTCCGGCAACGCGCCGGGCGACAGATCAGGTGTTGCGATCTGGCGGCTTGCTGACGCGGGTTATGCGGTGGGTGGTGTTCGGTGGGCGGTGCGCCCTCGCGTTGGGTGGGCACTTGTGCGCTGGGTGGGCACTTATAAGTGCCCACCTGCGGCACAACTGCCCACCTGCTGGCCGGATCACGCGAGCACATCCACGCCGCCCGCGCTGGCTCACATGGCGCGAGCTGTCCTCAACTGGCCGATAGCGCGCTCGATCGCATAGCCGGGGTCTGCCGCGACACCTTTGACGTCGGCGTTAAGGTCGGCCACCACGCCAAGCGCGCGCCGAAGGCCTGGCTCGGTCCAACCCCGCGCCTGTCCCTGAGCACGCTTGACCTTCCACGGTGGCATGCCGAGCTGCTGCGCCAGTTCGTACGGGTTTCCGCGCCCGGCTGCGGTGATTCGGGCGATCGAGCGCACTCCGTCGGCGAGCGCATCGGCGATAACCACGTGGGGAACGCCGATCGACAGCGCCCAGCGCAGCGTCTCGAGTGCTCCCTTCGCGTCGCCGACCACGGCACGGTCCGATACCGCGAAGCCAGTGACCTCGGCGCGGCCACGGTGATATTCGGCCACGACGGCGGCGTCGATTCGGCCACCCGAATCGCCCACGAGCTGAGCGGCGGTCGTGGCGAGCACACGCAGCTCGCTGCCCACAGCGTCGAGCAGCAACGAGGCCGCGTCGGGAGTTATCGAGCCGCCGGCCCGGCGAACCTCGCCACGCAGGAAGTCCAGGCGTTCGTCGTTTCGGGTCAGCCGCATGCAGGCAACCTCGCGGGCACCGGCGTTGCGTGCGACAGCCAGCAACGCCTTGCCTTTGGCCCCGCCTGCGTGCTGCAGCACGATGCTGAGGTCGTCGAGCGGATGACGGAGCAACGACGTCACTGCGTCGATGACTGCGACCCGCAGATCCTGTGCCGCGACGATGACGATCACGCGGCGGCCACCGAACAATGACGGGCTGGCCATCTCGCGCAGATCGGCCGCCTCGACCTCACCGCCCGCCCGTTCCAGGATGTCGGCGGACGGATCGGCTCGACGCGCCGCGGCGGTGATCTGCTCGATGGCGCGGGTCGCGAGATATTCCTCGTCGCCCACGAGCAGGATGACCGGAGGAAGGTCGTCGTCGATATCGAAGCCGGCGGAGATGCGAGTTGCCACGAGCACATCGTGGCACGCCGATCCGACGTGCCGATCGCCGCGGCGCGGCCCAAGCCCAGGGCGCCCACCGTGCTTGACCTCGTGCCGTGCAGCACGGCGCCGAGGCGACCCGACGGCGTGGCGACCACCGCAACGTCACCGTCGTGATCGGTACGCCGGACGGGTACGCCGAGCCTGCCCAGATCGGCCAGCAGCAGCGGTGAAGGATGGCCGTAGTCGTTGTGCAAACCGACCGAGATGACGGCGAGGCGCGCATGCACGGCGGCCAGAAAGCGCGGGTCGGAGTACGCGCTGCCGTGATGCGGCACCTTCAATACGTCCGCGCTGACGTCGATACCCGCTGCCAGCACCGACTGCTGTGCCTCGATCTCGGCATCGCCCGGCAGGAGTATGCGAATGCCGCGCACCGTTGCCCGCACGATCACCGATGAGTTGTTCGGATCAGACCGGGTGCCGCGCAGCGCGACTGCCGGGGCAAGCACCTCGACGTGGACGGCGCCCACGTCGAATGAGGTGCCGACTGCGGGGGTCACCGTGCCGAGCCGATGCTTGGCCAGCACATTATGGACCAGGTCGACGCCCGATACCGGGTCCGGCAACGGGCCGACGATAACGCGTCCGACCTGCCGGCCATGGAAGACGCCCGCGATGCCACCGACGTGGTCGAGATGGAAATGGCTGAGCAAGAGCAATGGCACATCGCGGACGCCGAGATCGGCGAGACAGCGGTCGACGGCAACCGGGTCGGGGCCGGTATCGATCACCATGGCACTCGCGTCGCCGGTCGGTAACACCAGCGCGTCGCCCTGGCCGACGTCGCATGCGACGAACACCCAGCCTGGTGCCGGCCAGCCGGATACGGCCGCCCGGACCGGCAATTGCAACACAGCGGCCACGAGCGCGATGGCCATCAGCACGCGGCGCGGCCCGGATCGGCGGGCGAGCCAGAACAGGATCAACGTCGCGGCCAGCAGGGCGAGCCCACCCATCGCGCCGCCCGGCCACGGCAGCGTCGCACCGTGCTTGCTCCCGAAGAACTCGGCGACCAGCACCAGCCACCGGCACGGCCATCCCGCAAGCTGTGCCAGCAACGCGCCGAGCCCCATCGAGACCGGTGCGGTGATCGCCGCGCAGAAACCAAGCACGGTGGTCACGGCGACGACTGGCTCGGCAAGCATGTTCGCCGGAATGGCGACGATGCTCACCCGGCCGGAGATCGCGGCCACCACCGGCGCGGTGACCGCATGCGCCGCGGCGGCCACGGCCAGCGATTCGGCGAGCAACGGCGGCACCCGGCGCCGGCGCAGGGCTTCTGCCCATCCAGGCGCGATCAGCAGCAACGCCGCCGTCGCGAGCACCGACATGGCGAAGCCGGCGTCGACGGCCAGCTGTGGTCGCCAGAGCAGCAAGCCCAACACGGCTGCCGACAGCATCGGCACGCCGTCGCGGCGCCGTCCGGCAGCGAGGGCGACGAGGGCGATCGCGGCCATCACCGCTGCTCGCAGCACGCTCGGTGAGGGTCGAGCGACCACCACGAAGGCCGCAAGTACGACCAGGCACGCCGCAGCACACGTTGTGGGACCGGCGCCGAAGCGTCGGAGCGCCAACAGCACCGCGCCGACGACGACGGCACAATTGGTGCCGCTCACCGCGACCAAGTGGGTCAGTCCGGCGATACGAAACCGTTCTGACAGCACCGGGTCGAGCCCGCTCGTGTCGCCGTCGATAAGGCCAGGCAGCAGGCCCCGCGGTTGTGCGGGCAGGCCGGCCGATGCTTCGCGCAACGATGACCGGACTTCTCCGGCGCCGCGTTGCCACCACGGGGGCTTGCCGACCAGAACCGGGGCTGACTGCGCGGACAGCGTCGCAGACAGCAAGTCGTCGCCGAGTGGCGGCTGCATGCGGGCGTCGATGCGCACCCGTTGCCCCGGCAGCACATCGCGCCAACCGGCCGCAGGCGCCAGCACGAGTACGTCGCCGCCGGCCCGCACTTGTCCGCCGAATGCTGTGAGCGAGCTGACCCGGGCGTCGAGGGCCACCCTCGGAGCTCCGGCCGGTCCCTTGGCCGCAAGTAGCCGCGGATCCGACGTCACCGTCAGATCAGCGGTGACCGCAAGGCGATCTCGAGCCATTGCGGCGAGCGGTGAATCGCGGGCGCGGGCCAGTCGCGCAGCGAGTGGCAGCAGGACCAGGGCAACGCAGAAGCACGTCAGGGCGGCGGCTGCGATGACCGTGACGCCCCGCGCAGTGCCGACCAGCAGCACGAGCCCGGCCGCAGCCGCCAGCAGCGCCACCAGCAGGACCCGAGCCGGCGAGGCATGCAGGCTCAGCATCACCGCGAACCACCCGGCGACGGCACCGATCGCCAGCCTGACGTCGAGGACATGCTCGGGCAATGCGGGCGCTTCGTAGCTGGCCGCCAGCGACCGGTGGGTGGCGGGCGACGGACCACTCATACCGTCACCAGCGCCCGGATGTCGTCGAACTTGCTCGGGCCGATACCGGAAACCTCGCGCAACTGGTCGATCGAATCGAAACGGCCGTGCGCCGTGCGCCAGTCGACGATGCGCTGTGCCAGTACCGGTCCCACTCCCGGCAGCGCGTCGAGCTGCTCGGGGCTCGCGGTATTGAGGTCGACCGGCCCGGCGGGTTGGCCTCCCGGGCTGCTCGATCCGGTCGACGTGGCCCCGCCAGCGGATGCAGCGGGCACGCCGACGGCGATCTGCTCTCCGTCTGCGACCTTGCGCGCCAGGTTCAGCGAGGTCAGATCGACGCCGTGCAGCGCGCCACCGGCAGCACGGAGCACGTCATCGATTCGGGAGCCGAGTGGCAGCCGGTAAACGCCGGGATGACGGACCTTCCCCACGACATCGACGACGACCTGTGGCGAGCTGGATCCGGAGCGCGGCGACGTCGAGTCCGGCGGCGGCACCGTTGGGGCCGCCGAAACGGGGCGCCCGTCGGGGGCGGACGGCGAAATGGCAACCGAATGCGGGCGCGCGGCGAAGACCCACCAGCCGACGAGAAGCGCGGCGATCAGGACCGCAGCGCCCATCGCTGCCGCGCCTCGTCGGCCGGGATTGAACTGAACGCCACGCCGCTGCAGCCAATCGGAGATCCGCTGCGGCAACCCGGACCGCTGCGGCAACTCGACCTGCCGCGGCAACTCGGCCGCCGAACCGCCATCGCCGGTGCGGTGCCGATGTGGGTCGCTGGGCGGCGGCGCGGTGTCGATGCGGTCGCCCGCAAGCTGCCACATCTCGTGCGCGAGCGGGTCTGGGCGCTCATCGGTAGATGGCAGCTGCCCGGGGGCGGCTTGGGTATCGAGCAGGGCACGGACCCGGCGCGCGACCCTGGCCTGCTCGCCCCTGGTGGGTGACCGACGTTGGTGCACGCCGACGACGGTAGGAATTGCGACTGGCGCGCGGGCCGGATTCCGTGAGGTTGTGGACAAAGACCGGCCCTGTGGATGGAAGACTCCGAGCCGTGGGCGTGACCGCTATCCTCCGGCAGGGCGCATTGCGCGCTCGGTCCGACCAGGACGGCGCACCGCCCTCCCCCGACGACCGGCGCCCAGCGCTCATCGCCAGCGCCGTGGCGGCCGTCCTCGCGATCGGCTACCTGTTTGCTCCGCTGACCGGGCAAGACACCGCGGCGCAACTGGCGCGCGCCGACTTCGCGCACGCCCATCCGCTGACGCCGGTGGATCTGCGTTGGTTCGGGGGCACCCTGCAATTCGGCTATTCCCTGTGGGCACCGTGGTTGGCCGGGCTGGTCGGCATTCGAGTGCTTGCGGCCCTGATGGTCGTCGCCGGAACGTGGCTCGGCACCCGGCTGATGCAACGCGCCGCGCCGGCCCGTCCCCTGTGGGGCGGTATCGCCCTGGCGATCTGCCAGGTCGCCAACGTCGCGGTCGGGCGCATCACCTACCAGTGCGGACTGGTGTGTGCGCTCGCCGCTGCGTTAGCCCTGCTCTCCGAACGCCGAGCGGTCTCGGTCGTCCTGGCGTTCCTGGCCGGAGCCGCGAGTCCCGTTGCGACGCTCGGGCTGTGGGTGTACGCACTGACCGGGTTGGCCCGCCGGCGGGTGGCCGACATGGTTCTGCTCGCCGCAGGCAGTGCAGCCGGAACCGCAATCGTCTCGATCGTGTTCGCCGACGGGGCGACGATGGGGTTTCCGCGCGAGAGCTTCATCCGCGCGACCCTCGCCTCGCTTCTCGTCATCGCCCTGTTGCCGCGACGGCATAACCTGATCCGTCTCGGCGCCGCGATAAACCTCGCTGTCGTGGTCGCGTCCTGGGCCGTGTCGTCGCCGGTTGGGAGCAACGCCGAACGTCTCGGCCTGCTGTTCGCCATTCCCCTTGTCGCCGCGTTCGCCGAGTGGCGCGTGCCGGTCGCCGCCGCCGCGGTGATCGTTGCGTTCCTTGTGCAGCCGCCGGCCACCCTCGACCTGTTCAGGCTCGCCGGAGTGCCCGCTACGCATGACTCCTACTACCGCCCGCTCGTCGCGGCAATACACGAGCGCGGCGCGCTGACCGGACGCGTCGAGGTACCCGAGATGAACGGGCACTGGGACTCCGCGCTGCTGGCCAAACATGTCCCGATGGCGCGAGGTTGGCTGCGCCAGCTCGACACGAAGCTCAACGATGACGTCTTCTTCGACGACCCACCCACGCCGGCGAGCTATCAGGCATGGCTTGCCACCAATGCCGTCCAGTACGTCGCCGTGCCCGACGCGCGGCTCACGGTCTGGGGACGGCGGGAGCGGGCACTGATCCAGGCCGGACTCCCCTATCTGCACGATGTTTGGCACGACGAGCATTGGATGCTCTACGCCGTCAAGGACGCGACGCAGATCGTCGCCAGGCCCGGCGCTCTTGTCTCGATGGACGCGGCTCGCATCGTGTTCAGCGCGCCGCGCAACACCGCCATCCCTGTCAGGATCCGTTGGTTCTCCTGGACGACGCTCGACCTGCCCTCCGGCGGATG
Organism: uncultured Actinomycetes bacterium; assembly: GCA_963733615.1. Taxonomy (GTDB): domain Bacteria; phylum Actinomycetota; class Actinomycetes; order Mycobacteriales; family Jatrophihabitantaceae; genus DASXRA01. The sequence continues at coordinate 45,669 of CAVTEA010000044.1, forward strand.
CATCGAGCGCGCGGGCGATCAAGTGGTGGTGAGCACCGGGAAAGGCCGCGGCACGGGACGCTTCGTACTCTCCTCGTCGGCGAATCCCCGTGCCAGCGCTGCCGAACGCGGTCACTGCCAATAGCCGGGTTCAGCGGCGCACGACGACAGTGCCCAGCACGCCCGGTCCGATGTGCGCACCGATCACCGCGCCGACCTCGGACGTGTGCAGGTCGCGCAGGTTCGGCATCTCGGCCCGAAGCCGCTCGGCCACCTCGGCGGCACGTTCTGGCGCAGCGAGGTGGTGCACCGCGACGTCGGCCGGACGGTCGCCAGCCGCGCTCACGGTCAGCTGAATCAGTCGCGCTATCGCCTTGGACGACGTTCGCACTTTCTCCAAAGGCACAATCTGGCCGTCGAGGACGTGCAGCAACGGCTTGACCGAGAGCGACGTAGCCAGCAACGCGGCAGCGGTGCCGATCCGGCCGCCGCGGCGCAGGTATTCCAATGTGTCGACGTAGAAGTAGGTTCGCGTGCTGTCCACTGTGGACACTGCTGCGTCTTGCACCTCGGCTGCGGATCCGCCGTCGCGTGCTGCCCTGGCCGCGGCGAGCACGGCGAAGCCCAACGCCATCGCGGTCGAACGGGAATCGACCACCCGCACGACGCCGTAGTCGAAGTCCTGGGCTGCAAGTACCGCCGAGTCCCACGTTCCCGAAAGTGCCGCCGACAGATGCACCGAGACGATGCTGGTTGCGCCCGCGTCCAGAGCCTGGTGGTAGACGCTCGCGAACTCTGCGGGCGAAGGACGCGAGGTGGTCACCGGCACGCGTTCGCGCAGCGCCATGGTCACGTCAGCCGGCGAGATGTCAATGCCGTCGGTACCGGTGCGGGTGCCGATCGTGACGCGCAACGGTACGACGTGGACGCCGAACTCCTCGGCGACACCTGGCGGCAGGTACGCCGTCGAGTCGGTGACGACTGCCACCTGCGCCGCTCCCGTCGCCATGGCCGCGACACT